>CAVQFM010000015.1:0-489169 GCA_963711705.1 uncultured Actinomycetes bacterium
AGGCAAACTGCTTGTCGGGTACCCGGACTGGCGCGACCCCTGGCTCCATCCGCACGTGGCGCGCTGAAGCCCCACACGTGCCCAATGCAACCCGAACTGCACGCCGCCAAGGAATCGTGCTCTACGGCACCACACCCCCAGCGTGCTGGGCCCGATTTCAACCGGCTGTACGAACACCACGTTGTCCAGCAGCAGTCCCCGGTTGGCGAGCAGGTGGCCGAACGTTCCGAAGGTGCCCGTTCATCTCGCCACCGCCGGACGGAATTCCAGCGCACCAGCGATGCGAACCCGGGGGACGCGGGGATCTCCGATCACCCGCCCATGCTTCCAGGCTGTGCATAACAATGCTGACTAACGCATGGGTCTTCATGATCACTTGATCGTCTGCGAATCTCCGCACCAGGAACTTCGCTCTGGAGCTCACGCCGGAAGTTATCAGCCGGGGCCTGCCCGAGTCTGTGTTCTTGTGGAATACTTCGGCGGCACGTAGGGTGCCGCGCATCCGGGCCATCTCGGTCCGGTCGCCGTCGCCAGCAAAGCGCGATATTTGCCCGGGGCGCCGCCGGACGGTAGCGGTAGGCGCGCCGCACGTGAAGGAGGCCGCGATGGCAAGCGTCCAGCTTCGCGACATCGTCAGTTCCGGGGACCGCGCGGCGGTCATGGGCCTGCGCCGCGGCCCCGGCCAGGACCAGTACCTCAACTCGATGGAAGAGATCTTCGCCGAGGCCGACGAGGAGCAGCGCGCGATGCCCCACCCGTGGGCAGTCCACGACGCCCAGACCGGCGGGCTGGTCGGCTTCGCGATGATCAGCGACAACGTCCCGGAGCCGATGGACGACGACCTGGTTGGCCCGTACTACCTGTGGAAGCTGCTCATCGACCACCGGTTCCAGCGCCGGGGCTATGGCGCGGCGACGCTCGGCGTGATCGTGGACTACCTCCGGACGCGGCCTGGCGCCGACGTGCTCTACACCAGCTGCGCCGATGGCCCCGGCTCGCCGCGCGGGTTCTACCTCCGCTACGGCTTCACCGACACGGGCCGGGTCATGTGGGGCGAGAACCTCCTCGCGCTCGACCTCGCGACGCGAGGCTGACGGGGATCGCCTCGATCACCTCCACCGGCGTGGACATGCACCGATCACCCACACCTGCGCGCCCCAGTTAATGCGCCATCGTGTCCCAGGAATGCGCGCACATGCCGCCCGGCGAGCATTGCCTCTACCTCTGCGATGCGTGGGTTCGCCTTGGATCTCACTCTATGACCGGAGGCAGCGAGTACCCCGCGTACTGGCCTTGCTGATCACCTGTGTTCCGGGCCGGCGCCTCGCCGGTCGTGACGGGGGCCGTCGGCCGGGGTCATCACGGTGCGGGATGCTCAGCTATCGGCGATCGGGCGCCCGACGACGAGCGCCTGGCGAAGGCCGGGGTCCAGGTCACGATAGCCGGGGTCAGGCCGGACACCGAGCGCGTCGAGGGTCTTGGAGAAAAAGCAGCGGGCCGCCGCGGCCAGGATCACATCCATGATCTCCTCCTGCGACAGGCCAAGATCTCGCAGCCGCTGCAGATCCGCCGCGCTGACCGAGGTGGCGTCGTCGGCGACCTGCTCGGCGAGGTCCATCACCGCGACATCGATCTCGTCCAGGCCCGCGGCCCGGTGGTCGGTGGCGATCCGGGCCACTGGCTCACCAAATCGCTGCGCCAGCACCGTGCCGTGGGCCAGGCAGCAGTAGCTCGACCGCAGCCGCCGGGCAGCCGCCAGGGTGACCAGCTCATAGCGGCGCAGATCCATCTCCGCCTTGATCGCACCGTTCAGTTGCTGCCACGCCGCATAGACGGCTGGCCGCAGCTCAAATGCCCGCTCGTAATTCGTCGCCATGGCATCGATTCTGGCGCTAGTCCGGGTTCCTCACCAGCCGGCACGACTCTGCATCGCCACCTCGAGCCAACATCCGGTCCTGCCGCCGATCGGGCGTGGCGCGGTGTGTCGGCTTGGTCGCTCGTGCTGGATTCGGCTGATGGACCGGTTCCCTGTCACGAGCACCTGCTCCTCCATGACCAGCCGAAGAGCCGGCCGAGGTCACGCAGACAGCTATGGGATGCTCGAGCTATGCGACGCCTCCGTCAGATGCTGACGAAGGAGCCGGTCATCTCCGCCGCATTCTTGTGCATGATCGCAGCTCTGCCGGGATGCTCAGCGGCGCCGCCGGCCGCTGGGTCTCCCTCGGCCGCCGCCGTTCCCTCCGCCGGTGCGGCGCTGGCCTTCACCGTCGCCGGATCCCACCCCGTGCCGCCCAGTGGAAGCCAGGATACGCACGCGCAAATGCCGAGGGCGAGATGCGACAGTGCTACATTCGCAGCCGACAAGGCCTTGGGTATGAAAGTGGCCGACGGGTTCGCCTTGGCCGGCTTCCCCGCGTCGGCTGAACTCTTGCTGCACTTCCTCAACGGGAAAGGCACAGAAGTCGATTACCAGGCAGGGTCGCCAATCGCAAAGAAGGCGCTGTCTAGCCGCGCTTTCCACGCGGTGAACAACAAAGTACAGGAAGCGATCCTCAGCCAGCTAAAAGCGGGCAGGACTCGCGTTCAGCTCTCCAGCGCGCAGCTGCCGACGGTGGCATTCGAGTCCAAGAACAGCGACCTGTACTGGGGGTTTCGCGGCACGCAGGGCTTGACCGTAACCGGAACCGGCAGCCGCAAGAACGGACGATACGCCGGAACTCTCTCCTACGTCCTACGGGACAGCTACGGATTCCCGGCCAGCGACACGCTCCACGGCTTCGGCGCGCCGATGAGGTACCTGCAGACTGCATGCGGGGCACCCCGCCATCCGGGCGGAGCTCACTGGTTCCCCGACACCATCACGGTAACCGTGCCATTCAACCAGCCCGCCTGAGGAAGCGCGGCCGCCACCAGCACAGCGCGGGGCAGCCCCACGATCAAGGTCTCCCAGCGATGGCAGGCCTGCGGTGAGGGTGGGGATGGCCCGCACCGGGCTGTTTTAGCCCGGCCAGTGCGAAGCTGGTGGCTGCAGCACGCAAAACTCGTTGCCGTCTGGGTCGGCAAGGATGTGCCAGCGCCATCCCGCCTCGCTGACCGGCCGCTCCGTCAGGACCTGGGCACCAACGCCGAGCAGTCTTTGCATCTCAGGCTCAAGGTCGCGCGTGCGCAAGTCGAGGTGAACCCGGTTCTTGCTGTGCTTACCCTCGGGAACCTGCTGCAGAAGAATCTCGGTGCCCTTGCCATCTGCTGGCAGCAAGCTCTGATAGCGGCCAGTGGCAACGCCGTCGCGGACATACCCCAGCGCAGCGGTCCAGAACTCTGCCGAGCGGTCCAGCTGGGCACAGTCGATCACGACAACCAGTTCGCCCCGCAGGTAAGGATGTGGCTCCCGGCGCATGACCTGATTCTGCACCGGTTGGGAAGCCCACAGACTCACGCGGTCGTCAACTCGCCGTGGATCCGCGGTATCCCCACAGCGGGCGCCAGCCGGGCGACAAAGCGGGCACCGCTCCCGGGGTGTCGGGAAGGACGGGCAGGTAGGTTCTGGATATGGAGATCATCAATCTGGGTAAGGCGGATGGGCTGCCGCCGGTGGAGTGGGCCGTCGTGGCCGAGAAGCTCGATGCGGGGTCGACACCGCGACCGGACGCGGCGAACTCCCGTACGACGTGGCTGTCCACCGTCAACGAGGACGGCAGCCCGCATGTGACTGCGGTCGGTGCCCTCTGGGTGGACGGCACGTTCTGGTTCCAGACGGGCGCGGGTACGCGCAAGGGGCGCAACGTCGCGCGCGATCCGCGGTGTTCGGTCGCGGTGTCGATCCGCGACGCGGACGTCGTGATCGAGGGTGATGCGGTGCGGGTAACCGAGCCGGGCGCAGTGGCGCGCATTGCGAAGGCGTGGGCGGACAGCGGCTGGCCGGCGGAGCCCGATGAGAGCGGGCCGGGCATCACTGCCCCGTTCAACGCGCCGTCGCTGGGACCGCCGCCGTGGAACGTGTACCGCATCGAGCCGCGCTCGGCGATCGTGACCATGGCGTCGGAGCCGGGCGGCCTGACCCGCTTCCGCTTCTGACGCTGCCCGGCGAGACGATTGAACGGCGTGCCCACAGTTGACGCGGTCTTCCGTTACCCGGTCAAGTCCATGCTCGGTACCCGCGTCGAGCAGGCGGAGGTGCGTGCGTCCGGTTTGGCGGGTGACCGCGGCTGGGCCCTGGTCGACCTGCAGACCGGCAAGGTCGCCAGTGCCAAGCGGCCACGTCTGTGGCGGTCCTTGCTGCAGTTGCGGGCTGAGTACCAGGGAGGCGCCGGCTGCGGGGAACCTGCCGGTGCGGTAACGATCACGCTGCCGGACGGTACCGCGGTGCGGGCTGGCGAGCCGGGTACCGATGAGGTGCTGTCCGCCTTCGTTGGGCGCCCGGTGGCATTGCGCCGGGGGCGTGAGGCCGGTTCCGGGATTGACCGGGCGGTGCCCGACGAGGTGCTTGCCCATGGCGTCGGCGCTGACGTAGCCTTCGAGCCGCTCGAACTGTCCGAGCAGGCGCCGGGTGACAGCTTCGTGGACTACGCCCCTGTTCATCTCATCACCACCGCGACCTTGACCGCGGTCACCAGCGCGGCCGGCACGGCACCCCGCCCGTGGGTGTTCCGGCCCAACCTGGTACTGGCCACCCCTGGGCTGAATGGCTACGCCGAGAACGACTGGGTCGGCCGGCAACTGGCAATCGGCGGCCAGGTCCGCCTGGAGATGTTCCTGCCAACTCCGCGGTGCGCGGTGCCGACACTCGCCCATGGCCAGGAGCCCGGCAATCCGCAGGTGCTACGCGCCCTTTCCCGGGGCAACCGCATTCTGCTCGAAGGCTTCGGCCGGCAGGCCTGCGCAGGCGTCTACGCCAAGGTCATCAGCCCTGGCCGGGTCCGGGCCGGCGACGAGGTCCGCGTCGGCCCCGCAACCGCGAGCAAGCGAGGCGTCCCGCCAACGTAAAGCGCGTCTCAGCTGGCTACCCGATCATTACTGGTGGCAGGAGATCGGCCGCGGGATTGACCACCTGGGGGGCGGACCATCGTCATGACCGCGACCGGAGATGGACTGCGTCCGTATCGGCTCACGCCGCTGGCCGCGTGCGTCGGTACTCTTCGTGGTGTGGGCCACCCCAGTGGGTACCTGCTGTGTTATTGATCGTCGGCGTCTGTGCCGGTCTGGGGGTGGTGCTGGGTGTCACAGCGACCGCAATCTGGGCCGGGATCTGGGGTCTGGGTACCTCTCGCGACCGCGCTGCCGCTGTGCCGGGACGGCCGTGCTGCAGATCCGGTCACGGCCGCTCGCCCGCCGGGAGCGGACCCGGACTGAGGGTCTTCACCCCCGAACGGGCATGGCACTGGCCAGATCTGGCCGACCCTGGCACGCTGGCCGCCTACGTCCGCCAGGCCATCGCCACCGCGGCCTCCGGTGAAACGCCACCAGGTACCTCCTAGGCGGCTCTTGCCTTGTCCTGCGCTGGGGCGTGTCCTTGAATGCGACAGGGGAATGGATAGTGGGTGAGCATCGCCCCCAGAGCCCTCGGCATCTTCGCAGCGGCCGCTGTGGCGTGCGGCCTGGCGGCGTGCAGTACGCCCGGCCAGAGCGCTCACCCGGCTGCGATCAGGTCGCCCAGCGCGAGTGCCGTCCAGGTGCGGATGCAGTCGAACGTAGTCGGCTGGCCGCGGATGGTTCAGCGCCCTCACGTCATCTACGTCGGCATGGGCGGAGCGCCCGTTGCCCGGCAGCTGGCCTGGCGGCACTGGGGGAATCCCAGGGCATGGGCGAGCGGCAAGCTGGACATCTACTGGCCCCAGCCAGGTCCCATATCCGGCTGGCACCCCACCACGTACCCGGTTACGGTGCGCCTGCAGGATATCCAGACGCACAACGGCCAGCCGTCTTACCGGAAGATGGCGTACGTCTACGTCAACCGCCGGGGTATTGCGAAGTTCCTGCAATTCAAGTTCTCCGTCCAGCCGGGCGGATCGGCCCCGAGCTGGAACCCGACCAGGCCGGGAATGGCCTGAAGGCCCCCAGCGGTCCCGCTCGCGCGCCACTGCGGGCAGCATGCGGACGGCGGCCATGGCGATCCCGCGAACGTGGTCCCGAACGCTGCGCGAACGCAGCGGTCCTTAGTCTCCGCATGCAGGACTGGTCAGTGAACCTAGCGCGCAGGCGGGGAGGAATCTGACCTGAAGCTTTACCCGGCGGGATCTTCGGCCTTGAATAACCTGCGGGCCCGCACAGATCGCTGTCCGCGGCCCGCTGGCAGTGAGGCCACCAGGCGGCTAGCAGGCTTTCACCGGAGGAGAGTTGAGGACATGAGCGGCGAGAGGGTTATCAGCCCGGCAGCTGGTTCGCAGGATGGGCGGCCGCGCAGGCCGGCGCCGGCCGGGCGGGCTGTCGGCTATCGGGGATACGCCCGTGGTCCGGCTGGCCCAGCTGGCCGATGACAGCTGCGCCGAGGTCTGGGTGAAGATGGAGGCGGCCAACCCTACCGGCTCGTACAAGGACCGGATGGCGCTGGCCATGATCGAGGCCGCGGAGGCCGACGGCCGCCTGCGGCCGGGCCAGCTGGTCGTCGAGTACACCGGCGGGAGCACGGGCTCGTCCCTGGCGCTGGTCTGTGCCGTGAAAGGCTACCCGCTGCGGATCGTGTCCTCCGATGCGTTCGCCGCCGAGAAGATCCGCACGATACGCGCGTTCGGCGCCGAGGTCGAGCTGATACCCAGCCCCGATGGCATCACCCCCGGTCTGATCCCGGCGATGATGCGCAGGGCAGCCGAGATCACCGCGCAGACCGGCGCGTTCGCCACCGACCAGTTCAACAACACCGACATGATCGAGGGCTACCGCCGGCTCGGTGAGGAACTGCTCGATCAGCTTCCGGGCCCGCCGCTGATCAGCGCCTTCTGCAGCTATGTGGGCACCGCCGGCTGCTTCCTGGGCGTCACCCGCGCACTGGCCGGCGCCCTGCCCACATTGCACCGGGTCGTCGTCGAGCCGGCCGAATCAGCTGTGCTGTCCGGCGGACGGCCCGGGATTCACCACATCGAGGGCGGCGGAATCGGCCACCGCCCACCTCAGCTGCACCCCGCCGACTACGACGAAGCCCTCGCCGTCCCGGAAGCCACGGCGTTCGAGACGGCTCGCCAGGCCGCGCGCGCCGAAGGCATCTTCTCCGGGCCCTCGACCGGCGCCAACCTCGCCGCCGCCGTCACCATCGCCCGCCGGCTCGGCCCCGGCCACCGCGTGATCACGATCCAGGTCGACAGCGGGCTCAAATACCTCTCCGGGCAGCTCTACTCCTGACCACCCAGACGCCAGGCACCGTTGGCCGTGGCCAAGGAGTGTGTGATCTCAGCGGGTGAGGGTTTGCTTCGGGCGCACGACACAGAACTCGTTCCCCTCGGGGTCGGCCAGGACAGTCCAGGATTCGGTGCCGGTCTGCCCGATGTCGACCCGGCGCGCCCCGAGCGTGATGAGGCGGGCGATCTCCTGATCGCGGTCCGTGGCGCTGCTGGTGAGGTCGAGATGGACGCGGTTCTTGACGGTCTTGGGGTCGGTGACCGGCATGAAGCAGATGCCGACGGGCGCGTTCTCGCTGGGCCCGATGACAATCTCCCGGTCGCGCTCGGAAAGCACCTGCCAGCCGAGTGCCTGGGTCCAGAACCGGGCCAGCCCGGGCAGGTCGTACGTGTCGATCACGATGTGGTGCAGTCGTACAGGCATGCGGACAGTATGCGCGGTGCGTCAGGCCGCGCCTCCAGTATCCGGCGCTGCGATGATAAGCGTCGTGCACGATGACGCGGCCGACCCGGCTGATGACCCGGGAGCCTTCGACCGCAAGGTCGCAGAGGTGCTCGATGCCGAGGCCGGGATGCTCAGCGACAAGAGCGAGCGGCTGCTGGCCACCGGGTCAGTCAGCATTGACAGGCCGGCCGGGATGCTCAGTGCGTCACTGCGGCCCCCTCGCTGGTGGCGGCCCGGGGTCTTCCGGCAGTGGGCAGTCAGGGAGGACGGCGCTACGTCCAGCGGCGTTGTCCCGCTCGGCCGGGCCATGGACGCAACGTCCGTGCTCAGCGAGATCACACTGCAGCTGGCCGTCAGTGTTGCCTGGCTGGACGAGTAGGCCCGCGGGGAGAGGGTTCTTCGTCAGGCAGGCGGGGTCGTACTACCGTGAGTTGTCGCGGCAGACTGGCCGCACGAGGGGCGCCCAGACGGGAAGAGTGACCATGAACGACGCTGGTGTCACCCGTGTCGCCGTCTACATAGACTTCGACAACATCGTGATCTCGCGGTACGACCAGGTGCATGGCCGGGGCCAGTTCCAGCGGGACAAGGTGCGCGGGTTCGACCGGGCCGAGCGGCCGGCTGATCCCGACATCGCGGAGAAGGTGCGCCGGGCCACCGTGGACGTCGGCGCGGTGATCGATTTCGCCTCATCGTTTGGCACCCTGGTGCTCACCCGCGCCTACGCGGACTGGTCGGCCCCGGTGAACGCCGACTACCGAGGCCAGCTGGTCAGCCGGGCGGTGGACCTGGTGCAGCTGTTTCCCGCGGCCGCCTACGCCAAGAACGGCGCCGACATCAGGCTGGCCGTGGACGCGGTAGAGGACATGTTCCGGCTTCCGGACCTGACCCATGTGGTGATCGTGGCCGGGGACTCCGACTACATCGCCCTCGCGCAGCGGTGCAGGCGCCTGGGCCGTTACGTCGTGGGTGTCGGGGTCGCCGGATCGACCAGCAGGTCGCTTGCTGCGGCGTGTGACGAGCTCGTCACCTACGACGCGCTTCCGGGCGTCGAACCGGCCGATGCCCGGCAGTTGCCAGCCGACCAGACGGCGGGCGCGCAGGGGCAACCCGGCGAGCCTGGCACAGCTTCGCCCGGGCGGGGCTCGCGCCGGGCCAGGCCGCCAGCTGCCGCGGTCATCGATGAGACGGATCCTGACTCTGAAGACCCAGACCCGCAAGAGGCAGCGACCAGGCTCCTGGAACGGGCGCTGCGGCTCGGCCAGGAAAAGGATGACGCCGACTGGCTGCACAGCTCCGCGGTGAAGAGCCAGATGAGGCGGATGGACCCGTCATTCAGCGAGCGGGCTCTGGGCTACCGTTCCTTCTCGGATTTCGTGAAATCACGGGCCGCCATCGCCGAACTCGACGAGACGAACCCGGCGCGGCTCGTCCGGCTCAGCCCAGCCATCACCCAACGATAGGAACTATTCCGGGAATCGCGGGGTCGCCGGTGGCCACGTTTGACGAGCTTGTTCGCGAGGCGCTGGACGCCCCGTTTTCGGGCTGGGATTTCTCGTGGCTGGCGGCGCGGTCGTCGGCGGGACCGCTGCCGTGGAGTTACCGTCGCGAGGTGGCCCGCCGGGCCGCGGCCGGCGCCCTGCTGGACATGGGCACCAGCGGTGGTGAGCGCCTGTCCCGGCTGTCACCGCGGCCGCGGCTGACGGTCGCCACCGAGGCGTGGCCGCCCAACGTGCCGGTCGCCGCCACCCGGCTGCGGCCGCTGGGCATCCCGGTCGTCCAGGATGAAGGCGCGCCGGACAACACCGGCCAGACCGGGAACGACCGGGGGCGGCTGCCCTTTCCGTGATGGCGTGTTCGGGCTGGTCGCTAGCAGGCACGAGGCGTTCCGGCCGGCCGAGGTCGGCCGGGTCCTGGCTCCCGGCGGCACGTTCATCACCGAGCAGGTTGACTTCCACAGCTACGACGGCTTGTGCACGCTGGCCGGCCTTGATGTGCCCCAGGAGCCGGACAGCTGGCTTCCGCTCGCGCGCCAGCAGGTGCAAGACGCGGGGCTGGCGGTGGCAGCGGCACTTCCTGCTGGTGGCCACCAAGCCGTAGCCGGTAGGTGGTTCACTCGAACCCGGATGTGGCGCCTGCTCCGCGGCGCTGGATCTCAGGTACGTCCTGGGAGAAGTCGATGACCGTGGTGGGCTCGGTGCCGCAGTCACCGGAGTCGATCACCGCGTCCAGGGCGTGGCCGAGCTGATCGTCGATCTCCCACCCTTGGGTCATGGGTTCATCCTGGCCCGGCAGCAGCAGGGTGGTGGAGACGAGCGGCTCGCCCAGTTCGGCGAGCAGCGCCTGGGTCACCACGTGCCGGGGGATCCGGACCCCGACGGTCTTCTTGCCCGGGTGCTGCAGCCGGCGGGGGACTTCCTTGGTCGCGCGCAGGATAAAGGTGTAACTGCCGGGGGTAGCCGCCTTGATGGCCCGGAATACCGAGTTGGGCACGTAGGCGAACTGGCCCAGCTGGGCAAAGTTCTGGCACACCAGCGTGAGGTGGTGCCGGTCATCGAGGTGGCGGATCGATTTGATCCGCGTGATGCCGTCGCTGTCGCCGAGCTGGCAGCCGAGCGCGTAGCAGGAGTCCGTCGGGTAGGCGATCACGCCGCCTGCCCGGACGATGTCCCCGATCTGGACGATCACGCGCCGTTGCGGGCTGGCCGGATGGACGTCGAAGTACCTGGCCATGCGACGAGCTTAGGGTCAGCGAGGCCGTCCGCTGGCCGGTACACGGGCCTGCGGACCGCACGCCCCGGCTTCTTTCCTGGCATCGCCCGGGCATGTGTGCTGGGGTGGCCTGGTGGATGCCGTCGAGCTCGCCCGGTGCTTTGGCCTTGGCCGGGCGGCGAGGCTGTCAGACGGGCCGGTCGCGCGGGGCAAGCAGGGAGTTGTGTGGCGGCTGGACACGGCCGATGGCAGCTGGGCGGTGAAGGTGCCTTTCGGCCAGTCCAGTGAGGACGAGGCGCGCGCGGCGGCCCGGTTCCAGGAGGCGGCCTGCGCCGCCGGGGTGCCGGCGCCGCGGGTGCGCCGGACCACCGGGGGACGTGTGTTCGCGACCCTGGGCGGCAGGCAGGTCAGGGTGTATGAATGGGTCGATCTGCGGGCCCCTGATCGGGGGCTGGACCCGGAGCGGGTCGGAGCCGTGGTAGCTGCCATCCACCGCGTGTCAGGCCCTGACCCCAGCCCGCTGGACCCGTGGTATCACGAACCGGTGGGCGCCGAGCGCTGGGGCCAGCTGGCCAGGCAGCTGGCTGAGGCGGGTGCGCCGTTCGCCGGCCGGCTGGCCGGCCTGCGTGATGAGCTGGTCGCGCTGGAGTCCTGGATCGAGCCTCCGGAGATGTGCCAGGCCTGTCACCGCGACCTGTGGGCCGACAATGTCCTGCCGACCGCGGACGGCGGGGTGTGCGTCATCGACTGGGAGGACAGCGGCCCGGCTGACCCGAGCCAGGAACTGGGGTGCGTCCTGTTCGAGTTCGCCCGCACCGACCCGGGCCGGGTCCGCGCGCTCACCGGGGCCTACCAGGAAGCCGGCGGGCCAGCGGCAGTCAGCCGGCGTGGGCACTTCTCGATGCTCATCGCGCAACTCGGGCACATTACCGAAGCCGCCGCCGGTGACTGGCTGACGCCTAATCCCCGCTCGCCCGAGCGAGCCGACTCCGCCGCCTGGATCAGCGAGGTTCTCGACGAACCGCACACCCGTGAGCTGCTCGACACCATCCTGGCCGCGGCGGGCCCGGGGACGGCGCCGCAGTAGCGTTCACTGGCCAGGATCGGCAGGCGGGGCGGCCGGGCCCGCGATCTGCCCTGGATTTGTCTGCGCATCTGCGATCTAATACTTTACCGGGTGGCCGTTGACGCCCCCGTTGTCATTCACGCAAGTGAAATAGACGTTGGCCCTGCTGGCAATGTCCGTGAATGACGTCCCGGGCTGGCTGGTGACGATGGTGCCCAGCGCGATCGGCGAGCCCGTCGCTTTCACGCCCGGCTTGGTGCCGCACTGTGACGTGCTGAGGTGGTGCTTCCGCTGCTGGCAGCGCCGCTGCTGGGGGTGGCGGTGGAGGGTGCGGCGGCCTGCCCGGTTGGGCAGGGTGAGCCAATATTAAAGTGCCTCATGAGGCCGCACAAGGCCCGGCCCAGCGCCCCGGATGGCAATGGACTTATCTGGTGGCAGCACCCAAAAGCGTTGCGTATTGAATTGTGGGTCTGCGCAAGGATCTGGCATGCTGAACCGCATGACTGAAGCAGCACTGGATGAACCGCTGTCCCGCACCGGCGCCGCGGCCGCGGTGGCTGATATCGGGTGGCGGTACCTGCTGGGCTCGCTGCGGGTCAGCGTGCCGGTGCGGTCCCTGGCCCAGGCGAGCGAGGTGGCGGCCGCCGCGGTCGCGGCCGCCGGGCCGGACGCCGATGATCACCTGCGGGCCGACCTGCGTCCCCGGTCGGCCGAGCTGTCCGTGCAGACGGCCGCGCGGGGCGAGGTGACCGGGCGGGACGTGCGGCTGGCCCGCGGCATCGCCGGGGCCGTGGCCGCCCTGGGGCTGCGCCCGGCCCCGGCCACCTCGGCGCAGTCGCCCCGGCCGGTGCAGGTGCTGGAGCTGGCCATCGACGCCATGGACATCGCGGCCATCCGGCCGTTCTGGAAGGCGGTGCTGGCCTATGCCGACGAGCCGGGCCCGGACGGGCCCGGGGATGGCCTGGTGGACCCGGCCGGGCAGCAGCCCGCTGTCTGGTTCCAGCAGATGGACGAGCCGCGGCCGCAGCGCAACCGGATTCACTTCGACGTCACCGTGGCCGAGGACGAGGCCGAGGCGCGGGTGCGGGCCGCGATCGAGGCGGGCGGGCGGCTGGTGGACGACTCCTACGCCCGCTCGTTCTGGGTCCTCGCCGACGCCGAGGGCAACGAGGCGTGCGTGTGCACCTGGACCGACCGCGACGAGCGGGATGCGTAGTTAGGGCGGGCCCGGCCGGGTCGCGCGCGCAGCCCAGGCCAGCGGGTCCAGGGTGCCGTCCACGGCCGCCTGGGCGACGTCGGTAAGGCGGAGATTGTGGTTACGCGCGTAGCTCCGCATCCGGGAGAAGGCCTCGGCCAGGTCGGTGCCCGACCGTTCTGAGATCACGCCTTTGGCCTGCTCGATGACCACGCGGCTGGTCAGGGCGGCGGAGAGCTGCTCGTTCAGGCGCTGGGCTTCGACGCTGGCCTGGTGCTGGATGATGCTCAGCGTGGCCAGGTCGGTGAAGGCCCGGGCGACGATCGCGTCCGCCTCCCTGATCGGCGCCCGGGTGCTGCTGAGCAGGTTCAGCGCACCGATCGTTGCCTCCCGCAACCGAAGCGGCAGGGCGAACGCCGACTGGAAGCCGGCGCTGCGGGCGGCGGCGCCGAACGAGGGCCAGCGGCCAGACCCGGCCTCCAGGATCGCGTGCTGGACGGGCTCGCCGGTGCGGAAGGCGTCGAGGCAGGGACCTTCCTGAGCCTGGAGCTCGAACAGTTCCAGCAGGCGCATCGCCTCGCTGGACGAGGCCACCAGGCCCAGCTTGCCGGCCGGGGAAGCCAGCATCACCCCGGCCGCGGAGACGCCGAGCAGGCTCACGCACCGGTCGGTGAGCCCGGTCAGCAGGTCGACGACGTCATAGTCGTCGACCAGAGTGTCGGCCATCTCGACCAGCGAGCGGACCACATCAGCTTCCCGGGTCATGTCAACTCACCCTCCTGAGCGCGCGTGCCAGCCCGTCGCGGCTGACCAGGCGCCGGATCGCTGCCCGGGCTGTGGTACCGATCCTAATAGCGCGCTCCCCAGCGCGGGGTGCCGGCGGCTGGGGATTCACCCCAGCCTGAGCTGGTGGTCAACGACGTCCTGGGCCACCTCAGCGAGCAGGCGGCCGCTGCTGAAGGCGAACGCCCGCAGGCGGATGAGCGCCTCGGTGACGCTGATCACCTGCTGCACCGAGACTATGCCGGCCGCGTTGTGCACCACGAAGTGGAAGTCGGCGCCGATCTCCAGCTCCTCAGCCACCGTGTCGGACGGTGCGCCAGCCTGGGCCTCCAGCACCCAGCGGGCGGCCACATCGGCCAGGACCAGCGCATTCGCGTGCTGCTCGGCATCGAGCGGGCCGGGCCGAGTGCGGTAGAGGTTCAGCGCCCCGAGGCGCACCGTGCCCACCCGCAACGGGAACCCGAACACGGCCCGCACGCCAGCCTGCAGTGCGGGCGGGCTGAACGCGAGCCACCGGCCGGTCACCGGTTCCGCCAGGTTAGGCTCTTCCACCACCCGGCCCTGCTGGTAGGCGTCCACGCACGGGCCTTCCCCGAGGGTGTACTGCAGGTCCTCGATCAGATGGCTCACCTCGTCGCTTGAGCACAATGACCCGCGTGGTATGTCGCCCGACATGAGCATGACCCCGGCCCCGTCCACCTGCACGATCTCCGGGCACGCCACACACAGGCGGGCTGAGGACCATGGGTCGCTGCCGTCGGACAGCTCAGCGAGTATCCGGTCCAGCCTGTTGCCTGGCAGGTCAGCGCGCCGGCCCCGGCCAGCAGGCCGGGATCGGCCCGCAGCATCGCGGCGATCATCCACCTGCCGGCTCCTTCGGTCGAGAAAGGAAAGCGTCAGCAGGGACTGGACTGGGCGCCGTTCCGGCCCGGCCCGCCGGGCCTCTCAGTGACCACGCTACGCCAGGGACGTGTTAGCGGCAGCCGGACCGGACCGCAATCCGGCCGGAGCTGACCAGCTGGGGGAAGCCGTGATCAGTTACACTCCCGCCAGCCCTAGCGGTAAACCAGCACAGAAGGTAACGTTAGCGGCGCTGCTCCGGACCCTGGCGGCTGCACCCACGGAAGTTTCCGCGGTTGCAGCACCATAGGGCCGGTTTTTTTGTGCGCGGAAGCATGACTGGGCAAAGTGTCATGGGACCGCGTGCGATGAGGGAGCCGGGGGGTCCCGCACGTGACCGGCCGGCCTGGCCGGCCGGTCACGTGCCCCCGCCGGGACGGGCGCGTCATTCGGGGGCCGCACCGAGTCCCGGGTCAGCCACGACCCGCTTCCCTAACCCGGCGGCTCGCTCACCGGGACCTCCATCTTCTTGCCGGTCAGGGTGGCCGGGATGTGCTGAACCTGGATGATCCGGCACGTGCCGGGGGCGGGTACTCGCGGCGCGGCTGCCGTCATGGTCGCCTCGCAAACCCGACCGGCATGGACGGCATCGGCTCGATGATGACCATCCCGCTCACTTCGCCGGTGATCGGCCCGGCGTGCTCGTTCACGGCGCTCTTCCGCCAGCGGCGCCTCGATGTGATGTATCTGAACCATCGCCGGCCGCTCTATCCAGGTGAGCGAAGGGTGGGGCGGCATGGATTGGTGGGTGGCCTGGGCCGGTTTCGCAGCCGGTTGCGTGTTGCTGGGCTGGGTCGGCTACCACTTCACCGTGCGGACTCTGCGGTTCGTCACGGCGGCACTGGTGCTCTCGGTGGCCGTGCTGGTCACCCGGTACGGGGTAACGCACCGGGCGGGGAAGTCCATCGAATTTGTGCACGCGTTCACGAAGGGGATGGACAAACTGTGCACGGTCTTCTTCCAGCCGGTGTTCGGTGGCCACGTTTTCGGGCACGGGCGGGTGGGATGGCTGGTCATTGTCGCCGTCCTGGTCTTTGCCTACCGGCAGCTCGAGGTGTGGGCGATGAGCTGGCAGCCGCCCGCGGTCAACACGTCGGCTCTTGATGGCCACCAGCCGGTCCGGCCAGCCGGCCGCGCGCCCGGTGGCCACGGGGGGCCCGACATGCAGCACGAGCATGACAAGCTCGTCGCTGAACTCCGGTTCCGGCTGCCTGCGGTGGAGGTGCGCTCGCCCTCGGTCCTGCCGGGCTCGGCCACCGCGGGCGGGCTCGCGTCGGTCGCCGAGAACAGCGGTGCGGCGGGCAGCGGCCTGGCTGGCGCCGTTATCCGGCTGGCCGGGATGCTGTGGCCCAATCCCCGCCGGTACCGGGTCCGGGTCTGGGTCGAGCCGTCCGACCTGCCGGGGGCCACCCGCTGCTGGGCGGAAATAGACCAGGAGCTGTCCTGGCAGTCCGGCAGGTACCCCGCCGATGACATGGAACGAGCTGCCGCCGCCCGGAAAGTGACGGTCGATCTCGCCGACCCGCAGACCGGCGGGAGCATCGCGACCAGGACCTTGCTCGCGCGTGATCTGGGCGAGGCCGCCGAAGTCGCTGCGGGCTACGTCGCCCGGCAGATCTTCAAGGCGGATCCCACCGCGCCCGCCTGGTGCACCGGTTCTTTCGACGGTGGCGACCTCGCTGCCCTGCTGTGCGCCCAGCAGCTGCGGGTACCCATTCATTCCCTGGCGGATGCCGGCTGCACGCGGCAACAGCAGATCAAGATCCTCAGCCGGGCGGTCCGCAGCGCCGCCAGCGCCGGTGTCGCCCGGCACGAGCTGGCCCTGCTCCTGGATCTCGAGGGCTGCCATGTGGAGGCGCTGAAGCTGCATGCGATCAACCGGGAGCAGTATCCCCGGTTCTACCGGAGCCGGTACCGGCTCGGCATGTCGCTGGAAATGATCGCCAACCCAGCGTTCACGTCACCGGAGAAAGACGCTGAGCGCCTGTTCCAGGATGGCCTGGGCAGCCTCGACCGGTGTGCGGTTACGCACAATGCGGCAGGCAGGGTCGTGATTTCGGGTGGCGGGCCTGATAAGGCTCCGGGTGGCGGGCCTGATAAGGCTGGGCGGGCGGAGCTGCTGACGGCGGCGCGGGACGAACTGCGCGCCTGCCGGCGGCAGCTGATGCTGTGGAGCATCTTCTGGGCATCGTTCCGGCACCGTGATGAGCGGGCGATCCGCAAGCCGCACTGGCGGCTTCAGGAGCGCCAGCGCTTCAGTGACGGGGCGCGTGTCGCCGAACTGCTGGTCATCGTCCGGCAGACCCTGGCCAGCGGGCCGTGCCCCCGCCGGGACCGCCTGCGAGTACGACGGGCTATCTGGGTAACGGCGGCCATTACCGGTGACCGTGCGACGATCCGGGAGTTCCTGAAAGATCCAGCGGCGGGCGAACCTGGCGGCGGGTGCCCCGGGGCGATGCAGCCGCCCGGCCGGAAGTCGCAGCGAACGCGCTGGCTGCCCTGGCAGCGCCGGACGCCGTCCTGGCAGGCCGCCTACAACACGGCGTGCCTCTACTCCGCACTGGCGGCCAGGTACCCGCGCGACGAGATGGCGTGCCGGGCGGTGGCCAGCCTGGAGCGTGCGGTGCGGGATCGTGACTGCGACATGGAGCGGCCATCGGACTGGATCTCGATGGATCCAGATTTCTCCGGTGTGAGGCTGTCACCAGCATTTGGGTCTTTCCTCGGCCGCCAGATACAGAACGACTATCCCGGGCAGGATCTCGGCCAGCTCAGCCCTGATGCTCAGCCAGCGGGTAGTCCTGCTGGGTCCGGGCGTAGCTGATGAACTCGTCCAGGGCGGCCGGGTCGGCCATCGCGTTGACATTGGCCGCGGCTTCCGGCGCCATGCCGAGCAGGATGCGGCGCACCGGGACCTCCATCTTCTTGCCGGTCAGCGTGGCCGGGATGTGCCGAACCTGGATGATCCGGTCCGGCACGTGCCGGGGCGTGTACTCACGGCGCAGCCGGTCGCGGATCACCTCGCGCAGCGCGTCGTCCAGCACCGCACCCCCGGCCAGCGTGACGAACAGCGGCATGAAGAACCCGCCGCCGGGCAGGTCGAGGTTGACGATCAGCGCGTCCTCGATCTCCGGGATCCCGGCCACCACCGCGTAGATCTCCGCGGTGCCGATGCGCACCCCGTGCCGGTTCAGCGTCGCGTCCGACCGGCCGAGCACGAAGCAGCCGCCCCGCTGGTTGACCCGGAAGAAGTCACCCTGGCGCCACACGCCGGGGAAGTCGGCGAAGTACGTCTCCCGGTACCGGCGGCCGTCGTGATCGCCCCAGAACCCGACCGGCATGGACGGCATCGGCTCGGTGATGACCATCTCGCCCACTTCGCCGGTGACCGGCTCGCCGCGCTCGCTGAACGCGTAGGCGGCCACGCCCAGGTGGCGGCCCTGGATCTCGCCCGCGTAGACCGGCTGGGTGGCCACGCCGCCGACGAAGCCGCTGCACACGTCGGTGCCGCCGCTGCCGGTGCACAGCCACAGGCCGGTGGACACGTTGCGGTAGAACCAGGCGCCGCAGGCGGCGGACACCGGCGACCCGGCCAGCATGATCGAGCGCAGCCGCGACAGGTCGAACGCCTTGCCCGGCACGATGCCCGCGCGCGACATCAGGTCCACGTAGCCGGGGCTGGCGCCGAAGAAGCTCACCTGCGCGTCCTGGGCCACCTGCCACAGCACGTCCGGCGACGGGTGGGCCGGGCTGCCGTCGAACAGCACCGGGCAGATGCCCAGCAGCAGCGAGCTGACCAGGAAATTCCACATCATCCAGCCGGTGGTGGTGAAGAAGAACATCCGGTCGCCCGCCCGCAGGTTCATGTGCAGGCCCTGCAGCTTGAGCTGTTCCAGCAGGATCCCGCCGTGCCCGTGCATGATCGGCTTGGGCAGGCCGGTGGTGCCGGAGGAGAACAGGATCCACAGCGGGTGGTCGAACGGCACCTGCTCGAACCGGAAACCGGCGGCCGGGACCGGCGGATGGTCGAGGGCGGCCGCCCAGCTCACCGCCCACGGGACCGGCGGCTGCAGCCGTCCCGGCTCCAGGTAGGGCAGGTAGATGACGTGCTGGAGGCTGTCCAGGGCGTCGATGATCTGGCCCAGCTGGGTGGTGCGCGGGAAGTCGGTACCCGCGTACCGGTAGCCGTCCGCGCAGAACAGGACCTTCGGGGCCAGCTGGCGGAACCGGTCGATCACCCCGCGCCAGCCGAAGTCCGGCGAGCAGCTGGCCCAGATGGCGCCGATGCTGGTGGTGGCGAGCATGGCGATGACCGCGTGCGGGATGTTCGGCAGGCAGGACACCACCCGGTCGCCGGGGCGCACGCCCAGCCCGCGCAGCTGGGTGGCCAGCACCCGCACCTGGCCGGCCAGATCGTCCCAGGACAGCCCGGCCAGCGCGGTGCGCTCGTTGCGGTACAGCAGGGCGTCGGCGCCCGGGCGCTCGCTGCGCAGCACGTGCTCGGCGTAGTTCAGCCGGGCCCCGGGGAACCATTCGGCGCCGGGCATCGTGCGCCGCCCCAGCACGGCGGTGGGCGGCGCCGACGCCCGGACCGCGAACTTGTCCCACACGGCCTGCCAGAAAGCGTCCAGGTCATCGACCGACCACTGCCACAGCGCCGCGTAATCGGGGAAGCGCAGGCCACGCTCGCGGGCCAGCCAGCTGGTGAACTCGGTCAGGTTGGCCCGGGCGATGTCCTGCGGGCTGGGCGCCCAGAGCAGATCTCCGTCCCGGACGTCGGCCGGGGGCTCAGACGAAGAGGGCATTGTCGCGTCCTACCGCCCACTGCCTACCGCGCTGACCCCTGCGCCCCGCGGGCGGCGGCCTCGGTGAGGGCGCGGGCGGTCAGCACCCGGGCCAGGTGCGCGCGGTAGGCCGGGTCCCCGTTGAGGTCGGTGGGCGGGCTGGTCCCCTCGGCCGCGTGCGTGGCGGCCTCGGCCGGCGGCGCGCCCGCGGCCAGCGCCTGCTCGACCGGGCCGGCCCGCAGCGGCTGCTGGCCCATGTTCACCAGCGCGACCCGGCCGCCCTGCACCGCGACCCCGACGATGGCCCAGTCGATGGCGCGCTTGGTGAACTTCTGGAACGACCAGCCGGCCTGCGGGGGCCGGGGGATCCGGATCTCGGTGAGCAGCTCATCCGGCTCCAGCACGCTCTCGAACAGGCCGCGGAAGAACTCCCCGGCCGGGATGGACCGGCTGCCGGAGGGACCCCGGGTGACCAGCACCGCGTCCAGGGCCAGCAGCACCGCGGGCAGGTCCGCGGCCGGGTCGGCGTGGGCCAGCGAGCCGCCGATCGTGCCCCGGTGCCGTACCTGCGGGTCGCCGACCCGGCCCGCCGCGTGGGCCAGCAGGGGCAGCTCGGCGGCCAGCAGGCTGGACTGGGCCAGCTCGTGGTAGCTGGTCAGTGCGCCCACCGCGATATGGCTGCCGTCGTCCCGGATGTAGCGCAGCTCGCCGAGCCGCCCGATGTCCACCAGGACCTCGGGCACGGCCAGCCGCAGTTTCATCAGCGGCACCAGGGAGTGCCCGCCGGCCAGGAACTTGGCCTCGTCGCCGTGCTCGGTGATCAGGTCCAGGGCCTCGTCCACCGAGCCGGCCCGCTGGTAGGTAAAGGTGGCGGGAATCATCCGGCCTGCTCCCTGCCCGCGGTCTCGCTGCCCGCGGTCTCGCTGCTCGCGGCCAGGATGGCCCGCACGATGTTGTGATAACCGGTGCACCGGCACAGGTTGCCTTCCAGGCCGGCCCGGATCTCCTCCTCGGTAGGCGAGGGGTTCTCGGCCAGCAGGGACACCGCCGCCATCACCATGCCCGGGGTGCAGAACCCGCACTGCAGGCCGTGCTCGGCGCGGAACGCCTGCTGCACCGGGTGCAGCTCGCCGTCCGGGCCGGCCAGCCCCTCGGCCGTCATCACCTCGCACCCGTCCGCCTGCGCCGCGAGCAGCGTGCATGACTTCACGGACTGCCCGCCGAGCAGCACCGTGCACGCCCCGCAGGAACTCGTGTCGCAGCCCACGTTGGTGGCGGTCAGGCCGGCCACCTCACGGATGAAGTGCACCAGCAGCGTCCGGTCGTCGATCTCGGCCGACACCGGGCGGCCGTTGACGGTCACGGTGAGCTTCACCGGCTCTCCCTCGCTTCGCTGATCGCGGCCCACACCCGGGCCGGGGTCGCCGGCATGTCGATGTGCCGGACACCGAGCGGGCTGAGCGCGTCGATGACGGCATTCTGCACGGCGGGCACGGCGCCGATCGTGCCGGCCTCGCCGATGCCCTTGGCCCCCAGCGGGTTGACGTCCGTCGGGGTCTCGCTGTTCACCAGCTCGAAGCTGGGCAGCTCCGCCGCGGTGATCGCAGCATAGTCGGTGAGCGTGCTGGTCAGCGGGTTGCCTTCGGCGTCGTACACGAACTCCTCGACCAGCGCCTGGGCCACCCCCTGCGCGATGCCGCCGTGCCGCTGCCCCTCGGCCAGCAGCGGGTTGAGCACGGTCCCGGCGTCGTCGGCGGTCACGTGCCGGACGTGCCGGACCTTGCCGGTCTCGGTATCCACCTCGACCACCGCGAGGTGGGTGCCGAACGGGAAGGTGGGCTGCCCCTCGGCATACTGGACCGCCGCCACCAGGCCCTCCGGCCCGGCGTGGCTGGCCACGTCGGCCCAGGTCCGGCTGGTGGCCGGGTCACCGCGCACCTGCCAGGTCCCGGTGCTGGTGTCCAGTTCCATGTCGGCCTCGCTGGCCTCGATCAGGTCCGCGGCCACCTGGCGGGCCTGTTCCCTGACCGAGATCGCCGCCTTGTGCACGGCCACCCCGCCGAGCTGCAAGGACCGCGAGGCGTAGGTGCCGACCCCTTCCGGGATGACGTCGGTGTCCCCGTGCACCACGGTCACCTGGTCCATCGGGATGCCGAGCTCGGCCTGGACCAGCATGGCCCAGGCCGTGTGGTGGCCCTGGCCGTGCGCGGAACTGCCGGTGTAGGCGGTCGCGGTGCCGTCGGCGTGCACCACCAGCCGGGCCGTCTCGCCGGCCGCGGCGTCGGCGGCGGTGATCTCCACGTAGCTGGCCAGCCCGATGCCGAGCTGCACCGGGTCGCCGCTGCGGCGGCGCCGGGCCTGCTCGTCCCGCAGCCCCGGGTAGCCGGCCGCGGCCAGCACCTTGTCCAGGGCCACCACGTAGTCGCCGCTGTCATAGACGGCGCCGCCCGGCGTGGTGTGCGGGAACGCGTCCGGCGGGATCAGGTTCCTGCGGCGCACCTCGGCCGGGTCCATGCCGATCCCGGCGGCGAACAGGTCCATGGCCCGCTCGATCGCGGCGGTCGCCTCCGGCCGCCCGGCGCCCCGGTACGCGGAGATCGGCGTGGTGTTCGTCACCACCACCCGGAACGCGGTCTGCACGTGCGGGATGTCGTACGGGCCGACCGCCATCAGGCTGGTCAGGCCGGGCAGGAAGCCGCTCATCCGCGGGTAGGCCCCGGTGTCCTGCACGATGTCAACCCGGTAGGCGAGGACCCGCCCGTCCCGGGTCCCGCCGATCGTGATGTCCTGCTGTTGCGCCCGCCCGTGGGTCATCCCGACCAGGTTCTCGCTGCGGGTCTCGGCCCAGCGCACCGCGCGCCCGGTCCGCCGGGCCGCCCAGGCGACCACGATCGCGTCCCGGTCCAGGCCAACCTTGGCGCCGAACCCGCCGCCCACGTCCGGGGTGATGACCCGGATCGCCGCCGGGTCCAGGCCCAGCGCGCCGGCCAGGATGAACCGGGAGATCTGCGCGTTCTGCGTGCTCACCCAGACGGTCAGCTTGCCGTCCGCCCAGCGCGCCGCCACGGCGCGTCCCTCCATCGGTACCGGGGCCAGCCGCTGGTTCTGCACTGTCTGCCGGACCACCACGTCACAGCCGTCGAAGGCTGACTCATCGGCGGGCACACCCGCGGTCACCGCCACGTTCGAGCTGGCCCGCGGGAACAGCAGGGTCTCCGCGTCCGCTGCGCCCGGGCCCAGCACCACAGGCAGCGGCCGGTAGTCCACGATGACCTGCTCGGCCGCGTCCACACCCTGGTAGCTGTCCTCGGTAAGGACGATCGCCACCGGCTCACCTACGTACCGCACCCGGTCGATGGCCAGCAGCGGCTCTGACCACGGGCCGCCCATCGGCACCGGCGCGCCTTCGCTGCCACCCCCGCCGTCATCGGGGGGTGGCGGCGGCAGGTCATCCATGTCCCGCGCGGTCAGCACGGCGATGATGCCCGGCGCGGCCAGCGCGGCCGAGACGTCGATGTCACCGATGCTGGCGTGCGCCACCGGGCTGCGCACGAACGTGGCCCGGGCCGCCCAAGTCAGCTCCGGCACCCGCAGGTCGTCCACGTACGTGCCGCCCACGGTCAGCAGGGCCGGGTCCTCGGTCCGTACCACCCGGGTGCCCAGGATGCTCACATTCACTCCCTCAGACATGGATGGCGCACAGTTGGCACCGCTGCCGTTCGCGCCCCCACTGGTTGTACTCCTTCCGGGGGCGGTCGGCGATACCTTCCCCAGCCCGGATATATCCCGCGCCTGCCGCGTCCGCCCGCCGCCAGCAGCGCGGCGGACAGGTGCAGGCCGGTCTCCCGCGCCGCGCGCGGGCCGAGCCAGCCGGCCGGTGATCGCCTGACCGGGCCGGCCGCGGCCAGGCCGGCCCGGCGCTGGGCCGCCGCCACCCAGGCCGGAGGGGGTACCGGCGGCAGCGGCGAGGCCAGGCAGGCGAGGATTCGAGTCTGCCGCGCGCCCGGGGCCCGGCGCACCGGGCGGGCGCACAATCATGCCCGCCGCACGTTGTGCCCGGGCACAACGCTGCGCTCTCCGGGGCGGCCCCGCGGCTCGGTGGTGATCACGTCGTCCCGGAACCCGGCGGCCAGCGCCCGGAGGGCCGCGTCCAGGTAGACGGTCAGGTCGGCGTCGGCATGAACCACCCACCGGTCATAGGCGGCCCGGCACGCGGCCAGCGTGGCCCGGCCCACGGCCAGCGGGTAGAGCGAATCGGCCGGCTGCCCGGCCCGGCGGGCCACGAAGCCGCTGACCGCGCGCTCCCACGCGTCGTAGTGCACGGCCGCGCTGGCGGCCAGCGCGGGCACCGACCCGATCAGGTTCATCCGGGCGCGCAGTTCTGGCACGTCCTCGGCGCGGTAGTGGTTGGCGGCGAGGACCGCCCGCCGCACCGCGGTCATCACCGGCAGGCCCGCGGGCAGCTCATCGAGCAGGCGGCGGATGGTCGCCACTTCGGTGTCGAACTGGCCCCACAGCACCCCTGGCTTCGAGTCGAAGTACCGGAAGAACGTGCGCCGGCTGACCCCCGCCGCGGCGGCGATCTGGTCCACCGTGGTCTCCTCGAACCCCTGCTCGGCGAACAGCCGCAGCGCGATGACCTCCAGCGCGCGGGCGCTGGTGCCCGGCGGCCGGCCGCGCCGCGCGCCGTGGTCCGGGCCGGTGGTCATCGGCCGCCTCTCCGGGCCGGGGCATTGATGCCAGCACCCTGTGACGTTAATCTGCGCATATTCGTCACCCAGTGTCGATTACCTACAGTGCCGAGCACAACCCAAGCCCGCGACGACACCAGGCAGGAGCCGAGATGACCGACCACCCCGCTGCCGAGCTCGTGACCGAAGAGCCTGCGGACAGCCCCGCCGTGCCCAGCGCGGCCGGGCCCGGCGACCTGTGCGACGCCGAGGTCCTGGTCGAGGAAGTCTCGATCGATGGCATGTGCGGTGTCTACTGAGCCGGTGTCCACCGGGCCTGAGGCGTTCGACCTGGACGCCGCGTGGCAGGTGGCGCCGCAGGTCCAGGTGCGCCCGGAGCGGTTCGGCGCGCTGCTGTACCACTTTGGCACCCGGCAGCTGTCGTTCCTGAAGAGCCCGGTCCTGCTCACCGTGGTCCGCTCGCTGGCCGGGCAGCCGAGCGCCCGGGCCGCCTGCCGCGCGGCCGCTGTCCCCGACCAGGAGCTGGCCAGCTACCACCGCGCCCTGGCCACCCTGGCCGCGTCGCAGATGATCTGCCCGCGGGACGCGGCGTGACCGCCGCCCCGGCTGCCGCCCGCCCGCCGCTCCCGCTGGCCGAGCAGTTTCAGTACGGCCTGGCCGCGCCGATCTGCCTGACCTGGGAACTCACCTACGCGTGCAACCTGTCGTGTGTGCACTGCCTGTCCAGCTCGGGGCGGCGCGACCCACGCGAGCTGACCACGGCGCAGTGCCAGGCGGTCATCGACGAGCTGCAGCGGATGCAGGTCTTCTACGTCAACATCGGCGGCGGCGAGCCGACCGTCCGGCCGGACTTCTGGGCGCTGCTGGACTACGCCACCGCACACGGCGTCGGCGTCAAGTTCTCCACCAACGGCGTCAGGATCACCCCGGACCGGGCCCGCCAGCTGGCCGCCAGCGACTACGTCGACGTGCAGATCTCCCTGGACGGCGCGACCGCCGAGGTGAACGACGCGGTGCGCGGCCCGGGGTCATACGGCACCGCGCTGCGCGCGATGGGCCAGCTGGCCGACGCCGGGTTCGCCGGCTTCAAGATCTCGGTCGTGATAACCCGGCACAACGCCGGCCAGCTCGACCAGTTCCAGGCGCTGGCCGGCCGGTTCGGCGCGCAGCTGCGGATCACCCGGCTGCGCCCGTCCGGCCGGGGCGCGGACGTGTGGCACGACCTGCACCCGACCGCGGCCCAGCAGCGCCAGCTGTATGACTGGCTGGCCGTCCGGGGGGCCAGCGTGCTCACCGGCGACTCGTTCTTCCACCTGGCCGGGTACGGCGAGGCACTGCCCGGGCTCAACCTGTGCGGCGCGGGCCGGGTGGTGTGCCTGATCGACCCGGTCGGCGACGTGTACGCCTGCCCGTTCGCCATCCACGACAGCTTCCGGGCCGGCAACGTCCGCGACCCGGGCGGGTTCGCGCACGTATGGCAGCACTCCGAGCTGTTCGCCGGGCTGCGCCAGCCGCAGGCCGGCGGGGCCTGCCAGTCCTGCTCGGCGTATGACGCGTGCCGCGGCGGCTGCATGGCCGCGAAGTTCTTCACCGGCCTGCCGCTGGACGGCCCCGACCCGGAATGCGTCAAGGGGCACGGCGAGCGGGCCCTGGCCACCGGCACGGTGCCACCGCGGCCGTCCGGCGACCACTCGCACCGGACCTCCGCCCGCCGCCCGGTACCGCTCACACTCGGCCGCCGGCCCCCGGTCACCGCGTGTGACAGTAACCCGCTGGCCGGGTTCACCCCGGGACGCTGAGGCCGGCGTGCGGCTGGCTGACCTCACCTCACCCGATGCCGGCCGGCAGGCCGCGGCCGGTGCGGTGCTCGCGGTGCCGCTCGGGTCCACCGAGCAGCACGGCCCGCACCTGCCGCTGTCCACCGACAGCGACATCGCGCTGGCGCTGTGCCACCGGCTCGCGGCCGCCCGCGGCGACGTGCTGATCGCCCCGCTGCTGGCCTACGGATCCAGCGGTGAGCACGAAGGCTTCCCCGGCACGCTGTCCATCGGGCAGGCCGCGCTGGAACTGCTGCTCATCGAGCTGGGCCGGTCGGCCGCGCTGACCTTCGGGCACCTGCTGCTGGTGTCCGCGCACGGCGGGAACACCGGGCCAGCCAGCCGCGCGGCCGCCCGGCTGCGCGCCGAGTCCCGGGATGTGCTGCTGCATGTCCCGCGCTGGGACGGCGACCCGCATGCGGGCCGGGCGGAGACGTCGATGCTGCTGGAGCTGGCCCCGTCACGGGTGCGGATGGAGCACGCAGCGCCCGGTGACACCAGGCCGCTCCGCGAGCTCTGGCCGCAGCTCCGGTCGGCCGGGGTGCGCGCGGTCAGCGCGTCCGGGGTCCTCGGCGACCCGACCGGGGCCACCGCCGCCGACGGCCGCGCGCTGCTCGGCGACCTGGCCAGCGCGCTGATCCAGGACGTGGCCGCCTGGCGGGCGGGAGATCCGGCATGACCGGGCGGGTCGCGCTGGTGACCGGGGCGGCGCGCGGCATCGGCGCGGCCACCACGGCGGCCCTGGCCGCGGCCGGCTGGTCGGTGCTGGCCGTCGACCGGGCCGCCGACGACCCCGCGCTGCCCTACCCGATGGCCACCCCCGCCGACCTGTCCGAGGTGGTGGCCAGGGCCGGCCAGGGCGACCCGGACCGGGTGCAGCCGTTCACCGCCGACGTCCGCGACCTGGCCGCGCTCGAAGCCGCGGTCGTCACCGCCGAGACCCGCTGGGGCGGCCTGGACGCGGCCATCGCCGCGGCTGGCGTCATCGCCGGCGGCGTGCC
Organism: uncultured Actinomycetes bacterium; assembly: GCA_963711705.1. Classification (GTDB taxonomy): domain Bacteria; phylum Actinomycetota; class Actinomycetes; order Streptosporangiales; family Streptosporangiaceae; genus RYN-230. The sequence continues at coordinate 26,723 of CAVQFM010000015.1, forward strand.
GCTGTGGGAACTGCCGGCCGAGCAGCAGCAGGCCGTGCTGGACACCGACCTGGGCGGGGTGCTGAACCTGGCCCGGGCCGCGGTCCCGGCGCTGCTGCGCCGCCCCGTTCCGCGGTCCGGCCGGTTCCTGGCCGTGGCGTCCGCCGCGGCCACCCGGGGCCTGCCGATGCTCGCCGCGTACTGCGCGGCCAAGGCCGGGGTCACCGGGCTGATCCGGGCGCTGGCCGCCGAACTGGCCGGCAGCGGCGTCACCGCCAACGCGGTCAGCCCCGGCTCGACCGACACCCCGATCCTGGCCCAGAGCGCCCGGCTGTACGGGCTGCCCGGCGCGGCGGACTTCGCCCGCCAGCAGCCGCTGGGCCGGCTCCTCGACCCGGCCGAGATCGCCGCCGTGCTCGCCTTCCTGGCCAGCCCGGCGAGCAGCGCGATGACCGGCTCATGCGTCCCGGTGGACGGCGGGCTGGCGCTGTGAAAACCAGAGAACCAGCCAGCATTACGCTCCCGGCCGGGTTCTGCCTCACGCCCGATCCCGGCAGCCGGCAGCTGGACGAAACCACGCTGTTCGGCGGGTCACCCGCCCGGGTGCTGCGGCTGTCCCGGGCGGGGGCCGCCGCCCTGGCCGAGCTGCGCTCCGGCCCGGTGCGCAGCCGGGCCGCGGCCACCCTGGGCCGCAAGCTGACCGACGCGGGCCTGGCCCATCCGCAGCCCCCGGAGCTGCCCGCCCGGCCCGACGTCACGGTGCTCATCCCGGTCCGGGACCGGCCCATGCTGCTGGACCGCTGCCTGGCCGCGCTGGGCCCTGGCTACCCGGTGCTGGTGGTGGACGACGGGTCGGCCGACCCGGCCGCGGTCGCCGCGGTGGCCGCCGCGCACCGGGCCCGGCTGCTGCGGCGGCCGGCCAGCGGCGGGCCCGGGACCGCGCGGAACACCGGCCTGGCCGAGGTGACCAGCGACCTGATCGCGTTCCTGGACAGCGACTGCGTGCCCGAGCCGGACTGGATCGAGCGGCTCGCCGCGCACCTGGCCGACCCGGCGGTGGCCGCGGCCGCGCCGCGGATCGTGCCGCTGCCCGCCGGGCCGGGCTGGGCCGGCCGGTACACCGCCGCGAACAGCTGCCTGGACCTCGGCGACCAGCCCGCCCGGGTGGCGCCGGGCCACCGGGTCGGTTACGTGCCCACCGCCGCGCTGGTCGTGCGGCGCGCCGCCCTGGCCGGCCTGGCCCGGGCGGATGCGGTGTTCGACCCGGGGCTGCGCTGGGGTGAGGACGTGGACCTGATCTGGCGGCTGCACGCCGCGGGCTGGCGGATCCGCTATGAGCCCGCGGCGCGGGTGGGCCACCACGAACCGGCCAGCTGGCCCGGGCTGCTGGCCCGCCGGTTCCGGTACGGCACGTCGGCCGGGCCGCTGGGCCGGCGGCACCCCGGCGCGGTGGCTCCGCTGGTGCTGCACCCGTGGCCCGCGCTGACCGTGGCCGGGCTGCTGGCCGGTAACCCGGCCGTGGCCGGTCTCGGCTTCGCCGGGTCGGTGCTGGCCATGCGGGCCACGCTGCACCGGGCCGGCCTGCCCGCCCGCGGGGTGCTGCCCGCCATGCTCACCGCGACCCGGCAGACCTGGCTCGGCACCGGCCGGTACGCCACCCAGTTCGCCGCGCCGCTGATCGCCGGGGCGGTGCTCGCCCGGCGGGGCGGCCCCCGCACGGCTCACGCGCCCGGCTGGCGGCTGCTGGCCCCGGCCCGCGGCCGCACCGCGGACCGCTGGTGGCGCCGGGCGGCGGCCGCGTCGCTCCTGCTCGGCCCGCCGCTGGCGACCTGGCTGGCCCGCCGCCCGGCGCTGGATCCGGCCCGGTTCGCCGTGGCCCAGCTGGGCGACGACATGGCCTATGGGGCCGGCGTCTGGGCCGGGGCGATCCGCGCCCGCACCGCGGCCCCGGTGCGGCCGGCCATCGCCTGGCGCCCGCTGCGTGGCCTGGCCCCGGATCCAGCCAGCACTGCCACGGCTCAGTCGCCAACCACGGGTGCGGAGGACTGACCATGCCCAACGCCTGGTTCGAGTCCGTCGCGCAAGCGCAGCGGCGGGCCAGGAAGCGGCTGCCCGCCTCGGTGTACGGGGCGCTGCTGGCCGGCACCGAGAAGGGGCTCACGCTGGCCGACAACGTGGCCGCGTTCGACGAGCTGGGCTTCCTGCCCCAGGTGGCCGGGCTGCCCGCGCGGCGCGAGCTGGCCACCACGGTCATGGGCCAGCCCGTTTCCCTGCCGGTGATCATCTCGCCCACCGGGGTGCAGGCCGTCCATCCCGAGGGCGAGGTCGCCGTGGCCCGGGCCGCGGCCGCCCGCGGCACCGCGATGGGCCTGAGCTCGTTCGCCAGCAAGCCGCTCAGCGAGGTCATCGCGGCCAACCCGCGGACGTTCTTCCAGATCTACTGGATCGGCGGCCGGGACGAGATGCGGCGGCGGGCCGAGCACGCCCGGGCGGCCGGCGCGGCCGGGCTGATCCTCACCCTGGACTGGTCGTTCTCGCACAGCCGGGACTGGGGCAGCCCGCGTATCCCGGAGCGGATGACGCTCGCGGAACTGGCCCGGCACACGCCGGAGGGCCTGCGCCGGCCCCGCTGGCTGCTCGGCTACGCCCGGACCGGGCACTTCCCCGGGCTGACCGTGCCCAACATGGCCGGGCCCGGCGAGCCCGCGCCCACGTTTTTCGGCGCGTACGGCCAGTGGATGCAGTCGCCGCCGCCCAGCTGGGACGATGTGGCCTGGCTGGCCGGGGAGTGGGGCGGCCCGATGATGCTCAAGGGCGTGGCCCGGGTGGCTGACGCCAAGCGGGCCGCGGATATCGGGCTGACCGCGATCTCGGTGTCCAATCACGGCGGGAACAACCTGGACGGCACGCCCGCGACGATCCGGCTGCTGCCAGCCATCGCCGACGCCGTGGGCGGCGAGGTCGAGGTGCTGCTGGACGGGGGCGTCCGCCGTGGCGGCGACGTGGTCAAGGCGCTCGCCCTGGGTGCGCGCGCGGTGCTGATCGGCCGCGCCTACCTGTGGGGACTGGCCGCCAACGGGCAGGCCGGGGTGGAGAACGTGCTGGACATCCTGCGGGCCGGAATCGACTCGTCCCTGCTCGCCCTCGGGCGTTCCTCGATCACCGAGCTGACCCGGAAAGATGTGGTCATGCCCGCCGATTTCACCCGCACCCTGAGCTGCTGACCACGCTGTCCGGTCCTCAGCTGGCGGCCGGGTCCGGGGCGGGCTGGAGTGCCTCGCGGGTGGCGGCCCAGCCGGGCAGCGGGACCGGGGCGGGCAGTGCTGCCCAGAAGTCGGGGCCGGGGGGCGCCTCGGCCTGGATACGCGCGCCGCCGGCCCACTCCGCGTCGAAACCGAGCCGCCAGGAGTGCAGCAGGGTGCGGCCGCCGCCCGGCCCGCCGAACAGCGGGTCGCCCTCGATCGGATGGCCGATCCAGGCCAGATGAACCCGGATCTGATGCCGCCGCCCGGTGACCGGGTGGACGGCGAGCAGCGTATGCGGCCGTCACCGCCCAGGGTGAGAAAGGTGGTCACCGAGGGATAGGTCCGGACCCCGGAAAACTCCTCGTCCGCCGGGATCGACCAGCGCGCGCCCGGCTCGTCGAGCGCGATCGCGGCGCGGTTGGCGGCCACCCGGACCCGGTTCTTGCGCCCGACGCTGAGCGGCAGGTCGATGGTGCCCCGGGCGGGCAGGCCGGTGGACCGGGTGATGGCCAGGTAGACCTTGTCCACCGTGCGCCGGCTGAACTGCCGGGTCAGGCCGCCGTGCCAGCGCAGTTCCCGGGCCAGCAGCAGGGCCCCGGACGTCACCTTGTCGATGCGGTGCGCCGGGTACAGCTTCTCCCCGGCCTCGGCGGCCAGCCGGACCAGGTCGGTCTCGTGCCGCTCGCCCATCACCGACAGCCCGGCCGGCTTGTTCAGCACCAGCGCGGCCCGGTCCTCGTAGACCACGGCGCCGTCGCGGATCTCTGCCCATCGGCTCACCGGCCAACGGTACCCGCGGCTGGCGGGCGGCGCACCGGGGCCGGAATGACGCCGCAAACCGGCCGCTGGCCCGGCCGGGCAGAGGCGGGGAATTTGAGTTTTCCCGCCATTGGCCGGGGGCGGGCGTGAGCCGCATCACGGCTGGTCGCTGGGCTGGCGCCCGGGCGGTAACCTTAGTGGCAAGCATCAGCACCGCGCCCCCGGCGGCCACGACGAAGTGCGCCGGGCGCATCCCGGAATAAGCCTTCAACGCAGCGCGAAAGTGCGGCAACAGAAATGGATTACCCCCGGCAGCCGCACCTGTCTCAGCCAGCCGATTCCGAAGGGATTGATCGGGCTCGTAATTGCCGGCCCTGGTACAGAACCTGGGACGTGATGTGGGTAGACGGCGAAGCGCCCTGCTGACGGTCTGCTTGCTGACCGCAGTGAGTGCGGGCTGCTCCGGAAATGCCGTCCCGGACAGCGCCCAGGCACCCGCGCCGGGCGCGTCATCGCGGCACGCCACGACGCTCGACCCAGCCACCTCGCGCGGCGCCCCGGTATCCGCGCTGCCCCCGTCCAGCGGCACCGCTTCGGCCAGCGAGGCCGTGGCCGCTGGCCGGCCACTGCCGCCAGCCACCGCCCGCGGCCTGCCCAGCGGGGTCTTCTACCTGCTGGCCGGCCCGACGCTGGCCGACCTGAACGTGTGGCAGATCGGCCCGGGCGGGCATCAGCAGCGGCTGACCAGCAATCACCGCGGGTACGGCATCGACGGGTTCGCCGTGTCCCGGGCGGGCCTGATCCTGGCGGGCGGGGATCACCTGGCCCGGTGGACCCCGCACGGCCCGTCCTGGCTGCGCAGCCGCGGGGCGCTGCTCCGCGGCAGTTCGCCCGATATCCGGGCCAACGGGATGATCGGCTACGTCACGCCGCCCGCCCGGGCCGGGACCGGGCGCGCCGCCGAGTTCGCCATCTGGGTCCGCCGCTGCTGCCCCGCCCGGGGCAGTGTGGTGCACCGGCAGACCCGGGCGGTGACCGGCCCGGTGTTCGGGCCGCACGGCCAGCTCGCCGTGCAGGGGTTCGCCAGCCAGGCGGGCCGGCCTGCCCCGGCCGTGATCATCTACCAGCACGGTGACAGCCGGAAGCTGCGCACCGGGGTCCCGGCCATCCCGTCGCTGCTGGTCTGGGGGGAACACGCACCCGCGGTGGCCGTGGCCTTCCCGTCCCACGTGGCCGAGCTGCTCTACCCGGACGGCCGTCGTGAGCTGCTGCCCCGGGGCTGGCAGCCACTGGCCTGGAGCCCGGACGGCACCCAGCTGCTCATGCAGGCCGGGGCGGCGCTGGGCGTCTGGTCGATGAACATGCCCGGCCAGGTCACCCGGATCGGCGGGATCACCCCGGGCGTGCAGATCCTGCAAGCCACCTGGCTGGCCCGGAAAGCCCCGCTGTGATCCCGGGCGCCGGGCCTCAGTGGCCCAGCCCCAGCCCGTTGGCGCCCAGGCTCGGCGACCAGGTTGATGGCGGTGGCCAGGATGATCGCGCCGAAGAAGTAGGCCAGCAGTGCTTGCCGCAGCGCGGCACCCCGGATCTGCGAATTCTGCACGGTGGTGTCGGACACCTGGAACGTCATCCCGATGGTCAGCGCCACGTAGGCGAAGTCCCGGTAGCTCGGCGGCTCTTGCTGATCGAAGTCGATGCCACCCGGCGGATCCTGGTAGTACAGCATGGCGTACCGGAGAATGAAGATCGTGTGCACCGTGAGCCACGATACCGCGACACTGATCAGGCCGAACGCGGCCAGCATGAACTGGGTGGGCCCCCGGGCGGCGTGCGCCTGGACCAGCACGACGCCCACCGCCACCAGGCTGGCCACGCTCGCGCACGAGCATGAGCAGGTCACTCAGGGCCCGGTTGGGGTCTTCGGCGGTGGCGTGGGCTGGCCGTGTCCAGGGGCGGCATCGGCCAGATAGCCAGCCAGACCCAGCCGCAGAACACAATGGCCGTTACGACCCAGCCCACGGCTGGCGCGTTGTCCCAGCTGCCGAGCATCCCGGTGACGATCGCGACGACGATCCCGGCGGCCGCGGACACGGCCAGCCGCCGCAGCGCCGACGGCATCCGTATCCGCCGTGCCGCCTCGCCGGGCCGGTCAGCTTGCCTGGTCATGCACGGTCCTCGGGTAGAGGGTGAGGACATCGCCTAAAGCGGCAGCGTACCGCTGTCGGGCCGGCCGCGGAAGAAACCGCCGCCGGGGCGGGTTGCCCAGCAATGTGACTGACGTACCGCTGTCCGTTCTGGACCTCGCTCCGGTGGCCGTAGGATCCACGTCCGGCCAGGCCTTGCAGAACACCACCGAGCTGGCCCGGCGGACCGAGGCCCTGGGGTACCGCCGGTTCTGGGTGGCCGAGCATCACAACATGCCGGCCATCGCCAGTTCCGCGCCTGCCGTGCTGATCGCCCACCTGGCCGCCGCGACCAGCACGATCCGGGTGGGCTCCGGCGGGGTGATGCTGCCCAACCACGCCCCGCTGGTGGTGGCCGAGCAGTTCGGCACGCTGGAGGCGCTGCACCCGGGGCGGATCGACCTCGGCATCGGCCGGGCCCCCGGCACCGACCAGTACACCGCGCTGGCCCTGCGCCGCACCATGGAGGGGCTGTCGGCCGAGGCGTTCCCGCAGGAACTGGCCGACCTGATCGGCTTGTTCAGCGGGATCAACGCGTTCTCCGGGGACGAGTTCCACTCCCCGATCAGCGCGACGCCGGGCCGGGGTGACATGCCCGATATCTGGCTGCTCGGCTCCAGCGGGTACAGCGCGCAGCTGGCCGGGCTGCTCGGGCTGCCGTTCAGCTTCGCGCATCACTTCAGCTCGGCCAATACGGTGCCGGCCCTGGCCCTGTACCGGGAGAACTTCCGGCCGTCGCGCTGGCTGGCCGAGCCCCGGGCGATGGTCGCGGTGAGCACGATCTGCGCGGACACCGACGAGCGGGCGCAGTGGCTGTCCGGCCCGGCCGCGCTGTCCTTCCTCCGGCTGCGCGCGGGCCGGCCGCAGCCGATGGCCAGCCCGGAGGAGGCCGCCGCGTACCCGTACACCGAGCAGGAGCGGCAGTTCGCCAGCGACCGGTTTACCGGCCAGGCGGTCGGCTCGCCGGAGACGGTCCGCCAGCAGCTGGCCGGCCTGCTCGGCCGGACCGGCGCGGACGAACTGATGCTGACCACGATGGTCTATGACATTGGGGACCGGATCCGGTCCTTCGAGCTGATCACCGAAAAGGTCGCAGGCAGTCTTTCGCGTTAACCCGCCGTAAGGACGGGTAGATCAGTCCGCTCAGGAAGGCGGACACTATGACCGAAGCGAACGGCACACCACCTCACGCCCGGACGCCGGAGGGTTCGACCAGCGAACTGGTTAGGAACCTGGCCGAGCAGGTGTCCCGGCTCATCCGGGACGAGCTGAAACTGGCCGAGTATGAGCTGGCCCGCAAGGCCAAGCGGTTCGGCCGCGGCGCCGGGATGTTCGGCGGTAGCGGCCTCGTCGCCTTTTACGGCGTAGGGTGCCTGCTGGCCGCGGCGATCATCGGGCTAGCGCTGGTGCTCCCGGCCTGGCTGGCTGCTTTGATCGTCGGGCTGGCGCTGCTGGCCGTGGCCGGGCTGGCCGCACTGGCCGGCCGCAGCCAGGTGAGCAAGGCCACACCGCCGGTGCCTGAGCAGACCGTGCGAAGCGTCCAGGCCGACGTGGCCGAGATCAAGGAAAGGGCACACCGATGACCACTGGCAAAACCAATGGCGGCCCGGGTGGGGACGCGCCGGGCCACCCGGACGAGCTGATGGCGGAGATCGAACGGACCCGCGCGGAACTCGGCGACACGGTCGATGCGCTGGCCGCCAAGGCGGACGTGAAGGCCCGGGCCCAGCAGCGGGCGGCGGAAGTCTCCGGCCAGCTCAAGGGCCGGGTGGACGAGGTGAAGGCGGGTCTGACCAGCCGGGCCGGCCAGCTGAAGGGCGAGCTGGGCGGCAAGGCCGGCCAGACCAGGCAGGCGGTGACCGAGCGCGGCAAGACCGTGCTGGGCGCGAGCCAGCCCGCCGCGCAGCGCGCCCGCCAGCGCGCGGCTCAGGCGGGCACCTCGGCCTGGCAGGCGGCCCCCGAGCCGGTCCAGAAGGGGGCGCGGCGGGTGGGGCGCACCGTGGACGAGCACCGGATCCCGGCGATCGCGATCGCCGGGGCGACGGTGCTGGCCGGCTGGCTGGCCATCCGCTGGCTACGGCGCTGACTTAGATGTTCCGCCCGGAGCAGGTCGGTCTGGGTTCGTGATCATGACTTTGGGTCGAATCTATTGGCCCCAAAGTCATGATCACGTTCGCATCACCCTCCAGCCGCGGCCGCATCACCCTCCAGCCGCGGCCGCATCATGCTCGAGCCGCGGCCGCATCACCCTCCAGCCGCGGCCACTGGCACCCGGCTCTGGCCGGACCGCGGCGCTCAGCGCGCCCACCGGCGGAAGTGCGGCCGGGGCGCGTGCCGCCAGATCCGCCAGGCGGCGGCCGGCAGCTGGCCGGCCAGCTGGTCTTCTTGCTGGTACAGCAGGCCGTAGGTAAACGCGTTCTCGCCCGCGAGATGTGCGCTGATGCCGAGCTCGCGGTCCACCCCGCGGGCCACGGTCGCGTCATGCTGGTCACCGAGCACCGACTGGATCTTCTTCAGCTGCCTGGTGAACCGCCTGGCTGGCCGGCCGATGGCCGGGCTGGCCGCCTCGCCGGCGTACCGGGCGCGCTTGGCTGCCTTACGGGCCTCGTGGTAGGCGGCTTCCCGGCGCGGGCCGGGCGGCGCGTGCCGGGCCCGGCGCAGCCGCCGGTCGGTGCGCCGGTAGGCGCGGCGGGCGCTGCCGGGCAGCACGTCCCCGGCGGGCCGGGCGGCGTCCGCGGTCAGCGGCGGGTCGGCCAGCAGCTGATCCAGCGTGTCGAGCAGCGCGAAGTAACGCGGCGAGTCCAGCGCGGCCAGCACTTCCCGGCGAGCGGCCGCCTGTACCGGGGCAAAGTGCCCCTGTACCCGGGCCTCGACCGGCCCCAGCACCAGCTCGGCCGGGAGGGCCTGCAGGTGACGGCGCAGCCGCCCGGCCAGCACCTCGGCGTCCCGGGCCTCGCCGAGGACGCCGCCCAGCCACCTCAGCTCGGCGACCAGCTGGGCGGTGGCCGGCCGGGGGATGACCGCGCCGAAGGACTGCAGCGTGCTGCGCAGCCGCCGGGAGGCGACGCGCATCTGGTGCACCGAGTCGGGCTCGTCCCGGCGGACCATCGGGTCCTGGGCTTTCAGCGCCGCCGTGTACTGGCCCAGGTAGCCGAGGACCGCTGCCCCGGCCGAACCGTCCGGGGCGGGCTGGCCCCCGCCGGCCGCAGGCAGCCAGCGGGCCAGCGCGCGTTCCAGCTTGGCCGAGCGGGCCGACGGACGCAGACCACTGCGGCGCAGCTGGGCGTCGGCGGCTTTCAGCAACTGCGGCCCGCCCCCGGTGAGCTCGACCTCCACCTCGCCCCAGGTGGAGATCGCGGTCTCGGTGCCGAGCGACCGGGCGGAGATGTCATCGGCGGCGATCTCAGCGAGTGAGCCGCCCCCGTTGTCCAGCAAGGTCAGCAGCTGGCGCCGGGTGCTGATCTGGGCCACCGGCCGCAGGGGGGCGTCCCGGGTGTACGCCCGGACCAGCTCGGCCAGCGGCCTGGGCACCTGGCGTCCCCGGCCCAGCGGCAGCCGGATCTCCCGCCTCGTGTCCTTCCCGGCTGGCAGCTTCAGGTGCCAGCCCGCATCGCTGCCGCCCCGCCGCCGCCGCAGGGTTATCCCGTTGCGGAGCAGCCGCAGGTCCTCGGTGTCGAAGTACTCCGCCTCCAGCGTCTGCTCATCGGGCCCGGACGTGCCGGCCACCCCGGGCAGGCCGGACAGCCGTGGTGCTGCCGCGCCGGCCGGGGCCTCGTACTTGCGTTCAGTTTCGGTGGCGGTGGTCGTCATGCCGGCCCACTACCCGGCGAGCGCAGCCATGAACGCACCAGCTGCGGTGCGGATCCCGGCACCCGCCCGCGGCCGGGCTGGCCCGGTGCGGATAGCCAGCCGGTGTTTGGGATCGCTTTACCCGGGGAGTCCGTGGGGCGCTTGCCATACCAAGGGAGGTTGCGATGTCAACCGGAGCAATTGTGGCCATTATCGTCGTGGTGCTCGTCGTGGTAGCCGTGCTGGCCGTGCTGGCCGTGGCGAACCGCCGGCGCCGCCTGCGCGAGCGGTTCGGGCCGGAATACGACCGGGCCGTCACCGAGCACGACAGTAAACGTCAGGCCGAAGCCGAACTGGCCGAGCGGGAGCGCCGGGTCCGCCAGCTGAATATCCGCCCGCTGGAGCCCGCCGCGCGAGCCAAGTACTCAGCTGAGTGGACTGCGGTCCAGGAACAGTTCGTGGACGCCCCGCAGGCCGCGGTGGCCGGTGCGCAGACGCTGATCGTGGCCGTGATGAAGGAGCGGGGTTACCCGACCGAAGGTCATGACCAGACCGTTGCCGACCTGTCGGTGGAGCATGCCAGCACGATGGACCGGTACCGGGCCGCGCACGCCATCAGCGAGCGCGCCGCCGCGGGCAGTGCCTCCACCGAAGACCTGCGGCAGGCCATGGTCGATTACCGGTCGCTGTTCGCCGAGCTGCTGGGCGAGCCGGCCAGGGCCACGTCCGCCACCACCGCCACTGGCACCAACGTGGCCGACGGTGACCCGGCGCACGCTACCCGGACTGATGACCCCGCGGTCACCGGCCGCACCACACCCGCAGCCGCGCAGGCCGAGCGCGTCCCGGCCGCCGATGGCCGCGAGCCCGCGGCCACCGCGGTGGCCAGTGACGTGCCCACCCGGCCGGACCCGGCCGGCCCCACCGCCACCGACGAGACCGTGGACCCGGCGGCCGGCGCGCCGGCCGCCTCGCGCCCGCAGGAGAGGTGACCCTGATGACATCGCAGCGAGACGAGATGACCGGCCGCGGCGCGGCAGCAGACTCCCGCGCGGCCGAGTCCGAGGACCGGGGCAGCCAGCCGCCCCTGGTGGTTGGCGGCCCGGATGACACCGATGCGCCGGATCGCCCGGATGCCCGCCCGGACGCCCCGCTGGCTGACGAGGACGACGTGATCCTGGCCAGGGACGACGAACCGGTCGCGGCGGAGCACGGCACGGCCGGGCCCGGGGAGCCGGTCGGGCCGGCTGACGAGGACGAGCTGGGCGGCTCCGCCGAGACGGCCGTACCGGCCGGCCGGGGCACCTCGGTGCCGGCTGGCGGGCCCGCCGCGGCTCCCGGCGGCCCGGCCGCGCCCGGCGAGCGTGACGTGTTCGGCGCGGCCCGGGGCGTCGGCGAGCCCGCTACCGTGCCTGCGCCCACCGACGGCGCCGCCGCCGGGGCGGTCCCGGCCGGGGCCGGCACCGCCGGGCCAGCGGCGGCCAGTGAGCCGGCCGCGGCCGGCGGCATCCCCGCCGCCGCCCTGGCCGAGCAGCAGTGGCCACAGATCATGGCGCTGTTCGTGGATGACCCGCACGGCTCGGTCGAGCGCGCGGCCGCCGCGGCCAGCGAGGTGGCGGCCGCGCTCACCGCGTCCCTGGACCGGGAGCAGCAGCGGCTGCGGGCCTCCTGGCGGGACAACGCGAGCACCGAGGACCTGCGGACCGCGCTTCAGCAGTACCGCGCGTTCTGCGGCCGCCTGGAGGGGCTGGGCTGACCTAGCCGCGGCGCAGCCTGACCCGGTAGGAGTAGTGCGCGGGGTCGAAGTAACTCACCGCCAGCTCCACCGGGCCGGCTGCGTCATCGGTGTACAGCCGGTCCACCCGCAGCACCGGGTCCCCGGCCTGGCAGTCCAGGTGCTGCGCGGCCAGCGGCGGCGCGGCCGCCGCGGTGATGCTCTGCTCGGCCCCCCGGATGGACCCGGGCCGCCTGGTGTCGATCAGCCCGATCACGGTGACCCGGCTCCGCTGGCCCGGGCGGGCCAGCTCGGCCGCGTCGCTGACCAGCTCGCCGATCCGGGGCGGCAGGAACACCGTGGTGTGGCAGAACGGCACCGCCCCGTGCCGCCGCACCAGCCGCACCGTGTACACCTCGTCGGACGGCAGCCGCAGCCGGCTGGCGCTCGCCACGTCCACCACGTGCCGCAGCGGGGTGATGACCTCGCACTCGGTGTCCAGCGACAGCGCCATCAGGTCCTGCACCGAGCCGAACTGGCGGAGGTACCGGTCGGCGTCGGCCACCGGGTAGGTGCCGCGCCCGGCGACCCGGTAGATGATGCCCTCCGACACGAGATCCTGCATGGCCCGGCGGACGGTCTGCCGGCTCACCGAGTGGCGCGCGGACAGCTGCTGCTCGGTGGGCAGCCGCCGCCCCCCGGCGTACTCGCCATTGCGGATCGCGTCCCGCAGCGACGCGGCCAGCGTCCGGTAGGCGCTCGTCCTGACCCGCTCTGGCACCGGTCCCGGCTCCTTCCGTCTTGACCCGCCCGGCCCGTCCGTGCCTAAATGGCCGTACATATCTTAGATTCAGTCGGCCAACTTGGCACAGTCGGGGGCTGGGAGCGTAAAGCAATGAAAGGGGGTTAGCTGGTGTCATCGGCTGACCCGGTGGCCGGCCTGCTCGCTCAGTGGGCGGATGACCTGCTGCCCACCGAGGAGGACAGTGAGCTGGCCCAGCGCTCTCTGCTGGACACGGTCGCGGTGGCGCTGGCCGCCCGGGACCACCCCGTCACCCGGCTGGCGGTGAGCCTCCCGGAGGGACCGCGCTGGGCGGTGGCCGCGCACGTGCTCGACTTCGATGACCTGCACATGCAGTCCACCACGCACATCAGCGCGGTGTGCGGGCCCGCGGTCCTGGCCGCGGGCGGCGACGCCCGGGCCTACCTGGCCGCGGCCGGCGTGATGGCCCGGCTCGGCACCGCGCTGGGCTGGCCGCACTATTCGGCCGGCTGGCACGCGACCTGCACCGCGGGCGCCCCGGCCGCCGCGGCCGGGGTGGCGGTCGCGCTCGGCCTGCCGCCCAGCCAGATCGCCACGGCCATGGCGCTGGCCGTGCCCGGGCCGGCGGGGTGCAGCGGGCGTTCGGCACCGACGGCAAGGCGCTGCAGGTGGGCTTCGCGGTCGAGGCCGGGATCCGGGCGGCCACGCTGGCCGCGGCGGGCGCGCGGGCCGACCCGGCCGCGCTGGGCCAGTGGCTGCGCCTGGTGGGCGGCGATCCGGGCCGCCTGGATCTGTCCGGGCCGGCCGTGCCGGGCGGGCTGGCCATCAAGCTCTACCCGTGCTGTTACGCGCTGCAGCGGCCGATCAGTGCGCTCGGTGAACTGTCCCAGGCGGGCCGGCTGGACCCGGCCGGGGTCCGCCGGGTCGTCCTGCGCACCCCGGAGGCCACGGTCACCCCGCTGATCCATCACCACCCGGTGACCGGGCTGCAGGGCAAGTTCAGCCTGGAATACGCGGTGGCCGCGGCGCTGCTCGACGGCTATCCCGGCTTCGCCAGCTTCACCGACGACGCGGTGCTCCGGCCGGCCGCGCAGCAGCTCATCGAGGCGGTCGAGGTGAAGACCGAGCCGGGTGGCAGCTGGCTGCTGGACGGCGAGCTGACCGCCGAGATCCACACCGCCCACGGCGGTGTCGCGCAGATCAGCCAGCGGTTCCCGCCCGGCTCGCCGGCCCGCCCGGCGTCCGCCGGCCAGCTGGCGGGCAAGGTGGCCGACTGCGTGGCCGGGCTGGCCGTGGACCTGTCCGCGCTGACCTGGGCCGGCGCCGCTGACCTGCTGCGCGAGCACGTCTAGGAGGGACGGCTGATGGATGAGCTGGACGCGGACGAGCGGGCCATCGTGCAGGTGGTCCGCGAGTTCGTCAACCGGGAGGTCAAGCCGGTCGCGGCCGGGCTGGAGCACGCGAATACGTACCCGGAGCGGCTCATCGGGCAGCTGAAGCAGCTGGGCATCTTCGGGCTGGCCATCCCGCAGCCGTGGGGCGCGGCCCGGGTCAGCACCCCGTGCTACGCGCTGGTCACCGAGGAACTGGCCCGCGGCTGGATGAGCCTGGCCGGCGCGATGGGCGGCCACACCGTGGTGGCCAAGCTGCTGCTGGACTACGGCACCGAGGAGCAGCAGGAGCGGTACCTGCCGGGCATGGCCACCGGGGAGATCCGCGCGACGATGGCGCTGACCGAGCCGGGCGGCGGTTCCGACCTGCAGGCCATGCGGACCACCGCACGCCGCGACGGGGACCACTACGTGGTGAACGGGTCCAAGACCTGGATCACCAACGCACGGCACTCGCAGCTGATCGCGCTGATGTGCAAGACGGACCCGGCGGCGTCCCCGGCGCACGCCGGGATCAGCATCCTGCTGGCCGAGCCGGGGCCGGGCTTCACCGCCTCCCGTGACCTGCCCAAGCTCGGCTACAAGGGGGTGGAGAGCTGCGAGCTGTCCTTCGACGGGTTCCGGGTGCCGGCCAGCGCGCTGCTCGGCGGGGCCGAGGGGCGGGGGTTCGCGCAGATGATGCGCGGGCTGGAAATCGGCCGTATCCAGGTGGCGTCCCGGGCGGTCGGCGTGGGCCGGGCCGCGCTGGAGGACGCGCTGCGCTACGCCCAGGAACGCGAGACGTTCGGCCGGCCCATCTGGCAGCACCAGTCCATCGGCAACTACCTGGCCGACATGGCCACCAAGCTGACCGCCGCCCGCCAGCTCGTGCTGTACGCGGCGCGCTGCTACGACACTGGCGGGCGCGCCGACATGGAAGCGGGCATGGCCAAGCTGTTCGCCTCGGAGACCGCGATGGAGATCGCGCTGAACGCGGTGCGCATCCACGGTGGCTACGGCTACTCCACCGAGTTCGACGTGGAACGGTACTTCCGGGACGCCCCGCTGATGATCGTCGGTGAGGGCACCAACGAGATCCAGCGCAACGTGATCGCCCGCCAGCTGGTCAAGCGCAACTCGGTCGCGCCGTGAGCGGGGCCGCCCCGCCCGGGCCGCCCCTGGACGGCATCACGGTCGTCGCGCTGGAGCAGGCGGTGGCGGCGCCGTTCGCCACCCGCCAGCTGGCCGACCTCGGCGCCCGGGTGATCAAGATCGAGCGGCCCGGGGCCGGTGACTTCGCCCGCCGCTACGACCGCACCGTGCTCGGCCAGTCCAGCTACTTCGTCTGGCTGAACCGGGGCAAGGAGAGCATCGAGCTGGACGTCAAGTCGGCCGAGGGCCAGGCGGTGCTGGCCGCCCTGCTGGACCGGGCCGACGTGCTGATCCAGAACCTGGCCCCGGGCGCCGCCGGCCGGCTCGGCCTGGCCGCCGCCACGCTATCCCGCCGGTATCCGCGGCTGATCTGCTGCTCGGTGTCGGGTTATGGCCCGGATGGCCCGTACCGCGAGAAAAAGGCTTACGACCTGCTGGTGCAGTGCGAGGCCGGGCTGCTCTCGGTGACCGGCACGGCGGATGAGCCGGCCAAGGCCGGCATCTCGGTCGCGGACATCGCGGCCGGCATGTACGCCTACACCGGCGTGCTCACCGCGCTCTACGAGCGGGAGCGGACCGGCCGGGGCAGCTGTTTCGAGGTGGCCATGCTGGACGCGCTGGGCGAATGGATGAGCCAGCCGTATTTCTTCAGCGTCTACGGCGGCCAGCCCGCGGAGCGGACCGGCGCCCGGCACGCGTCCATCGCCCCGTACGGCCCGTACCCGGCCGCGGGTGGCAGCCAGGTCTTCCTCGGCATCCAGAACGAACGCGAGTGGGCGGTGCTGTGCGAGAAGATCCTCGGCCGCCCGGAGCTGATCACCGACGAGCGGTTCGCGACCAACCCGGACCGGGTGGCGCATAACGACGAGCTGACCGCGATCATCGCGGCGGTGTTCTCGGCCATTCCCGCGGCCGAGCTGATGGCCCGGCTGGACGCGGCCGGGCTGGCCAACGCGCAGCTGCGCACGCCAGCGGAGTTCGCCGAGCATCCCCAGCTGGCGGCGCGGGACCGGTGGCGGGAGGTGGGCACGCCGCACGGGCCGGTGCGCACCCTGCTGCCCCCAGTCACCGTGCCCGGCCGGGAGCCGGTGCTGGGCGCGGTCCCGGCGGTGGGGCAGCACACCGCGGCGATCCGGGCTGAGCTGGGCTTCCCGCCCGCGGATGGGGCGGACACGGCGGACAGGGCCTAGCCGGGCACACTACTCTGCTGACCCGGGCCGGCAGCGGGTACTGACCGCTGGCCGGGAACAGCATGACCGGCAGGACGGGGAAGGCATGACGGACACCGCGCTGCACCGCATGATCAGGCAGCAGCCGGACGAGCTGGACCGGATCGCCGGGCTCGACCTGGCCGGGCAGGCCGCGCCGCTGGCCGCGGCGCGCCGGGTGATCCTGGTCGGCACCGGCACCAGCCAGCACGCCGCCGAGCTCGGCGCGATGCTGCTGACCCAGGCCGGCCTGGACGCCCGCTGGTTCCCGTCGGCCACCTGGGCCCGGTGGAGCGCGGGCCCGCAGCCGGGGGACGCGCTGGTAGTGATCTCGCACACCGGCGAGACCGCGTACGCGGCCCGCGCCCGGGCCGGTGCGCTGGCCCGCGGGGTGCCGCTGGTGTCGATCACCGGGACCGGCGCGGGCTGGCCGGAGGCCATCCAGACCGTCGCGCACGAGGAAGCCGAGACCTACACGGTGAGCTACACCAGCGCGCTGGCCGTACTGGCCCGGCTGGCCCACCACGCGGGCGCCGCCCACGGGTCCGCCGCCGACCTGCAGCGGGCCGCCGCACAGGTGCGGGAGATCCTGGCCGACCCCGGCGTCGGGCAGGTCGCCATGCCCGCCCGCAGCCTGGCCATCGTCGGCTGCGGGCCCTGGGGGGTGACCGCGCGGGAGGCTGCCCTCAAGCTCCGCGAGGGCGCCGGGATGCTGGCTCAGGGCTTTGATACCGAACGCTTCCTGCATGGTTTTGCCGTGCCGTACACCGCGGCCGACGGGGTGCTGCTGGTACAGCCGGACGCCGACCCGGACGGGCTCACCGCGGCGGTGGGGGAGGCCGCCGCCCGGGAAGGCATCCCGGTCGCCTCGCTGTCGGTGACCGCCGGTGGCCTGCCGCCGGTGCTGGCCCAGATCCCGATGACGGTGCGGCTTCAGCTGCTGGCCGAGCGGTTCGCGGCGCTGCGGCGGCGGAACCCGGACACGGTGATCACTGGCGCCTGGGCCGATACCGGCCTGTGGCGGCTGGGCGGGCCCGCCGAAGATTGAATATCGCCTTGGTCAAGCCGGCTCCGGGCCGGGCGGAAATGCCCTAATATCGGCAAGCCAGCAGCGCGGCGATCGAGGCGGGGATGCGGTGCGGAGTTGCGAAAAAGGTCATGCCATTTTCCCCGGGGAAGACGTCTGCGGCAGGTGCGGGGCCAAGGCGCGGCCGCGCTTCGCCCCTGAGCAGCCGGACCCGGTCCGGCCTGCGACGGAGGCCACCAAAGGGCCGTCCAGCCAGCCACCAGCGGAAGTGGTCCCGGAATACTCCAGCGCGCCCCTGACGGAATATCACACCGAGTACACCAGCGGTTCCTTCTCGGAATACATCGCGGCCACGGATGCGCAAGCCGACATTCCGGCTTTCTCGCCCAGCTCATTGGCGTCCGGCGCCGCGCCCAGCGCCTACCGCGACGATGCCCGCACGCCGCCGCCGGCCCGGAAGGCGCCGCCATCGGCCCGGAAGGCGCCGCCATCGGCCCGGGACACGCCGGCCGATGGCTTCCCGGCTATGCTCAGCGCGCCGCTGGCCGCCGCGCGGGAACGCCCGCCCGGGCCGCCGCAGAACCCGGACCCGCCGCCGCGCGGCTACCGACGGCCCAGCCGGGCCCGGGTACTGGCCGCCGTCGCGGCCCTGGCCATCCTGGGCATCACCGGCGTCACCGGCACGCTCATCGTCATCCACGGGCACGCCAAGCCCTCGGCTCAGCCGCCGCCCAGCAGCGCGGCCAGCAATGGCTCGCGGCCCGGCTCCGCCCCGGCCAGCCCGGCCCGGTCCGCCCCGGCCACCGAAGGCCTGGCCCGGTGGACCGCGCCGGTCCCGGTCAACCCGCAAACGCTGCAGGGCAGCGAGCGGATCACCGGGCTGGCCTGCGCCACTCAGCAGGTGTGCTTCGTCACCGACAGCGGTGGCGGCGTGCTGGCCCAGCAGTCCGCCGAGAACTGGCCGGTGGCCGCCACCGACCCGAACGGCGGGCTGGTCGCCATCTCCTGCGCCTCCGCCCGGTTCTGCCTGGCGCTCGACAGCGGCGGCTACTCCATCGCCCTCAATCAGGGCGGCTGGGGCCTGCCCGTGCTGGTCGGCACCGGGTCCGGCACGCTGACCAGCGTGTCCTGCACCGGCCCGGACTTCTGCATGGCCGTGGACACGATCGGCATCGGCTTCCAGTACGGCGGCGCGGGGGCCGGCTGGACCCAGCTCACCATCGATCCCGGTGGCCACCGGCTCAACTCGGTGTCCTGCGCCAGCCCCACCGACTGCGTGGCGGTGAGCTCGTCCGGTGCCGTGTTCACCTTCAACGGCTCGTCGTGGTCGGCCGACCCGGTGGACAGCGGCCACGACCTCGTCTCGGTGTCCTGCCCGAACGTGGCGTTCTGCATGGCGGTGGACTCGTCCGGCCTGGCCGCCGAGTTCGCGGGCCGCCAGTGGACCCTGCACCCCATCGAGCCCGGCGCGGCCGCGGTGTCCTGCCCATCCAAGGGCACCTGCCTGGCCAGTTACGATTCCGGCGCGGTGGCCAGCTACACCGGCGGCCGGTGGTCCAGCCCGTCCATGGTGGATTCCGGGGCCAGCATCAACCAGCTCAGCTGCGTCGCGGTGAACTCCTGCGTGGCCACCGACGCCCGCGACAACGTGCTGTTCTACGCCCCGCCCAAGCCCGGCTGAGCACGCTGCCCCCCGCGCATCGTCCGGGATGTGCGGGGTGTGCGGGTGTGCGGGTGTGCGGGACGTTTGGGGCCAAATGTGGACGCTAACCGCTGTTGTCACGACGGTTAGCGTCCACATTTGCCTGTGCCAGTGGCTAACCTGCGCAACGTGCGGGAGTTTCGGGCCGGGCTGGCCGGGCATCCGGACCGGGTGCGGTGGAACGCCCGGTACCGGACGGGGTTCACCGCGTCGTTCCGGCCGCACCCGCTGGCCGAGCAGGCGCTGTCGCTGGACCTGCCGGACGGCCCGGTCGCCGAGCTGGCCTGCGGCCCGTCCGGCGGCGCACTGCTGGCTGCCGCCAGCGGCCGGCTGGTCACGGCGGTCAACGTCTCCGATGTGGCGCTGGGCCTGCTCGGCCGGGAGGCGCGGCGGCGCGGGCTGGCTAGCCAGATCGACCTGGTGCACGCCGACCTGGCGGCCTGGCGGCCGGACCCGGGTGGCTACGCACTGGTGCTGTGCACCGCGTTCTGGGATCCGGCCGTGTTCGCCGTGGCCGCCGGGGCGACCGCGCCTGGCGGGGTGCTCGGCTGGGAGGCCTTCACCGACGAGGCCGGGCGGTCCCGGCCCCGGCTGCCCGCCGCGTGGTGCCTGGGCCCGGGTGAGCCCGCCACGCTACTGCCGGCCGGTTTCGCCGTGCTCAGCCAGCAGGACGTGGGCGGCGGCGGTCCCGGCGCGCGGCGCAGGCTGCTGGCCCGCCGGCGCACCCCAGCGGGCCCGGCCCGGATGCCCGGATCGATCTTGTCTCAGGATACGAGATAATTTAGACGAGAATGTGAGATGGCTTGTTAGGGTATCCGAGTGGAGCTGCTCGAATGGGATGCCCAGAGCTATGACGCACTGCCGCTGCCGCACAAGCGGTGGGGCCCGCGGGCCATCGCCCGGCTGCGGCTGACCGGGGCGGAGACCGTGGCCGACCTCGGCTGCGGGACCGGGCGGGACGCCGCGCAACTGCTCGGGGTGCTGCCCCGCGGCCGGGTGCTGGCCATCGACGGCTCCCAGCAGATGCTGGCTCAGCTGCGCACCCGGCTGGCCGCCGACCTGGATCGGGTGCAGATCGTGCGGGCCGACGTGCGCGAGCCACTGCCCGCGCTGCCGCCGGCCGATGCGGTGCTCAGCGTGGCCACGCTGCACTGGCTGCCGGACCACGCGCAGGTGTTCCGCTCGGTGGCCGGGCTGCTCCGGCCGGGCGGCCAGTTCGTCGCCGAGGCCGGTGGCGCGGGCAACATCGCCACCGTCCGGGCCGCCCTGGCCAGCCTCGGCGCTGACGACGGGGCGGGCGTGTGGAACTTCGCTGGCGTGCCGGAGACCACCGCCCGGCTGGCCGAGGCCGGGTTCACCGGGATCGAGGTGCGCCTGGTGCCCGATCCGGCCCGGCTGGACTCGCCGGCCCAGTTCGAGGCGTTCCTGGCCACCGTCATCCTCGGTGCCCAGCTGCGCGAGCTGCCCGCCCGCCAGCGCCGCCCGTTCGTCACCGCGGTCGCCAGCCGGCTGCCCGGGCCGGTGGTGGACTATGTCCGGCTGCAGATCAGCGCCACCCGCGCCACGGCCGGCTGAGCGCCGCCGCCGGGCCCGCGGCGGCGCACGCCCCGGGGGTCCCGGACCGGCCGGGCGGCCCCAGTCATAATGGCCGGATGACAGAGCCGACCAGCCCATCCCGGCCGGGGCCGCTGTCCGGGCTGGTGGTCGCGGACTTCGCCCGTGTCCTGGCCGGCCCGTACTGCACGATGCTGCTGGCCGACCTCGGCGCTGACGTGATCAAGGTGGAGAGCCCGGGCGGCGACGATACGCGCAACTGGGTGCCGCCGGTCCGGGACGGCGTGTCCACCTACTACCTCGCGGTCAACCGGAACAAGCGGTCGGTGGTGCTCGATCTGGCCCAGCCGGACGACCTGGCCGCCGCGCACGAGCTGACCCGGCGCGCGGACATCATGGTGCAGAACTTCAAGCCCGGCGGGCTGGCCCGGTTCGCCCTGGACTACCCGGCCGTGCGCGACCGCAATCCCGGCCTCATCTACGCCTCGATCAGCGGCTTCGGCACCGGCCCCGGTGCCGCTCTGCCCGGCTATGACGTGATCGCGCAGGCCGTGTCGGGGCTGATGAGCCTGACCGGTGACCCGGACGGGCCGCCGCAGCGGGCGGGCATCTCGCTGGTCGACATCCTGGCCGGCCTGCACGCCACGGCCGGCATCCTGGCCGCGCTGGAGCACCGGCACCGCACCGGGGCGGGCCAGCATGTCGAGGTCAGCCTGCTGTCCTCGGCCCTGTCCGGCATGGCCAACCAGTCCAGCGCGTACGTGGCCGGCGGCGTGCTGCCGATGCGGATGGGCAACTCCCATCCCAGCCTGACCCCGTACGAGCCGCTGCCCACCAGCGACGGCGACCTGGTCATCGCGGCCGGCAACGACCGTCAGTTCGCCCGGCTGTGCACGGTCCTGGGCGACACCGAACTGGCCACCGACCCGCGGTTCGCGCAGAACTCGGGCCGCACCGCGCACCGGGCCGAGTTGCGGGCCCGGCTGGCCGGGCGGCTGGCCGGGCGGACCTCGGCCGAGTGGTTCGAGGTGCTGACCGCGGCCGGCATCCCGTGCGGCCCGATCAACTCCCTGGCCGGCGGCGTGGCCACCGCCGAAGACCTGGACCTGCGGCCGGTGGTCACGGCGGGGGAGGGCGCGGCCGGCGTCCCCACTATCCGGAACCCGGTCACGCTGTCCGCGACCCCGCCGGACTACCCGCTGCCCCCGCCCGCGCTCGACGAGCACGGCGCCGAGGTCCGGGCCTGGCTGACCGGGCCAGCCGCCCGCCCGCCCGCGTCACCGGTACCGGACACAGGAGAATCCAGATGACCGACAGCTCCCGGCCCGCTTACCCAACCTCGCTGGGTGACTCGGACGCCGACACGATCACCGTGCTCGGCCATGACCTGGCCGCCGACCTGATGGGCCAGGTGTCTTTCGGGGAACTGGCGTTCTGGCTGGTCACCCAGCACAGGCCGACGCCACCGCAGGTCCGGGTGTTCGAGGCGGTGCTGGTGGCGCTGGCCGAGCACGGTTTCACCCCGACGGCCATCGCGGCCCGGCTGACCTATCTCAGCGCGCCGGACTCGGTGCAGGGGGCACTGGCCGCGGGCCTGCTCGGCGGCGGCTCCCGGTTCCTCGGGGTGACCGAGGACTGCGGCCAGTTCCTGGCGGCCGCGCTGGCCGCGGCGGGCGGGCCGGTACCGGGCAGCGACGCGGAATTTGATGAGGTCGCGCTGGCCGCGGTGCAGCGGGCCCGGGCCGCCGGGAAACTGGTGCCCGGGCTCGGCCACCCGGTGCACAAGGTCACCGACCCGCGCACCCCGGCGCTGCTGCGGATCGCGGACGAGGAAGGCCTGCGCGGCCCGCACCTGCGACTGTTCGAGGCGGTCGGCCGGGTCCACCCGGAGGTGCTGGGGCGCAGGCTCCCGCTGAACGGGGCTGGCACGTGCGGGGCCGCGCTGGCCGATCTCGGGCTGCCGGTCGCCCTGCTGCGCGGTTTCGCCCTGCTGGCCCGGACGGCCGGCCTGCTCGGCCACCTGGCCGAGGAGCAGTGGCGCCCGGTCGGCATGGACGTGTACCTGGGCGTGGACAGGAACACCGACTACCGCGCGCCGTGACACAAGCCCGGCCCGCCAACCTGCTGCGCCCGCAGACCGGCAGGCCCGCGCGGGTCACCAACATCGAGTTGTTCTTCGACCTGGTGTACGTGTTCGCGGTCACCCAGCTGTCGCACTACCTGATCGATCACCCCACCGCTGGCGGCGGGGTGCAGACCCTGCTGCTGCTGGCCATGGTGTGGCTGATCTGGGCCTACACCACCTGGGTCACCAACTGGCTGGACCCGGAGCGGATCCCGGTCCTGCTGATGCTGCTGGCGCTGGCCCTGGTCAGCCTGGTGATGTCGGCCGCGATCCCGTTCGCGTTCGCCGGGCGGGGCCTGGCCGTCGGTGCCGCCTACGCCGTCATGCAGATCGGCCGCAGCGTCTTCGCGGTCTCCGGGCTGCGCGGGGACCGGCTGCAGCGCAACTTCCAGCGCATCCTGGCCTGGTGTGTGGTGAGCGGTGCGCTGGCCCTGGCGGGCGGGCTGGTGGCCGGGCGGGCCCGGGAACTGCTGTGGCTGGCCGCGGTCTGCGTTGACCTGCTCGGTGGGGTGGCCGGCTTCTGGACCCCGGGCCTGGGCCGGTCCAGGACCCAGGACTGGACGATCGAGGGAAGTCATTTCGCCGAGCGCTGCCAGGCGTTCATCCTCATCGCCCTGGGTGAGTCGATCCTGGTGACCGGGGCCACGCTGTCCGGGCTGCCGAGGATCAGCGGGATGGAGGTCGCCACGTTCGTGGCCGCGTTCGTCAGCAGCGTGGGGCTGTGGTGGCTGTACTTCCACCGCAGCGCGGAAGCGGGGGCCGAGGCCATCGCCAGCTCGGCTGATCCTGGCCAGCTGGGCCGCTCCGCGTATCACCTCATTCACCCGGTCATGGTGGCCGGCATCATCGTGGTGGCGGCCGGCGACCAGATCGCGCTCAGCGCGCCGGGTGTGGTCGGCCAGGCCCCGGTCTCGGTCATGCTGCTCGGCGGGACCGCGCTGTTCCTGCTCGGACACGCCCTGTTCAAGGCGGTGATCTGGCACCAGGTCTCGTGGACCCGGATCGGCGGCGCGGCGGTGGCCGCCCTGCTCGGCCTGCTGGCCCCGCATGTGTCGGCGCTGGTGCTCAGCATCTGCGCCGCCGCGGTCGTGGTGGCCGTGGCCGCCGCCGATTACCTGGCCGAGGGCTCCAGATGGGCCAGCGGCCGGTAACGGCACTGGTCAGGCCGCCGCGTACCGGAAAGCGCGCGGGCGGCCAGCGGCCGGTGGCCGGACCATGACGGAATCCTGTCAGCCCGCTGTCAGCGCCGCGCGGCATCGTGGTCTGGTATCCCGAGCGACCGAATGGGGGCAACAGTGAACCTGACCGAATACGACGGCAATCGCCGGCTGGCGGACACGGCGTCCGGCCCGGTCGGCTACGTGGACGTCGGTACTGGCCGCCCAGCGCTGTTCGTGCACGGCGTGGGCACCAGCGGCCTGCTGTGGCGTAACGTCATCGGCGCGCTGAAAGAGGAGCGGCGCTGCATCGCCGTGGACCTGCCGCTGCATGGGCGCACCCCGGTCCAGCCGGGCCAGGACCTGTCCCTGACCGGGCTGGCCAGGGTGGTCGAGGACTTCTGCGCCGCACTGGACCTGTCCGGCGTCGACCTGGTGGCCAACGACACCGGCGGCGCGGTAGCGCAGATCGTCGCGGCCCATCAGCCGCAGCGGCTGGCCAGCTTCACGCTGACCAACTGCGAGACGCTGGGCAACGTGCCGCCGTGGGCGTTCAAGCCGGCCGTGCTGGCGGCCCGGGCGGGCCTGATGGCGCCGCTGTCCGGGCCCCGCCTGCTGCGGAACCTGCCCGGCAGCCGCAAGCGCCGGTTCGGCATCGGTTACCAGGACGTCACCAGCCTGCCGCTGGAGGTGGTCCGGGCCTACCTGGAACCGGTGGCCGGCACGAAAGAGCGGGCCCGGGAGTTCCAGCGCTGGGTCGCCTCCCTGCACAACCGCGACCTGGCCGCCGTTGAGCCCGCCTTGCGAAAGCTCACGGTGCCGACGCTGATGGTCTGGGGAACCGGCGATATCTTCTTCCGGCTGCGGCACGCCGAGCAACTGCGCGACATGATCCCGGGCGCCACCGGGGTGGTGACGGTCGACGGCGGCCGGCTCTTCTTTCCCGACGAACGCGCCGCCGACCTGGTCACCCACTTGCGCGCGCACTGGGCCGCGCACCACGCCAGCGCCGGCCCGGCCTAGGACACCCCCTAGCGCGGTGACTGCCCGCCAGCCCTGGCCGGCCATTCCTGCAAGGAGTCAACGACGCCGACGACGGACACCTGGGCACCGGGCGGCAGCAGCGCCGCCAGGTCCTGATCGATGCCCCCGTCAGTGATGTCGATCGTGATGAGCAGCAGGTAGTGGTTGAGCTCTGACCAGACATCCCGGCCCAGCAGCTCGACCTGCGAGACGTTGCCGGCCCGGTGCGGCGGCCGCTCCGGCAGGGATTCCAGGTAGGGCGAGACGAGGTCGATGAAGTTCTGCCGGGCCTTCATCTCCTCGTCCTGCTGCGCCTGAGTCGGCGAGCTGCCGTTGCCGGACGTCTCCAGCTCGCCGGTGGGCGGCAGGTCGATGGTTATCGCTAGCGTTGCCACAGCACTCTCCTGTCCTGGTACCGGTAGGCGATACCGGCCCGGTGCGTGGCGGTGACGCCAGCACTGGTTTCCCGGTCGACGGCAAGGGGGGCCGCGGCCGCCGCTGATACACGTCCGGCGTAACTGGGGCGGATGATTGGATGGCAGGACGGACGATCACGGGGAGTCGCGGATGTCCTTGACGTTGCTGGACTGGCGCCGCCGGGTCGCCCGGCTGTACGCGGAGATCCGCGCCGAGCCGGACCCGGTGGCTGCGCACGAGCACTGGCGCCGGACCCGTGATGACCTGCTGCGCACCCACCCGGACTCGCCCATCCCCGGGCCCGAGCGGGCCAGCTACCCGGGCGCGCCGGTTGCCGCCTACGATCCGCGGCTGCGCTTCGACGTGGCCGTGGACACCGGCGTCCCGCCCGAGCAGCTGAAGATGGCCACCGGCACCGATGGAATCGTGCGTTTCGACCGCATCGGAACCGCGCACCTGCCCGGCCTGGGCGACCTGGATGTGTGGTGGCTCGCCTCGTACGGCGGGGGCGTGTTCGTGCCGGTGAAAGACGCCAGCGCGGGAACGGCCAGCTACGGCGGGGGCCGCTATCTCTTCGACACGGCCAAGGGCGCGGATCTCGGCGGCGACGATGGCCGGCTGGTCCTCGACTTCAACTTCGCCTACAACCCGTCGTGTGCCTACGACCCGGCCTGGGCCTGCCCGCTGGCGCCGGCCGGCAACACCCTGGCCCGGCCGCTGCTGGCGGGTGAGCTCATGCCACCGGACCATTGATCTGCCTGCGGCTGGCCGCGCTCAGCGATGAGTTCCGGTGCCCGGCCCGGTCTACCGCACACACTGAGCGGAGGAGACCCTGGTGAGCGCACCTGAAGTCCTGATGGAAGGCATCGTGTTCGGCGAGTCACCGCGCTGGCACGATGGGCAGGTCTGGTTCTCTGACTGGGGCGCGAACCAGGTGATCGCGCTGCACGCCGACGGCGGTCATGAGGTGATGGCCACCGTCCCGTCGTTCCCGATGTGCATCGAATTCCTGCCCGACGGGCGGCTGCTCGTGGTGGACTCGCCGCAGCGGCGGCTGCTGCGCCGGGAGCCTGACGGGTCCCTCGTTGAGCACGCCAGCCTGGCTGGGATCTCGCCGAAGCCGTGGAACGACATCGTGGTGGACGAGGCGGGCAACGCCTACGTCAACAGCATCGGTTTCGACTTTCCCGGCGAAGAGTTCGCTCCCGGCCTGATCGTGCTCGTCACGCCCGATGGACAGGTCCGCCAGGTCGCCGACGACCTCGCGTTCCCCAATGGAATGGCGATCAGCCCGGACGGGACGACGCTGATCGTGGCCGAGTCGTACGCGAACCGGCTCACCGGATACGACATCGGCCCCGACGGCAGCCTCAGCCACCGGCGCGTGTGGGCGGACACGCCCGGCGACCACCCCGACGGGATCTGCATGGACGCCGACGGCGCCGCCTGGTACGCCGACGTCGGCAACCAGCACTGTGTCCGGGTGCGGGAGGGCGGCACGGTGCTGGCCACCGTCGGCCTCGATCGCGGCGCCTTTGCCTGCATCCTCAGCCGCGAGGCGGACCCGCGGCTGTTCGTCGTCGGCCAGACCTGGGGCGCACCCGGCCCGGCCCAGCCGAGCGGGCGTGTCGTCGCGTTCCCGGCGCCAGCACCCGGGGCCGGGCGGCCCTGACCTGAGCCGCGTTCCGGCCCGGCCCGTAGTGGCCGGGTGGCTGGGCGGGCGGCGGGATGACGCTGCGCAGCCAGGCAGCGCGACCAGGAAAGATAAGCTGGCCGCTGCCCGGCTGGGTACCTCCCTCGGGCCCGGATAGACCCACCGAACGGAACAAGGATCATGTCTGCCCATGAAGCGGGTGCCCTGCACGCACCTGGTTACGGGAGTGTGGCGACCGTCCCCGCCTGGCTCCGGCCGCCCGATGACGTCAACGTGCTGCTGCCGGAGGTATGGGCCGAGACCGTCCGCCGTAACCCGGCGGGTGCGCTGGAGGTGGGCGGGGTCGACGTCCGCGACCTCGCGGCGCAGTACGGCACCCCGGTATACGTGCTCGATGAGGCCGACTTCCGGGCCCGGGCCGCGGCCTTCCGCGACGCTTTCCGGGATGCGTTCGCGGACCTGTGCGGCGGCGCCGACGTCTACTACGCGGGCAAGGCATTCCTGTGCACCGAGGTGGCCCGCTGGCTGGCCCACGACGGGGTACGGCTGGATGCCTGCTCCGGCGGCGAGCTGGCCGTGCTGCAGCGGGCGGGCGTGCCCGGCCGGGACATCGGCCTGCACGGCAACAACAAGTCCGACGCCGAGCTCCAGCGGGCGGTGACCGGGGGAGTCGGGCGGGTCGTCATCGACTCGCTGCCGGAGATCGGCCGGCTGGCCGGCGTCGCGGCACAGCACGGCGTGCGGGTACCGGTCCTGCTCCGGGTGACCGTCGGTGTGGAGGCCCATACCCACGAATACATCGCCACCGCACACGAGGATCAGAAGTTCGGGCTGTCCCTGAGCGGCGGCGCGGCGGCCCAGGCCGCCGCCGAGATTCTGGCCCGGCCGGAGCTCGAGCTTCGCGGCCTGCACTCCCATATCGGCTCGCAGATCTTCGGCACCGATGGCTTCGAGGTGGCCGCCCGCCGGCTGCTCGCGCTGCACGCGCAGGTCCAGAAGGATCACCAGCTGACGTTGCCCGAGATCGACCTGGGCGGCGGGTTCGGTGTCGCCTACACCAGCGAGCATGACCCGCTCGCGGCCAAGACGCTGGCCGACGCCCTGGCCGGGATCGTCGGGCGGGAGTGCCGCGCACTCGGCGTGGCGGTGCCACGGGTCTCGGTCGAGCCGGGCCGGGCCATCGCCGGGCCCAGTACGTTCACCCTGTACAGCGCCGGCACGATCAAGGACGTCCAGCTCGACCACGGCATGGTGCGCCGGTACGTCGCGGTCGACGGCGGCATGAGTGACAACATCCGGACCGCCCTGTACGACGCGGACTACTCGTGCACCCTCGCCTCGCGCGCCTCGGCGGCCGCGCCGGTGCTGGCCCGGGTGGTTGGCAAGCACTGCGAGAGCGGCGACGTGGTCGTGAAGGACGAGTTCCTGCCGTCCGACCTGGAGGCCGGTGACCTGCTCGCGGTGCCGGGCACCGGCGCCTACTGCCGGAGCATGTCCAGCCAGTACAACCACGTGCCCCGGCCGCCCGTGGTAGCGGTCCGGGACGGCGCCTCCCGCCTGCTGCTCCGCCGGGAAACCGAAGCGGATCTGCTCGCTCTCGACGTCAGCTGACCATGATCGTGGTCAGTAAGTGTCACCGGCGAGCACAAACTGACCGCGATCATGGTCAGCTGCGGAGCACGCCTTAGCGGGGGTAGCGGCCGCCGTCGAGGGATATCACCTGGTTCGTCAGGTAGCCGTTGCGGAGGATGGCCAGGGACAGGTCGGCCACCTCATCGGGGGTGCCAAGCCGGCCTACCGGGATCTGGTGACGCAGTTCCTCCGGGTCGCCGGGGAGCATCCCGGTCTGCGTGATCAGGGCCGGAGCCAGCGCGTTCACCGTGACGCCAGCGGTGGCGAACCGGCTGGCCAGGAAGTGGGTCAGCCCGTGCAGGCCGGCCTTGGACGCGGCATAGTGCGGCCCGACGATTCCCCCGGTGAACGCGGCCACCGACGACATGAACAGGACCCGGCCGAAGCCGCGGTGGGCCATTCCCGGCAGCGCCCGCTGGGCCAGCAGGAACGGCGCCCGCAGGTTGACCGCCAGCACCTCGTCGAAGTCCGCCGCGGTGATCTGGCCCAGCGGCTGGGCCCGCCCGGTACCTGCGTTGCTGACCAGGACGTCGACCGGCCCCAGCGCGACCTCCGTCGCGCTGAGCAGCTCGCCGGGCCCGTCGAGGCGGCCCAGATCGGCCGCGACCCCAGCCGCCCGCCCGCCTGCCTCGGTGATGGCCGCGATGGTCTGCTCGGCGGCCTCCCGGTTGTGCCAGAAGCCCACCGCCACCGCGGCCCCGGCGGCGGCCAGGCGGTGTGCCACCGCCCGCCCGATCCCGCCGCTCCCGCCGGTGACCAGCGCCACCCGGCCATCCAGTGCGCGGTCCCCCGGCCCGGTGGCGGGCGGTAATGTCATGGCTGGTCCTTCCCGTCACCGGCCGGTGCCGGCCGCGGCGCCAGCGCGCGCAGCACCGCGTGCACACTGGACGTGTCATCCGCGCCATGCCCCTGGGCCAGCGCGGCCTGGTAGTACGCGGACGCCAGGCTGAACAGCGGAGTGGGGCTGCGCAGCTGGCTGGCGAACCCGGTGATGATCGCGATGTCCTTGCCGAACACCGTGGCCGCCACCCCGGGCCCGGCGTAGTCCTGGGCGGCCATGGCCGGGCCGCGGACCTCGAACATCCGCGAGGTGCCGGCCCCGTCCCCGACCGCGGCGAGCACCGTGGCCAGGTCCAGGCCGGCCCGCTCGGCCAGCACCAGCGCCTCGGCCGCGGCCACGTTGTGCACCGCGACCAGCAGGTTCGCGACCAGCTTGAGCTTGGTGCCGTTGCCGAACTCGCCCGCGTCATAGATCTCGCGGGTCATGCCGGCCAGCACTGGCCAGGCCCGGGCCTTGGCCGCCTCGTCCCCGCTCAGGTAGGCGACAAGATCCTTGTCCCGCGCCTGCGCGCCGGTCCCGCTCACCGGGCAGTCCAGCAGCCAGGCCGCGCGGCCGGCCAGGAACTGCCGCTCCGCCTCCTTGTCCTCGGGGGCCAGCGTGCTGGTCTCGATGACGGTCAGGCCCAGGGCCGCCCGCGCGGCCAGGCCGCCCGGGCCGCGCAGCACCTTGGTCAGCGCGCCGGCGCTGGGCAGCGACGTGACGACCAGGCTGGTCCGGGCGGCGATCTCAGCCGGGCTGCCTGCCACCGTGCCGCCGCGGGCCCGGTGCGCGTCGCACGCGGCCGGTGACACGTCGTACCCGATGACCCGGTGACCCGCCTCGAGCAGGTGCGTGCTCATCGCCGAACCCATGATCCCCAGCCCGATGAAACCCACCGGCCCGGCCAGCTCCAGCGGCTCTGCCATGGTTGCCTCCTGTGGAAACCCCCGCGGTCATTGCAGCACATCCGGGCGGTGGCGGTGGTCCAGTAGCCCGGCCCGGTCCGGGCCGGCCAACCGATTACCCGCCGACCCGGCGCGCCCGTTAAGCTATGTGGGCTTTCAGCCATGCGGCGGAGTAGCTCAGTCAGGCAGAGCAAGCGGCTCATAATCGCTGTGTCGCCGGTTCAAGTCCGGCCTCCGCTACCAGCGCGTGACGCCCAGCACCGCAGGCCGGGATCCCGGTCCCGCGGCGCCGCGGGCGGCGGGCGCTGCTGTGGGCTGCCCGGGAATCCTGGCTGGCCGCAGGCTGTTCAGGCTTTGGAGCACAAGTCATCGCAGAGAAAGGCACTCCATCGTGGCTGCCACCGACGTCAGGCCCAAGATCACCCTGGCCTGCCAGGAGTGCAAGCACCGCAACTACATCACCAAGAAGAACCGGCGTAACGACCCGGACCGGCTCGAGCTGAAGAAGTACTGCCCGAACTGCCGGTGCCACCGCCCGCACCGCGAGACGCGTTAATCTCGCGGCATGCCCGTCAACCAGGACTACGAGGGCCGGACTTTCCCGGCCACGGAGCCCTATGAGGTCAGCCGGGTCAAGATCGCGGACTTTGCCGAGGCGATCGGCGATCCGAGCCCGGTCTACCGGGACCGGGACGCGGCCGTCGCCGCGGGCTACCCGGATGTGATCGCGCCGCCCACGTTCCCCATCGTGGTGACGATGGCGGCGTCGGCGAAGACGATCGCCGATCCCGGCCTCGGCATCAACTACGCCATGGTCGTGCATGGCGAGCAGCGCTTCGAGTACGCGCGGCCGCTGCGGGCGGGGGACGTGGTGACCGCCCAGTCCACGATCGAGGCCATCAGGTCCGTCGGCCGCAACACGATGCTGACCACCCGGACCGAGGTGCGCACGGTGGCCGGCGAGCCGGTGTGCACCGCCTACTCGATCATCGTGGAGCGTGGTGCGCCATGACGGCCCAGGTCAAGTACGCCGACGTCGAGGTCGGCACCGAACTGCCGCCGGCCAGCTTCCCGGTCACCCGGCTCAGCCTGGTCAAGTACTGCGGGGCATCCGGCGACTTCAACGTGATCCACTGGAACGAGCGCATCGCCAAGTCGGTCGGCCTGCCCGACGTCATCGCGCACGGCATGTTCACCATGGCCCAGGCCGGCCGGTACATCACCGACTGGGCCGGCGACCCCGGGGCGGTGACCTCGTTCGGGGTGCGGTTCTCCGCGCCGGTCGTGGTGCCGGACACCGACGGGTTCGTGACCATCGACGTGACCGGCACGGTCGAGGAAAAGCTGGACGGCAACCAGGTGGCGGTGGCCATCACCGCGCGCTCGGGCGAGGCCAAGGTGCTCACCCGCGCCCGCGCGGTGGTCCGGCTACCCTGACTTCTTTTGCTTTACGCTTCCCGCGTGGAACTGCCGCCCCTCCTCGCCCGGGCACACCGGGCTGGTGCCGGCCCGGGGCCTGCCGCCCGCTGCCGCCCAGGAAACGCTGGTCATGCTGACCGTCCGTGAGCAGGTCATGCTGTCCAGCTTCACCACGCTGGGACTGGGCGGCCCGGCCCGCCGCTTCGTGGAGGCCGGCACCGAGCCGGACCTCATCGCCGAGGTACGCGCGGCCGGACCGGCGCGGCGAGCCGCTGCTGATCCTGGGCGGCGGCAGCAACCTGGTGATCGCCGATGACGGTTTTCCCGGCACGGTCGTCCGGGTGGCGACCCGCGGGGTGCGCCGCGCGGCGGCCGGCCGGCCGGATGCGGTCCGGGTCACGGTGGCCGCAGGCGAGGACTGGGACCGGGTCGTCGCGTCGTGCGTGGCCACGGGCCTGGCTGGAGTTGAGTGCCTGTCCGGCATCCCGGGCCTGGCCGGGGCCACCCCGATCCAGAACGTCGGTGCCTACGGCCAGGAGGTGGCGGAGACCATCACCGGGGTGCGGGTGTATGACCGGGCCCAGGACGAGGTGGCCGACATGGCGCCGGCTGACTGCGGCTTCGGCTACCGGACCAGCGTGTTCAAGCGCGACCGCCGCGGCCGGTTCGTCGTGCTCGGGGTGTCGTTCGAGCTGACCGCGAGCGGGCTGTCCGGGCCGGTGCGTTACGCCGAGCTGGCCCGTTCGCTGGGGGTGGCCGAGGGGGAGCGGGTCCCCCTGGCCGACGTGCGCGCGGCCGTGCTCGGGCTGCGGCGGGGCAAGGGCATGGTGGTCGATCCGGCCGACCCGGACAGCCGCAGCGCAGGCTCGTTCTTCACCAACCCGGTGCTGGACGACACGCAGTTCGCGGCGCTGCGCCAGGTAGTGGACTCGCGGGCCGGCCCGGGTACCCGGATTCCGCAGTTCCCGGCCGGGCCCGGCCGGGTGAAGGTGCCGGCCGCCTGGCTGATCGGGCAGGCCGGCTTCCACCCGGGCTACCGCAGGCGGGGACCGGCTGGGGGCCGATGCGGATGGCGCCCCGGCCGCCAGCACGGCAGGGGTGGCGCAGCCGGGCGGTCCGGGGGGGACGGCAGGGACGGGCGGGGCGCGGATCTCGGCCAAGCACACACTGGCCCTGGTCAACCCGGGTGGTGCCAGCACCGCCGACGTCGTACGGCTGGCGAGGGAGATCCGGGACCGGGTCCGCGACATCTACGGCGTCGAACTAACTCCCGAGCCGACCCTGATCGGCGTCACCCTCTGACCCCGGCCTCCCCGGCGTTCATCCGGCGCCACCCGCCGGCCGCTGATTTCCCCCGGGTCATCCGGCGCCACCCGCCGGCCGCTGACTTCCCCCCGGGTCATCCGGCGCCACCCCCAGACCCTTTGCCCCCACCCACCCGGTCATTTGGGCCTAAACGTGTACCGGAACCGCTGTGGTAACAGCGGTTTGCGTCCACAGTTGGCCATCAGCACCGGAGCGGCGGCCGGGCTGCCGCTCCGGTGCTGGGTCACCAGAAGGTGGGACTGGTCAGGCCGGTCAGGGCGATCACGGCCAGCGTGCCCGCCACCAGGAACGGGCCGAACGGGAGCTGGGACTTGCGGGTCGCCCGGCCCGCGGCGATCAGCGCCAGCCCGGTCGCCGCGGCCAGCAGGTAGCCGAGGAACAGCCCGCCGACCAGCGCACCGGGGCCGAGCCAGCCCAGGTAGAGGCCGAGCAGCCCGGCCAGTTTCACGTCGCCCCAGCCCAGGCCCTCCGGGTAGGCAATGGCCTGGAGGACGAAACAGGCCCCGGCGGCCGCCATGCCCAGCACCGCGTCCAGGAAGTGCCCGGTCCCGCCCGGCTCCGCCGCTGCCGCGATGCCGAGCAGCAGCACGGCAATGGGGTAGGAGGGCAGCGTCAGCGCGTCCGGCAGCCGGCGGTGCCGGGCGTCGATGAGGGCCAGCGTCACCCCGGCCGCCGCCAGGTAGCAGAACGCGGGCAGCGCCGGGCTCAGCCCGAAGCGAAGCGCCATGACGGCGATGGCCGCCGTCACGGCCAGCAGACTGGCCGTGACCTGGCCCGCCCGGGACACGGTCAGCCGCCGTTGATGCTCTGGATCTCCGCCACCGGGAACGGCGCGCTCTGCCCGGTGACCGGGATGGGGGGCAGCGGGCGCGCCCCAGGGCCGTTGAGCACGCCCGCTCCCCAGCTCACCGTCCACCGCAGCGTCGCCTGGACCGTGGCCCGGGCCACCGGGCCCTGCCACAGCACGCCGCAGTCGGGTGGGGTGCCCGCCCCGGCATTCGCCGGGACATGGCCCACCCGGTAATGCGAGCCAGCCGGCCCGCAGCCCGAGTACGCCGCCCCGGGCCCGTTCGCGCTGACGCTGAACGCGCCCCTGGCCGCCAGTTCAGCCCACACGCTGACGGTCTCGCTGCCGAGCGTCGCGGTCACCTCGTAGCTGCCGGGGCGGCCGGTCACCGCGCTGACCGGCACGGTCCGTCCCCAGACATAGGTGGCCAGGTTGACGTAGCCGCGGGTGGCCGGGTTGACGGTCAGGGCCGGCGGCGGAATCCGCATGTGGTTGTAGGCGTAGTCGGCCAGGGTTCGCAGCGGGACCGGCGGCTCGGCCGGTGTCTGACCGGGCGGCGCGAACGCGAACAGCGGGAAGGACTGGCATACCTTGCGCTGCGCGGCGCTCGCCGCCGGGTTGACCGGGAGTTGCCACCAGAAGCCGGCCGGCACCGGGCGCTGCCGGAGCATCCGCCGGGCCCACTGCACCGCTCCGAACACGCCGAACGGTGTGCCCGGGGCGGCCGCCCCGAAGTTCCGGATGATGTACTGCCCGCCGGTGACTGTGTCCCCGATGGACTGCCACAGGCACGGCGGCTGGATCACCGGCAGCGTGGACCGGGCCGGGCCCACGCTGCTGACATCGCCCTTCAGCGTGATCAGGTTGCTGAGCACGACTGAGCAGTCAGTGCCGGCGCAGCCGACACCAGAGCCAGCCTGGGCCGGTCCGGCCGCCGCCAGAAGGGTGAGCAGCCCGCCGAGCACGAGACCAGCACGGGCCGCACGCCGCCTCACGGCTTGCACTCTGCCGCCTGCGGGTAGTAGATGACCGGGTCAACCGACACAACCTGCCACCGGCCATTGCTCTCAGCCATCACATCCGTGTTTAGGTAGTAGTGCTGGCTGGCGGGCAGGTGATCGGCGACGAGCTTTCCGGTCGCCAGGTCCGTGTTATCCGAGCCAGCGTTGTCGAAACATTCAGATACGTCTACGGCACTGTTAGTAACAGGGTCGGGCGATGCCTGCATATGGGTGAAGACTATGGTCCCGGTGAACGACTCGGTGGTCACGTCCGGCTGCGCCAGCCCTGATTTGAGTGCACTAAGCACCGTAGGCGAAACGTACTTTGCCCAGCGGTCATCCTGATTTCCCCGGTACTCCGCATAGAGGAAGGCCAGCAGGAAATTCTTGGCCGCGATAACGGCTGGCATCTGGTGCGGGTCGGCTGGCAGCCAGCCGGGCATGGCGATATGCACGCCGTGGCCGAACGGGGGCCAGTGCAGTGAATTCCCACGCCTCGGGCCGGGGGGCGCTGGACCCGACGCGCCAGCCCCGGCCGTGGCGGAGCCCCCCGGGTGGAAAGTTCCTGCCGGCGCCGACCCGCAGCCTGCCACTACGGCGACTGCGCAGGCCAGCAGGGCTGCCCGCAGGGTAGCGGCACGGGACCGACCCCCGCCGGACCGGTCCCGCGTGCATCTACCGGGGTTTCCCCACATCGATGCCCTCCGCCTCGTGGGCTGCCGCTGTGCGGAACTCTACAATGCCGGTTTTCCCCGGACGGCACGTTTGGCGAAAATACCCGAATTACCAATTTACTAATTAGACCAAGACTTTGTCTGGGTGAACCAGGACGGTCAGGGCGCCCGTTTCCCTGCTGCGCCGGGCACTCACTGTGAGTAGCTGCTCAGCGGGCTATATATGACGGCGGGATGACTTTCTTTCCTATGCCTGCTGCGACTGCCCGGGTGGCTTTATGGTGAAGATGCGCCTGCGTGATCCGGCCGCCCGCCGGTACCCGGGCTAAACACGCAGTCCGTCAGCAGGGAGAGCGCAGAGGAATGCCAACTGACCGGGACACACTGCCACGAGGCAAAGCCGGCCGTGCCGACCAGCAAACGACCTGGGCGCCGACCGCACCCGCGGCGCGCCGCCTGCCAGCCCCGGCCCGGGAGCGCAAGCCGGCCCTGGCCGCACTGGCCGTCCTGCTCATTCTTGGTGGGCGCACTAGGGACCGGCCTCCTGGTGCTGCAGAGCGGCAAGCGGGTCGCTGCGATCGAGATCTCCGCGCGGATCGGGGCTGGCCAGCGGATCCCGCTGAGCGCCCTGCAGCAGGTGCAGATCCCGGCCGGTACCGGGCTGGGCTTCGTGCCGTGGGCCGAGGCGGCCCAGGTCGCCCGGTTCTTCACGGTCGGCGTGATCCCCGCGGGCACCTTGCTGACCCAGGGGATGGTGGCACCCTCCGGCATGTCGGTCACCGGCAAAGCGGTACTCGGGCTGGCGCTCAAGGACGGGCAGCTGCCCCGCGGCCTGCAGACTGGCGACCACATCGACATCTACCAGGTCAGTGACTCCCAGCAGACCTGCCCGGGCGGCTCGGGCGCCGTGCTGAGCGGGGACGCTGTGGTGCTCGCCATCGGCCGGCCGGCTGCCGCCGCGGGCAGCAGCGCCGTGGCCGACGTGCAGGTGGCGGTCAACCCCACGGATGCGGGCCCGGTTGCCTGCAACGCGGCTAACGGCATGGTGGGCATCGCTGTGCTGCCCGGGCCCGGGCCAGCGGCCGGGGTCGGCTGACCGATGGCGCTGATCGCAGTAGCTGCCGATAAGGGAGCGCCGGGCGTCACCACCAGCGCGCTGGCCCTGGCCGCCGTGTGGCCGCGTCCGGTGCTGCTGGCCGAGTGCGATCCGGCGGGCGGCGACATCGTCTACCGGCTGCCGGGCGCTGGCGGAACGCGGCTCGATCCGCGGCGCGGGCTGCTCAGCCTGGCCGTGACCGCGCGCCGCGGGGTGACCCCGGCCCAGGTCTGGGAGCACGTGCAGAAGCTGCGCGGCGGCCTGGACGTGCTGCTCGGGGTGGCCACCGCCGAGCAGGGCAGCGGCCTGGACCCGCTATGGGACGCGATCGGCGCGGCGCTGGCCGCGCTGCCCGGGGCCGACGTGATCGCGGACTGCGGCCGGCTGGGCCCGGACGGCCCGTACTACGAACTGCTGGCGCACGCCGCCGCGGTCGTGCTGGTCGTCCGGCCGAGCCTGGGGGAGGTGGTCCGGCTGCGTGACCGGGCGGCCGCGCTGTCCGCCGCGGTGGGCCAGCGCGGCGGCCACGATGGCCGGATCGGCCTGCTGGTCGTCGTCGATCACCGTGGCTTCGGGGCCGCGCTGGCCGAGGTGGGCCAGGCGGTCGGCTACCCCGACAGCCTGGTCAGCGTGCTCGGTGGCGTCGCCTACGAGCCCAGGAGCGCCGAGCTGCTCCGCGGCGAGTGGGGCGGGAAGCTCCGTAAGTCCCTGCTGATCAGGACGGCCGGAGAGGTGACCGCACGGCTGGTCAGCCAGTGGCCGGCCGCGGTTGGCCAGCCAGCGGGTGCGCGGCCCGCCTCTGGGCCGTCAGCCGCTGGCGTGCGGCACACCGGTGGCAGGCGGGCCAGTGCTGGGCGGGCTGGGACGAGGCAGGCCGGGGCCGGGCGGATCGGCACCAGCCCAGCTGGCCTGTGGCGATCCGGTACGGGCCCCTCTAGCACGGACCCGGCTGACGTGGGGGTGGCCGGCCCCGGGTGGGCTGAGTCCCGTCCCGGTGACGCGGCCCCGGGTGACCGCGGCTGGGACAGCCCACCCCCGGTCGGCCCTGGGCTTGCTGGCCAGCCGGACCCCGGAGGGAGCGGCCCGGTGACCGCGCCTGCGCCGCCACCCGGTCTCGGGTGGGGCGGCCCGCCGCCTGGCCCGGCCCCGCAGAGCTCGCCGCCGTGGCCGGTGCTCGACGGCACCGACCCACGGCCCACGGTCCCGCCGCACCGGCCCGGCCGCCGGACCGCCGGATGCCGCCCGGCGTGGTGCCGGTGGATGGGCTCGCGTCACTGGATGGGCTTGCGCCACTGGATGGGCGCGCGCCGTCGGACGGGCCCGGGCCCGCCGCTGACCTGGCGCCACTGCCTGCCCCACCTGGCCCAGCGGCGCCCGGGCCGGCCCTGCCCCGGCGCAGCAGGCCCTCAGGCCGCGGCCGCCATGCCCAGCCCCGGGGCGGCCGCTCGGCGGACCGCGGGCAGTGGTGACGCCGTGGACCACATTCTCGTCAAGCGACTGCGCTGCGAAGTGGGGGACCGGCTGGCCGAGCAGCGCCGGCTGGATGCGTCGGCGGGCCAGCCGCCGATGCCCGCCGAGGACGAGCGGCAGTTCGCCCGGGCTCTCATCGCCCAGGTACTCGAAGACCATGCGCGCAACGAGATAACCGCTGGCCGGGCTCCACCCAACGCGCCGGAGGAAGAAGACCTGGCCGCCGCCATCCATGCCGCGCTGTTCGGCGTCGGGCGGCTCCAGCCGCTGCTGGATGACCAGCTGGTGGAGAACATCGACATCAACGGATGCGACCGGGTGTTCCTCAGTTACGCCGACGGGCGCGAGGTCATGGCCGAGCCGGTCGCCGAGAACGACGACGAGCTGGTCGAGCTGATCCAGGTGCTGGCGGCGTACTCCGGCCTGTCCAGCCGGCCCTTTGACACCGGCAATCCCCAGCTCGACATCCGGCTGCCCGACGGGGCCCGGCTGTCCGCGGTGATGGATGTGACCCGGCGCCCCGCGGTGTCCATCCGGCGGGCCCGGCTCGGCAAAGTGTTCCTGGCCGACCTGGTCGGCAACGGCACGCTGCTGCCCGAAGCCGCGTCGTTCCTGGCCGCGGCGACCGCCGCACGGAAGAACATCATGATCGCCGGGGCTACTAACGCGGGCAAGACCACGCTGCTGCGCGCGATCGTCAACCAGATCCCGCCCGGCGAGCGGCTCATCACCGTGGAGCGGGCTCTCGAACTCGGCCTCGATTACTTCCCGGAGCTGCACCCGAACGTGGTCGCGCTGGAGGAGCGGCTGCCGAACATGGAGGGCCACGGCGCCATCTCCATGGCTGAGCTGGTCCGCCGGTCGCTGCGGATGAACCCCAGCCGGGTCATCGTCGGCGAGGTGCTCGGCGACGAGATCGTCACCATGCTGAACGCGATGTCGCAGGGCAACGACGGCTCGCTGTCCACCATCCACGCGAACTCCTCGCTGGAAGTGTTCAACCGGATCGCCACCTACGCCATCCAGGCCACCGAGCGCCTGCCGGTGGAAGCCACCCACCTGCTCATCGCCGGGGCCATCGAGTTCGTCGTGTTCATCGAGAAACGCAACGAGTACTCCCGTGGCGGGCAGCTGCACCGGTTCGTGAGCAGCATCCGCGAGGTGACCGGGGTCAACGGGCGGGTGCTGTCCAGCGAGGTGTTCTCGCCCGGCCCGGACGGCCGGGCGGTGCCGCGCGCGCCCCTGTCCTGTCCGGCCGACCTGGCCATGCACGGCTACGACCCATCGAGGGGGACATGGTGACCAGCTTGTTCTCGGCGGGCCCGGTACTCGCCGTGATCGCCGGCGGTGCGGCGGGTGGTGGCCTGTTCCTGCTGGTGGCGGCGCTGCGCGGGCTGCCCGTGCGGCCCGGCCGGCAGGCCCGGTTCAGCCGCCAGGCCCGGCAGCTCGACCGGGCCGCACGGTGCCGCCGCCCTGGTCGCCGGCTCAGCGATGCTGATCCTGACCCGGTGGGTGGCCGGCGCGATCGGCGTGGCCCTGCTCGTATTGACCTGGCGGACGCTCAGCGGCGCGGCCGCGGAGCGGCGCACCCTGGCCCGGCTGGAGGCCCTGGCTACCTGGACCGAGTCGCTGCGGGACACGATCGCCGGTGCGGTCGGGCTGGAGCAGGCGATTCCCGCCTCGCTGCGCGCCGCCGCGCCGTCGCTGCACGATCCGCTGGCCCGGCTGGTCGGCCGGCTGCACACCCGGATGCCGATGGCCGAGGCGCTGCGCAGCTTCGCCGACGACCTGGACGACCCGGGCGCCGACCTGATCGTCGCCGCGCTGATCATCAATGCCCGGCTGCGCGGCCCCGGCCTGCGCGACCTGCTCGGCGCGCTGTCCGCCTCGGTCCGGGAAGAACTGGACATGCGCCGGAAGGTCAACGCGGAGCGCCGGTCCACCCGGCGCAGCGCGCAGATCGTGGTGGGCGTGTCCGTCGGCCTGGCGCTGGGACTGGCCCTGTTCAACCAGAGTTACGTGCGCACCTACGGCAGCCCGGTGGGCCAGCTCGTCCTGGTCCTGGTGGTCGGCCTGTATGCCGCTGGTTTCGCCTGGATGCGCCGGCTCGCTACCTTCGAGAAGCCGGAGCGGCTGCTCGTCGGGGCGTCCCCGGCGCTAGCCGGGCCAGCCCAGGCGGCCGCGGTCCCGCCCGGGGTGACGTCGTGACGGCGGCCCTGGCCGCCGGTGCGGTAGCCGGCCTCGGCCTGTTTCTGCTCATCTTCGCGCTCGTGCCGGGGCGGGCCAGCCTGGCCCGCCAGGTGGCCGCGTTCGACGCGGAGCACCGGTCCACGCGGCGCGCGCGGGAAGAGCGGGAGCGCCAGCTCGGCCGGCTGCTGGCGGCGTTCTGCGCGGAGCAGGGCTGGGAGTTCCCGTCGCTGCGGGCCAACTTGTCCATCATCGGCAAGTCATTCGAGAACTACCTGGCCACCAAGGTGCTGCTGGGCCTGTTCGGTTTCCTGCTGGCCCCCCTGCTCCTCCTGCTGCTCACCCTGGCCGGCTTTCATGTCCCGTTCGTCATCCCGCTCTGGCTCGGCCTGGCCCTCGGCGGTGCGTTCTTCTTCCTGCCCGATCTCGAGGTCAGGCAGCAGGCGGAGGCCCGGCGCCGGGACTTCCGGCACGCCATCGGCGCCTTCCTCGATCTGGTCTCGATGAACTTGTCCGGCGGCCGGGGAGTGCCGGAAGCCCTGCTGACCGCGAGTGAGATCGGCTCCGGGTGGGCCCTGTGGCGGCTGCGGGACGCGCTGGCCAACGCCCGGATCACCGGGCAGACGCCCTGGCAGGCGCTCGGCGCGCTGGGCGCCGAAGTCCGCGTCGAGGAACTGCGCGACCTGGCGGCCGCGCTCAGCCTGGTGGCCGACGACGGGGCCAAGGTGCGCGAGTCGCTGACCGCGCGTGCGGCCAGCCTGCGCCGCCGCGAACTGGCTGACCTGGAGGGCCAGGCCGGGGAGAAGTCCCAGTCCATGCTGGTCGCGCAGATGCTGCTGTGCGCCGGTTTCCTGATCTTCCTCACCTACCCGGTGGTGGGTGTCCTGCTTGGCACCTGACGGCTGCCGTACGGCAGCAGAGTGGAGGCAGTAAATGGGCAGCCTGAACTCGGCCCTGACCTTTCTGTGGGCATTCCTCGGCACCCGGGCCGGCTGCAACAGGCCAGGACCGACCGGGACCGCGGCGCGTCAGCCGTGGAACTGGCCATCATCACCGCGGTCATCATCGGCATTGCCGGGATCGTGCTGGCCGCCATCAATATCTTCGTCACCAACGAAAGCTCCAAGATCAGCGGAGGCTGACCGGGAGCCTGCCGTGATGACGCACCTGCCTGCTGCCCACCGCTGGGCTCGCCGTCTTCCGGTGGCGGGGCGCTCCGACCGCGGGACCAGCGCGGTCGAACTGGCCGTGCTGGCCCCGGCGCTGATGATGATCTGCATGCTCATCCTGCAGTTCGGTCTCTGGCTCAACGCGCGCCAGGCCGCCCTGGCCGCGGCGCAGGCCGGAGCCCGGGTGGCCCGGGAGCAGGCGGCCACGAACCCGGACTGGGCGGGCGCCGCGCAGAGCGCCGCGGCGCAGTACTACCACGGCCTGCATTCCAGCCTGCTCAGCAAGCTCACCGCGCAGGCCTCCGGAAACCCGCAGACCAATGTGTTCGTCACGGTAAGCGGCCCGCTGGGCTATTCGGTCTTTGGTCTCTTCGGGCTGAACCTGACGATTTCGGCCACCGCGGGCGGGCCGGTCGAATGCTTCCGGCCGGCCGGGCGGATGGGCTGCGGATGATGCGCGCAGCCGGGTTCCGGAGGGGGCTGCCCTGGCTTTGCCGTGGCCGCCGGGAGCGGGGTTCCCTGTCGGTCGAGCTGGTCATCGTGACCCCCGGCCTGGTGCTGTTGCTGCTGCTGGTCGGCGCGGCCGGGCGGGTGGTCGGGGCGCAGGGGCATCTGGACGGCGCGGCCCGGGACGCGGCCCGGGCCGCGTCCATCGCGCCCTCCCCCCAGCAGGCCAGCCAGGCGGCCCTGCAGGCCGCCCAG
The DNA here is from genome assembly GCA_963711705.1 of uncultured Actinomycetes bacterium. Classification (GTDB taxonomy): domain Bacteria; phylum Actinomycetota; class Actinomycetes; order Streptosporangiales; family Streptosporangiaceae; genus RYN-230. The sequence goes on from CAVQFM010000015.1 coordinate 68,732, forward strand.
GCCGACCTGGGCCAGTCCAGCTGGTGCACCGCGAACAGCGTGCAGGCGCTGGTCGCCGGGTTCCCGGCCGCCGGGCAGCCGGTGCCGCCCGGCCAGGATGTAACGGCCACGGTGACCTGCGCGGTGAACATGAGCCCGTTCACGGTGCTCGGCTTCCACCCGGCCATGGTCTTCACCGGCCAGGCGGTCGCGCCGCTGGACGTCTTCACCTGCCGGGCGCCGGCATGCTAGCCCGGCGTTCCGCGGGGCCGCCTCCCCGGGCCAGCACGGAGCGGGGCTCCATCGCCGTGTTCACCGTTGTATTCGCCGTCGCCGTGGTGATGCTCACGGCGCTGATCGTGGATGGCGGGATCGCCATGAACGCCAGGGAGCGAGCCGCGGACATCGCGGAGCAGGCCGCGCGTGCGGCGGCCGGCAACATCGACGTGCCCCGGCTGCGGGCCAGCGGCACGGCCGTGATCGGGCCGGGTGCCTGCGGGTTCGCGGCCAGCCTGGTCAGCCGGTATGGCACCGGTGACCGGAGCGGCGTGGACGCGGTCACCGGGGCCACGATGACCGGCTGCCTGGCCCCGGCCGGGTCGGACACGGCCACCGTCGATGTCAGCATCACCACCCAGCCGCTGGTCGGCGGGATCCTCGGTGGCTTCACCGAGACCGCCCGGGAGACAGCCACCGCGCAATGCGGGATAACCCAGGGGGCGATCTGCTGATGACACCGTCGATTCCAGGTACGGCCCAGCCGGCTGCCCGGCGCCGCCGGTCCCCGGCCGACCTGTTCTTTGGCCTGCTGGCCGTGGCCGTCCTGACCGCGCTCACCATCGGCGTCCCGTACGCGCTGATCCGGGTGTTCGGCCTGCCGGTCCCGCACACCATGCCCAGGCTGTCCACGCTGACCCATCAGCTGGACGTGACCACGATCCTCAAAGTGCTGTCCGTGCTCGTCTGGCTGGCCTGGCTCCAGCTGGTCTGGTGCGTAATAGCCGAGGTCCGCGCGGCGGTACGGTACGGGGCCAGCCCGGCCCAGGTGCCGCTGGCCAGTGGCACCCAGGCCGTGGTGCACCGGCTGGTGGCCGCGGCCCTCCTGCTGTCCGCCGCCACTACCGCGCTCTCGCCCGCCCTGGCGCACCAGGTATCCGGGCCCGCGCCGGTCAGTGCCGGCCGCGAGCCGGGTCTGGCCGCCGGGTCCCAGGCCGCCAGCCAGGGTGTGCTGCCGCCACGGCTGGCCAGCCCACCACGGCTGGCGCACCCACCCGGGGCGGCGCACTCCCCGGCACCGCCGCACACTCCTGGGTCCGCCGTGCACACTCCTGGGCCGGTGCACACCCCTGGGCCGGTGCACACCCCTGGCCCGGTGCGCAGCCCTGAACCGACCCACTCACCTGAGCCGCAGCCCAGCCCGGGGCCCGCGGATACGGCCCGGCCGCCGTCCAGCGCCCAGCCGCCGTCCAGCGCGCAGCCACCAGCGGGCGATCAGTCGCCGCAGGTGACGCACCTGCCGCGGGTGGACAAGATCTATGTGGTGCACCCTCCTCGGGGCCGGTTCCACGAGAGCCTGTGGGAGATCGCGCAGCGGTTCCTGGGCGACGGCCAGCGCTACCGGGAGATCTTCGCGCTGAACGCGGGCCGGATCCAGCCGGACGGGTCCAGGCTCACTATCGCCAGCCTGATCCGCCCGGGCTGGGTCCTGCACATGCCCCGGGACGCACACGGCCCGGGTATCGCCACGGTCAGCCCGCCCGCCCGGCACCGGGCCGGCCACGATCGCCCGGCCCCGGCCAGCGCCACCCAGGACGGTGCCGGCCAGGACGGTGCTGGCCAGGACGGTGCCACCCAGGACGGTGCCACCCAGGACGGTGCCAGCCAGGACGGTGCCATCCAGGACGGTGCCGGGCAGGACAGTGTCACCCAGGGCCGGGCTGACCAGGGCCGGGCTGACCGGGACCACGCCCCGGGACTCGACGCGTTGCTGGATAGCGCACCGGGCCAGCATGCCCATCAGGGGCGGGCGAGCGAGCCTCGCGCGGGGGACAACGGCCCGGCCGCGCGCCACGGGCCCGGCTCCCGCTATCCCAACGAGCTGGCCGCGGCTTCGCTGCTGGCCGCCGGCGTGCTGGCCGCCCTGGGCCGGCGCCGCCGCGAGCAGCTGTGGCAGCGCGCGTTCGGGCGGCGGCTGATCATGCCTGAGGGGGAGGAGGCAGCACTGGCCGAATCGGCTATCCGGTCTGGTGCCGACGAGCCGTCGGTCCAGCTGCTGGATAGCGGCCTGCGCTACCTGTCGTACGCCCTGGCGGTGGCCGGGCGGACCCCGCCGACCGTGTTCGCGGCGCATCTCAGCCCGGAGAACCTGGACCTCTGGATCGCCCCAGCCGACCTGGATCCCCCCGCCCCGTGGACCGCGGTGGGTGACGGGCAGGTGTGGCGGCTGCCGTCCGCCGCGCTGACCCGGGTGGACCTGGACGAAGCCAGCGATGCGCTCGCATTGCTGCCCGGGCTGGTGTCGATCGGCACCGACCAGGCCGGCCGGGTGCTGGTCGACCTGGAGGCCGCACACGGGCTGATCGCCCTCAGCGGCCCGCACCAGCTGGTCACCGCCGTGCTGTCGTCGATGGCCATGGAACTGGCGACCAGCCGCTGGTCCGACCAGATGCACCTGACGCTGGTCGGCTTCGGCGAGGACCTCGTTGACCTGGCGCCCGGCCGAGTGACCGCCGTGCGCACGCTGGACGAGGCGCTGCCAGCGCTGGAAGCCCGCGCCGCGGCGGTGATCGAGGCGATGGCCAGCACCGGGGTGGACTCCGCGGCGACCGGGCGCTCCCTGGGCATCAACCCGGACGCCTGGGCGCCGCACTACCTGATAGCCGCGGTGCGGCCCACGACGGCACAGCGCAGCCGGCTGCTCGCCCTGGCCAAGGTCAGGCACGCGGCCGCGGCCGGCTACGTGGTCGCCGGGGAGGTCCCCGGCGCCTCGTGGACCTGGGAAGTCACGGCCGAAGGCCGGCTGGTGGCCGGCGTGCTCGGCCTCGATGTGGAAGCACAGCTGCTGCCGGGCTGGCAGCAGGACGCGGTGCTGCAGCTGTTCGACGCCGCAGCCCAGAACGAGGGGGTCGCCTTGCCCGCTCCGCCCGCCGATTCAGCACCGTCACAGCAGCTCGATCCCGGCAGCGTGATGCCCGTGGAGATCACCATCCTCGGACCGGTCTCGGTGCAGGCCCCCGGGACAGTGGAACCGGAGTGGGCCGGCCTGCTCACCGAGCTGGTCGTGTACCTGGCCGCGCAGTCCGGCGCGGTCCACCTGGACGATCTCACGGCCGCGATCTGGCCGCACGGTGTGCCGCCCGAGACCCGCGACGAGGCCCTGGACCGGGCCCGGGACTGGCTCGGCACGGACACCATCGGCCGCGCTCAGCTGGCCGTGGACGCTGGCGGCCGGCTCCACCTCGGCTCCGGGGTGCGGGTCGACTGGCAGGTGTTCCGGGCCCTGGTGGGCCGCGCCGCGCTGGCCCCGCCGGGCAGCGCCGAGGAAGCCGGCTACCTCGCCCGCGCGCTCGACCTGGTACAGGGCCAGCTGCTCGACGGCCGGGACCCGCGCCACTACGCCTGGGTCGTGGCCGACGGCCTGGAGTACGAAGTGCACGCCCGGGTCGCGGACGCCGCGCACCGGCTGGCCGCGCTGCGCCTGATGGACGGCAACGCGTGGGGCGCTATGGACGCCGCCCGGGCCGGCCTGCGGCTGGCCTTCAGCGACGAGCTGCTGTGGCGCGATCTGCTCCGCAGCGTGCACGCCACCGGCCAGGACGACCTGGTCCGGGCCGTGGTGGACGAACTGTCTGCCCGGGGCGCGCTGAACGAGGTGCTGCCGCAGATGGCTCCGGAAACCGAAGCGCTCATCGACGAGATCTGCCCTTCCTGGCGCTCCGCCGTCAGTTAGCCGATCCCGGCCCGGGCAGGTGGCACGGGTGTGCCGGCCGGCTGGCCGCCAAAGATTCCACCCGCATGTCCACCATCGGGTGACGCCCCACCGCACCCCCGGTTCCTACCGTCGATGGCAGGACCAGGCTTCGAGGCCGAGCACTAGCTGGGAGGAAAGAATCATGCGAGTCTTCGTCACGGGAGCGACCGGGGCACTGGGACGCTTCCTGGTTCCTGGGCTGGTCGCGGCAGGTCACGAGGTCACCGCCACCACGAGGACGCCGGGCAAGGCCACGCAGTTGCGCGAGGCGGGCGCGGAACCGGTGGTGGTCGATGGGCTGGATCGCGAGGCGGTGATCGCGGCGGTGCGGGCCGCGTCCCCGGAGGTGATCGTGCACGAGATGACCGCGCTGGCGAACCTGCGGAACCTCCGCCAGCCCGACCAGGCGTTCGCCGCCACGAACGAGCTGCGGACCCGGGGCACCGACAACCTGCTGGCGGCCGCGGCGCGGGCAGGCACCCGCCGGGTCATCGCGCAGGGCTACGCGGGCCCCGGGCCGGACAAGCCTTCCGGCGGGCGGCTGAAGACCGAAGAAGACCCGCTTGACTGGCGGCCCATCCGGTCGGCTGCGCAAATGCCAGCCGCAGTCACGCATGTGGACAAGACCGTGCCGGTGGCGGCGCCGGAGGGAATCGTGCTGCGCTACGGCACCTTCTACGGGCCGGGCGCCTCGGCTTTCCTGCTGGACGGCGTGCGCAAGCGGCAGCTGCCGGTGATCGGCGGCGGGGCCGGGATCTGGTCGTTCATCGAGATCACCGACGCCGCGGCGGCGACGATCGCGGCGGTCGGCCAGGGCGCACCTGGCCTGTACAACGTGGTGGACGATGACCCGGCGCCGGTCGCGGAGTGGCTGCCGTACCTGGCTGAGGTCGCGGGCGCGAAGCCGCCGCGGCGGGTGCCGGGCTGGCTTGGGCGGCTGCTCGCCGGAGAGTTCGTCGTGGCCCAGATGACCACCTCGCGCGGGTCGTCGAACGAGAAAGCACGCAAGGAGCTCGGCTGGAAGCCGCGGTACGCGAGCTGGCGGGAGGGATTCCGTGCCTGGGTGAGCGGGTGAGGCGGGCACGGGTGGCCGGGATGCGGCTTACGGTTCTGGGCGGGTGCGGTGCGTGGCCAGAAGCTGGCCAGGCGTGCAGTGGCTTCCTGCTGGAGCATGACGGTTTCCGGCTGCTGGCCGACCTCGGCTACGCCACTGTGCCGCGGCTGCTGGAACGGGTCACCGCGGACCAGGTCGACGCGGTGTTCATCAGCCACGGGCACCCAGACCACTGCGCCGACCTGAACCCACTGCTGCGGGCCCGGGCGCTGCGTGAGGATCCGGCGCCACCGCTGCCGGTGTACGCGCTGCCCGGTGCGGTGGACGCGGTGCTGGCGCTCGACCGCCCCGGGATGCTGGCCGGCGCCCTGGCATTGCATGAGTTCAGCGCCGGCGCCACCATGGGCATCGGCCCGTTCCATGCGGTGACCCGCCTGCTTCCGCACACGGTGCCCAACGCCGGCCTGCGGCTCACCGGGGGCGGCCGGACACTCGTCTACACCGGTGACAGCGGGCCGGGCCCGGAGATCGCGGACCTGGCTCACGGCGCCGACCTGCTGCTGGCCGAGGCCAGCTTCATTGACCATGTTCCCCGGGACTCCCAGCGCTACCTGTCCAGCGCGCGCCAGGCGGGTCAGCAGGCCGCGCAGGCCGGTACCGGGCACCTGGTGCTGACGCACCTGCTGCCTGGCACAGATCACCACGCCGCGCGGGCCGCGGCCCGTAGCGGATACGACGGCGATATCAGCGTCGCCACGGCCGGCCTGGTCCTCAACCTCCACTAGCTGCCCCCGCGTGTCGGCCGGCTGCTTCGCGCTAAGCGCCCGGGCCTGGCCGATCCTGGACATCGGCAAGCTGGCCTGCGCCCACGTGGCCACAGGAAGGGGAGTTAACTCCACCGAGATGTGGGGCCGCCGGCCCGCATGATGGAGGCGCTGGGACGGGTCCGGAGCGGGAGGTACGGATGAGTCATCACACAGGCGTCTTCAGCCGGCTCGCCCGGCTGACCCTGGTGACCTGCGTTCGCGGGCTCGTCCAGGCCGTGGTTTCGCTGGCTGGCCTCGTGCTGTTCTTCGCCTCCGTGCTCTCCCTGCTCTCCCTGGCGGCAGGCATCGGGATCCTGCTCGCGCCCAAGAGCCTGCTGGCCGTGCGGGGGCTGGCCAGCACCCAGCGCCGCTGGGCACGGCACTGGTCGGGGGTGACGATCGCGACGCCCTACCGTCCCCGGCCGGTGGAGATCACCAACGGGCTGATCGGGCGGCTGCAGCGCTGCAAGTGGCTGCTGACCGATCCGGCGACCTGGCGAGACCTGCTCTGGGCGCTGGCCGGCGTGCCGGTGAGTGTGGTCCTTGGGCTGCTGCCACTGTTCATGGTGGTCGCGGGCCTATGGACGGTGGTAGCCGACGGCGGGAAGCTGCTCTTCGGCTGGTGGAACACGGCCCCGCCAAGCTTCTGGGGGCAGGTGTTCTTTCTGGGCATGCTGCCACTCGCTGTCATCACCGGACCGCTGCTGCTGAGAGCACACGCCTGGGCCGCCGCGTCGCTGCTGGCCCCGACCCGGGAGGCGATGGCCGCGCAGGTGGGCCAGCTGGCCGAGTCCCGCTCCCAGGCGGTGGACGCCTCCGCGGCCGAGCTGCGCCGGATCGAGCGTGACCTGCACGACGGGGCGCAGGCGCGGCTGGTCTCCCTGGGCATGAACATCGGGTTCGCCGAGCAGGTGCTCCGGGACAATCCCGACCTGGCCCTGACTCTGCTCGCCGAGGCCCGCACGTCGAGCGGGCAGGCCCTGACCGAGCTGCGCACCCTCGTCCGCGGCATCCACCCGCCGGTGCTGGCCGAGCGCGGCCTCGACGGGGCGGTGCGAGCGCTCACGCTGAGCCTGCCCTTGCCGGTGGACCTGCATATCGAGCTGGCCGGCCGGGCGTCCGCGCCGGTGGAGTCGGCCTTCTACTTCGCGATCGCCGAGGCGCTCGCCAACGTGATCAAGCACAGCGGCGCGAACCGGGCCTGGGTGCAGGTGGAATACCATTCCGGCAGGCTGGTCGCGATCGTCGGCGACAACGGCACCGGCGGTGCCTCGCTGCCGCCCGGCGGAGGGCTCCGCGGCGTCGAGCGGCGGCTGGCCGCCTTCGACGGCGTGCTGGCCCTGACCAGCCCGGCCGGGGGGCCGACCCTCGTCACCATGGAGCTGCCGTGCGAGTTGTCCTTGGCGAGGACCTGACCCTGCTGCGGGACGGGCTGATCCGGCTGCTCACCGCGTACGACATGGACGTCGTGGCGGCCGTGGACAACGGTCCGGAGCTGCTGACCGCCCTGGTCACGCACCGCCCCGATGTGGCCGTGGTGGACGTGCGCCTCCCGCCGAGCTTCACCGACGAGGGCCTGAAGGCGGCCATCGAGGCGCGGGCCCAGGTACCGGGCCTGCCGGTGCTCGTCCTGTCCCAGCATGTCGAGCCGCTCTACGCCAGGGAACTGCTGTCCGCGGCGCGGGGCGGCCTCGGCTACCTGCTCAAGGACCGGGTGTCGGATGTGCGCCGGTTCATCGAGGCCGTGCGGACCGTCGCCGGCGGCGGTACCGCGATGGATCCCGAGGTCGTATCACAGCTGCTGACCCGGCATGCCCGGGACGAGCAGCTGCGCTGCCTCACCCCCAGAGAACGCGAGGTACTCGCGCTGATGGCCGAGGGACGCACCAACGCTGGCATCGCCACCCGGCTGGTGGTCACCGAGAAAGCCATCAACAAGCACATCAGCAACATCTTTACCAAGCTGGACCTGTATCCCGACGAGGACGGCAACCGCCGCGTGCTAGCCGTGCTGACCTACCTCAATGCCTGAGGCAAGTCCGCTCGCCGGCCCGGCTACGGGCTGGCTCAGTTTCGGGACAGGGTGTCCAGTGAGCGGCGGATGTCTTCCTGCACCTGGCCGAGTTCGGCGTGGAAGGCGGGGTTGACCTGTGCGGTGCCGGTGAACCACAGCCCGAATGCGACCTCGCGGGCAGCGATGAAGTCATCGAGGTGGGTGAGGGCGCCGGGCGGCAGCGGCCGGTGCCCGGTGTAGCCATCGATCAGCGCCGACCGGAAGTCCGGGTAGTCGTTCCGGTACCGCAGTTCCCACAGCGAGACGGCGATGTCGTAGAGCCAGTAACCGAATCCGCAGTCGTCGAAATCGATGACCCTGACCTCGTCGCGCCAGAACAGTGTGTTGCCGAGGTGCAGGTCGGCGTGGATGAGGCCGAAGGTGCCCGGGCCCTCGCCCAGGTGCGTCATGACGCGTCTCATGCCGGTGGCTACCCGGGCGAACCTGTGCCGCAGGTCACCGGGAAGCAGGTCCCACACCTCCGCCGCGTTAATTCCCCCGTAGACCATCGTGTCGCCGAAGAACGTCTCCCAGTCCCACCGGATCCGCACGAAACCGGGCGGCACCTGCCACTGGGCAGCGTGATTGTGCAGCCGGGCCATGGCGCTCCCGAGCCGGCGCAGGTGCACCGGCCGGGGCGCGGCGGCGTGCAGGCGGCCGTCCATCCAGCGCAGCACCGAGCACACCCGCGGCTCCGGCACGTCCGGGGAGGCAGCCACCGTCGTCAGCTTTCCATCGACCGTGCGGAACGGCGCAGGGACCCGCAGATCAGTTCCGGCCCGCAGCGCCGTCAGCCAGACCAGTTCCGAACCGATCGCGGTCGGCCGAGTCAACATTGCGGCCATGACGTGCCGGGCGGTGCACGCGGAGCAGGAACCGATCACGGCCGTCGGGCGCTGTTGCGTCGACCCGGAACGTGGCGTTGTCCTCATCGGCGATAAACCGCAGCTCCGGGTCGGCCAGGGGATACGCGTCGAGCGCCCGCACTGCCACTCGCCGCAGGCCGGCCACCCGCTGACGGTTGGACGACATGCCGCCACCGTCCCACCCCACGACCACGGCTGGCAACGGCCTTGGCCGTCGCAGGCGGTCGCGCTGCTCAGGTGCGCGCCGCCTGGTTCGCGATGAGGTGCTGGAGGGTCGCGAAGGCGGGCTTGCGGGTGTAGTCGTCGCGGAGGACGCCGAAGCGCGCGGACCAGGTGGCCGTGGTGCGGCCGTCGCGCAGGCCGAACCATTCATATGCCTGGACGCCCACGTCGCTGGCGACCACGGCGGCCGCGACGGCCGCCAGGACCTCGGCCTGGGCCTTCTCGGTCCGCTGGTCGTCAGTGGGCCAGCCGGTCTCGGTGATATGGATGGGCGTGACCCCGGGGATGCCTCGGCAGTGACCGTGCGGAAGCGCCGGAGCAGGAAGATGACCGCGGCAGGCAGGCTCTCGTGCGGGATGGGCTGGAATACGTCAGGGAACGCATCAAGGCATTACCTCCTCGCCCGGCTGAAACACGACGGCGAATGGCTGGCCGCCACCGCCCGGCGAATCCGGGCCGGAGAGCTCACCTGGCCCGGCGAACACGGCCAGTGAAACGGCCCAACCGTGTAGCGGGCCAACGCCATGCGCGGAGGTGGCCCGGCAGCCGGGCTCAGGTGATGGAGAATGACGTCGTGCTTGACGTCCGCCGCCTGGCCGCCGGTGACCTGCCCGCGGTCACGCGCATCGTCGGTGGTCTGCCGGATTACTTCACTGACGATGTTCCCGGCCGGGTGGAGCGGGATGCCGCCGACCATGACGGCTGGGTGCTCACCAGCTCTGGCGGGGTGGTCGGGTTCGCGGTGGCCGCTCGCAGGTCACCGGGTGGGGCGGAGATCTTGTGGATGGCGGTCGATCCGGCCTGGCGCGGCCACGGGCTGGGCACAGTGCTCCTGGGCCGCATGCTGGATGAGCTGGCCGCCGACGGGGTGAGCGTGGTGGAAGCCAAGACGCTGGACCGCTCGGCGGATTACCAGCCCTACGAGGCCACGCGGGCGTTCTGGGAACGCAGGGGGTTCGTCCAGGTCGACACGATCGACCCGCTGCCCGGGTGGCAGCCGGGCAATCCCGCGGCCATCTACGTAGCGGCCCTGCGGCCGACCCGGTAACCAGCGCCGGCAGACCAATCCGGCGCGGACTGGCCCAGCGGGCGTCCGTCGTGCCCAGCACGGCTTCGCGCCTGCCGGGGATGGCGCCGCCCGGCCGGAATCCCTGCGGCCGGCCTCGTGTTAGCACAAAGGTTCGAGGAGGTCATGACGTGATGAAGCTCGGGAAGCGCGACACCGGTGCGGCGCTGGCACCGCCGTTCGAGGGACACGGACCAGATGGAGCCGAGCGTGCGACATTCGCCGCAGGATGTTTCTGGGGTGTCGAGGCCGCCTTCCGCCAGGTCCACGGGGTGCTGCAGACCGCTGTCGGCTATACCGGCGGCCACGTGCCTGACCCCAGCTACGAACGGGTCTGCAGGCACCGCACCGGCCACGCCGAGGCGGTCGAGGTATGGTTCGACCCGGCCCAGGTCAGCTACGCGGAGCTGCTCGAGGTGTTCTGGCAGATCCACAATCCGACCACCCGCAACCGCCAGGGCCTCGATTTCGGCAGCCAGTACCGCTCGGCGATCTTCTACCATGACGCTGGCCAGCAGGAAGCCGCGACCGCATCACGCGACGCGGAGCAGCAATCGCACCGGCGGCAGATCGTCACGCAGATCACCCCGGCGTCCGCGTTTTACCGGGCCGAGGAGTACCACCAGCGTTACCTCGAAAAGCACGGCCACCCCGGCTGCGCCGCCACCATCAGGTAAAGCCGCCACCATCAGGTAAACCGGCCCACCAGTGGCCGCCCGCGGCGGGAGACTGCGCCCGGTGGCGCTGGCGGCGGTGTGTTAGTACTGGTGGATGGCGCGCGAGCAGGGCCGCAACGAGCCACCGGCGCCGTCTGCGAGAACTGGTGTCGACCGCAGGCCCTTTGACTTGTTTGGGTCGGTGCCCCTGCTGCGCGATCCGGGCGCGTCGGAGAGTCTCACGACGGTGCTGGTCGCTTTCGGCGCCAACGTGCTGATCGCGGTGGCGAAGTCCGCCGCCGCCGCGGTGACCGGATCGGCGTCACTGGTGGCTGAGGCGGCGCATTCGTGGGCTGATTCCGGCAACGAGATCTTCCTGCTGATCGCCAACCGGCGGTCCCGCCGCCCGGCGGATGCCGCGCATCCGCTCGGCCACGGCCGGGAGGCGTACGTGTGGTCGCTGTTTGCCGCGCTCGGGCTGTTTGTGGCCGGCGCTGCGGTGTCGGTCACGCACGGCATCCAGGAGCTCATTCACCCCGAGCCGGCCAGCCACTTCGCCGTGGGATACGTCGTGCTGGGAGTGTCGTTCGTTCTGGAGGGAATCTCGTTCCTGCAGTCGGTCCGCCAGGCCAAACCCGAAGCCGAATCCGTGCAGCGGGACCTGATCGAGCATGTGCTGGCCACCTCCGATCCCACTCTGCGCGCGGTGTTCGCCGAGGACTCCGCCGCCCTGATCGGCCTGGTCATCGCGGCGGCCGGGCTGGCCGCCCACCAGGCGACCGGTTCGGCGGTTCCGGACGCGGCCGGGTCGATCCTGGTCGGCGTGCTGCTGGCGGTCGTCGCGGTGGTGCTGATCAACCGCAACCGGAGGTTCCTGGTCGGCCAGGAGGCCGATCCCCGGGTGCGTAAGGCTGCTATCCAGGCCCTGCTGGAGACGCCGGAAGTCGCCCGGGTGACCTACCTGCGGCTGGAGTACGTCGGGCCGCGGATGATCTTTGTTACCGGTGACGTCGATCTCACGGGCGACGACACCGAGTCACACGTAGCTATCCGGCTGCGCGCACTGGAGGCGAAGATCAGCGCATCACCGGCGGTAGCCGGCGCGGTGCTGAGCCTGTCCGCCCCTGACGAGCCGACCATCACGGCCTAGCGCGCCGGCCCCGGCAAGGAACCAATCGAGTGGCAGGCCAAGCCTTCCCTGCGGCCGGGCGATGACTTCAGCCGGCGCCGGTCGTCTGGTTGATACTGGCGCCGCTCCCGGTGGCTTGAGGCTCGAGGAGAGACGATGGGTAAGGTGTCCCGGATTCGCGGCCTTCATCGGCTGCCGCGTAGACAAGTGACGGCGGCATCCTGATGGGCAAGCTGATCTACTCGGCGATCGCCTCGGCAGACGGCTACACCGAAGACGCCGCGGGCAGCTTCGATTGGGCGGCACCCGACGACGAGGTGCACCGCTTCGTCAACGACCTTGAGCGCCCAGTCGGCACCTACTTTTACGGACGCCGGATGTACGAAACGATGCGCTACTGGGAGACGGCCCACACGATGCCCGGCCAGCCGCCTGCCGCCCAGGAGTTCGCCAGCATCTGGCAGGCAGCCGAGAAGGTCGTGTTCTCGAAGACCCTGAAAGCGGTGTCGAGCGCCAGGACCCGGATTGAACGGAACTTCGATCCCGGCATGGTCGGGCAACTGAAATCGGCCGCCGGGCATGACATGACAGTGGGCGGAGCGGGACTGGCCGGCCAGGCCATCAAGGCCGGGCTGGTGGACGAGTTGCAACTGGTCCTGGTGCCCGTCATCGTCGGCGGCGGCAAGCGAGCGCTCCCCGGCGGCGTCCGTTCAGGTCTGGAGCTACTGGACACGCAGCGGTTCGCGAGCGGTGCTGTCTACCTCAGGTACCGCGTCACGTTAGCGTGATCACCTCACCCGGCGGCCCGGCCGGACGACCGGCGGGCGGCCCACTCGTGGTCGAGGATGGACATCAGCACCTCGTCGTACCACCGGCCGTCGTGCAGCACTGACTCGCGGTAGCGGCCCTCCTCGACGAACCCGGCCTTCTCGTAGGCGCGGATTCCGGCGGGGTTGAACGGAGCCACGCCCAGCTGGATGCGGTGCAGGCCCATCTCGCGGAATCCGTAGCCAACGATGACGCGCATCGCGTCGGTGCCGTAGCCACGGCCGATGTACTCACGGCCAAGCGCGATCCCGAGGGTCGCGCACCGGTCCTTGGGGCGCACGCCCCACAGCCCGATGTTGCCAACCAGCACCGGCGGATCGTCGAGCGTCTCGATGGCGAACCCCAGGTCGTCCCTTTCGTTCGCGCTCCACTTCGCGATGCGCTCCTTCGCGGCGGCCTCCGACGACGGGGCCACCCAGCTCGACAGCGTGGCCATGCGCCCGGGATCCATCTCCCATTTCGCGAGCGTGGGCAGATCGCCCTCGCGGACGCCGCGCAGCCGCACCCGCTGGCCGGCGAGGATCGAGTCGCCGTAGCCGAATGCGCTGGAAACATCGGTGAGTTCGGTCATGCAGCTGATACTGCCGCACAGCACACCTGCGGCGTGATCCGGCCGGCCTTCGAGGCGTACCGCCGCCGGGCCTCGGCGCTGCCCTGTTCGCCTGGGCTATCGCCGAAACCCGGCGGCGCCAGTGCGCGCTGGTCCAGCTGACCACCGACAAGTCCGGTACCTCCGCCCACCGCTTCTACGAACGGCTCGGCTTCACCGCCAGCCACGAAGGAATGAAACTCGCCCTCTGACCCGGGCAGGCGACCGGCCAGAAGACGCCGCCTGTGCTGGTGGAGGTAGCTTGGCGGCGTGAATGCCCCGGTTGTGGTGCGGTCGGCGACGGTACGGGCGAACGATCTTCAGTTCGGGGTCCTGGAGGCTGGGTCGGGACCGCTGGCCCTGTGCCTGCACGGGTTTCCTGACGCCGCTCATACCTGGCGGCATCTGCTGCCTGCCCTGGCCGGTGCGGGGTTTCACGCGGTGGCCCCGTTCATGCGCGGCTACGCTCCGACCGGGGTTCCCGCGGATGGCGCTTATCAGCTTGGCGCCCTGATCGCCGATGCGGTGGCCTTGCATGAGGTTCTGGGCGGGGATTCGGATGCGGTGCTGATTGGGCATGACTGGGGAGCCGAGGCGGCCTACGGGGCGGCCGCCTATGCGCCGGACCGGTGGCGTCGGCTGGTGACCCTCGCGGTGCCTCCCGCAGCCCTGGATGAGGTGCTGTTCAGCGATTATGACCAGCTCAGGCGGTTCTTCTACCTGTTCATGTTCCGGGACCCGGCCGGGTTCGCCGAGGCGGTGGTGGCCCGCGACGGGATGGCCTTCCTGGACAGATTGTGGCGCGACTGGTCGCCTGGATTCCAGCCCGGTGAGCATCTGGCCCAGGTCAAGCAGTGCCTGCAGCAGCGGGCCAACCTGACTGCCGCGCTCGGCTACTACCGGGCAGCAGGCGCGGCCGGTGAGGGAACAGGAACCACAGCCCGGTACGCGGCCGAACAGCAAGCGGCCGGCCGTCAGCCCCCACAGCCCACGCTGTACCTGCACGGAGCGCGCGATGGCTGCATCGGCGTGGAGCTGGCCCGCGGCACCGAACGCCTCCTCGCCCCGTCCTCGCGCATGATCGTGATCGACGATGCAGGCCATTTCCTGCACCTGGAGAAACCCAGCGCGGTGAACGACCACGTCCTGTCCTGGGTCAGCTAGAGGTTTGCCGGGAAGGCAACTTCGGTACGGGCCGGTCTGCCGGGAACTGTGACCCGTAGCGGAGCCGGGGAGGGCAGCTAGGCCAGTGTGGAGCACGGGATGGACAGCCCGGCAGGCGCGGCACGCCGCCGGGATTCTTAAGCAGGACAGCAATCCGGCCGCGCGGGTGTACGAGAGCATCGGCCCCGACTTCTTTCTCGCGCTGGCGCCCGGCTGGCTGAACCTGGGGTTGTGGGAGGGGCCCGGCTCGGAAGGTGAGGCGGAAGACGCCTGCCGCCGGCTGGTGAGAACGCTCGCCGCTGCCCTGCCCACCGGGGGTGTGATCGCCGATGTCGGGAATGGGCTCGGCACCCAGGATCCGCTGATCGCCGAGGTGGCCCGCCCGCGGCGCCTGGTCGCGGTGAACATCACCAGGTGGCAGCTGGTAGCTGGCGGGGACCAGCTGAGGCAGGCCGCGGCGGTGCCGGTGGTGGGTGATGCGGCCCGGCTGCCGTTCGCCGACGCGAGCGTGGATGGGGTCATCAGCGTGGAGGCGGCCTTCCATTTCCGCTCACGGAAGGCGTTCTTTGCCGACTGCTACCGGGTGCTGCGTCCGGGCGGGGTACTGAGCATGTCCGACATCTCGGTCCAGCGCTGGCCGGTCAGCCCGGCCGAACTGCTGGCTGGCCTGACCCAGCTCCGGGTGTTTGGGCTCCGGCACACCATGGCGATGACAGCCGCCCAGATCGCCGCGGCCGCCCGCGCGGCCGGCCTGGCTCAGGTACAGGTCACTGCCTGCGGTGACCGGGTGATCGCCCCCGCGCTCCAGCTCACCGCGGCCCGGCTGGCCCGCGCGACGGCGGCACCGGTGGGGCAGCACACCGCCGCCCGCTTGCTGCTGCGGCAAGTGGACCTGCTCTGGCGGCGCCAGATCATCGACTACCTGCTGATCCGTGCGATCCGCCCGTGACCGAGCAGGCGGTGGCCTCGATCACTGCTGCTGGGCGCGGCTGACGAACCGGTCCCGGTCTACGAGCACCCGCTCCAGCGTCCCGGCGCCGATGACTTCGTCCTGGTCATCCGGTGATCCAGGGAACCGGTCGTGCCTGGCGATGAACCTGAAGACGAGCCGCCGCCCAGTCACCTCAGTTAGCTCGGTCTCGACCACGACCTCCGCCCCGACCGGGCTCGGCCGCTTGTGCTCCAGGAATGCTGACGTGCCGACCGAGGTCAGACCCGGTTCCAGGCTGGGCCTGATGGCTGCCACTGCCGCCGCCTCGGCCAGCGCGAGCAGCCGAGGCGTGCCCAGTACGGGCACCTCACCGCTGCCCATCGCGATGGCCGTATCGGTGTCCGCGACAACGATCCGCACGAAGGACAGCAACCCAGGTGCCAGCGCCATCCCCGTACCTTAGTAGCCCGAACGCGCTACGTTCAGGCGGCGATGGCTGCGCTACCGGCAGGAGGCGGGCAGCGATGGACGGCTGGTGCTCAGGGCTATCTCGCCCAGCTGGACATGCGCAGGCTGATGAGCGCAGCGCTGGAGCTGGGCTGGAGCCTGTGGGCTTACGTGATCGACCAGACGGTGACCGTCGACTTCACCGGTGCGGGGCCCCAGCCGTGGGTGCGCGAGCTGCTGACCGCGATGGGTGAGACGTTGACAGCCCACCACGGCACCGCCGGGATTCTCTGCGACCAGGCACCCCCGCCGCTGGATGGCTGGCCGGGCGTGGATGCGGTTGTCGTCTCGACCGAGAA
This sequence comes from uncultured Actinomycetes bacterium, assembly GCA_963711705.1. Taxonomy (GTDB): domain Bacteria; phylum Actinomycetota; class Actinomycetes; order Streptosporangiales; family Streptosporangiaceae; genus RYN-230. Next base: position 84,851 of record CAVQFM010000015.1, read on the forward strand.
CGCGCTGAGTTAGCGCCCGGCGGGGCGGTAACGGTGCGGGGCTAGCGCTGTTGCTCGGTAGGGCGGATGAGCATCTCGTTGACCGCAACGTGCCGGGGGCGGGTGACGATATAGCCGATGGCGTCGGCGATATCGGCGGCTGCCATGGTCTGGCCGAACTGGTTCCGGATGCTGTCCAGGATCTCGGGCCGGTTGTGGCTGGCCAGTTCGGTCGCGGTGGCGCCCGGCTCGACCAGGGACACGCGCACGTACTGCCCGGCCAGCTCCTGGCGCAGCGACTCGCTGAACGCGCCCACGCCGAACTTGGTCAGCGCGTAGACCCCGTTGCCGTTACGGGCGAACCGGCCCGCCACCGAGCTGATGTTCACCATGTCGGCGACCTGCCGTGGTCCGCCCGCGGCCGCGCGGAGCAGATGGGGCAGCGCCGCGTGGGCGCAGTACAGCAGGCCGAGCACATTGAGTTCCACCATCTGCTGCCACTCGGCCAGCGGCGCCCCGGCGGCCGGGCCGAGCAGCATAACCCCGGCGTTGTTGACCAGCGTGTCCAGCCGGCCCAGCTCCGTGACCGTGCGCTCGACCGCGGCCGCTGCCTGTTCCTGGTCGGTGACGTCGCACTCCAGCACCAGCGCGGTGCCGCCCTGGCCGTTGATCCCCGCAGCCAGCTCCGCTAGCCGGTCCTGCCGCCGTGCGGCCAGCGCCACCGCCGCGCCCTCGGCGGCCAGCGTGGCTGCGGTTGCCGCACCGATGCCACTCGACGCCCCGGTCACCAGCGCGACCGTGCCCTCCAGGGCTGGCTTCACCCGACGCTCACCGTTCCTTCACCCTGGCGGGGTCAGGCCGAGACCAGGTCGCAGACGAAGATGAGGGTCTCGCCAGGCGCGATCACGTTGCCCGCGCCGCGGTCCCCGTAGGCCAGATCCGGCGGAATGACCAGCTGCCGGCGGCCGCCGACCTTCATGCCCTGCACGCCCTGATCCCAGCCGGTGATGACCTGCCTAGCACCGAGCTGGAAGGACAGCGGTTCGCCCCGGTCCCAGCTGGCGTCGAATTCCTCGCCGGTGGAGTAGGCGACGCCGACATAGTGAACCTTGACCATGTCACCCGGGCTGGCCACCGGGCCGTCGCCTTCCCAGATGTCGGTGATCTCGAGTTCGGCGGGCGGCTCGCCGCCGGGAAAATCAACCTCGGGCTTGCCCGCGTCCATCTCGCCTCTTTCGGTAGCAGTGCTTCCATCGGCCCAGCTGGCTACGTGGCGACCCGGCCGAGCTCGTTCCCTCCGGGTAAGGCTATGCCGCCCGCGTGCCTCCCATCGCCAACCGCAGGAACCTGGCCGCGTCCGCTCAGCGGTCTGGCGTTCGGCCGCTAACGGGGGACTGGTAGGGCTCGGCGAAGACGACGAGATAGCCATCGAGGTCGCGGATCCAGATCTCGCGATGGCCGGCATTGGGATTCACGTGGACGTCGGTCTCGACCCGCGCTGCCAGGGCGCGGATGCGGCCGACCACCGCGTCGAAGTCGGCCGTTTCGAACCAGAGGGCCAGGCCGTTGCCGACTGGCTGGCCCGGGTCAGCGATCGTGCCGTGATGGTGCCCGATCTCGCGCCGGTGCAGCTGCAAGACGAGCCAGCCATCGACCAGCAACTGCTCGTACTCGGCGCCGCCATGGCCACTGGAGGCGCCCAGCACCCGCTGGTACCAGCGGCTGGACGCGGCCACGTCGGCGACGGCGATCATTGGCTGGGGCCGGACCGCCGGGACTGTCTGGTCAGTCATGGGCCGAGACTAAACGCGGCGCGAACAGCGGGCTTGGAAAAATCGGAATACGCGCACCACATCAAGGCGCGGCAAATTAAATGGGCCGGGGATCGGCGGGGCTGGGCGGTGAGGGCGCAGATTCCGCGGCGCAGGACTGGGCTCGGGCTCTGGGGCTGGGCGGGCGCAGATTCGGCGGCTACGGTGCGCGACGCAAAGGTTCGGCGCGCTGGCAAAGAGTGGGTGCCGATCCGGCTGGGCCGGGGTGGCCGCAGGCCCGCGCCAGCTGGAAATACTTATCAGCGCCGCCGCCAGGAGGACCAGGGCTCAGTTGGATGCCGACCAGGACCAGCTGGGCGCACGCCGGGATCATCGGCGCAGCGGAAGAGCGCCAGCACTCCGGCGCCGTCCAGTTCCGCAATGAACCGGATAAAAGCCAGGAAGGTCGCGCCGATAATTGCGAAATCAGCAGAGCCGTTGTCATTCGCTTGACGTGATACTCCGGCAGGTACGCGGCTAGCGGCTAGCCGCATAATTGCAGGCAGGAAGAAAATGCCTATTCGGGGGAATTGCCCGGCGGGCGGGCCAGCCAGGCGTCGATTCCGCGGAGCAGCCGCCGGGCGGTGGACGGTGGGGCAGTGGAGCCGCGGACCGACATGCGGGCCAGCTCGGCCAGCTGCTCGTCGGCCAGGCCGTGCACCCGCCGGGCGATCTCGTACTGCGCGGTCAGCCGGGAGCCGAACAGCAGCGGGTCGTCGGCGCCGAGAGCGATGGGTATCCCATCGCCGAGCAGTTCCGGCACGGGCACGTCGGCGGGGGCCGCGGCCACCCCGAGGGCCACGTTGGACGCCGGGCACACCTCCAGCGTGATCTTGCTGGCGGCCAGCCGCTTGGTCAGCTCAGGGTCGCCCGCCGCGCGTCACCCCGTGCCCGATCCGGTCGGCGTGCAGGTCGTCCAGGCAGGCCCGGACGCTGGCCGGGCCGCACAGCTCGCCGCCGTGCGGGGTCAGCAGCAGGCCGGAGCGGGCCGCGATGCGGAACGCGGTGGCGAACTCGGCGGCGGCGCCGCGGCGCTCGTCGTTGCTCAGCCCGAAACCGATCACCCCCCGGCCGGCGTACTGCGCGGCCAGCCGGGCCAGCGTCCGGGCGTCGAGCGGGTGCCTGGTCCGGTTGGCCGCGATGATCAGGCCGATGCCCACCCCGGTGGCGGTAGCCGCGGCGTGCGCGGCCGCCAGCACCAGTTCCACCGTGGGGGTCAGCCCGCCGAAGCGCTGGGCGAACCCGGACGGGTCGATCTGGATCTCCAGCCAGCCCGACCCCTCGGCCCGTTCGTCCTGTGCGGTCTCCAGCAGCAGCCGGTGCACATCTTCCGGGGTGCGCAGCACCGACCGGGCGATGTCATAGAGCCGCTGGAACCGGAACCAGCCACGCTCGTCGGCGGCGCTCAGGTGCGGCGGCCACGAGGTGGTCAGCGCCTCCGGCAGCCCGACCCGGTGCTGCGCCGCCAGATCCACCAGCGTGGCGTGCCGCATCGCCCCGGTGAAGTGCAGGTGCAGATGCGCCTTGGGCAGCACATCGAGGGGGCGGGTGGTCAACGGCTCATCCCCGGCTCAGTGCGCCTCGCTGAGCAGCTTGCCCATCCGGGAAATGCCCTCGGCCAGGTCGTCATCGCCCAGTGCGCAGGACAGCCGGAAGTAGCCCGGGGTGCCGAACGCCTCACCCGGGACTACCGCGACGTCCGCGTGGTCCAGGATGATCTCCGCCAGTTCGCCGGAGGTGGCAGGCCGGCGGCCGGCCAGCTCCTTGCCCAGCACCCCCTTGACCGACGGATAGCAGTAGAAGGCCCCTTCGGGCAGGGGGCACAGTACGCCGGGAATTTCGTTAAGCATGGTGGTCATGGTCTGGCGGCGGCGGTCAAATGCGGTGCGCATCCTGGCCACCGCGGACAGGTCGCCGGAGACCGCGGCCAGCGCAGCCGCCTGCGCCACGTTGTTCACGTTGGAAGTGGCGTGCGACTGGAGGTTCGCGGCCGCCTTGATCACGTCCGGGGGGCCGATCATCCAGCCGACCCGCCAGCCGGTCATCGCGTAGGTCTTGGCTACCCCGTTGAGCACCACGCAGGTGCCGGCCAGCTCCGGTGCCTGTACCGGCATGCTGGAGAACCGGGCGTCGCCGTAGACCAGGTGCTCGTAGATCTCGTCGGTGATCACCCACAGCCCGTGCTCCGCCGCCCACCGGCCGATCTCGGCCACCTGGTCCGGCGGGTAGACCGCGCCGGTCGGGTTGGACGGGGACACGAACAGCAGCACCTTGGTCCGGTCGGTGCGGGCCGCCTCCAGATCGGCCACGGACACCCGGTACCCGGTCCGCTCGTCGGCCAGCACCGTCACCGGGACGCCGCCCGCCAGCGTGATCGCCTCCGGGTAGGTGGTCCAGTAAGGCGTGGGCAGCAGCACCTCGTCGCCGGGGTCGAGCAGGGTGGCGAACGTCTGGTAGACCGCGTGCTTGCCGCCGTTGGTGATCAGCACCTGATTCGCCGCGACCTGGTAGCCGGAATCGCGCGCGGTCTTGGCCGCGACGGCCTCGCGGAGCTCGGGCAGCCCCGCGGTGGGCGTGTACTTGTGGAACCGCGGCTCGGCGCAGGCGCGCTGGGCCGCCGCCACGATGTACCCGGGGGTGGGGAAATCGGGCTCGCCCGCCCCGAACCCGATGACCGGCCGCCCGGCCGCCTTGAGCGCCTTGGCCTTGGAATCGACCGCGAGCGTGGCTGACTCGGCGATGGCGGAGACCCGGGACGAGATGCGCTGGTGAGCTGATGTCATGCCATCCATGGTTCCATCTCACCGACAGTGACCGCACCGCGATTGGGCCGGGCCGGGCCACGGATTGAGCCCGGGACGGAATTGACGGGGTGGGCCGGATGGTTCGACGGAGAGCGCCGGGCAACGTAGACTTCACCAACCGGTGGTAGTCCACCCGGTGACGGCTGCGTGCCCGCAAGGGTGTGCAGGTGGTACCGGGCAGCCGGGTGTAGGTAGCAGAGGGCAGTAGCTCAATTGGCCAGAGTCCCGGTCTCCAAAACCGGTGGTTGGGGGTTCGAGTCCCTCCTGCCCTGCGACAGCGGCCCGCGCCAGTGTGGGCCGGTTGGTAGTCAGCTGGTCCACCAATCAGCGTTGTTCAGGTGAGGATATGGCGACTCAGACGCACGGTGAGGTCACCAAGGGCCGGGCCAAGCCCGGCGGGCCGGCCAAGGACGGCCGGACCTCCCCTGCGCTCTTTGTCCGCCAGGTCGTCTCCGAACTGCGCAAGGTGATCTGGCCGACCCGCAAGGAGCTGATCACCTACACGGGCGTGGTGATGACGTTCGTGCTCGTCATGGTGCTGATCGTGACGCTCCTGGACACCGCGTTCACCAAGCTGGTATTCGCGGTACTGGGCTGAGCCGCCTGGGCGGCCACCGGGGCCGGGGGCCGGTGCTGTGACCGGGCCGGGGGCGGTACGGGTTCCTGGTGCGGGTCCGGCCAGGACGGGCCAGTGCCAGGACGAGCCCGTGCCAGGAGTGGGCCCGCGCCAGATACAGAGGGAAAGAGCTATCGTGTCCGAGTTGGAAGAACACGCCAGTGATCAGGCCGCCGACCTGACCGACGCAGACGTCGTGGCCGACGAGGCAGCCGGCCAGCCAGCGGCCGACGCCGCAGCCGTGGATGACACTGCCGTGGCCAGCGACCCGGGTGCCGCTGGGGACGCCTCGGACGACGCGACCGCCGACGGCCAGGCCGCTAACGGTGAGGCCGCTGACGGGAGGCCGCTGACGGCGAGACGGCACTGCCCGCCGCCGATGCGGACGGCGAGCCGGGCGAGGCTGAGGGCGACGCGGGCGAGGCCGACGGCGAGGCGGGCGAGGCCGACGGCGAGGCGGGCGAGGCCGACGGCGAGGCGGCGGCCGAGGAAGACCCGGTGGCCACGTTCAAGGCCGAGCTGCGGCTCCAGCCGGGCGACTGGTACGTGGTGCACTCCTACGCCGGATACGAGAACCGGGTGAAGGCCAACCTGGAGAGCCGTACCCAGTCGCTGAACATGGAGGACTACATCTTCCAGATCGAGGTCCCGGTGCACGAGGTGACCGAGATCAAGGGCGGCAAGCGGCAGCAGGTCTCGGAGAAGGTGCTGCCCGGCTACATCCTGGTCCGGATGGACCTGACCGACGAGTCCTGGGCCGCGGTGCGCAACACGCCCGGCGTGACCGGCTTCGTCGGGCTGTCCAGCCGGCCCTCACCGCTCAGCCTGGACGAGGTGGCCACGCTGCTGGCCCCCGAGCCGGAGGCGCAGGCGGCGCAGACCGAGGTGCGCCGGTCCTCGGTGGAATTCGAGTCCGGCGAATCCGTTACGGTGATGGACGGCCCGTTCGCCACCCTGCCGGCCACGGTGAGCGAAATAAATCCGGACACCCAGAAGCTCAAGGTGCTCGTTTCCATCTTCGGCCGGGAGACCCCGGTCGAGCTTTCCTTCGATCAGGTCGCCAAGATCTGACCGGTGATGCGCAGGTAAGGACCAGTTACTGATGGCTCCCAGGAAGAAGAAGATCGCCGCGGTGGTCAAGGTGCAGCTGCAGGCCGGCGCGGCCACGCCAGCTCCGCCGGTCGGCACCGCCCTCGGCCCGCACGGCGTCAACATCATGGACTTCTGCCGCCAGTACAACGCGGCGACCGAGTCCCAGCGCGGCAACGTCATCCCGGTGGAGATCACGATCTACGAGGACCGCACGTTCTCGTTCGTGACCAAGACCCCGCCCGCCGCCGAGCTGCTGAAGAAGGCAGCCGGGGTGGCCAAGGGCAGCGGCGAGCCGCTCACCACCAAGGTGGGCACGGTGACCGCGGCGCAGGTCCGGGACATCGCGCAGACCAAGATGCCCGACCTGAACGCGACCACGATCGAGGCGGCCGAGAAGATCATCGCCGGCACCGCCCGGTCGATGGGCCTCACCGTCAGCGGCTGACGCCGGCACCGGCCCTGGCCGGGCATAACCGGCCAGCGGTCTTCGTTAAGCAAAAGTTGTTCATGCAACAGGACGACCAGTGGCAGGGCCAGGCGCTGGCCCACTGACCACGACCTCCACGATGTACCACAGGAGCACGAGATGAAGCGCAGCAAGGCATACCGGCAGGCGGCCGAGCAGATCGACCAGGAGCGGCTGTACAGCCCCTCCGAGGCGGTCAGCCTGGCCAAGGAGACGGCCAAGACCAAGTTCGACCCGACCGTCGAGGTCGCCCTCCGGCTCGGCGTCGACCCGCGCAAGGCGGACCAGATGGTCCGCGGCACGGTCAACCTGCCCAATGGGACCGGCAAGACCGCCCGCGTCCTGGTGTTCGCCACCGGGGACCGGGCCGAGGAGGCCCGCGCCGCGGGCGCCGACTACGTCGGTTCCGACGACCTGATCGAGCGGATCCAGGGTGGGTTCCTGGACTTCGACGCGGTCGTCGCCACCCCTGACCTGATGGGCAAGGTGGGCCGGCTGGGCCGGGTGCTCGGGCCGCGCGGCCTGATGCCCAACCCCAAGACCGGCACCGTCACCCCGGATGTGGCCAAGGCGGTCACCGAGATCAAGGGCGGGAAGATCGAGTTCCGGGTGGACCGGCACGGGAACCTGCACTTCGTCATCGGCAAGGCCTCGTTCCCGGCCGACAAGCTGGTGGAGAACTACGCCGCCGCCCTGGACGAGGTGCTCCGGCTCAAGCCGTCCGCGGCCAAGGGCCGGTACCTCAGGAAGATCGCGATGACCACGAGCATGGGGCCGAGCATCCCGGTGGACCCGGCCAAGACCCGCGGCCTGACCGGTGAGCTGGAAGAGGCCGCCGCCAGGTGACCCGCCCCGGCGCCGCCCCGGCCCATTGATTTGGTGCCGGGCGGTGGTGGCGGGTACCTTGTACCGAAGCCAAAGACCGTCGGTCGCCGCCGCCTGCCCAGGCAGCATTGCTCCCAGGGCAGGGGACGGCCGAAGGACCCGCGAGAGCGGGCGGCCCGCGCAGGCGTCCGAGCTGACTGCCGTACCCGGCCCTCCCGGCCGGCGGCCTACGCCCCGGTGCCTGCACCGGGGCGTTTCGTGTCTCTCGCGGTCTCCTGGCCGGCGCCCGCTATCAGCCCGGGCAGGCCCTGTCCGGGCTGCTCCCGGACCAGGAAAGGAGGCCCATGGCGAGGGCGGATAAGGTGACCGCGGTCGCCGAGCTCACCGAGCGGTTCCAGAGCTCGGGGGGCGCGGTGCTCACCGAATACCGCGGCCTGACCGTGGCCCAGCTCGCGGAGCTGCGCGGATCGCTCGGCGAGAGCGCCACCTTCACGGTGGTGAAGAACACGCTCACCAAGATCGCGGCGGCCGAGGCCGGCGTGGGCAGTGAGCTCGACGGGCTGCTGACCGGCCCGTCCGCGATCGCATTCGTCAACGGCGACGTGGTGGAGGCGGCCAAGGGGCTGCGTGACTTCGCCCGGGCCAACCCGGTCCTGGTCATCAAGGGCGGGGTGCTCGACGGCCGGGCGGTGACGCCGGCCGAGATCGAGAAGCTGGCCGATCTGGAGTCGCGCGAGGTGCTGCTGGCCAAGCTGGCCGGCGGGATGAAGGCCTCGATGGCCCGGGCCGCGGCCGTGATGTCGGCGCTCCCGGTGCAGATGGCGCAGCTCAGCGAGGCCCTGCGGGCCAAGCTCGAAGCCGAGGGCGGGGCCAGCGCCAGCGCCCCCGAAGCCGGTGCCACCGCCGACAGCGCGGACAGCGACAGCGCCGCCAGCGACGCGCAGCCAGCGACAGGCGCAGCCAGCGACGCCGCGGACAGCGACAGCGCCGCGCCTGGCGAGTAGCAGCCGGCCACCAAGAACCAGAACGCAGGAACCGAAGGAAGAGGAACCCAGCATCATGGCGAAGCTCAGCACCGACGATCTGCTCGACGCGTTCAAGGAGATGACCCTCCTGGAGCTCTCCGAGTTCGTGAAGCAGTTCGAGGACACATTTGACGTCAAGGCCGCCGCGCCCGTCGCGGCCGTCGCCCCCGCCGCGGCCGGCGCCGCTGGCGACGCGGCCCCGGCCGAGGAGCAGGATGAGTTCGACGTCATCCTGGAGGGCGCTGGCGACAAGAAGATCCAGGTCATCAAGGAAGTCCGCAGCCTGACCAGCCTCGGCCTCAAGGAGGCCAAGGACCTGGTCGACTCCGCGCCCAAGCCGCTCCTGGAGCGGGTCAACAAGGAGACCGCGGACAAGGCCCGGGCCGCCCTGGAAGGGGCCGGTGCGTCCGTCACGGTCAAGTAACGATCTGGCGCAGTCAGCCCAGGTGCCGGGCCCGCGAAAACCGTGCGGGCCCGGCACTTTCGTGCCGCGCGGGCCCGGATGCCGGGGCTTGCCAGGCGATCGCGGGCGGGCCCGGAATAACTTCCGCGCGAACGCTGTTAGCAGAACTGTTAGTCTTACCCCGGAGCACACAACCCCACACGCAGGCCCGTATGTGGTGTTCGTCACGTCACTGAAGATGGCCAGACCACACGACGTGGACTTGACGTTTTGCCTCGAACGAGCCATGCTGCGGAGCAACCGTGAACCTCAGAGTGAGATACAGTTGACGAGCGGTGTAGCTACGGGCTACACTGCCAATTTGCGCTGCACTCTTACGTCCTCGGCATCCTCGAACCCTCGCGGCGTCGCCGCAGGGCGTTTCGTGTGCGTGCGGTGAGTAGTCGGCCACAAGCTCGGAAGGACCCCTGTTGGCAGCATCGCGCAGCGCCTCGGCCGTCAGTACAGCCCCTCGTCGTGTTTCCTTCGCCCGCTTCAAAGAACCTCTTGAGGTTCCCGGCCTCCTCGCCCTGCAGACCGATTCATTTGACTGGCTGCTGGGCAACGAGCGCTGGCGTGCGCGGGTGGACGCAGCGCGCGAGGCTGGCCTGAAGGAGGTTCCGGAGCAGTCCGGTCTCGAGGAGATCTTCGAAGAGATCAGCCCGATCGAGGACTTTACGGGAACGATGTCTCTCTCGTTCCGTGATCACCGGTTCGAGCCGCCCAAGTACTCCGTGGAGGAGTGCAAGGACAAGGACATGCATTACTCGGCCCCGATGTTCGTCACGGCCGAGTTCATCAACAACAGCACCGGGGAGATCAAGAGCCAGACCGTGTTCATGGGTGACTTCCCGCTGATGTCACCCCGGGGGACGTTCATCATCAACGGCACCGAGCGTGTCGTGGTGTCGCAGCTCGTCCGGTCGCCTGGTGTCTACTTCGACCGCCAGGTGGACAAGACGTCCGACAAGGACATCTTCAGCTGCAAGGTGATCCCGTCCCGTGGCGCCTGGCTCGAGTTCGAGATCGACAAGCGGGACAGCGTCGGCGTCCGCATCGACCGCAAGCGCAAGCAGAGCGTTACCGTGCTGCTCAAGGCGCTGGGCTGGGACGACGCGCGGATCCTGGAGCGCTTCGGCGAGTACGAGTCGATGCGGGCCACCCTGGAGAAGGACCACACGTCCGGCCAGGATGACGCCCTGCTCGACATCTACCGCAAGCTGCGCCCGGGTGAGCCGCCGACCCGGGAGTCGGCGCAGGCTCTCCTGGAGAACCTGTACTTCAACCCCAAGCGGTATGACCTGGCCAAGGTCGGCCGTTACAAGATCAACAAGAAGCTCGGGCTGGGCCTGCCGATCCAGCAGGGCACGCTGACCGAGGACGACATCGTCGCGACCATCGAGTACCTGGTCCGGCTGCACGCCGGCGAGGACGAGATGAAGTCCGGCGACGCCATGATCCCGATCGAGACCGACGACATCGACCACTTCGGGAACCGCCGCCTGCGCACCGTGGGCGAGCTGATCCAGAACCAGGTCCGGCTGGGCCTGGCCCGGATGGAGCGGGTGGTCCGGGAGCGGATGACGACCCAGGACGTCGAGGCGATCACGCCGCAGACCCTGATCAACATCCGGCCGGTGGTCGCCGCGATCAAGGAGTTCTTCGGCACCAGCCAGCTGTCCCAGTTCATGGACCAGACCAACCCGCTGGCCGGGCTGACGCACAAGCGGCGGCTGTCCGCGCTGGGCCCGGGTGGCCTGTCCCGTGAGCGGGCCGGGTTCGAGGTCCGGGACGTGCACCCCAGCCACTACGGCCGGATGTGCCCGATCGAGACGCCGGAAGGGCCGAACATCGGCCTGATCGGCTCGCTGTCCTCGTACGCGCGGGTCAACGCGTTCGGGTTCGTCGAGACGCCCTACCGCAAGGTCAAGGGCGGCAAGGTGACGGGCCAGATCGACTACCTGACCGCGGACGAGGAAGACCGGCACGTCATCGCGCAGGCCAACACCCCGCTGGGCCCGGACGGCGAGTTCATGGAGACCCGCATCCTGGTCCGCCGCAAGGGCGGTGAGGTCGACTCCATCGGCCCCGATGAGGTCGACTACATGGACGTGTCGCCGCGCCAGATGGTGTCGGTGGCCACGGCCATGATCCCGTTCCTGGAGCACGACGACGCCAACCGGGCGCTGATGGGCTCGAACATGCAGCGGCAGTCGGTGCCGCTGCTGCGCAGCGAGGCGCCGCTGGTCGGCACGGGCATGGAGTACCGCGCCGCGACCGACGCGGGCGACGTGATCGTGGCCGACAAGGCGGGCGTGGTCGAGGAGTCCTGCGCGGACTACGTGACCGTGGGCAACGACGACGGGACCCGGAGCACCTACCTGGTGGCCAAGTTCCGCCGGTCCAACCAGGGCACCTGCTTCAACCAGAAGCCGGTGGTCAGCGAGGGCCAGCGGATCGAGGTCGGCCAGGTCATCGCGGACGGCCCGTGCACCGACCAGGGCGAGATGGCGCTCGGCCGCAACCTGCTGGTCGCCTTCATGCCGTGGGAGGGCCACAACTACGAGGACGCGATCATCCTGTCCCAGCGGCTGGTCCAGGACGACGTCCTGTCCTCGATCCACATCGAGGAGCACGAGGTCAACGCCCGGGACACCAAGCTGGGCCCGGAGGAGATCACCCGGGACATCCCGAACGTCTCCGAAGAGGTCCTGGCGGACCTGGACGACCGGGGCATCATCCGGATCGGTGCCGAAGTGGTCACCGGCGACATCCTGGTCGGCAAGGTCACCCCGAAGGGCGAGACCGAGCTGACCCCGGAGGAGCGGCTGCTGCGGGCCATCTTCGGTGAGAAGGCGCGGGAAGTCCGCGACACCTCGCTGAAGGTGCCGCACGGCGAGTCCGGCAAGGTCATCGGCGTCCGGGTGTTCACCCGGGAGGACGGCGACGAGCTGCCGCCCGGCGTGAACGAGCTGGTCCGGGTGTACGTGGCGGCCAAGCGGAAGATCACCGATGGTGACAAGCTGGCTGGCCGGCACGGGAACAAGGGCGTCATCGCCAAGATCCTGCCGATCGAGGACATGCCGTTCCTGGAGGATGGCACCCCGGTGGACATCGTGCTCAACCCGCTCGGTGTGCCGGGCCGGATGAACGTCGGCCAGGTGCTCGAGACGCACCTCGGCTGGGTGGCGAAGTCCGGCTGGGACGTGGACGGCACCGACGCCAACTGGCAGCAGCGGCTCCAGGCGATCAGCGCGGGCGCGGCCGAGCCGGGTACCCCGGTGGCCACGCCGGTGTTCGACGGGGCCAGCGAAGAGGAGATCACCGGCCTGCTCGGCAGCACGCGGCCGAACCGGGACGGTGAGCGGATGGTCGGCAGCAGCGGCAAGGCGCTGCTGTTCGACGGCCGGACCGGTGAGCCGTTCAAGGACCCGATCGCGGTCGGCTACATCTACATCCTCAAGCTGCTGCACCTGGTGGACGACAAGATCCACGCGCGGTCAACGGGCCCCTACTCGATGATCACGCAGCAGCCACTCGGCGGGAAGGCCCAGTTCGGTGGGCAGCGGTTCGGGGAGATGGAGGTGTGGGCCCTGGAGGCCTACGGCGCCGCCTACGCCCTGCAGGAACTGCTCACGATCAAGTCCGACGACGTACTCGGCCGGGTCAAGGTCTACGAGGCCATTGTCAAGGGCGAGAACATCCCGGAGCCGGGCATCCCCGAGTCATTCAAGGTGCTGATCAAGGAGATGCAGTCGCTGTGCCTCAACGTCGAGGTGCTGTCCAGCGACGGAGCGGCTATCGAGATGCGAGACACCGATGAGGATGTCTTCCGCGCCGCGGAAGAACTCGGCATCGACCTGTCCCGGCGCGAGCCGAGCAGCGTTGAAGAGGTATGAGGGCGCGAGCCGCCCGGGCCTGACCGCCCGGGCGGCTGGCCCGCTCCTCATCCGAACTACCCCAGGGGATAACACACGTGCTTGACGTCAACTTCTTCGACGACCTGCGTATCGGCCTGGCGACCGCTGACGACATCCGGCAGTGGTCGCACGGCGAAGTCAAGAAGCCGGAGACCATCAACTACCGCACCCTCAAGCCGGAGAAGGACGGGCTCTTCTGCGAGAAGATCTTCGGCCCGACCCGCGACTGGGAGTGCTACTGCGGTAAGTACAAGCGGGTTCGCTTCAAGGGCATCATCTGTGAGCGGTGTGGCGTAGAAGTCACCCGCGCCAAGGTGCGCCGGGAGCGGATGGGCCACATCGAGCTGGCCGCGCCGGTCACGCACATCTGGTACTTCAAGGGTGTGCCCAGCCGGCTCGGCTACCTGCTCGACCTGGCACCCAAGGACCTCGAGAAGGTCATCTACTTCGCCGCGTACATGATCACTTACGTGGACGACGACGCCCGGGCCCGGGACCTGCCCTCCCTGGAGGCCAAGATCTCGGTGGAGCGCGGCCAGCTGGAGCAGCGCCGGGACAGCGACGTCGAGGCCCGCCAGGGCAAGCTGGAGAAGGACCTGGCCGAGCTCGAGGCGGCCGGGGCCAAGGGTGACGCGCGCCGCAAGCTGCGGGAGAGCAGCGACCGCGAGTGCCGCCAGATCCGGGACCGCGCCCAGCGCGAGATCGACCGGCTGGAGGAGGTCTGGAACCGGTTCAAGAACCTCAAGGTCCAGGACCTCGAGGGCGACGAACTGCTGTACCGCGAGATGCGCGACCGGTTCGGCCGGTACTTCCGCGGTGGCATGGGCGCCCAGGCCATCCAGGAGCGGCTGGCCAGCTTCGACCTGGAGGGCGAGGCGGCCAACCTGCGGGAGACCATCCGCAGCGGCAAGGGCCAGCGCAAGGCCCGCGCGCTCAAGCGGCTCAAGGTCGTGTCCGCGTTCCTGTCCACCCGCAACAGCCCGATGGGCATGGTGCTGGACTGCATCCCGGTGATCCCGCCGGACCTGCGGCCCATGGTTCAGCTGGACGGTGGCCGGTTCGCCACCTCCGACCTGAACGACCTGTACCGCCGGGTCATCAACCGGAACAACCGGCTGAAGAGGCTGCTCGACCTGGGCGCACCCGAGATCATCGTGAACAACGAGAAGCGGATGCTCCAGGAGGCTGTGGACTCGCTGTTCGACAACGGCCGCCGCGGGCGGCCGGTGACCGGCCCGGGCAACCGGCCGCTCAAGTCGCTGTCCGACATGCTCAAGGGCAAGCAGGGCCGGTTCCGGCAGAACCTGCTGGGCAAGCGGGTTGACTACTCCGGCCGGAGCGTCATCGTGGTCGGCCCGCAGCTCAAGCTGCACCAGTGCGGCCTGCCCAAGGAGATGGCGGTCGAGCTGTTCAAGCCGTTCGTGATGAAGCGGCTGGTCAACCTGAACCACGCGCAGAACATCAAGTCCGCCAAGCGGATGGTGGAGCGCGCCCGCCCGGTCGTCTGGGACGTGCTCGAAGAGGTCATCACCGAGCACCCGGTGCTGCTCAACCGGGCGCCGACCCTGCACCGGCTGGGCATCCAGGCGTTCGAGCCGCAGCTGGTCGAGGGCAAGGCCATCCAGATCCACCCGCTGGTCTGCACCGCGTTCAACGCGGACTTCGACGGTGACCAGATGGCAGTGCACCTGCCGCTGTCCGCCGAGGCGCAGGCCGAGGCGCGGATCCTGATGCTGTCCACCAACAACATCCTCAAGCCGGCCGACGGCAAGCCGGTGACCATGCCGACCCAGGACATGGTCATCGGGATCTACTGCCTGACCCGGGAGGCCGAGGGCGTGCCCGGCGCGGGCCGGGTGTTCTCCTCGGTGGCCGAGGCCACCATGGCCTACGACCAGGGTGAGCTGGACCTGCAGGCGAAGATCCAGGTGCGGCTGACCGACACCACCCCGCCGCGCGGGTTCACCGCGCCGGAGGGCTGGGTGCCGGGTGAGCCGTTCCGCCTGGAGACCACGCTGGGCCGGTGCTACTTCAACGAGACGCTGCCGGGCAGCTTCCCGTTCGTCAACTACGAGGTCGGGAAGAAGCAGCTGTCCACGATCGTCAACGAGCTGGCCGAGACCTACCCCAAGGTCGAGGTGGCGGCGGCGCTCGACGCGCTGAAGGACGCCGGGTTCCACTGGGCGACCCGGGCCGGCGTGACGATCGCCATCGAGGACGTCGTGGCTCCGCCGCACAAGCAGGAGATCCTCGAGGCCTACGAGAAGCGCGCGGACAAGGTGCAGCGTGAGTACGAGCGCGGCCTGATCACCGACGACGAGCGCCGTCAGGAGCTCATCGAGATCTGGACGCACGCGACCAGCGATGTGGCCAAGGACATGGAGGCCGCGTTCCCCGAGACCAACTCGGTGTGGATGATGGTCAACTCCGGTGCCCGTGGCAACCCGATGCAGGTCCGGCAGATCGCCGGCATGCGGGGCCTGGTCTCCAACCCCAAGGGCGAGACCATCCCGCGGCCGATCAAGTCCAGCTTCCGCGAGGGGCTGTCCGTGGTCGAGTACTTCATCTCGACGCACGGCGCCCGCAAGGGCCTGGCCGACACCGCGCTGCGCACCGCCGACTCCGGGTACCTGACCCGGCGGCTGGTGGACGTGGCGCAGGACGTCATCGTCCGGGAAGAGGACTGTGGCACCGACCGGTCGATCGTGATGAAGATCGCCGACCGGGCCGCGGACGGGACGCTGCGCAAGCTGCCCAACATCGAGAACACCGGCACCGGGCGGAGCATCGCCGAGGATGTCGAGGTGGACGGCAAGGTGCTCGCCCAGGCGGACACCGACACCACCGAGACGATGATCGACCAGCTGGTCAACGCGGGCGTGGACGGCATCAGGACGTACAGCGTCCTGGTCTGCGAGGCGAAGATCGGTGTCTGCGCCAAGTGCTACGGGCGCTCGCTGGCCACCGGCAAGCGGGTGGACGTGGGCGAGGCCGTCGGCATCGTGGCCGCGCAGTCCATCGGTGAGCCGGGTACGCAGCTGACGATGCGTACCTTCCACACCGGTGGTGTGGCCGGGCTGGACATCACCCACGGCCTGCCCCGGATCCAGGAACTCTTCGAGGCCCGGATCCCCAAGGGCATGGCCCCGATCAGCGAGGTCGACGGGCGGATCAAGGTCGAGGAGACCGAGAAGACCCGCAAGATCATCGTGATCCCGGACGACGGTAGCGAGGAGCTCGCCTACCAGGTGCCGATGCGCTCGCGGCTCATCGTCGCGGACGGGGACCGCGTGCACGTCGGCCAGCAGCTGATCCAGGGCGCGGTCAACCCGCACGAGGTGCTCCGCATCCTGGGCTCGCGCGAGGTGCAGCTGCACCTGGTGCACGAGGTCCAGGAGGTGTACCGGTCGCAGGGTGTGTCCATCCACGACAAGCACATCGAGATCATCATCCGGCAGATGCTCAAGCGGGTGAACGTCCTCGAGTCCGGCGACACCGACCTGCTCCCCGGGGAGCTCGTGGAGCGTCCCCGGTTCGAGAACGTCAACCGGTCCGTGGTGGAGACGGGCGGCACCCCCGCCTCAGGCCGCCCGGTGCTGATGGGCATCACCAAGGCGTCGCTGGCCACCGAGTCGTGGCTGTCCGCGGCGTCCTTCCAGGAGACGACCCGGGTGCTCACCGACGCGGCCATCCACGCCAAGTCGGACCCGCTGCTCGGCCTCAAGGAGAACGTGATCATCGGCAAGCTCATCCCGGCCGGTACCGGCATGCCGCGGTACCGGAGCGTCCGGGTCGAGCCCACCGATGACGCGAGGTCATCGGTGTACCCGGCCACCGGGTACGAGGAAGCCCCGAGCTACGCGTTCGGCCAGGGCTCGGCGGACGCGATCCCGCTCGAGGAGTACGACTTCGGTTCGTACAACAGGTAAGCGGGTCACTGGCCCACGCGGGGCGCCCGGCGGCGAATGCCACCGGGCGCCCCGCACTGTTTAGCCCCGGCCTGCCTGGACAGATGGAAGAGGACGCAATGCAGTCCAGTGCAGACAGGAGCCAGCTCATGGCCACCGAAGACAAGGCCGCCAACAAGGCCACCGCCACCAAGGGGAAGGTCAAGAAGGCCGTCGGCAAGGCGATCGGCAACGAGCAGATGGAAGCCGAAGGCAAAGCCGACCAGGCCAAAGGCAACATCAAGCAGGCCGGCGAAAATGTAAAAGACGCCTTCAAGAAGTAACTACAGCTACCAGCACCAGAATTCGTGCCGTGCCCGAGCCCAGGCCACGGCACATTTTCTTTTACCTAACGGCCCGTTCCCCCAGCTGACCAGCCGCCCCCCGGCGCCTGCCGGGTGCTCCTGCTGGCCGGCCGCCAGGCACTATGCCGTGACCAGGATGGCCGGCGGGCCGCTGGTGTCAGGCCGTGGCCCCGCTGAGGAGGCCGATGATGGTCCGCTGTTCGGCCTTGGCCGCCGGTGACCCGGTACCGCCGCGCCCCGTTGTCCAGCGGGCGAGATCAGCCGGGGTGGAGCCGTGGTCGTTGGCCAGGCGGGGGTCGGCGCCGGCGGCCAGGAGTGCCTCGACAGCGGCCGAGCACCGGTTCCGGACGGCCCGGTGCAAGGGCGTTACCCCGCCCAGGGCGGCCGCGTCCGGGTCGGCGCCCGCGCCGATGAGGTAGTCGATGACCTCCCGCTGGCGGCCCGGATTCCAGTTGGCCGCGCCCGGCTCGCCGGTCACCGCTGCGTGCAGGGGCTCGGCGCCCCGGCGGTTGCGGGCGCGGACGCCGGCGCCGCGCGCCACCAGGTCCCGCGCCATGGAGCCGTCGTAAGCGAACGCCGCCGCGTGCAGGGGAGTGTCTCCTTCGTAGGCCTGGGCGTGACACCGGTCGATGAAGAACTCGTCGCGGCGCGCCAGGCGCGCCGTGACCAGCGACGGCACCGCGTCCAGCAATGTCCTGGCGAGCACATGATCACCGGCCGTGATCGCCACCAGCAAACGGGCCAGATCTGCGCTGTCAGCCACCCAAGCCCGCCTCTCCCGTCTCGGTGCGGTTCATCGTGGGTGCTCCCACGCCCACTATGCACCGCACTGACAGAACGCACCGCCTGGAATAAGCGGCGGACCGTCATGGTTGGCAACCTTGGACAGACAGCGGGCTGAAGGCGGGCCCTCCTGCTGCCCCCCGGGCGTCGTTTCACCGCCGCGGGCAGGAAAATGACAGCGATCGGGCCCAGGCGGGCATGATCGCCGTTCGCTTTGCCTGTCAGCAAAAGGTTGGGTACGCTAGGGCATCGTGCCCGTGACAAGCGGGTACGCGTGCGCTAGTGGGCTGTAGCTCCATGGCCGGAAGGCCGGGGCGGCGAGCGGCCAGGCGTGCGGGCCTTTTCCTCTCTCGACTCCAGGCTCCTGCGGGAGCTGATGTGCCGTGGCGACTGCGACACGCCCGACCACGGGGGTCGGAAGGACAAGGAAAACAGCAGGTCAGGCGCTGTCATGGTGCCACAGAAAGGCCGCATCGCGAGGTGCGGCCGACAGGACAAGACGTCGCGCCGCGAGGCGCGGAGAAAACATCGCGCCGCGAGGCGCGCGGAAAAAGACGGAGACGCGGTGCCCACGATCCAGCAGCTGGTCCGCAAGGGCCGCCAGGACAAGGTGGCTAAGACCACTACCCCGGCCCTGAAGGGCAGCCCTCAGCGCCGAGGCGTTTGCACGCGCGTTTACACCACGACCCCCAAGAAGCCCAACTCCGCGCTGCGGAAGGTGGCCAGGGTCCGGCTGACCAGCCAGATCGAGGTCACCGCGTACATCCCCGGCGTCGGCCACAACCTGCAGGAGCACTCCATCGTGCTGGTGCGGGGCGGCCGGGTCCGGGACCTTCCCGGCGTGCGGTACAAGGTCATCCGTGGCGCGCTCGACACGCAGGGCGTGCGCAACCGTAAGCAGGCACGGAGCCGTTACGGCGCGAAGAAGGAGAAGAGCTGACATGCCGCGTAAGGGTCCCGCGACCAAACGGCAGCTCGTCACCGACCCGGTGTACGGCTCGCCGCTGGTGACCGCGCTGGTGAACAAGGTGCTGCGCAGCGGCAAGCGTTCGCTGGCCGAGCGGATCGTGTACGGCGCGCTGGACGGCGCGCGGGACAAGACCGGTAACGACCCGGTGGTCACGCTCAAGCGGGCGCTGGACAACGTGAAG
Source organism: uncultured Actinomycetes bacterium (assembly GCA_963711705.1). Classification (GTDB taxonomy): domain Bacteria; phylum Actinomycetota; class Actinomycetes; order Streptosporangiales; family Streptosporangiaceae; genus RYN-230. The sequence continues at coordinate 104,017 of CAVQFM010000015.1, forward strand.
CCGACCCTGGAGGTCCGCAGCCGCCGGGTCGGTGGCGCCACCTACCAGGTGCCGGTCGAGGTCCGGGCGTCCCGGAGCACCACGCTGGCGCTGCGCTGGCTGGTGGCCTACTCGCGGCAGCGCCGGGAGAAGACCATGACCGAGCGGCTCATGAACGAGCTGCTCGACGCGAGCAATGGCCTCGGGGCGAGCGTGAAGCGCCGCGAGGACACCCACAAGATGGCCGAATCGAACAAGGCTTTTGCCCATTACCGCTGGTAATGAGGGCCGCCGAGCGGCCGACTACTGACGAAGCAGCGAGGAATCTTAAAGTGGCGACCCAGACCGCCGTAGAGCTTGCCAAGGTCCGCAACATCGGGATCATGGCGCACATCGACGCGGGTAAAACCACGACCACCGAGCGGATCCTGTTCTACACCGGCATCAACTACAAGATCGGTGAGGTCCATGAGGGCGCGGCCACCATGGACTGGATGGAGCAGGAGCAGGAGCGCGGTATCACCATCACGTCGGCGGCGACCACGACCCACTGGCGTGATAACACCATCAACATCATCGACACCCCCGGGCACGTCGACTTCACTGTGGAAGTTGAGCGCTCGCTGCGGGTGCTGGACGGCGCTGTCGCCGTGTTCGACGGCGTGGCCGGTGTGGAGCCCCAGTCGGAGACCGTCTGGCGGCAGGCTGACCGGTACGGGGTCCCGCGCATCTGCTTCGTCAACAAGATGGACCGGGTGGGCGCGGAGTTCCACCGTTGCGTCGAGATGATCACCGACCGGCTCGGCGCCACCCCGCTGGTCATCCAGCTGCCGTGGGGCGTGGAGTCGGACTTCCGTGGCGTCATCGACCTGGTCCGGATGCGGGCGCTGCTGTGGCAGACCGAGGGCAAGGGCGACAAGTACGACGTCGTCGGCATCCCTGACGACCACGTCGAGGCGGCCCGCGAGTGGCGCGACAAGCTGCTGGAGACCATCGCCGAGAACGACGAGGAGATGATGGAGCTCTACCTCGAGGGCACCGAGCCCACCGAGGAGCAGCTCATCGCCGCCATCCGGCGGGCCACGATCGCGGGCGGGGTCACCCCCGTGCTGTGCGGCAGCGCGTTCAAGAACAAGGGCGTGCAGCCGATGCTGGACGCGATCGTGGACTACCTGCCCAGCCCGGTGGACATCCCGCCGGTCAAGGGGCACGAGGTGGGCGACGAGGACCAGCTCGTGCTGCGCAAGGCCGACCCGTCCGAGCCGTTCTCCGCGCTGGCGTTCAAGATCATGTCCGACCAGCACCTCGGCAAGCTGACCTACATCCGGGTCTACTCCGGCACCCTGGAGTCGGGCTCCAACGTGCTCAACTCCACCAAGGGCCGCCGGGAGCGGATCGGCAAGATCTACCAGATGCACGCGAACAAGCGCGAGGAGCGCCCGTCCGCGACCGCTGGCCAGATCGTCGCCGTGATGGGGCTCAAGGACACCACCACCGGTGACACCCTGTCCGATGCGCACCGGCAGGTGATCCTGGAGTCGATGACGTTCCCGGCCCCGGTCATCAACGTGGCCATCGAGCCGAAGACCAAGGGCGACCAGGACAAGCTGGGCATCGCGATCCAGCGGCTGGCCGAGGAGGACCCGACCTTCCAGGTCCGCACGGACGAGGAGACCGGGCAGACGATCATCTCCGGGATGGGCGAGTTGCACCTCGAGGTCCTGGTGGACCGGATGCGGCGCGAGTTCCGCGTCGAGGCGAACATCGGCCGCCCGCAGGTGGCGTACCGGGAGACCATCCGCCGCAAGGTGGAGAAGGTCGACTACACGCACAAGAAGCAGACCGGTGGTGCCGGCCAGTACGGCCGGGTGGTTATCAACCTGGAGCCGACCGGCGGCGACGGCGGCGGCTACGAGTTCGAGAACAAGATCACCGGTGGCCGCATCCCGCGCGAGTACATCCCGTCGGTGGACGCGGGCTGCCAGGAGGCCGCCGAGTTCGGTGTCCTGGCCGGCTACCCGATGGTGGACGTGAAGGTCACGCTCACCGACGGTGCCTACCACGAGGTGGACTCGTCTGAGCTCGCCTTCAAGATCGCCGGTTCCATGGCATTCAAGAAGGCGGCCGCCCACGCGGACCCGGTGCTGCTGGAGCCGGTGGTGGCGGTCGAGGTCCGGACGCCCGATGACTACATGGGTGACGTCATCGGTGACCTGAACGCCCGCCGCGGCCAGATCCAGGCCATGGAGGAGCGCTCCGGCGTGCGCGTGGTCAAGGCCAACGTGCCGCTGTCGGAGATGTTCGGCTACGTGGGGGACCTGCGCAGCCGGACCCAGGGCCGGGCGGACTACAGCATGCAGTTCGACTCGTATGCCGAGGTCCCGCCCAGCATCGCCAAGGAGATCATCGCCAAGGCCCGTGGTGAGTGACACCACACAACACATACGTAAACCAGAAGAACGGCGCACCGAGGAGCGCCTTGGCCCCACCACCGGTGGGGACGATCGCAACTAGGAGAAACAGTGGGCAAGGCCAAGTTCGAGCGGACGAAGCCGCACGTGAACATCGGCACCATCGGGCACATCGACCACGGCAAGACCACCCTGACCGCGGCGATCACCAAGGTGCTGCACGACAAGTATCCCGACATCAACCCCTTCACGCCCTTCGACCAGATCGACAACGCGAAGGAAGAGAAGGAGCGCGGGATCACCATCTCGATCTCGCACGTCGAGTACCAGACCGACAAGCGGCACTACGCACACGTGGACTGCCCGGGTCACGCCGACTACATCAAGAACATGATCACTGGTGCGGCGCAGATGGACGGCGCCATCCTGGTGGTCGCCGCCACCGACGGCCCGATGCCGCAGACCCGCGAGCACGTGCTGCTGGCCCGCCAGGTCGGCGTGCCGTACATCGTGGTCGCGCTGAACAAGGCCGACATGGTGGACGACGAGGAGATCCTGGAGCTGGTCGAGCTCGAGGTACGTGAGCTGCTGACCACCTACGAGTTCCCCGGCGACGACGTCCCGGTGATCCGGGTCTCCGCGCTCAAGGCGCTGGAGGGCGACGCGGAGTGGAGCGCGAAGGTCGTCGAGCTCATGGAGGCCTGCGACGACAGCATCCCCGAGCCGGTCCGGGACACCGACAAGCCGTTCCTGATGCCGGTCGAGGACGTGTTCTCGATCACCGGCCGCGGCACCGTGGTGACCGGCCGGATCGAGCGCGGCAAGGTGCACACCTCCGAGGAAGTCGAGATCATCGGCATCAAGGAGAGGGCGCAGAAGACCACGGTCACCGGCGTGGAGATGTTCCACAAGATCCTGGACGAGGGCCAGGCCGGTGACAACGCGGGCCTGCTGCTGCGGGGCATCAAGCGCGAGGAAGTGGAGCGCGGCCAGGTCGTCATCAAGCCGGGCACCAACACCCCGCACACCGAGTTCGAGGGCCAGGTCTACATCCTGTCCAAGGACGAGGGGGACGGCACACGCCGTTCTTCAACAACTACCGCCCGCAGTTCTACTTCCGGACCACGGACGTGACGGGCGTCGTCCACCTGCCTGAGGGCACCGAGATGGTCATGCCCGGCGACAACACCGAGATGCGCATCGAGCTGATCCAGCCCATCGCCATGGAGGAGGGGCTGAAGTTCGCGATCCGCGAGGGCGGCCGCACCGTTGGCGCCGGCCGGGTCACGAAGATCATCAAGTAGCGGGACTGCCGCCCCCGGCCAGCAGGCCGGGGGCGGCGATCGCTGCACACCAGCACAACCGGCCCACGCAACGAAGGACACGGAAGGCACATGGCGGGACAAAAGATCCGCATCCGGCTCAAGGCCTACGATCACGAGGTCATCGACAGCTCGGCGCGGAAGATCGTCGACACGGTGACGCGCACCGGTGCGCGGGTTGCCGGGCCTGTCCCGCTGCCCACCGAGAAGAACATCTACTGCGTCATCCGCTCCCCGCACAAGTACAAGGACTCGCGGGAGCACTTCGAAATGCGCACCCACAAGCGGCTTATCGACATCATCGACCCCACGCCGAAGACCGTCAACTCGCTGATGCGGCTGGACCTGCCCGCAGGTGTCGACATCGAGATCAAGCTCTGAGGAACGCACCGACATGACCAAGCACAGCAAGGGCGTCCTCGGCACGAAACTTGGCATGAGCCAGGTCTTCGACGCCGACGGGCGGATGGTTCCCGTCACCGTGGTGCAGGCGGGGCCCTGCGTGGTGACCGCCGTGCGCACGCCCGGCGCGAACGGCTACTCGGCCGTGCAGCTGGGGTATGGCGAGATCGACCCGCGCCGGGTGACCAAGCCGGTGGCCGGGCATTTCGCCAAGGCCTCGGTGACGCCGCGCCGGTACCTCGCCGAGCTGCGGACCGATGACGCCACCGACTACACCCTCGGCCAGGAGGTCACCGCGGAAACGTTCGGCGCGGGCGACCTGGTCGACGTGACCGGCCGGAGCAAGGGCAAAGGCACCGCGGGCGTGATGAAGCGGCACGGGTTCCGCGGCCTCAGCTCCTCGCACGGCACCCAGCGCAAGCACCGCTCACCCGGGTCGATCGGTGGCTGCGCCACCCCCGGCCGGGTGTTCAAGGGCATGCGGATGGCGGGCCGGATGGGCGGCGTGCGCACCACCACGCCCGGCTTGACCGTGCACGCGGTGGACGCCGAGCGCGGCCTGCTGCTGATCCGCGGCGCCGTGCCGGGCCCCAGGGGCAGCCTGGTCTTCGTCCGCAGCTCGGTCCGGACCCCGCTGTCCGGCACGAAGGAGGCCCGGTGAGTACCACTGTCAGCGTCGTCTCCCCGTCCGGCTCCGGCCAGGACGTGGAGCTGCCCGGCGAGATCTTCAGCGCCCCGGTCAACGTGCCCCTGATCCACCAGGTCGTGGTGGCCCAGGAGGCCGCGGCCCGGCAGGGCACGCACGCCACCAAGACCCGCGGCGCGGTCCGCGGCGGCGGCCGCAAGCCGTACCGGCAGAAGGGCACCGGGCGGGCCCGGCAGGGCTCGCTCCGCGCGCCGCAGTACGCCGGCGGCGGCATCGCGCACGGCCCGGTGCCGCGCTCCTACGTGCAGCGGACGCCCAAGAAGATGAAGGCGGCCGCGCTGGCGGGCGCGCTGTCCGACCGGGCCAGCAACGGGCGGGTGTCCGTGGTCACCGCGTTCGTCGAGGGTGACGCGCCCCGGACCAGCGAGGCGCTGGCCATGCTGCGCACCGCGATCGGCCTGGCCCAGGCCAGGCTGGTAGCCAGCGTGCTGGTGGTAGCCGAGCCCGAGGACGACGTGACCTGGAAGAGCCTGCGCAACGTGCCGGGCCTCCGGATCCTGGCCACCGACCAGCTGAACACCTACGACGTCCTGGCCAGCGAGCACGTGGTGTTCACCCACGCGGCGCTGTCCGCGTTCGTCGGCCGGCTCAGCCCGGGCAGCAGCGTCGCCCTGGACGCCGCCCCGGCCCCGAAGCGGCGGACCACCCGGTCCACGCCGGGCCAGGCCGCGGCCGGCAAGACCAGCAAGCCCGCGGCTGACGCCGAGGCACCCAGCGAGCCCGCGGCCAAGGCTGAGGCACCCAGCAGCAAGCCGGTGGCCAAGGCCGAGGCGCCCAGCGAGCCCGCGGCCGACGCGGAGGCACCCAGCGAGCCTGCGGCCGAGACGGCCAGCGAGCCGGCCGAGACCCCGGCGCCGGCCAAGCCCCGGACCCGCCGGGCCAGCGCCACGCCGAAGGAGGATGACCAGTGAGCGCGACCAGGATCCCCAATCCCCGCGACGTCCTCCTGCGGCCGGTCATCTCGGAGAAGACCTACCGGCTCGCGGACGATGGCAAGTACACGTTCCTGGTGCCGCGGCACGCCAACCGGACCGAGGTCCGGCAGGCCGTGGAGGCCATCTTCGGGGTCAAGGTGACCGGGGTGAACACGCTCAACCGGCCGGGCAAGCGCCGCCGCACCCGGTACGGCTGGGGCCAGCGGCCCGCCACCAAGCGGGCCATCGTGAGCCTCGCCGCCGGGGAGCGGATCGACGTCTTCGGCGGCCCGGTCAGCTAGCCGTATCCAGAGGAGCTTGAGCACACATGGCTATCCGCAAGTACAAGCCGACGACCCCGGGACGGCGGGGCGCGAGCGGCGCGGACTTCTCCGAGCTCACCCGCAGTGAGCCGGAGAAGTCGCTGGTCCGCCCGCTGTCCTCGCGCGGCGGCCGGAACGTGCACGGCCGGATCACGGCGCGGCACCAGGGCGGCGGGCACAAGCGCGCCTACCGGCTGATCGACTTCCGCCGGGCCGACAAGGACGGCGTCCCGGCCCGGGTCGCGCACATCGAGTACGACCCGAACCGCACCTCCCGGATCGCGCTGCTGCACTACGCGGACGGCGAGAAGCGCTACATCCTCGCGCCCGAGGGCCTGTCCCAGGGTGACCAGGTGGAGAACGGGCCGTCGTCCGACATCCGGCCGGGCAACTGCCTGCCGCTGCGGAACATCCCGACCGGCACCGTGGTGCACGCCATCGAGCTGCGGCCCGGCGGCGGCGCGAAGATCGCGAGGTCGGCCGGTTCCGGCGTTCAGCTGCTGGCCAAGGATGGCGGGTTCGCCCAGCTGCGCATGCCCTCTGGTGAGATCAGGCGGGTGGACGCGGCCTGCCGGGCCACCGTGGGCGAGGTCGGCAACGCCGAGCAGGGCAACATCAAGCTCGGCAAGGCGGGCCGGAACCGGTGGAAAGGGCACCGCCCCTCGGTCCGCGGTGTGGCGATGAACCCAGTGGATCACCCGCTCGGCGGCGGCGAGGGCAAGAGCTCTGGCGGCCGTCACCCGGTCAGCCCGTGGGGCAAGCCCGAGGGCCGGACCCGGCAAGCCAACAAGTCCAGCGACCGGCTGATCGTCCGCAGGCGCAGCAAGAAGAAGCGGTAGGAGCACCCAACGATGCCTCGTAGCCTTAAGAAGGGCCCGTTCGTCGACGACCACCTGATCAAGAAGGTGGACGTGCAGAACGAGAACGGCACCAGGAACCTGATCAAGACCTGGTCCCGCCGTTCCATGATCGTTCCGGCGATGCTGGGCCACACGATCGCGGTGCACGACGGCCGCAAGCACGTGCCGGTGTTCATCACCGAGGCCATGGTCGGTCACAAGCTCGGCGAGTTCGCGCCGACCCGCACCTTCCGCAGCCACGTCCGGGACGACCGCCGCAGCCGCCGCTAGGCCGTCGCGCGCAGACCAGAGAGCGAGAGAAGAGCATGGAAGCAAGGGCGAAGGCGCGGTACGTTCGCGTCACGCCGCGGAAGGCCCGCCGGGTGGTGGACCTGATCCGTGGCATGCCTGCCGAGGAGGCGCAGGCGGTGCTGGCCTTCGCGCCGCAGTCGGCCAGCGACCCGGTGGGCAAGGTGCTGGCGAGCGCCATCGCCAACGCCGAGCAGGGCCAGCAGGCCGATGCGGGCTCGCTCGTGGTCAGCCGGGCGTGGGTGGACGAAGGGCCGACGCTCAAGCGGTTCCGGCCGCGGGCGCAGGGCCGGGGCTACCGGATCAACAAGCGCACCAGCCACATCACGGTAATCGTGTCTGATGAACCCAAGGGGAGGTCCCGCTAGTGGGGCAGAAGGTGAACCCGCACGGGTTCCGGCTTGGCATCACCACCGACTTCAAGAGCCGGTGGTATGCGGACAAGCTGTACAAGGATTACGTGGCCGAGGACGTGGCCATCCGCCGGATGCTGCAGCGCGGCATGGAGCGCGCGGGCATCTCCAAGGTGGAGATCGAGCGCACCCGGGACCGGGTGCGGGTGGATATCCACACCGCGCGCCCGGGCATCGTCATCGGCCGCCGCGGCGCCGAGGCCGACCGGATCCGCAGCGATCTGGAGAAGCTGACCAGCAAGCAGATCCAGCTGAACATCCTCGAGGTGAAGAACCCCGAGACCGACGCGCAGCTCGTCGCGCAGGGCGTGGCCGAGCAGCTGTCCAGCCGGGTGTCGTTCCGGCGGGCCATGCGCAAGGCCATGCAGACGTCGATGAAGGGTGGCGCGCGGGGCATCCGGGTGCAGTGCTCGGGCCGCCTCGGCGGCGCGGAAATGTCCCGGTCGGAGTTCTACCGCGAGGGCCGGGTCCCGCTGCACACGCTGCGCGCCGACATCGACTACGGCTTCTACGAGGCCCGGACGACGTTCGGCCGGATCGGCGTCAAGGTGTGGATCTACCGGGGCGAGGCCCCGCAGACCCGGGCCGAGCGCGAGGCCGCCGCGGCCGCGCTGCGCGCGGGCCAGCGCCGCGACCGCCCGACCGGCCCGCAGCGCGGCCGCCGCCGCCCTGGCGGGGCGGACGGCGCGGACCGGCCCGACCGGCCCGACCGCGGCGCGCCCAGCGAGCGGCCCGACGAGCGGGCCGCCGCCCCGGCTGCCCCGGCCAGCCCGGCCGAGCAGGCGCCCGCCGCGGCCCCGGCCAGTGGTGAGGAGGGCTGAGGAATGCTGATCCCACGCAGGGTCAAGCACCGCAAGCAGCACCGGCCGGACCGGCACGGGGTCGCCAAGGGCGGCACCCGGGTGGCCTTCGGTGAGTACGGCATCCAGGCCCTGGAGCACGCGTACGTGACCAACCGGCAGATCGAGTCCGCCCGTATCGCCATGACGCGGCACATCCGCCGTGGCGGGAAGGTGTGGATCACGATCTACCCCGACCGGCCGCTGACCAAGAAGCCGGCCGAGACCCGGATGGGCTCGGGCAAGGGCTCGCCGGAGTGGTGGGTCGCCAACGTCAAGCCCGGGCGGGTCATGTTCGAGCTGTCCGGGGTGGCCGAGCCGGTGGCCAGGGAGGCACTCCGCCGGGCTATGCACAAGCTGCCCATGAAGTGCCGGTTCGTCAAGCGTGAGATGGGTGAGGCGTGATGCGCGCGCACAAGCTGCCCATGCTGTGCCAGCTGAAGGGGCCGAATTCGTCAAGCGTGAAATGGGTGAGGCGTAATGGCTAACGGCCTAGCCGCCGCTGACCTGCGGAATTCCAGTGAGGAAGAACTCGACAGCAAGCTGGCCGAGGCGAAGACGGAGCTGTTCAACCTCCGTTTTCAGGCCGCGACCGGCCAGCTGGAGAGCCACGGGCGGCTGCGCGCCGTGCGCAAGGAGATCGCCCGAATCTACACGGTGAAGCGGGAACGCGAGCTTGGCATCGTGACGTTTGTCCAGGAGGCGGAAGACAGTGAGTGACACCGAGCAGAGCGGTGCAGTCGATCGGGGTTACCGCAAGATCCGCGAAGGCCTCGTGGTCAGCGACAAGATGGACAAGACCGTCGTGGTCATCGTCGAGGACCGCGTTAAGCACCCCAAGTACGGCAAGATCATCCGGCGGACCAAGAAGTACACCGCGCACGACGGCGAGAACGCGTGCGGCGTCGGTGACCGGGTCCGGCTGATGGAGACCAGGCCCATGTCCGCGACAAAGCGCTGGCGCGTCGCGGAGATCCTGGAGAAGGCCAAGTAGCAACCACCGTGGGGCGCGGGCCCCGCGAAACCCCGGCGTCAGGAAGCAGGAGTTGACGTGATCCAGCAGGAGTCGCGGCTTAAAGTCGCCGACAACACCGGTGCCAAGGAGATCTTGTGTATCCGCGTGCTCGGCGGCTCTGGCCGGCGATACGCGGGCATCGGTGATGTCATCGTGGCCACAGTGAAGGATGCCCTTCCCGGTGCCGGGGTGAAGAAGGGCGATGTTGTCAAGGCCGTCGTGGTGCGCACCCGCAAGGAGCGCCGCCGCGGTGACGGTTCCTATATCCGTTTCGACGAGAACGCTGCCGTGCTGATCCGGGACGGCGGTGATCCGCGCGGCACCCGCATCTTCGGCCCGGTCGGCCGGGAACTGCGCGAGAAGCGCTTCATGCGGATCATCTCGCTTGCGCCGGAGGTGCTGTGATGACCACCCGTAAGAAGGGCGCGATGGCGAAGAAGGATGCCGCGGGCCGCCCGCCGCGGATGAAGATCAAGAAGGGTGACCACGTGGTGGTCATCGCGGGCCGGGACGCGGGCCGGGAGGGCACGGTCATCCTGGCCGACCCCGAGCGGCAGCGGGTGCTGGTGCAGGGCGTCAACATGGTGCACAAGAACAAGAAGGTTGACTACCAGGGCCGTGGTGCTGGTGGTTCCAAGCAGGGCGGCATCATCAACACCGAGGCCCTGATCCACGTGAGCAACGTCCAGCTGATCGACCCGGACACGAAGAAGCCCGCGCGCGCCGGTTACCGGTACGACGAGAACGGCGCCAAGATCCGGGTGTCCCGGCCGGGCGGTAAGGACTTCTGATGACGACGACAACAGAGCAGGCCCCGGCGCCGGGCGGCGCGGGCCGGTCCTACCCGGTCCCGCGGCTCAAGGAGCGCTACCGGGCGGAGATCGCGCCGGCGCTGCGCGAGGAGTTCAAGTACGCCAACGTGATGCAGGTGCCCACGCTGGTCAAGATCGTGGTCAACATGGGTGTGGGCGACGCGGCCCGGGACGCCAAGCTGATCGACGGCGCGGTCCGGGACCTGGCCGTGATCACCGGGCAGAAGCCCGCCGTGGCCCGGGCCCGCAAGTCCATCGCCCAGTTCAAGCTGCGCGAGGGCATGCCGATCGGTGCGCACGTGACGCTGCGCGGCGACCGGATGTGGGAGTTCTGCGACCGCCTGCTGTCGCTGGCGCTGCCCCGGATCCGTGACTTCCGCGGCCTGTCCGACCGGCAGTTCGACGGCCGCGGGAACTACACGTTCGGGCTGACCGAGCAGCTGATGTTTCACGAGATCAACGCGGACGCGGTCGACCGGCAGCGCGGCATGGACGTGACGCTGGTGACCACCGCGACCAACGACGATGAGGGCCGTTCGCTGCTGCGGCGGCTCGGATTCCCGTTCAAGGAGAGCTGAGGAGTGGCGAAGAAGGCGCTAGTCGTCAAGGCGGCGCGCAAGCCCAAGTTCAAGGTGCGCGGGTACACCAGGTGCTCGCGCTGCGGGCGGCCGCGTGCCGTGTACCGCAGGTTCGGCCTGTGCCGTATCTGCTTCCGCTCGATGGCCCACCGCGGTGAGCTGCCGGGCATCACGAAGTCCAGCTGGTAGCCGGAAGCCCGGCCACCCGACCAAACCTGGGCGCGTCCCGCGCCCACTGACTACGCCGCAGGTCCGCTGGGAAACCGCGGTGAGGAAGGCCTCCAGGCCATGACGATGACCGACCCGATCGCAGACATGCTGGCCCGTCTGCGTAACGCCAACTCGGCATACCACGACACGGTGGGCATGCCCAGCTCCACGATCAAGGTCCGGATCGCGGAGATCCTCAAGCAGGAGGGCTACATCGCCGGGTGGGCCGTGGAAGCCGCCCCGGTGGGCAAGAGCCTCGTGGTGTCGCTCAAGTACGGCCCGACCCGGGAGCGCTCGATCGCCGGGATCAAGCGGGTGTCCAAGCCAGGCCTGCGGGTCTACGCCAAGAAGGACAACCTGCCGCGGGTGCTTGGCGGCCTCGGCATCGCCATCATCTCCACCTCGGCCGGCCTGATGACCGACAAGCAGGCGAACAAGCGCGGCGTAGGCGGGGAAGTCCTCGCCTACGTCTGGTGAGGAGACGGCGATGTCACGAATTGGACGGCTGCCCGTGGAGATCCCCGGGGGCGTCGACGTCACTCTCGACGGCCGCGCGGTGAGCGTGAAGGGCCCCAAGGGCACGCTGGCCCTGGAGCTCACCCCGCCCATCGAGATCACCCGGGACAACGGCACCCTGAAGGTGACCAGGCCCAACGACGAGGGCAAGGTGCGCGCACTGCACGGCCTGTCGCGGACTCTGGTGGCCAACATGGTGACCGGGGTGACCCAGGGCTACAGCAAGACACTGGAAATCGTCGGGGTCGGCTACCGGGTCCAGGCGCGGGGCTCCAACCTGGAGTTCTCGCTGGGCTTCAGCCACCCGGTGGTGGTGACCCCGCCGGACGGCATCACGTTCCGGGTCGAGACGCCCACCCGGCTGGTGGTCGAGGGCATCGACAAGCAGCTGGTGGGCGAGGTCGCCGCGAACATCCGCAAGCTCCGCAAGCCCGACCCGTACAAGGGCAAGGGCATCCGGTACCAGGGCGAGCAGATCCGCCGCAAGGTCGGGAAGGCTGGTAAGTAACAGATGGCTGGCACGAAGACCCAGGCCCGGAGCCGGGCGGCCGCGCGGTCGCGGCGGCACATCCGGGTGCGCAAGAAGGTCATGGGCAGCGCGGAGCGGCCACGGCTGATCGTCAACCGGTCGGCCCGGCACACGTTTGTCCAGCTGATCGACGACGGCGCGGGCCGGACGGTCGCAGCCGCGTCTACCCTGGATGAGGCGATCAGGGACAGCGACGGGGACAAGACGGCCAAGGCCCGGCAGGTTGGCACGCTGCTCGCCGAGCGGGCGACCGCCGCGGGCGTGACCGCGGCCGTGCTCGACCGCGCTGGCTGGTCCTATCACGGCCGGATCGCCGCGCTCGCCGACGCGGTGCGCGAAGGCGGCCTGGCCCTGTGAGGGCGACACACGTGACATACGAGAGAAGGACAGACTGATGGCAGGAGCTCCGCGGCGTGGTGGCGGTGGCGAACGGCGTGACCGCCGGGACGATCGCCGTGGCGGCGGCGCCGACAAGGGCACCGCTTACCTGGAGCGGGTCGTCACCATCAACCGGGTCGCCAAGGTGGTCCAGGGCGGCCGGCGGTTCAGCTTTACCGCGCTGGTCATCGTGGGCGACGGCAACGGGATGGTCGGTGTCGGGTACGGCAAGGCCAAGGAGGTGCCCGCGGCTATCGCCAAGGGCGTCGAGGCGGCCAAGAAGTCGTTCTTCCGGGTGCCCCGGATCGCAGGCACGATCCCGCACACGGTGCAGGGTGAGGAGTCCGCGGGCGTGGTGCTGCTGAAGCCGGCCAGTCCCGGTACCGGCGTGATCGCCGGCGGCCCGGTGCGCGCCGTGCTGGAGTGCGCGGGCGTGCACGACGTGCTGTCCCGGTCGCTCGGCTCGTCCAACCCGATCAACGTGGTGCACGCCACGGTGGCCGCGCTGAAGAGCCTGAAGCGCCCCGAGGAGATCGCGGCCCGGCGGGGACTTCCGATCGAGGATGTGGCCCCAGCGGCCATGCTGCGCGCCCGCGCGGCGGCGGCCAGCGCCGGCGCCGCGTCCGGCAACAGCTGAGCGGAGCGGGCTGATGACACAGCTGAAGGTAACCCAGACCCGGTCGGAGATCGGGGGCACCAAATCCCAGCGGGCGTCTCTGCGCTCGCTCGGGCTGAAGCGGATCGGGCACGTGGTCGTCAAGGACGACCGGCCCGAGTTCCGCGGCATGATCTACGCGGTGCGGCACCTCGTCACCGTCGAGGAGGTCGACTGACATGCTGAGGATCCATCATCTCCGCCCGGCCCCGGGCTCGCGCACCGAGCGCACCCGGGTCGGCCGCGGTGAGGCGTCCAAGGGCAAGACCGCGGGCCGCGGCACCAAGGGCACCAAGGCCCGCGGGCAGGTGGCGCTCGGCTTCGAGGGCGGCCAGATGCCGCTGCAGCGCCGGGTGCCGAAGCTGAGGGGCTTTTCCAACGCGCGCTTCAAGACCACCTACCAGGTAGTCAACATCGGCCGGCTCACCGAGCTGTACCCGCAGGGCGGCGAGGTGACCCCGGAGGACCTGGCGGCCAAGGGCGCGGTGCGGACCGGCGAACTGGTCAAGGTGCTCGGCCAGGGCGACGTGGATGTGACCCTGCGGGTGACCGCGCACGCGTTCTCCGCCTCGGCCCGGGAGAAGATCACGGCGGCCGGGGGAACGGTCACGGAGCTGTAAGTGTGCTGCCCCCGCCGGCCACACACAGTCATCGTTACCGAGCGCAGAGGGCTGTTACAGTGCTGCCGACGCACTACACTGCGGCGCACCGGCCGTCGCTGCCGCTCCCGGGAGACCACGGCCCTGACCTCGTTCACCGAGCTAGTTGAGGACGGCGCATGCTGACCGCGTTCATCCGGGCCTTCCGGACGCCTGACCTGCGCAAGAAGCTGCTGTTCACCCTCGGCATCCTGGCCGTCTTCCGGTTCGGCGCGGCGGTACCCACCCCGGGCATCTCCGAGAAGGCGGTGAGGTTCTGCACCGGCCTGGAGAGCAAGAGCAGCGCGGCCGGCGTCTACCAGCTGGTCAACCTGTTCAGCGGCGGCGCGTTGCTCCGGCTGTCCGTGTTCGCGCTGGGCATCATGCCCTACATCACCGCGAGCATCATCCTGCAGCTACTCGCCGTGGTCATCCCCCGGCTGGAGACGCTGCGCCAGGAGGGCCAGTCGGGCCAGGCGAAGATCACCCAGTACACCCGGTACCTCACGGTCGGACTGGCCATCCTGCAGTCCACCGGCATCGTCGCGTTCGCCCGGTCCGGGAACCTGTTCCCCGGCTGCACCCAGGCGCTGATCCCGAACCCCTACGGTGTTCACCATCACCAGCATGGTGATCACCATGACGGCGGGCACCGCGGTCATCATGTGGCTGGGCGAGCTGATCACCGACCGGGGCGTCGGCAACGGCATGTCGGTGCTCATCTTCACCACGGTCATCTCCCAGATGGCCGGGTACATCGTGGACGTCTACCACGCCAAGTCCGGGTTCGTGCTGGCCATCGTGCTGCTGATCGGCATCGGGATCGTGGCCTTCGTGGTCTTCATGGAGCAGGCCCAGCGGCGCATCCCGGTGCAGTACGCCAAGCGCATGGTGGGCCGCAAGATGTACGGCGGGACCTCGACCTACATCCCGCTCAAGGTGAACCAGGCCGGTGTCATCCCGGTCATCTTCGCCTCGTCGCTGCTGTACATCCCGGAACTGGCGTCCACCCTGTTCGGCAACAAGGCCCATCCGGCGGGCTGGGTCACCTGGGTGCAGAACAACCTGAACGGCTCGACCGGGTACTCGGCCGCCTACGCGGTCTCGTTCTTCGTGCTGGTCGTGTTCTTCACGTACTTCTACGTGTCCATCACGTTCAACCCGACCGAGGTGGCGGACAACATGAAGAAGTACGGCGGGTTCATCCCCGGCATCCGCCCCGGGCGGCCGACCGCGCAGTACCTGAACTATGTGCTCAACCGGCTGACCGCGCCGGGCTCGCTGTACCTGGGGCTGATCGCACTGATCCCGATGATCGCGTTCGGGCTGCTGGGGGTGGGTACTCAGTTCCCATTCGGTGGCACCAGCATCCTGATCGTGGTGGGGGTGGGGCTGGACACGGTGAAGCAGATCGAGAGCCAGTTGCAGCAGCGCAACTATGAGGGCTTCCTGCGATAGTGCGCGTCGTCCTCGTCGGGCCCCCCGGTGCGGGCAAGGGGACACAGGCCCAGTTCATAGCGTCGCACCTGTCCATCCCGAAGATTTCGACAGGTGACATCTTCCGCGGCAACGTGAGCCAGGGCACCGCGCTCGGCCGCCGGGCGCAGGCGTTCATGGAACGCGGCGACCTGGTCCCGGACGAGGTGACGATCGCGATGGTCACCGACCGGCTGCAGGAGGACGACGCGCAGTCCGGCTTCCTGCTGGACGGCTTCCCGCGCACGGTCCCGCAGGCGGAAACGCTGAAGAAGATGCTCACCTCCTGGGACAGCCGGCTGGACGTGGTCCTGGAACTGGTGGTCGACGACGACGAGGTGGTCCGCAGGCTGTCCGGGCGGCGCACCTGCCGCCGCTGCGGCCGGGTCTGGCACGTGCTGTTCGACCCGCCCGCTCACCGGGAGCAGTGTGACGACTGCGGCGGCGAGCTGTTCCAGCGAGACGACGACCGCGAGGAGACCATCCGGCACCGGATCGAGGTGTACCAGGAGCAGACCGCGCCGCTGGTCGCGTTCTACGCCGACGAGGGGATCCTGCTCGGCATCGACGCCACCGGCCCGGTCGA
This sequence comes from uncultured Actinomycetes bacterium, assembly GCA_963711705.1. GTDB lineage: Bacteria > Actinomycetota > Actinomycetes > Streptosporangiales > Streptosporangiaceae > RYN-230. The sequence goes on from CAVQFM010000015.1 coordinate 119,867, forward strand.
GGAGATCACCGAGCGTGCCCTCAGCGCCCTCCGCCGCTTCATCCGCTGACGAGCATCCAGCGCTCGTGATCATGAGATTGGTGCGAATCTATTCACCCCTACGTCATGATCACGAGTGGACGGGGCGGCCCGGTGCCGGTGACGCCCGGGTACCGTTGAAGGGGAGGCGGCATGTGGAAGAGGCGTGAGCCAGAGATCGAGCTGAAGACCGCCGGCCAGCTGGCCGCGATGCGCGCGGCCGGGCTGGTCGTGGCGGACGCGCTGCGGGCCGCGGCCGAGGCCGCTGGGCCCGGCGTCAGCCCGGCCGACCTGGACGCGGTGGCCAGCGACGTCATCCAGGCCGCCGGGGCGGTGCCGTCCTTCCGTGGCTACCACGGCTACCCGGCGACGATCTGCACCTCGGTGAACGCCGAGGTCGTGCACGGCATCCCCAGCCCGGGCCGGCCGCTGCGCCCCGGCGACGTGCTGTCCCTGGACTGCGGGGCGATCGTGGACGGCTGGCACGCGGACGCGGCGCTGACCGTCGGCATCGGCGAGATCCCGGCTCACCTGGCCGAGCTCATCGCCGCCTGCGCGCAGGCCATGTGGTGCGGGCTGGCCGCGGCCCAGCCGGGCGGGCGGCTGACCGACATCTCGCACGCGGTCGAGCACAGTGCCCGGGCGGCCGGCCCGTACGGCATCGTCGAGGACTACGTCGGGCACGGCATCGGCAGCCAGATGCACATGGACCCGCCCGTGCTCAACCAGGGCCGGCCCGGCCGCGGCCCGCTGCTCCGGCCCGGGATGGCGCTGGCCATCGAGCCGCTGCTCACCGCGGGCAGCCCGGAGACCGTGCTGCTGGACGACGGCTGGACCGCGGTGACCGCGGACGGCAGCGTCGCGGCCCACTTCGAGCACACGGTGGCGGTCACCGCCGACGGCCCGTGGGTGCTCACCGAGCCGGACGGCGGCCAGGCGGGCCTGCGCCGGGCGGCTGGCGCCGGGACGCTGAACTGCTCAGCCGCGCGGACCTGAGGAGAGACCGGATGCCGAGCGACCCGAAGATCCGCGTGCGGCGATGCCGACCGGGAACGGACCGCGGCACTGCTCAGCGAGCATCACGCGGCGGGCCGGCTGACCGCCGAGGAGTTCCAGGAGCGGCTGGAAAAGGCGTACGCCGCCAAGACCCAGGGCGAACTCGACGAATTGCTGGCCGACCTGCCCGCGATCGACCTGTATGCGCTGCCCGACGCCACGATGCGCCGTGGCCGGCCCGGATACTCCCAGCTTCCGTGGTGGCCCGCACCAGGCAAAGGACGCGACCACTGAACGGCTTGTTCCCCATCCTGACCTGGGGCAGCCGGCCGTTTGGGGGCGTAATGCCGGGTAGGGAATTTTTTGGCCCGTCACCTGGTTCGCAAACTCAGGCAGGGTCGCGTAGACTCTGCTGCGGCCCGTGATCTGGCCTGTGCCGGCTATGCCGCTGCCTCGCGGGCAGGAGAGTAAGACCACGCATCCCGGTGTGGCACAGTCCTGGGATGCAGCAGACACAATGTAGACAACACCTGCCTGCATGCCACTCGTGGCAGGCACGGCGGGCCTGACAGCGAAGCGCGGAGGACATGCCCAAAAAGGACGGCGCCATCGAGATCGAGGGCAGGATCGTCGAGTCACTTCCCAATGCCTTCTTCCGGGTGGAGCTAGACAATGGGCACAAGGTTCTCGCCCACATCAGCGGGAAGATGCGGATGCATTACATCCGGATCCTGCCAGACGACCGGGTTGTCGTTGAGCTGAGCCCGTATGACCTGAGCCGCGGCCGGATTGTCTACCGGTACAAGTGACGAACCGGGAGCACCACGATGAAGGTCAAGCCAAGTGTGAAGAAGATCTGCAGCAAGTGCCGGGTGATCCGGCGGCACGGCCGGGTCATGGTCATCTGCTCTGACCCGCGGCACAAGCAGCGCCAGGGCTGACGCCCCGGCGGTTTCCTCTAGTTAGGCGCACCGCAGCCCTGACCGGCCGAGCCGGTCAGGGTCACCCCCGGAACGGAGGCCGGGGCCCGGCCCGGGCAGGGACCGGGGAGCGGCGCGTACGACCTCCGCGACGACAAAGGAGAACTGCCCGCCCATGGCACGCCTGGTTGGCGTTGACCTCCCCCGCGACAAGCGGCTCGAGGTCGCCCTCACCTACATCTACGGAATCGGGCGCACCCGCGCGCTCGAGACGCTGAAGAACACCGGCGTCAGCGGTGACACGCGGGTCCACGACCTCGGCGACGACGATCTGGTCAGGCTCAGGGACTGGATCGAAGCGACCTACCAGGTCGAAGGTGACCTGCGGCGCGAGGTGCAGGCGGACATCCGCCGCAAGATCGAGATCGGGTGCTATCAGGGCATCCGGCACCGCCGGGGGCTGCCGGTCCACGGCCAGCGCACCCAGACCAACGCCCGGACCCGCAAGGGCCGGAAGAAGACAGTGGCCGGCAAGAAGAAGGCCGGGAAGAAGTAGTCCGCGCCAGCAGGCAACTCCCGCTGGCCACGCCGCGGACCGACGACCTCACCGAATAGGAAGCAGATGCCGCCAAGGAGCCGCACGGCCGCCAAGAAGGTGCGCCGCAAGGAACGGAAGAACGTAGCTCACGGGCACGCCCACATCAGGAGCACGTTCAACAACACCATCGTCTCGATCACCGACCCGGTGGGCAACGTCATCTCGTGGGCGTCGTCCGGCCAGGTCGGCTTCAAGGGTTCCCGCAAATCCACCCCGTTCGCCGCGCAGATGGCCGCCGAGGCCGCGGCCCGCCGGGCCATGGAGCACGGCATGCGCAAGGTGGACGTATTCGTCAAGGGCCCCGGCTCCGGGCGGGAGACCGCCATCCGGTCGCTGCAGGCCACCGGTCTGGAAGTCGGGTCCATCCAGGACGTCACCCCGGTTCCGCATAATGGCTGCCGCCCGCCGAAGCGGCGCCGGGTCTGAGGAGTCAACCAGAACATGGCGCGATACACAGGGGCGGACTGCAAGCTGTGCCGCCGCGAGAAGATGAAGCTCTTCCTCAAGGGCGCGAAGTGCGATTCGCCGAAATGCCCGATTGAGCTCCGGCCCTACCCGCCGGGCGAGCACGGCCGCAACCGGCCCAAGGAGAGCGAGTACCTGCTCCAGATCCGGGAGAAGCAGAAGGCGCGCCGGGTCTACGGGATTCTCGAGCGGCAGTTCCACGGCTACTACGAGGAAGCCTCCCGCAAGCGCGGGATGACCGGCGAGAACCTGCTGCAGATCCTGGAAAGCCGCCTGGACAACGTGGTGTACCGGGCCGGCTTCGCCAAGAGCCGGGACATGGCCCGCCAGCTGGTGCGGCACGGTCATTTCACGGTCAACGGCAAGAAGGTGGACATTCCGTCCTACCGGGTCACCGAGAACGACATCATCGAGGTCCGGCCGAAGTCGGTCGAGCTGACGCCGATGGTGGTGGCCCGGGCCGAGGCGGGCGAGCGGCCCACCCCAGCCTGGATGGAGGTCATCCCGGACAAGAACCGGATCCTCGTCCACCAGCTGCCGGCCCGCGCCCAGATCGACACGCAGGTACAGGAACAGCTCATCGTCGAGTACTACTCTAAGTAACAAGCTTGCCGGGGCCGGCCGCGCGGTGCGCGGGGCCCGCGGTAGGGGCGGCCCGCTCGGTACGGCGCGGCCGCCAGGAAAGATCGCGGCGTCAAATAGCGGGCGTCGCGGAAAGGGGTACCAATGCTCATCGCCCAGCGTCCTACTCTGACCGAAGAGCAGGTCAACGACTTCCGGTCGCGGTTCGTCATCGAGCCGCTGGAGCCTGGTTTCGGCTACACGATCGGGAACTCGGTACGCCGCACCCTGCTGTCTTCCATCCCCGGCGCCGCCGTGACCAGCATCCGGATCGAGGGCGTGCTGCACGAGTTCTCCACCGTGCCCGGGGTGCAGGAAGACGTCACCGACGTCATCCTGAACCTCAAGGAACTGGTGGTTTCCTCCGAGCAGGACGAGCCGGTCGTGATGTACCTGCGCAAGCAGGGCCCGGGTGAGGTGACCGCCGCCGACATCGCGCCGCCGGCCGGGGTCGAGGTGCACAACCCGGCGCTGCACATCGCCACGCTGAACGCCAAGGGCAAGCTGGAGATGGAGCTGACCGTCGAGCGTGGCCGTGGCTACGTGTCGGCCGCGCAGAACAAGCAGCCGGGCCAGGAGATCGGCCGGATCCCCATCGACTCGATCTACTCCCCGGTGCTGCGGGTCACCTACAAGGTCGAGGCCACCCGGGTCGAGCAGCGGACCGACTTCGACAAGCTCATCCTGGACGTGGAGACCAAGCCGTCCATGCGGCCCCGCGACGCGGTGGCCAGCGCGGGCAAGACCCTGGTCGAGCTGTTCGGGCTGGCTCGCGAGCTGAACGTGGAGGCGGAGGGCATCGACATCGGCCCGTCGCCCACGGACGCCGCGCTCGCGGCCGACCTGGCCCTGCCGATCGAGGAGCTCAACCTCACCGTGCGCTCCTACAACTGCCTCAAGCGGGAGGGCATCCACACCGTGGGCGAACTGGTCGCCCGCAGCGAGCAGGACCTGCTCGACATCCGCAACTTCGGCGCCAAGTCGATCGAGGAAGTCAAGCAGAAGCTGACCGACATGGGCCTCGCGCTCAAGGACTCCCCGCCGGGATTCGACCCGGGTACCGCGGCTGACAGCTACGGCGCGGACGACGACGACAGTTACGTCGAGACCGAGCAGTACTGAGACGGTACTGGCGGGACTGGCCAAGCCCGGTAGTACATAACCAAGGAGAACGTTCCGATGCCCACGCCCACCAAGGGAGCGCGGCTGGGTGGCAGTCCGGCCCACCAGCGGCACTTGCTGGCGAACCTGGCCACCGCCCTGTTCGAGCACGGCAAGATCACGACGACCGAGTCCAAGGCGCGGCGGCTGCGGCCGTTCGCCGAGCGGCTGATCACCTTCGCCAAGCGGGGTGACCTGCACTCGCGCCGTCAGGTCCTCACCGTGGTCACCGACAAGGGCGTGGTGCACACGCTGTTCACCGAGATCGGGCCGCAGTTCGCGGCCCGGGACGGTGGCTATACCCGGATCACCAAGATCGGCCCGCGGAAGGGCGACAACGCCCCGCTCGCGGTGATCGAGCTGATCCAGGAGGAAGCCGAAGCCCGGCCGTCCCGGCGGCGGCGCGCGCGGCGGGCCCAGCCCGCGGCACGGCCGTCCCGGGCCGCCGCGGAGACCGAGGCCGAGGACAGCGCGGCCGAGGACGACAGTGCGGCCGAGGAGGCCACGACGGCCGCGGACGAGGCGGCGGCTGAGGACACGGCGGCGGACGACGACACGGCGGCCGCCGAGGACGAAGCTCCGGCCGAGGCCGACGGCGAGGTGGCGGCGGACGAGGACGGCGAGGACGCGCCGGCGCGACACGCCGGCTGCCGACGACAGCGACGCGGCCGCGGCTGACGCGGACGCTTCGGACGAGGCCGACGGCAAGCCGGCCAACGGCTAAGGCCGGCTGGCCTGCAGCACGCGGCGGCCTGCGATGACCGCCGCAGACGGGCCGCCGCAGGCCCACCCGGCTCAGGCCGATCCGGGCGGGCCGGTGACCGACGGTTCAGCGTCGCCCGGCGATGCGGCGCCGGGCGGCGCTCTTTGCCGTCTCCGGCTCGATCTGGGCTACGACGGCGGCGCCTTCTCCGGGTGGGCCCGCCAGCCCGGCCAGCGCACCGTGCAGCAGGTCGTCGAGGACGCCCTGGGCCGGGTGCTGCGGCTGCCCGGGCCAGCCCAGCTGACCGTGGCCGGCCGGACCGACGCCGGGGTGCACGCGCGCGGCCAGGTGGCTCACGTGGACGTGCCGCTGGCCTGCTGGCACGCGGCCGCGCCCAGCATGCTGCGCCGGATGGCCCGGCTGCTGCCGCCCGATGTCCGGCTGGGCCGGATCGAGCCTGCGGCCCCGGGTTTCGACGCCCGGTTCTCCGCGCTGTGCCGCCGGTACTCCTACCGGGTCTGCGACGACCCGTCCGGGCCGGACCCGCTGCGCCGGCACGACACGCTCGGCTACCGCCGCCCGGTCGATCCCGGCGCGATGAACGAGGCCGCCGCGCGGCTGCTCGGCGAGCACGACTTCGCCGCGTTCTGCCGCCGCCGGGCAGGCGCCAGCACGGTGCGGGAACTGCTCCAGCTGAGCTGGGTGCGGGTGGCCGGGCCCGGGCCGGACTGGCCACTGCCGCCGGTGCTGGTGGGCACGGTGGTCGCTGACGCGTTCTGCCATTCGATGGTGCGCGCCCTGGTCGGTGCGCTGCTCAAGGTGGGCGAGGGCGCCCGGCCGGTGGACTGGCCCGCCCAGGTGCTGGCCGGCCGGGTCCGCGACCCGGCCGTGCCGGTGGTCCCGCCACACGGGCTGTGCCTGGAAGAGGTGCGCTACCCGCCGCCCGGCGACCTCGCCCGCCGGGCCCAGGCCACCCGGCGGCTGCGCGCCGCGCCTGGTACCTGAGGCCCGCGGCTCAGGACTGTGGGTGGCGCCTGTACGGAGGCCGGTGGCTGGCTCCTGTGCTGAGGCCCGCGGCTGGCGCGTGTGCTGAGGCCCGCGCTGGAGGTGGTCGTGCCTGACGAGCGGCTACGGCGTCTGGGACTTCCCGAACAGCTCCCGGCTGGTCAGGCTGATGTTCGCGGTGCCGGCCACCAGGTTGCGGGAGAACGCGTCCAGCTTGTCGCGCTGGCCCGCGCCGGAGGGCACCTTCAGGTTGGTGAACTCGGCCCAGGTCAGGATCAGGTAGTGCCCTTTGAACTGAGCCTCCTCCAGCCCGGTGCCTTTGATCAGGTTCTTGGTCGGCCCCTTCGCGGCCGGCAGCTGCTTGATGAACGCGGTCGCCCCGGTGGCTTTGCCCGCTTTCTCCGCGCTGGTCACGTTGTCCAGGTTGAGCACGCCGATGGTGGCCATGATCTTCTGCCCGGTGGACAGGTAGCTGGCCCGCATCACCTGGGTGCAGTCGGCCTTGCGCAGCGCGGCCTGCAGGGCCTTGCCGAGCACCATCTTGGTGCAGTTCTTGCCCGCCTTCTGGATGGTCCGCTCGGCCGTCGTGCTGCCCTGGGTGAAGTGGTCCGGGAACAGCTCGGTCAGGGTCAGCGCGACCGGGTCGTCAGCCCGGCTGGTGATGTGCTTCCACGGCCCCAGGCTCGGTGCCGGGCTGCCGGCCGCGGAGCTGTGCCGGGTGGCTGGGGAGGCCGCGCTGGACGCGCTGGCCCGGCCCTTGACGAAGTGCAGGTAGGCCCCGGCAACCAGCGCGCCGGCGATGACCATCATCACCACCGGCATCAGCCACATCCGGGCCCGGCTGGCGGGCTTGCGCGGCTTACGGGGCTTGCGGCCGCGGGCCGCGGTCCGCGATCCGCGCGGTGGTGCCCCGGCCGGCGGGCCGTTCGGGTCGGCCGCCCGGGGACCGCCCGCCCGGGGGTCAGGGGTGTCCAGGTCGGGACGGCTGAACCAGCCGCTGTCTTCCGGGTCCGGGCTGGGCCTGGGGGACCAGCCGGTATCCGGCTCGGCGTCGGTGTCCGGGAACGCGCCCGGGGCCGCGAACGCCGCCGCGCCCGGCGCCGCGGCGGCCAGCCCGGCGGAGTCAGCCACCGCGGAATCAGCCAGCCTGGTGGAGTCAGCCAGCCCCAGCCGGAGCGCCGGCCAGCCCGGCCGGGCCGGGAGAGTCCTGGTACGCGGCAGCCGCGTCGAACGAACCGCGAGCGGCGTTCAGCGGACCGGTGCCAGCATCGAATCCGGCACTGTCCAGCCCGGCCCCGGTGTCCGCCAGCGGGTCAGGCTGGGCGGCCCGGGCCGTCCACTCCCCGGTCTGCTGAGAGTCGTCCAGCACCGTCCAGGTCTGGGTCGCGGTGGCGTCGGCGGACGGGTCGCTCACGGCCAGCAGCGAGTAGCCCGGCTGCCCCCCGTCCCCGGCGGCGCCATCCACGGCCGCGGCCGCCCCGGCCCGGCCCGCCACGCTGGCCGTGCGCAGTTCCGGGGTGTTCCACGGCGAGAACTGGCCGGGCGGGTAGACCGGGTCCGGTGCGCCCGGGGCGGGCGGGTAGCCGCGAACCGGGCCCCGGCCGCCCGGCCCCGCAGTGCGGAACGCACCCGAGCGCCACAACGAACCGCCTGTCCCGCCGGGCTGGCCGGGCGGGCCGCCGTCGCCGAAGCCGCCCTGGATCTCGTCGGCCGCCGTGCGGGCAGGCCGTCGCCAGGTGTTCTCGCGTGACGTGTCACCGGCGGGTGGCGGCTGCGGCGCGGACCGGGCCCCGGCGCGGGCGGGCTCCCGGCCGCGGAGCGCGTCACGGCCCGCGTCCCGCCCGCGTCCCCGGCGCCCCCGCCCGGGCTCCGGCTCCCGGGCGGGTTGGGGTGCCCGGGCCGGCTCGGGCGCCGGGGCGGGTTCTGGCGCCCGGGCGGGTTCCGGTGCCCGGGCTGGCTCTGGTACCCAGCCGGTCTCCGTCCCCGGCGCTGGGCTGCGCCGGTGCGACCCGGTACGCCCGGCCTGCGGCGCGGTCAGCGGGCGGCCAGGCGCTGCGGCTTGCGGGTAGCCGCCGGTTCCGGTCGCGGACCCAGGGTCGGCCGCCTGGCGGCCAGCACCGCTGGTGTCTCCGGGCGCGTACCCGCCGGTGTCTCCGGGCGCGTACCCGCTGGTGTCTCCGGGCGCGTACCCGCCGGTTCCCCGCGGAGTATCCGCCGGTGTCTCCGGCGGCATACCCGTAGCCACCCGTATCGCCGGACTCGTATCCGCTGGCTGCGCCGGGCGCGTATCCGCTGCTTCCGCCGGCCGCATACCCCGCAGGCACGCCAGGTGCCGACTGGGCCGCCTCCGCGGCGCGGCGGCGCGCGATCCGGGAGCCCGGTTCACCCTGGTAGCCAGGCTGGTTTCGGTATCCTGCGCTTCCATCGGGCGGTCCCGCTGCCTGCCCGTGCCGCCCCCCGCCAGTGGCCTGAGCCCACGGCGGATCAGGACGGGGCGCAGCATCCGGGCGGCTGTCCGGCTGCAGGCTGGCGCCCTCCTCATCCGGATAGCCCATGCGGCGAGCGTAGCGTCCGATCCGGCTAACCTGGGCGGGACTGGTATTTTCGCCGGTCAGCCCGGAACATGCGACCCCCGGGCGGATACCGGAACCGCTGCGCCACGGCCCGCGGCCAAGGCCGGGCCGCTCGCTTTGACCGTTACTAGCCAGGGCCGGTATCCTTCTTTGACGTCCATGTGTGTCCGCATGCCCACGGTGACCGCTGAAGCGGCTGGTGACCTGGTGGCGGGCGCGGCGGACTTCCCTCACCCGGCCAGCGGCGCGAGCACGGTTGCCCGGGATGGGACAACGGTTCGGACTCACCACACAAAGGCTTACGACTGTGCGCACATTTAGCCCCAAGGCCAGCGACATCCAGCATCAGTGGCATGTCATTGATGCCTCTGACGTGGTCCTGGGCCGCCTGGCCAGCCACGCGGCGACGCTGCTGCGCGGCAAGCACAAGCCGATCTTCGCGCCGCACGTGGACACCGGTGACTTCGTGATCGTGGTCAACGCGGAGAAGGTCGCGCTCAGCGGCCGGAAGCTGGAGCAGAAGCGGGCGTACCGCCACTCGGGTTACCCCGGCGGCCTGCGCTCCATGGCCTACGGCGAGCTGATGAGCCGGCACCCGGAGCGGGTCATCGAGAAGGCCGTCCGGGGCATGCTCCCCAAGAACTCCCTGGGCCGCAGCATGCTGCGCAAGCTCAAGGTCTACGCCGGGCCGGATCACCCGCACCAGGCGCAGAAGCCGGTCCCCTTCGAGATCAAGCAGGTCGCCCAGCACGATCCGGGCCGCGACTGACCCGGCCCGGCGGGCGCACCGACCAGAACCTATTGAGGAAGTACGAGGAAGGAACCGTGTCCGAGCCCACTGGCACGCAGACGCTTGATGCTGGCGCTGGCGTGGAAACGGCGGAAAACGCCGAGGAGCACGTGTCGGAGTACACCACCGAGACGTCCGCCGATGCTGGCGAACGGCAGCCCGCGCGCAAGCCGGTGGTGACCGGCAGCGCGCTCGGTACCGGGCGCCGCAAGGAGGCCATCGCCCGGGTACGCATCGTGCCCGGTTCCGGCCAGTGGCAGATCAACGACCGGTCCCTGGAGGAGTTCTTCCCCAACAAGGTGCACCAGCAGCTGATCAGCGAGCCGTTCGTGACCCTCGGCGCGGAGAACCAGTTCGACGTGGTCGCCCGGATCACCGGCGGCGGCATCACCGGGCAGGCCGGTGCGCTGCGGCTGGGCATCGCCCGGGCGCTGATCCTGGTCAACCCCGAGAACCGGCCCACGCTCAAGCGGGCCGGCTTCCTCACCCGCGACCCCCGGGTCAAGGAGCGCAAGAAGTACGGCCTGAAGAAGGCCCGCAAGGCTCCGCAGTACTCCAAGCGCTGACCACCGGGCCCGTGCTTGGCGGGCGTGTTCCACGGAACACGACCTAAACCCCCGAGAATCTGTTTGCATACTGCACCGACGAGATGACCGGGGGGTTGCGGAGACTATGGTCCGGCTATTCGGAACTGACGGCGTCCGCGGGGTAGCTGGCGAGGACCTGACCGCGCAGCTCGCCATGGACGTGTCCCGGGCCGCTGCCAGCGTGCTGCACGGCACGGGTGCGTTCGCAGCGGCCGAGGAGGCGGGGCGGCGCCCGCTGGCCGTGGTCGGCCGCGATCCGCGGGCCTCGGGGGAGTTCCTCGAAGCGGCGGTCGTGGCCGGGCTGGCCGCGTCCGGGGTGGACGTGCTGCGGCTCGGGGTCATCCCCACTCCCGCGGTCGCCTTCCTGACCCGCGATCTCGACGCGAACCTCGGCGTGATGCTGTCCGCCAGCCACAACCCGGCGCCGGACAACGGGATCAAGCTGTTCGGGCGTGGTGGCTTCAAGCTGCCGGACGCGGTCGAAGACGAGATCGAGGCGCACCTGGGCATGCCGCCGCGCCGCCGCAGTGACCTGCCGGCCGGCTTCGGCCGGGTGACCGAGGCCGGCCCCGAGCGGGACCGCTACCTGACCCACCTGCTGGCCTCGGTGCCCAGGCCCGCCCCTGACGGCCGCCCCGCCGCCCCGCTGGCCGGCCTGACCGTGGTCGTCGACTCCGCGCACGGGGCCGCGGCCGGGTTCGCGCCGGAGCTGCTGCGCCGGGCGGGCGCCGAGGTCATCGCGATCGGGGCCGAGCCGGACGGCTACAACATCAACTCCGGCTGCGGGTCCACGCACCTGGAAGCGCTGTCGGCCGAGGTGACCAAGCACGGCGCCGACGCGGGCATCGCGCACGACGGCGACGCCGACCGCTGCCTGGCGGTCGGCGCGGACGGCGAAGTGATCGACGGGGACCAGATCCTGGCCGTGCTCGCCCTGGCCCTGGCCGGCCAGGGCCGGCTGCCCGGGAACACCGTAGTTACCACGGTCATGTCCAACATCGGTTTCCGCAACGCCATGCAGGACGCCGGGATCACCGTGGTCGAGACCGCGGTAGGCGACCGGTACGTGCTGGAAGCCATGCGGGCGGGCCAGTTCGCGCTCGGCGGCGAGCAGTCCGGGCACATCATCATGCTGGAGCACTCGACCACCGGGGATGGCCTGCTCACCGCGCTGCAGCTGCTGGCCACGGCCGCCCGCCAGGCGCTGCCGCTGGCCGACGTGGCCGCGGTGATGACCAAGTACCCCCAGGTCCTGCTCAACGTGCCCGGAGTGGACAAGTCGCGGGTCAGCGCCTCGCCGGAAGTGGCCGCCGCGGTCGCCGCCGCGGCCGAGGAACTCGGCACCGCGGGCCGGGTGCTGGTCCGGCCCAGCGGCACCGAGCCCGCCGTGCGGGTCATGGTCGAGGCCATCGAGGCCGAGCAGGCCCAGCGCACCGCGGACCGGCTGGCCGCCGCCGTCCGCGCGGCCGGCTGATACACCAGCCGCGCCCGGGGACCCGCCGCATGACAGGGTGGACGGGTGATCGTCGGCATCGGGGTGGACATCGTGGATATCGCGCGGTTCCAGGCGGCGCTGCGGCGCACGCCGGCGCTGGCCGCCCGGCTGTTCGCGGAGAGCGAACGGGACGCGCGGCCGGAATCGCTGGCCGCCAGCTTCGCGGCTAAGGAGGCGGTGGCCAAGGCGCTGGGCGCGCCGCTGGGACTGCTCTGGACCGACGTCACCGTGGGCCGCGACGTCGCGGGCCGGCCTGAGCTCACGGTGCGCGGCACCGTCGCCGCCGCAGCCGCCCGCCGTGGCGTGCGCCAGTGGCATCTGTCGCTTAGTCATGATGGCGGGATGAGCATCGCGATGGTGGTGGCTGAGGGATGAGAACCGCGCACCAGGTGGCCAAGGTCCGGGCGGCCGAGCAGGCCCTGATGGCCCAGCTGCCGCCGGGGACGCTGATGCAGCGGGCCGCGGCCGGCCTGGCGGCGGTCTGTGCCGGGCTGGCCGGCCAGCTGTCGGGCACCCGGGTGGTGGTGCTGGCGGGCAGCGGGGACAACGGCGGCGACGCGCTGTTCGCCGGGGCCCGGCTGGCCCGCCGGGGCGCCGCGGTGCTGGCCGTGCAGGCCGGCCGCGGCTGCACGAGGCGGGCGCGGCGGCACTGCGCGCCGCGGGCGGCCGGGTGGCCGCCGCCGGCGACCCGGCCGTGCCCGCCGCTGTCGGCTCGGCCGGCCTGATCCTGGACGGCCTGCTCGGCATCGGTGGTCACGGGGGACTGCGTGAGCCGCAGGCCACCCTGGCCGGGCTGGCCACGCGCTCGGCCGCGGTCGTGGTGGCCGTAGACCTGCCAAGTGGCGTAGACGCGGACACCGGCGCCGTGCCGGGCGCGGCGGTACAGGCCGACGTGACGGTGACGTTCGGCACCGTCAAGCCGGGGCTGCTGGTTGATCCGGGGGCCGGCTGACGCCGGGGTGGTCGAGCTGATCGACATCGGCCTGGGCCCCTACCTGGCTCCACCCGACCTCACCGCGCTGCAGACTGCGGACGTGGCCGCGCTGCTGCCCCGCCCGCCCGCCGACTCGGACAAGTACCGCCGCGGCGTCGTCGGGATCGTAGCGGGCAGCCAGCGGTTCACCGGGGCGGCCGCGCTGGCCGTGGGCGGCGCGCTGCGCGGCGGGGCGGGCATGGTCCGCCTGGTCTCCGCGGAGCACGCGGTAGCTGTGGTCCGGGTGCTCTGGCCCGAGGCGGTGATCACAGTGACCGGCCAGGACCTCCCGGCCGGGGAGGACGTACCCGCGGCCGGGCGGGTCCAGGCCTGGGTGGCCGGGCCCGGCATGGGCACCGACGACCAGGCCCGGGAGCGGCTGGCCGCGGTGCTGGCCACCGACCTGCCGGTGCTGGTGGACGCGGACGGGCTCACCCTGCTCGCGGCCGATCGCGGGCTGCTCGACCGGGCCGCGCCCACCCTGCTCACCCCGCACGCGGGCGAACTGGGCCGGCTGCTCCGGGTGGACCCGGCCGACGTGGAGGAACGCCGCCTGGAGCACGCCAGGCGGGCTGCTGCCGAGCTGGGCGCGACGGTCCTGCTCAAGGGGTCCACCACGGTGATCGCGCCTGCTGACGGGCGCTCAGCGCCGGGTGGCAGCGCCGCCCGCCCAGCGCATGACGGGGATGCCCCGCCGGGCGATGCCGGCCCGGCCCCGTTCTTCGTCAACTCCACTGGGACGTCCTGGCTGGCCACCGCCGGGACCGGGGACGTGCTGTCCGGGCTGGCCGGTGCGCTGCTGGCGCAGGGCCTGGCCGTGGGCGACGCGGCGGCGGTGGCCGCGTACCTGCACGGCCTGGCCGCCCGTCAGGCCGCCCGGGGCGGTGGGGAACGCCCGGCCCCGGCCGTGCCGCTGCCTCCCGCCTGCCCGGACCCAGGCGTGACCGGGCCGGGTGCCGAGGCGCCCATCGCCGCGGCCGACGTGATCGGCGCCCTGCCCGGGGCGATCCGGTCCGTCCGCGGGTGGGCTGATCCCGGCGCCCGCGGGCCCGGTATCCGGCTGGGCAGCGCCGCGCGGGCTGGCACACTGGGACGCCATGAAGGGTCCTGCGGAAGCACAGGTTGACCTGGCCGCCATCACCGGCAACGTCGAAGCGCTGCGCCAGCGGGCGCCCGGCCCGCAGCTGATGGCCGTGGTCAAGGCCGACGGCTACGGGCACGGGATGATCCCGGCGGCCCGGGCCGCGCTGGCCGGCGGCGCCGGCTGGCTGGGCGTGGTCCACGTCCACGAGGCGCTGGCCCTGCGCCGGGACGGCATCACCGCCCCGGTGCTCTGCCTGTCCGGGGTGCCCAGCGCCGCGCACCAGGACGCGGTCCGCGCCGGCATCGACCTGACCGCGGACTCGGTGCCACTGCTGGCCGAGATCGCGACCGCCGCCGCGCAGGCCGGCCGCCCGGCCCGGGTCCACCTCAAGGCGGACACCGGGATGTCCCGCGGCGGCGCGACCGCGGCCGGCTGGCCCGGCCTGGTCGCCGCGGCGCTGTCCGCCCAGGCGGCCGGCCACGTGGTGATCGTCGGCATCTGGTCCCACCTGGCCTGCGCCGACATTCCCGGCCACCCGTCGATCGCTGGCCAGCTCGCCGCCTTCCGGCAGGCGGTGGCGGTGGCCGAGGCGGCCGGCGCCCGGCCCGAGGTGCGCCACCTGGCCAACACCGCGGCCACGCTCACCCTCCCGGAGACCTGGTTCGACCTGGTCCGGCCGGGCGGGGCGGTCTACGGGCTGGCCACCCTGCCCGGCGGCGCCCCGCCCTGGCTGCGCCCGGCGCTGACCGTGCGCACCCGGCTGGTCCTGGCCAAGCAGGTGCCGGGCGGCACCCCGGTGTCCTACGGCCACCGGTACACCACGCAGGGTCCGAGCACGCTCGGGCTCATCCCGCTGGGCTACGCGGAGGGCATCCCCCGGACCGCTTCCGGGGTGGTCGAGGTACTCGCCCGGGGCCGCCGCTGGCGCATCGCGGGCACCGTGTGCATGGACCTGTCCGTCCTCGACTTCGCCGGGGAACCAGCCGAGGCCGGCGATGAGGTGGTGCTGTTCGGGCCGGGCGACTCCGGCGAGCCGACCGCGCAGGAGTGGGCAGACGCGCTGGGCACGATCTCCTACGAGGTGGTGACGAACTTCACCGGCCTGCTACCCCGAACTTACCCTGAAGTAGCATACGGGCAGGGGCCCGCACCGGCCGGTACCAGCAGTTCGCCGGCCGGGTCCGCAGCTCCCTGACGGCGCCCGGCAGGAGGTGCGATGGCGAGCTGGCGGCGGGTCACCGGGCTGGCCGGGGTAGCGGCGGGGGCCGTGGCGGCCGGGGCCGGCGCGGTGGTCGCGGCCGAGCGCATCGCGATCGGCCGGGTCCGGTCACTGCGCAGCAGCACCCCGCCGGAGCAGCTGGGCCAGCTGCGCGGCCGGCCGCTCACCGTGCTCGCCGACGACGGGGTACCGCTGCACGTCGAGATCGACGAACCAGGCCCCGTCCCGGACCGGGCCCGCCGGGGGCGCCAGCCCGGCCCGCTGACGGTCATCTTCTGCCACGGCTACACGCTGAACCAGGACGTCTGGTACTTCCAGCGCCGGGACCTGCGCGGGCACCGGCTGGTCTTCTGGGACCAGCGGGACCACGGCCGCTCCGGGCGGTCGCCCGGCGGCGCCGCCAGCATCGGCCGGCTCGGCGCCGACCTGGACCTGATCATCAAGGCGGTAGCCCCCGGTGACCTGCCGGTGATCCTCGTCGGGCACTCCATGGGCGGCATGACCATCATGGCCCTGGCCGACCAGCACCCTGACCTGTTCGGTAGCAAGGTGGCCGGGGTGGTGCTGATCTCTACCGCGGCCAGCGGGCTGGACCAGGGCAGCCCGTGGATGCCCGGGCTGGCCCGCCCGGTGCTGCGGCGCGCGCTCCCGCTGGTGCTGCGCGGCGCGGCCACCGGCTACCGCGCGATGCTGGTGGAGCGCGGCCGCCGGGTGGCCAGCGACCTGTCCTGGCTCAGCACCCGGTTCATCGGGTTCGGGAACCCGCGGGTGAACCCAGCCGTGGTGGACTTCCTCGAAGAGATGATCCGGTCCACCCCGATCGAGGTGGTGGCGGCGTTCGGTGCCGCGCTGTACGCCTGTGACCTGCGCGCCACGCTGCCCACGCTGGGCAAGGTGCCGGTGATCGTGATGACCGGGGACAAGGACCGGCTGATCCCGCCCGCGCTGGGCCGGGACCTGGCCGAGCAGATCCCAGGGGCTGAGCTGGTCTGGGTTCCCGGCGCCGGGCACGCCCTTATCCTGGAGGATCCCGAGGTGGTCAACGAGGCGATCACCGGCCTGATCGCCCGGGTGACCGCGGGCCGCGGCGCCCGCGAACGCTCCGCCTGACCGCCGCTGCCCGCCGCCCGGGCGGCGCGCTCAGCGGCCGGGCCGACACGGAAAGGGCAGGTGCTGACCGGTGGTGCCGACGCACGGGCCCGGCGGCCGGATCGAGGTGGCCACGGCCGCGGGCATGCAGGCGCTTGGGCGCCGGATGGCCGGGCTGCTGCACGCGGGTGATCTGGTCGTGCTCAGCGGCCCGCTGGGCGCGGGCAAGACCACCCTGGTGCAGGGCATCGGCCAGGGACTCGGCGTCCGCGGGCCGGTGACCTCCCCGACGTTCGTGATCGCCCGGGTGCACCCGGCGCTGCGCGGCGGGCCCGGGCTGGTGCACGTGGACGCCTACCGGCTGGGCAGCGTGGCCGAAGTGGACGACCTGGACCTGGACGCCTCGCTGGACGACTGCGTGACCGTGGTCGAGTGGGGTGAAGGTCTGGTTGACGGGCTGGCCGCGGACCGGCTGGAGGTCGGCATCACGATGAGCCCGGCCGGGCCCGGTCCCGCGGACGGGCCAGCCGGGACGCGGTGGGTCACTTTGACCGGTATTGGCGATCGCTGGGTATCCGCTGCGGAATCCGCGCGTTGTGCCCTACCGCTGTCGGCAGAGGCCATATAGTTTCTGCCTGTCCCCGTATTGCTGAGGTCAGCAGCTGCCGTGCGGCAATGCGTTTTGCGTCGGCATGCACGGCCTGAAACCTTTCCCCGGGAGGCGCGCCGTGGCTCAGCAGGGGCCCATTCCCCCGCGCTCTAACCGGCTGTCCGCACCACGCAACAGCCCGCGCTGGAATGACGCCGGATACACCGACGACGATGAGGAACTGCCGCCCTGGGCCGGTCTCGCCGTCGACCCGCGGTGGGCTGACGGCCGCGGCCGCCGGCCGCCCAGCAACCGCCCGCCGGCTGCCCAGCGGCCGCCCACCCGGCGCCCCGAGCACCCCGATGAGCACCCCCGGGCGTTCCGCCCGGACCCGCGTTCGCGGACGACGACCCGGAGTTCCCCGGCGAGCCGCCCGCTCCGCCCGTCCGCCCACGGGGCCGCCAGGCGGCCGCCCGGGCCCGCCGCAACCGCCGTTCGCTGATCCGGTGGGGCAGCGTGCTGGTGGTGGCCGTGGCTATCGGCGTGGGGATCTGGCTGCTGGTCAAGGGGAACAGCGGCCCGGCGCAGCAGCCGGACGCGATCGTCACGACGTTCCAGCCCGGTGAATTCCAGACCGTACCCAATGCCTGCCGCGCGGTGACGGGCAGCACGCTGGACCAGTACCTCCCGGGTAAGCGGGTGGTGGCGTCGCCCAATTCGCTGGACGGCGGCTCGGCCAGCCTGTGCAGCTGGACGCTGGACGCCAAGCCGGCCTACCGGCTGCTGAACGTCCAGGCGCAGGCGTACGCGCCGAACGGGCTGGCCAGCGGGGATGGCAGCGCCACGTTCGCGGCCATCGACGGCTATCAGCAGGCGCTGGCGCAGAAGACCAGGCCACCCAGGGCGTCCCACCTGCCCCGGGCCACGATCAGCCCGCTGCCCGGGCTGGGCAGCAAGGCGTTCGCCGCGGTCCAGCAGATCAGCTCGGGCGGGATCACCACCCACCTGGTGACGGTGGTGGTCCGGGACCACAACGTCCTGGTCACCGCGGTGCTGCAGGGCGACACCGGCCGCGGTGGCTACGGGCCGGTGTCGGCCAGCCAGCTCCAGGCCGGGGCTACCGCCGCGGCCCGGGACGTGCTGGCCCAGCTGAAGTGACCCGGCAGGACACCCGCTAGGCCAGACCGATCGCGGCGGCCGGTTAGGCTTTGCATCCGTGCTGCTGCTCGCCTTCGATACCGCGACGCCCGCCGTGACCGTGGCCCTGTACGACGGGGCGCAGGTGCTGGCCGAGATGACCACCGTGGACGCCCGCCGTCACGGTGAGCTGCTGGCGCCGTCGATCGACACCGTGCTGGCCAAGGCCGGGGCCAGCCGGCTGGACCTCACCGCGGTCGCCGCCGGGACCGGCCCGGGCCCGTACACCGGGCTGCGCGCCGGTCTGGTCACCGCGCGGGTGCTGGGCAGCGCGCTGGGCATCACGGTGCTCGGCGTGGGCACGCTCGACGTGATCGCCGCCGACGCGGCCGCCGCGGCCGGCGGGCGGGAGTTCATCGTGGCCACCGACGCCCGGCGCCGCGAGGTGTACTGGGCCCGCTATGGCCCGGCTGGCGGCCGGCTGGACGGCCCGGCGGTCGCCCGGCCAGCCGACCTCGCCCTGGCCGGCCCGGATGGCCCGCCGGTGGCGGGCACCGGCCCGCTGCTGTACCCGGACCTGCTGGGGGCGCCGATCGAGCCCGCCTACCCGGGAGCGGGCACGCTGGCCCGGCTGGCCGCCGCGCGGCTGGCCGCGGGTGCGCCCGGGCCCGGCGCGGACCCGGTCTACCTGCGCCGCCCGGATGCCCGGGTGCCAGGGCCGCCGAAGCGGGTGACGGTCCCGTGACCGGCCAGCCCGTGACCAGCCAGCCGGGTCCCGGCCCTGCCGGGTCCGGCCCTGCCGGGTCCGGCCCGGCTGGGCCAGCGGCCGTCACGCTCCGCCCGATGACCCGGGCCGACCTGCCCGCGGTGCTCCGGCTGGAGCATGACCTGTTCGGCGACGAGGCATGGACCGAGGGGATGCTCGCCGCCGAGCTGGACGGGGTGGCCAGCGGCCGCTATTACCTGGTGGCCGAGGACCCCGGGGGGCTGGTTGGCTACGCAGGCCTGCTCACCCCCGGCGGCGGGCAGGCGGACGTGCTCACCCTGGCCGTGGCCGAGGATCGCTGGGGGCAGCGGATCGGCGCCACGCTGCTCGACGCGCTGCTGGCCGAGGCGGCCCGGCGTGGCTGCCGCGACGTCTTTCTCGAAGTCCGGGTGGACAACTACCGGGCGCAGCGGCTGTACCAGCGGCGCGGGTTCACCGAGATCGGCGTCCGGCGCGGCTACTACCAGCCGTCCGGCACCGACGCCCTGGTGATGCGGCGCAGTGCCAGCCCGGGGGGGCGACCCCCCGGAACCCCCCGATCGCCCTCCGGCCGAGCCGCCGCGCCCGAACGCGGCGGCGTGCGGGCCGGGCCGGGAGGTGCCCGGTGAGCGGTCCGCTGGTACTGGGCATCGAGACCTCCTGCGACGAGACCGGGGCGGGCCTGGTCCGCGGGCACGAGCTGCTGGCCGACTCGGTCGCCTCCAGCGTCGCCGAGCACGCCCGGTTCGGCGGGGTGGTGCCCGAAGTGGCCAGCCGCGCACATCTGGAGGCCATGGTGCCAGCCGTGGACCGGGCACTGGCCACGGCCGGGGTCAAGCTGGCCGATGTGGACGCGATCGCGGTGACCGCCGGGCCCGGGCTGACCGGCGCCCTGCTGGTCGGCGTGTGCGCGGCCAAGGCGTACGCGCTCGCCCTGGGCAAGCCGCTGTACGCGGTCAACCACCTGGCCGCGCACATCGCCGTGGACCAGCTGGAGCACGGGCCGCTGCCCGAGCCCGCCATCGCCCTGCTGGTCTCCGGCGGGCACTCCTCGCTGCTGCTCACCCGGGACGTGGCGGGCGACGTGCAGCCTCTCGGCGCCACTATCGACGACGCCGCGGGTGAGGCCTACGACAAAGTGGCCCGGCTGCTCGGGCTGCCGTTCCCGGGCGGCCCGCCGATCGATCAGGCGGCCCGGTCCGGGGACCCGGCGGCGATCGCCTTCCCCCGGGCCAAGTACCACGACCAGTCGCTCGACTTCTCGTTCTCCGGGCTGAAGACCGCGGTCGCCCGCTGGGTGGAAGCCCAGCAGGCGGCCGGGCTGAGCGTGCCGGTCGCCGACGTGGCCGCGTCGTTCCAGGAGGCCGTCACCGACGTGCTGACCCGCAAGGCGGTACAGGCCTGCGCCGCTCACGGCGTCGGGCATCTGGTTATCGGCGGGGGAGTGGCGGCCAACTCGCGGCTGCGCGCGCTGGCCGCGGAGCGCTGCGCCGCGGCGGGCATCCAGCTGCGGGTGCCCCGGCCCGGCCTGTGCACGGACAACGGCGCTATGGTGGCGGCGCTCGGCGCGGAACTGGCGGCCCGGGGGCCGGCCCGTCCGCGCTGGACGTCGGGGCGGACTCCGCCCTGCCGGTGACCAGCGTCGTCGCCGGGCGGACCGCGGCCTGAGCCCAGCGTGGGCACCCATCCGGTGGTGACCTGCTCAGTTTGACGATACGGCGCACCGAGGCTACTGTTCGGGACTGGCACTCTCTAGGGTAGAGTGCTAATACGACGAGGCTGGTCTGGCACCCGCGACGACAGCTAGCCGGGGTCGTTCTTCCTGTAGTCGTTTCCGCCATCCTTTCCGGAGGGGGAGGTCAGATCGTGACGACCGCCACCAAGGTTGTTCTCAAGCCGCTCGAAGACCGGATCGTGGTCCGTACGCTCGAAGCCGAGCAGACCACGGCGTCCGGGCTAGTCATCCCGGACACCGCCAAGGAGAAGCCCCAGGAGGGCGAAGTCCTGGCAGTGGGCCCGGGCCGTTTCGACGACGCTGGCGCCAAGCGCGTCCCGATGGACGTGAAGGTGGGTGACGTCGTGCTGTACAGCAAGTACGGCGGCACCGAGGTGAAGTACCACGGCGAGGAGTACCTGGTGCTCTCCGCCCGTGACGTGCTCGCCATCATCGAGAAGTAAGAGGCGGCTCGGCCGGCGGGCTGTCCCGCCCAGGATGCCCGCTTCGGACCACCGCCCCGGCGCTTCCGGCTCCGGGGCGGTCGTCCGTAGCACGCCCGTTGCGCAGCGGCTGGCCGCTGTGCGCAACGACCTAGACAACGCAATTTGAGGTGCTCATGGCCAAGATGCTGGAGTTCGACGAGGAGGCACGGCGCTCTCTCGAGCGCGGTGTGAACCGGCTCGCGGACGCTGTGAAGGTGACGCTGGGCCCGAAGGGCCGCAACGTCGTCATTGACAAGAAGTGGGGCGCTCCGACCATCACCAACGACGGCGTGACCGTCGCGCGTGAGGTCGACCTGGAGGACCCGTACGAGAATCTGGGTGCTCAGCTCGCCAAGGAAGTAGCGACCAAGACCAACGACGTGGCCGGCGACGGCACCACCACGGCGACCGTGCTGGCCCAGGCGATGGTCCGTGAGGGCCGCCGCTCGGTGACCGCGGGCGCGAACCCCATCGCACTGAAGCGGGGCATCGACGAGGCCGCCAGCGTCGTGTCCGATCGGCTGCTCGAGATGGCCCGGGATGTCGAGGAGCAGCAGGAGATCGCGCACGTGGCCACGGTTTCGGCCCAGGATGCGCAGATCGGTGAGCTGATCGCGGAGGCGTTCAGCAAGGTCGGCAAGGACGGTGTGATCACCGTCGAGGAATCGCCGACAATGGGGCTCGAGCTCGAGTTCACCGAGGGAATGCAGTTCGACAAGGGCTACATCTCTCCGTATTTCATTACCGACCAGGAGCGCATGGAAGCGGTCCTCGAGGACGCCTACATCCTGCTGCACGGCGGCAAGATCTCCTCGATGACCGATTTCCTGCCGCTGCTGGAAAAGATCGCGCAGACCAAGAAGCCGTTCCTGGTGATTGCCGAGGACGTCGAGGGCGAGGCACTGTCCACGCTGGTCGTGAACAAGATCCGCGGGCTGCTGGCGGTGGCCGCGGTCAAGGCGCCCGGCTTCGGTGACCGGCGCAAGGCCATGCTCGGTGACATGGCCGTGCTGACTGGTGGCCAGGTGGTCAGCGAGGAGGTCGGCCTCAAGCTGGAGCTGGTCGGCCTGGAGACGCTGGGCACCGCGCGCCGGATCGTGGTGACCAAGGACACCACCACGATCGTGGACGGCGCCGGGGACAGCAGCGAGATCCAGGACCGGGTCCGCCAGCTGCAGGCCGAGATCGAGAACACCGACTCGGACTGGGACCGGGAGAAGCTGCAGGAGCGCGTGGCCAAGCTGTCCGGCGGGGTCTGCGTGCTCCGGGTGGGTGCGGCCACCGAGGTGGAGCTGAAGGAGAAGAAGCACCGCCTGGAGGACGCGATCTCCGCCACCCGGGCCGCCATCGAGGAAGGCATCATCCCCGGCGGCGGCAGCGCCCTCGTGCACATCGCGGCTGACCTGGGTGATCTCGGCAAGACGGGTGACGAGGCGACCGGGGTCGGTGTGGTGCGTACCGCGCTGCTCTCGCCGACGCGCTGGATCGCCGAGAACGCCGGCGTGGAGGGCATGGTCGTCGTGGCCAAGGTGCGGGAGCTCGGTTTCGGCCAGGGCTTCAACGCGGCCACCGGCGAGTACGGTGACCTGGTGGCCCAGGGCGTGATCGACCCGGTCAAGGTGACCAGGTCGGCCGTGCTCAACGCCGCCTCGATCGCGGCCATGCTGCTCACCACCGAGGCGCTGGTGGCGGACAAGCCGGAGGAAGAGGACGACGCCGCCGCGGGCGGCCACGGCCACAGCCACCCGCACTGAGGCTGATCGGCACGGCCCGCGGGCCCCGTTCCGGCGCACACCGGAACGGGGCCCGCGGCATTAGGCGGGACGCGCCAGCGTGACTTTTCCGGCGCAGCGGGCGTGCCGCCGAGGGGTCACAATCCCGCGATATCTTTCGCCGCGAAAGGAGAGCACCCCCCGCTTTTCTGGGCATCATCCAGTCGTGAGCGAGGGATGCATGGTCCGGGCCGTAGCTGACAGCGGGGCCGCCGGGAGGGCTGGCCGGGCCGCAGGCCCCCGCAGCCAGGCGGCCGGCGACCACGCGGATCCTGAGGGGGGCGGCTCCGGCGACCTGGCCAGTCTCGCGGTGTGCGGCCATCCGGGGGCGATCGAGGCCCTGCTGGAGCAGATCCGCCCGATGGTGGTGCGGTACTGCCGGGCCCGGCTGGGCCGGATCACCGGGCACTACTACGTGGCTGACGACGTGGCCCAGGAGGTCTGCCTGGCCGTCCTGTCGGCGCTGCCCCGGTACCGGGACATGGGCAGGCCGTTCGCGTCGTTCGTGTTCGGCATCGCTTCGCACAAGGTGGCCGACGCCGCGCGCAACGCGTCCCGGCTCGCGGTGCCGTACGACAGCCTGCCCGACGGCCCGGACGACGGGCCCGGGCCGGAAGAGACCGTTGTCGCCTACATTGAGGCGGAACGGGCCAGGGCGCTGCTCGCCCAGCTCCCGCATCACCTTCGTGAGCTGCTAATACTACGCGTGGTGACAGGTCTGTCAGCCGAGGAAACGGGTAACGTGCTCGGCATGTCGGCAGGAGCGGTCCGGGTGGCCCAGCACCGGGCGCTGGCCCGGCTCCGGGCCCTCGCGGTCGAGGAGTCGATTGCGTGATCACGGGGGGCGGACCAGGAGCACCCGGCGTGACACCGGCCTGTCCCGGCGTGAGCCGCCCGGGGGCGGCCTGCGGCCGGTGACGGGCGTGGGCTGGCCGGGCCGCCCGGGCCGCCTGGCGCGACCGCCCCGGCGGCCCGGCCCCCCTAGACTGGGCCTTGCCCTGCAGCCGCCCTCAGGAAGGTGCCATGAGCGATCCCGGCAAGTTCGCCCCTCCGGCCCTGACCTTCGATGACGTCCTGCTGCTGCCGGCCCATTCGGCCGTGCTGCCCAGCGAGGCGGATACCACCGCCCAGCTGAGCCGCCGGATCCGGCTGAACGTGCCATTGCTGTCCTCGGCCATGGACACGGTGACCGAGGCCCGGATGGCCGTCGCCATGGCCCGCATCGGCGGCGCGGGCGTGCTGCACCGGAACCTGTCCGTGGAGGATCAGGCCCAGCAGGTGGACATGGTCAAGCGGTCCGAGGCCGGGATGATCACCAATCCGGTGACCTGCGGCCCGGGCGCCACCGTGGGCGACGTGGAGCAGCTGTGCGCCCGCTACCGCATCTCCGGCGTGCCGGTGACCGGCCCGGACGGGCTGCTGCTGGGCATCGTGACCAACCGGGACATCCGCTTCGAGACCGACCACAGCCGTCGGGTGGCCGACGTGATGACGGCGATGCCGCTGGTCACCGCGCCAGTGGGGGTGGCCAGGGCGGACGCCTACGCGCTGCTGCGCGAGCACAAAGTGGAAAAGCTCCCGCTGATCGACGGGGCCGGGCGGCTGCGCGGCCTGATCACCGTCAAGGACTTCACCAAGAGCGAGAAATTCCCGCAGGCCACCAAGGACAGCGCGGGGCGGCTGGTGGTCGGCGCCGCCGTCGGGGTGGGCGCGGACGCCAAGCAGCGGTCCCAGGCGCTGGCCGAGGCGGGCGCCGACTTCCTGGTGGTGGACACCGCGCACGGGCACTCCGAGGCCGTGCTGGAGATGGTCAGCCAGCTCAAGGCGAACCTCCAGGTCGAGGTCATCGGCGGCAACGTGGCCACCGAGGCCGGCGCCCAGGCGCTGGTGGACGCGGGCGCCGACGGGGTCAAGGTCGGTGTCGGCCCCGGCTCGATCTGCACCACCCGGGTCGTGGCCGGGGTGGGGGTGCCACAGGTCACCGCGATCTACGCGGCCGCCCAGGCGGCCCGGCGGGCCGGGGTGCCGGTCATCGGCGACGGCGGCCTGCAGCACTCCGGGGACATCGCCAAGGCCATCGCGGCCGGCGCGGACAGCGTGATGCTGGGCAGCCTGCTGGCCGGCTGTGAAGAGGGCCCGGGCGAAATGGTCTTCATCCACGGCAAGCAGTACAAGCTGTACCGGGGAATGGGCTCGCTGGGCGCCATGCGCAATCCCGAGCGCGGCCGGTCCTACTCCAAGGACCGGTATTTCCAGGATGACGTGCTGCGCGAGGACAAACTCGTCCCGGAGGGCATCGAGGGCCAGGTGCCCTACCGCGGGCCGCTGGCCGCGGTAGCCGGCCAGCTGGTGGGCGGCCTGCGCGCGGCCATGGGCTACTGCGGCACGCGGAACATCGCCGAGCTGCAGCAGGCCCGGTTCACCCAGATCACCGCGGCCGGGCTGGCGGAAAGCCACCCGCATGACATCGAGATGACCGCGGAGGCACCCAACTACGCCCGGCGCCGGCCGTGACCGGGCCACGGGAGAACTGGTGACGAGCGTCGAGATCGGCCGGGGCAAGAGCGGCCGCCGGGCGTACGCACTGGATGAGATCGGCATCGTCCCGTCCCGCCGCACCCGGGATCCGGAAGAGGTCTCGGTGGCCTGGCAGATCGACGCGTACCGGTTCGAGATGCCGCTGGTCGTCCCGCCGATGGACAGTGTGGTCTCACCGGCCATCGCGGCCCAGATCGGCGTGCTGGGCGGGCTGGCCGTGCTGGACCTGGAAGGGCTGTGGACCCGGTACCCCGACCCGGAGCCGGTGCTGGCCGAGATCGCCGAGCTGAGCCAGGAAGCAGCCACCCGCCGGCTCCAGGAAATCTACGCCGAGCCGATCAAGGAAGAACTGATCGGGCAGCGTATCGAGGAGATCCGGTCGGCCGGCGTCACCACCGCGGCCCGGCTGTCGCCGCAGCGGACGGTCCGCTACTACAAGGCGGTGATCGATGCGGGGGTGGACATTTTCGTCATCCGGGGCACCACCGTGTCGGCCGAGCACGTATCCGGGCAGGCCGAGCCGCTGAACCTCAAGCAGTTCATCTACGAGCTCGACGTGCCGGTCATCGTGGGCGGCTGCGCCACCTACACCGCCGCGCTGCACCTGATGCGCACCGGGGCAGCCGGCGTGCTGGTCGGCTTCGGCGGCGGGTCCGGGCACACCACCCGCGCGGTGCTCGGCGTGGCGGTGCCGCTGGCCACCGCGATCGCTGACGTGGCCGCAGCCCGCCGCGAGTACCTGGACGAATCCGGTGGCCGGTACGTGCACGTGATCGCCGACGGCGGGATGACGCACAGCGGCGACATCGCCAAGGCGCTGGCCTGCGGCTCCGACGCGGTCATGGTCGGCTCGCCGTTCGCCCGGGCGGCCGAGGCGCCCGGCCGCGGCTACCACTGGGGCAGTGAGGCGCACCATCCCGACCTGCCCCGCGGCGCCCGGGTCGAGGTGGGCACGGTCGGCACCCTGGAGCAGATCCTGCACGGCCCCTCCGACGTCGCGGATGGCTCGCTCAACCTGATCGGCTCGCTCCGCCGGACCATGGCCACCTCCGGGTACTCCGACCTCAAGGAATTCCAGCGGGTCGAGGTGGCGATCACCCCGAACGCCCTGACGCAGCGGTGACCCGCCGGTGCTAGCGTTCGGCTTGTGATGGCCGGGCCGGTGGTACCCAGCAGAGCCCAGGCGACACGGCTGGACCCGGACGCCAGGTCCGCGGCGCTGGCCGCGCTCAGCGGGGATGAACTTCAGGTCCTCGTCGTCGGCGGCGGCGTGGTGGGGGCCGGGGTCGCCCTGGACGCGGTCACCCGGGGCCTGTCGGTGGGCCTGGTCGAGGCGCGCGACTTCGCCTCCGGCACGTCCTCACGGTCCAGCAAGCTGATCCACGGCGGGCTGCGCTACCTGGAGCAGCTGAACCTGAGCCTGGTCCGGGAGGCGCTCAGCGAACGCGGCCTGCTGCTGCAGCGGATCGCCCCGCACCTGATCCGGCCGGTGCCGTTCCTGTACCCGCTGACCCATCACGTGTGGGAGCGGGGCTACCTCGAGGCCGGGCTGAGCGCCTACGACACCCTGGGCTTCTCGCTCGGCCAGCCCCGCGGGCTGCCCGGGCATCAGCAGCTGACCCGGCGGGGCGCGCTGCGGATGGCGCCCGCCCTGAAGCGGTCCGCGATCACCGGGGCGGTGCAGTACTGGGACGCCCAGGTGGATGACGCGCGGTACGTAGTCAGCCTGATCCGCACCGCCGCCGGTTACGGGGCCCAGGTGGCGTCCCGGACCCAGGTCACCGGGTTTCTCCGCGAGGGGGAGCGGGTGACCGGCGTGCGGGCCGTGGACCTGGAGACCGGGCAGCCGCTGCGGATCCGGGCCCAGCAGGTGGTCAACGCCACCGGGGTGTGGACCGACGACGTGCAGGCCATGGTCGGCGGCCGCGGCGTGATCAACATCCGGGCCTCCAAGGGCGTGCACCTGGTCGTGCCGCGGGACCGCATCCACTCCCGGGCCGGCATCATCATGCGCACCCCGAACAGCGTGCTGTTCATCATCCCGTGGGGCCGGCACTGGATCCTCGGCACCACTGACACCGAGTGGACGCTGGACAAAGCCCATCCGGCCGCCAGCCGGGTGGATATCGATTACGTGCTGGCCCAGGTCAACCGGGTTCTCGCGGTCCCGCTGACCCGGGAAGACGTGGCCGGGGTGTACGCCGGGCTGCGCCCGCTGCTGGCCGGTGAGTCCGAATCCACCTCCCGGCTGTCCCGGGAGCATGTGGTCGCCCACCCGGTGCCCGGGCTGGTCATGGTGGCCGGCGGCAAGTACACCACGTACCGGCTGATGGCCCGGGACGCGGTGGACGCGGTGGCCCACGGGCTGGACTGGCGGGTCCCCCGGTCCTGCACTCATCAGGTCCCGCTGGCCGGGGCGGACGGGTACCTGCCGATGTGGAATGCCCGGCACCGGCTGGCCCGGGCCTCCGGGCTGCACGTGGCCCGGATCGAGCACCTGCTCGGCCGGTACGGCGCGCTGGCCACCGAGATACTCGACCTGATCGCCGGCCAGCCGGAGCTCGGCCGGCCGCTCGCGGGCGCCGAAGACTACCTGCGCGCCGAGGTGAGCTACGCAGCCTCGCACGAGGGCGCCCGGCACCTCGACGACGTGCTGGCCCGCCGGACGCACATCTCGATCGAGACCTGGGACCGCGGCCTGTCCGCCGCGGCCGAGGCGGCCGGGCTGATGGCCGGGCCGCTGCGCTGGGACGCCCGCCAGGTGGGCCGGGAGATCGGCCACTACGAGGCGGCCATCGCCGCGGAGCGTGCCTCCCAGGAGGCAGCCACCGACCAGGCCGCGGATGCCCTGCTGCTGGACGCCCCGGAGATCGTGCCGGTCATCGGCTGATTGAGCGTTCGGGGGGTACCGGGGGGTCGTCCCCCCGGGCCGGCACCGTCACTAGACTCGGGCGCATGTCCAGGCCACGCGTGTTCTCCGGCATCCAGCCGACCGCCGATTCCTTCCACCTCGGCAACTACCTGGGCGCACTGCGCCAGTGGGTAGCGCTCCAGGACACGCACGACGCGGTCTACTGCGTGGTCGACCTGCACGCGATCACGGTGCCGCAGGACCCGGCGCTGCTGCGCCAGCGGACCCGGGTGGCCGCGGCCCAGCTGTTCGCGGCCGGGCTCGACCCGGACCGGTGCGTGGTGTTCGTGCAGAGCCACGTCGCGCAGCACACCGAGCTGGCCTGGGTGCTCGGCTGCCTGGCCGGGTTCGGCGAGCTCAGCCGGATGACCCAGTTCAAGGACAAGACGGCCCGGGGCGGTGCGCAGCAGTCGAGCCTCGGGCTGTTCAGCTACCCGGTGCTGCAGGCGGCCGACATCCTGCTCTACCAGACCGACCAGGTGCCGGTCGGCGAGGACCAGCGCCAGCACCTGGAGCTGAGCCGCGACCTGGCGATCCGGTTCAACCACCGGTACGGGCCGACGTTCACGGTGCCATCCGCCTACATCCTCGGTGGTGTGGCCAAGATCACCGACTTGCAGGAGCCGACCGCGAAGATGAGCAAGTCCGCGTCGTCGGATGCGGGCATCATCGACGTGCTGGACGAGCCCGCCGCGATCCGCAAGAAGATCGCCCGGGCGGTGACCGACACCGAGGGCAGCATCCGGGCCGACGAAGCGGCCAAGCCGGGCGTGACCAACCTGCTGCGCATCTACTCGGCACTGTCCGGGACGGACATCGCGGACCTGACGGCCAGGTACGCCGGGGCCGGGTACGGCACGTTCAAGAAGGACCTGGCCGAGGTGGTGGTGGGCGCGCTGGCGCCGATCCGGGAGCGCGCCGGGAAGATGCTGGCCGACGAGGCCGAGCTGGACCGGCTGCTGGCCTACGGCGCGGCCCGGGCCCGCCCGATGGCGCAGCAGACCATGGCCACGGTCATGGACCGGGTGGGCTTCCTCCGCGCGGCGGGCGCCGGACCACCACGGTGACGATCCCGGCCACCAGCGCCGCCACGACCAGCAGCGCCGCCGCGCCCGCCGCGACCGGGATGGCCGGGAAACCGGACGCCCGGACCTGCCGGGCCACCCGCGGTGCGGTGGCCGGCCGGGCGGGCACGGGGTGGCCGGCGGGCCGGGCGGGCAGCGGCGCGGCCAGCTGGCCAACCGGCCTGACCTTGCCATCCATGGCGAAGCCCCAGTTCAGCAGCTTGGCCGCGAAGACCATCTCGGTCAGTGGCGTGCAGTGCATGAGCGTCACGATCAGCGTGTGGCCGCCGCGCCGGGCCCAGCCGATGTAGGTGGCCCGGGCCTGGCTGGTCCAGCCGATCTTGCCGGCGATGTCGCCGGGGTAGCTGCCCAGCAGCGAGTTCTGGTTCCACAGGTTGACCTTGGCCCGCCGGTAGAGCGGGAACTTCGCGACGTGCAGCCGCTCGATCCGCAGGAACTCGGGCATGCGCAGCGCCTGCCGGGCAAACAGGGCCAGGTCATAGGCGGAGGTGTGCTGGCCTCTGGCGTTCAGCCCGTTGGGCCGCACGGCCACCGTGTCATCGGCCTGCAGGTGGCGCGCCTCGGCGTTCATCATGGCCACGCCGCGGTGATAGGACCCGGCCGCCTGGGCCAGGCTGATCGCGGCGTCGTTGGCTGAGATCAGCAGCAGCGCCCGGAACAGGTCGGCCACCCGGTAGCGGTGCCCCTGGATCAGGCCCACCCGGCTCGGCGTGACGACCGCTGCCATATGCGAGGTCACCACGGTCCTGGCCGGGTTGAGCACCGGCATGAGCGCGTCCGCGGTGAGGATCTTCAACGTGCTGGCGGGCAGGAAGTGGCCATGCGGGTCCTTGGCCGCCAGCACCTGGCCGGTGGTGGCGTCGGCGACCAGGTACGCGGACGCCGGTATCCGGGGCAGCTTCCTGGCTCCGCGCGCCGGGTAGTTGACGATCACGCCGCGGCCGGCCAGCTGCGGGCCGCCCACCACCGGCCGGACGGCCGCCGCCTGCCCGGAGGCGGCCTGGGCCGACGCGGCCGGTGCCACCGCGGCCGCCAGCGTGAGCAGCGCCGCCCCGGCCGCCATGCGGCCGGAGCAGGCCCGGCGGGCCGGCGCGGGCGGCGCCGGCCGCTGTCGCGGCCCTGCTGACCTACTCACGCTAAGTAGCTAATCATGCTAGGCATATCACTCAACGTCGTGGCCCCTCCTGGCCGTGCCCCGCGCCCGGGGAGACTCGCATAGGTTTCTCCGGCACCCGCCATCTAACCTTGGCTCATGGGACGTGAGTCGGAGTCAGGACTGCCTGTCGAGCCGGTCTACGGACCTGGACAGCCAGCTGGCTTCGACCCCGCAGCTGAGCTGGGGCAGCCTGGCGAATACCCGTTCACCCGGGGGGTCTACCCGGGCATGTACACGGCTAGGCCGTGGACCATGCGGCAATATGCCGGGTTCGCCACCGCGGCTGATTCTAACCGCAGATACCACGAGCTGATCGAGGCCGGCACCACCGGCCTGTCCGTCGCGTTCGACCTGCCGACCCAGATGGGCTACGACTCCGACGCGGTGCTGGCTCACGGCGAGGTCGGCAAGGTGGGCGTGGCCATCGACTCCATCGAGGACATGCGGATACTGCTGGACGGCATCCCGCTCGGCTCGGTATCCACCTCGATGACCATCAACGCCCCGGCCGCGATGCTGCTGCTGCTCTACCAGCTGGTGGCCGAGGAGCAGGGCGTGCCCGCCGCCGGGCTGACCGGCACCATCCAGAACGACATCCTCAAGGAGTACATCGCGCGGGGAACCTACATCTATCCCCCGGTACCGTCGCTCCGGCTGGTCGCGGACACTTTCGCCTACTGCCGGGCCGAGCTCCCGCGCTGGAACACGATCTCGATCTCCGGCTACCACATGGCCGAGGCGGGCGCGACGCCGGTGCAGGAGATCGCGTTCACGCTGGCCAACGCCAAGGAGTACGTGCGCGCCGCGGTCCGCTCCGGCCTGGCCGTGGATGAGTTCGCGCCCCGCCTCTCGTTCTTCTTCGTGGCCCGGACCACGCTGCTGGAGGAGGTGGCCAAGTTCCGCGCCGCCCGGCGGCTGTGGGCCCACATCATGCGGGACGAGTTCGGCGCGGCCGATCCCCGGTCACAGATGCTGCGCTTCCACACCCAGACGGCCGGCGTGCAGCTGACCGCGCAGCAGCCCGAGGTCAACCTGGCCCGGGTCACCGTGCAGGCGCTCGCCGCGGTGCTGGGCGGTACCCAGTCGCTGCACACCAACGCCTACGACGAAGCCATCGCCCTGCCCAGCCAGAAAGCTGCCCGGCTGGCCGTGCGCACCCAGCAGGTGCTGGCCAACGAGACCGATCTCACCGCCACCGTGGACCCGTTCGCCGGCTCCTACGCGGTCGAGTCGATGACCGATGACGTCGCTGGCGCGGCGGGCCAGCTGATGGCGAAGATCGAGGACCTGGGCGGCGCGGTCGCCGCCATCGAGCAGGGGTTCCAGAAGTCGGAGATCGAGCGGTCGGCCTACCGGATCGCCCGGGAAATCGACGCGGGGGAACGGGTGGTCGTCGGCGTGAACAAGTTCACCCTGCCCACCGAGGACCCCTACGAGCCGGTCCGCGTTGATCCGGCCATCGAGCAGGAGCAGGCCCAGCGGCTGGCCAGCCTGCGCTCCAGCCGGGATGACGGCGAGTTCCGGCGGCGCCTGGACGAGCTGAAGAAGGCCGCTGCGGGCAGCCAGAACGTGCTCGTCCCGATCCGGGAGGCACTGCGCGCCCGGGCCACCGTGGGCGAGGTGTGCGACGCGCTGCGGGACGTCTGGGGCACCTACCGCCCGCCCGACCTCGACTGAGCCTGGCTGGCCCAGCGTCCGGCGACGCGAGTAAAGCCAGCGGCTAAGCTGTGACTACGGACGGTTACCAGCGGGAGTCGCCGGATACCGGACCTAATCACGACAATTGCTCAACTTCAGCGGATCACGGATATGCGCGGTACGATGCTGGCCTGCGCCGGAACACACCCCGTCAGCGACTGGCGGGATGCAAAGATGGCGTCCATTCAGCGCTATGCGGAACTCGTCGAGCAGATGCAGTGGCTGGCCCGCAGGATTCAGACCTTTGGTGTGCATGTCCACGTGGGGCTACGGGATGGCAGCAAGGCGATTCCGAATCGTCGCTGCCCTGGCCACTTATCTGCCGCATTTCCTGGCGCTGACCGCGTCGAGCCTGTTCTGGGGTGGGCACGACACGGGGCTCGCGTCGAGCCGGGCGGTCATCTTTGGTGGGTTGCCGACCGCAGGTCCGCCGCACATGCTCGCGGACTGGACTGAGTTCGAGGAGTACATGAACACGCTGCTGCGGGCCGGGACGATCCGGAGCATCAAGGAAGTGTGGTGGGATGCCCGGCCACACCCTGATTTCGGCATGATCGAAATCCGCATGTCCGACCGGGTTCCGGCGCTGCACGAGGTGGGCATGGCCGGCGCGCTGTCACAGAGACTGGTGCACCTGTTCGACACGCAGGTCACGGAGTTTGCCGAGGACCGGTTCGTCCGCCCGGGGGAGGGCCGCTATGCCGGACCTTGACATGCAGGATGAGCTCGACAGATTCATCCTCGCCAACGAGGCTGAGCTGATCGAGTTCCGGCGGGACCTGCATGCCCACCCGGAGCTCGGCTACCACGAGCACCGGACCACCCGGCGGCTGGCGCTGCGGCTGGCTGCGGCCGGGCTGCGCCCGGTCATCCTGCCCAAGGGCACCGGGATGATGGTGGACATCGGCACCAACCCGGCCGCGCCGCTGGTGGCCCTGCGGGCGGACCTGGACGCGCTGCCGCTGACCGACGAGAAGCAGGTCCCGTACCGGTCCACGGTGCCGAACGTGTGCCACGCCTGCGGGCACGACGTGCACACCACCGTGGTCCTCGGGGCTGGCCTGTTCCTGGCCAGCCAGGCGGCCGTCGGCCAGTGGCGGGGCCGGGCACGGCTGATCTTCCAGCCGGCCGAGGAGGTGCCCGGCGGCGCCCTGGACGTGATGGCGGCGGGCGGCATCGCCTCGGTGGACCGCATCTTCGCGCTGCACTGTGACCCGCGGCTGGACGTCGGGAAGGTGGGGATCCGTACCGGCCCGATCACCGCGGCGTGCGACAAGATAACGGTCCGGGTGACCGGGCCCGGCGGGCATACCGCGCGGCCGCACCTGACCGCGGACCTGGTCTACGCACTCGGGAAGATCGTCACCGAGCTGCCCGCGGCGCTGTCCCGGCGGGTGGATCCGCGGTCCAGCCTCAGCCTGGTCTGGGGCCGGGTCAGCGCCGGGTCGGCGGCCAACGCGATCCCGGACGACGGCGTGGTGGAGGGCACCGTGCGGTGCCTGGATGACGAGGCCTGGCATCAGGCCCCGGACCTGCTCAAGGCCCTGATCGACTCGGTGGCCAGCGCTTACGGGGTGATCGCCGACCTCAACTACCAGCGGAACGTGCCGCCCACGGTGAACGAGCCGTCCAGCACGGCCATGCTGGCCGCCGCGGCCGAGCGGGTGCTGGGCAACGACGCGGTCACGTCCACCCCGCAGAGCCTGGGTGGTGAGGACTTCGCCTGGTACCTGGAGTCGGTCCCTGGCTCGCTGGCCCGGCTGGGCACCCGGGTGCCCGGATCCGCCGACGACTTCGACATTCACCAGCCCGCGTTCGACGTGGACGAGCGGGCCATCGGCATCGGCGTCCGGCTGATGGCGGCGGCCGCGCTCACCGCCACCCGGGGCAGCGCGGTCGCCCCCGAGCCGATGTCCAACGGCGCGCCCGCCTAGTCCCGCCGCCAGGACGGAGACTTTCCGGCGGCAAATACGGCCGGAAAGTCTCCGCGCTGACGTGACGAATCCCGGACGCTGCGGCATTCAGTAGGCTCGGCCCGCCCTACAGTGAGCTGGCGGGGGCGGTCCCCGGGATGCGGAGAGCAGCGGCGGTGTCTTCGGAGCGCGAACTGGCCGGTGACCGGCAGGTGTACCGGACCTCCGGGGCCCAGCTGGCCTGGTGGGCCTGGGTGCTGTTCGCGGTCGTCATCCTGATCGTGCTGGCGCTGGGGCGCCACGATCACGGTACGGCGGTGACCGCGGCGCTGATCCTCGCGGTCACCGGGGTCATGTACGCGTGCGCGCTGTGGCCGCAGATCACCGCCAGCCAGGTTGGCATCACTGTGCGCAACCCGCTCCGCGTGCATGTCCTGCCCTGGGCCGTGGTCACCAAGGTGACCCTGGCCCAGACCGTCCAGGTGCATTACGCCGGGCACCGGGGCGGCGCGGGACCGGGTGGTGCACAGCTGGGCCGTGCAGTCCTCCGGCCGGTCCCAGGTGCGCAGCCAGGTGCGGGCGCGGCGCGCACTGCGCGGCCAGCAGCCCGAGCCCGGCTACGCCCGGCTGCCCGAAGACGCGGCGACCGCGGTGCGGGGCTCGGCGGCCGAGTTCGCCGCGCGGCAGCTCAATGAGCGGGTCCAGGCCGAGCACCAGCGCGCCGAGCAGGAGCGCGCCGGGCACCAGCCCGCCGGGAACCAGCCCGCCGGGAACCAGCCCGCCGGGAACCAGCCCGCCGGGAACCAGCCCGCCGGGAACCAGCCCGCCGGGCAGCAGACGGCCGGGCCCGGGACCCCGGCCGGGCCCGCCGCGCAGACGGCGCGGGCGCGCTGGGCCTGGGGCCCGATCGCCGCGATCGTCCTGCCGCTGCTGCTGCTGGTCATCGTGGCCGCAATCTGACCGGGCCAGCTTCCCGGGTTTGACTTGAAGTCAACTTTAAGTTGCAGCATCAGGGCATGACCTCGACCACGAGCCGGGCCCCGGCCACATTCGCCGATCTGCCCGCGCTGATGTCCCTGATGACCGGGGATGACAAGCACGACCAGGCGGCCACCTCCACCCTCGATGTGCTCTGGGTGCTGTATGACCGGGTGCTGCGGGTGTCGCCGGACACCGCCGATGAGGACACGCGGGACCGCTTCCTGCTGTCCAAGGGCCACGGGCCAATGGCGTACTACGCCGTGCTCGCCGCCAAAGGATTCCTGGACAACGATGAGCTGCCCGGCTTCGGTTCGTTCAGCTCAATACTCGGCTTCCATCCGGACCACATGCTGGTGCGCGGGGCCGAGATCTCCAGCGGCTCCCTCGGTCACGGGCTGCCGCTGGCCGTGGGCATGGCGCTCGGCCTGCGGGCCCGCGGCCTGGCCGGCCCGCGGGTGTTCGTGCTGCTCGGTGACGCGGAGCTGGACGAGGGGTCCAACCACGAGGCGATCGCGTTCGCCCGGGCCGCGAAGCTGGACTCGCTGACCGCGGTCGTGGTGGACAACGCGTCGGCCACGCACGGCTGGCCCGGCGGAGTGGAGGCCAGGTTTGCGGTGGAGGGCTGGTCGGTGCGGCGGGTGCCCGGCCGCGACCATGACGCGCTGGAAGCCGCGCTCACCGTTGCTCATCCGGGCCGCCCGCACATGGTGGCGGCCGTCGTCGAGGCGAAGTGGTAGGGCTGGCCATGGACACCATGCGGGAGCGATTCTCCGCGGTCACCAGCGCCTTGCTGGACGAGGACCCGCGGCTGGCCGTGGTGCTGGCCGACATCTCAGCGGACAGTTTCGGGCCGGCCCGGCGGCGGCACCCGGACCGGGTGATCAACGTGGGCATCCGCGAGCAGCTGCTGATCAGCGTGACCGGCGGGCTGGCCCTGGCCGGGCTGCGCCCGATCGCGCACACGTTCGCCAGCTTCCTGGTCGAGCGGCCCTGGGAGCAGATCAAGCTGGACCTGAATCACCAGGGCGCCGGCGCCGTGCTGGTCAGCGCGGGCGCTTCCTACGACAACTCCGGCAGCGGGCGCACCCACCAGTCACCCGGGGATGTCGCCCTGCTGGGCACGCTGCCGGGCTGGACGGTGCACGTGCCCGGGCACCCGGACGAGGCCGAACGGCAGATCCGGGCGGCTGCCGCTGCGGATGGGCTGGTCTACGTGCGGTTGTCCACCCAAGCCAACTCGGTGCCGCTGGAGAGCGAACCGGGGCGGCTGACCGTGCTGCGCACCGGCCGCCAGGGCACCGTGCTGGTCACCGGGCCGCTGGCTGACGCGGCCATCGACGCCACCCTCGGCCTCGACGTCACCGTGCTGTACGCGGCCACCATCCGGCCGCTGGACGCGGCCACGCTGCGGGAGACGCTGGACGCGCCCGCGGTCGTGCTGGTCGAGCCGTACCTGGCCGGCACGTCGGTACCCGCGGTGACCAGCGCGCTGCGGGACATCCCGCACCGCGTGCTGGGGCTCGGGGTCGGCCGCCCGGAACTGCGCCGCTACGGCACCCCGGCCGAGCACGAGGCCGCGCACGGCCTGGACGCCCGGTCGCTGCGCGCCGCGATCAGCGGCTTCCTGGCCGCCTGACCGGGGGCCCGGAGCTGACCGGGGGGCCCCGGAGCTGACCGGGGCCCCGGAGTCAGCTGCCGAGCGACGCGCACGGCCGGCTGCGCAGGCTGCGCACGTAGTCGGCGGGCGCGCCCGCCTTCTCCGCCGCGTCGGCCACGATGCCCAGGTACCGGGCGGACGGCAGGCCGCCCTCGTAGTCGTTGAGCACGTAGAGCCAGGCCAGAGCGCTGCCCTCCAGCGTCTCGACCCGGACCCGGATCTTGCGGAAGTAGCCGAGCGTCACCCCGTCCCAGCGGTCCAGCACGCGCTCGTCCAGTTCCGAGAGCTCATACAGCACGACGAAGACCCGTTCGCCCGCTTCCTCCACCACGGTGGCCAGCGCGCCTTCCCAGCTGATGTCCTCGCCGCCGAAAGTCAGCCGCCAGCCTTCCAGCCAGCCATTGCCCCGCATGGGCGAATGCGGGCAGCGGTCCGCCATCAGCCCGGGGTCCATATTGGTGGCATACGCCGCGTACAGCTCCACGGCTCACCAGCGTAACGATGCTGGGCCTGGCTGCGGGTGATCTTCGCTGGGGAGGCGGCGTTGGCCTGCTCCGGGCCGCCGGGGAGAATGGGGCATCGTGAGCCAGCCGCGCGGCGCAGTCGTGATCCTCGGGGGCGGCCCGGGCGGGTATGAGGCAGCCCTGGTCGCGGCCCAGCTCGGCGCCCAGGTCACCGTGGTGGACAGTGACGGGCTCGGTGGGGCCTGCGTGCTGACCGACTGTGTGCCGTCCAAGACGCTGATCGCCACGTCCACCACCATGTCGGTGCTGCACGGCGCGGAGGACCTGGGCATCCGGGCCGGCGGGCGGCCCGGCTGGGGCCGGGGCAGCGTGGACGCGCCGCGGCTGTACGCCCGGGTCAAGGCGCTGGCCAAGGCGCAGTCCGCGGACGTGGCGCTGCGCCTGGCGGCCGAGGGCGTGGAGATCGTCACCGGCCGGGGTGCGCTGGCCGGGCCGGGCGCCGTGCTGGCCGGCGGCCGGCGGATCGAGGCCGGGTCGGTGCTGGTCGCCACCGGCGCGCTGCCCCGGGTGCTGCCCGGCGCGGAACCGGACGGGGAGCGCATCCTGACCTGGCGGCAGCTGTATGACCTGCCCGAGCTGCCCGCCGAGCTGATCGTGGTCGGCTCCGGGGTGACCGGCGCCGAGTTCGCCGGGGCGTACCAGGCGCTGGGCTCCCAGGTCACGCTGGTGTCCTCGCGGGAGCGGGTGCTGCCGCACGAGGACGCCGACGCGGCCATGGTGCTGGAGGACGTGTTCCGCCGCCGCGGGATGACCGTGCTCAGCCGGTCCCGGGCGGCCGCGGTCAAGCGGAGCGGGGACGGGGTGCTGGTCACCCTGGAGGACGGGCGGGCCGTGCGCGGCTCCCACTGCCTGCTCACCGTGGGCATGGTGCCCGCCACCCAGGGCCTGGACCTGGAATCGGCCGGGGTCACCCTGGACGGGCGGGGCTTCGTCGAGGTGGACCGGGTGTCCCGGACCACCGCGCCGGGCGTGTACGCGGCCGGGGACTGCACCGGCGTGCTGATGCTCGCGTCGGTCGCGGCCATGCAGGGCCGGATCGCCATGTGGCACACGCTCGGCGAGGCGGTGCAGCCGATCCGGCTGGATCACGTGGCCGCGACCATCTTCACCGACCCGGAGATCGCCACCGTCGGGGTGACCGCGGCCGCGGTGGAGTCGGGCCAGGTCGACGCGGTCGCGGTGAAGATGCCGCTGGCCACCAACGCGCGGGCCAAGATGCAGGGCTTCCGGGACGGGTTCGTCAAGCTGTTCGCCCGCCGGGGCACCGGCATCGTGCTCGGCGGCGTGATCGTCGCGCCGCGGGCCAGCGAGCTGATCCTGGGCGTCTCGCTGGCCGTGGAGCAGTCGCTGACCGTGGACCAGATGGCGCACACGTTCGCGGTCTACCCGTCGCTGTCCGGCAGTGTGACCGAGGCGGCCCGCAGGCTGATGCGCCCGGCCGGCGACGAGCTGTGACCGGTGCGGCCCGGTTAGACCCGGTGAGCGGCACGCGCCGCTGGCCGCCCCGGGTGTTCCTGGCCGGGCAGGCGGTGTCGCTGCTCGGCGACGGCCTGGCCGTGCTGGCCATCCCGCTGCTCGTCCTCGACCTGACCCGCAGCCCGCTGATCTCGGGGATCTCGGCCGCCTCGGTGACCATCGGTTACCTGTTCGTCGGGCTGCCGGCCGGGGTGCTGATCGACCGGCTCGACCCATGGCGGGTGCTGATCGCGATGGACGCGGCCCGGGCGGTGCTGTTCGGCACGCTGTTCGGGCTGGCCGTAGCCCGGCTGCTGGCCGTGTGGCTGATCCTGGTCATCGCGCTGGTGGCCGGCGCCTGCGCGGTGTTCTTCGAGACCGCCCTGGTCGTGGTGGTCCGCGATCTGTTCGCCGGGCCCGGGCTGATCCGGGCGAACTCCCTCATCGAGGTGGCCAGCCAGGTCTCGCTCATCATCGGCCCGGCCGCCGTGGGGGTGCTGGCCGCGGCCGGCCGCATCCGCGCCGCGCTGCTGGCCGACGCGCTGACGTTCCTGGTGTCGCTGGTCTCCCTGGCCGTGGTGGCCCGGCGCACCCCGCGCCGCCGGCCGCCCCGGCGCGGCGGGACAGCCCCGCGGGCCGGGCCGGGCCGGCTGGGTCAGCTGGCCGGCGACGTCCGGGACGGCCTGCGCTACCTGGCGTCGGTCCGGCTGCTGGTCATCATGACCGCGATGCAGGTGGTGGTGAATCTCTGCCTGTCCGTGGAGAAGCTGATCATCTACGACGCCCAGGTGACCCTGGGGCTGCGGTCCGGGCTGGTCGGCCTGGTGGTGGCGGCCGGCGGTGCCGGCGGCCTGCTGGGGGCGGTCAGCGCCGCCCCGCTGGCCCGGTGGG
Organism: uncultured Actinomycetes bacterium; assembly: GCA_963711705.1. GTDB lineage: Bacteria > Actinomycetota > Actinomycetes > Streptosporangiales > Streptosporangiaceae > RYN-230. Next base: position 159,415 of record CAVQFM010000015.1, read on the forward strand.
TCAGCGAGATCCGGCTGATCGCGGCGGCCATCGCGGCGGCGGGGGTGGCTGTCACGCTGCTCGGCGTGGCCGGGTCGTTCCCCGGGCTGGCCCTGGCCAACCTCGGCTACGGATGGGCGCTGGTCGTGGCCAGCCTGGTGAACCGCACCCAGCGGCAGCGGATCGTGCCCCGGGCACTGCTCGGCCGGGTGACCAGCACGGTCCGGATGATCTTCCTGGCCACCGACCCGCTCGGCGTGCTGATCGCCGGCGCCGTGACCGCGGCCCTCGGTGGCGACCCGCGCCCGGTGTTCCTGGCCGCTGGGCTCATCGTGACGCTCACCGCGGCGGTGGGCTGGTTCGCTGGCCTGCGGGCGGCCGCGAAGCCCCGGCCGGGTTAGGCCGTGTCCCACCTAGTGAGTGGGGTGGCCCAGGTCGGGGTCCTTGGGCACCGGCAGGTCGTGCTGGCGCAGCCGGGCGGCCCGGATGTCGTCGGCGTACACGCTCACCGTGAAGACGCTGCCGCACAGGATGAGCGCCACCATGGTCAGGCCCACCCAGAGCGGCGCGGGCAGCAGGATGCCCAGCACGATGACCAGGATGACGCAGATCGGGATGATGACGACCAGGTGGCGCAGCACGGTGCGCAGCCGCCAGCCGGGGTCGGTCAGCTGATGCCTGACCCAGTGCACGTTCTGCGCGGGCAGCCGGAACCCGAAGGCGAAACGCAGCCAGCCGAGCGGCCCGGGATCGCCGGGAAGCCTGGTCAACGGGATCCTTCTGCCGCAGCGGTGGCCCCGGGAGCGAGCGGGGGGAGCATGGACTCAGTCTTTCAGCCCGCGGGGGATGCCTGCGCCGGGCGGCCTGCCCAGCTGGTCCGGGTCAGCCAGCCGGGTCAGCCAGCCGGGTCAGCCAGCCGGATCGGCCAGCCGGGCGATGACCCCGCCGGCCGGCACCGTCTGGCCGATCTCCACGGCCAGCCCGGTCACCGTGCCGTCCTTGTGCGCGGTCAGCGGCTGTTCCATCTTCATCGCTTCGAGCACCACCACGGTGTCGCCCGCGGACACCTGCTCGCCCTCACCGGCCACGATCTTGGTGATCGTGCCCTGCATCGGGCTGATCAGCGCGTCGCCGTCCGCGCCGCCGCTGGCCGCACCGCCTGGCCGGCGGCCCCGGGAGCCGCGCCGCCCGGCCGCTGTCCCGCCCAGGCCCGCCCCGGCTGCGCCCGTCCCGCTCACGCCAGCGCTGCTCATGCCAGCGCTGCCCAGCCCGGCCGGCAGCACCACTTCCAGCCGCTTGCCACCCACCTCGACCGTGATCCGCTCCCGCTCCGCCGCCTCGGCCGGGCTGGCCACCGGGCCCGCGTAGGGCTCGAGGTCAGCGGTGAATTCCGTTTCGATCCACCTGGTGTGCACGCCGAACGGCTCGCTGGTGAAGGCCGGGTCGCGGACCACCGCGCGGTGGAACGGCAGCACGGTCGGCATGCCACCGACCACGCACTCGGCCAGCGCCCGGCGGGCCCGTTCCAGAGCCTGCTCCCGGCTGGCCCCGGTGACGATGACCTTGGCCAGCAGGGAGTCGAACGCCTGCGGCACGGTCATCCCGTTCGCGTAGCCCGCGTCCACCCGTACGCCCGGCCCGGACGGCCAGGTCAGCTCGGTGATGGTGCCCGGGGCGGGCAGGAAGCCGCGCGCCGGGTCCTCGGCGTTGACCCGGAACTCGATCGAGTGGCCGCGGGCGGCCGGGTCGGCGTAGCCGAGTTCCTGCCCGTCGGCGATGCGGAACATCTCCCGCACCAGGTCGAGCCCGGTGACCTCCTCGGACACCGGGTGCTCCACCTGGAGCCGGGTGTTGACCTCCAGGAAGGACACGGTGCCGTCCTGGCCGACCAGGAATTCGCAGGTGCCCGCGCCCACGTAGCCAGCTTCGCGCAGGATGGCCCGGGACGCCCGGTAGAGCTCGGCGGTCTGCTCCGGGGACAGGAACGGGGCGGGTGCCTCCTCGACCAGCTTCTGGTGCCGGCGCTGCAGCGAGCAGTCCCGGGTGGACACGATGGCCACGTTGCCCTGGGAGTCGGCCAGGCACTGGGTTTCCACGTGCCGCGGCCGGTCCAGGTAGCGCTCCACGAAGCACTCGCCGCGGCCGAACGCGGCGGTGGCCTCGCGGACCGCCGACTCGTACGCTTCGGTGATCTCCGCCGCGCTGCGGACCACCTTCAGGCCCCGGCCGCCGCCGCCGAACGCGGCCTTGATCGCGATCGGCAGCCCATACTGCTGCGCGAACGCCTCGACCTCGGCCACCCCGCTGACCGGCCCGTCCGTGCCTGGGGCCAGCGGCGCGCCGACCGCGGCCGCGATCCGCCGGGCGGCGACCTTGTCGCCGAGCGCCTCGATAGCGGCCGGGGGCGGGCCGATCCAGATCAGCCCGGCGTCGATGACCGCCTGCGCGAAGGAGGCGTTCTCGGCCAGGAACCCGTAGCCCGGGTGCACCGCGTCGGCCCCGGAATCGGCGGCCACCTTGAGGAGCTTCTCGATGCTCAGGTAGCTGTCGGCGGCGCTGAGCCCGCCGAGCGCGTAGGCCTCGTCCGCCATTGACACGTGCAGCGCGTCCAGATCGCTCTCCGCGTACACCGCGACACTGCCCAGCCCGGCATCCCGGCACGCCCGCACGACGCGGACCGCTATCTCGCCGCGGTTCGCGATGAGCACCTTGCGCACGAAAGACTCCTCCCGACTGCCGAGGAGTCTAGGTGAGGGCGGGCCGTTCCGTCTGTCCGGGATCGGGCGAATCCGGGCTGGCGGGACACGCCCTAACCGTGCCGCGCGCCCTCGTGCCGCAGCAGCCAGTCCTTGCGGTCCAGGCCGTAGTAGTAGCCGCTGCGGCTGCCGTCGGTGCGCACCGCCCGGTGGCATGGCACCACCGGGGCGATCAGGTTGGCCGCGCACGCGGCGCCCGCCGCCCGCGGCGCGTGCGGGCTGCCCGCCATCGCGGCCAGTTCGGAGTAGCTGACGGTCTGGCCCGGCGGGATCGCGCGCAGCGCGGCCCACAGCGCCTGCCGGCCCGGCGTGCCCGGCTGGTGCACCGGGATCGTGTCCAGCGCGCGCAGGTCACCGGCGAAGTAGCCGTGCACCGGCTTGGCCAGCCAGGCCAGGTCGTCGGCGGGCACCGCGGCCAGCGGGCGGCTGCGCAGCGACCGGTGCAGCCGCAGGTACAGCTCCTCGGGGCGGCCGGTGAACCCCGCGCCGGCCAGCTGGTCACCCCAGGCCAGCAGGCTGAGCGGGCCGATCGGGGTGTCCAGCGTGGTGGCCAGGATCTCCTCGCGGGTGACCGGTTCACTCATCCCGTCCTGCCGCCTTTCTGGCCAAACGGCCTGTTCCGTCCACTGCCGCCGCGCCCCGCGCGGGGTTCCGGCCGGCTGCCGGGACGCCGGCGTACCAGGTCCACAGGTGCATGGCCGCGTACGCCCGCCATGGCCGCCAGTGGGCTGAATGGCCCGGTGGCGCGCCCAGCCCGGCCATGGCCCGGCGCACACCCAGGTCGGTGGCGGGGAACGCGTCCGGGTCGCCGGACCGCATCAGAATGTAGCTGATGGTCCACGGCCCGATGCCGGGCAGTTCGGCCAGCCGGGCCGCGGTCTCCGCCGGGTCGGCGCCGGGGTCCAGGTTCAGCCGGCCGGACGCGACCGCCTGGGCCAGGGCGCGCAGCGTCCGCTGGCGGCCGGTGGTCAGCCCGAGCCCGGACAGATCCGCCCCGGCCAGCTCGGCCGCCCCCGGAAACAGCGCACTGAGTTCCCCAGCCTGCCCCGGCACGAACCCGCGTCCGGGGGTTTCCGGCGACCGCGCCAGCGGCTGCCTCGGCGCGGGGCGGCGATCGGGGGGTTCCGGGGGGCCGTCCCCCCGGGCTAGCCGGGCCAGCCGGCCCGCGAACGTCCGCGCGGCGGCCACCGACACCTGCTGCCCGAGCACGGCGCGGACGGCCAGCTCGAAACCGTCGTACGCGCCCGGCACCCGCAGCCCGGGCCGGGCCCGCACCAGCGGCGCGATCACCGGGTCGGCGGCCAGCGCGGCGTCGATCGGCACCGGGTCGGCGTCGGCGTCCAGCAGCCGCCGGGCGCAGTAGACGACCTGGCCCAGCCCGGTCAGCGAGTCCAGCTGGACGCGGAGCAGCGTGTGGCCCTGGCCGGGCTGCGGGATCAGCTCGATGAGGCCCGCCCCAGCCGCGGTGCGCACGGTCCGCGCGTACCGGTCCGCGGTCACCTGCTCCACCCCGGGGATGGCCCGGGCCCGCAGGAAGTCCAGCAGCCCGGCCGAGGCGAACGGCTCCCGGCAGGCCAGCCGCAGCGCCAGCCAGGTGCCTGGCCCGTCCACGGCGCCACCCGGGCCGCCACCTGGTCCGCCCGGTCCGGGCCGCGGCGTGGCCGTCCGCCGGGCCCCGGCCCGCAGCTGCGACGGGGTGGCGTGTGCGGATTCCAGCACGGTCGCGTTGAACTGCCGGACGCTGGTGAACCCGCTGGCGAACGCGATGTCGGTGATCGGCATGTCGGTCTCGGCCAGCAGCCGCCGCGCGGTCTGCAGCCGCGCCGTCCGGGCCAGGGCCAGTGGCCCGGCACCCAGCTCGGCCACCAGCAGCCGGTGCAGGTGCCGCTCGCTGACCCCCAGCCGGGCCGCCAGCCCGCTGATGCCGCGGGAGTCCACGTAGCCGCTGGAGATCAGCCGCACCGCGCGGGCGGCCAGGTCGGCCCGGGTGTTCCAGTCGGGTGACCCCGGGCTGGCCTCGGGGCGGCACCGGCGGCAGGCGCGGAACCCGGCCGCCTCCGCCGCCCCCGCATGCGCGAAGAACCGCAGGTTGCCCCGGGCCGGGGTGCGGGCCGGGCAGATCGGCCGGCAGTAGATCCCGGTGCTGGTCACCGCGGTGAAGAACCGGCCGTCGAACCGGGCGTCGCGGGCCACCACGGCCCGGTAGCAGGTGTCGAAGTCCAGCGCCATGTACTGATTCAACGCGATCCGGCGGCGTTTCGCTGGCGGGAATCGGACCTGACCATGGGGGGAGAGGCCGGATGGCGCCGGGACGAGTGTGGCTGGTGATGCCGGGGCGGAGAGGCCGGATGAGCCGGGGGCGCGTGTCGTTGGTGATGCCGGGGCGGATGAGGCTGCGGAGATTCGTTGAGGGCCAAACGTGGACGCTAACCGATGTGCCCACAGCGGAAATCGTCCACATTTCGGTTCTGCTGATGGGCATCGCGCCGGAGGTGATGTGGCCCGCGGGGCAGGTGAGGTGCTTGAGGCAGGCGGGGTGGCAGGGTGGCTGGGTCAGCGGGTGGCTGGGTCAGCGGGTGGCTGGGTCAGCGGGTGGCTGGGTCAGCGAGGGTGAGTGGAGCGGCGCCAGGCACCGGGGCCGGTGACTAGCGGCGCGCGCAGTTGAGCACTCCGGTCGGGCCAGCCCGGCCGGGTTGGCGAATGCCGGCGGGCCTCGGTCTCGGCAGCGGCCCGGCTGCGCCGGGCCAGGATGGCGGTCACCACCGCGCTGAGTGCGGCGATGTCCTCCGGGGTGGGATGCCCGCGCGTCACCTGAATCAGCGGGCGGCTGCCCTGGTCCCCGTCCAGCCGGTGGCGGGCTGGATCGGTGCTCACCGGCCGCTGCCTATGCCGAACTGGCGGCGGACACGCTCCCAGAACGCATCCCGCAGCCACTCCCGGGCCTCCTGGTAGGGGCGCAGCGACAGGCCGAGTTCCTTCTCCGCCTCGACGAGCAGTTCCTTGTCGATGACCGGCGGCAGGATCGGGCCGGGCAGCAGATCGCGGATGTTGTCCTCGCCGCGGGTGAGAATCCACTTCTGGGCCACGTGCTCGCCCGCCTCCTCCACCCGCTGCCGGTCTGGGCCCAGGCGGCTGCTGACCGCCAGTCCCGGGACGGGACCGGGCGCAGCCGGTGCGTGCGCCCCCGGGCGGGGCAGGCTGCGGCCATGCCGCTTGTCGAACAGCTGGGCCGGCGATGGCACCACGGCGTGCGGGCTGTGCGGCACCGGCTCTGGGACCGGCACCGGGATCCGGGTGAAGTACGGTTCCAGGAAGGCGCGGTCGAGCACTTCCACCGTGTCGGATTCCCAGACCAGCCGTTCGGCCTGGTTGGTGCCGAACGGGGGCTCGACCCCCCATAGGTGGACCCGGACGCCGTACGCCTGGGCCGCTTCCACGGCAGGCATCATGTCCTCGTCCCCGGCCACCAGCACCGCGTCGGTCACCGCCCGGTGCCGGGCCAGCGCCTCCATGTCGGCGCGGATCTGCGCGTCCACGCCTTTCTGCTGGCCGCGTGCGTTCAGGTTGCCCAGCCGCAGCTTCACCCGGGCCATCTGGGCGATCACCCGCTGGTCGAACGTGGGCACCCGGTCCCGGGCCGCGTCGTACCAGTAGACCCGCAGCAGTTCGCCGCGGACCAGCCCGTCGCCGTGCCGGGTCAGCGCCTGGATGAGCTTGTCGGTGTCGACCCGGTACTCCCGCCGGGACGCGACGCTGAACAGCAGCTCGCCCGCGGCAGCGTAGATGTAACCGACATCGATCATGATCGCGTAACGCGCGAGCGTCGGCAGCGGGGAGATGATGTCGGTCATGGCACTCTCGACTCTACTGCCGCACCAGCGCTCCCCGGGGCAGAAGGACAGCCCGGATATGCCTCTGGGTGATTGATTAACTACAGAGGGATGTTGCCGTGCTTCTTGGGCGGCATCTGCTGGCGCTTGCTGCGCAGCGCCCGCAGGGCCCGGGTGACCTGGGCCCGGGTCTCGGCCGGGCGGATGACCGCGTCCACGTAGCCGCGGTCGGCGGCGATATACGGATTGGCCAGGGTGTCCTCGTACTCGGTGACCCGCTGGGCGCGCAGCGCGTCCGGGTCGCCGGCCGCCGCGAGTTCCCGGCGGTACAGGATGTTCACCGCGCCCTGGGCGCCCATCACCGCGATCTGCGCGGTCGGCCAGGCCAGGTTGACGTCCCCGCCGAGATGCTTGGACCCCATCACGTCATAGGCGCCGCCGTAGGCCTTGCGGGTGATCACTGTGATCTTGGGCACAGTGGCCTCCGCGTACGCGTAGATCAGCTTGGCGCCGCGGCGGATGATCCCGCCCCACTCCTGGCCGGTCCCGGGCAGGAACCCGGGCACGTCCACGAACGTCAGTACCGGGATATTGAACGCGTCGCACGTCCGGACGAACCGCGCGGCCTTCTCGGATGCGTCGATGTCCAGGCAGCCGGCGAAGTGCATGGGCTGGTTGGCGACCACGCCCACGCTGGCCCCCTCGACCCGGCCGAACCCGACGATGATGTTCTGCGCGAACAGCTCGTGGATCTCCAGGAACTCCCCGTCGTCCAGCACCGCGGTGATCACGTCGTGCATGTCATAGGGCTGGTTGGGCGAATCCGGGATCAGCGTGTCCAGGGCCTCGTCCGCCTCGGCCGGCTCGCTGGCCGCAGCCGGGTCGGCGTCCGGCGGCAGCACGGGGACGTCGTCCAGGTTGTTGGACGGCAGGTAGGAGAGCAGGTCCCGGGCGAAATCGAGGCAGTCGTCCTCGTCGGCGGCCTGGTAGTGCGCCACCCCGGACTTGACATTGTGCGCGTGGGCGCCGCCGAGTTCCTCGAAGCTGACCTCTTCCCCGGTTACCGTCTTGATCACGTCGGGCCCGGTGATGAACATGTGTGAGGTGCCCTCGACCATCAAGGTGAAGTCGGTGATGGCCGGGGAGTACACGGCGCCGCCCGCGCACGGGCCCATGATCAGCGAGATCTGCGGGATCACCCCGGAGGCGACCACGTTGCGGTAGAAGATCTCGGCGAACAGGCCGAGGGCGACCACGCCCTCCTGGATGCGCGCCCCGCCGCCGTCGTTGATGCCGATCAGCGGGCAGCCGACCTTCAGCGCGTGGTCCATCAGCTTGACGATCTTCTCGCCGTAGACCTCGCCGAGCGATCCACCGAAGATCGTGAAGTCCTGGCTGAACACGCAGACCGGGCGGCCGTCGATGGTGCCGTACCCGGTGACCACGCCGTCCCCGTACGGCCGGTTGGCGGCGACACCGAAGTCGCTGGCCCGGTGCCGGGCCAGCTCGTCCAGCTCGGTAAACGAACCTGGGTCCAGCAGCCGCTCGATGCGTTCCCGCGCCGTCATCTTGCCCTTGGCGTGCTGGCGCTCCACCGCTCGCTGGGAGCCCGCATGGATGGCTTCGTCCCGGCGCCGCTGCAGGTCAGCGATCTTGCCCGCGGTGGTGTGCGGGTCCGCCTCGCTGGCCCCGGCCGCCGTCTGCCCGGACCGGTCCTGAACATCGCTGGTCATGCGCACAGGTTAGTCGCCTGACCAGCAGTGCGGCTCCGTCCCGCACCGCGGGGCCGCTTAGGCTGGGGCAGTGAGCCAGGATGCCGATGGCGGGGGCAGCGGGACCACGGTCACCGGGGGAGCGGGCACCGGCACCGGCACCGGCATCCCGGTCGCGCCGGCCCGGGACACCGACCGCCTGGAGCTGCCCGGGCAGATGCGCCGCGACGTCCGGCTGCTCGGCGGCATGCTCGGCGAGGTGCTGCGCGAATCCGGTGGCCAGGACCTGCTCGACGACGTGGAACGGCTGCGCCGGGCGGTCATCGAGGCCCGCCGCAACCCGGGCGCTGATCCGGCGGGCGACGGCATCGCCGCACTGGTCGGGAGCTGGCCGCTGGACCGCGCCGAGCTCGTCGCCCGGGCGTTCACCGTCTACTTCCACCTGACCAACCTGGCCGAGGAGCTGCAGCGGGTCCGGGCACTGCGCGACCGCGACACCGGCGAGGCCCCGGTGCGTGAGTCGCTGGCCGCCGTGGTCCGCGAATTCGGCCAGGAACAGGGTTCCGGTGCCCTCGACGAGCTGCTGGCCCGGCTGCGGGTGCACCCGGTGCTCACCGCGCACCCGACCGAGGCCCGGCGGCGCGCGGTGGCCACCGCGCTGCGCCGGATCAGCGACCTGGTGACCGGGCTGGACGACACCCGCCACGGCGCGTCCGAGCAGGCCGAGATCCGGCGCCAGCTGCGCGAGGAGATCGACCTGCTGTGGCGCACCTCGCCGCTGCGGGCCCAGGCCATGACGCCCATCGACGAGGTGCGCACCGTGATGGCCGCCTTCGACGAGACGCTGTTCCAGGTGGTGCCGCGCGTCTACCGGGCGCTGGACGAGGCCCGGCGGGTGACCGAAGGCGGCCAGGACATCGAGGTGGTGCCTGCGTTCCTGCGGTTTGGCAGCTGGGTGGGGGCGGACCGGGACGGCAACCCGTTCGTGACCGCGCAGGTGACCAGGGAGACCGCGGCCATCCAGGCCGACCACGTGCTGCGCGCGCTGGAGAACGCCACCACGCGGATCGCCCGCTCGCTCACCGTGCACGCTGATGCCGCCCCGCCGTCGGCCGGGTTCGCGCTGGCCCTGGACGCCGCCGAGGCGGCCCACCCCGAACTGCTGGCTGACCTGGCCGCCCGCTCGCCGCAGGAACCGTACCGGGTCTACCTGCTCTACCTGGCCCAGCGGCTGGCGGCCACCCGGCTGCGGCACGCCGACCTCGCGTACCACAGTGCCGCGGATTTCCGCCATGACCTGTTTCTGGTCCAGCAGTCGCTGGCGGCGTCAGGTGCCAGGCGCCAGGCGTATGGCCAGCTTCAGGGACTGAGCTGGCAGGTCGAGACCTTCGGGTTCCACCTGGCCGGGCTGGAGGTGCGCCAGCACAGCGCGGTGCATGCCCGGGCGCTGGCCGAGGTCCGGGCGGGCGGATCGCTGTCCGCCGAGACCACTGAGGTCCTGGCCACGTTCCGGGCGGTCAGCTGGATCCAGGACCGGTTCGGCGCCGACGCCTGCCGCCGCTACGTGGTCAGCTTCACCCGGTCGGCAGCGGACATCGCGGCCGTCTACGAGCTGGCCGCCCGGGCCGCCCGTGGTGGGCCGCCGCCCGTGCTCGACGTGGTCCCGCTGTTCGAGAGCGGCGATGACCTGGGTCGCGCCACCCAGGTGCTGGACGAGATGGCCGGGCTGGAGCCGGTCCGCGCCCGGCTGGCGGCGAACGGCCGGCGGCTGGAGGTCATGCTCGGCTACTCCGACTCGGCCAAGGAGCTCGGCCCGGTCAGTGCCATCCTGCGGCTGTTCGACGCGCAGCAGCAGCTGGCCCGCTGGGCGGCGCGCACCGGCGTGCAGCTGACCCTGTTCCACGGCCGGGGCGGTGCGCTGGGCCGCGGCGGCGGGCCAGCCGGGCGGGCCGTGCTGGCCCAGGCCCCGGGCTCGGTGGACGGCCGGTTCAAGGTCACCGAGCAGGGCGAGGTGATCTTCGCCCGGTACGGCAACCCGGTGATCGCCCAGCGGCACCTGGAACAGGTCACCTCGGCGGTGCTGCTCGCCTCCTCGCCAGCGGCGGGGAAGCGGAACGCGGCCGGGGCGGAGCGGTTCCGCCGCGTGGCCGAGCGGATCGGCGCGGCCGCGCTGCGCGCCTACCGGGAACTCGTGGACGCGCCCGGGTTCGCCGAGTGGTTCGCCCGGATCAGCCCGCTGGAGGAGATCAGCGGGCTGCGCATCGGGTCCCGCCCGGCCCGGCGCGGCAATGGCGTGGTCGGCCTGGATGACCTGCGGGCCATCCCGTGGGTGTTCGCCTGGGCGCAGACCCGGCTGAACCTGCCCGGCTGGTACGGGCTGGGCAGCGGGCTGGCCGTGGCGGTGGCGGACGGCGGGCTGGCCGAGGCCCGGCAGGCCTACCGGGGCTGGCCGCTGCTCGGGGTGCTGTTCGACGGGGCCGAGATGAGCCTGGCCAAGACCGACCGGCGGATGGCGGCCCGGCACCTCGCGCTGGGCGGCCGGGACGACCTGGCCGCGCAGGTCCTGGCCGAGTACGACCTGACCCGCAGGCTGGTGCTGGAGGTGACCGGGCACGACCGGCTGCTGGCCGACCGCCGGGTGCTGTCCCGCGCGGTGGCGCTGCGCGACCCGTACGTGGACGCGCTGTCCTACCTGCAGCTGCGGGCGCTGACCGAACTGCGCGCGCTGCCCGACCCGGACAGCCCCGCGGATGACGGGGCCGGGCCCCGGCGGGAGCAGCTGCACCGGCTGCTGCTGCTCACGGTGAGCGGCGTGGCGGCCGGCCTGCAGAACACGGGCTAGCGGGGGCCGGTCCTTAGCTGGCGGCCGCGCCCGCGGGGACGGCCGTGGGGGCGGTGGCGGCCAGTTCGGCGCGGCGCCGCCGGTGCTCGGGCCCGCACGGGTACTCCGCATCCCGGCCCTCACCGGCCAGCAGCCGGCCGATCGCGGCCCGGCACTCCTCATCGGCCGGGGTGTAGACCACCAGCCGGGTGCCGGGTACGGACAGCACGCCCAGGCTGGTGCTGGTCATGGCCAGCCGGGGGAACGCCGGGTGCCGGAAGATCTTGATATAGGTGACCGGGCTGGCCACGTCGTGCTCGGCCCACAGCCGGGCGAACTGCGGGCTGACCGCCTGCAGCCGCTGGATGAACCCGGTCCACGCGGGCTCGCCGACGTGCCGCCCGTAGTTCCCGCGGAACTGCGCGACCAGCCGGCCCAGCTGCTCGTGCCGGCTGACGTAGGGGTGGCAGCACTCCGGGTAGGTGAAGTTCTGCCACAGGATGTTCCGCTCGCCGGGCCGGGCGCCGACCACCCCGGGCCAGACCGAGGCGTACGCCTCGTTCCAGGCGAGCAGGTCGTACCGCTCGTTCAGCACGCTCGCGGGCAGCGGCACCAGGCTGTCCATGATGCCCTGCACATCCTCGGGGACCGGCGGGCACATGGCGCTGGGCACGGCCGCCTCGCCCGCCGCGTCGGGCACGTCGGCCAGCCGGTACAGGTGCTCGCGCTCGGCCTGGTCGAGCTTGAGCGTCTGGGCCACCGCGCTGAGTACCTGGACGCTGGCGTTGATCGGGCGGCCCTGCTCCAGCCACGTGTACCAGGTGACCCCGACCCCGGCCAGCTGGGCGACTTCCTCGCGGCGCAGCCCGGGGGTGCGGCGCCGCAGCCCCGGCGGCAGCCCAGCCTGCACGGGGGAAATCCGCTCCCGGCGGCTGCGCAGGAACGCGGCCAGCTCGGCCCGCCGCGGGCTTTCGTCGGTGGTCGTCACTAGGCTCATACTCCCATCGTGCCGGTGCGGCCGCCAGGTTGCCAGGTGCCGCTGGTACCAGGATAACCAGGCTCTTGGTACCTGGATAGCGGTGGCGGCAGGCTGGGTGGCATGACAGACATCGCAACGGTAAGCCGGCCCCAGACGACGGCCGGCCGCCAGAGCGGCCGCGCGGCCGCGGCCCCGGGCCTGCTGCTCGCCATCGTCCTGACCGGGCAATTCATGGCGGTGCTGGACGCCTCAGTTGTGAACGTCGCGGCCCCTTCGATCCACGCCGACCTGCACGCCACCGGCGCCGGGCTGCAGCTGGTGATCGCCGGGTACGTGATCACCTACGCGGTGGGGCTGGTCACCGGGGCCCGGCTGGGCGACATCCTCGGCCACCGCCGGATGTTCCTGGCCGGGCTGGTGCTGTTCACCCTGGCCTCGCTCGGCTGCGGGCTGGCCACCTCGACCGGGATGCTGGTCGCGCTGCGCTTCGTGCAGGGGGCCGGGGCCGCGGCGATGATCCCGCAGGTGCTCAGCCTGATCCAGCGGACGTTCACCGGGCTGGCCCGGGCCCGCGCGATGCGGCTGTACGCCGCGGTGATCGCGGGCGGGGCGGTGGCCGGGCAGATCGCGGGCGGGCTGCTGGTCACCGCTGACGTGCTGGGCAGCACGTGGCGGTCGGTGTTCCTGCTGAACGTGCCGATCGGGCTGGCCCTGCTCACGGCCGGCGTGCGGGTGCTGCCCCGGGGGGCCAGGGACGCCCGCCGCGGCCTGGACCCGGCCGGGCTGGCGCTGCTGACCCCGGCGGTACTGGCCCTGATCCTGCCGCTGGTCCTCGGCCAGCCTGAGCACTGGCCGGTCTGGGTCTGGGCCTGCCTGGCCGGCAGTGCCGTGCTGTTCGGGCTGTTCGTCCTGGCCGAGCGCCGGGTGGCCGCGCGTGGTGGCGCGCCGCTGATTCCCGGCCGTCTGCTCCGGCTGCCCGGGGTCGCCCTGGGCATCGCCGCGCTGTTCGTGACGATGGCCGTGTTCGGTGGTTACTTCTTCGCCATGGCGCTGCACCTGCAGGGCGGGCTGGGTGACTCACCGCTGCGGGCCGGCCTGATCTTCGCGCCGGCTGGCGCGGCCTTCGCGCTGGTCAGCCTGAACTGGCAGCGGCTGCCCCGGCAGCTGCACAGCGGGCTGGTCATCGCCGGGTTCGCCGCTTACGCGGCCGGGATGCTCATCCTGGCCGGGCTGCTGCACGGCGGCGGGTCCGGCGGGGTGGCGCTGCTGTTCGCCCAGGCGCTGACCGGGGCGGGCATGGCCGCCGCGTTCAGCCCGCTGATGACCGCGGTGCTGCTGCGGGTACCGGTGTCCGACGCGGCCGACGCCACCGGGGTGATCGTCACCGTCAACCAGCTGGCCCTGGTGACCGGGGTGGCCACGTTCGGCACGCTGTACCTGAACCTGGCCGGGCAGCTGCCCACCCGCGGCGCGCACGACAGCTTCACCCTGATCTCCGCGCACGCGGTCGCCGTCAGCTGCCTGGCGCTGACCGCGGCGTCGGTGGCGGGCGGGCTGCTGGCCCTGGCCCGGGCGGCCGGTGCCCGGCGGCGGACCGTGCAGCCGGCCTCGCCGGCGGGTGAACCCGCGCCGGCCCTGGCCCCGGTGAACCGCCCCCAGCCCTGACCCGGTGCCGCGGACGGGAGACATGCTGGTCCGGGATGGTCCGGGCGGCTGGGATCATGGGACGGTCATGAGTGAGGCGGGTATCGCGGTCGGCAGGCCGCCGCTGGATGCGGCGGCCCTGCGGGATCGGCTGATCCAGCCGGGCGGGCTGTGGCGGGAGCTCTGGGTGCGGCCGGAGACCGGGTCGACCAACGCCGACCTGCTGGCCGAGGCCCGGGCCGGGGCAGCCGAGGGCCTGGTCCTGGTGGCCGAGGCGCAGACCGCTGGCCGGGGCCGGCTGGGCCGGTCCTGGGTCAGCCCGCCGCGCGCCGCGCTGACCTGTTCCGTGCTGCTGCGGCCGGACGGGGTCCGCCCGGGCCAGTGGGGCTGGCTGCCGCTGCTCACTGGCGTCGCGGTGGCCGCGGCGCTGCGCGACGAGGCGGCCGTGCCGGCCCGGCTGAAGTGGCCCAACGACGTGCTGGTGGGCGGCCGGAAGATCGCCGGGATCCTGGCCGAGGCGCACGGCGGCGCGATCGTGGCCGGGTTCGGCCTCAACGTCACGCTCACCCAGGCCGAGCTGCCCGGGCCGGCCGCCACCTCACTGCTGCTGTCCGGCGCGGCCAGCACCGACCGGGGGGAGCTGCTGACCGCCGTGCTCACCCGGCTGGCCCGCGGGTACCGGGCGTGGGCGGCCGACCCGGACGCGGCCTGGCTGCGCGCGGAGTACCTGGGCTGGTGCGCGACGGTCGGCCAGCCGGTCCGGGTCGAGCTGCCCGGCGGCGGGCTGCTCACCGGCATCGCGCGGGACGTGGACGCCACCGGCCGGCTGGCCGTGCAGACCCGGTCCGGCCTGGAGCTAGTCGGCGCCGGGGACGTCGTGCACCTGCGCTGAGTCCTCAGCCGGGCGACCAAGCCACGTTCGGCACCTCATCCGGTGTGGGTGATGCGCGGCCGGTGGCCCGGATGACCGCCATTCCATGCCACGATGTGCGCTATGGGATGGGAGGACCAGCTCGCCGACGGCGAGCGGAGTGTGCTCGTGGTGCACCCGCACTGGAAAACAGTGCTCTGGCCGATCCTCGGGTTCATCGTCGTCGTGCTGGCCGCCGCGGTACTGCTGGTGATCATCCCCGCTGGGCGGGGGGCGGCCCCAGCCCGGATCGCGGTGGGCGTGGTCGTGGTGGCCGTGCTGCTGTTCTGGTTCCTGATCCCGCTGCTGCGCTGGCGCACCACCACCTACCAGCTCACCACCCGCCGGTTCCGGCTGCGCCGGGGCATCCTGTCCCGGTCCGGGCGGGACTTCCCGCTGAACCGGATCAGCGACGTGTCGTTTTCGCACGGGCTGATCGACCGGCTGCTGGGCACCGGCCGGCTGACCATAGAGTCCGCGGGTGAGCACGGCCAGCTCGTGCTCACCGAGATCCCCGACGTCGAGCAAGTCCAGGCCACGCTGTTCCAGCTGGTCGAGGACGAGCACCAGCGGCTGGCCCGCGAGGAGCGCTGACCAAGCGGCCCGGTGGCTGAGGCGGTCGTGAAACGGGTTAGCCTGCGCTCATGGATGGTGTTTCGGTACGGAGGCATGTCATCGGGGTCGGCAGGGTCGCGGAGATCGTGCTCGACCGGTCGGAGGCGCTGAACGCGCTGAACACCACGATGGCGGTGCGGCTCGCCCAGGTGTGCGCTGAGCTGGCCGCCGACCGCGAGGTCTGCTCCATCGTGCTCACCGCGGCCGGGCCGCGGGCCTTTTGCGTCGGCGCCGACCTGAAGGAACGGCACCGGATGAGCGACCCGGACTGGCTCGCCCAGCGGCCGGTGTTCCGGGCCGCGTTCGGCGGCCTGCTCGACCTCCCGCAGCCGGTGGTCGCGGCCGTGCACGGGTACGCGCTCGGCGGCGGCTGCGAGCTGGCGATGAGCTGCGATGTGATCGTCGCGGACGACACCGCGGTGTTCGGCCTGCCGGAGACCACCGTCGGGCTGGTGCCCGGGGGCGGGGGCACGCAGCTCGCGCTGCGCCGCCTCGGCCCAGGCCGGGCGGCCGACCTGGTACTGACCGGCCGCCAGGTGCCGGCCGCCGAAGCCGAACGGATCGGGCTGGTGGACCGGCTGGTGCCGGCCGGGACGGCGGACAAGACCGCGCTGGAGATCGCTGGGGGGATAGCCTGCAACTCCGCGGTCGCGGTGCAGGCGGCCAAGCGCGCGCTGCGCCAGGGCTGGGGGATCGGCCTGCAGGCCGGGCTCGAGGTAGAGGACGCCGCGTGGCGCACCGCCGCGATGGCCGCCGACCGGAAGGAAGGCATCGCGGCGTTCAACGAGAAGCGGGACCCGGTCTGGCCCGGTTTCCCGGAATGGCCCGAGTGACGGCCGGCCGCGACCGCACCAGGCGGCCGGCCACCCCGGAACGCGAGGATGCTGTACATGAGTGACCTGCCCGCCCGCATCTCGCTGCGGGAAGTGGGGCCGCGGGACGGCCTGCAGAACGAGGACCCGGTACCCACCGCGGCCAAGATCGAGCTGATCAACTCGCTGGCCCAGACCGGGGTGGCCAGGATCGAGGCGGTGTCTTTCGTCCGGGCCGAGGCCATCCCGCAGATGGCCGACGCCGACCAGGTGTGGCAGGGCATCACCCGCCCGGACTCGGTCCGCTTCTCCGCGCTCACCCCCAACCTGCGCGGCGCCCGGCGCGCGCTGGGCGCCGGGGTCCACGAGCTGGAGGCCGTGGTGTCCGCGTCCGACACGCACAACCGGAAGAACGTCAACCGGGGCACTGCGGAATCGCTGGACGACATCGCCCGGATCATCGACGAGGCGCACCAGCAGGGCGCCAGCTGCCAGGTGGTGGTGGCCACCGCGTGGGGCTGCCCGTATGAGGGGGACGTGCCGGCCAGCCGGGTGCTGGCCGTGGCCGGCCGGGCCGTGGCCGACGGGGCGGACTCCATCTCGTTCGGCGACACCACCGGGATGGCCACCCCCCGCCGGGTCACCGAGCTGGTCGGCGGGTTCCGGTCGCAGCATCCGGACGTCCCGCTGAACCTGCACTTCCACAACACGAGGGGGACCGGGCTGGCCAATGTGCTGGCCGCGCTGGAGCTGGGCGTGGACGACTTCGATGCCTCGGTCGGCGGGCTCGGCGGCTGCCCGTACGCACCCGGGGCCACCGGCAACATCGCCACCGAGGAACTGGTGCACATGGTCGAGGACATGGGGGTGGCCACCGGGGTGGACCTGGACGCGATGATCGGCGCGGCCGCCGAGGCGGAGCGGATCGTCGGGCGGCAGCTGCCCTCCCAGGTGCTCCGGGCTGGCCCGCGGACCAGGACCATCCCGGCATGACCGACACCGAGCGGCCGGTGCCCGGTCACCCCGAGCTGGCCGGGCTGCGGGCCCAGATCGAGCGGGGCGGCGCGCCCAGGTACCACGAGGCCGCGGCCCGGGCCGGGAAGCTGTTCGCCCGGGACCGGATCGCCGGCCTGCTGGATGCGGGCAGCTTCACCGAAGACGGGCGGTACGCCAACGCGGCCGCGGCGGGGCTGCCCGCCGACGGCGTGGTCACCGGGACCGGCACCGTCGACGGGCGGCCGGTGGCGGTGATGGCCAACGACTCCACGGTCAAGGCCGGGTCGTGGGGCGCCCGCACCGTGGAGAAGATCATCCGGATCATCGAGAAGGCCTACCAGGCCGGCCTGCCCATGATCTACCTGGTGGACTCGGCGGGCGCGCGGATCACCGACCAGGTCAACATGTTCCCCGGCCGCCGCGGGGCCGGCCGGATCTTCCACACCCAGGTCCGCGCGTCCGGTGCCATCCCGCAGGTGTGCGCGCTGTTCGGGCCGTCCGCCGCGGGTGGCGCGTACATCCCGGCGTTCTGCGACTTCGTCGCGATGGTGGACGGCAACGCGTCGATGTACCTGGGCAGCCCGCGCATGGTCGAGATGGTGGTCAGGGAGAAGACCACGCTGGAGGAGATGGGCGGGGCCCGGATGCACTGCACGGTCTCCGGCTGCGGCCACTACCTGGCCGCCGATGAGCAGGACGCGCTGCGCGCGGTCCGCGGCTTCCTGTCCTACCTGCCCGGAAACTGGCAGCAGCGCCGCCCGCGGCCGCCGCGGCCGAGCCGGAGCCCGGCATCGACCTGGCCGCGCTGGTCCCGGCCAGCGAGCGGCAGGCGTTCGACATGCGCCGCTACATCCGCGGGCTGGTCAACGGTGATTCCTTCTTCGAGATCCACGGGCTGTGGGCGCGCGAGCTGACCATCGGGTTCGCCCGGCTGGGGGGCCAGGTAACCGGGGTGGTCGCGAACAACCCGATGTTCAAGGGCGGCGTGCTGTTCGTGGATTCCGCGGACAAGGCCACCCGGTTCATCCAGCTGTGCGACGCGTTCAGCGTGCCGCTGCTGTTCCTGGCCGACGTGCCGGGCTTCATGGTGGGCACGGCCGTGGAGAAGCAGGGCATCATCCGGCACGGCGCCAAGATGATCAGCGCGGTGGCCGAGGCCACGGTGCCGAAGATCAGCGTGGTGGTACGCAAGGCCTACGGGGCGGGCCTGTACGCGATGGCCGGGCCGGGGTTCGAGCCTGACGCGACGCTGGCCCTGCCCACCGCGAAGATCGCGGTCATGGGCGCCGACGCCGCGGTCAACGCGGTCTACTTCAACAAGCTGGCCGCGATCGGTGACCCCGATGAGCGGGACAAGGAGATCCAGCGGCTGCGCGCCGAGTACGACGCGGATATCGACGTGCTCCGGCTGGCCAGCGAACTCGTCGTGGACGACGTGGTGCAGCCCGGGGACCTGCGCGGTGAGCTGATCCGCCGCTTTGCGGCGGCGGCCGGGAAGGATCGCTCCTTTTCCCGCCGCCGTCACGGCGTCACCCCGGTATGAACCGCTGACGGCCGGGCTCGCGATTGGCACACTTTTACCGCCGAACGGGGGAACCCCGGCAAATTCTTAACACAAAGAACACGCACGTCAGCGGGCAGTGAGGGCTCGCACACAGGATTAAGCCGTAACATCTGTGCATGACCTGTGTTCTGCTCGCTGAGGATGACAGCTCCATCTCAGAGCCGCTGGCCCGCGCGCTGCGCCGGGAGGGCTATGACGTTAACGTCTCCGCGGACGGCCCGGGCACGCTGGAAGCGGCCCAGGCCGGGGGGATCGACCTGATCGTGCTGGACATTGGGCTGCCCCGGCTGGACGGGCTGGAGGTGTGCCGCCGCCTGCGTTCCGACGGGCAGACCCTGCCGGTGCTGATCCTCACCGCGCGGGCCGATGAGGTCGACACGGTGATCGGCCTCGACGCGGGCGCCGACGACTACGTGACCAAGCCGTTCCGGCTCGCCGAGCTGCTGGCCCGGGTCCGTGCGCTGCTGCGCCGCGGCACCCCGGAGACCAGCACGGTGCAGGGCGTGCGGGTCGACGCGGACGCCCGGCGGGCGTGGATCGGCGACACGGAACTCGAACTCACCACAAAAGAGTTTGACCTGCTGAGCGTGCTGGTAGGCGACGCAGGGAAGGTGGTCACCCGTGAGCAGATCATGCGGGAGGTCTGGGACAGCAAGTGGTGGGGGTCCACGAAGACGCTGGATATGCACATCTCCTGGCTGCGCCGCAAGCTCGGCGACGACGCGCACAACCCCCGCTACATCACGACGGTCCGGGGGGTGGGCTTCCGGTTCGAGCGGGGTGACTGACAGCTTCGTCCGGGGGCGCTGAGCCGTGCGCCGCCGCCTGCTCGTGTCCACCCTCGCGGTGGCGGTCACGGCTGTCCTGCTGCTCGGCATCCCGCTGGCCTTCGTGCTCAGCCGGCTGCAGATCAGCGCCGCGGACCAGCAGGTGCGGCGGGACGCGACGACCATGGCCCGGACCCTGCAGGGCCGGGTCAACTCCGGCCTGCCCGCTGACGTGGCCGAGGCGGCCGCGGCGGCCAAGTCGCTGCCCGACCGCTACGTCAGCGTCCGCCAGTTCGGGCTGCGCGAGTTCACGATCGGGGACCGGCCCAAAGCGGGCCAGGGGATCATCTCCCAGGCGGTGACCAAGGACTTCCGGGTGACGATCGCCGCCGACGATTCCGTCCGGTACGGCCGGCTGACCGGCGCGCTCGCGCTCATCGGCGCGCTGGCCCTGGCCGCGGTGGCGGTGGCGGTGGCCCTGGCCATCCTGCAGGCCCGGCGGCTGACCCGCCCGCTGGAGGAACTGGCCAGCGCGGCCGACCGGCTCGGCCTGGGCGACGCCCGCCCGCTGGGCCGCCGCTACGGGGTCGCCGAGCTGGACCGGCTGGCCGAAGGGCTGGACGGTTCCGCGCAGCGCATCACCGACCTGCTGTCCGCCGAGCGGGACTTCGCCGCCGACGCGTCGCACCAGCTGCGCACCCCGCTGACCGCGCTGTCCATGCGGCTGGAAGAGATGATCGCGTCCGCCGACGACTCCGCAGTAGTCCGGGAGGAGGGCGCGGCCGCCCTGGCGCAGACCGAACGGCTGACCGAGGTGGTCAGCCAGCTGCTCGGCCGGACCCGGCGGGCCGCCCCCGGTGTGCCCTCGCTGCTGGCCATCGACGACGTGATCGCCCAGCAGGTCATCGAGTGGGATCCGGCGTTCCGCCGGGTCAACCGCAAGCTGGAAGTGGCCGGGGAGAAGGGCCTGGCCGCGTACATCACGCCCGGCGCCCTGGCCCAGGTCATCGCGACCCTGCTGGACAACGCGCTGGTGCACGGCGCGGGCACGGTCACCATCCGCACCTCGCGGACCCCCAAGTCGGTGGTGGTGGAAGTCCGCGACGAGGGCAAGGGCGTACCGCACGAACTGGTCCCGCGCATCTTCGAGCGCAACGTCAGCGGCCGGCCCGGCGGCACCGGGCTGGGGCTCGCGCTGGCCCGCGACGTGGCCACGGCCGACGGGGCCAACGTGGTGCTGGTCCGGCCCAGGCCGGCCGTGTTCGCCGTCTTCCTGCCCCGCGGGCTGCGCGGGGTGGATGACCGCCCGGTGGTCAGCGGGCCGGCCTGAGCCGCAGGCTCAGCCGGAGCTGGCCAGCGCGGCCCGGCCCCGGCTGCGGGCGATCCCGTGCCAGGACAGGTAGATCAGGGCGGTGAGGACGAAGCCCACCTCGAAGGTCAGGTCGCCGACCGACGGGACGTGCTTGGGCACCACGCCGACGTACTCGGTCTGGTTCGAGAACAGCACGATCGACACGACGATCCCGACCAGCATCGACACCGGGCCGGCCCAGTTCGTGTACTTGGTGTCGAACAGCAGCCGGTCGAGGTCTCTCGGGTGCTGCCCACGGCGCAGTATCTGGTCGCAGAACATCACCGCCAGCCACGGGGCGATCCAGTACGCGATCACCAGCAGGAAGTTCTCGTACTTGGTGCCCGCGTCGTGCAGCCCGGTCAGTGCGACGATGAAGCCGATCACGCCGAACACCACGGCGACGATGGCCCGGCGCAGCGCCAGCGGCAGCTTGATGCCCAGCGCGGTGAAGGACAGCGCGCCGGAGTAGATGTTCAGCACGTTCGCGGCCACCGCGCCGATCGCGATGCACAGCAGGGTGAGATCGGCCAGCACCGTGGGCAGGTTGCCGGTGAACGCGCCGGTGGGGTCGTTGACCGCGGCCGCCCCGGTGACGGTGGCCGACCCGGCCCCGGCGATCTCCAGCAGCACGCAGGACACGAACACACCCAGCCCGGACCACCAGCCGATGGCCCGCTTGCTGGTGTCCGGGGAGAAGTAGCGGGTGTAGTCGGCCGCGTACGGGTTCCAGCCGACCGCGTAGCCGAACGCCGCGCCCAGGGTGAGCAGGAAGCCGCCGATCCCGCCGCCGTGCGACGGGGCACCCGGGCTCGACTTGGCCAGGATGACGCAGGTGGCGATGATGAAGATGACCGCCAGCAGCGGGAACGCGTACCGCTCGAACGCGTGCACCAGGTTGTACCCGAAGAAGGCGACCACGACCTGCACCAGGACGATGATCACCAGGCACAGCGGCTTGGGCAGGTGGGTCAGGGTGTTCAGCGCGAACGTGCCGCTCACGCTGTTCACCGCGAACCAGCCGATGCCGGCGGTGATCGAGTTCAGCCCGGCGGGCAGCACGTTGCCCCAGTAGCCGAAGCCGAGCCGGGACAGCACCATCTGCGGCACGCCGAACTCCGGCCCCCGCGCGGACAGCAGGCCCTGGGTGACCGAGCCCAGCCCGGTCCCGATCACGATGGCCAGCACCGCCTGCCAGAAGTTCAGCCCGAAGATGGCCACCCCGATGACGCCGACGAAAACCGTGGCGAACTCGAAGTTCGGCGAGGTCCAGGTCCAGAACAGCTGGATCGGCCGGCCGTGCCGCTCCTCCAGCGGGATGAACTCCGCCCCGCCGGGCTCGACCGCCGCGACCTTGGAGCCGTAGGTGCCCTCCCGGACGACGACACCGGGTGGTGGCTCTTCCTCGAGGACTGGGCTCGTCTGGTGATCAGGTCCCGCCATCGGCGTGCTCCTTACGGGCTCGTGCCGGTCGGTGGCCGCCAGCCAGGCCAGCAGCGCGATCGGACGCGCTGACGATAAGTGGCGCTATGACCGGGAGCTGTTTCCGATGCGTTTAATATCCCGTAGCCACCCGGCCGGGACAAGAAGGCCGCGTAACACTCTGGATTCGACTGCGTCACGGCCATCACCAGCGTGTTCCGGGTAACCGCCAGTGCGGCGGCCGGCAGCCGGGCCTCGTAGGCTACGGCGGGTGACCGATGTTCCTGACGCTGGGCGCGCCACCCCGGTGGTGGGCATGGTCGGCGGCGGGCAGCTGGCCCGGATGACCTACCAGGCCGCCATCCCCCTCGGCATCCGGTTCCGGGTGCTGGCCGACTCACCTACCGACAGCGCCGCCCAGGTTGTTCCCGGGGCCGAGGTCGGGGACTACCACTCGCTGGACGACCTGCTGGCCTTCGCCCGAGGGTGCGACGTGCTGACCTTCGATCACGAGCACGTGCCCGGCGAGCACCTGGCCACACTCGCCGACGCCGGGGTGACACTGGCCCCGGGTGGCGGCGCGCTGCGTTACGCCCAGGACAAGCTGGCCATGCGCGAGGAGCTCGGCCGGCTGGGGGTGCCCTGCCCGCGGTACACCCCGGTAGCCACCCTCGACGAGGTCGCCGCGTTCGCGGCGGCCACCTGCTGGCCGGTGGTGCTGAAGGCGGTCAGCGGCGGGTACGACGGTCGCGGCGTATGGGTATGCGAGAGTGCCGAACAGGCCGCGCAGGTGCTGGCGCACGGCGTCGCGCTGCTGGCCGAGGAGCATGTCTCGTTCGGCCGTGAGCTGGCCGCCGTGGTCGCCCGGTCGTCGCACCGGCAGGGCGCCACCTACCCGGTGGTGCAGACCGTGCAGCGCGACGGCGTGTGCCACGAAGTGCTCGCGCCCGCGCCCGGGCTAGCCCCGGCCGTGGCGGAGGAGGCGCAGCGGCTGGCCCTGACCATCGCCGACCGTCTCGGCGTGACCGGCCTGCTCGCGGTGGAACTATTCGAGACTGACGGCGGGCTGCTGGTCAACGAGCTGGCCATGCGGCCGCACAACAGCGGCCACTGGACCATCGAGGGGGCCCGGACCTCGCAGTTCGAGCAGCATCTGCGGGCTGTGCTCGACCTGCCGCTGGGCGAGCCGCAGCCAGCCGCCCCGCAAGTGGTGATGGCCAACGTGTTCGGCGGGACCGACCCGGACCTGTACTCGCGGCTGCCCCATGTGATGGCCGCCGACCCGGGGGTGAAGGTGCACCTGTACGGCAAGGCGGTCCGGCCGGGCCGCAAGATCGGCCACGTCACCGTGCTCGGCCCGGCCACCGGGGACTGGGGCGGTGGCGCCGCGGACCTGCGCGACCGCGCGCTGCGCGCCGCCAGCTATCTCGGCACCGGTCAGGAGCAAGGGCTGTGACCGGGCCGCTGGTCGGCGTCGTGATGGGCAGTGACTCGGACTGGCCGGTGATGGAGGCGGCGGCCACCGCGCTGGCCGAGTTCGGCGTGCCGTACGAGGCCGACGTGGTGTCCGCGCACCGGATGCCGCACGAGATGATCCAGTACGGGGCGGCGGCGGCCGGCCGCGGCCTGCGGGTGATCATCGCGGGCGCGGGGGGCGCGGCGCACCTGCCCGGCATGCTGGCCGCGGTCACCCCGCTGCCGGTCATCGGCGTGCCCGTGCCGCTCAAGCACCTGGACGGGCTCGACTCGCTGCTGTCCATCGTGCAGATGCCGGCCGGTGTCCCGGTGGCCACGGTTGCGGTCGGTGCGGCGCGCAACGCCGGGCTGCTCGCCGTGCGCATCCTCGGCACCGGCGACCCGGCGCTGCGCGAGCGGATGACCGCGTTCCAGGCTGACCTGCGCGCTACCGCCCAGGCCAAGGGGGCGGCGCTGCGTGACCGCCTACCATCAGAGGATGAGCGCTGACTTTCCTGCCTTTGCCCTGTCCGAGGAGCACGAGGCGATCCGCGAGGCGGTCCGGGCCCTGGCCGACGACAAGATCGCGCCACGGGCGGCCGACGTGGACGAGTCCGGCGAATTCCCCTGGGACGTGTACGAGGCGCTGGCCAAGGCCGATTTCGCGGCCGCGCACATCCCCGCCGAGTATGGCGGCGCGGGCGCGGACGCCATTGCCACCGCGATCATCATCGAGGAAGTGGCCCGGGCCTGCGCCACGTCCTCGCTGATCCCGGCGGTGAACAAGCTGGGCACGGTGCCGCTGCTGCTGGCTGGCTCGGCCGGGCTGAAGCAGCGCTACCTGCCGCCGGTGGCCCGCGGCGAGGCGATGTTCTCCTACGCGCTGTCCGAGCCTGAGGCCGGCTCCGACGCTGCGGCCATGAGCACCCGCGCCGTGCGTAACGGCGAGAACTACCTGCTTAACGGAACCAAGCGGTGGATCACGAACGCCGGGGTTTCCCGGTTCTACACGGTGATGGCGGTGACCGACCCGTCCGCCGGGGCCAGCGGCATCTCCGCGTTCGTGGTGGAATCCGGCGATCCGGGATTGTCGTTCGGCGCGCCCGAGCACAAGCTGGGCATCAAGGGCTCACCGACCCGGGAGCTGTACTTCGACGACTGTGCCATCCCAGCGGACCGGATGATCGGCGCGGAGGGCAGCGGGTTCCGCACCGCCCTGGCCACCCTGGACCACACCCGGATCACGATCGCCGCGCAGGCACTGGGCATCGCCCAGGGCGCGCTGGACTACGCCACCGGGTACGTCAAGGAGCGCCGCCAGTTCGGCCAGCCGGTGGCCGAGTTCCAGGGCGTCCAGTTCATGCTGGCCGACGCGGCGATGCGGGTCGAGGCGGCCAGGCAGCTCACCTATGCGGCGGCGGCCAAGTCCGAGCGGGCCATGGCCGGGGACCGCAGCAGCGACCTGACCTTCTTCTCCTCGGCGGCCAAGTGCTTCGCGTCCGACGTGGCCATGGACGTCACCACCGACGCGGTCCAGCTGCTCGGCGGCTACGGGTACGTCAAGGACTACCCGGTCGAGCGGATGATGCGCGACGCCAAGATCACCCAGATCTACGAGGGCACCAACCAGATCCAGCGCCTGGTCATGGCCCGCCAGCTGCTCAAGGGCTGATATCTAGGCCTCTGGCCTGCGGGATTTCCCGGACGGTTCTTTCCTCCCTGCCGGTTACCTGCCCGGTTAGACGGTCAGGAGTGCCTGCGTCGGTGAGAGGCGTGCGGCGCGGATGGCGGGCAGCAGCCCGGCCAGGGCGCCGATGATGACGGCCGCGGCCAGGCCGCCGGCCCAGGCCTGGGGCGGGATGACGACGGCCTCGCCGTGGCCGCGGGCGTAGCCGGCGGTGGCGGCCGCGCCCGCGATGACCCCGGCGGCGCCGCCGGCTAGGGACAGCAGGATGGCCTCGGCCAGGAACTGGGCCCGGATCTGGCCGCGGGTGGCGCCCAGCGCCCGGCGCAGCCCGATCTCGGAGCGGCGTTCCAGGACGGAGATGACCATGATGTTGGCCACCCCGATCGCGCCGACCAGCAGCGCGACCGCGCCCAGGCCGAGGAACAGGGTGTCGAGCGCGCCTTTGGCGTCGGCGGCGGCGGTGAGCGCGTCCGAGGGCCGGGAGACGTTGACCTGGCTGGGATTTTCCGGGTCGGCCTGCGCGCCGAGCAGGCTATCGACGCGGGTGACGGCGGCCTGGGTGTCGACGGTACGGACGTAGATCTTGGAGGGGTGCCCGTCGAAGTTCAGATACTTCTCCGCGGCCGGGAAACCGACCAGGACCGCCGAGTCGAGCCCTGGGTCATAGGTGGCCGGGTTGAGGATGCCGGTCATGTAGAACCATTGGCCGCCGACCCAGATCCGCATCCCGGGCCGGACCCGGTCGATGCCCATCAGCTGTGCTGTGACGGCGCCGAGCACCGCGACCGGCTCGCGGGCGGTGGCGGCGTTGAGGAACCGGCCCTGCGCGAGGCTGGTACCTGCGACTGCGGGCAGGCCGAGCGTCGTGGCGTCCACGCTGATGGCGTTGGTGTTGATCGGGGGGATGAGCGGGGACTTGTAGGCGTTGACGCCGGCGACGGCGCCGGTGTCCTGCACCGCGATGACCCCGGGCAGCCGGGTGATCATGCCCGGCGCCACCACGGGCAGCTTGGCGGTGCCGCCGGAGAAGGTCTGCCCGTTGGTGACGGTCAGCAGGTTGGTGCCCAGGCGGGCGATCTCGTTCAGCAGCGCGGCCTGAGAGGAGGCGGCCAGGCCTAGGACGGTGACGATCGCCGCGACGCCGATCGCGATGCCCAGCGCCGTCAGCCCGGCGCGCAGCTTGCGGGTCCGCAGCCCGATGCTGGCGAGCGCGGCCAGGTCACCGGGGCCGAGCCGGGCCGGTGCCGGGGTGGTCGGCCGCCCGGAGGTGGTGGTCATGACGGTCCTTCCTGCGCGGGTCAGGAGCGGGCGGGCCGACCGCCGTCAGCCCCGCCGGCGGCGGCCGCGTGGCTGGGGACGGGGACGGGACTGGTGTCGGCGATGATGTGCCCGTCGAGCATCTCGATGCGCCGCCGCGTCCGGGCGGCGACCACGTGGTCGTGGGTGATGATGATGATCGTCGTCCCGTGCTGGTTGAGGTCTTCCAGCAGGGCCAGCAGGGCGGCGCCGGTGGCCGAGTCCAGGTTCCCGGTCGGCTCGTCGGCCAGCAGCACCGGCGGGCGGCCGGCGATCGCCCGGGCGATCCCGACCCTCTGCCGCTCACCCCCTGACAGCTGGGTCGGCCGGGCCCCGGCACGGTGCTCCAGCCCGACGACGGCCAAGGCGTAAGCCGCCAGCAGCCGCCGCTCAGCGCGGCGGATCCCGGCATACAACAACCCGTCGGCCACGTTGCCCAGCACGCTCTGGTGCTCGGCGAGGAAGAACTGCTGGAAAACAAACCCGATCCGGGACGCCCGCAGCGCCGCCAGCTCCCGGTCCCGCATCCGGGCCACGTCAATCCCGGTGACGCGCACCGTCCCGGCAGTCGGCTTGTCCAGGGTGCCCATCAGGTGCAGCAGCGTGGACTTGCCCGACCCCGACGGGCCGACCACGGCCACCAGCTCCCCGGCGGCCACCGCCAGGCTCGCCTGATCCAGCGCCCGCACCGGCGGCGACCCGGGATACACCTTCGACACCCCGTCCAGCTCCAGCACCGGCACCCTGCCCCCGCCCCCGCCCCCGCGGACCAGGGCTGCCCCCGAGGCGGTCACGACGGCGCCACCACGACGCGCTGCCCGGGAGTCAGCGCCCCGGTCACCTGCACCAGCCCGGAGGCGTCATCGAAGATCCCGGGCGTCACCGGCACCCAGCGCCGCGCGTTCCCCGGGCCGACGACCTCCACGACGAACCTCCCCGTGCGACTGGGCCACCAGCGCCGTCACCGGCACCACCAGCGTGCCACGCGCGGTGGCGGTGGTGATGTTCACCGTCACCGGCGCCTGGTCCAAGGTTCCCGCCACCTGCGGATGGGTCAGCTTCACCTGCACTGGAATGGTGGTGGTCGGGCTTCCCCCGACCCTGACGTGGTCGCCACCTTGCCCACCGAGGACACCGCGCCCGGCGTCGTCGTCCCGTCGGGCAGCGTGACGGTCACCTTATCCCCGGCCTTCACCTCGCCTTGCTGGGAGACATCCAGCGGAATCGTCACCACGTGCCGGTCCGACGTCGCCGCCAGCACCGGGCCGTTCGCCGAACCGCCCAGGCTCCCGGTCACCTGACTGACCCGCAGCGCTTGCGGCTCGAACACCACCGACCCCAGCGGCAGCGACCCCGACGGGGAGGAGCCCCCCAGCGCCGACTGCAGCTTGTCCACCCCGGCCGCCGTCTCCCAGGAGAAGTAATCCCAGCCCAGCGCGGAGATGTCCGCGCTATCCGCGTCCCCCAGAGCTACCAGGTCATGGTTCAGCTGGGACACGTCCTTTCCCGTCACCCCCTCGTCCAGGGGCCGCCAGTCCGGAACGCTGCCGTACAGCAGCACCACCGGGGATCCGTTATCGGTCTTGTACAGCGAATGCCCCTGCCGGATCACCTGTCCGGCCGACGGCAGCCAGGTCAGCCTCCCGCCGCCCTGCCCCCGCACCCGGTACGTCCCGGCATACCCCAGCGTCGCGGTCACCGGCGTGGTTGCCGCGATATCCTGCCGGGTCACCGTCGCCGTCGCCGGCGGCGGCGCCCCCTGCAACCCGGCCCTGGACGAGGCGGCCGGGGAGAACACCCCGACCCGCCACGCCGCTACCGCCCCGGCCGCCACCACGGCCACGATGCCCAGGGCCGCCCAGCGGCGACGGCTGCGCGATCCCCTTGCCTCCCCGGCCGCCAGGACCTCCGCCTGCTGCCCAGCCTCCCAGCCGCGCGAAACTGTCTCACTCACTGATCCATCTCCGTCGCTTCCGCTTCCGCTATGGGCGGCCCGTGGGCAGGTGCAGCAGCGAATGGCATTGCTGCTCCCAGGCCTTGGCCTACGGCGAATGTTCAGCCGGGCCGCCCCGGCCGACTCAGTGGAACCCCTATGCCTGGTGGCAACCCGCGGTTGCATACGTCCATCTTGTTGTCGATCTGCGCCGAATTTGGATCGAAGCCGTGTACACCAACCAGGTCGAAACCCCAGCCCGCCGATGGATCGTAGGTGGGGTCGGGCCAGGTCGGTACGCCGTGGGAGCGCATGCACTGGGCGTATCTCCGCATGGCGGTAAGGTCCCGCTGGGTCTGGGTCTGGGTCTTGGTCTGTTGCCGGCGTTGGGGAGCAGGTGCGCGCAGGCGCTCTGGGCCGCCTGGTACTGGGAACTGCTGACCCCGAGTTGCTCCAGGCTGACCTTAGGCAACCCGTTAGCCAACTCATTGCTGCTGCTGGGGTCGGGGTACTTCGGCACCCCGTGGGACCGCATGCAGTTGGCGTAGTTGATCCCAACCTGGGAGTTACCTGGCCTTCCCGCATTCGATGAGCCGCCGGGACCGGTGGATGACGGGCTGCCGCTGCATGCCGCCACCAGCAGGGCCAACGCGGCCAGGGCCATGATGGCGGCCGCGGTTCGGGCTGCGGGCGGCCGTGCCCGCCATGGGCGGCGCCTGACGCGGGTGCGGTGGTTCATCGTGGGAACTGGCTTCATGCCTGCGGTTGTACGCCGGGGCGGGTGACATCAGCGCTACCGGTGATGTTGCGCGGATGTCATGCCGGCCGGTGCATGCTGAGGGGATGCGGGTGCTGGTGGCCGAGGACCATGCGACGCTGGCCGGCCGGATCGCTCAGGGGCTGCGTCAGGCCGGGATGGCCGTGGACGCCGTGCATGACGGCGCGGCCGCGCTGGACGCCGCCGCGCTGACGGGCTATGACGTGATCGTGCTCGACCGCGATCTGCCGGTTGTGCACGGTGACCAGGTGTGCCGGGTGGTGGCCGGCTCCGGCCCGCGGATCCTCATGCTCACCGCCGCCGCCGGCGTCGATGACCGGGTTGACGGGCTGGAACTGGGCGCGGATGACTACCTGCCCAAGCCGTTCGCGTTCGCCGAACTGGTCGCCCGGGTGCGGGCGCTGGCCCGCCGCGCGCCGTCCGCACCGCCGGTCTTGCGCCGCGGGGACCTGGCTGTGGACCGAGCCCGGCACCGGGCCAGCCGCGGCTGCCGTTCGCTGTACCTGACCCGCAAGGAGTTCGGCATCCTGGAGACCCTGCTGGCCGCCGGCGGCGCCGTGGTCAGCGCGGAGGAACTGCTTGAGCACGTGTGGGACGCCAGTGCCGACCCGTTCAGCAACATTGTCTCGGTGACGATGGCCCGGCTGCGGCGCAAGCTCGGCGACCCGCCGCTGATCGAAACGGTGGTGGGCAAGGGGTACCGGATGTGAGCCGGCCGCGACCGACCGTCCGGGCCCGGCTGACCCTGCTGTACACCGGCCTGTTCGCCGTGTGCGGGGCGATCGTTGTGGCGGTCAGCTACGCGCAGGTGGCGCAGTTGCCGGCCCAGGTGCAGGGGAATGGCGGGCCGCCCTCCGTCGGCGATCTGGCCAGGTTCGCGGCGCGGTGCCGGTCCGCGGAACAGAGCGCCCATCCCAACCCGCGCCTCCTGGCCAAGTGCGCCTCGTTCTTTCAGCAGCAGGGCGCGCAGGGCCAGCGTGACCTTACCCTCTCGCATCTCCTGCAGTACTCGCTGATCACGCTGGCTGTGGTGATCGCCCTCGCGGCGATCCTCGGCTGGATCTTCTCAGGGCGGGCGCTGCGTCCGGTGCACCGGATCACGATGGCCGCCCGCGCCGCGTCGGAACACAACCTGTCGGCGCGGGTCGCGCCGACAGGTCCCCGCGACGAGCTCCGCGAACTGGCCGAGACGTTCGACGAGATGCTGGGCCGGCTCCAGGCCGCGTTCGAGGGCCAGCAGCGGTTCATCGCCAACGCGTCCCATGAACTGCGCACCCCGCTCGCCGTCATGCGCGCGACGGTCAACGTCGTGCTGGGCAATCCGGACAGTACCCCCGGCGACCTGCGCGCGATGGGGGAGGACATCCGCACCGCGGTGGAGCACGCCGAGCACCTCATCGGCGCGCTGCTCATCCTCGCGCGCAACGAGCGCGGGCTCACCGTCCGCGAGGAGACCGACCTGGCCACAGTCGCCGAAGATGTCCTCGACACCGCTGCCCTGGGCGGCCGCCGGGTGCACGCGACGCTGGAGCCGGCCGTCATATCGGGTGATCCGGTGCTGGCCGGCCGCCTCGTCGCGAACCTGGTCGACAACGCGGTCCGGTACAACCTCCCGGCCGGTGACATCTGGATCAGCACCCGCACCATGGCGGGCAGCAGCCAGCTGACGGTGGCCAATACCGGCCCGGTCATCAGCCCGGCGGATGCCGGCCGCATTTTCCAGCCGTTCCAGCGGCTCAGCGACCGCACGTCCCATGACGGCTTCGGGCTTGGCCTGGCCATCGTCGCATCCATCGCCGCGGTCCACGGGGGCACCGCCAGCGCCCGCCCCCGCGATGACGGCGGCCTGTCCGTCACGGTCACCATCCCCTCGGCCGGCGCCGCGGCGCGGCCTACCGGGTGACTGGGTCGGGCAATTTACGTAGCCGAAACTCATGACGGTGGGCGATCCGTGCCCTGGCCTGCGTTCCTAGCCTTGTCCAATGCGACCGGCGGCCATGCCGCCGGGTTGACGAGGGGGCAAGGTGGAGATCGACGAAGTTGCCGCACGCCTGCTGCGGCAGTACTGGGCTGTGCTGGCGGTCTGCATCGTGGTGCCCCTCGTCGCGGTCTCCGTTATCACTGCGAAGCAGCCCAACGTCTACGCCGCGTCCGCCCGGGTCGTCACCGGGGGCACGGTCCCGCAGACCAGCGCGGCGGCGGACGCCGTGGCCAGCCAGGTTGAGGCCATCGCCACAGGCCGGTCGGCGGTCAAGCAAGCGCTGCAGGCGGCCGGGGCGAACCGGAACCTGAGCGACTTCATCAACGGCAACATCGCGGTCAGCGGGCTCGGCAGCTCGCAGGTCATCGATCTCACCGTGACCGACCGCAGCCCGCAGATCGCCCAGCAGGTGGCCCGGGTGCTGGCCGCTGAAGCCGTCCGTTCCATCAACAACGTGGGGCAGAGCGGCCTGCGGGCGGCGCTGACCGCCAACGACCAGGAAATCGTCCGGCTCTCCCAGCAGCGGGCCGTTAAAGCGCAGAAGGCGGCTGCCCAGCCGCAGAACCAGCAGCTGCAATCCGAGCTGGCCGGCATGGACCAGGTGATCGCGAACTTCACTGGTGACCGGAGCCGTCTCTTGATCCAGGCGGGCTCGCTGGGCCTGGCGGGCGTCATCGATGAGCCAGCCATGCGGCCGGCCCCAGTCCAAGGCGTCCGCGCAGAAGCTGGGACTGGCCGCGCTGCTCGGGCTGGTCGCCGGGATCCTCATCGTCTCGGTGGCCGAGATCCTGCGGCCCACGGTGCCCGGGGCCCGGCGGGTGAGCCGGCGGCTCGGCGTGCCCATGCTGGGCCAGCTCGGCAAGGAAGACCTGACTGGGACGCGCACAGCGGCCGTGGGTGAGCTGGCGCTGCGGCTCCGGCTGGTGACGGCGCACGCGGATCTGCGCACCATCGCCCTGGTTTACGTGGACGGGAAACGAGAGCTGGGCCCGCTGGCCGCGGGGCTCACGCAGTCCGTCCGGCTGTCCGCCGCGGACGGCGCGGCAGATCGAACGGGCCCGGACGGTGGCACGGCGGGGAACCAGCACTGGACCGCCGGTGCTGAGCCGGCGTCCGGCTGGACCGGGCCCGCCCTGCTGGTGAAGCCGCGCGGCGCAGCGACCGGGAACGCGACGGTGCACATCTACCCGCTGGGGCAGATGAGGTGGGCGGCCGGGACGACGCACGTTGGCATCGTCGTCCTGTCCGGCCCCGTCGCCCGGGTGTCCCGGATCACGGCGCTGCACGACCTTTCCACCTCGTCCGGCTGGCCCATTGTCGGCATCGTCGGCATCCCGCGGCAGCGGCGCTGGTGGTGGACCCGGCGGCCGGCCAGCGTTACCGAGCCGGCCAGCGGTGCGATCCACCCGGCGGGGCACGAGGCGGAAGGGCCCGGCCGGTGACCCGACCGGCCAGCGCGGTGCCGTTCGCCCGGGTGGAGATCATGCCGGAAGCGCAGCAGGCCGCCTTGCGCGTGCTGCGCTCCGGGTGGATCACGATGGGCCCGGAGACCCTGGCCTTCGAGCGTGAGCTAGCCAGTTATCTGGGCGCCGATCAGGTGGTCGCGGTCGCTTCGGGCACGGTGGCCATCGAGATCGCGCTGCGCGCGCTGCATCTGGCGCCCGGGGCTGTCGGGCTTACCCCGAGCCTCACGTTCTGTGGTGCTGTCGCCGCCATCGTGCGGGCCGGCCTGCGCCCAGCTCTGGTGGATGTGGATGCGGGGACGCTGCCGCCTACGCCGGCCATGGTAGCTGCGGCGGTTCGCCGGGTAGGCCGCCGGACGCCATGGTCGTCCAGCACATGGCCTGCGCCACCCGGCGGACGTGGCAGAACTGGCGGCAGCGGCTGGGCTGCCGGTGAACCAGGTTGTCGAGGACGCGGCGCACGGGATAAGCGCACGGCTGCGCAACACCCCCGTGGGCGGCGCCTCCCACGCCGCCTGCTTCAGCTTCTACGCGACCAAGAACCTGCCCATCGGAGAGGGCGGTGCGATCGCTACCGATGACGGCGAACTGGCTGACTACGCTCGTGCGGCGCGGCTGCACGGCATGAGCCGCGACGCCTGGCGGCGCTATCTCCCCGGCGCCAGCTGGCGTTACGACGTCGCCGAGCTCGGCCTCAAGGCGAACATCACCGACGTTCAGGCCGCGATCGGCCGGGTCCAGCTGGGCTGCCTGCCCGCCTGGCAGGTGCGCCGCGAGAACGTGGCCGCTGCCTACGACGCGGCCCTGGTCAGCGTGCCTGGGCTCACCCTGCCCCAGCGGCCGGCCGAGGGACGGCACGCCTGGCATCTGTACCAGGTGCGGGTAACCCAGGACTGCGGCGTGCCACGCGACCTGGTCATCGACTCACTCAGCCTGCGGGGCATCGGTAGTATCCGGCGGACTTCATCCCGGTCCACCAGTTGTCTGCGTACCAGCGGATCCTGGGCCCCGAGGAATGCCGGTCGGTGCCGGTCACCGACCAGGTGGCCGATGAGCTGATCTCGCTGCCGATGTACCCCGGGCTCGCCGACACCGAGATCGAGCACGTTGTCCACGCCCTGTTCGCTACCACGGGCTGTGCGGTAGCGGTCTGACTGATGACTCAACCGGAGGAGAGCGAACGTTGCTGAACGAATTGGGGAGGAGCCGGCCATGAAGGTGGTAGTGACCGGAGCGGCCGGGTACATCGGGGCGGCCACTGTTGCCCGGCTGCTGGATGCCGGGCATACGGTGGCGGGCCTGGACTGCCTGCGGTTCGGCGGGACCGCGCTGCTGGGCAGCTATCTGACCGGGCGGTTCGCCTTGACCCGGCGATATCCGTGACCCCAGTGTGGTCGCGCGGGTGCTGGCGGATGCCGATGCAGTTGTTCACCTCGCGGGGATCGTTGGCGACCCGCTCGTGCCGCAGAACCAGGTCTGGCCTCCGCAGTCAACCTCGATGCCGCCGTCGCGCTGCATGAGGCGGCCCAGCGGGCCGGAGTGGCGCGGTTCGTGTTCGCCTCCACCTGCAGCGTTTACGGCCATCGCCTATCCGGCAGACGAGGAAGCACCACTCGCAGCCGCTGTCGCTGTACGCCCAGACCAAAGTCGATGCCGAGGCCCAGATGCTCGGCACGGTTCCTGGCGGCATGGGGACCACGGTGCTGCGGTTCGCGACCGTCTACGGGCTCGCTCCCCGGATGCGGTTCGACCTGGTCGTGAACACCTGGGTGGCGCACGCGCTGACCACTGGCCGGGTGCAGGTCTTCACCCCCTGCTGCGTGGCGGCCGCTGATCCACGTCGCCGACGTGGCCGACGCCATCGCGAACGTGGTGCAGGCTCCCGCTGCGATGGTGGGCGGCCAGGTGTTCAATGTCGGGTCCACCGACAACTGGCAGCTTGCCGACGTGGCTCACCTGGTCGCCGAGATCTGCGGTCCCAGCGTGCAGGTTGAACATCAGCCCGGCGCTCGGTGACGCCCGTGACTACCGGATCACCACGACCAAGCTGGCCGCCGCCACCGCGTGGAAGGCAGGGCGGACACTGCGCGAAGGGATCGGGGAACTGGCCAACGCCCTGTCGGCCGGGGTTCTGGACGGTCACCCTGCCCTCGGAGGCCCCCGTGCTGCCTGACCCGGACGGCCCCTGATGCACACGGTCACCAAGCGGCGAACGCGTCGGCGTCGACTGCGCCGTGCCGAGGCTGCTGGCCCTGCTCGACGCTGGTACCGGCGGTGAACTAACCGAGGCGACCGCCGACCGGTGTGACCGTGCACCTGCAGGTACAGGCCAACGGCCGGCCATTCAGCCAGGGCTGGCTGCATCCTGATCGGACGTGGTGTCTGGGCGGCCCCCAATCGGCCCTCGTCACGGACGCGTGCTCCTCGGGGTTCGACCTGCGGGTCGAGCCCCGGGGCGGCGTCGTGCAGGTCACCGCGCGCTATCGGCCCAGACCGGCCATCCGCGCCGCCAACGTGTGCTGGCGTCGCGCTCCAGGCTCCTGGCCGCGCAGACGCTGCTGCACTACCCAACGCTGTGGTGGGCGTCGCGGCGCGGCCGGGTCCCGCTGCACGTCTCGGTGACGTCCGGCACCGCCGGGGTCACGATGATCGCCGGGCCCAGCGGGGTTGGGAAGTCCACCCTGCTCATGGCCGGACTGCCGCGCGGCGAGATCGCGACCGCGGACAACGTCTGTTCGTGCGACGCGCACACCGCCTACGGGCTGGTGGAGCCGCTCCGGGTGCAGGACGGCCCGCGTGGCCCGACCGCACCGCACGGCCGGACCGAGGTTCCGCTAGCCGGGCGGGTGCCCGCCCTGGACCCGGACCGCTTGGTGGTGCTGCGCCGGGCCGCCGCCGGGGAAGAACCCGGTATCCGCCCGCTGCCCCCGGCGGAGGCCGCGCGCGAACTGGTGGCCGGCACCTACATGGCCGGCGAACTGCGCCGGTTCTGGCCGTTCGCGGCCACCCTCGCGCTGGCCACCGGGCTGGGGCCGGCGCACCCCGATGTGGCCGGCGTGGCGGGCGCGCTCGCCGCCCGGCTGCCCTGCGTGGAGATCCTGATCGCGGCTGGCTCGGCCACGCCCCTTGGCGAACTGCTCGACATGGCCGGTGCCGGATGAGCCGGCTGGCGGTGGCCGTGCTGGTCACCCGCCTGCAGGCCGGCGCGGGCGGGGTGGCGCTGCGCGGCGCGCTCGCGGTTGACCCGCAGCGCTACGACGTCACCATCATCGCGGGCGGCACCGACGGCGCCGCCGACGCCGACGGCAGCGGCGACCGGCTGCTCGGCCACGCCGCCGCCGCGGGCCTGCGCGTGGTCCGTGTGCCCGGGCTCGTCTCGCCGATATCGCCGCGCCGGGATATCCGGGCATTGCACCTGCTCACCGAGCATCTGGCCGGCCTGGGCTACGACGTGGTGCACACACACAGCGCGAAGGCAGGCGCTCTCGGCCGGCTGGCCGCGGAGCGGGCGGGCACGCCCCGCGTGGTGCATACGTTCCATGGTTTCCCGTTCCACGAGTTCCAGTCCCCGGGCCGCCGGGCCGGATACGTGGCTATCGAGCGCTACCTGGGACGGCGGACCGACGTGTTCCTGGCCGTGGGCGGGGCGGTCGCAGCCGAGGCGGTGCGGCGGGGCATCGCCGCGCCCGACCGGGTCCGGGTCATCAACCCCGCGATCAGCTGGCCAACTGCTCCGGCCGGCCCGGCCGCCCGGGCCGCGGCCCGCAGGCGGCTCGCGGTCCCGGTGGGCTGCAGCGTGGTGGGCACGGTAGGCCGGGTCGATTACCAGAAGGCCCCGGAGTCCTTCGTGGACGCGGTGGCCGCACTGGACCGGCCGGACGTGTACGCGGTCTGGATTGGGGACGGCCCCCTGCGCCGCGACATGGAGCGCCGGGCGGACCGCCGGGGCCTGCGGGACCGCTTCCGGTGCGTCGGCCATCGCGACGACGTGCCCGGCCTGCTGCCCGGGCTCGACGTGTTCGTCATGGCCAGCCGGTACGAAGGGCTGCCGTGTGCGGTGGCCGAGGCGATGACCGCGGGCCTGCCGGTCGTGGCGACCGCGGTGAACGCGGTCCCGGACGTCGTGCTGCCCGGCGAGACCGGCCTGCTGGCCAGCCCGCAGCGGCCGCAGCAGCTGGCCACGGCCATCAGGTACATGCTCGACGAGCCCGCCGAGGCGGCGCGGATGGCCGCGGCCGGACAGCGGCTGATCGGTGACCGGTTCACCGCCGACGCGCTCGGCGCCGTGCTGGACGCCGCCTACCAAACCGGCCCCAGCCGCCCGCCTCACCCCCGCGGCTACGTTCCCCTCGCCCGACCCGCGTGATGACCCGGAGGACTCACATGGACGTCACCTTGATCACCCGGGAGGCGGACAACGATGGCCACCCGGGCCCCCGGGTGTTCGACAGCGAACAGATACCCGCCGCCGAGGGGGCCCTGGCCGACCTGCGGGACACCGTAGCTGGCGCCGACCTGGCCGCCCCGCCGGTCGTACTGCCGGACTTCCACCACAAGTCCAACATGGAACTGCCCTCGTCAGTAGCGGTGGCGACGCGCAGCTCCATCCGGCCCACCCTGACCAGCGCCTCGGTGAATTGCGGCATGGCGCTGATCGCGCTGAACTCGGCGCGCCCGGGCCCGGCCGGCATCGACGAGTTCTACCGCCGGGTCCGCGAGCGTTACCCGTACCCGCCGGGCTTGAGCACCCAGCTGTCCGCTCCGGACGTGCTCTGCTGCGCACGCGACGGCGGCGCGTTCGCGGCGCAGCGCTTCGGCGCCGAGGCATCGATCCTGCACCGGGTGGAAGAGTCCGGGCGCCTCGACCTCGACCGGTACGACGGCGCCGACCGGCTCCGGCGCGAACTGCCCGGTCTGATGCTGCATCTGGCCCGGCTGAGATTCGGCATGGTCGGCCCGACCAACCACTTCATCGAACTGCAGGAGGTCGAGGAGGTCTTCGAGCCGGACACCGCGGCCAAGCTGGGTGTGGCCGCCGGGCAGCTGACCCTGCAGTATCACGCTGGCGGCGGCGTGTTCCCCGGTGCGGTCGGGGCGATGTTCGGCCGCCGGAAGCATTACCCCAGGCAGATCCGCGCGGCCATGTCCGTGGTGAAGCCGCTCTACCACGGCCGGTCGGCCCGGTCACTGGCCCAGCTCAGGCAGCGCTACCAGCTCTACTTCGCGGGCGGCTGCCCGCCGGTCCCGCTGGACAGCGACGAGGGCCGGCGGCTGATGCTGGCCAACGCGGCCGCGATGAACTATGGCTTCGCGTTCCGGATCGCCGTGTACGCCGGGCTGCGCCAGATCGCCGCCGATGTGTTCGGCGGTCCGCCGGGGCAGCTGGTGGTGGACTCCCCGCACAACTCGATTTACGAGGAGGAGGTCGGCGGCGAGCGGGCCGTGGTGCACCGGCACAACTCGTGCCGGGCCTACCCGGCGGAACTCATGCCGCCGGGAACCACGTTCGCCGAGACCGGCCAGGCGGTGCTGGTCCCGGGGACCCACCAGACCTCGTCCTACCTGTGCGTGGCCGGCGGATCAGCCAGCGCGCTCTATTCCGCCTGCCATGGCGCGGGCACCGTGGTCAGCGACTTCGCCCGCCGCGGGATCTCCCAGCCGGACCCGCGGCAGCGCGCCACCCGGCGCTTCCGCTACGACGACGCCGCCCCCACCAGCGCCGCGCATTTCGACGACAAGGGCGTGAACGAAGTTCTCGGCGTGCTGGTCCGGGGCGGGCTCGTCCGGCCGGTCGCCAGAATGCGCCCGTTCGCAGTTCTGCACTAGGGAGAACCGTGACTGCACCATGGACCACTCCGGGACAGCGCTGGCGGCTGCTGGCGCCGACCGGGGCGATGGCCGTAAGCGTCCCGCCGGGGCTGCGGCCCGTCCGCCGTACCGCCGCGGAACTGCGCGCCCTGCCCGCCGGGACCCCGGTCGTGCTGCTGGATCACCGCCGCGGCGGGCGGCGGCGGGCGCGCCGGATCGCTGCTACCGGCGCGATCGTGGTCGACCGGGAGTACGTCGCGCTCCCGTCGCTGCGCCGGGCCATCCTGCTGGTCGAGGACACGGCCGATGCGCTGCGCTGGGCCTGCCAGTCGCTGCTGGCCCCGCCGCCCGGCGTCACCTGGACGCATGCCCCGATCCACACGGCGATCACACTGCTGCGCCGGCGTCCCGGGGCCGCGGCATCGCTGGCCGCCGGGCGAGTCGTGGTCGGGCGGACGCCATGACGGCCCGGGCCACCTCGTTCCGGCCCCGGCCGGGCGCCAGCTGGCGGCCGCCCGCGGCGGACCTGCACGCGCTGCTGAGCACCCCGGGCAGCCGGGCCGTCCTGCTCGACGCGTCCCGCGACCCCAACGCCAGCCTGACCGTGCTGGTGACGGCGCCCGGCGGGGTGACGCCCTGCCTGGCGGTGAAGGTAGCCACCACACCGGCCGCGGCCGGTGTGATCGCGCGGGAGGCGGACTTCCTGGTCCGGCTGGCCCGCCACGGGCTGCGCCTGGTCGGCCCGACGGTGCCCCGGCCGGTCGGCGGGTTCGAGGCGGACGGATTGCTGGCCGTCGCCAGCTCCGTGCTGCCTGGCGTGCCGATGCGGGTGGGTTACCACGCCTTCCGCCATCTGGCCCGGCCCGCCGCGGTCCACGCCGACTTCGCCGCGGCAGGCACCTGGCTCGCGGCGCTGCACGCCGACAGCGCGGCCGCGGCCGCGCCGATCGCGCTGCTCGACGGGGTGGCCGAGCGGATCGCGGCGCGCTGGCCCGGCGACCAGCGCGCGGCTGCGCTCGCCGAGCAGCTTGGGCCGCTGGCTGCGCGCCTGGCGTCCGCCCGCACCCCGCGAACCGTGGTGCATGGCGATTTCTGGGCCGGCAATCTGTTGTTGACCGGCGGCACCGTCACCGGCGTCGTTGATTGGGCCGCCGGTGAACTGGCCGCCGAGCCGCTGCGCGATGTCGCCCGGTTCGCGCTGAGCTACGCCCTGTACCTGGACCGGCATACCCGTCCGGGCCACCGGGTTGCTGGGCATCCCGGGCTGCGGGCCAGCGGCTGGGGTGCCGGGATCGAGTACGCGATCATCAGCCGGGGCTGGTTCGGCGCGCTCGTCCGCGGCTTCGTCGGCAGCGCGCTGGCCCGGCTGGGCGCACCGCGGAGTTGTGCCGCGATGTGCTGCTCGCCGGGCTGGCTGAGGTCGCGGCCACCGCCGACCACCCCGATTTCGCCGCCCGCCACCGCGATCTGCTGCTGCGGTTGGTCAGTGAGGTGTCCCAGTGACCGCACTGACCACCCCCCGGCTCCGCTGCTTCCCCGGTGGAAGTAGCGGAGCAGCCGTCCCGGGACCAGCCGCCGGCCCGCCCGGCTCCGGGCAGGCGGCGCGACGTGGTCAAGGTGGTACTGGTCGCCGCGATCGCCTCGCTGCCGTTCCTGGTCCCGGCGGGCCTCGGCAATACCGCGCCGTCCGACGTGTTCCTGGCCGCGGCCATCTTCGTCAGCGCGCTCTGGTTCTCCAGCCGCCGCCAGCCCATGCGGTTCCCCTACCTGTTCCCCATCGGGTTGTCGATCCTCGCCGGGGCGCTGGCCAGCACAGTCGCCTACTCGGATGCCTACGTGAGCGTCGGCGGCGGCTTGGTCACCCTGATCCAGGACGCGTTCCTGCTGGCCTGGGCGATCACAATCGCCAACCTCGGCCGTGATCCCGCACTGCTGAGAACCGTCACCCGGGCCTGGGCGATCAGCGTCACGTGCTGGGCCGCCCTCATGATCATCGGGGTGTTCGGGCATATCGACGTGCTGTCCGGCGAGACCGCCAGGAACGGTGTCCGGGCCGCGTTCACGCTGGCCGACCCGAACCTGGCGGCCAACTACTTCATCTGCTCGCTGCTGGTGCTGCGGGCCGCGCGGTATCCACGGCGGCGGCTGCTCAGGTGGCTCTGCTGCGCGGTCATCGTCACCGCCATCGTGCTCACCGGCTCGAACGGCGGTGTGCTGGTGCTGGTGATCACCACCGTGCTCGGCGCCCTGTTCACCCTGGCCCGGCGGCACGGCGCGGCGCCCGCCGTCATCGTCGCGAGCGCACTGGTCCTGGCCGCGGTAGCTATCGCCCCGCACGTGCACATTCAGCGCATCGTGCAGCAGGCCCAGGCCAGCTCGCAACTACTGAAGGACTCGATCGGCCGCCAGGCCGAGAGCAGCGGTTCGCGCAGCACGATCCTGTCCGAGACGGAACGGCTGTACTTCACCGGCGATACCCCGTTCGGCATCGGGCCGGGCGGCACCAAGGACGCGTTCCAGGCGCATCAGTACGGCTACGTCAAGATGGCCCACGACGATTACACCGCCGCCCCGGTGGAGCGTGGTGTGCTCGGCGGCGTCGCCCTGATCTGCCTGCTCGTCATCGTGGCCGCCCGCTGCCGCCGGATCGCCACGCGCCCGTTGCGGCCCGAGTACGCCGACATCTTCCCCCGCCCCGAACTGCTCGGCGCCGCCGTGATCGGCATGTTCCTGTCCGCGATGTTCTACCAGGTCCTGCACTTCCGGCACCTGTGGGCGCTGCTCGGCATCGTCGCCGCGGTCGACCTGTGGGGCTGGCGGGAGCAGGGCCGCCGCAGACCGGCCGGGGCCGGGCAGGAGGCGGCGCGATGAAGCGGATCACCGCCCGGCTGGCCCGCTACGTGCCGCCCGTGCTGACCGCCAATGTGGCCGCCCGGATAGTCGCACTGCTCGCGCTGACCGCCGCGACCATCCTGGTGGCGCACGCGGGCGGGCCCAAACTACTCGGTGAACTGACCCTGCTCCGGGTCCTTCCTGGCCTGGCCGGGGTGCTGGTTTCCTGCGGCCTGCCCAGCGCCGCACCCTACTTCCTGGCCAGCCGGGAGTACGCGACCCTGCCCCGGCTGCGGTCCACGCTGTTCGCGCTGACGCTGGCCGGTGCGCTGGCCGCGAGTGCCTGCTGGCTGATCCTGAGCCCGCTGCTGCACTGGCTGTTCTTCCGCCCGTGGCATATCGGCGTCGTGCTGGCCGCCGCCGTCCCGGTGTTCTCCCAGCTGTGGGTGGCCGCGGGCAAGGCCTTCCTGCAAGGCGAGAACGACATGCGCGCGGCCAACATCGCGATCGGCGCTGAGGAGGCCGCGTTCCTGCCGATTTACCTGGCGCTGCTGCCGTTCCTGCACGGCACCGCCTTGCTCATGACCGCGCTGGTCGGGGCCGACGTGCTGGTCACCGCGGGGATCGCCGTCCGGCTCGCGCGGCGTGGCTTCCTGCGCGGCTGGCAGCGGCCGGACCGGCGGCTGGGCGCGGAGATCTGCCGCTACGGTCTGCGTGGCCAGGTGGGCGGCATGCTTTCGCTCATCAACCTGCGGCTCGACGTGGTGATCCTCGGCGCGCTGGTCGGTCCGGGCACCCTGGGCGTGTACGCGGTCGCCTCCAAGTACGCCGAACTGCTCCGGCTGCCCGGGCTGGCCGTCACCTACGTGCTCTACCCGCGGCTGGCCGTGCGTGATCGTGCCGCGGCCAGCCGGGATGTCGCCGCGCTGATGCCGCGCGCCTTCGTACTGACCGTCCTGGCGGCGATTCCGCTGGCCGCCGGAGTTCCGCTGCTGCCCCTGGTCTACGGGCCCGAATTCGCCGGCGCCATGCTGCCTGCCTACATCCTGCTGTTCGGGCTCATCGGCGAGGGAGTGGCCGGCCTGGTCAGCGCCTACTTGTACGGCGTGGGCCGCCCGGGAGCGAACTCCATCGCCCTCGGCGTCTCGGTAGTCGTCACCGTCGGCCTCGACCTGGCCCTCATCCCGCACTACCACGCGGTCGGCGCCGCGGTCGCCTCGGCCGCCGCGTACCTGACCAGCAGTGCCGCGCTCCTCGTCTGCTACTTCGCCGTCCGCAAACTGGTACATGTGCCCCGGCACAAGGCCGTGAGCGCGCTGGAGGCTCCATCATGATCGGCCGCTTTCGCCACCGGTCCGCGCGGTCCGTCATTGCTGCCGCGGCCGGCACCGCCATCGCGGTGGCCGCGGCCGGGTGCGGCGGCGCCGGGACCCAGCCGGGTCACCCCTCCCCGGCGCCGCCCACCCGGGCCGTCCCGTCGGCTTCTCCGCTCGCGCCGCTGGCCGTCTACCGGAACGCGGTGCACGTGGCGGCCCGGGATCACCTGCGGGTGTGGATCGAGGCCGACATGGTGCAGCGGTGGCAGCAGGGAAAGACCTCGTTCCGCGCGGCGGTCAGCCAGGTTGCCGCGCTGGCCAGACTGCCCGGCGTCGTCGGCATCAAGATCGCGGATGAGCTTGGCTACAACGACGGCATGAACAGCGCCGGCGAAATCAGGCAGTTCCTGTCGGACACCGCGACGGCCCTACATGCGGCCGCGCCGCACAAGCTGCTCCTGGCCGACATGGTGGTACCGGAACTGGGCTGCCTGCCGGACCATCAGCCTGCCCTCGCCCCCGCGCTGGCCTGCGGCGCGGCGGCGCAAGCCCGCTTCCCGGCGCTAGCCCTCCCGGCGGTCACCAGCTACCTGCGGATGCACGCGATCGATGTGCTCGATCTCAGCACCGGGCTGCTGTCGGACAGCACGTATGCCAGTTGGGGAACGACCTCCGATACGGCGCAGGTCGCGGCCTGGCAGCAGGTCAGCCGTCTCGGCTGGCCCGCCCTGGTCCGGCTGCAGGCCCGCAAGGCGCTCGCCCACCCGGGCCGCTACGACAGCACCTCGGCTCAGGCCGCGACGGACGTGCGGCTGTTCGTGGACATCCCGCTCGCCTACGGCGCGCGCGCCGTGGACATCTGGACCTGGCACCAGGAGTACGACGGCGCGATGTACCAGCTGATGAACCCAGGGATGCGGCCGAACGCGCTGTGGGATCAGCTGGCCCAGCAGCGCCGCGCGGGCCATGTGCTGTTCACCCACATGAGCCCGCACTCGGTCGCGTCCGGGGTGGACCGGGATCTGGCGACGATCGCGACCGTCTTCGCCGACATCTTCCTGCCGGCGGGTACCGGATGAGCGGCGACTCGATCCGGATCACCCATCTCGGCCACGCCGGGCTCCGGGTCGACGGCGCCGACCTGCGGTTGCTGATGGATCCGTGGCTGTCCGAGCGGGGCGCCTTCCAGGCCGCCTGGCACCAGTTCCCGGCCAACGCTCATCTCGACCGCGCTGTCCTGCTGGACTGCGGGTACGTCACGGTCTCGCACGAGCACCTGGACCACATGGACCTGTCCGTGCTGACCAGCCTGCCGGTGACCGCGACCGTGCTGATTCCGCGCTACCCGTCACCGAACTTCCGCGATCGCCTGGCTGCGGCCGGCGTGGCCAACGTCATCGAGGTGCCTGCTTGGCACAGGTTCCAGCTCAATGAGCGCGGCGACTGGCTGACGTTCATCACCGAGCAGTCGCCGATGTGCCATGACGCGGCCGTCCTGGTGTCGGCCGGCGGCGCCGCCCTGCTGCATGGCAACGACGCCCGGCTCACCGTTGGCCAGGTGC
This sequence comes from uncultured Actinomycetes bacterium, assembly GCA_963711705.1. Taxonomy (GTDB): domain Bacteria; phylum Actinomycetota; class Actinomycetes; order Streptosporangiales; family Streptosporangiaceae; genus RYN-230. The sequence continues at coordinate 203,684 of CAVQFM010000015.1, forward strand.
GCCGCGCGGCCCTGGAGTGCGGTGGCCGCCTCGACGTGCTGGCCGTGCAGATGGCCAGTGCCACCTGGCATCCGATCTGCTACGACTACCCGCCAGAGCAAATCCGGCAGATCGGTGCGGCCAAGCGCGCAGGCAAGTTCCGGGCGGTTGCGCGGCTGGTCCGGATGGTGCGGCCGGAGTTGGTGGTTCCCTTCGCCGGGCCGATGTGCTTCCTCGACCCCGAGATCCAGCAGCACAACCGCTGGCTGAAGCCACCCGGCCTGTTCCCCGATCAGAAACAGGCGGCCGATTTCCTGGCCGCGCGGCTGCCTGGGCAGCGCGTGGGCCTGTGGCTGCCCGGTGACGAGTACGACCCGCTGCGGCGGCGGCACGTCGCCGACGAGCACTGGCACGACTTCGACTTCGCTGACACCGATGAGTACCTGGACGGGTACGCCCGCACCCGCCGTCCACGATCGATGCGGTACGTGCGGACTTCCCGGCGCCCGGCGCAGATCTTCGTGACGCGTTCGTCGAGCACTTCCGGCGGCTCGGCGAGATGAGCCCGTACTTCCTTGATCGCATCGACATGACCGTGCGCTTCGAGCTGACCGGAGAGGTTGACGGGCGGTGGGACGTTCACCTCCGGCCGGACGGCGTCCGGGTTGACCTGAACGGCCGGGCCCGGCAGCCCGACTACGGCTTCCGGCTGGACTCGCGCTGGCTGGCACCGGTGATCTTCGGCCGGATCGGCTGGGAGGATCTGTTCCTGTCGTTGCGGTTCTCGGCGTGGCGTGACCCGGACATCTACAACGACTACCTCATCGGCTTCCTCAAGCACGCTGAGCCGCAAGCCCTGCACGCCATCGAGGACTATGAACAGAGCCGGTCACACGACGAGAAGATCGTGGTCGATGCCCCCGGCGGCCGCTATGAGATCGCTCGTTACTGCCCGCACGCGGGCGAGGACCTCGCTATCGGCAGCGCGATCAGGGACGGGGTGATCCGCTGCCTGGGTCACAATCTGGAATTCGACCTGGCCACCGGGACTTGCCTGAACGCCCGCTGCGATCCGCTGGTCACCCGGCGGCTGACCGCGACGACAGCCAGCACCACGACAGCGTGCTCACCACACCCGGGGGGGTCTGATGTTGTCCGTACGCAGTAACCACCGCGCCATACCGGGGCAGCGGCCAAGCGACCGGAGCACCGCCGCACTCGGCGCACAGGTCAGCCCGTGGACCTCGGTCGTCCCGGCGGCCGCCCCCGGGATCAGGCCAAGCCTGGCCCGGCGGCTGCTCGATATCACGGTGGCCATCATCGCTCTGGGCCTGGTGTGGCCGGCCTTCCTGGTCCTGGCCGTGGCTGCCCGGCGGAGCACAGGCGGTTCAGCGATCTACCGTCAACCCCGGGTCGGGGCGGGTGGCGTCCCGTTCACCTTGCTCAAGTTTCGCAGCATGCGGGTGGGCACGGCGGGCCCGGAGGTGACCGCACCCGGCGACGACCGGGTTACCCGGCTCGGCGTATTGCTGCGCAAGACAAGTATCGATGAACTGCCGCAGTTGGTGAATGTGCTGCTCGGTGACATGACGCTCGTCGGCCCCCGGCCCGAGACTATCGCCCTGGCGACCCGCTATCCGCGGGAACTCCAGTTCGTCTTCCGTTACCGCCCCGGTATGACCGGCCCCAGCCAGGTACTGGCGCGTGACGAAAAGGTTCTCGGCCAGGTCGAGGACGTCGAGAATTTCTACCTGACCGAACTCGTCCCGCACCGGGTGGCCATGGACCTCAGCTACCTGCGGAACCCGACCACTACCCGGACGATCCAGTGGCTGGTCGACACCTTTCTGTATCTGATCCGCGTCGTACACCCCGAGCCGCTCCGGGCTTTGAGTGATCCAGAACTCGGGAACGGGCGGTGACCTGCCAAGACGACTTGTTTAAGGAAAGTTAACCAATATACTGAGGCACAGCGTTTTGCTGCCTGGCCAGTGGCAACGTGTTATTGGGCGCTGCCCCCGGCAGAATTAAATTTGCCCGATTTCTGGGGGGCGGCCCGATATGAGAAGCTATTTGCGCGTTGGCGCCGTAACGCAGCGCGATAGAGCAGTGAAAACAGCGATCCGGTGGGTCGCCATCGCCAGTTCCATCCTAGGCGTGGCACTGACCGGCACGGTCCTGGCCAGCGCCTCGGCGTCGGCGGCCACCACCTACATCGTGGACAACACGAATTCTTCGTGCTCGGACACCGGGCCCGGCACTGCGGCCCAGCCGTTCTGCACGTCACCGCAGCCGCAAGCAAGGCAGCGTCCGGTGACACGGTACAGGTCAACGCCGGGACATATACGGGCACCTCGGTGAACCCCGCCTCGGGGGTCACCTTCACGGCCAATCCGGGCGTGCTGATCAGCGGCGGCAGCAGGCGAAGGGCTTCTCGATCTCCAGCAAGAGCAACATCACGATCTCCGGCTTCACCATCACCGGCACCTCGTCCTACGGCATCTACGTCAATGGCAGCAGCAATGTCACCCTCTCCGGCAACACGGTGTCCTCCGCCGGGCAGCCAGTATCCGGGCAGTCCGCCTCCGGCATCTACCTCAGCAGCCTGAACGGCGGGCTCATCAAGGGCAACATCACGCACGACAATGCTGCCCACGGCATTCTGCTGACCGGGTCGACAACCGGCGTCACGGTGCAGGGCAACACGTCGTACCACAACGCCTATCAGTACCAGCGGAACGCCAACGGTATCGACGATACGGCGCCCGGGAACTCCATCATCGGCAACGTGACGTACGCGAACGAGGACAGCGGGATCAATATCTACCCGGCGGGAACAATGCGCTCGTGGCCGGCAACGTCACCTACGGCAACGGTGACCACGGCATCGACGACTTCGACGTCACCGGGGGCCGGATCATCGGGAACACGGTCTATTTCAACTGCACGGACGGTATCAACGTCGAGGGGACGAGCGGTAACTACGACATCGAGAACAACGTCTCGATGAACAACGCGACCGGCGCCATCATCAACCCGACGCCGATCAACCCGCCCGGAGCGTACACGAACAACTGCAATCGGCGGGTCGGGAACATCGGCGTCTACGACTCGGCCCCGGCCAGCACCACGGCTGATTACAACCTGGTCTGGCAGAGCGGGGCGGGCACTGAGTACACCTGGGCCGGCACTTCGTACAGCTCGCTGAGCACGTTGCAGTCCGCTACTGCGCAGGAGTCTCACGGCGTCTTCGCGAACCCGAAGTTCATCGACGCCGGGGGCGGGAACTTCCAGCTCACCGCGGGATCCCCGGCCATCGACTCGGCGAACGCCGCCGCGTCCGGTGAGCAGACAACGGATATCCTGGGCAACCCCCGTACCGACGATCCGGCCACGCCCAACACCGGGAACCCGGCCGGATCGTACTACGACCGCGGCGCCTACGAGTACCAGGGGGGCGGCGGCACGCCAACCGGGCCGACGGCGGCGCTGACGGTGAGCCCGGCCAGTGGCACGGCGCCGTTGGCGGTGACCGCGGATGCGTCGGGGTCGACGGCGGGCAGCGCGCCGATCAGCAGTTACTCGTTCAACTTCGGTGACGGCACGACGGCCGGACCGCAGTCCGGCGCGACCGCGACCCATACCTACCAGTCCGCGGGCAGTTACACCGTCACCGTCACCGCGACCGACGGCAACAACCAGACCTCCAACGCGACCAAGAACGTCACCGTCAGCGCCCAGCAGGCGACCGGGCCGACGGCGGCGCTGACGGTCAGCCCGGCCAGTGGCACGGCACCGTTGCCGGTGACCGCGGATGCGTCGGGGTCGACGGCGGGCAGCGCGCCGATCAGCAGTTACTCGTTCAACTTCGGTGATGGCACGACAGCCGGACCGCAGTCCGGCGCGACCGCGACCCATACCTACCAGTCCGCGGGCAGTTACACCGTCACCGTCACCGTGACCGACGGCAACAACCAGACCTCCAACGCGACCAAGACCGTCACCGTCAACGCCCAGCAGGCGACCGGGCCGACGGCGGCGCTGACGGTCAGCCCGGCCAGTGGCACGGCGCCGTTGGCGGTGACCGCGGATGCGTCGGGGTCGACCGCGGGCAGCGCGCCGATCAGCAGTTACTCGTTCAACTTCGGTGATGGCACGACGGCCGGGCCGCAGTCCGGCGCGACCGCGACCCATACCTACCAGTCCGCGGGCAGTTACACCGTCACCGTCACCGCGACCGACGGCAACAACCAGACCTCCAACGCGACCAAGACCGTCACCGTCAGCCCCCAGTCGGGGAGCACGGCCAAATTCATCAACCAGATAGCCACGAACTGGTCGACGAACTCCCACACGTCGGGCAGCATCACGGTCTGGCGCACCGGTGGCGTGGCCGCTGGCGACCTGATGATCCTCACGGCCCAGCTCACCGGTACCTCGGCGACCGGTGCGGTCACCGGTACGGACAGCAAGGGTGACACCCTGAGCGTGGCCAACGACGCCTCCGACGGAAGCGGCAACCGCCTCGTGACGCTCTCTGGCATCGCCCAGAGCGGGCTCGCTGTGAACGACGTGATCACCCTGACGTTCCCGACCGCCTCGACCTACCGGATCACCGGGGACGAGGTGTCCGGAGTGACCGCTGTGGACCAGCACGCGGCGGCCAGCGGCAGTGGCAGCACGTTCTCCTCCGGCTCGACCGGCACGATCAGCCGCTCCGGCGAGTTCGTGTTCGCTGCCGTGGGCACGTTCGGCGGAACCACCCTCAGCTGGGATCCGGGCTGGACCAGCGAGCAGACCTATACGGTCAACTCCAATGCCCTCGGGCGTGCCTACCGGATCCCGTCCGCCACCGGCACCTTCGCTGCCAGTGGGACGGGCAGCGGGACCTGGCTGGCCGAGATAGCCACGTTCCGATGAGGATCCTGGCTCGCTCACGGCGGGACCCGGCACGATGACCAGCCAGGTCAGTCAGTGAGTTGGCGCTAGCACCAGCGACGAGCACTAGCCTCGGCCGGCAGATTCCGATGAGTTATCGCCTGCTGTAATCCCCAACGCCCGGTAAAGCGTCTATTCATAAAAAGATTACCAGGTGTTAGCCTACTGTTTGCCTTGTGCGCCCGTGAGTAGCTGGGGGGCTGTGGTCTACGGGACGTGAAGGGCCTGGTGGGGAACCGTGTTCTGAGGGGAACTCAGCATGGGACAGGCGAGCGGGGAGAACGCCTCTGCCCAGGCAGGGGAAACGCAGCACTCGATCATTCTCGATGGCGTCCAGCATCCCATTGTCACGATTGATTCGCTGGAGGTGCAGGCCGCCGTCGCGGCCGAGCGCGCCCGCATCGCGCGGGAGATGGACGACACGGTCAGCAAGAGCCTGCTCGGTGTCTCCATGGTGGCCGCGTCTTTGGCATCAGCTCCCCGGGCCGATGACACCCACGCCCTTGACCAGCAACTACGTGAGCTGACCCGGCTGGCCCGGCGTGCCGTCTCGGATGCCCGGTGTGTCATCAGCGATCTGCGGGAGGAAGCACTCGTCGACGAGGTGCGGAGCGTCGCCACCGCTTGGGGCGTGTTCACCGGCGTCAACGTCATTCTGGAGCTGGCGCCCGAGAGTACGGCGTCCGCCCGCGGACGGGGTGAGATCCTGGCCGACCTCCGCGAGGCACTGCGCAACGTGGAACAGCACGCGCGGGCCGGTCAGATACGCGTCGGCCTGCGCCGGGCAGACGAGCAGTTGCTGCTGACCGTCGCCGACGATGGTGCCGGATTCCGGCCACCAGCCGACCTGGCCGAGTTGCGGGACATCGGCTGCACCGGGCTCGCCAGGATGAATGAGCGCGCCCAGCGCCTGGGCGGCCACGTGACCATCGAGTCCTGGCCGGGCCGGGGAACCTGCCTCCAGGTCGAGATTCATGCCCCAGCTCCGGCTAGGCGCCAGTTCCCGGCTGGGCCGGTGACCGCCCAGGAACGGGTGATCATTGCCGACAGCAATCCTGTGCTGCGCGCGGGGCTGCGGGCAGCGCTCAGCCAGGCGGCGGAAATTGAGATCACCGCGGAAGCGGGCAATGGCGAGGATGCGGTCGCGCTGGTGCGCGAGCACCACCCCGACGTGCTCCTCCTCGACGCCGGGATGCCACTGCCCGAAGGTTTGGCAACCATCCGGCATATCAGTCCGCTCACCCGGGTCGTCACGCTGACCAGCGTGGATGATGCCAATCTGGCCATGGGGGCGGTCGCGGCCGGAGCCAGCGGCTGCCTGCTGCGCGGGGAATTCGAACCGGGCGAACTGATCCAGGCTGTGCTGGGCGCGGCGCGGCAGCAGCCGGTCCCGGAACCGTCCGCCGGGGCGAATGGAAAGAGCTCGCTTCGTACTGGGCTCGGCCGGCGGCACCTGGCCCTATGGGCCTTCGGCCCCGGGAGATCGAGATCATGGGGCTCATCGCGGACGGTCTGTCCAACCGGCAGATCGCGGCCCGCCTGGTCATCACCGAGAAGACAGTGAAGAACCATATTTGCAGCATCTACCAGCGCTTCGGGGTGACCGAGCGCAGTCAGGCGGTAAGCCACTGGCGGGAGTTCTGGACTGCTTCAGACCTGCCCGGCGGTTCGTCCCGGTAATTGGATCCTGGCCGGGCTTGGCGAGGACAGGCCAGCCCGCCTGGCCAGGGCCACGGCGGCGAGCGCCGAGTGCACGTTGAGCTTTTTCATCATGTTGTAAATGTGGGTTCGGATCGTATTCTGGGACAGGAACAACTGGGTGGCAATGGTATCTGCGCTCATGCCCCCAGCCAGGCAGCTGAGGATCTGCCTCTCCCGCGGGCTCAGCGTGGCGAGCAGAGCTTCGTGCTCAGTGCGCTGGCTCTGCGCGGATTTCAGGTCCGCAAGCACATGGGTAAGAAGCCTTGGTGGTATCCAGGTCTCTCCGCGCAATGAACCCCAGACCACGGACAGCAGATGCTCAATGGGCTCGTTCTTGAGCACCCATCCCGACACGCCGATGCGCACCGCGTCAATGACCCGGCTCTCATCCCGGCCCGCGGTAACAACCACGATCCGTACCTCGGGATCGTCAGACAATGCGTCGTTCGCGAATTCGATGCCGTCGATGCCGTCGAGGTCGACGTCGAGCAGCACGATGTCGATGTGCTTTTCACTGAGGGCCGAGCGGGTCTGCTCGATCGATGTCGCGGCGGATGCGGCCAGCCCGGGCTCGATGTCGAGCCGGCAGGCCAGCGCCTCGGCGAACGGGACATAGTCGTCCACGACGAGGAGCTGCCTGACCGCAGCCCCAGACAGTCGCAGCGAGGCCACGGGGGCCGAGTTGCGGATCATCGCGGTCTTCACCCACTGGCAGCTGATTGCTTCACCGGCGGGCCAAGCGAGTACTGACCCGAGATTCCAAGTAGGCAGGAGCGGGCGACCATGCTTGTCGCCTCCAATCGGGAGTGCGCGCCAAGTTTGACGAGAACGCTTTGAATATGAGTGCGTGCAGTGCTCAGGGAGATAGCCAGCGATCGCGCGATCTGCTTGGTCGAATGTCCTTCCATGATCAGCATCAGCACTTCTTGCTCACGCAAGGTGAGCAACCGGAGGAGCCGGTCGCCGTCGCTGGTCACCGGTGGGCTGAGTTGGCGGGGCTGAGCATGCATCGGGTCTGTGACCACGGCACGCTCACCTGCTCCTACCTCGGCCAGGGTGCGAACGATCTCGCACAGATGCTGGTCCGTCCGGATGAGGGCGGCCGCACCGCTGCTGATCACCTCAGTACTGGCCGCCGGATCAGTACTGTCGGCCAGCATGACCACCTTGACCTGGGGATATCGCCCGGAAATCACGCTCAGCGCGCTGAAACTGCTACCGATGCCGAACCGGATGGCCATCAGGCATATGTCGGGCTGGTGCCGGGCCACCGCTGCCAGCACCTCTTGCGGAGAGGTGGCCAGCGCGGCCACCGTCACCCCGTTCTGGGTGAGTGCCGCGGCCAGTACGTCGATGAACAGCCGCTGGCCGTCACCAAGCACGATCCTCATTTGCCGCCGCCCGCCGTGCGCCGATCCGTGATGACAGGGATCAATAGCCTGACCAGAGTCCGGCCCGAGGAGAGCCGCTCCATCTCCATGCGACCGCCGCATTCCGCGAGCATTTTCTGGGTGATACGGAGCCCGAGCCCGGCTCCCTGGCCGACGGTCGCGGATGCAAAGCCCGGACCATCGTCGATGACCTCGATAACTTCGATGTCACCATCGGTCCGCTCAGTCAGCTGAACGTGCCCATCCGGTCCGGCCGCATGCGTCGCGTTGGCCAGGACATTGGCGAGCGCTCGTCTCAGTCGCGTGCTGACCGCTATTACATATCGTGGTCGGTGGCCTGGCTGGCGCAGGATGATCCGCTGGGCGCAGGTCAGCTGCTCGGAATTGACTGCGTCCCGGACGAGCCTCGTGATATCGACTGCTTTTGCGTTGTGCGCGGCGACTGGCCCGGTCACCATGTCGTTAATGATCATAGAGACCCAGTTGACCTCGGTCACGATCTGCTCGAGGTACCGCCGGGCCCCTTCCGGTACCTGCGTGTCGGCCAGGGCGGCCGAGGCCAGGATGAGCACCGTGGCCACGGGTTGGCGCAGGTCGTGGGCGGCCTGCTGGATTGCTTCCGGCGTCTGATGGGTATTACCGGGGCCCGTCGGGGTAGCCGGTGATCGGTCCACTTTGGGAGGCAATGACCGATTTGTCACACCCTACCCCCCGAATGAACGGCCACCCAGCAAATCGTGGCCGGAACAAAGAACCAAGATGGACGTCAGGTGTCCAAATCCATATTTCATTCTGGTGGGCGTCGGCTGCCAGCATAAGGCCTTGGGCCGGCCCAATGACTTCATGTAATCGAAATACGACTTTCAGTGGAGAAATTGGTTGCGCGGCACCGTTGCTGCCGTTCTGGGCTGACCAATCGAACCACCAATCCAGCCAATCCAGCCAATCCAGCCAATTCGGAAGTAACAACGTACCTCCAGGGGTAGCTGAGGCGGCGGGCGACGTAGATGAGCCCGGCCGTTCCGTTGGCTGACTCCTGCGCCACCAAGAATCGGGGGCAGCACAGTACGTGCCCGCGCCATGCTCGTTCAGCACAGAAAGACGTTGACCACGACGTGCGCCCCAGCGAGCCCCAGCCGGGTAGGGCCGGTCCGTGCAGTCATCCAGTATGCGGGGCAGTGCGGCGGCTGCCGGTCGCGTTCGGCTGGCTGACCCGGCGCGGCGACCCCGCTACCGCGCGCGGGCTGACCCGGCCGGAGATCCGCCGGGACGCGGTGCGGGTGCCGCGGGCGGCCACCGCTGACCCTGATTCCCTGGTCCGGGTGGCCGGCCGCCTGCTGGGCTACCACCAGCCGGCGCTCATCCGGGAGTTCACTCCCGCCCCGGCGGCGGCCTGGCGGCACCTCCCAGCCCCGGCGATCACGATTAGAAAATGATGATGTTTAGCATCATTTGCCGGGCCGTGGCGGCGGCCGCCGCCCGGCCCGCTGGGTGCGGGCGCCCGGGCCATATCCTGTGCGGATGGCAGCGGATCCGGCACTGGCGCAGCTGCTGCGCCGGGCGGCGGCCCTGGCGGGCCGGCCGGGCCGGGCCATTCTCGGGATCACCGGGCCGCCGGCCGCGGGCAAGAGCACGCTGGCCCACCACCTGGTGGCCGGGCTGGCGCCGCGCGCCGCCTATGTCCCGCTCGACGGTTTCCACCTGGCTCATCAGCTGCTGGTGGAGCTGGGCCGGGTGGCCCGCAAAGGCGCGCCGGACACATTCGACGCGGCCGGGTACGTCGCCCTGCTGCGCCGCTTGCGTGATCCCGGCGAAGGCGTGGTCTATGCGCCGAAGTTCGTCCGGGAGATCGAGGACTCGATCGCGAACGCGATCCCGGTCCAGCCGGACGTCCCGCTCGTCATCACCGAAGGCAACTACCTGCTGGTCCCGTCCCGGCCGTGGGCGGACGTCGCTGGGCTGCTCGATGAGGTCTGGTACCTGGACCTGCCCGAGGAGGTCAGGCTGCAGCGGCTGATCAGCCGGCACATGGCGTTCGGCCGTGATGCCACCGAGGCCCGGTCCCGGGCCACTGGGCCAGATCAGCGGAACGCGGTGCTCATCGATGCCACCCGGGAGCGCGCCGACCTGGTCATCCCGCTGCCCCCCGGGCCGTGACCCCCTGACTCCCGCGGCGCCCGGGATTATCATCCAGGCGGCTCCGGTGGCCCGCTCCAGAGTTTGCGAAGAAGCCAGGCCGCTGCCTTTGGCTGGCGGTCGCGGGTGAAGACTCCTTTATGGTTTCCGCCGGGCCGGTGCACCGCCTGCGCGGTGGCGAAATCGGCGAAGTTCCACACATGCTCGCCGACTATCTCGGGGAACCGCCGGAATACCCGCAATGACATCTCGAGCAGCGCCGCCTGGTAATCCTCGGACCACATGGTGGGCGGCAGGGCGTGCAGTCCCGGCAGGGCGTCAGCGCCAAACTCTGTCACCAGGATGGGTTTACCGCGCTGGGCCCAGGCCCGGAGCTCGGCGGCCAGGTCCTGCTCGGCCGCTTCCAGGTCGCCGGTCCCGGTGTACCAGCCGTAGTAACGGTTCACGCAGATCAGGTCGAACAGATCGGTCACGCGGTCCGCGTCAGGCGGTGCGGTCGCCACGTTCGCGAAGCAGACTGGCCGGGTCGGATCGAGTTCCCGTACCGCGGATACCAGCGGCGCGAAGTAGCCGCGCGAGGCCGGCTCCGCGGTGTCCGGCTCATTCGCGACCGACCAGGCGATGACGCTCGGGTGATTGCGGTCACGGGATATGAGTTCCCGGATGGCCGCCAGATGTGCGGCCGCCGCCGGCTCGCCGACCGCGCCGGGGCCGAAGGTGCGTGCTCCCGGGTCGCCCATGTTCCCGAGGCTCAGATGCAGGCCGACGGCCGGGGCCTCGTCGATGACGAGCAGACCCTGCCGGTCGGCGTAATCGAGGACCTCTTCGGCGTACGGGTAATGGGAAGTCCGGAACGAATTCGCCCCAATCCACTTCAGCAGCGCGAAGTCACGAACCATCCGCGCGTCGTCATGGCCCCGGCCATGGAGCGCGGAGTCTTCGTGCATCCCGAAGCCCCGGAGCCGCACTGGCTGCCCGTTCAGCAGGAGGCGGGCCCCGACCACCTGGACGGTCCTGATACCGACCGGCAGCGAGTACTCGTCGTCGCCGTGCCGCACGTCCAGCCGGTACAAGTGCGGGTCCCCGGGACGCCACGGCCTGGCGCCGTGGACAGTCAGCACGCCCGTGGGGCCCGCACCGCCCGCCACCACTGCCCCGGCCGTGTCCCGGAGCCTGACCGTCGTTGCCCCGGCACCGACGACATCCGCCTGGTAGGTCACGTGGGCGGTTCCGGTCTGCGGGTCGAAAGCGGTGCTGACCGACAGGTCAGCGACGTAGCTTCGTGGGGTCGAATACAGCCACACCGGCCGGTGCAGGCCCGCGTAGTTGAAAAAATCATGGAAATAGCGCTGCTTCCGGCGGCCATCAGCAGTGCGGGAAATGACGCCGGGCGGGATCGTGGCCATGGTCAGCTCGTTGCCCACCCGCACCGTCACGCGGAGCGGTTCGCCACCCCGCACATGATCAGTGATGTCCGCCTCGAATGGCGTGTAGCCGCCTGCATGGTCGGCGACCTCGGCCGCACCAGCCCAGATGGTGCCGCGGTGGGTGGCCGCATCGCAGCGCAGGACGATGCGCCTGCCCTCCCACGCCGCGGGCACCCACACGTCGCGCTGATACCAGACGTCGCCGACGTGCTCGCGCTCGGCAGCGTCGGTCACGAGATCGTTGTAGCTGGCTGGGACCGCCATCTCGCGCGCGTCGCGGAGCGGTGCCTGCCACCAGCGGCCGGCCGTGCCCTCGGTGCCCGGGTCGAACCGGAAGCGCCACAGCCCATCGAGACGACGGCATTCCCGGCTGCGGCTCTCTCGCGGTGCCAGCATCGCTCTGTCAACTCCCTCGCTTGGCCGCCCGGAGGGCGGGCTGCGCCCCGGCTCAGCACCGGACGATGCCTGCGCCGGCTCGCGGGGGGAAATCGAGCCGGCGCAGGAGTCTGTTGTGCGCGGAGGCGAGGCAGCGGCGTCAGCCGCCCGGCTGCCCGGCGATCAGCTGCTGGTACCAGCGCGCGCTGGCCTTCGGGATCCGCGTCTGGCTGGCGAAGTCCACGTACACCAGGCCGAACCGGCGGCCGTACCCCTCGGCCCATTCGAAGTTGTCCAGCAGCGACCACACGAAGTAGCCGCGCAGGTCCACGCCGGACTCGATGGCGGCCAGCGCGGTACCGAGGTGATCGGCCAGGTAGTCCACCCGTTCCAGGTCATCCACGCCGCCCTCGGGATCGGCGTAGTCGTTGAAGGCGGCGCCGCTCTCGGTGATGTACAGCGGCGCGGTTACCTGGCTGGACACGCGGTGCAGGATGCGGCCCAGGCCATCCGGGCGCACGTCCAGTCCGCCTGCGGTCAGCTTGCCGGTGCTGGGCAGCGCCCGGGCCTGGTGGTAGGGCTCGGCCGGGTCGTGGGCCACGGCCTTGGTCTCGTAGTAGTTGACCCCGAGGAAGTCCGTGGGCGTCGCCACGATCCGCATGTCGCCGTCGCGGATGAAGTCGATCGGCACCTGGCGCTGATACCAGTCGACCATGTCCTCCGGGTAGCTCCCAGTGGTCACCGGGTCGAGGAACCAGCGGTTCTCGTACCCGTCGAGCCGCCGGGTGGCCGCTTCGTCGGCAGCGGACGGCGAGGCCGGCCTCAGGTCGGAGAACAGGTGCGAGATCCCCACCTTGGCGTGGGGCGCGCTGGCCCGCACGATCTGCACTGCCTGCCCGTGCGCGAGCAGCAGGTGATGCCCGGCAGCCAGCGCGGCGTGCAGGTCCCGCAGGCCGGGCGCGTGGCGGCCCTCCAGGTGGCCGATCATCGCGGAGCAGAATGGCTCGTTGACCGTGACCCACCGGCTAACCAGGTCGCCCAGGCTGTCCAGCACCACCTGGGCGTAGTCACAGAACCGCGGCACGGTGTCGCGGCTGGCCCAGCCGCCCGCGTCCTGCAGTGGCTGCGGGAGGTCCCAGTGGTACAGCGTGGCCACCGGCTCGATGCCGCGGGCATGCAGCCCGTCCAGCATCCGCCGGTAGAAGTCGAGGCCTTTCTGGTTCACCGAACCCGTGCCGTCCGGGATGATGCGCGGCCAGGCCAGGGAAAACCGGTAGGCGGTCAGTCCCATGGCGGCGGCCAGGTCGAGATCGGCATCGACGCGGTGATAGTGGTCACAGGCGATGGTGCCGGTATCGCCATGGGTCACCGCGCCGGGGGTGGCGGCGAACGTGTCCCAGATCGAGGGGCCACGGCCGTCCTCGTCAACGGCTCCCTCGATCTGGTGAGCGGAGGTGGAGGCGCCGAAAAGGAAGCCTGCTGGAAAGCGCATGGACAATGCCGGCCGCTCCTTGTTCGTCGGGTAGCACGGGCGCTGCTCATCGGGGTAGCACGGGCATCCGGGACGTGTACAAGCACTGTCGGCGCCGGCGGCTGCTTACTTTAGCACTTACGTTAAGGCTTGAGTAAAGTCGGGTCAAGCGTGCCGGGGGCGGGGGAGAGGCGGGCTGGGCCGGCCGTCAAAGTCAAGCGGTGCCGAGGCGGGCAGAGCTGGCCGTCAGGGTCAGGCGCCGCCGGGGCGGGGCAGACGCTGGCTGGGCCGGTCAGCCGGCCGGGACGGCCGAGCGGGCCCGGCGCCGGCCACCCGGGCTGCCGGTGCGCATCGCCCCGGCGGTGAGCAGCCGGGCGATCGGCAGCGTCGCGCCGCCCAGCGCGACGGCATCCTGGCCCAGGTCAGCCTTGACGATCTCGGCCCGGCTGAACGGCAGCCGGAGCGCCTGCTGGCCCGCCGCCCGGCGGATTTCTGGCAGCAGCGCGTCACTCAGGGCCTGGCCGAGCCAGCCGCCCAGAACAATTCGTTCGGGATTAAAGAGGTTGACCAGGCCGCCAATGCCAGCCCCGAGATAGGTCACCGTTTCCGCCAGGACCTGGGCCGCCGCCTGGTCCCGGTCCCGGGCGGCGATGATCGCAGCGATCTGGGTGTCCAGCTCGCCCGGGGCGGCCGCGGCCCGGCGCCCATCGAGCTGCTCGTGGCGGGCCACGATCGCGCCCGCGCCAACGTAGGCCTCCAGGCAGCCCTGCGCGCCGCACCGGCACGCCCGGCCGCCGACCTCGACGGTGGTGTGGCCCCATTCACCGGCGCTGCTGGTCGCGCCCCGGTAGACCTCGCCGTTGCTGATGATGCACAGGCCCACGCCGATGCCGAGCAGGGCGATCACCGCGTTCTCGGTATCCCGGGCGGCGCCGAACCAGCGTTCCGCCTGGCCCAGCGTCTTGGCGCCGTTGTCCACCAGGATCGGCAGGCCGGTCCGGCTGTGCAGCATCGCCTCCAGCGGGACGGCGTCCCAGCCGATGCTCTGCCCGTGCACCACCGCGGCCTCGCGGTTCTCCACCAGGCCGGGCACGCCGACCCCCACCCCGAGCAGGGCGGACTCGGGCACGCCAGCCTCGGCGATGACCGCTTCGATGCCCTGGACGATGTGCCGCACGGCGTCCTCGGGGTCCAGCACCGTCATGTCGGTCACCGAGGTGTGCCGGGCCAGCGGCTGCAGGCCGAAGTCGAACAGCTCGACCAGGAACGCGGTCTCCCCGACGTCCACCCCGATGACGTAGCCGTACCCGGGGTTGACCTGCAGCAGCCCGCGGGGCCGGCCGCCGTTGGAATCCTCCAGGCCGACCTCGGCCACGACACCCTCGGCCACCAGGGCGGCGACCAGGTTGCTGACGGTGGCCGGGCTGAGCCCGGCGACCGAACCGACCTCCTGTCGGGTCAGCGGGCCGTTGAGGAACACCTGCCACAGCGCACGGGACCGGTTGCTCTTCCGGAGATCCCGTACCGTGGTCGTGCTGGGCCTGGGCATCGACCTGCCTCACCGGCGGAGTCACCGCCACGATACAGCTGCGGACTCGCCTATTTTACGGCCTGGAATAAGTGACGCGCACCTCATGACCAGCGGCGAGTCGCCGGGCGGCGCGTCGCGGACTGGCCCGGGACCCGTCCCGGGCCAGTCCCGGAGCCGGGCGGCCGGCCTAAGTAACGAAACGGATACGGAGGCATTCACGCCGTTGACAGTACTCGCCGGGCGCACATAATTTACGCCTTATAGGAAGATGTAAAAGATCCCCGTTATAGTCCCCGGTCCCCCCGCGAGGCCTGTGGTGTGCTCGCGACCCTCATTCCCTGGAAGGACACCACATGAGACCGACGAAGCTGTCGACCCTGGCCTGTGCCGCCATGCTGGCGGCAGTGCCCCTCGCTGCCTGCGGCAGCAGCGGTTCGAATTCCGGTTCCTCCGCCCATCCGACGCTCACGTACTGGGCCAGCAACCAGGGCACCAGCCTGCAGGACGATCAGCAGGTCCTGGCCCCACAGATCGCGAAATTCACCAAGCAGACCGGCATCAAGGTCAAGGTCCAGGTGATCCCGTGGACGACCTTGCTCAACCAGATCACGGCAGCCACCGTGTCCGGCAAGGGCCCTGACGTCCTCAACATCGGCAACACCTGGTCCGCGTCGCTCCAGGCGACCGGTGCGTTCCTGCCGTTCACCTCGTCGGTCATGAACCAGATCGGTGGCTCCAGCCGGTTCCTGGCCGGCAGCCTGTCGGCCACCGGCGCGGTGGGCAAGCCGCCGACGGCCGTTCCGCTCTACAGCACGGCCTACGGCCTGTATTACAACAAGGCCGAGTTCGCGGCGGCGGGCATCAGCGGGCCGCCCGCGACCTGGGCGGAATTCGTCACGGACGCCAAGAAGCTGACCAAGAACGGGCACTACGGGCTGACCCTCGAGGCCGGTCAGATTCCGGAGAACGTCCACCTGGCGTTCGAGCTGAGCCAGCAGCAGGGCGGGTCGTTCTTCGACTCCGCGGGCAAGCCGACGTTCGACACCCCACAGAACGTGGCCGCGATCAAGCAGATGATCGACTTCATGCAGGCCGACAAGATCGCCAATCCGGGCGACGCGCAGTACTCCAAGGGCACCGAGGCCCTTACCGACTACGCCACCGGGAAGGCCGCCATGGTCTTCTGGCAGACGGCCTCCGGGTCGCTGGCCAAGCTGGGCATGAAGGCCTCAAACATCGGCGTCGCGCCGCTGCCGCTCCCGTCCCCGATGCCGTCCGGCGGCAAGAAGGTCACCAGCATGGTGGCGGGCATCAACATTGCGATCATGAAGGACAGCAAGAACCTGTCCGCCGCGGAGAAGTTCGTGAAGTTCATGACCAGCACGCCGGAGCAGGAGAGCCTCAACCACACCTACGGCTCGCTGCCCACGGTCCAGGCCGCGTACAGCGACCCGGCCTTCAACACCCCGGCCGTGCACACCTTCCGCAGCATCCTCAGCCACGACCGCCGCGCCCATGCCCGCGGTGGCCGCGGAGAGCCAGTTCGAGACCGCGGTCGGGACGGCGATCATCCACCTGTATTCCAGCGCGGCCACCGGCAAGACTGTCACCAGCAGCATGATCGGGCAGGCGCTGAGCCAGGCGCAGCAACAGCTAGGAGGCTGACCCCTGGTGGTTGACACCATCCGGGTCAAGCAGGGTGTCACCGCGTCCGCGCCGTCGTCACCGCCCAAGCGGCGGTGGTGGCGGCGCGGATCGCTGCCCTACGTCCTGCTGATCCCCGCGATTGCGCTGGAACTGCTCATCCACATCATCCCGATGCTGGCCGGGGTGGGGATCAGCTTCCTGCAGCTGACCTTGTTCTACCTGAGGAACTGGCGGGCCGCCCCGTTCGCGGGATTCAGCAACTACGCGGTCGCGGTGAACTTCTCCTCCGCGACCGGGCAGGCGCTACTGCACTCGTTCACGGTCACGATCATTTACACCCTCATCGTCCTCGCCGGGGCCTGGCTGTTCGGCATGGCCGCCGCGGTCCTCACCCAGCGGGCATTCCGGGGCCGGGGCGCGGTCCGCACCCTGTTCCTCATCCCGTACGCGCTGCCCGTCTTCGCCTCGGTCATCACCTGGAACTTCATGCTGCAGCGGGACACCGGCATGGTGAACCAGCTGCTGATGTCCCTGCACCTGGTGGGATCCCGGCCGTTCTGGCTGATCGGCCAGGACAGTTTCTGGTCCCTGGTGATCGTGCAGCTCTGGCGCACCTGGCCGTTCGCGTTCCTGATCCTCACGGCGGGACTGCAGAGCATTCCGGCCGACCTGTACGAGGCGGCGTCGCTGGATGGCGCCGGGATCCTGGGCCAGGTACGGCACGTGACCCTGCCGCTGATCCGGCCCGTCAACCGGGTCCTGCTGCTGGTGCTCTTCCTGTGGACGTTCAACGACTTCTCGGTGCCGTTCACGCTGTTCGGCTCGGCCCCGCCGAGCCAGGCCGACATCATCTCCATTCACATCTACGAGAACTCGTTCAGCAGCTGGAACTTCGGCACCGGGTCAGCCATGTCTGTGCTGCTGTTGCTGTTCCTGCTGCTGGTGACGCTCGTCTATCTGGCGCTCGGGAGACGGGGGGCCCGCCATGCATGAGCCAGCCTGGTTCCGGTGGGCCCGGGTGATCGTGCTGACACTGCTCGGCCTGTTCGCGATCGCGCCGGTGTACGTCATGCTCACCGCGTCGCTGAAGCCGCTCCCGGACGTCGAGGGCGCGTTCCGGTGGATTCCCAGCCACCTGACCTTGTCGCCATTCGTCGACATGTGGCAGACCATCCCGCTGCTGACCTACCTGGAGAACAGCCTGATCGTGTGCTCGGTGGCGTCGGTGGCCTCGGTGATCGTCGCGCTGCTGGCCGCGTACGCCGTCAGCCGGTACCGGTTCCACGGGCGGCAGGTCTTCTCGGTCACGATCCTGTCCACCCAGATGTTCCCCGGCATCCTGTTCCTGCTCCCGCTGTTCGTGATCTTCGTCAACCTCAGCCAGGACACCGGCATCAACCTGTACGGCAGCCGGACCGGCCTGATCATCACGTACATGACGTTCACCCTGCCGTTCGCGATCTGGATGCTGGCCGCCTACCTGGACACGATCCCCCGGGAACTCGATGAGGCGGCCACGGTGGACGGCACCGGGCCGCTGGGCGCGTTCATCCGGGTGGTCATCCCGGCCGCGATCCCGGGCATCGTCGCCGTGCTGATCTACGCGTTCATGACCGCGTGGAGCGAGATGCTGTTCGCCTCGGTGCTGACCAATGACTCGACCCGGACGCTGGCCGTGGGCCTGCAGGGCTACGCCACCCAGAACCAGGTGTACTGGAACCAGATCATGGCCGCGTCGCTGACCGTGAGCGTGCCGATCGTGGTCGGCTTCCTCCTGCTGCAGCGCTACCTGGTGGCCGGGATGACGGCCGGCTCGGTCAAGTGACCCCGGTGCGGTGGCCGTCGGCCTGGGCGGTGAGGTGCTCCAGGACCGGCGCCAGCCGCTGGAGTTCGTCCAGGTGCGCGGCGGCCAGCCGGTCCAGCCGCTGCTCGCCGTCGGCGGTGAGCCGGATCCGGGTGATCCGGCCGTCGCCGTCGTCCCCCCAGCGCTCGACCAGGCCGGCCGCTTCGGCCCGGTCGATGAGCTCGACCGTGCTGTGCGGCCGGAGCAGCAGGTAGGCCGCAAGGTCGCCCACGGTGGGACCGGGGCCGCCGGGATGGCCCTTGACCGCGAGCAGCAGCTGATGCTGGGCCGGGGTCAGGCCCACCTCGCGCGCCTGGGCCTGGGACCAGTGCAGGAAGCGGCGCAGGCTGGTCCGGAAGGTCAGCAGGTTCTCGTAGTCCGCGCGGGTCAGCTCAGCCAATGTCCCTCCCCCTCGCACGCATCCGGCGCTGTCCCGCCGGGCGCATCTGGCCGCCTGCCCTGCTGGCCTTTGCTAAAAGTTAAAATATCGCATAACGATATGCCTGCGGGCTACTGACGCCACCTCCCGGCCCGGTGGAGCGGGGTGCGGCCCGGCTGGGCCGGCCCGCTCATCTGGGCACTGGCCAGCCGGCTCGCTCGTTCAGCCTGCAGGAGGCGGCCAGCGGACGGGTCCTGCGCGGGCCCGGAAGCTGGACAGTAGATTATGTCGTATTACGATATAAGTGGCCGCCAGCCGAGCCAGGCTCCCGCGCCGTGCAGCGATGGGCGGGGAAGCCAGGTGCCGGGGAGGACGTCGGAACCATGAAGCGATACAAGTACCAGGCTCTGGTCAGGCTGCTCCCGCAGGCAGGCAGTGACCAGCCTGCGGTGCTGCCGGGCCCGGCCTGCCGGGCGGTGGTCCGGGCCGAGAACCACCAGACCCACGCCACCCGGCTGTACAGCGCCCTGGTCAATACGATCGAGGACCGGGTGCCGGGCGACCCGCACGTCATCGTGACCGTCACCGTGCTCGGCGATGACACGGGCGACTGCCTGGCCGCGGGGGAGGACTTCATCCTGTGGCGCGGCGGCGACATCGGGCAGGGCGTGGTGACCCGCCGGGTGTTCGTCTGACCCCGGTGACGGCGGCCGGATTGGCCGGTTGCTGGTGCGGTGCCGGGGTGCGGCCCAGGTCGGCTGAACCGCGCGCGATGGCGCTGCGTGTACCGGTGCCGAGGTGGCTTCGCAACGTGCGGCGCGACCGCAAGCCGCCCTTTCGTGATGCGCGCAGCCGCCATTAGCATCTGCCGGGTCGGTCACTACCTTGCATGATTGTTTCGCATTTCTTATGAGAATATTACGGTCCTGGCTGTAACTCGGGCCCGCCTTCCGGCGAGTCCGATCATGATGCGCTCTGACCAGGCAAAACACTCCCATGTTAAGGCTTTCCTGAACCAGCATGTCCGTAATCTACTTAGTGACAATCCCGACAACGAACAAAAATCTTGATTCTGTATCGGGCGGCTCAGGACAGGACTACTGTGATCGCCCGGGAGCGATACCCGATTAATAAGGGAACGGTGTCGTGTCGTACCGACGTAGAGTCTTTAATCACAATCGCAGGTTCGAGCCGCGGTCCCGGGCCCGGCTCCTTGCGGTCGCAGCCGTGGTGGCGGTCGTGGCCGGGGTCGGCGTGGCGATGCTGATCCCGAACGTCCGCAGCGTGTTCGGCGCGAGCAACGCGGCGAACGTCGCGGCTGGCTGCGCCACGGCGACCGCGGCCACCACCGCCACCGGGACCACCGCGGCCGGTACCGGGGCTGCTGCTACGGCGGCGCCGACCGCCAGCGCAGCAGCAGCGGCGGCCGTGGCACCCACGCCAACCGGGACCGTGGCCGCGCCACTTGCCACCGCGCCAGCGGCGGCCGCCACGACGGCTGCTGCCGCGGCGACCAGCCCGGCGACCGCGGCCACCACCACGGCCACGGCCGGCGCCACCGCGGCGGCCACGCCGTGCCCGGCCACCACCGGCACCACGGCGCCGACCGCGGCGGCCACCGCGACCGCGCCTGCGGCGGCGGCCGCGGCCAACGTGTCCTGCCGCATCGTCGTGCCCGCCAACCCGCTCAGCGCGACCGGCCTGTCCACCCCGTACCAGCTGGAAGGCCCGCCCGGCATGACGCCGCAGGCCTCCGGCTGCACGATGGCCAACTTCGGGGCGCTCGGTGCGTTCGTGCAGGCCACGATCCTGAACCCGGCCACCGGCGCGCTGTCGGTCTACGAGCCGCTGGTCATCACGCAGGGCACCCAGCCCGCCGCGGCACCAGTCGTGCCCACGCTGCCCGCGGGTGCCGTCGTCACCATCGACTTCGGCTTCAACGGCACCAACCTGAGCCAGGTCGGCGCCACCCGACGCGCGCTGGCCCAGGGCCGCTGCGTTAACGGGCTGAACGGGTCGATTTTCGGTCAGGTGTCGTTCTGCAACGGCACCCAGTTCTTCCGTGCCGCACAAGCCGCTGAGGCGGCGGGCACGCTGACCGTGCCCGCGGCCGGGATGGCCACCAAGGCGGCCGGTGTGGCCTGCCCGACCACCCGCAACTTCAACATGATCGACCAGGACCAGAGCGACAACGTGACCACGCAGTACCTGCTCGACGCGAATGGTCAGACCGCGCAGGACAACGCCACCAACACGGCGGCGATGGCCAACGCGACCGTGATCAACAACGGCAGTGACAACGCGCTGCTCGACGCGTTCCTCGACCCGACGCTCGGCTGCACCCCATACACCGCGCCGGACCTGAGCAACGGCGGCACGCCGGGTACCTCGCAGGCGCTGGACGAGTTGTCCGCGGCTAAGAACCAGACCGCGCCGATCGCGCTGATCCCGGAGAACGACGAGATGGTCCTGGTGAACAACGCGTTCAGCGTGGCCAAGACCAACCTGAACCGGGCCGAGGTCGGGCAGCCCCCGATCTCGGCGGCCAACGACGCGGCCGACAGCCCGGCGAACTACTGCCAGAACATGGTCAACGTACAGACCGCGTTCCTACAGGCTAACCAGGCACTGCTGGCTGGCGGCACCTCGCCGGTGCCGGGGGTTGGGGACAACCTGTTCACCTTCATGGCTAACCGGCTCAGCATGTCGTTTACCAACCTGAACTGCCAGAACTTCGGCCTGACCGACCCGGTGACGGTCACCCTGGACGGGAACGGCGCGGCCACCGCGGCGACGCTCAACACCGCCCAGCAGACCGCGACCACCGGCACGGCGGCCGGGACTGGCGCGCCCGGCACGAAGATGCCGGGCGCCGGGCACCGCGTCGGCCGCCGGGGCCACCGGCGGATGAATCCGTCAGGGATGTAATCACCGTCGCGGCTATGGCAATCGGGTAACTCTGAGAGGTGCGGTGGCCCCACGACCTGGGGCCACCGCACTCTTTTAACCGGGCGTCCAGGTGGGAGCGCAGCATGCAAGAGCACAGCAGCAGGCCGGATGAGCCGCAGCCCAGCCAGCCGGACCAGCCTGCCGAGCCGGTCCAGCCAGTGACCGGCAGCGCCAGCATCACGGGCAACAGTGCGGACGGCACCCCGCAGGACAGTGTGTCCGCCACCGGACCCGGTGACGGGACGGCCGGGCCGCCGGGAAAGTGGTGGGCCGGGCGCCGCCGGCTGGCCTGGACGGCGGGGGCCGCAGTGGCCGCTACCGTGCTGGCGGGCGCCTCGCTGGCGCTGGCAGGCGGACTGTCCAGCTCCTCGGCCATCCCCAGCCCGCCCCGGGCCAACAAGATGTTCGTTGAAGACGAGGAGGGGACCGGGGCCGACAGCCAGGCCAACATCCTGCAATCAACAGCGCCCGGACTGGTGCACATCGTGTCCGCGCACGGCACGTCGGCCGGGGTGGGCATCGTCTTGACCCGGTCGGGCCTGGTGCTGACCAGCGCTCAGGTAGTGCGCGGTGCAGGCCAGGTCCTGGTGCGCGAGGCGCTGTCCGCCCGGTCGTTCGACGCGACCGTGACTGGTTCCGCCCAGGGCCTGGCGCTGCTCCAGATAAGGGGTGGCTCGGACCTCAAGCCGATCGCGGTCGGGAACTCCGACCGCTTCGCGGTCGGCGCCGCGGTCACCGCGGTCGGCAGCATCGGGCTGACCAGGACCTTCACCCTCGATGTCGGCAACATCACCAGCCGGGCGGCGATGGCGGCGGTCAGCGGCCAGCGGCTGACCGGGCTGTTTCAGTCCACGACGCGGGTGCAGCCGGGCGAGGAGACCGGTGGCCCGCTGGTGAATCTGTCTGGTCAGGTCATCGGGCTCGATGTGGCCGGTGCCGGGAGCGGGCTGCACCACGTCGGGTTCGCGGTGCCGATCAACGAGGCCCTCACCGTGGCCCGGCAGATCGAGTCGGGCCACGCCGGGTAGCTGGCCTGGCCAGAAACCACGAAGTGAGCGTCCCGTATGGGGGCGCGCGTCAGCTGGTGGTCCAGGGCCGGAGCTTGTCCGGGTTGCGGACGGCCCAGATGTGCGTGATGTGGTCGCCTGTGATGTCGAACGCGAAGACGGTGACGGTGGTGCCGTTCCGCTGGGCGATCAGGCCCGGCTGGCCGTTCACGGTTCGTTCGAGGATGGCCAGGGCTGGTCCGTGAGCGGCGAGGTCGGCCAGGTAGCGGGCGACCTGACCGGCGCCCTCGATGGGGTGCAGGGCGGCGGTGGCCTGGCCGCCGCCGTCGGCGGTGATGGTGGCGCCGGGGTCGAGCAGGGCGACGAGGGCGGCGATGTCCCTGGTTTGCCAGGCGTTCTTGAAGTCGCGGATGATGGCGGCCTGCCGGGCGGTGGGGGCCGCGGGTGGGTGGGCGGCGCGGATGCGGCGGCGGCCGGAGGAGGCCAGCTGGCGGCAGGCGGCCGGGGTGCGGCCGACGATGCGGGCGATCTCGGTGAACGGATAGCCGAACACGTCGTGCAGGATGAACGCGACACGCTCCGCGGGGGTCATCGCTTCGAGCACGACCAGGAACGCCATGGAGACCGACTCGTCGAGGGTGATGCGGTCGGCGGGGTCGGCCGGGGTGCCAGGGCGGCTGCCGATCCACTCGGCGGGTTCGGGCAGCGGCTCGGGGATCCACTGGCCGACGTAGCGCTCGCGGCGGGCGCGGGCCGAGCCGAGCTGGTCGAAGCAGATGCGGCTGGTGACCGTGCTCAGCCAGCCGCCGGGGGAGGCGATGGCGTCGCGCTGGCCCGGGGTCAGGGCGTACCAGCGGGCGTAGGTCTCCTGGACGGCGTCTTCGGCTTCGGCCAGGGATCCCAGCAGCCGGTAGGCGAGGTTGATCAGCTGCCGCCGCTCGCTGATGATCGCGGCCAGGCCCGGGTCCGGCTGGCCGGGTCCTGGCCCGGATGGGGTGGTCATGGCGCGGCTCCCAGTGGTGGCATCGGCCCTCGCACCTCCGACGAGACAGCGTGCCCGTTTGTGAGGCCAGCCCGCCGTCTGACATCCGGGCGGGCTGCGTCGTCGGAAGAGTAAGAGACTGAACTGAATTCCACCCGAAAGAGGACGGCGATGAAAGCCATCCGCACCCACGAGCCAACCGGCATCAGCGGGCTTGTCTTCGAAGACGCGCCCGAGCCCAAGCCGATGATCTGCGAGGTGCTGGTCAGGGTGGCCGCGTGCGGCATCACGCACAACGAGCTGGACTGGCCCATCTGGACCTGCCGCGCCGGTCATCAGCGGACCTCGGTCATCCCGGGCAACGAGGTGTCGGGAGTGGTCGCCGCGCTGGGATTCGGGACCGCCGGGCTCGCCGTCGGCGACGAGGTGTTCGGGCTGGCCGACCAGCTCCGCGACGGGGCGGCCGCCGAGTATGTCGCCATCGAAGCCCGTAACGTGGCCCGCAAGCCGCAGACCGTCGACCACGTGCACGCCGCGGCCGTGCCGCGGGCCGGCCTGACCGCGTGGCAGGCCCTGTTTGACCACGGAAAGCTGGCCAAGGGGCAGACCGTGGTCATCCACGGCGCGGGCGGCGCGGTCGGATCGATGGCGGTCCAGCTGGCCCGCTGGGCGGGCGCCGAGGTGATCGGGACCGGGCGCAGCCACTCCCGGGCGCTGGCCACGGAGCTGGGCGCCGACCGCTACATCGCGCTGGACGCCGACCGCCTCGAGGACGTGGCCGGCCAGGCCGACCTGGTCTTCGACACGATCGGCGGTGACGTGCTGGCCGCCTCGGCCGCCCTGCTGCGGCCCGGCGGAACGCTGATCTCGGTGAAGGCAGCCGCGTCGCTACCCACCACCCGGGACGGCATCAAGACGCTCATCTTCATCCAGGAGTCCAGCCGCGCTCAGCTGACCGAGCTCGCCCGCCTGGTCAACGAGGGGCACCTGCGCCCCCAAGTCGGCGCGGTGTACCCGCTCGCGCAAGCAGTCAAGGCATACAGCGCGAAGGCAGCCGGCGGCATCCCCGGCCGGATCGTCCTCCAGCCCTGACCCAACTTCAACCGCCCAGTTGCGGACAGGTCCCAGGCTATGGCCGAAAGTGGCCGCTCGGTGACCAGCCGTCGCCGCCGCGTACCGGAAATAGCCCATTACCTGGTACGTAAGAATTACACAATATTTGCCATACCGGGAATCCCTGTGCATGAGCTGACCGTCATAACTTCGTAGGGCGTAATTTCACCTCTCACCGCAAGACAGTGGTCTAGCGTGACCGTCTGGGAGCGCCAATAGCGGCATGGAGGTGGATTTGATGCGCAACCGGCATTGGTCCGCGCCGGGCGCACCCAAGGGCCGGTTCCTGCTGATCGCGGTTCCCCTGGTCATCACGATGGCGGTGGGCCTGGTCATCGGCATCAGGCTGGTCAGCGAACGGAACGCGAGTTTGCGGCTGTCCGCGCAGGGCGCGGCGCCCGCCAGTGGCATCCCGGCCGCGACCGGGAGTGCGCCGGCCAGCCCGGCCACCACCGCCCGTGCGTCCCCCACGGTGCCGGCCACGGCCACGCCAACCCCAGCCGCGGCCAGCGTGAGCTGCGTGCTCATCGTGCCGGCCAACCCGCTGACCGCGCCGGGCCTGGCCACGCCGTTCCAGCTGACCGGCCCGGACGGGATGTCGCCCCAGGCGTCCGGCTGCACCATGGCCAATTTCGCCAACCTCGGCGCGTTCGTGCAGGCCACGATCTTCGATCCGGCCACTGGTGCGCTCAGCACCTATGAGCCGCTGGTCATCACGCAAGGTACCCAGCCCGCCGCGGCACCGGTCGTGCCCACGCTGCCCGCGGGCGCGGTGGTCACCGTCGACTTCGGGTTCAACGGCACCAACCTGACCCTGCGGGGTGCCACCGCCACCGCGCTGGGCCAGGCCAGGTGCGTCAACGGTATCCAGGGGTCGATCTTCGGCCAGGTGTCTTTCTGCAACGGGGTGGCGTTCTTCGCCGCGGTCAACAACTCCATCGCCAACGGCCGCACGACGATCCCGGCCAACGGGACCTCGGCCAAGACCGGGCAGCCCTGCCCGACCACCCGCAGCTTCACCATGATCGACCAGGATCAGAGCGACAATGTGACCACCCAGTACCTGCTCAATGGGAATGGCCAGACCGCGCAGGACAACGCCACCAATACGGCGGCGATGGCCAACGCGACCGTGATCAACAACGGCAGCGACAACGCGCTGCTGAACGGGTTCCTCGATCCCACCCTCGGCTGCACGCCGTTCACCGCGCCCGATCTGTCCAACGCGGGCATACCGGGCACCTCGCAGGCCCTGGACGAGCTGTTCGCCGCCCGGAACCAGACCGCGCCGATCGCGCTGGTGCCGGAAAACGACCCGATGACGCTGGTCAACGGGGCGTTCAGCCAGCGCAAGACCAACCGGTACCGGACCAGCGTGGACCAGCCGGTGATCAGGGCGGCGCAGACCGCCGACACGCCCGCCGCCTACTGCCAGAACATGGTCAACGTGCAGGGCCTGTTCCTGAAGAACAACCAGACGGTGCTGGCCACCGGTACTTCGCCGGTGCCCGCCGTGGGGAACAACCTGTTCACGTTCATGGCCAACCGGCTGAACATGTCCTTCACCAACCTCAACTGCCGCAGCTTCGGGCTCACCAGCCCGGTGACGGTCACCCTCGACGGGAACGGCGTGGCCACCTCGGCGACCATCAACGCCACCCAGCAGGCGGCCGCCTCGATGGCCGGGCCGGCCGCGGCCAACCCGGCCGCACCGGCCACGCCGAAGCGCGGCCAGAACCCAGCCCGGATGTGACGGGCGGCGGCAACTTCCAGAACAGCACACTGCTGGCGGGCTGGTGCGGGTGACCGCACCGGTCTCGCCTGGCCTCAACCGGCCGGTGGCGTTGCGCCCACCGGGAATGGTGTGGGTAGCGGCCATGAACGGACGGCATGCGGCGGCCAGGCCGGGGCCCAGCACGGACCGGCTGATGGCCGGTGTGGTGCTGGCCCAGATCGTCATTCTCATCACGGTCATCTCGCTGGCCCTGGCGGGCTGACGGCGCTGGCCGCCTGGCTGGCCCAGACGGACCTGGCCGCGGTTCTCCGCAGGCCTCCGGGGTGCGCGCGCCAGGGTGGCCCGCACGAGCGTCTGAGCGGCTCTCAGCACCGGTGGACGGCGCGGCTGGTGCCTGCGGGCAAAGTGGCACCGGACGGCGTTTCTCGGGCGTCTGCTCCGTGTCGGCACCGGGCCAGGAGCCCGGGGCGGTGATCACAGCTGCGCCGTCCCTTACAGCTGGTAAGTGTTACGGCACGTGTTGTCAATTTGTGATCTAGCCCACATTGCTGGTTGCTCAGCCGACACAACTTTTTCAGCAGAAGCGGTTGCAGACCCCTCCCTCGGCTCTGGCAAGGTAGCGCCGATGGTTCTGAGCGCCCGGCTGAGTCGTTCTCCGGGGCGATAGTTTCTGCGGCCGGTATTTGGCGGGCGAACGGAGCCATGCGCTGCCCGCTGGCGCAGTGGTCCGCTCTGGAGCGTCCCGCTCTGGGGTTAGGCCGATGGAAGGACAGCCTTGTCAGAACACCGGCGGCGAAGCCCCGGAAGGCGACGGGCAGCACGCCGTAATGGCGTATTGTTGCCTGCGGCTGCGACTGCCGTTACTGCGGTTGCCGGGATCGCAATTGCGGGCTATCTGGTGGTCTTCCGTCCTGGCAATGTGCCTAATTCCGGAGCGGCTATCGCCGCCGCGGCCGTGTCCAGCAGCGGCGCCATGGCCGTCCTGGAGCAGCAGCGCCAGCAGATGATCGTGTTGTCGGCCGCGTCGCACACGATGCGCGTCATCGGGGCGCCCAAGGTCGCCGCGCAGCCGTCCCAGGCAGCAGGTGGGGGCCGGTGGCGCGGCGGGCGGTGTGCCAGTGGCCCCACCCGACCCCGGGACCGCGCAGCGCATCGCCTACAACATGCTGTCCTCGTTCGGCTGGGCGCCGAGCACCTATTACAGCTGCCTCAATAACATCTACACCCGGGAAAGCGGCTGGCGCTACAACGCCGAGAATGCCAGCGGCGCCTACGGCATTCCGCAGGCCCTGCCGGGCAGCAAGATGGCCACCGCGGGCGCCGACTGGATGACCAACCCGGCGACGCAGATCAAGTGGGGCCTGGGATATATCCAGACCCGGTATGGCAATCCGTGCAGCGCGTGGTCGTACTGGGAAGCGCACGGCTACTACTAGGCCACGTAACGCTACCTATTTCGGTCCTGCCAGGTGGATCCGGATCTGGATACAGCTACCTGGCGATTTCCGCAGATAGCCGACGAACAGCCGACGAGCCTTCGCTGCGGATGACCGGGTTTCGGGCAGGATAAATCGCCATATTGGGCAATGGTCGGTGGCGCAACGACGGGCGGTGCCGCCCCGGCCGCCACTACGGCGGCTGAACCCCCACTTCGACTGGACCCCCCACCGCGACGCTCGTCCCGGCCCGCCATGGCGGGCCCTAGCTCGGCTACTGGCCCAGCCCGGTCAGGGGTGCGGGCGGAACGTGCGGAGCGCCTCGTTGAAGACCGGCCGGCTCAGCAGCCAGGTCGCGGCGGGTGCCGTCTCCTGGACCAGGTAGCCCTGGCGGCCCGACCGCGTGGCCAGCTGGAACAGGGCTTCCAGCACCTCGGCCCGGCCACCGCCCGGCGGCTGCCAGGTGTACTGCCAGAGCACACCGGTCCCGGCGGAGAACCGGAACGGGCGGAGCGCCATCCGGCGGTAGCCGGGGAACGTGCCCTGCCGCACCGCCTGGGTCTCCAGCAGCTGGGCCGCGCCGAGCGCCCCGGGGGCACCCAGGGACGTCGGGGTCACCTGCAGCGTGGTGCGCCCGGACGGGCTGGTGAAGACGGTGGTGGGCCCGCGCTGGGCCCGGTGCCAGTCAGCAGGCACCGATGTCGTGAAGCCCGCCGCCGCACCGGCCGTGCGGCCGGGCACGCTGTAGGAGTGGTACCGCCCGGCCCCGTGCGACCAGGCCAGCCCGGCGAGCAGGCCCGCACCGAGGACGGCCAGGCCGGCCAGGCAGGCCAGCAGCACGCCGCGGCGGTCCGGGCGCAGGCCGCTGAGCTCGGCCAGGATCCCGCGGTGGCGCGGCCCCGGCGGCGGGGCGTCTCGGCGGTGCCCGGCCACCAGCCCGCCAGCGAACGCCTCGGCAGCAAATGGCCCAGCGGCAAATGGCTCGGCAGCAAATGGCTCGGCGGCAAATGGCTCGGCGGCAAACGGCTCGGCAGCAAACGGCTCAGCGCCAATGGCCTCAGCCGGATACTGATCAGCCGCATACGGGTGCGGCGTGTCGCCAGCCCAGGCGTGCTGGGCCCAGCCCGGTTCTTCCTCGTCCGGGGACACGACGAGATGCAGGTCCACCGGGTCCGCGGGCCCGGCCTGGGGCAGCGGGCCAGTACTGCCCTCGGCCCACTCGTCGGCCCACGGATCGCCGGCGTCGCCAGCGGGTGGCCCGGCGGCCCACGCCGGGCCGAAGTCACCCAGCGGGCCAGGCCGGCCGGGCTCAGCCCAGCCGGCCGGCCGGCCGAATCCAGACCCCTGGCCGAATCCGGCCGGCGGCCCGGACACCCCGGGCTCACCCGGGCCCGCGCCGTCCCGACGGTCATCAGCCAGGTCATCACCGGCCAGGCCGGGATCGCCGGGGCCGGAATCGCCCACGCGGTCCCCGGCCAGCGCGTCATCAGCCGCGCGGTCGTCCGTCGCGGCGGCGGCGAGCATCTCACCGGCCGCGGTCGCGTCCGGCCGGGCCCACGGATCGCGGCGCAGCAGGGCCTCGATCACCGGCCGCAGCGGGCCAGCCGAGCGCGGCCGTGGCGGCTCCTCGTGCGCGATGGCCGCGAGAATGGCCAGCGGGCCGCCCCGGTCGTCGAACGGCCCGTGCCCCTCGACCGCCGCGAACAGCGTCGCGCCCAGCGACCACAAGTCAGAGGCCGGGCTGGCCAGCTCGCCGCGGACCCGTTCCGGGGCGGTGAACCCGGGCGTGCCCATCACCATGCCGGTCTGGGTCAGGCTGGCGTCGCCGTCCAGCGTGGCGATGCCGAAATCGGTCAGCACAGCCCGGCCGCCGGGGCCGAGCAGCACGTTGCTCGGCTTGACGTCGCGGTGCAGGATGCCCGCCGCGTGCGCGCAGTGCAGCGCGCCCAGCACCCGGGTACCCAGGTCAGCGGCCTGGCAGGGGAGCAGCGGCCCGTCCTGGGCCAGCACCTGCTCCAGGGAGCGCGCCTCGACCAGCTCCATCACGATCCACGGGCTGCCCGCCGCGTCGATCACGTCGAACACGGTGACCACCGCGGGATGGTTCAGCCGGGCCGCGGTCCGCGCCTCACGCAGCGTGCGCTCGTACAGGACCTGAGTTTCCTCACTCGTTGCCGCGCCGCGGACCCGTACCTCCTTGACCGCGACGTCCCGGTCCAGCACCGAATCCCGGGCCCGCCACACGGTGCCCATCGCGCCCCGGCCGATGGGGTGCTGCAGGAGATAACGCCCCGCGACCACGCGCCCCGTGCTGGCCGCAACGTGCATGCACGGGACGATACACGCGCTTTGTCCCGGGTTTCCTGGGAAGCGGGTGAGAATAGCGCGTGTGTCGCGGGCGGTCCCGCGCCGCCGTTACCCGGGCGGCTGGCTGCCGATGGTGAGCAGCGGCTTATCGGGCTCCGTGGTGAAGAAATCGTTGCCTTTGTCATCGGTGATGATGAAGGCCGGGAAGTCGCGCACCTCGATCCGCCAGACGGCTTCCATGCCCAGCTCCGGGTACTCCAGCACGTCGACCTTGGTGATGTGGTCGCGGGCCAGTTTGGCCGCGGCCCCGCCGATGGAGCCCAGGTAGAACCCGCCGTGCCGCTGGCAGGCCGCGGTAACGGCCGGGGACCGGTTGCCCTTGGCCAGCATGACCAGGGAGCCGCCGGCCGCCTGGAACCGGTCCACGTACGAGTCCATCCGGCCGGCCGTGGTCGGGCCGAACGAGCCGGATGCGTATCCCTCCGGCGTCTTGGCTGGCCCGGCGTAGTACACCGGATGGTCAGCCAGGTAGCTGGGCATCGGGTCACCACGATCAAGCCGTTCAGCAATTTTGGCGTGCGCGATGTCGCGCGCGACGACGAGCGGTCCGGTGAGCGAGAGGCGCGTGGCGACCGGGTATTTCGTCAGCTGCGCGCGGATCTCACTCATCGGCCGGTTCAGGTCGACGCGCACCACGTCGTCGGCGAGATCGGCCTCGGTGGTCTCCGGGAGGTACTGGGCCGGGTCGGTCTCCAGCCGCTCCAGGAACACGCCGTCCGGGGTGATCTTGGCCAGCGCCTGCCGGTCCGCCGAGCAGGACACCGCGATGGCGACCGGGCACGACGCGCCATGCCGGGGCAGCCGGATCACCCGCACGTCGTGGCAGAAGTACTTGCCGCCGAACTGCGCGCCGATGCCGGTCTTCCGGGTGATCTCCAGCACCTGCTGCTCCAGCTCGCGGTCGCGGAACCCGTGCCCGCTGGCCGACCCGGCGGCCGGCAGCGTGTCCAGGTACCGGGCCGAGGCGTACTTGGCCGTCTTCAGCGCGTACTCGGCGCTGGTCCCGCCGACCACGATGGCCAGGTGATAGGGCGGGCAGGCGGCGGTGCCCAGCGAGCGGATCTTCTCCTCCAGGAAGGCCAGCATCGCGCTCGGGTTGAGCACCGCCTTGGTCTGCTGGTAGAGGAACGACTTGTTGGCCGAGCCGCCGCCCTTGGCCATCAGCAGGAACTTGTACTCGTGCCCGGCGGTGGCGTAGATCTCGATCTGGGCCGGCAGGTTGGTCCCGGTGTTCCGTTCCTCGTACATGCTGGCCGGGGCGAGCTGCGAATAGCGCAGGTTGAGCTGGGTGTACGCGTCGAAGATGCCGCGGGCCAGGTGCTCCTCGTCCCGCCCGTCGGTGAGCACCTCACCGCCGCGCTTGCCCATCACGATCGCGGTGCCGGTGTCCTGGCACATCGGCAGCACGCCACCGGCCGCGATGCACGCGTTCTTGAGCAGGTCACGGGCTACGTACCGGTCGTTGGGAGAGGCCTCCGGGTCGTCCAGGATGGCCCGCAGCTGGCGCAGGTGGCCGGGCCGGAGCAGGTGGGCGATGTCCCGCATCCCCTCCCGCGCGACCAGCGTGAGCACCTCCGGGTCCACCTCGAGAAATTCTCTGCCCAACGACCGGTGCGTGGTGATGCCATCCGCCGTCAGCAGGCGGTAGTCCGTGGTGTCCGGACCCAGGGGCAGCAGGTCGGTGTAAGCGAACTCGGGCATGGGGCGATCCTCGGGCCGGGGCCGGTGTGGCGGGTGAGCGGACTGACTTCATCGTAAGTCGGTGGTGTCCGTGGGGTTGCATGCTCCCGGCCGGCCAGGGTAGGTGTGGGCGCATCCCGGCGGCGGCGATGAGCGGGTCCGGGCCAGGAGGGAGAGGTCATGAGTATCCCAGGGGGCGACGAGCAGGCGGTCAGCTTGCAGGAGGCTTCCCGTCAGCTGGAGCTGGCGGTGCACGACGCGCAGGTGGCCTACGACTGCATCGCGCTCGGCAACCTCGACCGCGCACACACCCACGCGATCACCGCCCGGACCGCGGCCGACGCGGCCGAGACCATGCTGCGGGCCGTGCTGGGCGAGGAAGCCGCCGCGTCCCAGGGCGACTGACCCCAAAGGGCCCCCGCAGAGCGCGGTGGATAGTGCCCACGGGGGGCAAAGCCACCGCGCTCACGGGTGTTACTTGGCCAGGCGGGGGAGGAGCGCGGAGGAGACGATCACGCCCGCGGTGGCCGCCGCGATCAGCACGGCCACGTCCAGCCAGATGTTGGTGGGGATGCCGATGAGCAGCCAGCGCAGCGCGTTCACTTCGTAGGACAGCGGGTTGACCCGGCTGATCGCCTGCAGCCAGCCCGGCATCAGCGCGGTCGGGTACAGCGCGTTGGAGCTGAAGAACAGCGGCATGGTGATGGCCTGGCCGATGCCCATCAGCCGGTCCCGGTTCAGCGCGACCCCGGCGATGGACATGGACAGGCAGGAGAAGAACGCCGAGCCCAGTACCACGACGCAGGCGGTGGCCAGCAGCTTGAGCGGGTTGTGCGTGAGCTCGACGCCGAGGATGGCGGCCAGCACCACGACCACGGCGGCCTGCACCACCGAGCGCAGCCCGGCCGCGAACGCCTTGCCGGTGATCAGCGCGGCCCGCGGGGTGGGGGTGACCATGAGCTTGGCCAGCACGCCCGCGTCCCGTTCCCAGATGATCTGGATGCCGTAGAAGATCGCCACGAACAGCGCGGACTGGGCCAGGATGCCTGGGGCCAGGTAGGCCAGGTAGGGGATGCCGTCCGGGGTGGAGATGGCGTGGATCCGGTTGAACGTCTCCCCGAAGATCAGCAGCCACAGCGCGGGCTGGATGGCCCGCGTGTACAGCTCGGTGCGGTCATGCCGGAGCTTGCGCAGCTCCACCCAGCACAGCGTGATCATGCGGCTGGCCAGCTGGCGCAGCCCGACCCGGCCGCTCGGTGCGGCGCCGGGGCCGGCGGGCGGGTCAGCCCAGGCGGCGCGCGGTGCTCCGGGCGCGACGGACGTCACGGATGCCTCCCTTCGCGGTGTCCTCGTCCAGCGTTCCGCCGGTGAAGTGCCGGAACACGTCGTCCAGGGTCGCGTCCAGGCCCAGGCTCGCCTTCAGGCGGGCCGGGGTGCCGGTGGCCTGGACCCGGCCACGGTGCATCAGCGCGATGCGATCGCAGTACAGGTCGGCCTCTTCCATGTGATGCGTGGTCATCAGCACGGTCATCCCGGCCCGCTCCCGCAGCCGGCGGATGTGCTCCCAGACGTCGGCCCGGGCGATCGGGTCCAGGCCGACCGTCGGCTCGTCCAGCACCAGCAGCTGGGGCGCGTTGACCAGGGCCTGAGCCAGCTCCAGCCGCCGAACCATGCCGCCGGAGTAGGTCTTCACCAGCCGTTGCGCGGGCTCGGTCAGGCCCATCGCGTCGAGGGCCTCGTCCACCCGCTGCCTGCGGCCGCGGCGCGGCACGTCGAACAGCCGGGCGAACAGTTCCACGTTCTCCCGGCCGGTGAGCGAGCCATCCGCGGACAGCAGCTGCGGGACGTAACCGATCATCCGGCGGACCCGCATCGGCTGCGTCCTGGTGTCCGTGCCGAACACGGTGATCCGCCCGGTCATCGGTTTCAGCAGGGTGATCAGCATCCGGATGGTCGTCGTCTTGCCCGCGCCGTTCGGGCCGAGCAGGCCGAACGTCTCGCCCGGCGCGATGGCCAGGTCCACGTGGTCGACGGCGGTGTGCTCGCCGAACCGGTAGCTGACGTCCTCGATGACCACGGCGTCCGGCCGGGGCGGGGCGGCGACCGCCTGGCCTGTCTTGGTCTCGGGTACTGAGCTCAACGTGCCTCCAGGCGCTCGGCCAGCCGGACCAGCGCAGGAATCGCGCTGACCAGCGTGCGCTGGTCTTCGTCGGGCAGGGTGGCCAGGGCCTCGCTGGCTAGTTCGGCCCGCAGGTCCCGGAACTCAGCAAGGCGCCGTTGGGCCTTGTCGGTCACGGTCAGCTGGACCGACCGGGAGTCAGGCAGCGAACGCTGGCGGCTGAGCAGGCCCTGCCCGGCCAGGCGGCCGACCAGCGTGCTGACCGTGTTGGGGGCGAGGCGCAGTTCGCGCGCGGCCTCGGCGACGGTCATGCCGGGCCGGGTGGCGATGAGCCGGAGCAGTTCGCTCTGCGCGGTCGGCAGTGGCTCGGTGGCCCAGGCGTGCCGGACCATTCGCCGCGAGGCACGCCGCACCGCACTGATCGCGGCCAGCAGCTCGGCTGTCGCCGAAATATCTTTCACAGAGCTAACTATATTTGAGCCCGGGGATGCTGGCTACCCACTGCGGCACCTGCGCCCGGCTAGCGACTACGGCAACCGTGCTCAGCTGATCCGGGCAAGATGAACTTCCGGGTGGTCCTAACCGCCCGCCGTGCCCTGGCGCGCCTGATCGGCGGACTCGGCGATGATCTCTTCCTCGCCGGCGACCTCAACCGCGAGCTCGGGGGAGGAGCCGATGGCCGTCTCCTCGATCACGTCGGCTGCGCTCTGCTCCTCGTACACGTAGCGCTTGCCCCGCAGCAGCGACACGCCGGCCGCGATGACCAGCAGCGCGATCGCCATGCTGAACACGATCTCCAGCCCGTGGTGGAACGGCCCGGTGATCAGCTGCGGGAAGAACTCCTTGCCGGTCAGCGTGGCCACGTTGTGCGCGGGCAGGTGGGCCAGGATGCCGGTGGGGGCGAGCAGTTCGTGGACTGGGTTGTAGCCCAGGAACGCGGCGAACAGGCTGGCCACCGGGGGAGTCTGGCCGACCTGGTGGGCCAGCGCGAACGGCACTCCTTGCGAGGTCAGGCCCTTGGTCAGCGTGCTGGGCAGGGTGCTGGCCAGCCCGGCGATCATCAGCGAGAAGAATATGCCGATGGACAGCACGAAGCCCGAGTTCATGAACGTGGCCAGCATCCCGGAGGCCGCGCCGCGCTGCCGGGCCGGCACGCTGTTCATGATCGCGGCCGCGTTGGGCGCGGAGAACAAGCCCATGCCCGCGCCGGACACGAAGATCAGCAGGCCGAACGACACGTACTGGAAGTCGGTGGGCAGCAGGACCAGGCCGGCGAACGCCAGGGCCGAGAGGAGCAGGCCGCCGGAGGCGAACCAGCGCGCCCCGTGCTTGTCCGACAGCCACCCGGAGACCGGCCCGGCCACCACGAAGCCGAAGGTCAGCGGGAGCAGGTAGATCCCGGACCACAGCGGGGTGTCCTTGTAGTTGAAGCCGTGCAGCACCAGCCAGATGCCCTGCAGCCAGATGATCAGCATGAACTGCAGGCCGCCCCGGGCGATCGAGGCGAGCAGGGTGGCCAGGCTGCCGAAGGCGAACGGCCGGATCTTCAGCAGCCGCAGGTCGAACATGGGGCTCTCCACCCGCGTTTCGATGAAGCAGAACGCGACCAGCAGCACAACCCCGCCGATCAGGCCGGTGAGCACGACCGGGCTGGTCCAGCCCATGACGTGCCCGCCGTAGGGCTGGATGCCGTAGGTGATGCCGGTGAGCAGGCCGATCAGGCCGAGCGCGAAGGTGACGTTGCCCAGCCAGTCGATCCGCGACTTGGTCCGCAGGCCGATCTCGCGCAGGCTGAAGTAGGACCAGATGGCCCCGCCGATCCCGATCGGCACCGACACGATGAACACCAGGCGCCAGTCCACCGCGGCCAGCACGCCCCCCAGGATCAGGCCGATGAAGCTGCCGGAGATGCCCGCCACCTGGTTGATGCCCATCGCCGTGCCGCGCTGGTCCGACGGGAACGCGTCGGTCAGGATGGCCGGGGAGTTGGCCATCAGCATGGCCCCGCCAGTGGCCTGCACGATGCGCCACCCGATCAGCCACAGCGCGCCGGCCGGCCCGGTGAACGGGTCGAACGGCAGGGCCAGCGCACCCAGGGCGAACACCGTGAAGCCCAGGTTGTACATCCGCACCCGGCCGAAGATGTCACCGAGCCGGCCCAGGGTGACCACCAGCACCGCGGACACCACCAGGTAGCCCATGAGCATCCAGAGCAGGTAGCTCACGTTGCTGGGGGTCAGCGGGTCGAGGTTGATGCCGCGGAAGATCGCGGGCAGCGCGATGATGACGATGGAGGCGTTCACCGTCGCGGCGAGCATGCCGAGGGTCGTGTTGGACAGCGCCAGCCACTTGTAGTGCGAGCCCTCGCGCGGTTGGCCTGGGGCCGGGCCCTCACCGGGACGGGTTACGGCCGCCCCCCCGCCGGGACTGGCTCCGTTCGGTACCTGGCCGTTCGCAGAATCGCCCACCGGCAATCTCTCTCCCGCCGCGCTCCGTATACTTGCTAGGAGCAAACTAACAGGCCGGCCTGGCTATTTCCTAACCTACTGGGCTGCGGGTCAGCCTGCCTCAGCCGTGGCCGGGCCGGGGCTGCCCCCGGTGACTGGCGCGGCCACTGGCTTGGGCTCGAACCCACGGGCCAGCGCGATGATGACCACGGTGAGCACGAGTGGCGCGGCGTAAGCGGCCCGCCAGCCAGCCGGGCCGCCGACGCCGCCCGCGATCCCGCCGACCACCGCGGCGCCGAGCAGAAAGCCGGCGTAATTGAACAGGTTGACCCGGGAGATGGCGATACCGGTTCCGGTGGGATCGAGCTTCGAGGTGGCCGAGAAGCACTGCGGGGGCACCACACAGAAACCCAGCCCGGTGACTGCGAACGCGGCGATGGCGAGGTAGGGGGACGGCGCCAGCACCACGCCGAGCAGGCCCAGGCCGGCCACGACCGCGCCGGTCCGCACGACCGCGGCCGCGCCGAACCGGCGGACCGTGTGGTCGCCGATGGCCCGGCCCGCCACCATCATCGTCTGGTAGGCGGCGTAGGCCAGTGGCAGCAGCGCCTTGCTGCCGTGCTGCACCTTGTCCATGTACACCGAGCTGTAGTTGGATACCGCCGCATCCCCGATGTACATGCAGCACATCGCGATGCCGAGCAGGATGATCGGCCGCCACGGGATCTGGATGCCCGCCTTGCGGGCGGCCGCCTCGGAGGGCGGCGCTACGTCCGCGGACTTGCCGAACAGGCTCGGCCCGATGAGCAGCGCCGCCGCCAGGCTGGCCAGCCCGGCGATGGCGAACGCCGTGCCCAGGCTCAGCCCGAGCTTCCCGGCCGCCGCGTTCCACAGCCCGCCGAGAATTCCCGCCGCGCTCCAGAAGCCGTAGAAGGAGTTGATCACGCTGTAGCCGTACCGCTTCTCGGTGATCGCCCCCTGCATGTTCATCGTGGCGTCCACCACCCCGATGAACAGCCCGAACAGGCCGACCGCCACGTACAGCTCCAGCCGGGCGCTGGCGAAACCGATGGCCGGCAGCGTGAGGCAGACCAGCGGCTGGGCGGCCCGCAGCACCGGGCCGCTGCCCACCCGCGCGGCCAGCGGCCCGGACACGACGCTGCCCACGCCCGCGATCACCGGGACCAGCAGCAGGACGATCGTGAGCTGCCCGTTGGACAGGTGGAACTTGTCCTGCAGCACCGACACCCGGGTGACCACCACGGCGAAGCAGAGCCCCTGGATGAAGAACGCGGCGCAGGTAGCCATCCGCCCGCGGCGTTCCCGGCCCTCCGGGAGGAACCTGCCCATCAGCTTCATCTACCGCTCCCGGGCTCGCCAGCCGGGCTGGGTGACCCCTGAAGAGTGGCCGCCCCGGCCCGGTCCGGGGGCTGCCGTGTTCCGCGTCAGGGTAGGGACCGGGCCGGCCGCCGTCAAGGCGGCTACCGTGGGAGCATGGGTTCCCAGTCCGCGCCGCGTGATCTGCGTGCCTCCGACGCGGACCGTGAGCGTGTGGTGGCGCTGCTGGGCGAGGCCGCGGCCGATGGCCGGCTAACCCTGGACGAGCACGCGCACCGGGTGCACCGGGCCTATACCGCGCGCACCCTGGGCGACCTGGCCGGGCTGACCAGCGACCTGGCCCTGCCTGCGGATCAGCCGGTCCGGCTGGACGGCTCGCGCGTGGTGGCCGCGTTCTTCGCCACTGAGCGCCGGGAGGGCCGGTGGGTGGTGCCGGACCGGCTGGTGGTCACGGCGATCGGCGGCCAGGTCGTGCTGGACCTGCGCGAGGCCCTGCTGCACCGGCTGCACACCACGATGTACGTGACCGCGTTCGGCGGCCAGGTGCACCTGCTGGTGCCGTCCGGGGTCGCGGTGATCACCCGGAGCCTGGCCGGCGGTCACCAGGAACCGGCCGGGGCGCCGCCACCCCCGGCGGGCAGCCCGGTGATCGAGCTGCACACGCTGACCATGCTGGGCCGCATCCTGGTCCGGACGCCGCGGCCGCGGCGCACTGGCCGGTTCGGCCGCCGCCCCCGCTACTGACCCGCCGCCTGGAGGCCCGCCCGGGTCATCCGGTCAGCACGGTCCGTCGAAGTTGACCGAGCTGTAGGCGCGCAGCTTCCAGAGCTGGTGCTCGCTCTGGATGTTGCGGATGGTGCCGGAGCGGGCCCGCATCACCAGCGAGTGGGTGACCGCGCCGCCTGCCCGGTACCGGACCCCGGCCATCAGCTCGCCGTCGGTGATGCCGGTCGCGGCGAAGAACGCGTCCTCCGAGCTGACCAGGTCATCGGTGGTCAGCACCTTGCTGAGGTCGTGCCCGGCGGCCAGCGCCCGGTCCCGCTCCGCCTCATCGCGGGGGGCGAGCCGGGCCTGGATGACCCCGCCCAGGCACTTGATCGCGCACGCGCCGATGATGCCCTCCGGGGTGCCGCCGACACCGAGCAGCAGGTCGATCCCGGTGCCGTCCCGGGCGGCCATGATCGCGCCCGCCACGTCGCCGTCGGTGATCAGCTTGATCCGTGCGCCGGCCGCCCGGACATCCTCGATGAGCTGGCCGTGCCGCGGCCGGTCCAGGATGACCACGGTGACGTCCGACGGGCCACAGCCCTTGGCCCGGGCCACCGCGGCGATGTTGGCCGCCGGGGGCGCTCCGATATCCACCACGTCCGCCGCGGCTGGCCCGGTGACCAGCTTGGACATGTAGAACACCGCGGATGGGTCATACATCGACCCACGAGCGCTGACGGCCAGCACCGAGATGGCGTTAGGCATGCCGTTCGCCGTCAGGCGGGTGCCGTCAATCGGGTCGACCGCGACGTCGCAGGCTGGCCCGTCGCCGTCACCGACCTGCTCGCCGTTGTACAGCATGGGGGCACGGTCCTTCTCGCCCTCGCCGATGACCACCACGCCGTCCATCGACACCGTGTTGATCAGCATGCGCATGGCGTGCACGGCCGCCCCGTCGGCGCCGTTCTTGTCGCCCCGGCCGACCCAGCGGGCGGCGGCCATCGCGCCCGCTTCGGTCACCCGGGCCAGCTCCAGCGCCAGGTTGCGGTCGGGCGCGTGGGTACCCGGCTCGGGCTGGGCGGTCAGGTCGCCTGGCCCAGGGCCGTCCGGGATACCCGCGCCCTCGTGGGTAGTTGTCTCGTACTCGGTCATCGCAGAGTCCGCCTTCCCTGGGTGGCCGTGCTGTAATCCTACGTACCTGACCGGCGGGCGTAATCTTGTCGCCTAGGGCCCACTACTCAGGGGTCTCCGGGGGCGGCTACCCGAGCGCCCAACGTGGGGAGCGCTTCGTAGACGGTGACACGCGAATGACAGCAAACGTTCCGGAGCCCACCGTTCGGCCGGCCGATCGTGGCGCCGCCACCAGATCTGCACTGCTGGCTGCGGCGCGCGAGGTGTTCACGTCGGTGGGCTACGCGCAGGCTGGGGTCACCGACATCGTCGCCCGGGCCGGGGCCAGTGTCGGCAGCCTGTATCACCACTTCACCGGCAAGGCCGATCTGTACGTCACGCTGTTCGAGGAGTTCCACCAGAGCCAGGCGCGGCGGGCCCGGCAGGCCGCCCGGGAGGCCCGGGAAGCGCAGGAGGGCAGCAGCAGCGACCCCCGGCAGCTGTTCCTGGCGGCGGCGCGGGCCTATCTCGACGGGTGCCTTCAGCAGCGCGAACTGTCCCGGCTGTTCGTGTGCGGCGACGCACCGCCCGGGTTCGACCTGATCATGCGGCACCGGCTGCGCGAATGGGCCAGCCGGAACGCTGACTTCTTCGCCCGCAGCGCCGAGCCGATGGACGAGGCGGTCGCGGTGGTGATGACCGGGGCGCTGATGCTGGCCGTGGCCGAGGTATCGCTGGACGAGGACGCCGGGCATGCCGGGCGGCTGGCCCACGGCGTGCTCGACGTGATGTCCAGCATCGGCGCGGCGCCGGCCAGCTGACCGCCCGGTCAGCCCGGATCGGCGGGGGCGGGCTGGTGACCCGGGCCGGCTGGGCCGGCTGGGCCGGCTGGGTCAGTGGCCCGGGCCGTCATCGCCGCGGCGAGCCGGGCCCGCGCCCCTTCCAGCCACTGCTCGCAGATCGCGGCCAGCTGCTCGCCACGTTCCCACAGATCGAGAGACTGCTCCAGGGTCAGGCCGCCCGCTTCCAGCCGCTTGACTACCTCGGTGAGCTGGTCACGGGCCTGCTCGTAGGTGATCGCAGCCGCCTGCCCGGCCGCCTCGCCGGCTGGCTGCGCCTGGCCCGGCCGCGCGCCCGCGCTGCGCTGCCCATCCTCGCCACCCACGGCATCAACGTAGCCGGCCAGGACGGTCTCAGCGGTCTGCTAGGTGCCTCCGGATGAGCCTGGCGCGCCGGCCCGGCTGGCGGCCGATCCGCCGGTGGCGGCGGGCGACTCCGCGGCCCGCACCGCCGCCTTGACCACGTGGGCGTACAGGCGCGCGCCGGGCGGCTCCGGATGCACCTCGTCGGAATACAGCAGGTTGGTGCGGTGCTGGATGGTCTCGAACCAGTTGGCCAGCACGACGTTGCGGTGCCCGTGCGCCGCGGCGGCGATGACCCGGTTGTTCCCGGCCTCCCACGGGCGGGCTTCATAGGAGTTCACCAGCACCAGCTTGCGGTGCGGCCCGATCGCGGTGAGCAGCTGGTGCATCTCGCCCGCGGTGAACGTGCCGTTGGTGCCCAGCGCGAACACCACCACCCGGCGCAGGTCGCCGCTGGCGGCCAGCTGCTGGACGATGGCCAGGCCGGTGCTGACCTGGCGGCTGACCTTCGCATCGATGGAGATACCCGGCAGTGCCGACTGCAGCTGGGGCGCGGAGGCGAGCATGACCGAGTCGCCGACCGCCAGCACCGCCGAACCGGACACCCGGGCCGGGGCGCTGCCGCCCCCGCCGGAGGCGGCAGCGTGCTGGCCGCCCGGCGGTGCGACTGGGCCCGGTGCCTGGCGTGCCGGGCCCCGGCCGCCGTGTGCCGCCTGGCCTTGTGCTGGCTGGCCTTGTGCTCGGTAGCCCGGTCGTGCTGGCTTATCTTGAGGCCCTGGCTGATCTGCGCGGCCAGCCCGTTGGACGAGCGTGCGTGCAGCACGCCATAGCCCGCGGTGCACGCCACGGCGAGCGCGGCTACCAGGGCGACGGCCGGGAAGACGCCCGCGGGCGAACTGCGCGCCGCGGTCAGCGACCCGGTAACCAGCCGGAACCTGTCCCTGATCGTGGCCCGGAAGCCGTCCCGGATGATCGGCTGCTCGATCCACCGCCACGACGCGGCGGCCAGGCTGATCGACAGCGCGGCCTCGGCCAGCCATAGCCAGGTGCCAGAATGCGGCTGATGGAGCGCGGCCGCGGTCAGCGCGATGACCGGCCAGTGCCACAGGTAGACCCCGTAGGACCGGACGCCCAGCCAGCGCAGCGGTGACCAGCTGAGCAGCCAGCTCACCACGCCGGTGCTGGCCGCGGCCAGCACCAGGCCGCCCGCACCCAGCGCGGTGATCAGCATGCCAGCCGGGTACAGCGCGCTGTCGTTGCCCGCATAGTGCCCCATCGCCCAGCCGAGCAGCCCGATCCCGGCCAGCCCGAGCGCGTCGACGGCCTGTGCTTTCTCCCTGGGCAGGGCCTGCAGCCGGCGCAGCGGCCAGCTCAGCGCCAGCGCGCACCCGATGAACAGCGCGGACGCGTGGGTATCGGTCCCGTAGTAGACCCGCGAGGGGTCGCTTCCTGGCACGTAGATGAGGGCCATCGCCACGGCGGACAGCACCGCGCCCAGCCAGGCGAGGGCGGCCCGGATCCGGGGGCTGCGGCAGGTGGTCAGGATCACGATCAGCAGCAGCGGCCACAGCAGGTAGAACTGCTCCTCGATGGCCAGTGACCACAGGTGCTGCAGCGGTGGCGGCGGGCCGAACTGGTCGAAGTACGAATGGTGCGCCAGCGCCTGCCACCAGTTACTCGAATAGGTGACGGCCGCGATCAGCGCCTGCCGCAGCGCGGCGAGCTGGCCCGGCTCGATGATCGCGGTGGCCGCGGTCACCACCACGAGCACGACCGCCAGCGCCGGGAGCAGCCGCCGGGCCCGCCGCGCCCAGAACCGGCCCAGGTCCAGGCGGCCCAGCCGGTTCCACTGGGCGACCAGCAGATCGGTGATCAGGTACCCGCTGAGCACGAAAAAGACATCAACCCCCAGGAACCCGCCCGGGAACGCCGTCAGCTGCTCATGAAAGGCGATAACGGCGAGCACGGCGAGAGCCCGGAGGCCGTCCAGCCCCGGCAGGCGGGTCGCTGCCGGGCTGGCCGGCCGACCCTTCTCCGTGTCTTCTGTCACCACTGTGCTGATCTCCCCGCCTCACGGCAATGTTCTGATCTTCGCCGCTTCGATGCGAGAAGAAACGCCGAGGCAGGTAATAGCCGGGCCGAGATTCGCTAGGCGTTTTCAGGGTGATCGGGGCTGGGTTCTGGCTGATCGGCGGCCTCGGTCACCGCTGTGAGCTGGTCTTCCGCGAACCTCAGGGTCAGCCGCTCGCCCGGCGGGATCCCGGCGGCCGCGCGCACCACCGCGCCGTCCGGCCGCTGCACGATCGCATAGCCGCGGCGCAGCGTGGTGGCGGGGGAGAGCGCCAGCAGCCGGGCCCGGGTGTGCGCCACGTCGTCGCCGGCCCGGTCCAGCGTGGCGGACAGGCGCCGCC
The DNA here is from genome assembly GCA_963711705.1 of uncultured Actinomycetes bacterium. GTDB lineage: Bacteria > Actinomycetota > Actinomycetes > Streptosporangiales > Streptosporangiaceae > RYN-230. The sequence continues at coordinate 247,046 of CAVQFM010000015.1, forward strand.
GGGACCGTTCGGCCAGCGCGGTGACCTGCTCCTGGCGCCGCTGGATGTCCCGGTCCGGGGCGGCCAGTACCGGCCTGGACCGGATCCCGGCGAGCCAGGCACCCTCGCGCTCGAGCCGGCCGGTGAGGCAGCGGCGCGCCCGGCCGCGCAGCTGCGCGATGAGGTCGAGCTGTTCGGCCACGTCGGGGACGACCCGCCGGGCGGCATCGGTGGGCGTGGACGCGCGCACGTCAGCGACCAGGTCGAGCAGTGGGCTGTCCTGCTCGTGGCCGATCGCGCTGACCACCGGGACCTTGACCGCCGCCACCTCACGGAGCAGGGTCTCATCCGAGAAGGGCAGCAGATCCTCGATCGAGCCGCCGCCCCGGGTGATGATGATCACGTCAACCGACGGGTCGGCGCTGAGCCGCTGCAGCGCGGCCACGATCTCGGTCACGGCGTAGGGTCCCTGGACGGCGACCTGCTCGACGCGGAACCGCACCGCCGGCCACCGGCGGGTGGAATTGCGCAGCACGTCCCGTTCCGCGGCCGAGTCCCGGCCACAGATCAAGCCGATCTTCCCCGGCAGGAACGGCAGCGGCCGCTTGCGCCCGGCGGCGAACAGCCCTTCGGCGGCCAGCGCGCGGCGCAGCCGTTCCAGCCGGGCGAGCAGTTCGCCAATGCCGACCGCGCGGATCTCCATTGCCGAAAGCGCGAAGGATCCCCGGTTGGTGTTGAAGTCGGGTTTGGCCCAGACCAGGACCCGGGCGCCCTCGCCCGGCGGCGGGTCGGTGGCGTCCAGCACCGCCCGGGGGCAAATGACCCGGACCGAGACGGCCGCCACCGGGTCGCGCAGGGTCAGGAAGACCGCCCCGCCCCGCCGGGTCAGCTCGGCGATCTGGCCTTCGACCCAGACCCGGCCGAGACGGCTGATCCACTCGCCGGTCAGCCGGAGGATCGTGCGGACCGGGACCGGCGACTCGGCCGAGGTGTCAAGGGCCATGATGGCAGGCTGCTGGGCTGATGGCGGCTCAGCTGCCCGCGTTCAGCTTGGCGATGCGCCGTTCGAACATGGTGACCACGTCCGGCCTGCTCTCGTGCGCCTTCTCGTAGTCGAGCAGCAGGCTGACCTGGGCCGCGTCGAGCACCCGCAGCCGGGCGCGCAGCGAGGCCAGCGACAGCTGGTCGTAGTTGGCGAGCGGGAGTGCCCCGGCACCGGCGGCCGGGGTGTCCGGGGTGTCCGGGGTGGCCGGGGCCCGGGTGGCTGGGGCGGCCGGGGCGGTGACGCCTGGGGCTGCGGCGGTGGGGGCTGCGGCGGCGGGGGCTGCGGCGGCGGGGGCTGCGGCGGTGGGGGCTGCGGCGGTGGGGGCTGCGGCGGCGGCGGCGGCGGAGGTAGCCGGGCTCGCGGCTGGCTCGGCCGCCGCTTCCGTTCCGGGTGCCAGGTCTTCTTCGCCCTCGTCCAGCAGCCGGACGTTGCCGGTCTCGTCCAGTGACCGCCACCGTGGGCGCTGTGGTGCCGCGGGCGGCGCGCCCCGCTGGGCCCGGCCCGGGGCTGGCTTGCCCGGGGCCCGCGGCGGCCGCCTGGGCGCCTCAGGCACCGGCTGGGCGGCCTCCGCTGGCCCGGTGGCGTCGCCCGGCCCGGCGGCACCGGCTGTCCTGGCGGTGTCCGCTCGCTGGGCGGCGTCGGCTGGCTGGGCGGCGGGTGCCGCATCCGGGCCAGATACCTGCTCGACGGCCCGCGCGCGCAGCTTGTCGGCGATCAGCAGCATCTGGCCGATGCCGGCGAACACGGCTCGCAGCGTTTGCGCAGGGATTTCCTTGATGCGGTCATTGACCTGCGGCAGAGGCATTTTGATCGTTCTCCTCGGGTGTCTGCGCAGTACCTGGGCCCGTGGCCCGCGGCCCCGGCTATAGCCAGGATGACCGGAATTCCCGTCCCGTCCGCGCCGACACCGGCTGGTGACAGGCCTTTCGTATCAGATGCAACTAGGCACTGTCACGGCCAGCCCAGTTGCCGGTCACTCAGCCGCAGGTGTTCGCCGCTGCTCAGGCAGGCCCCCGGTCTGCGGCGAGCGGCGGTCCCGCCCTGGTAGCGGGCACCCCGGGCTCATCTACCATAGGGACATGCCTGTGACTACTCGCCGAGTACTGCTGGCCAAGCCCAGGGGCTACTGTGCCGGGGTTAACCGGGCCGTCCAGGCGGTCGAGATGGCCCTGGAGCGCTACGGCGCCCCGGTCTATGTCCGCAAGCAGATCGTGCACAACACACACGTGGTCCGGGTCCTGGAAGAGCGCGGCGCGATTTTCGTGGACGAGGCGGACAGCGTGCCGGAGGGCGCGGTTACCGTCTTCTCGGCGCACGGGGTATCCCCGGCGGTCCGCGAACAGGCCGCCCAGCGTGGGCTGCGCACGATCGATGCGACCTGCCCGCTGGTCACGAAGGTGCACAACGAGGCCAGGCGGTTCGCGGCCCAGGATTACGACATCCTGCTCATCGGTCACGAGAACCACGAGGAAGTCGAAGGCACCACGGGCGAGGCACCCAGCCGTATCCACCTGGTCGACGGGCCAGAGGCCGGCGCCAGCGTACAGGTGCGCGACCCGGCCAAGGTGGCCTGGCTGTCACAGACCACGCTGTCGGTGGACGAGACTCTCCAGACAGTGGCCGCGCTGCGGGAGCGCTTCCCCAAGCTCATCGACCCGCCCAGCGACGACATCTGCTACGCCACGCAGAACCGCCAGTCGGCGGTGAAGAAGATAGCCACCGATGCCGAACTGGTCATCGTGGTCGGCTCGGCCAACTCCTCCAATTCGGTGCGCCTGGTCGAGGTGGCCCTGGATGCGGGCGTCCCCGCCGCCTACCTGGTCGATGACGCGTCGGACGTCGATCCGGGCTGGCTGGACGGAGTGAGCACGGTCGGCCTGACCAGCGGCGCCTCCGTTCCGGAGGAACTCGTCACCGGCGTGCTCGAGCGGCTAGCCGGGCACGGGTTCGGCAGCGTTGAGGAAGTCGAGGCGGTAGAGGAACGCCTGGTCTTCGCGCTTCCCCCGGAACTGCGGCGCGCCCGGCAGCGCTGAGCTCACCAGGGTTTGGCGGGCCGGTACGCACCCGGGCTGGACGGGTCGGCTGACCGCCGCTTGGCCAGGTCCGGCCGCAGGTCCCGGCGCAGGTCCGCGACGCAGCGCCGCAGGCCCCGGCTCCAGGCGATGATCAGCGAGAGCAGCATCCCGGCGAAAAGCCACGGGGCGACGTTGGCCAGGGTCAGCGCGGTGCCCTCGACGGTCGACAGGGCCGTGCTGCCGGTAGCGGTCAGCGCCTTGACGCAGACCAGCGCGAAAAAGAAGAGCAGCGGCGGGCTCACCGCGACGGTCAGCAGGTCACGCTGCTTGGTGTACCAGGCGGCGACGACCGTGCCGGCCAGGAAACTCGCCCCGGCCAGTAGACCCAGGTGCAGCCAGGTGGACACGAGCAGACCGGTGAAGAACAGCACGAACATGACGGCGATCGCGCCCCGCCCAGTCAGCTTGGGCCGCGGCCGCCCGGCGGCCGTGCCAGCCCGGTCCGGTGCCGCCGCCTCGGCGGCCGGATCAGCCAGATCAACTGGCCCGCCGGGTGCCGGGCCGCCGTCGCCGGTCTGGCCCGGGGACCAGGCATTCGCCGTGCCCGCCATCGAGGTGGAGCGCCCTGATCCAGGCCGCCCATCGGCCCGGGACGTCTCTTGCCACGGCTGGGACACCCAGTGCTCCTCCCAGGTCCCGCCATGCCAGCGGCGGGTCCTTCGCCACGCTACCCCGGCCCCGTTGCCCAGCGGGCCGATCGACACGCGCGCCACGCCGGCCTGATGGCCAGCCTGCCACCCGTGCGGAATCCGCTGCCAGGACCTGACCAGCACGTTCCCTTATCGAGGGGAAACATGCCGGCCGCTTAGCTGGCCAGTTTGCCGTCGTCCCCGGCGGGCCGTGTGTAGCGGTTGATCCAGATCCCCACGGGCGCGATCAGGATCCAGCAGTAGGCGCCGAGGGACGGGGATATCACGGCCACCGGGATGGACACCAGGAAAACGGCTGGCGTCCGGATCAGCCGCAGCGTCACGTAGCGTCGCGTCGCCCGCGACGTCCCCGGGGCCAGGAGATCCTTCACGTGCGCCGCGTACACCCAGATCATCAGCTCGCCAAGCCCGGCCGCCGCCATGCACGCCGAATAGAAGATGACCGCCACCGCGCTCAGGCCGCCATGGTCGCGGCCGAGCAGCGCGGTCGGGTAGGGCAGGAACGCGATGGTGCCGAGGAAAGGCCAGGTTGATGGTGATCAGCGGGCGGTCCAGCACGGTGATGTACCGGAACAGCGAATGGTGCCCCATCCAGAACAGCCCGATCACCGCGAAGCTGAGCGCAAAGCTGAAGATGTTGGGCAGCGCGGAACGCAGTTGCTTCCCGGCCTCGTCAATCCCGGGTACCCGGATCTCGATCACCAGCAGGGTGATCGCGATCGCGAAGATGGCATCGCTGAAGAACAGGACCCGGTCGTACTCCAGATGGCCGGCCCGGGCCAGCAGGCCCAGTCCAGGCCGCGGGCGCGGCTCCGGGTGCGCGGTCTCGCCCTCGCCACCGGCTCCGCCCGGCGTGTCCCCGGGGCTGCCGTCGCCTGCCATCTGCCTCACCCCACCGATGACCGTCTAGGAGGCCGGGGTATTGCTCCCCGGCACGGCCCTCAGTGTCCCAGAAGCCTCGCCGCCCACATCGGGCCCTGGGTCGGTGGTGAGTTCCGGGGCGGACAGCGACCGCGGCGTCTCCTCGACCAGGCTGGGTGCTTCCAGGTCAGCCTCCACCACCTCCGAGCTGGTTCAGCCGGCGCGCGCTGACCAGGACCCGGCTCTCCAGGGCGCCGACCGCCTGGTTGTACGCGGTGACCGCGGTGGTCAGCGTCCGGCCCAGGCGGTCCACGTGCCGGGCCAGGCCGGAGATCCGGTCATAGAGTTCCCGGCCGAGGTCGAAGACGGCCCGGGCGTTCTCTGACAGCGCGGCCTGCTGCCACGCGTACTGCGCGGTGCGCAGCATGGTGACCAGCGTGGTGGGCGTGGCGATGTGCACCCGGCGGGCCAGTGCGTATTCCAGCAGCCCGGGGTCCTGCTCCAGGGCCGGGGCCAGGAACGCCTCGCCCGGGATGAACAGCACGACGAATTCCGGGGCCGAGCTGAGCGTGGTCCAGTATGTCTTGGCCGCCAGCCGGTCGACATGCTCCCGCAGGTGCCGCGCGTGTGCGCCCAGCCGGGCCGTGTGCACGGCCTCGTCGGTGGCTTCGGCCGCTTCCAGGTAGGCGGCCAGGGACACCTTCGAGTCGACCACGATGTTCTTGCCGCCCGCCAGCCTGACCACCATGTCCGGCCGGAACGCCCCCTCGTCGGTCTGCACGCTGACCTGCTCGTCGAAGTCGCACCGCGAGCTCATGCCCGCCATCTCGACCACCCGGCGCAGCTGCATCTCACCCCACCGGCCCCGCGCCTCCGGCCGCCGCAGCGCGGTCACCAGCGCCTGGGTCTGCGCGCGCAGTTCGTCCGAACTCTGCCGGGTGATCTTCATCTGCTCGCTGAGCGCCGCGTGCGACAGATGCCGGGCCTCGTCGGTCTCCCGCAACTGGCTCTCGACCTTGGCCAGCGTGTCGCGCAGCGGCTGCACCAGGTGCTCGACCGCGGCCCGGCGGGCTTCCAGTTCGCCCGCGGCCCTGGCGTTGGCCGCGTCGAGCCGGCCCTCGGCGATCTCCAGGAACATCTTCGCGCTGCGGTCGAGCGCCTGCGCCGACATGGCCTGGAACCGGTTGGCCAGCTGGCCGTCGATCAGCGCGGCCCGCTCCTCGGCGGCCTGTTCCATCAGGGCGGCCCGGTCGTGGGCGGCCCGGGCACGTTCCTCCGCGGCCCGGGCCTGCCCGGTGAGATCGGCGGTCAGCGCGGCCAGCCGGCCCCGGGCGTACAGGTAGCCGATCACGGCGCCGATCGCGGCGCCCACCCCGAGCAGTGCGAACATCAACGCGACGTTCATGGCCCGTCATCGTGGCAGCGGCCTCTGACAGTTCCACCGGCCAGCGGCCAGGCGAGCTCACCCGGTGATCCGCCCTAGACTCGCCCAGGTGAGTCTCTCCATCGGCATCGTCGGGCTGCCCAACGTCGGCAAGTCCACTCTGTTCAACGCGCTGACCAGGGCAAGCGCGCTGGCCTCGAACTACCCGTTCGCGACCATCGAGCCGAACGTCGGCGTGGTCGGCATTCCCGATCCGCGCCTGGCCGTGCTGGCTGACATGTTCGACTCGGCCCGGGTCGTCCCGGCCACCGCGCGGTTCGTGGACATCGCGGGCCTGGTCCGGGGGGCCTCGCAGGGCCAGGGCCTGGGCAACCAGTTCCTCGCCCACATCCGCGAGACGGACGCGATCTGCCAGGTCGTCCGGGTGTTCACCGATCCTGACGTGAGCCATGTCGATGGCGATGTGTCCCCGGGCCGCGACATCGACACGGTCGCGACTGAGCTGATCCTGGCCGACCTGCAAACGCTGGACAAGGCCGTGCCCCGGCTGGCCAAAGAAGCAAAATTCGCCAAGAATTCGCAGCGCCGCCGGGTGGCTGATGCGGCCGCCGCGGCCCAGCAGTTGCTGGACGGCGGGACCACGTTGTACGCCGGGGCGGCTGGCGCTGGCATCGACGTGGCCGACCTGCGCGAACTGCACCTGCTGACGGCCAAGCCGTTTCTGTACGTGTTCAACATGGATGAGGCCGAACTGGCGGACGAGGACCTGCGGGCCAAGCTGGCTGCCCAGGTCTCGCCGGCCGAGGCGATCTTCCTGGACGTGAAGACCGAGGCCGAGCTGGCTGAGCTGCCCGAAGACGAGGCGGCCGAAATGGCGGCCGGGCTGGGCCTGGGTGAGCCCGGGCTGAACCGGCTGGCCCACGCTGGGTTCGCCGCGCTCGGCCTGATGACGTTCCTGACCGCGGGCCCGAAAGAGACCCGCGCCTGGGAGATCCCGGTCGGCGCCACCGCCCCCGAGGCGGCCGGGGTGATCCACACCGACTTCCAGCGCGGCTTCATCAAGGCCGAAGTCGTCAGCTACGACGACCTGGTCGAGGCAGGGTCGATGGCCGCCGCCCGGTCCGCGGGCAAGGTCCGCATCGAAGGCAAGGACTATGTGATGCACGACGGCGACGTCGTCGACTTCCGCTTCAACGTCTGACGAGAACTTCGGCCAGATCAGGGCAGACAGATCGAACGTATGTTCGTATACTGGTGCGATGATGGGCGCGCTGCGGCTGGGCGGGCCGGACCGGTCAGCCCCGGGAGATGAGCGCGGCGATCTGGGCTTCTACTGTCGCAGTCGCCGTGTGGCGGTTGTCGATGGTGACGTGCGGGACCGCGGGCACCGCGTCGGGCTGGATGCGCGCGGTGAACTGATCGAAGTCGGCCAGCTTGCCCGAATCACGGGGCGAGCCGCGGGCGGCCAGCCGGGAGCGGAGAGTGGCCGCGTCCGATCTGACCCAGACCAGGTGGACGCTCTCCCCGCCCAGGGCGGCGACCCAGGCCCACCACTGCTGCGCGTCGTGGATCTGGCTGGTGAACGGGCCGGACAGCAGGACCGGGCAGCCGTGCGAGCGGACCTCGCGGGCGGTGGCCGTCATGCCCGCGTACTCGTGCGGCTTGACATGCTCGTCGTACCAGGGGCCCTCCCGCTGGCCGGCGCTGGCCAGCCGCATCCAGGGTCGCCGTTACGAACGAGCCATACATGGTGTCCTTATCGAGCAGCGCTGGCACCGGATCCAGCGCGGCGAGCAGCAGGCTCGCCACCGTGCTTTTTCCGGCCCCAGGCGGGCCAGCCACCACCCACGCAGTTGCCCCCGTTGTCATGCGCATGAGGATAAGGGCGCGTTTGGCCGCTCCGGGGCGATAAGGCGCACCCGGTTCGATCGTGAGATCGCCGTGGGCGCTCGCACCAGCAGCCTCATCAAGCCCTATGACCAGCCAGGTTGCGATGAGCCACATGGGCGGACCCGGGTCCGTCAGCACACGGTAAGTGCTGCGAGACACGATGTGCACAGTCCTCGCCCCGGCCGCCTCATCCAGGTAGCATTGAGGCCGGCTAATTCGCCGGACGCAGCCGCCGATCGGGAGGCTGCCATCTGGAGACATCCTGGCAACGGCTGCAGCCACTATAACCGCAGGTCAGCGACCATATGGGCGGCCAATCAGGTGGCGTGCAGGCCGGTCAATCAGCGCTCCGTTTGCTTGTCTCTGGTTCCGAGTGCATGCTCCAAGGGGCTCCCCGACTGGCGCGTTATGACGCACAATAGTCCGGAAGACGGCATAGGAAGGCACCGCAACTCATTGCTGCGCGTGCGCAGGAACGAGCGGAGGTGCGATGGCTCGCCGGTCCACCGTTGATCGCAGTCCGAATTCGACTGAGCACGGGCTGGACTACGAAGCCGGTACCGAGTACTCCGAACCAGATGGAATCAGCCGAACCCCTCAGCAGCGGGCCTGGGGTGGCGGCGGCGGGCGCTGGCTGTTCTGGACCTTCCGCGTCGTGGCCTGGGGCATCTTGCTGCTGATCGGATTTCGCGGCGTCCAGGCGATCTTCACCGATGAAACGCACCCGGCGGCGCCGGCGTCTACTCCGGCTGGTACTCAGCCGACTGGCTTCCCGGTTACTCTTGCCGATGCCTACGCCCTCCAGTTCGGCGCGGTGTACTTGAATTACAGCGCGCACATCACCCAGCAGCGAGCTAATCAACTTAGTGCTTTTCTGCCGTCCGGGACCGATCCGCAACTTGGCTGGAATGGTAAGGGCACCTCACAATTGCAGTCCGAACAGGTGGCGGCCATCAAGGTGCGGGACGCCCATCACGCCGTGGTCACCCTCCTGGCCCGTGTCAACGGGGTGCTGATGCGGCTCGGCGTCCCGATCTACGCATCATCGGGTGGCCACCTGGTCGTCACGGGCGCTCCGGCCTGGCTGCCCGCACCGGCCCGGGCCACGCTGCCCACGACGGCGCCGACCGCGGCTGACTCCGCCACTCAGGCCGTGCTGACCAGCCAGCTGCCAGCTTTCTTCCAGGCCTACGCGAGCGGTAACGAGGTGACCCTGGGCCGGTTCCTGGCCCCGGGCGTTTCGCTGACCGGGCTGAACGGGGCAGTGGGCTTCCATTCCCTGGTCTCGGTCAGCGTGCCGCCGGGGGGCAGCACGCGACATATCATCGCCACCGTCATCTGGAATGTTCCGACCAGAGGCACCGGCGGTCAGGTCCTCAAAGGCGGGGTGCCTGCTCTGCTGCAAATGAGCTACGGGCTCACCATGGTGCAACAGAACGGCACGTGGGACGTCAAGGACATCAACGTAGCAACCGAGTCGCCGGGGGCGCCATGACAGAACTTCGCAGGCCGCACGCCTCCTACCGGTCGAGCGTTCGCCCCCCTAATCCGGAGTAGACGATGTCCTTCCAGTCACTTATTATCGCGGCCCCCTCGTCGCTCAGTACGTCGGGACTGGTCAACTACCTGCAGGGGCTTTTCGGGCCACTGTTCCTCGGGATCGTCGGGATCGTCGCCCTGTTCTTCCTGTTCACCCGGGAAATCACCCGGTTTGTGCAGTTTCTTGTGCTCGCCGTCGCGATCGCGGTGATCTTCTACACCCCGAGCATCGTCCAGACACTCGCCCAGGGCATCGCCAGCGCGCTCGGCGTCCACTGATCTCCGCCCCGGCCGGAAGGAGAGCACGCGGTGGATCTGCCCACCTATACCAGCATCTGGCGCATTGAGAAGCGGCTGTACAAGCTGTATGACTTCAGGCTGCCGATGCCGGTCCCGGTCGGTCAGATCGCGGTATTCGCCGCCATCACGGTGCCGTACGTGATCCTCCTGACGGTGCTCGGGGTCCCCTTTGACCACACGCTGTTCTGGCTCTACGTGCTGCCACCCGGGGTGCTCACCTGGCTGGCTACCCGGCCGGTACTGGAGAGCAAACGCCTGCCGGAACTTGTCCTGTCCCAGGCGCGCTACCTGGGCGAACCTGGCACCTGGTGCCGGATGAACCCGCTGGCCGAGAAGGACGACGTCGTGGTCGTGGGCAAGGTATGGCGCCGGGCCGAGGAGCCGGAGCTGGCTCCCGCACCAGCCCGGAAGCCCGCGCGGCAGCCAGCCCCAGCGCCAGCCCCAGCCCAGGCCCGGGCCACCGGCACCAGGCGCCCGGCGTCGGCTCCGGCCCGGACCGCGGACCGCGCCGCCCGGGGCACGCCTGCGGCCCCGGCCGCCCGCCCCGCCGCGTTCGGGCAACCCGGGCTAGCTGGGCGCAGTGCGGCCCGGCCACCAGCGGCGCCGGGCGCCCCGGGCCGGACCCAGCGCCGGGTCCGGGTGCCGGAATCGACCCTGGCCGCGCGGCAGGTGTGGGAGCAGGCCCGCGCCACGGCCGCGCCCCCGGCGGTACCCGCTGCGCCGGCCCCGCGCGGCTGGCCCGGCCCGGCCACCGCCCCCGCGCCGACGGCGGGAGCGGGCGCGGCCGCTCCGCCGGTGCCGAGGGCACCCGGTGAGCCAGTGCCCGACCGGCCGGCGCACCGCCCGCCGGAAATGGCTCATGACAGCGAGCGGGCGGAACCCCGTCGGGCTCCTGCCCCGCGGGTACCGGCCCGGCCCCGGTGGCCAGAGGCCTCGCCCGAGCCCACGCCGGGGGAGGCTGCCCCAGCGCCGCCCGAGACGGGACGTGCGCGGGGCAAGGCCGCCCCAGCCGGGCTGACCGAGCCTCCCGAGGCCACGGCCGCGCCTGCCGAGGCCACCGCGGCGCCCGCTGAGGCACCGCCAGCGGGGCTGAGCCCGCCCGCCCCGGTGCCCGCGCCGCGGCACCCTGACGCGAAACCCAGCTGGTTCCGGTCACTGGCCCGCAGGCCTGGCCCGGATAGTCCGGCCGCGCCGCCGCCCGCCTCCCCGCCCGGCGCGCCCCGGCCCGCCGGACAGGATTCCGTTCCTGGAGCGAAGCGGCCAGCGCCGGCGAGGCGTCCCGCCCGCCGTCCCGCTGGCACCAGCGCCGCGCGAGCCCGGCCCAGCCGCACCCGTGCCAGTTGTGCCCGCGGCCCCAGCCAAGGACGCCCCGGCCCGGACTGCGGAACCAGCTACTGACGACGTGGCGCCACCGCCTGCCGCCACGCCAGGCGAGGATGCGCCGGCCCGGTTGAGGATGCCCTGGCCCAGGCCGGCGGGCCCGCCCGGAGCCAGGACGTCCAAGCCGAGGAAGTCACAGCGGTCGCGTCGGCCACGCCGCCAGCCGTCCCGGCCCCGCGGCCCCGGCCGTCCCGGCCCGGCTCAGGATGCCCCAGCCCAGGTAGAGGATGCTCCGGGCCAGGTGGAGGACGCCACAGCCGGGGGTCACCCGGTCCCAGCACCAGCTGCGCCCGGGCTGGCCGGGTTTGCGCCCGCCCCGGGCCGGGATCCCTCGGATCAGGCTGACCCGGCCAGTGCGCTGGCGCAGCCGCCAGTCGTTCCGGCCGCGGCCCTGGATGGCGGCCCAGGGTGAAGGTCTCCCGGTTGTGGCCGTGGCGGCCGCGCTGGCTCCGCCACCAGCGGTTCCGGCGCCGGCCGAGGCCCCGCCCGCCCAAGCGGAGGCCGCCCCGGTTACCGCGCTGGCTCCGCCACCGGCTGGCCTGGACCAGGCGCCGGCTGCAGACCCGACGTCGGCGGACCCGACGTCCGCAGATGTGCCGTCCCAGACCCGCCGGCCGCAGATGCGCCGGCGAGCAAGCACCGGACGGGCCGTCGCCCGTGGCCACCCCGGAGCGGCCAGCCGCCGGACCTCCCGGGGCGACCCCGCGGACCCCGCCCGTCGTCGTCGTCCGCGGCAGCAGCCCGCGGCCGACGGTGGTGGAACGGGCCATCGGCGGGCCCGGCCAGCACCGGGGCGGAACCAGCTGGCGGGAGCACGTCCGGGTGGTGCCCGGCGGTCACGGGCCAGGACGGCCGGACATGGAGCAGCGGGACCGGGCCCGCGCCCTGCTGCCGATCCCCGAGCCCCGGCTCGCCGTCGTGCTGGGCTGCACCGTCGGTGCTGGCCAGACGGTGACCACGCTGATGATCGCCGAGGTGCTGGCCAGCCTGCGCAGCGATCCGGTGGCCACGCTCGATCTCAACCCGGGGCAGGCATCCCTGGCCCGCCTGACCGACGCCGTCCCGGCGGCCACCGTCCGCAGCCTGCTGGCCGGCCCAGCAACGAGCGTCCGGCCCGGCCGCAGGCGGGGCCACCCGGATCTCATCGCGCACGACACGGCGGCCACTGGCGAGGGCCTCAGCGACCCTGACTACGCCCGCCTGGTCCAGATCCTGACCAGCCGCTACCCGCTGACGCTGGCGGACCCCTGCCCCTCGGCCGTGGCCCGGCTGCTGGCCGCCGCCGACCAGCTTGTGCTCGTCGCGCCGGCCAGTTCCGAAGCCCCCCGGGCGGTGGCCATGACCATGGAATGGCTGGACGGGCACGGCCACGCCGAACTGTGCGCCGGGTCGATCGCCGTCATCAATGGGGTGAGCAAGCGCAGCATGTCCAGTGCCGAACAGGCCGAGCAGGTCATCCGTGGCCGCAGCCATGCCATCGTCCGGGTGCCCTGGGATGATCACCTGGCCCAGGCAGCGCCCGGGCCGGGCCTGCGCAACGGCCGCCCGCCCGGCGGCCCGGCCGCCCACTTCAGCCAGCTCCGCCCGCCGGTCCAGGACGCATATACCGCCCTGGGCGGGGTACTTGTCAGCGCACTCACCAACGCTGAGCGCGCGGTAGACGGCGAACAACGGAGGGTTTCGCAGTGAGCACCCGGACCCGCGGACGGTCCAGACTGAGCCTGCGCTACTTCGACGATCGCATCCTGCTCACCGAGACGCATGCCTGGGCGTACTACCGGCTGCCCACGCAGCCGTATGAGTTCACCACCCCGGCCGACCAGGAGGCGCTGGCCACCAACATCACGGTGGCGCTGGCCGCGATCCGGATGCCCGACGCCGAGGTGCACCTGCGCATCGTGCACCACTCGTACCCAGCGGCGCAGTGGGCCGCCCAGCTCGATGCCACCTCGGACGGCGGCCCCGGCTGGCGTAACTACCTGGACGAGATGTACCGGCACGTGTGGGCCAAGGACTTCTGGGCCAAAGAGGTCTACCTGGGCGTGCGGCTCGGCCCGCGCGGGATGCGGGCCCAGCTGTCCGGCGGGGTGTTCAGCCAGTTCCTCAACGCCTACCGCGCGGGTGAGCAGGCCATGGGGCTGGAAGATGAGGCGATCCCGGCCGGGGAGATCGCCCGGTGGACCGAGCACGCCGAGCGGCTGGGCCGGGCGCTGTCCGCCAGCGCGCTGGCCGCCCGGCACACCAGCAGCGACGAGATCGCCTGGCTGGTCCGGCACACGCTGATGGGCACCGCGGGGGACCCGCGGCCGTCGGCGGTGCGCCGCCGCCGGTGGGGGGCGGGGGAGATCGAGTCCCTGTACGAGGGGCAGATCCACAATGGCCGCACGATACTGCGGCTGGAGCAGCCGGAAGGCGAGTCGTACGTTGCGTTCCTGTCGTTCTCCCGGTTCCCGGACGTGATGTCGTTCCCGGACGGCGAGCCGTGGCTGCACTTCGCCGACTCGCTGCCGTTCCCGGTCGAGGTCAGCTCGCGGATGCGGCTGATCCCGCCGGCCAAGGCCAGCAAGGACGTGGGCCGCCGGCTCGCGCACGCCCGGGACATGGACGCGCACATCCGGGAAGCGGGGGTGGACGCCCCGCTGGCCCTGGCCGAGCAGATCACCGCGGCCCGGATGCTGGAGCACGGGATCACCAAGGAGCGGCTGCCGTTCGTCTACGGCTATCACCGGCTGATAATCACCGCGGCCACCCGGGAGCTGTGCCAGCGCCGGGTCGAGGCGGTAGTCGAGCACTACCGGGACATGGGCATCGACGTGGTCAACTCGACCGGGGACCAGTTCTCGCTGCTGCGCGAGTCGCTGCCCGGGGACCGGGTCCGGCTCAGCTCCTACGTGCAGCGCCAGCCGCTGTACACGATCGCGGGCGGGGTGCCGACGGCCACCGTGAACCTGGGTGACCGGCCCAGCCACGGCCAGGGCTGGGTCGGCCCGTACATCGGCGAGACGCTGGGCCGGGCCCGGTCGGTGGTGCATTTCGACCCGCTGCTGGCCGCGGCGCTGAACCGGCCGACCGCGATCGCCATCACCGGCGAGCCCGGGGGCGGCAAGACCACCCTGGCCCTGCTGCTCATCCTGCAGCTGGCGCTGCGCGGCGTGACGGTCGCGGTGATCGACCCGAAGGGTGACGCGGAGCCGCTGGTCGACCTGCTGGCCCAGCGCGGCCGCAAGGCCCGGGTGCTGCCGCTGGGCGCGGCCGCGCCCGGCCTGCTGGACCCGTTCTCGTTCGGCGACGACCTGGCCGAGAAGCGGACGATGGCCACCGAGACGCTGCGCTTGCTGCTGCCGCGGATGAGCGAGGAGCGCGAAAGCGCGATGATCCAGGCGGTGGCCAGCGTGGCCGGCCGGGACCGGCCCAGCCTGGGCAAGGTCATCCGGCATCTGGAGGAGTCCGCCGACCCGGCGTCGAAGAACCTGGGTGCGGTGCTGCGGTCGATGTCCGAGATGCGGCTGGCCCGGCTGTGCTTCGCCCCGTCCGGCGGCCAGCAGATCGACACGGCCGGCTGGACCACGGTCTTCACCCTGGCCGGGCTGACCCTGCCGGACAGCGCGGCCGTCCGGGAGGACTACTCCTACGAGCAGCGCCTGTCCGTAGCCCTGCTCTACCTGGTATCCCAGTTCGCCCGCAGGTTGCTTAACGGCCTGGACCGCCGGCTGCCCAAAGCGATCTTCCTGGATGAAGCGTGGGCGATCACGGCGACGCCGCAGGGGGCCAAGCTGGTCCCGGAGGTGTCCCGGATGGGCCGGTCCCGGAACACCGCCCTGATCCTGGTCTCGCAGAACGCCGGGGACCTGCTGAGCGAGCAGGTGACGAACTGTATTTCCAGCGTGTTCGCGTTCCGGTCCTCAGAACGCGTCGAAGTGGCGAACGTCATGGCCCTGCTGGGCGTGGAGGCTTCTGAGGACCACAAAGCCGTGCTGCGCGGGCTGGGCAACGGGGAGTGCATCTTCCGTGACCTGGAGGGCAGGGCGGGCCGGATCGGCATCGACCTGATCTCTGATGACGTACGGCAGTGGCTGGACACCAACCCCACGCGGGCCCGGGCCGCCGGGGAAACACCCGGGCCGGCCAGCGCCCCCGTGCGGGACGCCGGGCCGCCGAGCCCTCCCGCGCGGGACGCCGGGCCGCCGAGCCCTCCCGTGCGGGACGCCGGGCCGCCGAGCCCTCCCGTGCGGGACGCCGGGCCGCCGAGTGCCGTATCGCCCCCTGGCGAGGCCGCCCGGTGACCGGTGCCGCCCCCATGCCCTATCAGCCTTCCCCCCAAAGGCTTACAGGAGCCGATGATGGCCAGACTCTTCCAGCGGGCAGCCTCGGCTGCCCGCGCCGCCCTGACCGTGCCCGGTGTGCTCATCGCGGTAATCGGTGCAGGCGTGCTGGGGTCTCCGGCCATCGCTCAGGCCGCCGTGGACGCGGCCGGGGCCCCGGCCGCCACCGTGCAGCAGGCCGGCCACGCACAGCAGATCAACCACGCACGGCCAGCTGACCACGCGGATCTGGCCAGCGCCGCACAGCGGGGCAGCACCGCCGCGCCCGCCACCGTCGCCGAACCGGCCCGGCCCACCCACCCGGCTGCACCCGGCGGGGTGTGCCAGGTCCCGGGGATCGGGGACATCGGGGGGCTGCTCGGCTTCTGCAACGCCGGGTCCAGTGGCCTGATCGGTGACCTCAACAACATCTGCCAGCCGTCGGTCCCGGCCCCGGAACCCGCGGTCGGCGGCATCGACTCGCTGATCAAGCCGCCCGCGACCGGGGGGAAGCCGCCCGCCACGCTGTACGCCAGCTACGGCATGGCCGGCCAGTCCTGGGCCGCCTACGGGCTGCAGTGCTCGGACATGACATCGCTGATCGGGAACAGCGTCGCGGGCATGGTGTTCGACGCGGCCAAAGCGCTGGACCGGGTGACAATCACCGTGTACCAGTCAGCCGCCGGGGAAGGCATTCTGTCCTGGCTGACCAGCTCGGTGGACCGGCTGATCACCGGCCTGGGCAACGCGATCTACTTCCCCTACCTGGCGCCGGTCGTGATCATCGGCGCGATCTGGCTGGCCTGGCAGGGGCTGATCCGCAAGCGGGCCACCCGGACCATCGAGGGCACGATCTGGATGGTAATCGCGTGCGCCGCGGCCATCTGGCTGATCGGCCGTCCCGCTGACTTCACCGGCCTGGGCAAGACCGTGTCGGACGGCATCACCCAGACCCTCAACGTCGCGTTCTCCGGCCTGCCGAGCCCCCCGCAGAGCGAGTGCGTGCCGGTCGGCGGCAACGACCCGCAGGTGCACACGGCCAACTTCGCCTACACCGGCGGCACGAGCATCGTCGACCAGAACGCCAACGAGCTGTGGACCGTCCTGGTCTGCAAGCCGTGGCTGGACGGCGAGTTCGGCACCACCGCCTACGCCACGGCCAAGGGGGCCAAGCCCACCGTGGTCAACCAGTACGGGCGCCAGCTGCTCTGGTCCCAGGCGATCGCAGCCAACGAGAAAGCCACCCCGGACCTGATCACCGCCAAGCAGAACACCTTCGCCGGCATCGCGGCCTCGCTCAAGCAGAACAACCCGGACGTCTACTCGCTGTTCCAGGGCAACCAGTATCCGACCCGGTTGGAGATCGCGTTCGCGTCGCTGTTCGCGGCGCTGGTGGCCGGGGTGCTGGTGCTGCTGATCGCGATCACCCTGATCATCCTGAAACTCGGCTTCCTGCTGTTGCTGGTGGCCGGGCCGTTCTTCCTGATCGTGGGCACCCATCCCGGCTTCGGCCGGGTGGTCGCGCTGCGCTGGGTGGAGATGCTCATCGGTGTGCTGCTCAAGGAGGCCGCCGTCGCCCTGGTGCTGAGCGTCCTGCTGTACACCTATTCGCTGATCATGGGGACCAGCGACGCGGCGCTGCCGTGGGCGCTCAAGATCCTGATGATCGCCCTGGTCACGGTGGCCGTGTTCATCTACCGCAAACCGTTCGTGCACCTGTTCTCCGCGGTGGGCTACGGCATGGTCGGCTCGCGGGATCGCAGCGACACCGAACTGGTCCGCGCGGGCAGCACCGCCCGGCGGAACACCGTCGAGCGCCGCCACCGTGGGCGTACCCGGGTTCGCCGCCTACCGGGCGGGCCGCTGGGCCCGGCGCAACCCGGGCCAGGCGGCGGGCCTGGCCGCGGCCGCGGCAGGCGGGGCGGCCGGTGCGGCCGCGGGCGCGACGGCGGCCTCGGCGGCGGCGTCCGGCAAGGGGGCGGCGGGAGCCGAGACCCCGGGCACCGAGCAGGCCGCGACCGAGGCCGACAGCGCGTCCGACGATGCTTACCAGGGAGGTTCGGCCCGGTCCGGGCTGGCCGCCCGGGCCCGCGGCCGGACCGCCGCGGGCAGCGACGGCCAGCCCAGATCGGCGCCGCCGCTGGACCTGCCGGACCGGGAGGGCGCCAGCCAGCGCCAGGCGTCCGGCTGGTCGCGGACCGGGACCGGCGACACCGCGCCCGGCCGGGGCGATCCAGGCACCGCGCCGCGGTCGGCCATGCCCGGCAGGACCGGCTCAGCGGCACCGGCCCGCGGTACCGCGGCCGGCAGCGCCGCAGGCGGGGGAGCAGCGGGCAGCGCCCCGGCGGCCGGGCCGCCCCCAGCGCCACGGGCGGCCCCATCCCGGTCGCGGTGGCCCGGAGTGGCCGCCCGTCCGGAGCCGCCCACGCCGCGGCCGGCCGCGGCACCGCCACCCCGGTCTGCGGCTCCGCCCGCCCGGCAGTCCGCGGCCCCGGCATCCCGGCCGCCGGGGGGCGGCGCGGCGAGCCCGGCGCAGGCTCCGGCGCCGCCGTGGTTCGGCGCCGGGCCATCGCGCCGCGGCCCGGCATCCAGCAGCGGTGGCGCCAGCCCGCCGGCGAGCCCCGGCCCGGCCCCGCGCAGCGGTGGCGCCAGCCCAGCAGCCGGCCCGGGCCCCGCGCGCAGCGCCAGCCCGGCCCAGGGCCCGGCGCGCAGCCCGGCCCCGCCGCTGCGGGCCCGCGGCGGCGGCCGGCCGGCCAACGGCGGCCAGCCCACCGGGAACCAGGGCGAGGGCAGCAGCAAGGCGGGCGACGGCGGCCCGCCTATGCCGTTCTGGCTGCGCCCGGTGCGCCGGAAGAAGTAGCAGGCCACCATGGACCTGACCCGTACCCAGCGGGTGCTGGCCTTCCTCGGCATTGTCGTCGTGCTCGGCGGCACCGGTGCCTACCTGCTCATCTCCGGCCGCGGCCACCACGCGGCGGCCACTCCTAGCGCATCGGCGAGCGCCACGACCCGGGGCCCGGTTACGCCCCCGCCGTCGGCACCGAGCACGCCGGCCGGACCGTCCGCGTCCACCGGTCCGGCCCCCAACATCTACCAGTGGCTCCCGTTCAGCCAGGCTGACCTGGGCCGGGCGGCCCGGGTGACCGAGGAGTTCGGCGCGGCTTACGACACCTACTCCTACCGGGAGAGCGCGGCTGCCTACGCGGCCAGCCTGCGCGGCCTGGCCACCAGTGAGCTCGCCACGATCCTGGCCCGGGCGTACAGCACACCGGGAGTGGCCAGCCAGCGGTCCCAGCAGCGCCAGGTGTCCACCGGCCGGACCGCGATCACCTCGCTGCGCACGTTCGGCGCGTCCAGCCTGACCTTCGTGGCCACCATTTACCAGACCCTGCACACCACGCAGGGCACCGGCCAGCAGAACGCCCAGTGGGCCATCACCGTGGCCAACAACGGGGGCACCTGGCTGGTCAACGACATCGAGCCGGCCTCGGCAGGGAATTCGTGAATTGGCGGGTCTCGGTCAGTGGTGGGCGGCTGGCCGCGCTGATCGCGATCGGCGTGGCCGCGCTGCTGGTCACCGCGGTGGCTGTGGTCCCGATGGCGATGGTCGGCGGGGGCAGCATGCTGTTTGCGGCCGGAGTCGGCTGCCCCAGCCCGGGGGCCAGCGCCAGCAGCCAGCCCGCGGTGACCACGGCCGCAAAGAACTCGATCCCGGCTGACTACCTCACCCTGTTCAAGCAGACCGGGCAGAAGTACGGGGTGCCCTGGGTGCTGCTGGCCGGGATCGGCAAGGTCGAGAGCAACGACGGCCAGTCCAGCCTGCCCGGCGTGCATTCCGGGCAGAACGGGTTCGGCGCCGCCGGGCCGATGCAGATCGGCATCGGCGGCGCGTCCGGCGACAGCTGGGGCGGTGCTCCGGTTCACCCGGCCACGGAGAAGGTCAGCGGGGTCGCCACCGACGCCAACGGCGACGGCACCGCCAGCGTGTACGAACCCGCGGACGCCATCGCCGGGGCGGCCAGGTACCTGCTCGCGCACGGCGTGCTGAGCGACCCGAGCTCGGCCATCTTCGCCTACAACCACCTGCAGTCCTACGTGCAGGCCGTGCTCAACTGGGCCGGCATGTACAGCCGCGGTGGGTTCTCGGTGAGCAGCGCCACCACGGTGAGCGCACCGGAGTGCCTGACCAGTGTGCAGACCGGCCAGGTACCCAACCAGGTGGCCGCGAGCATCATCGGCTATGCCCGGTCACAGCTGGGCAAGCCGTACCTGTGGGGTGCCACCGGGCCCGACGCGTTCGACTGCTCCGGGCTGACGATGATGGCCTACCGGGCGGCTGGCCTCAGCATCCCGCGTACCTCGCAGGAGCAGTGGTCGTGGGGGCCGCAGATCTCCGCCGGCCAGGTCCAGCCGGGTGACCTGGTGTTCTTCGCTGGCTCCGACGGGACGACGGCCTCGCCTGGTCATGTCGGCCTGGTCATCGGCAAGAACACGATGATCGAGGCCTACGCGACCGGTTTCCCGATCCGCATCTCCACGTTCGGTGAGTCCAGCGCCGCACCGGGCGACGCCAACCCGGTCGGCTTCACCCGCCCGTGGGCGCACGCCGGCGTCAAGCTGCCCGCCCAGGCGGCCGGCTAGGACGTGACCGGGCGGTTATTCACCCTGGGGGGTGACGCCGGTAGGAATGACCGTTGCCAGCATCGCTGTGCGCGCTGCTGTGACTCAGAACGTCAGCGACGACACGGTATGTGCTACCTCGCACCCGAGGCCCAGGCAATGATGACGGGGGACGGCGACTGTGACCGAGGAGCTGGCCAGCTGGAATGACGGTACCGCCAGGCGGGCGGTCGTGGAGTTCGCCCAGCAGACAGTGTCGGCCGGTGTGCCACCCGAGGAGCGCGTGGCGGTCTTCGACAACGACGGCACCTTGTGGTGCGAGAAGCCGATGCCGATCCAGGCCGACTTCATTCTCCGCCGGCTCTATGAGATGGCGCAGGCCGATCCCGGTCTGCGCCACCGTCAGCCCTGGAAGGCGGCGTACGAGCGCGACTATGGCTGGCTCGCGACGGTGCTTGCTGAGCACTACGCGGGCAACGACGCTAACGTGCGGACGCTCCTGGCTGGCGTCCTTGCCGCCTACGAGGGGATCAGCGTCGAGGAGTTCGAGGCGAAGTCCGATGCCTTCCTGCGCACTGCGCAGCATCCGACCCTCGGCCGCGGTTACCTGCAGACCGCGTATGTGCCCATGCTCGAACTGCTCCGCTACCTGGCCGCGAACGGGTTCACGAACTACATCGCCTCCGGCGGCGGTCGCGACTTTATGCGGCCGATCAGCCAAGAGGTGTACGGGATCCCCCGTGACCGGGTAATTGGCAGCGCGACCACGTTCCAGTACACCAGCGACGACCACGGTGGCACGATCACGCACAAGGCCGAGGCCGACTACCTCGATGATGGCCCGCAGAAGCCGATCCGGATCTGGAGCCGCACCGGCCGCAGGCCGGTCCTGGCGGCTGGCAACTCGAATGGCGATATCCCGATGCTCGATTTCGCCCAGCATCGGGACAAGCCGTCTCTTCGGCTCCTCGTCCTCCATGACGACGGCCAGCGCGAGTTCGACTACACCAGCGGTGCCGAGCAGGCACTTGAGCGGGCCGGCAAGAGCGGCTGGACGATCGTCAGCATGAAAACCGACTGGGCCACCATCTTCTGACCGCCCCGCGCTGAACGCAGTGGATCTGGAAGCGTCGGCGCCGTTTCTACGCTGGGTCGCTTACGCCGGCGCGCTGGGTCCAGACGGTGAGACTGTCGCGGACGGAAAGAGTCCCAGGATCCTCGGGACCGCGCCGGAGCTCCAGCACCGATAGCAGCGCGGCGAACTGATCACTGGCCCGGCCGCACCGGTCGCGCGAGCCAGGTAATGCATCGCGCCCAGAGCCGCAGGTGCCGGGGATCTCCCTGGCACAAGAGTGCCCCGAACAAGTATGGCGATGGGAAAGGCATGACAACGGTGGCGGGGGGCCTGGGTATTTTCGGGTACCTTGCGGGATGATTCGGGTGGGCGGGCAAGGCCGGTGAGCCAGGACAGCGAAGCGCGGGCGTCGGTACCTGGGTCGGCCACGCCACCCGGGGCGAGGGGGAAGGCGGCCACGCGCGAGCCTCTGGGCCGGATCGGCCGCGCCCTGACCCCCCTCTTCCCGCAGCCGCCGGAAGCGCCGCGTTCAGGCGTGACCCTCAGGGTCATCCTCGCGCACCTGGCCGCGGTCGGGCTCGGTGCAATTGTCCTGCTCGAACGCCAGGCCGGGGTCCCAGCCTGGGACACGATAGGCGAGGAAGACCGCAAGATCTTCCTCGCCGGAGCACTGCTGCATCCCTGGGCCAGCCTGTTCCGCGGGTACAACGGGTATCTGGAGCTTGTCCCCCGGCTCATCGGCGAGGTCATCGCCCGGCTCCCGTACCAGGATGCCGCCGCGGGTTTCGCGCTAGCCGGAGCGCTGGTAGCGGCGTGCTGTGCCGTGTTCGTGTTCCACGCGTCGGCCGGCCAGATCCGGAGGCCGGGGCTGCGGGCCCTGCTGTTCCTGAGCGTGCTGCTCCTGCCGACGGCCCTCTACGAGATCAATGACAGCGGGGTGAACACCCCCTGGTACCTGCTCTTCGCCCTCTTCTGGGCGCTGGTGTGGCGCCCTCGCTCCCGCACCGGCATGATCCTCGCGTTCCTGATCTGTTTCGCGGCTGCCGCATCGAATGTCCTGGCCGTGGCGTACGCGCCTTTGGTGGTGGCGCGGGTCCTGGCCCTGCCGCGGGTCCGGGAGCAGGCGGCCACTCTCGGCTGGCTGGCGGGCGGCGTCCTGCAGGTCCCGGTGGTCCTGGTGTCGAGCCGGTACAACCAGGTGCCCCCGCTGGCCGGGGCCCTGAGCTTCTACGCCCGCAACGTGATCCTGGCCGGGGTGGGCGGGCATCACTGGGCCGCGGTGGCCACGGACACGCTGGGGGCCGTCACCGCGGCCGCGCTGGCCGGGTGCGTCGTGGTGGCGGTGGCCGCATGGGGGTTGTTCCGGTGCGGGCCGCAGGCCCGCTGGTTTGTGGCCACGGCCCTGGTGACCGGCTTTCTCCTCACCATGCTCCCGGTGACGGTGCACGGGTACATCGTCCTCCCGCATGAGGTGCACACGATCGTGTTCGTGCACGGTTCCCGCTACGCGCAGGTGCCGATCCTGCTGCTCTATTCGGCCGTGCTCGTCTCGCTGGACGCGTTCCTGAGCCGCCGCGGCATTCGCTTCGGCCGCCCGGCTGATTTCCGCCGTGCCGCGCCTGGCCTGGCCGCGCTCCTGGTGGTGGTGCTGGCGTTCGGCAGCCTGTGGGCGGCCGACTTCCGCTGGGTAAACCGGCGCGCCACCCAGCCCACCTGGGCCACGATGATCAGGGATGTGCGGAAGGAGTGCAGGAAGCCGCTGACCCCGGAGATCCGGGCGCGGAAATTGCCCGCCGGCATGACCTGCTCGATGGTGGGCCGGGTGCCCAGGCGGCCGTAAAATAGTGAGCCACGATCAATCGACGGCTTTGAGTGCCCTTTGCTTTTATATGACCTTATCATTGCAAATGGCCGCGCAACCGCCTGCCTGGCCCGGTGTGCGCCTGGCCAGGCCAGAAATCCGGTAAAGTGGCCACTTGCTCCAGCTGTATCCATGGTTGGATACGAGTGCGTCTTCGGGGATGGAATCAGATGTTATGTCTGATGACAGGGGGGCTTCGGGGTCGCCGGAACCCCGGCGTGGTTTCCACGGCCGTTCAGCACGTTTGGCCGACTGCTGTACCTCAAATGATCAAGCGAGGAACAACATGGTTACCGAGCAGCAAGCCGCTCATCCTGACCCGGCCGGCGTGGTGATCATTGGCGGCTGCGGGCGAGTCGGGCTCCCGTTCGGCGTGGCCCTGGCCTCCCGCGGGCGGTCGGTCCGGCTGTATGACATCAACGCCGCCGCCGTGCAGGCCGTCAACGCAGGCCGGATGCCGTTCACCGAGGAGGGAGCCGACGAGCCGCTGCGCGCGGCGGTGGCCGACGGCAGCCTGGTGGCCACCACCGATCCAGCGGTCGTCGGCAGCGCCGAGGTCCTCGTCGTGGTCGTCGGCACCCCGGTGGACGAGCATCTCAATCCCGATCTCGGTGCGGTGCCGGCCGCGCTGGACCGGTGCGCCGCTCACCTGGTGGACGGCCAGCTCATCATCTTGCGCAGCACGGTGCACCCCACGGTCACCGCGCTGACCGAGCAGATGCTCAGCAAGCGGGGACTGCGGGTCGACGTGGCGTTCTGCCCTGAGCGGATCGCCGAGGGGCACGCGATGACCGAGCTGTTCTCACTGCCGCAGATCGTCGGGGCCCGGACCGGCCGGGCCGGGGACCGGGCCGAAAAGTTCTTCCGCGCGCTGACCGACGAGATCATCCGGCTGGAACCGGAAGAAGCCGAGCTGGCCAAGCTGTTCACGAATACCTGGCGGTATATCAAATTTGCCACGGCCAATCAGTTCTGGATGATGTCGAACGATTACGGCCTCGATTTCGAGCGGATACGCCACGCCGTGCGGCAGGATTACCCGCGCGCCGCTGATATGCCGGGGGCCGGCTTCGCGGCCGGGCCCTGCCTGCTCAAGGACACGATGCAGCTGGCCGCCTTCAACCAGAACAACTTCATTCTCGGACATTCGGCCATGCTCATCAACGAAGGGCTGCCGCTCTATGTCGTGTCCCGGCTGGAGGCGAGTTACGATCTCCCCTCGCTGACCGTCGGCGTGCTGGGCATGGGCTTCAAGGCGGGCAGCGACGACCCGCGGGAGAGCCTGTCCTATAAGCTGCGCAAGATCCTGATCCTCAAGGCGCGCGAGACGCTGTGCTCGGACCCGTACATCGCCGACGACCGGTTCACCCCGCTGCCCGAGGTGCTGGACCGGGCCGACCTGCTGATCATCGCGGCACCGCATCCGGAGTACCGCGGCCTGGTCACCGACAAGCCGGTCGCCGACATCTGGGGCGTGACCGGGCGGGGCACCCGGATATGAGCGGCGGGCAGCCATGAAGCCTGACGTCACCGTGGTGATCCCGGTGTACAACGAGGGCGAGGCCATCATGCCCTGCCTGGACCGGATCCTGCGCGCGGTGACCTCGCCCTGCGAGGTCCTGATCGTCTACGACATGCCGGGCGACACCACCGTGCCCTACATCGAGAAGGCCAGCCGGGCCGATTCGCGGGTGCGCGGCCTGCTCAACACCTACGGGCGCGGCCCGGCCAACGCGATCCGGTTCGGGTTCGACGCCGCCCAGTCCCCGGTGACCGTGGTCACCATGGCCGACGGGAGCGACGACCCGCGGCAGATCGACGACCTGGCCCGGCTGGTCGAGCGCGGCGTGGTGGTGGCGGCCGCATCCCGGTACATGCCCGGCGGCCAGCAGGTAGGCGGCCCGCGGGTCAAGCGCGCGCTGTCCCGGTGTGCGGGCAAGTCCCTGCACCTGCTGGCCCGGGTCGGCACCCGGGACGCGACCAACAGCTTCAAGGCGTACTCCACCGAGTTCGTCCGGCAGGTCGGCATCGACTCGCGGACTGGCTTCGAGATCGGCCTGGAGCTGACCGTGAAGGCGACCCGGCTGCGCCTGCCGGTGGCCGAGATCCCCACCATCTGGCTGGACCGCTCGCTCGGCGATTCCCGGTTCCAGCTGGTTCACTGGCTGCCCAGCTACCTGCACTGGTACCGGCAGGCGTTCGGCCCCAAGCTCACCACCAGCCAGCTGGCCCGGCTGGCGCCGGCCAGCACCGAGCCTGCGAAAGTAGAGACAGAGGAGTAGCACGTGGCAAAGGTTCTGGTCACCGGCTCGGCCGGCTTCATCGGCGGTTACGTCGTCCAGGAACTGCTCGATCGTGGCCACAGCGTGGTCGGCCTGGATAACTTCTCCAAGTACGGGCCGGTCAAGCACAGCTACGACGACCACCCGGACTACCGCTTCGTCGAGGGTGACGCCCGCGACGCTGGCCTGCTGACCGAACTGCTGGCTGGGTGCGACCATTTCATCGCGGGCGCCGCGATGATCGGCGGTATCTCCTACTTCCACGCCTACGCCTACGACCTGCTCGCCACCAACGAGCGCATCATGGCGGCCAGCTGCGACGCCGCGCTGCGCGCACACCAGGCCGGCCCGCTGCAGAAGATGACCTACGTCAGCTCGTCCATGGTGTACGAGAGCACCAGTCACTGGCCATCCAGGGAAGGCGACGAACGGCAGATCCCGCCACCGCTGTCCTCCTACGGCTTCCAGAAGCTGGCGGTCGAGTACTACGCCCGCGCCGCGTGGGACCAGTACCAGCTGCCGTACACGATCGTCCGCCCGTTCAACTGCGTGGGCGTGGGCGAGGGCCGGGCCCTCGGCCAGGTCGAGGTGCTCTCCGGCAACGTCCGGCTGGCCATGTCCCACGTCGTGCCCGACCTGGTGCAGAAGGTGCTCAAGGGCCAGGACCCGCTGCGCATCCTGGGCGATGGCAGCCAGATCCGGCACTACACCTACGGTGGCGACCTGGCCCGCGGCATCGTCACCACGCTGACCCACCCGGACGCGGTCAACGAGGACTTCAACCTGTCCACCGCCGAATCGACCAGCGTCACCGAGCTGGCCGGGCTGATCTGGCGGAAGATCAAGGGCCCCGAAGTGCCGCTCCGGCTGCAATCGGACCAGCCGTACGCCCACGACGTGCAACGGCGCGTCCCCGACGTGGAGAAGGCCAGGAAGGTACTGGGCTACGAGGCCACCACCACCCTCGATGACATGCTCGATGAGGTCATTCCGTGGATCGAGCAGGCGGTCCGCGAGGGACGGCTGTAGGGCCAGGCACGCCTGGATCCCCGGCTGCGGCTGGGCAAGGAGAGCGGATGGAGCGAGCGGGCAGTCCCGGTGAGGCCGGCCCGGGCACGGCGCCGGATCCTGACCACGACGGGCCGGCGGCCACGGAGCCGCCGCGGCCGGAACCCGGGCCAGCGGGCGAGGCCGCGGCCGGCCATTCCGGGCCGCAGGGCAGCGGACCGGACCCCGCGCCGCGCACCGGGCCGGGCTGGCCCGCCCGCCATCCGGTCCTGGTTCACCTGGCCGTCCTGGCCGGCTTCCTGGCCGCGGGAGTCGCCGCCAGCTGGCCGCGGGTCAGCTACCTGGCGGGCAAGCTGCCCGCCACCCGGGACGCGGGCGCGTACGTGTGGGGTTTCTGGTGGGTCCCGCACCAGCTGGCCCACCTGGCCAGCCCGTGGTTCACCCGGAGCATCGCCGCGCCGGTCGGCGCTCAGCTGGGCCTGCACGCGCTGATGCCGCTGCCCGATGCGCTGCTGACGCCGGTCACCCTGGCCTTCGGCCCGAGCGTGTCCTACAACCTGCTATCGGTGGCCATGCCCGGCCTGCTCGCCTACGCCGGCTACCGGGTGGCCCGGCTGTGGCTGCCGTCGCAGACCGGCGCGATCGCGGCGGGCGCGTTCTTCGGCCTGTCCTCGATGCTGGTCTGGCGTTCCTGGTACCACCTGAACCTGGCCGCGGGCGAGCTGTTCATCCCGCTGGCCCTCGAAGCGGCGGTGCGGCTGACCCGCCGGCCGGGGTGGCGCCCGGCCCTGGTCCTCGGCGTGATCCTGGCCGCGGCCGTGCTGACTGACCAGGAGATCGCGCTGCTGGTCATCATCCCGGCCGCGCTGGTCCTGCTGTACTGGCTGCTCCGGCCGCCCTACCTGGCCAGGAAACTGTGGCCGGCCGGGCTGGCCGCGCTGACCGCGGTGGTGCTGGCCAGCCCGCAGCTGGTGGCGATCGTCCAGCAGGTCAGGGCGGGCGGGGCCACGCTGCCCCACGGCCTGCTGGCCAAGTCCTACATCAAGTACTCAGCCCGGCTGCCCGGCCTGATCGCGCCGTCGCCGCAGATCAGCCACTTCGGGCTGGGGCACTTCCCGTTCAGCTACACCGGGCCGACCAACGACGGCATCCCGTCGTACGGCCTGGTGCTGACCGTCCTCGCCGTGCTCGGCGTGCTCGCGGCCCGGCGGCGGCGCAGCACCTGGCTGCTGGCACTGCTCTGGCTCGGCTGCACCGTGCTGGCGCTCGGCCCGGCGCTGCGGGTCGGCGCGCACATCTACGCCCCGGCCGGGGAGCTGCTCGGCCGCCGGCACGTGTCCCGGGTCATGCCGTTCACCTGGTTCGCCCGGCTGCCCGGCCTGTCCGGGTTCCGGGAACCGGACCGGCTGATGATGCTTGGCATCCTGCCCGCCGCGCTGCTCGCCGGGGCCGCCGTGGACTGGCTGCGCTACCACGCCGCACCGCTGATCGCGGTGGTACTCGCGCTCGGCGTGCTGGAAGCGGGCTGGTCCGGCAACCCGCGCATCGGCACCGTGCCCAGCGCGCTGCCGGCGGTGGACCGGGCTATCGCCGCCGATCACTCCGGGTCGATCGTGGTCGACGTGCCGTTCGGCATCCGCGGCGGCACGTATATCTACGGCGGCCGGTTCGACCCGGACGCACAGGTGCTGGCCACCGCGGACGGCCACCCGCGGGCGGTCGGGTACATCTCCCGGGTGCCCCGGCCGACCATCACCGGGATGGAAAAGCACCCGTTCTACGCCCAGCTGGTGGCCCGGCAGCAGCGCGAGCGGGGCAACCCGGCTGACATCGCCGCCGCCCGGCGCGACGCCCGGCAGATGCACATCGGCTGGGCCCTGCTGTGGAGCTGGCCCAACCACAGTCCCCAGGTCATCCAGTACCTCCGCGCCGTCGGCTTCCACTACGCCTACCAGGCAGACGGCGTCCTGGTGTACCGGCTGACCCCCCCGTCCCATTCGTGATCATGACTTTGGGCCGAATCTATTCGCCCCAATGTCATGATCACGGGCTGGCGGCCTCCAGGGCCGCCAGCCCGGGACAGCGTGGCTCCAGGTCCGCCAGCAGCTCCTGGGCCGGGCGAGCTTCTCGTAGGTGAGCAATACCGGGTTGGCGGGCCCGGCTAGGCCCAGCGCGGCACGCAGCGCGCCGTCCGGGCTGGTGGCCAGCACGGTGGCACCGGCGCTGGTGCCCGCCACGACCAGGCCGTGGCCGAGCTGCTCGCGCAGCACCTCGTTGGCCCGGAAGCCGACCAGCGCGAGGATCCAGACTTGGGTGCCGCCGCACAGCCCGACGAACCGTTCCAGCACGCCGGTGCCGCAGCAGCGGTCCGCGCCGCCGCCGATGATCAGCAGCCGCCTGGGGTGCGCACCGTCGCTTCCGGGGGCTCAGCCGCGGCCGCGTGCTCATCCACGAGAGATCTGTTACCCAGTGTAGTCACTTGTGAACCAAACGTTCATATGTCGTGCTGCTGGGCTGGGTGCCTACTGGACCGCAGCCATATCGGGCAGCCGGCCGCCCAGATAGGTCGCCAGCGGCCAGGTGACTATTATCCCGGCAGCCACATAGCCGATCAGCAATACCATCGGCCACAGGGTGCGGCGGCCGCTGAATGCCCGCAGGCGGGAATCCGTCACCGGGGTCTGGGTTTCCAGCATCCCTCGTCCATCCGTATTTTCGCCCCGGGTCCACGGAAGCCAAAACGGCCCGGGCTTACCGGCGCCGGGGATGAATAGCCCACCGCGGCCCGCTCAGCCCGGGATTACGCCGGCAAGTGTGCCATCTGGCGTGATAACGGGCGGTCATCGAGGAGGTCAATTCTGGTCATACTTCGATGAAGGTTAATGGGAGGCCCGCATCGAACTGGCCAAGAACCGCACCGGCATCCAGAAGCAGTTGTGAATGGGCAGAGCCGGGCCCGTGGCTGGCGGGGCCCGGCGGCGGCCAGCGGCCTGGTCGGGCGGCCTGGCGGTCTGGCTGGGTCAGGCTTCGCCGCGGCTGCGCCGCGGCATCCGGCGTGGCATCGGCGGCTTGGCCAGTTCCTCGGGCAGCCGCAGCAGCGGGTTCGTGGCGCTCGCGATGACCTGGCTGGCGGTCTCCATGATCCGCTGGCCGCGCGCCCGCGACGCCGATCTGAGCAGCTCAAACGCTTGCCGGGGGCGGATCCGGTGCCGTTCGGCGAGCACTCCGATGGCCTGCTCCACCCGGACCCGGACGGTCAGCGCCCGCTCCAGCTGCGCGACGGTCTCCTTCAGCTGCTCGGTCTCGCCGGTCTCCAGGCCGGCTGGCCGGCGGTGCGCGCCGGCCCGGCCCGGCCGGTGGGCGCCCTCGCTGGGTGCCGGCTCGCGGCCGGGGGCAGGCTGGGCGGGTAGCGCGGGGTCGTGCGGGCCAGCGATCCGGCCCGCGTTCCGGGTGGCCGCGTCGCGGGGGGCGGGCTGGGGCGCGGGCGGCGCCGCGCTGGCCGCGGCGTCGAGCTCGGCCTGGTCCTCGGCGGACAGCTCCGCGGCCAGCAGGTCGGCCAGGACCATCGCGCTGGTCAGGTCGGGTACTTCCTCGTCCCCGACCCGCCAGCCGGTCGGCGTGCGGCGGGCTACCGGCTCGATCGGGGCGGTGTCGCCGTCGTTGGCCGGGCCCAGCGGCGGCCGCGGCTGCGGTGGTGAGCCGGTCTGGGGCCGCCGGCCGGTCTGGGCCGGCCGGCCCGTTTCTGCTGCGCCGCTTTCCGGCACGCCAAGCGGACCGGTGCTCGAGTGCGCACCGGCATCCGTTCTGTCGTGCTTACCAGTCATATGTTCGCGGTGGTTCCGCGGAGCCTTTCCTTGACCTGGGCGGCCGATGGATTCGTCATAGCCGTCCCATCGGGGAATACCACAGTTGGCACCGTCATATTCCCCCCGTTGACACTTATCACGTAGCGGGCCGCATCCTCATCGCGCTCGATGTCGACCTCGGCTACCTCGATCCCGTCACGGGCCAGTTGGCTTTTCAGCCGACGGCAGAACGCGCACCATTGCGTCGTATACATCGTCACCGACTCGGACACGCACTGCTCCCATCATCTCAACATGGTTCCGCTCTCACAACAGCGGGACGGCGTGCTGGCTTCCCGAACCAGCCGCGGAGCTTCCGCGTGTCGGCGGGCTGGGGGAGGATGGCCCGCACAGGAGGTACCCCCGTGACCGCTGCTCCCGAGCCGCCCGCCGACCCCGGGTCCGGGCCGCGCACCGCCCCCGCGGGCCACGACCCCGAGTCGGTGCTGGCCGCCCTGGATCCTGAGCAGCGCCAGGTCGCGCTGGCGGCCCGGGGGCCGGTATGCGTGCTGGCCGGGGCGGGCACCGGCAAGACCCGGGCGGTGGCGCACCGCATCGCGTACGCCGGGCTCACCGGGGTGATGGACCCCGCCCATGTGCTGGCACTGACGTTCACCACCCGGGCCGCCGGGGAGTTGCGGGCCCGGCTGGCCCAGCTCGGCGGGACCGCGGCCGGCCTGGACCGGGTGCAGGCCCGGACCTTTCACTCGGCGGCGCTGCGCCAGCTCACCCACTTCTGGCCGCAGACGGTGGGCGGCCGCCCACCCGCGGTGCTGGACTCCAAGATCAGCCTGCTGTCCGAGCTGTCCCGCGGGCAGCGGGTCGGCGCCAGCCCGGCGGAACTGCGCGATCTCGCAAGCGAGATCGAGTGGGCCAAGGTCAGCCAGGTCCGGCCGGACGAGTACCCGGACGCGGCGGCCAAGGCGAGCCGTACCCCGCCGCTGGCCACCGCGACCGTGGCCCGGCTGTATGCCAGCTATGAGGAGCTGCGCCGGGAGCGGCACCTCGTGGACTTCGAGTCGGTGCTGGAGCTGACCGCGGCCATCCTGGCCGAGCACCCGGTGGCGGCGGCCGAGGTCCGCGACCGGTACCGCTACTTCGTGGTCGATGAGTACCAGGACGTCAACCCGCTGCAGAAGCTGCTGCTGGAGGCGTGGGCCGGGGAGCGTGACGACGTGTGCGTCGTCGGGGACCCGCGGCAGACCATCTACTCCTTCGCCGGCGCCACCGCGGCCTACCTGACCGGCTTCACCGCCGAGTTCCCGGACGCCACCGTGGTCCGCCTGGTCCGCAACTACCGGTCCACCCCGCAGGTGGTGGCGCTGGCCAACCAGCTGACCGGGGTGGCTGGCCCGCGGCCGCTGGCCGCGCAGCTGCGGCGCGGCCGGGGGCCAGCCGCGGGCCGGGCGGGCGGCACGGCCGCACTGGTCGCCCAGCGGGCCGCAGGCCCGGCCGCCGAGCTGGCCAGCTACCCCGACGAGCAGGCGGAGGCGGCGGCGATCGCGGCCCGGGCGCTCGCGCTGTCCCGCGACGGGGCCGCGCTGCGTGAGATCGCGGTGCTGGTCCGGATCAACGCCCAGACGCTGCCGCTGGAGCGGGCCTTTGCCGACCTCGGGGTGCCCTGCCAGGTGCGGGGCGCGGACCGGTTCTTCGGCCGGCCCGAGGTGCGCCAGGCGACCGGGCTCATCAGGGCGGCCGCGAAGTCGGCCCAGTCCGCGCCGGCCGCCGAGGTCCGGCACATCCTGGCCGGGCTCGGCCTGACCCGGGACGCTCCGGCCGGGCGCGGCTCGGCCCGGGAACGCTGGGAGTCGCTGGAAGCCCTGGCCCAGCTGGCCACTGACTATTTCGCCGCCACGCCAGGCGCGGCGCTCAGCGGATTCGCCGCCGAACTGGCCCGGCGCGCGGCCATCGAGCACGCCCCGGCCATGGCGGGCGTGACACTCGCCTCGCTGCACGCGGCCAAGGGGCTGGAGTGGGACGCGGTGTTCCTGCCCGGCCTGGCCGAGGGGAACCTGCCCATCGTGCACGCGCAGAGCGACGAGGCCATCGAGGAAGAACGGCGGCTGCTGTACGTGGGCGTGACCCGGGCCCGGGAACGGGTGTTCCTGTCCTGGTCGCTGGCCCGCGCGCCGGGCGGCACCCGGTCCAGGAAGCCGTCCCGGTTCCTGGCCGGCCTGCGGCTAGGACCCACCCGGCGGGCGCCCGCCGCGGATTGACCGGTACGGTACCGGCCGTGAGCAAGGCCCTGGACCGCCTGGTCGAGCTGCTCGACCTGGAGCAGATCGAGGTCAACATCTTCCGCGGGCGCAGCCCCAGCGACCGGCGGCAGCGGGTGTTCGGCGGCCAGGTCGCCGGGCAGGCCCTGGTCGCCGCGGGGCGCACCGTGCCCGCCGGCCGGCCGGTGCACTCGCTGCACGCGTACTTCATCCGGCCCGGTGACCCGGCCGTGCCGCTCGTCTACATCGTGGACCGGGTGCGGGACGGCCGGTCGTTCACCACCCGGCGGGTTTCGGTGATCCAGCACGGCGAGACGATCTTCACGCTGTCCGCCTCGTTCCACCATGACGAGCCCGGGCTGGAGCACGCCGCGCCGATGCCCGCGGTGCCGCCCGCGGACTCCATCGCCCGGCCCGATCATGAGTTCTTCACCGGCAACCCGATCGACTTGCGCTTCGTCGGCCCGCTGCGCCCGGCGCGCAGTGCTGGGCCGGGCGGGCCGGTCGGGTCCGCCGAGCACAACCTGGTCTGGCTGCGCGCCGACGGCCAGCTGCCGGATGACCCGCTGCTGCACGTGTGCCTGATGACCTATGCCTCGGACCTGACCCTGCTCGATTCGGTCCTCCGCCGGCACGGCCTCACCTGGGCGGATGGCGCTATCAGCGGCGCCAGCCTGGATCACGCGATGTGGTTCCACCGGCCCTTCCGGGCCGACCAGTGGCTGCTGTACGACCAGGAGTCGCCGTCCGCGTCGGGGGCCCGCGGGCTGGCCCGGGGCCAGGTCTTCACCGCGAGCGGGCAGCTGGTGGTGTCCGTAGTCCAGGAAGGCCTGATCCGGCCGGTCCGGGACCCGGCCGCCCGCCGCCCGTGACCCTCCGCCGGGGGCGGAACCTGCGCTGAGCTCACGCCGAAAAAAAAGAGTTGCCCTGCCCCGGCCGGCTCCATAGGCTTCTTCCATGTCCCAGGGCCAGTTCACGACGCCATGAGGAAGGGGGTGTCCTGGTGAATAACGACATGATTCTGCTTCCGGTCGCGGCACGTCCGTGGGCCGGGGTCACGGCTGCCGCACCGGATGCCTGCCTGCCTCTCGGCGGGCCGGCTGCCCCCGGGGCCGCAGATCGCCGTCTGATGACGCGACCGCGCGTGATCGCCAGCGATCTCCCGCATCGGCTTGGTCAGGAGAAGTCTGTCCTGGTCATGCCGGGCTTCGGCCAGCCGGGCACCTCCGTCCAGACGTACATCGCGATCAGCGCTGCCGCCACCGGCGGTAGCCAAACGGGTTCGCCACCAGCCTGGGATCCGGTCTAAAAAAGGCCGGCCTGGATCCCTCAGAGGCCGCGGACCCGCACCGGGTCCGCGGCCTTTGTCATGCCGGACCCGCCGTTTTGTCAGACCCACGAGAGACGGTAAGAGCAAGACGAGAGGGGTTGGACGATGTACGGGCCCGGTATCGCCGCCGTAGCAGCGGGCACGGCGGGGGTCGAGGCAGTCTCCACACCACAATCCGTGCGGCCCGGGCCGGCCAGCACGGTGCTCCCGATGGCGCGCAATGGCCATCTGCCCTGTTCGGAGGACCCAGAGCTGTTCTTCGCCGAGTCTCCGGAAGACCTGGAGTCGGCTAAGGCGCTCTGTGTCGGGTGCGCCGCCCGGATGGCGTGCCTGGCCGGTGCTCTGGAGCGCCGGGAGCCCTGGGGCGTGTGGGGCGGTGAGCTCTTCCTGCGCGGCGAGATCGTGCCGCGCAAGAGGCCGCGCGGGCGCCCACGCAAGACCGACGTGGCGGCCTGAAGTCGTCAATCTTGGCAGTCAGCGAACTTGGACGGTGAATCATGCATCCCATCAACTACCCCGCACATCGACATAGAGACCTGCTGGCCGAGGCCGAGCGGGACTCGCGGGCCGCGCAGGTGCGCGCGCTGCACCGGGCGTCACGCCGGGTGCAGCGGGCCGCCAGGCGGCTGGAGCGGGCCCAGGCCTCCGCGCGCCGCGTGCGCAGCGCGTACCGGCCGGTGGCCTGAGCAAGGATCCAGCGGGAAGCGAGGGGGCGGCCGTACGGCCGCCCCCTTCGCGCTGCCCGGGTCAGGCGCGCCAGCCCAATAGCGCGCGCCTCCGGTGGTGCTGGACCGCGGGCCTCCGGTGGTGCTGGACCGCGGGCCTCCGGTGGTGCTGGACCGCGCCTCCGGCGCGACGGGTCAGGCGGGCGCGAGGTCCGGCTCGCTGGATCCGGGGTCCGGGTGGCTGGGCCCGGGGTCCGGCTGGCTGGGCCCGGAGTCCGGGTGGCTGGACCGGTCTGGATCGGCGGGGCGGGCGGGCTCCGGGTCCCGGCCGTCCACCTCGTACCCGGGCATCCAGCGGATCATCTCGGCCCGGAAATTTCCTTCCGACTCCAGCTGGCTGAGCACGCCGATGCCCTCGGTGGACACCCGGTGGATGAGCACGTAGGACGGCGGGAGGTTGAGCCGCCGGCCCAGGTTGGAAGATCGCGGGTCGGCCACCCGGACCGCCTCGCTGCGCAGCCACTCGCGGCTGAACTTGAAACAGTCCAACCGGGACGGCTCGGCCAGCGGGGCCAGGAACGCGTACAGGGCATCCAGGTCCACGTCGATGCCCGGGCGGAGGAACCCCTGCTCGCGCAGTTCGTCCTCGGCCTCACGGATGTCGCCATCGCCGTGGATGATCCGCAGCAGCTTGCCGATGAACGGCGGGAGGCCGTTGGGCAGCCGGTCCACCGCGCCGAAATCGAGTACGCCGAGCCGGCCGTCCGGCAGCATCCGGAAGTTGCCCGGGTGCGGATCGGCGTGCAGCAGCCCGGCCCGGGCCGGGCCGGAGAACAGAAAGCGGGTGAACAGGATCCCGGCCCGGTTCCGCTCCTCCTGCGACCCGGATTCGATGATCTTGGACAGCGGGGTGCCGTCCATCCACTCGGTGATCAGCACATGGTCGGTGGCCTGTACCACCGGCGGCACATAGATGTCCGGGTCGCCCGCGTAGGCCTCGGCGAAGGCCCGCTGCGAGCCGGCCTCCAGCTGGTAGTCGATCTCCTCGGCGACCCGGTCGCGCAGTTCGTCGAGCAGCGGCTTGACTTCGAGCCCGGGCATCAGGATGCCGAACAGCCGCGCGACCCGGCTGATCTGGTTGAAATCGCTGAGCAGCGCCCGGCCCGCCCCGGGATACTGGATCTTGACGGCCACCGGCCGCCCGTCCTGCCAGACCGCGTGGTGGACCTGGCCGATCGACGCGGCCGCCCGGGGGGAGTCGTCGAACTCGAGGAACGCATCCCGCCAGGACGGGCCGAGGTCCCCGGCCAGGACCTGGTGCACAGTCCGGGCGGGTAGCGGCGGCGCGGATTCCTGGAGTTTGGTCAGCGTCGCCCGGTACGGCCCGGCGATCTCCGGCGGCAGCGCCGCCTCGAAGATGGACAGCGCCTGGCCCAGCTTCATCGCGCCGCCCTTGAGCTCACCCAGGACCCGGAAGATCTGTTCCGCGGTGCGCTGCTGGATCTCGGCGGCGACGATCTCGGCAGGCCTGCCGCCCAGCCGCTTCCCCAGGCCCAGGGCCGTGCGGCCCATCAGGCCCGCGGGCAGCGTCGCTAGTTTGGCGGTCCGGGTCACAGCGCGTCGAGGTAGGTCACTCACCCTCATATTCTCGGGCAGGTGGTCGACCGGGTGCTACAGCGGCACCGCCCGTCGGGCTGCCAGCTCCGCCGGCGCCACTGCCAGCCGGGCAGTACGAGCTCCAGGGTGCCGTTGCGAACCGGCCCAGGTGGCCCGGCCCGGTCCAGGAACGCCAGTGCCTGGACCACGGCCTGCGCGGCGACCGCACCGGCCAGCGCGGCGTCGCAAGCCGCGGGCTGGGCATCGGGCCCGGCCAGCTGGGCGAGGATCAGCGGCCAGGCCGGATCACGGTCGGTACGGGCCAGATCGACGCAGCTCAGGCAGGCCGTCTCGCCGGGCACGACGAGCGGTCCGACGACGCCGATGGCCTCGCTCGCGCCGGCCGTCAGGTGCACGACCCGGTCGGCCACCAGGGCCGCTGGTAGTTCCGGTGGGTAGCCGTCGGTGAGCACGGCTAGATCCGGCCACCGCCTGCGGCCCCCCGGCTGGGTGGGCGGTGCCGGCTGGGCGGGCGGTGCGGGCTGGGTGGGCGATGCCGGCTGGGTGGGCGGTGCCGGCTGGGTGGGCGGTGCCGGCTGGGTGGGCGATGCGGTGCCGGGCCGGTGGGTGGACGATGCAGTCCGGCGGGGGCGGCGGATGGGCGGCCGGGCCGGCCGGCCACGGCGCGGCCCGGGCTGGCCCACCGGACCGGTGCACACGACGTGACCCACGCCGGACGCGGCCAGCAGGCTGGCGATGCCCGAGCCCACCGGGCCGGTTCCGTACACCCGCACCGTGGCCGCCTGCCGCCGGGCCAGGGCCAGCGCGCCACCATCGGCCATGCCGTGGGCCAGCGAGACCGTGGCCAGCTCACCCGCCAGCCGGGTCCGGGTTCCGTCCGGCACACCGCGCAGCGCGCTGGCCGGGAAGTCGGCCAGCACACCGGCCGCGGCTAACAGCCCGATGATCCGGTCGGCGGTCGCGGCGGAGATTCCCTGATCCTGCGCGGCCGCCAGCACCTGGTGATGTTCCCGGCTGCCATCCAGCAGGCTGATCAGCCCGGCGGCGCCGCGCATCCCGGTGAGTGCCACCGCCCGCCTCGGGTCGATGCCGATCTGCAGCGTGTCCCGGTCCCGCCAGACCATCCGGAGTCCCGCCTTGATCGCTGGCCGCATGCTGGCCAGCCTGCCACGCCAGGCCGACATTTCCGTTGTCGCCGCCGACCGCCCCGGGCCCACGCCCCCGGGTCGCCCCACCCAGGCCAACCCGCTTGTCCCACCCAGCACATGGGCCCCGGCGGCACCATGGCCCGAAAGTGTGGACGCTCGCCGCTGCTGCTACGACGGTTAGCGTCCACATTCGGGGGCGACTCGGCCGTGCTGGGGGCGGGACTGGGATTTGGGCCGGCGCCGGGGAAGTGTGGACGCTCGCCGCTGCTGCCACGACGGTTAGCGTCCACATTCGGGGGCGACTGGGCCGTGCTGGGGGCGGGACTGGGCGTTGGGCGGCGCGACTGGGCGTTCAGGACGGCGTCAGGGGGGTGGGTGACGGGATGAGGGCCCCCGGGCGGGCGGGCCGTGCGCCCCCTTCCCCAAGAGTCACGGCGACCCAGCACCCCGGGGACCCGTGGGTCGTGAGGCTAGGCGGCCCCGGAGGCTGACGTCAATGAGCCCTGTGGATAACCCTGTGCGTATCCGGGGGATATTGCGGAGCGTCACTGTGGATAGACCGGGGGATAGCGGTGAATTGCCCGCCTCTGGGGGAGAAAAGGCCCGGCTGAGCTGGTTTCCCACCGTGCACTGCCTGTGGATAACAGATAGTTCGGTGAACCCCCGGTTTGCTTGGGGTTACTAGGCGCTACCGGCCGGCTTACTGGGGAGGGTTCTCCCCGCCCGGCGGCGCATCGTCCGGCCCGGCTTCGTCGTGCGGGCCGGCTTCGTCGTCCAGGCCGGCTTCATCGTCCGGGCCGGCTTCATCGTGCGGCGTGGCTTCGTCGTGCCGGGCGCGGCTTCGTCGTGCTGGGCCGGCCTCGTCGGCCCCGCCGGCGTCCGCCTCGACCGCGTCGATCTCCCGGTCCAGGGCCGAGGTGTCGAGCTCGGGCCGCCCGGCGACGAAGCCTTCCGGGTCGTCGAAGTCCTCGGCCGTGGGCAGCAGGTCAGGATGCGACCACACGGCGTCCCGGCCCGCGACCCCGCGGGTCTCGGTGAGCCGCCGCCAGATCTCCGCGGCCTCGCGCAGCCGCCGGGGCCGCAGTTCCAGGCCGACCAGCGTGGCGAAGGTCCGCTCGGCCGGGCCGCCGGTCGCCCGGCGGCGGCGGATGGCCTCGGCCAGCGCCCCGGCCTGCGGCAGCCGGTCGGCGGCGGCCGCGTCCACCACGGTGGACACCCAGCCCTCGACCAGTGCCAGCAGGGTTTCCAGCCGGGCCAGCGCCGCCTTCTGCTGCGGGGTGTCCTCGGGCTGGAACAAGCTGGTGTCCGACAGCGCCTCACGCAGCGCATCCGGGTTGGCCGGGTCGATCTGCGGCATCGCCTCGCGCAGCGCCGACGCGTCCACCGAAATGCCCCGGGCGTAGTCCTCGACCGCGGCCAGCAGCCGGGACCGCAGCCAGGGCACGTGCGCGAACAGCCGGTGGTGCGCGGTCTCCCGGAGGGCCAGGAAGATCCGGACCTCGTCCTCGGTGACCGACAGGCCCTGGCCGAACTCGGTCACCCCGGCGGGCAGCAGTGCGGCCACACCTTCCGGGCCGAGCGGCAGGCCCACGTCGGTGGAGCTGACCACCTCGCGGGCCAGCGCACCGACCGCCGCGCCGGTCTGGCCGCCGACCATCATGCCGCCGATCCGGCGCATCATCGCGCCGAAGCCGCCCAGGTTGCCCAGCCCCCCGAGGCCGCCCAGGCCCCCGGTGACCGCCTGCAGCGCCTGGCTCAGCTCGCCGGGCAGTTCGCCGCTGAGCTCGCCCGGTTCCTGGCTGAGCATCCCGCCCATGGCCTCGACCGCCTTGTCGGCGATCGGGTCGCACAGCGTGGACCAGACCGGCAGCGTCGCCTCGACCCATTCCGACCGGCTCCAGGCCTGGGCACTGCGCACGCCACTGGGGAAGGAGGTCACCTCGTCGAGCCACAGGTCGGCCAGCCGGATGGCCTCGACGACTTTCTGCCGCTCGGTTTCGAGCACGCTGGGGTCGCCTTCCGCGGCGACCGTGTGCCGGGCCACGTTCTTGGCCAGGTCCCAGTTGACCGGGCCGCCCTGCCAGGCCATCAGGTCGGCGAACTGGCGCAGCGCGTCGGCGAACTGCTGCGGGTCACCGAGCGGGCCGAACGGGTTGCCCTCGCCCGGCGCGCCGCCGGAGCCGCCCGGGCCGCCGGAACCACCGGAGCCGCCCGGGCCAGAACCGCCTGAGCCGGAACTCCCGGAATCGCCAGGCAGACCAAAGCCGAAGGGAGAGTCAGCCATCTCCGCGACCTCTCAGGCAGGATGGAAGCATCACACTGGCCACGTTATCCCGGGAGCGGCACACGTTGAGCACCGCACAGGCCCAGGTTCGCCGGAAGCGCACTGATCGCCAGGAGGCATCCCGCCCGGCGGAGGCGGAGCCTGCGACGGGCCAGTCTGAGCCGGCGCCCGCGGCGGGCCAGTCTGCCGGCCGCCCCGCGGGCCACCGCCGCAGGCCAGTCAGCCGGGCCGCGGCCGGCGGCGCAGCCGCGCCGGGGCCAGCCCGCTGACCGGGGACCGGTCGTGGCGATCACCGGTGCGGCCCGCGGGCTGGGCCACGCGCTGGCGCTGCGGCTGGCCGCGTCGCCCGCGGTCCACCGGGTGATCGCCATCGACGAGCACCGTGGTGACGTGGTCGGCGTCACCTGGCGGCTGGCGGATGTCCGCGACCCGGCGCTGGCGGGCCGCCTGGCCGGGGTGGACGTGCTGGTGCACACCGACATGGACATGTCGGCGGACACTGATCACCGGGCGCGGCGGGCCTTCAACGTGCGCGCCGCGCAGACCGTGCTCACCTCGGCCGCGGCCGGCCGGGTGGGCCGGGTGATCCTGGTGACCAGCGCCATGGTGTACGGGGCCGCCCCGGACAATCCGGTGCCACTGCCCGAGGACAGCCCGCTGGGCGTGGACCACGACGGGAGCGTGGCTGGCGACCTGCTGGAGATCGAGCACCTGGCCCAGCGCTCCCCGCGGTCACACCCGGGCATGGCCATCACCGTGGTCCGCCCGGCCGCGCTGGTCGGCGAGGGGGTGGACACGCTGGTCACCCGGCACTTCGAGTCGCCGCGGCTGCTCACCGTGAAAGGCACCGCGCCGCGCTGGCAGTTCTGCCACGTCGAGGACCTGGTGTCCGCGCTGGAGATGGCGGTCACCGGGCAGGTCTCCGGCGTGTTCGCGGTCGGCAGCGACGGCTGGCTGGAACAGGACGAGGTGGAGGAACTCAGCGGGCTGCGCCGGGTCGAGCTCCCGGCCGGGCTGACCTTCGGCACCGCGCAGCGGCTGCACCGGCTGGGCATCACCCCGGCTCCCGTAGCCGACCTGCGCTACATGGTGTACCCGTGGGTGGTGGACTGCCAGACGCTCCGCGCGGCGGGCTGGCGGCCGTCCTACGACAACGCGGCCGCCTTCGGCGCGCTGCTGAAGCAGCGGGCCGGGCATCACGCGGTAGCCGGGCGCCGGCTGGCCCGCAAGGAAGCCACGATCGCCGCGGCCGGGGCGACCGTCGCGGTGATCGGCACCGCGGCCATCGTGCGGGCCGCCCGCCGGGGCAAGCGCGGCACATGACCAGGCAGGCCCGGCGTGGTCGACCGGGCCGCTCCGGGTAGGCACTACGTTGGGCTCCGTGAATGTGATCCGGATGGCTGAGGTGCGATCGGCGGCGCTGTCCGTCGATGAGGTGCTGACCGCCGTGAACGACCCCCAGGCGGGCGGGATCGCCCTGTTCGCCGGTGTGGTCCGGGACCACGACCACGGCCGTGACGTGCAGCGGCTGTCCTACAGCGCGCACCCCACGGCCGCCGCGGAACTGCGCCGGGTCTGCGAGAAGATCGCCGCGGACTTCGACGTCACCGCGATCGCCGCCGTGCACCGGGTGGGCGACCTGGCCATCGGTGACCTGGCGGTCGTGGTCGGGGTCTCCTGCCCGCACCGCGCCGGGGCCTTCACCGCCTGCCGCGCGCTGATCGACGAGCTCAAGCAGAGCGTCCCGGTCTGGAAGTACCAGCTGTTCGGGGACGGCGAGAGCGAGTGGGTGAACAGTGCGTAGTCTTTCCCCCATGCCCCGCGGCCGCCTGTCCCGCCGGACGGTAACCCTGCTGGTCGCCGGGGTGGGCGTCGTGGTGGCGGCGCTGGTGGCGGCGCTGGTGCCGGTGCCGTATGTCATTCTCAGCCCCGGCCCGACGCTGAACACGCTGGGCCGGACGTCCAGCGGCCCGCTGATCTCCGTCAGCAGGCACCCCACCTATCCGACCAGGGGTCACCTGAACCTGGTGACGGTGTCCTTCCTGGGCGGCCCAGGCGACGGGTTCAACGTGTTCACCGCGCTGCGCGCCTGGCTCACCCCGCACATGGCGGTCGTCCCCGAGTCGGAGCTGTTCCCGTCCGGGCAGACCGAGCAGCAGGTAGTCCAGCAGGACACTCTGCAGATGGTCAGCTCGCAGCAGACCGCCCAGGCGGCGGCTCTGTGCACGCTGGGCATCCGTTTCACCACGGTGGACACGGTCACGCAGACCGAGAAGGGCATGCCCGCCGCCCGGGTGCTGCGCGCCGGGGACGTCATCACCGCGGTGAACGGCGTCCCGGTCAACTGCCACCACGACACCAGCACGCTGATCCGGGCCCACCAGGCCGGGGCGCCGGTGGACCTGACCATCACCCGCAACGGCCGTACCCAGCACGTGCGGGTAAGGACGATCAATGTCCAGGGACATGCCGTGATCGGCGTGCTGGTGCGGGAAAGCTTCCGCTTCCCGTTCCCGATCACGATCAAGGTGGGCAACATCGGCGGGCCCAGTGCCGGGCTGATGTTCGCGCTGGGCATCGTGGACAAGCTGACCCCGGGCAGCCTGACCGGCGGCAAGTTCGTCGCGGGCACCGGGGAGATCGCCGCCAGCGGGGCGGTCTCGCCGATCGGCGGGATCCAGCAGAAGATGGCCGGCGCCCGGGCCGCAGGCGCCACCTGGTTCCTCACCCCGGCCACCAACTGCGCGGACGCGTCGGGCGCCGTGCCAGCCGGGATGCATCTGGCCAAGGTGTCCACGTTGCGGCAGGCGCTCAGCGACCTGTCGGCCATCCGGGCCGGGCACAGCGTGCCTGGCTGCTGACCGGCACCCGGCGGCTGGAACACCCGGCGGCCAGCTACGCGGGGTAGATTGGCGCGCGCGGTAGCCTACCCCGGCGGACGGTCACCCCGCGTAGCTGGCCGGGCCCGGCGAACGGGCCGGCCGCGGGTGCGGCTCCCGCGGCACCGACCATCTGAGGGAGAGTGCGTGAGCTTCCGGCCTTCTGGGGCGGGGGCGGCCAGGCAGCCCGGCCGCCCGTCGCTTACCACGCTCCGCTGGCCCCGGCGGGTTCTGCCCATCCT
This sequence comes from uncultured Actinomycetes bacterium, assembly GCA_963711705.1. GTDB lineage: Bacteria > Actinomycetota > Actinomycetes > Streptosporangiales > Streptosporangiaceae > RYN-230. Next base: position 289,522 of record CAVQFM010000015.1, read on the forward strand.
CGCCGGGGTGATCGGTTTCATCGTGCTGATCGCCATCGTGGCCGGTGTGTGGACCGACTACCTCTGGTACCAGGCCGTGCACTACTCGTCAGTCTTCGGCACGACCTACGGCACGAGATGGACGATGTTCTTCGTGGCCGCGCTGTTCATGGTCCTGGCCACCGGGGCCAACGCCGTGCTGGCCTACCGGCTGCGCCCGGTGTACCGCCCCGGTCCGGCCCAGCCCCAGGGCGGCGACGCCTACCGGATGGCGATCGACCCGCACCGGCGGCTGCTGCTCGGGCTGGTCCTCGGCGTGATCGGGCTGATTTCTGGCATTAGCGCCGCCGGCGCCTGGCGGACCTGGCTGCTATTCGCGAACCAGGTTCCGTTTGGCGTAAAAGACCGTCAGTTCCACATCGACCTTTCGTTTTTCGTCTTCACCTACCCGTTCATCCGGCTGGTGCTCAGCTACCTGTTCGCCGCCGTCCTGCTGTCGCTGGCCCTGGCCCTGGTGGTGCACTACCTCTACGGCGGGCTGCGCCTGCAGGGCCGGCGCCTGCGGGCGACGATGGCCGCCCAGGCTCACCTGTTCGTGCTGTTCGGTGTGTTCGTGCTGCTGAAGGCCGTGGCCTACTGGTTTGACCGGTACGGCATTGATTTCTCGCAGCGCGGCGCGGTGACGACCGGGGCGTCCTACACCGACGTGAACGCGGTGCTGCCGGCCAAGACCGTGCTCGCGGTGATCGCCATTCTGTGCGCGCTGCTGTTCTTCGCGGGCGCGGCCCGGCGCAGTGCCATGCTGCCGGCCGTCGGGTTCGGCCTGCTGGTGCTGTCGGCCATCCTCATCGGCGGCGTGTACCCGGCGATCATCCAGCAGTTCGTGGTCAAGCCGAACGAACTGGCCAAGGAGACGCCGTTCATCCAGCGGGAGATCGAGACCACCCGGCAGGCGTACGGGATCACCGCCTCCACCGTCAAGGTGAGCCCGTACTCGGCCATCTCCACCGAGTCGGACACCGCGCTGGCGGGCCAGGTGTCCGGGCTGGCCGGGACGCGGCTGCTGGACCCGGACGTGGTGGCGCCGACCTTCCAGCAGCTGCAGCAGATCAAGAGCTACTACCAGTTCCCCGACATGCTGGCCATGGACCGGTACCCGCTGCCCGGCGGGGGCTCGCTGCCACAGGACACGGTGGTCGCGGTGCGCGGCATGGGCGGGCCGCCGCCGGGCCAGGGCAACTGGATCAACACTCACCTGGTGTACACGCACGGGTTCGGGGTGGTCGCGGCCACCGCGAACAACGTCCAGGGCAACGGCAACCCGGCGTTCGTGGAGAGCGAGATCCCGCCGCACGGTGACCTCGGGCTGACCCAGCCCCGGGTGTACTTCGGCCAGCAGCAGAACAGCTACGCGATCGTGGGCGGGCCGCCCGGCGGGCGCAAGTGGGAACTGGACTACCCGTCCGGGAGCAACGGCGGGCAGCAGAACACCACCTACCGCGGCGGCGGTGGGGTGGGCATCGGCTCGCCGCTGAACCGCCTGCTGTACACGGTCAAGTTCCGCGAGCTGAACATCCTGCTGTCCGGGGCCATCAACGGCGACTCGAAGATCCTCTACGACCGGCAGCCGCTGGCCCGGGTGGGCAAGGTGGCACCGTTCCTCACCCTGGACGGCGAGCCGTACCCGGTGGTGGCCAACGGGCAGGTCCTGTGGGTGGTGGACGGCTACACCACGACCGACCTCTACCCCTACTCGCAGCGGCTCAGCATGCCGGCCGCCACCGCGACCAGCGACGCGCCCGGCGGCTCGGTGGCGGGCCAGCCCACCGGCCAGATCAACTACATCCGCAACTCGGTCAAGGCGGTGGTGAACGCCTACACGGGGAACGTCACGCTGTACGACTGGGACCAGTCCGATCCCATCCTGCGGGCCTGGATGAAGGCCTTCCCCGGGGTGGTCAAGCCGAAGCAGGACATCCCGGCGTACCTGATGCCGCACCTGCGCTACCCGCCGGACCTGCTCGAGGTGCAGCGGCAGGTGCTGGCCCAGTTCCACGTACAGCAGGCCCAGTCGTTCTACAGCGGGCAGAACTTCTGGTCGGTGCCGGATGACCCGAGTGTCAAGCAGCCAGCCGCCCAGCCGCCGTACTTCCAGACGATGACGATGCCGGGCGCGCCCACCCAGTTCTCGCTGACCACGTCGTTCGTCCAGCGCGGCCGCCAGAACATGGCCGCGTTCCTGGCCGTGGACAGCAACCCGCTGTCCCGGGAGTACGGCACGATGCGGGTGCTGCAGCTACCCCAGGACACCGCGATCCTCGGCCCGCAGCAGGTGCAGGGCACGTTCGAGTCGGACCCGGGGATCTCCTCGCAGCTGTCGCTGTACCGGCAGAACGGCTCCAAGGTGATCGAGGGCGACCTGATCACCTTGCCGGTCGGTGGCGCGCTCATCTACGAGGAACCCGTCTACATCCAGGCGGCGGGCGCCGCCGGCGGCAGCAGCACCGGTTCCTACCCGGTGCTGAAACGGGTCGCGGTGTCCTTCGGCGGGAACGTCGGGTTCGCGCCGACCCTGCCGCAGGCCCTGGCCCAGGTGGTGCCCGGGCTGGCCGCGGGCTCGCCCGGCGGCACCGGTACCGGCGCCGGGCCGGGCAGCGGTTCCGGCTCCGGGTCGGGCCCGGTGAGCGCGGCGGTGCGCGGCTATCTGCAGCAGGCCGAGACCGACTACGGCAAGGCCCAGGCCGCCCTGAAGCGGGGTGACTTCGCCAGCTACGGTAAGTACACCGCGCTGATGAAGAAGGCACTCGACCAGGCACAGCAGGCGGCCCAGGCCCGCTCACCGGGGTCACACCACGGCGCCGCGACGGCGTCAGCGTCGCCGTCCGCGTCGCCGTCCGCGTCGCCGTAGGGCCGCGTCCGGCGGCGCTGGCCGGCCGGGCAGGGGGGTGGTACCGGGCGAGGGCGAAACATGAGCGTCGATGCTCACCGGCAGGCCGGCGGAGGGCGTACGCTCGGTCGTAACGGGACATCGCACCAATGCTGAATTTGCCAGTCGTCTGGCTACCTCGGGCCCGCGCCTCCGGGGGGAAGGAGAAAGACTGCTCGTGGCACCTCGGGTGCTGGTTGACGCGACCGCCGTGCCGGCGGATCGCGGTGCGCTCGGCCGCTATGTGGACGGCCTGATCTCGGCGCTCGGCACGCTCGAAGCGGACCTGGCCGTGGCCTGCCAGCGCGCCGATGAGGAGCGGTACGGCCGGCTGGTCCCGAACGCGAGCATCGTCGCCGGCCCGACCGCGATCGCGCACCGGCCCGCCCGGCTGGCCTGGGAGCAGACCGGGCTTCCGCTGGTCGCCCAGCAGGTGAACGCGGATGTGCTGCACGCGCCGCATTACACGATGCCGCTGCGCCCCGGGGTGCCGGTGGTATCGACCATCCACGACCTGACCTACTTCACCGAGCCCGACGCGCACAACGCGGTGACCGCGACGTTCTTCAAGTCGGCGATCCGCACCGCGGCCCGGCGGGCCACCCGGCTGCTCGTCCCGTCCAAGGCGACCCGGGATGAGCTGGTGCGGGTGCTTGGCGCCGACCCGACCCGGATCGACGTGGCCTACCACGGCGTGGACCACGAGCTGTTCCACCGGCCCAGCCCGGAGCGGGTGCACCAGGTCTCCGACCGGCTCGGCCTGCACGACCAGCCGTACGTGGCCTACCTCGGCGGCCTGGAGCCGCGGAAGAACGTCCCGGCGCTCATCACCGCCTGGGCCGCGGCGGTCTCGGATCTGCCTGACCCGCCTGCCCTGGTGCTCGGCGGGGGCAGCGGCTGGAGCGAGGAAGTGGACGAGGCGGTGGCCGCGGTCCCGGCGCACCTGCGCCTGGTCCGCCCGGGCTACCTGCGCTTCACCGACCTGCCCGGCTTCCTGGGCGGCGCGCTGGTGGTGGCGTTCCCGAGCCGCGGCGAGGGCTTCGGGCTGCCGGTGCTGGAGGCCATGGCCTGCGGTGCGCCGGTGCTGACCACGCACCGCACCTCACTGCCTGAGGTGGGCGGGGACGCGGTCGCCTATACCGAGCCGGACGCGGAGTCCATCCAGGCCGCGCTGCGCGGGCTGCTGGATGATCCGGCGCGGCTGGAGGCGCTCGGCGCGGCCGGGCATGCCCGGTCCCAGGAGTTCACCTGGACGGCCTCGGCGGAAGCCCATATGGCGTCCTACCAGCGTGCGGCAGCGCAGCGCGGAGAGTAGCCTCGCTCCTCATGTCAGGCCAGTTTCCGGAGCCCCTCGAAGCCATCCTGCTCGTCGGCGGCCAGGGCACCCGGCTGCGGCCGCTGACCATCGGCACGCCCAAGCCCCTGCTGCCCACCGCGGGTGTCCCGTTCCTGGCCCATCAGTTCGCCAAGGCCGCCGCGGCCGGGGTGACCCACGTGGTGCTGGCCACCGCCTACCGGGCCGAGATGTTCGCCGAGTGCTTCGGCGACGGCGCCGCGTTCGGCCTGGAAATCTCGTACCTGCAGGAGGCGGAGCCGCTGGGCACCGGCGGCGCGATCCGCAACGCCGCGGCCGGGCTGCGCAGCGGGCCGGACCGCCCGGTCGTCGTGCTGAACGGGGACGTGCTGTCCGGGCATGACATCCCGGCCCAGATCGAGCTGCACCGCAAGTCCGACGCGGCGGTGACCCTGCATCTCGTCGAGGTGCCCGACCCGTCCCGGTTCGGCTGCGTGCCGACCGACGGGACGGGCCGGGTGACCGCATTCCTGGAGAAGACGCCCGAGCCGGTCACCAACCGGATCAACGCCGGCTGCTACGTGTTCCGGCGCAGCGTGATCGATGAGATCCCGCCCGGCCGGGTGATCTCGGTGGAACGGGAGACGTTCCCCGGGCTGATCGATTCGGGTGCGCTGGTCATGGGCTATCTGGAGACCGCGTACTGGCTGGATGTGGGCACGCCCGAGGCGTTCGTCCAGGGGTCGTGCGATCTGGTGCTCGGGCGGCTGGCATCCGCCGCCCTGCCCGCGGGCGCTGGTGCTCCGGGCGAGATGCTGCGGCTGGCCGGGGGCCGGGTCGATCCGGCGGCCCGGGTGCGCGGCGGGACCGTGGTCGGCGCGGGCGCGCAGGTGGCCGCGGATGCCTACGTCAGCGGCAGCGTGCTGTTCGACGGGGCCGGCATCGGCCCGGGGGCCCGGGTGACCGGCAGCGTGATCGGCCGGGACGCGGTGATCGGTGCGGGCGTGGTGCTGGATGGCGTGGTGATCGGGGACGCGGCGCGCATCTGCCCGGGCAACGAGCTGCGCGCCGGGCTGCGGGTGTGGCCGGGGGAGGAACTCGGGCCGACCTGCGTCCGGTTTTCCACCGATGCGTGAGCCGGCGTGTGTGGGCCGCGATGCGTGAGCCGGCGTGTGTGGGCCGCGCGCGGCGCCCGGCCGTGTGAGCATGGGCGGGTGGACACGCGCACCAGCTGGGCCGCTCCAGTCCGGGCCGAGTCGAACTGGGTAAGCGCCGGCCGTGGCCGGGCCGCCCGGCTGCGCCGCGGCCCCGGTTCCGGGCCTGGTTCCGGGCCGGCTGTGCCGGTGCCGTGGACCGAGCCGGACGCGGTGGGCGAGTGGCGGCCACCGTTCCCGGTCGACCTGCTGCGGACGCTGGCCGTGCACCGGCGCGGGCCGGGTGACCCGGCGCTGCGCATCATGGCCGACGGCAGCATGTGGCGCACCGCGCTGACCCCGCACGGGCCGGGCACGATCCGGGTGACGAGTACCCGCCCTACCGCGCTGGCGGACGCCGCCGTCTCGGCCGGGCGGCGGCAGCGGGTCCTGGCCGCAGCCGTGCCCCCGCCCGCCATCGCGCCCCCGCCGGCCGGGGCCGCCCTCCCGCCGGCCGGGGCCGCCCCGCTGGCCCGGGCCGTCCCCCGCCGGCCGGGGCCGCCGTCCCGCCGCTGACCATCCGCGCTGCCGCCTGGGGACCGGGCGCGTCCTGGCTGCTGCGCACGCTGCCCGCGGCGCTCGGCGCGGACGACGACCCGGCTGGTTTCATCCCCGTGCACCCGGTGCTCCACCAGCTGGCCCGGCGCCTGCCCGGCCTGCGCATCGGCCGGACCGGCCTGGTCATGGAGGCGCTGGTGCCCGCCGTGCTGGAACAGAAAGTGTCCGGGGTGGAAGCCCACCGGGCCTGGCGGCGGCTGATGCTCAAGTACGGGGACCACGCGCCCGGCCCGTGCCCGCCGGGCATGCGGGTGTTCCCGCCTCCCCAGGTCTGGCGGCGCATCCCGTCCTGGGAGTGGCACCGCGCGGGCGCGGAGGCGGTGCGGGCCCGCACCATCATCGGCGCCTGCCAGGTCGCCAGCCGCCTGGAGGAGATCGTCTGGATGCCGCCAGATACGGCTGACCGGCGGCTCCAGTCGCTGCCCGGCATCGGCCCATGGACCTCGGCCGAGATCCGCCAGCGGGCCTGCGGCGACCCGGACGCGGTGTCCGTGGGCGACCTGCACCTGCCCGGCGTGGTCGGCTGGTCGCTGATCGGCCGGGTGGTGGACGACGCCGGGATGCTCGAACTGCTCGCGCCGTACGCCGGCCACCGGCACCGGGCGGCCAGCCTGCTCGTGGCGGGCGGGTTCGGCCCGCCGCGCCGCGCCCCCCGCATGCCCCTGCGCGACTACCGCGCGTTCTAGCCGCACTCCCGGCCCCGCACCCCTGAACGCGGTGCATCTGGTCACTGCGGTCCATTGTGGGCGGCAGAACACCCGTAACGCACCGCGCTCTCCGGGGCAGGGCCCGTGGGGCGGGGGATGGCCGCCTAGGGTTGGGGCATGAGTGCTGACAGCCCCGGGTCCCGCCGCCCCCGGTCCCAGCCCCGGTCCCGGGCCCTGCCTCCGCCGGAGTCCCCGCCGACCGCCAGCGCCCTGCGCCGGGCGCTGGCCCGGGCGCGGGACGGCAAGCCGCTCGACGAGGCCGAGGCCACAGTCCTGCTGCACGCCCGCGGCGGGCAGCTGACCGAGCTGCTCGGCTACGCCGCGCGGACCCGGGACGCGGGACTGGCCGCCGCGGGCCGGCCGGGGATCATCACCTACTCCCGCAAGGTGTTCATCCCGCTCACCCGGCTGTGCCGGGACCGCTGCGGCTACTGCACGTTCGCCACCGTGCCCGGCCGGCTGGACAGCCCGTACCTGCCACCGGACGAGGTGCTCAGGATCGCCGCTGGCGGCGCCGCGCTGGGCTGCAAGGAGGCCCTGTTCACCCTGGGCGACCGGCCCGAGGACCGGTGGCGGCAGGCTCGCGAGTGGCTGGACGCACACGGCTACGACGACACGCTGTCCTACGTCCGGGCCATGGCCATCCGGGTGCTGGAGGAGACCGGTCTGCTCCCGCACCTCAACCCGGGCGTGCTCAGCTGGCAGGACTTCCAGCGGCTCAAGCCGGTCGCGCCGTCCATGGGCATGATGCTGGAGACCACCGCGGCCCGGCTGTTCACCGAGCCGGGCGGGCCGCACTTCGGCAGCCCGGACAAGGATCCGGCGGTGCGGCTGCGGGTACTGGAGGACGCGGGCCGCAGCAGCGTCCCGTTCACCACCGGCATCCTGATCGGCATCGGCGAGACCCGGGCCGAGCGGGCCGGGTCGATCTTCGCGATCCGCGGCGTGGCCCGCGAGTACGGCGGCATCCAGGAAGTCATCGTGCAGAACTTCCGGGCCAAGCCGGACACGAAGATGCGCGGCGTGCCCGACGCGGAACTCGACGACCTGGCCGCCACCATCGCAGTGGCCCGGCTGGTCCTGGGCCCGGCCATCCGCATCCAGGCCCCGCCCAACCTCATCGGCGACCAGCACGCGCTGATCCTGGCGGCCGGTATCGACGACTGGGGCGGCGTATCACCGCTGACCCCGGACCACGTCAACCCGGAACGCCCGTGGCCGCAGATCGGCGACCTGGCCGCGCTGACCGCGGCCGGGGGCATGACGCTGCGCGAGCGGCTCACCATCTACCCGGGCTACCTGCGCGAGCCGTGGCTGGACCCGCGGCTGGCCCGGCACGTGGCCGCGCTGGCCGATCCGGCCACCGGGCTGGCCCGCGAGGACGCGGCCGTGGCCGGGCAGCCGTGGCAGGAGCCGGACGGCGGCTGGGGCGAGGCGGCCGGGCGGACCGACCTGCACACGACCATCGACACCACCGGCCGGACCCGGGACCGGCGGGACGACTTCGCCGAGGTCTACGGGGACTGGGCCGAGGTGGCCACCCGGATCGACCCGGCCGCCCGCACCGGGCGGGCGCGGCGGCCCGCCGCGCCCGCCCCGGAACGGGTCCGGCCCGAGGTCGCCGCGGCCCTGCGCAGCGCGGAACGGGACCCAGCCGGGATCAGCGACCGCGAGGCCCTGGCCCTGCTCGATGCCGACGGCGCCGAACTCGACACGCTCACCTCCCTCGCCGACCACCTGCGCGAGGACGCGATCGGTGACGACGTCACGTACGTGGTGAACCGGAACATCAACTTCACCAACGTCTGCTACACCGGCTGCCGGTTCTGCGCGTTCGCCCAGCGCCGCACCGACGCGGACGCCTACTCGCTGTCCCTGGAGCAGATCGGGGACCGGGCCGCTGAGGCGTGGCAGGCCGGTGCCACCGAGGTCTGCCTGCAGGGCGGCATCCACCCCGACCTGCCCGGCACCGCGTACTTCGACATCGCCGCCGAGGTCAAGCGGCGCTGCCCGGACATGCACGTGCACGCGTTCTCCCCGATGGAGGTGGTCAACGGCGCGTCCCGCACCGGCCTGCCGATCCGCGAGTGGCTGGCCCGGGCCCGGGAGGCGGGCGTCGACTCCCACCCGGGCACCGCGGCCGAGATCCTCGACGACGACGTGCGCTGGGTGCTGACCAAGGGCAAGCTGCCCGCCGCGGCCTGGATCGAGGTGATAACCACCGCGCACGAGCTCGGCATCCCGACCAGCGCGACGATGATGTACGGGCACGTGGACACCCCGGCGCACTGGGTCGGCCACCTGCGGGTCATCCGCGGCATCCAGGAGCGCACCGGCGGTTTCACCGAGTTCGTGCTGCTCCCGTTCGTGCACGCGAGTGCGCCGATCTACCTGGCCGGCCTGGCCCGCCCCGGCCCGACCCGGCGGGAGAACCGGGCCGTGCACGCGCTGTCCCGGATCATGCTGCACGGCGCGATCAGCTCCATCCAGTGCTCCTGGGTCAAGCTGGGCGAGGAGCTGTGCCGGGACGTCCTGCAGGGCGGGGTGAACGACCTGGGCGGCACGCTGATGGAGGAGACGATCAGCCGGATGGCTGGCTCACAGCATGGGTCGTACAAGACGATCAGCCAGATCGCCGCGCTGGTCGCTCCCCTGGAACGGCCACTCCGCCAGCGCACCACCACCTATGAAAACCCGTCAGCAGAACGGCTTGCTCGCGCAACTGCCAGCGACGGGGTGTATGCGGGGGTACGGGGCGGGTCCCGGGCACCGCTGCCGCTGGCGATGCCGTAACGCCCGCGGGACCGCAGCAGAGAGGATGACGGGAATGGCCTCGGTGCCCAGCCGCCCCACCAGGCTGACCGGGTGGGGGCGGATCGCGCCGTCGACCGCGCGGCTGGCCCAGCCGGCCGACCCGGACCAGGTCGCCGGGCTGCTGGCCACCGCGCCCGCCCGCGGGGTGATCGCCCGCGGCCTGGGCCGCAGCTACAACAACGCGGCGCAGAACGACGGCGGCCTGGTCATCGGCACCACCGCGATGCACCGGATCACCAGCTTCGACACGGCGGCCGGCGTGGTCACCTGCGAAGCCGGGGTCAGCCTGGAACAGCTGATGACCGCGGCTCTGCCGGCCGGCTGGTTCGTGCCGGTCACCCCGGGCACCCGGCAGGTGACCATCGGCGGCGCGATCGCCGCCGACGTGCACGGCAAGAACCATCACGCGGCCGGCAGCTTCGCCAGCCACGTGCCCTGGTTCGACCTGCTGCGGCCGGACGGTCAGGTGCAGCGGGTCACGCCGGATGGCGATCCGCCGCTGTTCTGGGCCACGGCCGGCGGGATGGGGCTGACCGGCATCATCCTGCGCGCCGCCGTCCAGCTGACCAAGGTCGCGACGTCCCGGCTCAAGGTGGACACGGTGCGCACCGCGGACATCGACGAGACCATGGCTCACCTGTCGGCCACGGACGACCGCTACACCTACACGGTGGCGTGGACCGACTGCCTGGCCCGCGGCGCCGCCCTGGGCCGCTCGGTGATCACCAGCGGTGACTTCGCCGCCCTGGCCGACCTGGCGCCCTGGGATCAGCAGCATCCGTTCGATTTCCGGCCCGGGGCCGGCTGCCGCTCGGCGCCCCGCCGGTCTTCCCTGGCGGGCTGCTCAACCCGGTCACGGTCGGGCTGGCCAATCAGGTCTGGTACCGCAAGGCCCCGCGCCGGCTGCTCGGCCAGATCCAGACCATCGGCCAGTTCTTCCACCCGCTGGACGGGATCCGGAACTGGAACCGGGTGTACGGGCCATCTGGGTTCCGCCAGTACCAGTACGTGCTGCCGTTTGGCCAGGACCAGCTGGTCCGCTGGTCGCTGGAGCAGATCAGCGCGGCCCGCGCGCCGTCGTTCGTCACCGTGCTCAAGCGGTTCGGCCCGGGCGACCCGGGGTTCCTGTCCTTCCCGATCCCCGGCTGGACCCTGGCCCTGGACTTCCCGGCCCGCACCCGCGGCCTGGACCAGCTGCTGGACCGGCTGGACCAGCGGGTGCTGGACGCCGGCGGCCGGGTCTACCTGGCCAAGGACTCCCGGGTCCGCCCGGAGATCCTGGCCCAGATGTACCCCCGGCTGGAGGAGTTCCGGAAGCTGCGCGCCGAGCTCGACCCGGCCGGCCTCCTCGCCTCCGATCTGTCCCGCCGCCTGGGTCTCTAGCCTCCCGCCAGCCCCGCCCCTCCGCCCGCCGTCAGCCTCAGCCCCGCCTGCCGGGCCCCCGCAGCCCCAGCCCCGCCCGCCGGGCCCCCGCAGCCTCAGCCCCCGCCCGCCGGGCCCGCCGTCAGCCCCGCATCGCAGCCCCACGTTCGTGATCATGACTTAGGGTCGAATCTTTTAGCCCTTAAGTCATGATCACGATTGGTGCCTGGCCGCCACATATCCCGGATTAGTCACTTTGGTCTCGTGAGTCACAGGGTCATCATGAAATCGGCGGGGTCGCGGGGCGGGCGGTCCGGCGGCGGCGCGGCCGGGTGGCCGACGCCGACCGCGCCCATCGGCTGCCAGCCGTCCGGCAGCCCGAGCGCCGCCACCGCCACCGGGCGGCAGAACATCGTGCTCGACACCCAGCATGAGCCGAGCCCCTCGACGGCCAGCGCGACCAGCAGGTTCTGCACCGCGGCCCCGGCGGCGACGACGAACATCTCCCGCTCGGCGGCCGCCCGCCGGTCATCCGGGTAGCTGTGCGCCGCGTCGGTGACCAGGCACGGCACGATGATCAGCGGGGCCCGGCGGAGCGGCTCGCCGCGGCGCACCCGGCGCGCGATCTGCTCCTCGGTGAACCCGTCGCCGCGCAGGTCCGTGATCCACGCGGCCAGCATGTCGTCCAGCAGCCTGGTCCGGGCCTGCGGCGAGGCCAGGACCGCGAACCGGCACGGGGTGGAGTGGTGCGGTGCGGGCGCGGTCAGCGCGGCCGCGATCGAGCGGCGCACCGCGGCCTGGTCCACCGGGTCGGCGGTGAACTCGCGCACCGTCCGCCGCGCGGTCAGCACGTCCGCGGAGCCGTAGCGGAACATGTCCTCGTCCGCGGGCCGGATCAGGGCCTGGGCGCCCGGCCCGTCCGCGTCGGTGACCAGATCGGCCCGGCCCCGGACGATGGCCACCGGGATGCCGCTGAGCTTGCCCTTGACCAGGTCGGCGGCGGCGGCCAGCTCGTCGGCCACCGCGGTCACGGTGACCTCCAGCGGGCGGCCGAAGGCATCCGCCTGACCGCGGTAATCACACAGCGGCAGCAGGCCGGCCGCGCCGATCGCCGCGTCCGCCTGCCCATTGCGCCAGGGACGGCCCAGCGTGTCGGTGATCACCACGCCGACCGTGACCGCCCGGCGGCCGCGCAGCCCGGCCCGGATCCGCCGGGCCGAGTCATCGGGATCCTCGGGCAGCAGCGCTACGGTCCCCGGAGCCGTGTTGGAGTCGTCCACCCCGGCCGCGGCCAGCACCAGGCCGTGCCGGGTCTGCACGATGCGCGTCGGGCCCCGCTGGGCTACCACCCGGGCCGTCTCCGCGTCGATCGCCTTGTCCCGGTCGGCCTGGATGACCCGGCCTTCCGACTTGCTGACCACCTTCGAGGTGATCACCACGATGTCGCCGTCGGCCAGGCCGGGTGCGGCGTCTGCGATCAGCCCGGCCAGATCGTCCCCGGCGCCGATCTCCGGCAGGCCGGGCAGGCCGGTCACGGTCACGCCCGGCCGGGCTGGCCCGCTGGGCTGCGCCGGCCCGCTCACCCGCTCAGCTCCGCGGCCAGATCGAGGGCCGCCCGGGCGATCGCGGTGGTAGCCGCGAGGTCAGTCATGTACAGCGGCATGGCCCGCACCGTGATGCCCGCCAGTTCCGGTGCGTCCACCGCCGCCTTGTCCTGGTCATCGACCAGCCAGCCGGCGAGCAGGCCGGGGCCGTAGTGCGCGGCCACCGCCTGGGCGGTGGCCGGCACCCCGATGGCGGCCAGGCAGGCGTCGGCCATGCCGCGCACGGGCGCGCCGCCGATGATCGGGGATACCCCGATGGCCTTCCTGGCACTGACCGCCGCGGCGATCCCGGGCACGGCCAGGATGGCGCCGATGCTCACCACCGGGTTGGACGGCGGGAACAGCAGCACGTCGGCGGCGGCGATCGCGTCCAGCACCCCCGGAGCCGGCCTGGCCTGGGCCGCCCCATCCATGACGATGGCCGCGGCGGGCACGGCCGCGTGCAGCCGTACCCACCACTCCTGGAAGTGCACGGTCCGCCCGCCCTGGTCGTCGCGCAGCACCACGTGGGTCTGCACCCGGTCGTCGGACATCGGGAGCAGCGTCACCCCGGGCTGCCAGCGCTGGCACAGGGCCGCCGTGGCGGCCGACAGCGTGCGGCCCTCAGCCAGCAGGCTGGTCCGGGTGATGTGGGTGGCGATGTCCCGGTCGCCCAGGCTGAACCAGTCCGGCCCGGCACGGTAGGCGGCCAGCTCGCCCAGGACGGCGTACGTGTCGCCCGCCCGGCCCCAGCCCTGCTCCTCGCTGATCCCGCCGCCGAGGGTGTACATGACCGTGTCCAGGTCGGGCGAGACGTGCAGGCCGAACAGGGTGATGTCGTCGCCGGTGTTGCCGATCACGGTGATGTCGGCGTCCGGGGCCGCGGCCATCAGCCCACGCAGGAAGCGGGCGGCGCCGACTCCGCCGGCCAGCACGGTGATGCGCATGCCGGCAAGTCTTGCAATCCTTCAGTGGCTATCTGCCGTGAGCCCCCGCCGAACCCGTCCTGGCCGCTATCCGCGCAGGTCGCGGGCCTGGAATCCCGGCTGTCGGGGCAGAATCCGGACTGGACTTTCCCGGTCATCGGGGTCAAGAACATTGTCTCTATCACGTATGCAGCTTGACTCAGCGCAAGACACGCGGGTGTAATTTCAACCGTGTAGTTCTCGCGCCCCGGGGGAGAGGGTGCGGGCACCGAGGGGTAGGAGGTGCGCTGTGGCCGAGGTCATCGTCCCGCTGGCGCCCGGCGGTTTCGGAATCGGCGTGGATGACGCTGCCGAACTGGGGTGGCAGGATCGCGCGCTCTGCGCGCAGACAGACCCGGAGGCTTTCTTCCCCGAGAAGGGCGGCTCCACCCGGGAAGCCAAGAAGGTGTGCCGCGGCTGCGAGGTCCGGGTGGAATGCCTGGAGTATGCGCTTGAGCACGACGAGCGGTTCGGCATCTGGGGCGGGCTGTCCGAGCGTGAGCGCCGCCGGATGAAGCGCGAAGCGATCTAGTCCCAGGTCGGCTGGCTGGCCGGAGTTCTGGCCTGCCCGGCGCTGGCTGCCGCCGGGCCACCCGGCCCGGGCTGGGGTCTGCACCGAAGCGCCCGGAGTGCCTGCCTGGCCGGTATCGGGTCGCGTATTGTTCACGCGTACCCGCGCCTGCCGGGACCGAGCGGGCCGTGATGCGGTGCCCGGGCAGGTGACCACTCCGAGCAGCAAGCGGACTCGTGTCGTCAACTAATGCGCAGGGCCAGCACGTCGTCACCGCGGTGATCGTCGCTCATGACGGTGCCGCGTGGCTGCCGCGTATCGCCGAAGCGCTGCTCGGCCAGACCCGGCCGGTGCAGCGGGTGGTCGCGGTGGACACCGGCAGCCGGGACCGCAGCGGCGCCGTGCTCACCGAACTGCTGGGCCGTTCGGTGGTGTTCGGCATGGACCGCCGCACCGGCTACGGCCACGCGGTCAGCCAGGCGCTGCGGCACCGGGCCGCGAACACCAACGTCCCCAGGCCGGCCGGGCTGTCCCAGGGCGAGCGCGTGGAATGGGTGTGGCTGCTGCACGACGACTGTGAGCCCGCCCCCGATGCCCTGGAGCAGCTGCTGCGCGGTGCGGCCGAGGCCCGCACGGCGGCCGTGCTCGGCCCCAAGGTGATGGACTGGTCCGACCGCCGGGTGCTGCTCGAGGCGGGTGTGACCATCGACACCGCCGGACGGCGGATCACCGGTATCGAGCCCCGTGAGGTGGATCAGGGCCAGCACGACGGGGACCGGGACGTGCTGGCCGTCACCAGCGCCGGGATGCTGGTCCGCCGGGACGTGTGGGACCAGGCCGGCGGGTTCGACCCGGGTATGCCGTTGTTCCGGGACGACGTCGACTTCTGCTGGCGGGTACACGCGGCCGGGCACCGGGTCCGGGTCGTCACCGACGCCGTCGTGTACCACCTGGAGGCGGCGGCCCGCAACCGCCGGTCCCCGTCGGCCGCTCCGCGGCCGCGCCGGGCCGACCGGCACAACGCGCTGTTCACCCTGCTGGCCAACCTCCCGCTGGCCCCGGCGGCCGCCGCGCTGGCCGGCAACCTGGTGCTGTCCACCCTGCGCACCCTGTTCTTCCTGCTGGCCAAGCGGCCGCATGCGGCCCTGGACGAGCTCGCCGCGGTGGGCTCGGTGCTCGCCCAGCCGTTCCGGCTGCTGGCCGCGCGGCGGCGCCGGGCCCGTGGCCGCCGCGCCGCGTACAGCCGGCTGCGCAGCGAGCTGCCGCGTGGCCGCTCGCTGCGCCGCCTGGCCGAGTTCGCCGCCAGCGTCTTCTACACGTCCACCCAGATCGACACCGCGGGCAGCCATCACGCCACCGACGATCCGGACGACGACGAGGACTACCTGCTCGTCGACAGCGGGCTGGCCCAGCGCATCCTGACCAATCCCGGCGTCCTGCTGTTCGCCGGGCTGACCACGATCGCGCTGGTCGCGGAGCGCTCGCTGCTCACCGCGGGAACGCTGGCGGGCGGGGCACTCAGCCCGGCCTGGGGCGGCGTATCCCCACTGTGGCAGGAGTACCTGCAGGGATTCCACCCGGCCGGTATCGGATCGGCCACCTCCACGCCACCGTACGTGGCCGTCATCGCGGCGCTCGCCACGCTGCTCGGTGGCAAGCCGTGGCTGGCCATTGACGTCATCATGATCGGCTGCATCCCGCTCGCCGGGCTGGCCGCGTTCTTCGCCGCCCGCCGGATCACCACCTCGGTAGCCGCCCGGGTCTGGGCGGGCGCGGCGTACGCCTTGCTGCCGGTGGGGATGGGCGCGGTCGCCGCCGGGCGGTTCGGGTCGGCGGTGGTGTTCACCCTGCTGCCGGTCATCGCCATGGTGGCCGCGCGGATCTTCACCGCACCCGGCCGCCGGGCCCGGCGCGCAGCCTGGGCGTCTGGCCTGCTCATCGCGATAGCCGCCGCGTTCGTCCCGCTGATCTGGGTCGCCGCGGTGGCCGGGGCCATCCTGGCCGCGGTCACCATCGGCCGTGGGCGCCGGCGGACCCTGCTCAACCTCGTCATCGCCGTGGCCGTGCCGCCCGTGCTGCTGCTGCCGTGGACGGTGCAGGTGGCCACCCGGCCGGCCCTGCTGTTCCTGGAAGCAGGGAACAAGGTGCCCGGCCTGGCCACCGCTGACCTGCCCGCCCGGTCGCTGCTGCTGCTGTCGCCCGGCGGCCCGGGCCTGCCCCCGTTCTGGGTCACCGGGGGCATCGCGCTGGCCGCGCTGGCCGCGCTGCTGCTCACCGCGCGCCGGTCGCTGGTCCTGGCCGGCTGGTCGGTGGCGCTGCTCGGGCTGGTGATCGCGGTCGGGGTGAGCCGGATCCTGGTCACACCGGCCGGGGCGGCCCGGCCGATCGCGGCCTGGCCGGGCATCTCCCTGGCCCTCGCGGCCGCCGGGCTGGTGCTCGCGGCCGTCGTCGCCGCCGATGTGCTGCCCGCCCAGCTGGGCGATGGCCACTGGCGGCAGCCGCGCGGGCTTGGCATCCTGCTGCTGGCCGTGGTGGCGGCCAGTGCGCCGCTGCTCGCCGCCGCTTCCTGGGTAACCGGGGGGGTGCGCGGGCCGATCGGGGGATCCGCCGGGCCGGTACTGCCCGCCTTCGTCAGCGTGTCCTCCGACACCGGGCTGCGGCTGCGCACGCTGGTGCTGCGGGCCAGCGGCCCGGGCGGGGTGAGCTACGAGGTGCTCCGCGGCGCCGACCCGCTGCTCGGCACGGCCGATCTCACCCAGCCGCCGTCCGCCCAGCAGGCGCTGGACAGCACCGTGTCCACGCTGGTCGCGCCGCACGGCAGCGACGCCCAGGACCAGGGCCAGGCTCTGGCCGCGCTGGGTATCGGCTACGTGCTGCTGCCCGCACCCGTGGACGCCACCCTGGCCAGCGGTCTGGACAACGTGGCCGCGCTGCGGCCGGTGAGCACGACCACCAGTTTCCAGCTCTGGCGCGTCGCGGACACGGCGGCCCGGGTCCGGGTGATCGGCCCGGGCGGCACGGTGGCCGCGGTGCCATCCGGGCCGGTGGCGGTCTCCGGTGCGGCCGCCCCGCACGGCGGCGGGACCCTGGTCCTCGCCGAGCCGGCCGGTGGCTGGTCGGCCACCCTCAACGGCACGCCGCTGCAACCGCTGGCCTCCCCGGCCGGTGGCTGGGCCCAGGCCTTCCGGCTCCCCGCGGGCGGCGGGACGCTCGATATCTCACACAGCCAGCTCAGCCGGGACCTGATCGTTGCCTTCGAACTCCTCGCCCTGCTGGTAGTGATCGGTCTCGGGCTGCCCGGGGCCCGGCTGCCCGGCGAGAGCGCGGCCGCGGCGGCGGCCCCGGCTGACCCGGCCAGCCGGGGTGAGCGCGCCCGGGCCAGGACGGCCGCACCACGCGGCGCCGGTGGCGGTGACGAGGGTGCGGCCGCGCCGGGCAGCAGGCGGCTGTCCCGCCGGGCCGCTGCTGCGCCCGCTACCGCCGGGGCCGGGCCACGCCCAGCGGGCGCCAGCCCACCCAGCGGGCCGCCCGGGAGCAGGCGCAGCGTGGTCGGCGGGGCCCGGCGGCTGGCCCGCCGGGAGCGCGCCGACCTCGCCGCCGAGCCACAGTCCAGGGGCCTGTGGGAGGCGGCTGGCCAGGGCGGCGAGGACGGCCGGCCCGCCGGGGCGGACGCCGCCGCAGCCCCGCCACCGGCCGCTCAGCCGCCCGCTTCCCAGCCGTCCGCTGCCGGGCCGCCTGCCGCTCAGCCGCCAGCGGCCCAGCGCGGCGAACGCCGGCGGTGGCGCCGCGGCGCCCAGCCCGCCGCCGAATCCGCCGCGCCCGCCTGGGCGGAGACCGGCCCGAGGTCGTGGGCCGGTCCGGCCGGACCACCAGCCGGGCGGCCACCGGGCGAGACAGCGCCGGCCGCCGGGTACCCGGCCGGCCAGTATGCCGGGACCGGGCGGCAGTACCCGGTGGGTGCCGATCCGGCGGATGACTACCCGGGCGGTGACTACCCGGGCGGTGCCTACCCGGGCGGTGACTACCCGGGCGGTGACTACCCGCGGGGCGAGGCCCCGGGAGGCGGTTACCCCGAGAACCGCCGGCCCGCGGGCCGGCACGTGAGCCGTGGCCGTCTGCCCGGCGATGACGACGCGCTCCCGGCACCGTCCCGGCGCGGCCCGGTGCCTCCGGAGGCATCCCGGGGCCGGCCATACCCGGACGCGGGTGGCCATCCCAGCCCAGGCGGGTATCCCGGCGAGCCCGGCTACCGGGACGGACAGGGCTATCCGGCCGCGGGATCCTCCTCCGCCGCCGGTGACCAGCTGGCCCCCCTTCCACCGCGGCGGCCAGCAGGCCCGGGAGCCGGGTCCCGCGGCGGCGGGTACCCGCCGGCCGAGGGCTACCCAGAGCCAGGCGCCGTCCCGGACGTCGGTGCCTTCCCACGCCGTGCGGACTACGGGGCGGCCGGCTACCCGGGCTCCGGCTACCCCGGCACCGGCCGCCGGGACGCGGAGTACCCGGGCGCCGCCAGCCCCGGGGCCGATGGTCCCCGCGCCGATGACCCCGCGCGCCGGCTACCCAGGCCCCGGTTACCCGGGGACCGAGCGCCGGGGCGAGCCGCGGCGCCCGGCTGACGACCCGGACGACGAGGGCGTGCCGGTCGCCTGGGGCAGCGACCACGGCGACGAGCCACGGGACGACTGGTGACGGGCCTGCGGCTAAGCCGGGTTCTGCCGGTCGTGATCGTCGTGGCCGTGCTGGCTGGCCTGTACGGGCTGGCCGGCCTGCGGCACTCCGTGTCCCTCACGGCCGGATCCGCGCCGAGGCTGCCGCGTGCGGTCGCGGTCACCTCGGTGACCCGGGTCTGCCCGGCACCCGGGGCCAGCTTCAGCCCGGGCAGCGGGATCGCGATGATGGCGGCCGCGGGCAGCACCGGGTCAGCCAGCACCGGGTCAGCCAGCACCGGGCCGGCCAGCACCGGGCCGGCCGGTAACGGGACCGCCGTGGTCAGCCGGCTGTCCGGGACCAGCAACGCGGCCCCGGGCGGCCGGGTGCTGACCGTCAGCCAGCCGGGCGCGCCCCGGCTGGCCAAGATCGCCACTGACCACACCCGGGTAGCCAGCACCGCGCAGCAGAAACAGGGCACCAAGAAGACCACGACCAAGCCCGGGCCGGCCAAGACCACCCAGCCGCAGCCCGCCGGCCACACGATCGCGGCCACCGTGATCCGTGGTGGCGTGGTTGTCCAGGCCACCGGGCCGCTGGCGCAAGGACTGGACGTCGAGCAGACCACGGGGACCGGGCTGCCCACCGCGGCCTGCGGCAGCCCGGGCACCGACTTCTGGTTCGCCGGGCCCGGCCAGCACACCGCCGGGCGTATCCGGCTGTACCTGATGAACGTGAGCGGCCAGCCGGCCGACGTGGCCGTGGACATCTTCACCGACGCCGGGCCGCTGCAGGACACCACGGACACCGGGATCACCGTGCCGCCGCACAGCATGGTCGTCCAGTCGCTGGGCCCCGCGCTGCGGAACTCCCGGTCGGTGTCGCTGCACGTGCAGACGAGCATCGGCCAGGTCGTGGCGGCGGTCCAGGAGGCCACCGGCAGCGGTGCGGGCGCCTGGCTGCCCCCCGCGCAGGCACCCGCCACCCGGCTGCTGGTGCCCGGCCTGCCGTCCGCCGCGGGCACCCGTCAGCTGTTCATCGCGGTGCCCGGGGTGAAGGACGCGAATGTCCAGGTGACGGCCGTGACCTCGCGGGGTACCTACGTCCCCACCGGGGCCGGCGGCATCGACCTGCCGGGCGGCTCAGTCGCGCAGATCTCGCTGCCGTCGCTGTCCGGGATACCGGCCGCGCTCAAGCTGACGTCCAATGCCCCGATCACCGCGGACGTGATGATCCCGGGCGGCGGGGGTGGCTCACCCGGGTCGTTCACGGCCGCCGCGCCCGCCCTCGAGGAGCAGGGCGTGGTCGCGGACAATCCCAGCGGCGCGGGCCGGGCGTCCGCGCTCGTGCTGTCTGCCCCGCACAAAGCGGCCAAGGTCAACGTCATGGAGGTGACCGGGGGCAAGCCGGCGCGGCAGCACGCTCAGGTGGTGCCGGTCGCCGCGGGGAAGAGCGTGCTGGTCGCGCTGCGCCCGGTGCCCGGGGCGCCGCGCGGCACGCCGTTCGCCGTGGTGATCACCCCGCTGGCTGGCTCCGGACCGGTGTACGCCGGCCGGGTCATCACCGGCGCGGGCACGGGCGGTGCGCTGCAGGCGATGCTGCCGGTGGCCAGCGGGCTCATCACCGTGCCGCTGCCCCGCGTGCACGGCGCCGCCATCGGCGCGGCGCGCTGACTTACTCGTCGCCCCCGTAACCAGGATCGACATCCTCCGGCTCTACGCCGAGCAGCTGGGCGAACTCTTCCACCAGGACCTCGAAAATGAGCTCACCGAGCTCTTCCTCGGTGTCCGCGCGCGCGGCCAGCGGCCGCCGGTACACCACGATGCGCGGCGGCCGGGCCGGCTGGCCACCCGCGCCGGCCGGTGTGCCCGTGTCCAGCCGGGCCAGCGGCACGGCGTCGCCGGCCACGCCCGGCGGGCTGGCCCGCGGGATCTCCTCCACCGCGAACTCGACCCCGGACACCTGGGTTCCCCAGCGCGGCTCCAGCCGGGCCACGGCCTCCAGGATCAGCTCGTCGAACCGCTCCGACCGGCTCCGGTGCAGCGGCACCCCGGGCGGGGCGAGCACGCCCCGCAGCCCGCGGCCGTGCCGGTCCCGCCGCCTGATCCGGGCACTGCGCCCCGTGCCGCCCCCGTCACCGGTCCGCATAGTTGCCGAGCGTACCGCCCGGCCCGGCAGAGGGTCAGCTGCCGCGCCCGCGACCTGGCCCCGGACGGTCGCCAGCGAGACACGATCGCGCAGTGTGCCCCGGGTGGTGGCGTTACCGCCCGCGGGTCGGTACGGTCAGCCGTTGTGAGCGATGCACGCGACCCCCTCCCCAGCCGGTCGCCGCAGCACGCCACCCGGGCCTGTCCCAGCCGCCCCAGGGTGCCCCGGTGACCCCCCGCCGCTGCTCCCGGCCGGCCTGCAAGCAGCCGGCGGTATACACGCTGACCTACGTGTACCGCGACTCCACGGCGGTGCTCGGCCCGCTCGCCGCGTACGTGGAGCCGCACTGCTACGACCTGTGCACGGCGCACGCCGACCGGCTGACCGCCCCCCGCGGCTGGGAATTCGTCCGGCTGCCGGTCGATCCCGCCGAACCCGAGACCGACGATCTTGAGGCGCTGGCCAACGCCGTCCGGGAGGCAGGCCTGCCCCGGGCCGGCGAACCGGTCGGCCAGGGCGTCGAGGTGGGCCGGCGGGGGCATCTGCGGGTGCTGCGCTCGGCCCCGGATGGCCGGGACGCGCCCTAGGCGTGTCCCGGCCCTGGCCAGCCGCTCCGCTCCCGGCCGGTAGGCTCGGTGTCCGCGAAGGGCCGGTCCAGCGCCAGTGCACCGGACCGGCATGGACCCAATGCTCACCGCATCCCGGGAGATCCCGTGAAGATTGACGACTGGCTGCTCGACATTCTCGCCTGCCCCAAGTGCCATGCGCCGCTGCGCGCCGATGCGGAAGCCAGCGAGCTGGTCTGCACCAATGACGAGTGCGGTCTCGCCTACCCGGTGCGCGACGACATACCGGTGCTGCTGGTGGATGAGGCGCGCCACCCGGGGGACCCCGGATGACGATGACCGCCCAGGAGCGCCTGGATGACCTGGTGCTGCTGGAGGCCGCGGACACCGGCGGGATGCTCCGGGTGGTAGCGTCGGCGGCCGCGCAGGTCCGCATGGCCGTGCGGGCCACCGCCGAGACTGACCTGCGGTCGGCCCTGTCGGCGGGCCGGCCACGGGCGATCGTGGTCACCGGCATGGGTGGGTCGGGGGAGGCCGGTGAGGTGCTCGCCGCGGTGTGCGGGCCGGGCTCTGCCTCGCCGGTCGTCACCCTGCATGATTATCAGCTGCCCGGCTGGGTCGGTGCCGCTGACATGGTCATCGCGGTGTCTTCGTCCGGCGCCACCGAGGAGACGCTGGCCGCGGCGGCCGAGGCGGTGCGCCGCGGCTGCCCGCTGGCCTGCGTGGGCGGCGCGGACTCGCCGCTGGCCACGCTGGCCGAGCAGGCCAGTGCCCCGTTCGTCCCGGTCGAGCCCGCCGGGATGCTGCGGGCCAGCCTCTGGGGTCTGTCCGTGCCGCTGCTGATGATCGCCGGGCTGCTCGGCGTGGCCGACATCCCGGTCGAGGGGCTCGAGCTGGCGGCCAGCAACCTGGAGCGGATCTCCTACCTGTGCCGGCCGGACAGCGAGTCCTTCGTCAACCCGGCCAAGACCCTGGCCCTGGAGCTGGCTGGCACGCTCCCGATGATCTGGGGCAGCTCACCGCTGGCCGGGGTGGCCGCCAGCCGGTTCGCCTGCCAGCTCAGCGAGAACGCCAAGTACCCGGCGGTGCCCGGGGTGCTGCCGGAAGCCAACCACAACCAGGTGGTCGCGTTCGACGGCCCGTTTGTGCCCTGGCCGTCCGGTGGCCCCGGGGCGGTGGACCCGGAGGCCCGGCCCGCGGTTCCGCTGCGCCTGGTCATCCTGCGGGACAGCCAGGAGCATCCCCAGGTGGCGCGCAGGCGGGAGGCGTCGGTGGAACTCGCCGGGCAGCGCGGGATCGAGGTGAGCGAGCTGGCCGCGGAAGGGGAGCAGCCGCTGGAGCGGCTGGCCAGCCTGGTTCAGCTCACCGACTACGCCACGGTCTATCTGGGCATCGCGAGCGGCATCGACCCGGGGCCAGTCGCGGTCATCGGCGACTTGAAAGACAGGATCGCAGAGCAGCGTTGGTGAGGGGTTATCGGTACTGAAGGCAGCCCGCTGCCGGACCAGGCGGGCCAGGCCAGGCCAGCAGGCCCGGCGGAGCAGGCGGAAAAGGCCGGCCCAGGCAGCTCGGAAGGGCTGCGTGCGGTGCTGGCCGCACTGGGTGCGAACCTGGGCATCGCAGTGACCAAGCTGGCCGCGTTCGTGATCACCGGCTCGGCCTCCATGCTCGCCGAGTCGGTGCATTCCCTGGCCGACAGCGGTAACCAGGCCCTGCTGCTGCTGGGCCGCAGCCGGGCGCGCCGCGCGCAGACCGAGGAGCACCCGTTCGGCTTTGGCCGGGAACGTTACTTCTACGCGTTCGTCGTCGCGGTCGTGCTGTTCACGGTGGGTGCGCTGTTCTCGCTGTACGAGGGCGTCCACAAGATCATCAGCCCGGAGGAGATCCGCCAGCCGGCGGTGGCGTTCGCCGTCCTGGGCATCGCGATGGTCCTGGAAAGCTTCTCGCTGCGCACCGCGGTGCGCGAGACGAACGAGGTGCGGGGGCAGATCGGCTGGACCGCGTTCATCCGCCGGGCCAAGGCCCCGGAACTGCCCGCCATCCTGCTGGAGGACCTGGCCGCGCTGACCGGGCTGGTCTTTGCCACGGCCGGGGTGGCGCTGGCCACGATCACCGGGAACGGGAAGTGGGACGGCGCCGGGTCGCTGGCCATCGGGGTGCTGCTCGGCGTCGTGGCCGCGGTGCTGGCGGTGGAGATGAAGAGCCTGCTGATCGGCGAGTCGGCCAGCGCGGAAGTCGAGCGGGCCATCGTGACCGCGCTGGAGAACGGCCCCGAGGTGCGGCGGGTCATCCACCTGCGGACCCTGCACATAGGCCCGGAGAGCCTGCTGGTCGCGGCCAAGATCGCGATCAGCGGGGCGGACAGCGCGGCGCTGGTCGCGGCGGGTATCGACGCCGCCGAGCGCCGGGTGCGCACGGCCGTCCCGATCGCCGAGACGATCTACCTGGAACCAGACATCTACGACGCGGCCCGGGCCGACGCCACCGACCCGGCCATCCGCGCCGTGCGCCGCCGGAACCAGGCCTAGCCCCGGCGGACGTCCCCCGGAGCCGTCCGCTGGCCCATGCTTAGCAGCCGCAAGGCCCGCTCCTTCTCGAACTCCAGCGCCCGGCCGGGCGGCGCCGGGATGCGCCCGATCCGCCGGCCGAGCTCCGCCACCTGGGCCCGCACTCCCGGCTCGGCCAGCACCCTTATCCCGAACGCCAGTGCGGCCGGGCTGATGTCCAGCCGCCGCTCGATATCCAGGCCGAGCGCGACGGCGGCGAGATCCTCGGTGCCGAACTGCCGGTGCGCTGGGCCACGGCCCGCCCTGGACACGGCCGGACGGCGGCCCGGCGCACTCTCCCGGACCGGGGGGAGCAGGCCGAGCAGCTCCCGGTAGCGAAGCATCCGGGGCGAGGTGCCGAGCCGCTGGGCGGCCGCCGCGATCCGCATGCCAGAGAATCTAACATTCTTTTGTCAAAAACAGCGGTTAAGGGCTGCGATCACACCCCGTTCTGCCCTACCGTCGAGATGCGCTGTCCCACCTGATCCAGCTGAGGAGTGTCATGCCCACGGAGCCCGTCCCGTTCAAGGTCGCCGATCTTTCGCTCGCTGACTTCGGCCGGAAAGAGATCAGGCTCGCCGAGCACGAGATGCCCGGACTGATGGCCGTCCGCGCCGAGTACGCCGAAGCGCAGCCGCTGCGCGGGGCGCGCATCACCGGGTCACTGCACATGACCATCCAGACCGCGGTGCTCATCGAGACCCTGGTGGCACTGGGTGCCCAGGTCCGCTGGGCCAGCTGCAACATCTTCTCCACCCAGGACCACGCCGCGGCCGCGGTGGCGGTCGGCCCGGACGGCACCCCGGACGACCCGCGGGGCATCCCGGTGTTCGCCTGGAAGGGCGAGACCCTGGAGGAGTACTGGTGGTGCACGAACCAGGCGCTGACCTGGCCAGAGAAGGGGGCAGGGGAGGTGGGCGGGGGGCCCAACATGATCCTGGATGACGGCGGCGACGCCACGATGCTGGTGCACAAGGGCGCCGAATACGAGGGCGCCGGCGCGGTTCCCTCACCCGCCGAGGACGACGCCGAGGAGTGGCAGGTCGTGCTCGGCCTGCTCCGCCGGTCGCTGGACACCAGCAAGGACCGGTGGACGCTGATGGCCGAGGGCATCCGCGGGGTGACCGAGGAGACCACCACCGGCGTGCACCGGCTGTACGAGATGGCCCGGGCCGGCACGCTCGCCTTCCCGGCCATCAACGTCAACGACTCGGTGACCAAGTCCAAGTTCGACAACAAGTACGGCTGCCGTCACTCGCTCATCGACGGCATCAACCGGGCCACCGACGTGCTGATCGGCGGCAAGGTCTGCGTGGTCTGCGGCTACGGCGATGTGGGCAAGGGCTGCGCGGAGTCGCTGCGCGGCCAGGGCGCCCGGGTCATCGTCACCGAGGTGGACCCGATCTGCGCGCTGCAGGCGGCCATGGACGGCTATCAGGTGGCCCGGCTGGAGGACGTGCTCACCACGGCCGACATCTTCGTCACCGCCACCGGCAACCGGGATGTCATCACCGCCGAGCAGATGACCCTGATGAAGCACCAGGCGATCGTGGGCAACATCGGCCATTTCGACAACGAGATCGACATGGCCGGGCTGGCCCGTGTCCCTGGCATCCGGCGGCTGCCCATCAAGCCGCAGGTGGACGAGTGGCAGTTCACCGACGGTCACGCGATCATCATCCTGTCCGAGGGCCGGCTGCTGAACCTGGGCAACGCCACCGGGCACCCCAGCTTCGTGATGTCCAACTCGTTCACCAACCAGGTGATCGCCCAGGTGGAGCTGTTCACGAAGGCGGATGAGTATCCGGTCGGCGTGCACACGCTGCCCAAGCACCTGGACGAGAAGGTGGCCCGGCTGCACCTGGATGCGCTGGGCGTGCGGCTCACCGAGCTGACCAAGGAGCAGGCTGACTACATCGGCGTCCCGGTGGAGGGTCCGTACAAGCCGGACCACTACCGGTACTGACGCCGCCGCCGTCCTGATGACCGAGCAGCGGCCGGGCCCGGCGTCCGATGTCGCGGACGCCGGGCTGGCCAGCACCGGCCAGGCCCGGATCGGCTGGGCCGAGCGGTCCATGCCTGTGCTGCGCGGCATCGCCGGGCGGTTCGCCGCCGAGCAGCCGCTGGCCGGGCTGACCGTGGCCGCCTGCCTGCACGTGACCGCGGAGACCGCGGTCCTGGTCCGCGCCTGGCGGGCGGGCGGGGCCCGGGTGTTCCTGGCCGCCTCGAACCCGCTGTCCACCCAGGACGACATCGCCGCCGCGCTCGATGCCTGCGGCGCGGCCGTGGTGTACGCCCGGGCCGGGGCCGACCTGCGGACGTACCAGGACCACATCCAGCAGGCCCTGGACGCCGGGCCGGACCTGGTGGTCGACGACGGCGGTGACCTCATCGAGGCGCTGCACGCGCAGCGGCCGGACCTGCTGGGCAAGGTGGCCGGCGGCTGCGAGTCCACGCCGGCCGGGGTGATCCGGCTGCACCGGATGGCCCGCGAGGGCACCCTCGCCTTCCCGGCGGTGGCCGCGGACGCTACCGGAACCCGGCTGATGCTGGAGGCCACGCACGGCACCGGCCAGTCCACCATCGACGGCATCGTGCGGGCCACGAACATCCTGCTGGCCGGCCGGACCGTGGTGGTAGCCGGTTACGGCTGGTGCGGCCGGGGCATCGCGCAGCGGGCCCGCGGGCTCGGCGCGCAGGTCATCGTGACCGAGGTTGACCCGGTCCGCGCGCTGGACGCGATGATGCAGGGCTACCGGGTACTGCCGATGGCCGACGCGGCGCCGCTGGGCGAGCTGTTCATCACCGCGACCGGCTCCCGGGACGTGATCACGGCTGGCCACATGGCCGTCATGCGGGATGGTGCGATCCTGGCCAACGCGGGCCATTTCGACGTGGAAGTGGACGTGCGCGGGCTGGCTGGCCTGGCGGCCGGCGTGGAGCACGATGTCCGGCCCTACACCGACGAGTACCTGCTGGCCGACGGGCGCCGGCTGCTGCTGCTGGCCGAGGGCCGGATCGTCAACCTGGTCGCCGCGGAGGGCAACCCGGCCAGCGTCATGGACGTGTCGTTCGCCGGGCAGGCTCTGGTGCTGGCCTGGCTGGCCCGCGAGCATGCCACGCTGCTGCCGGGCGTGCACCGGGTGCCGGCCGCCATCGATGACGAGATCGCCCGGCTGGCGCTGGCCGCCACCGGCGCCTCGATCGACACGCTCACCCCAGCGCAGCAGGAGTACCTCAGCTCCTGGCAGCAGACCTGACCGGCGCCGCGTTCGCTGGTGCGCTGGCTTCCGGCCCGCACCGGTCAGGAATCCGCACCGCGGCTGGATGAGTCCGGGGGTCAGGGATCGGCGGAGCGGGCCGCTGGCTCGGGTGCCGGTGGCTCCGCTGGCTGGCTCTGGTTGTCGTGGCGGGCCAGCACGATCAGGGACAGGCCACCACCCACCAGGATCAGCCAGAAACTGATCAGCCGGTAGGCGATCGCGGCGGCGAGCGCCGCCGAGGCGGTCATCCCAGCTGCGGTCAGCGCCGCGGTCAGCGCGATCTCGACCAGGGCGAAGCCGCCCGGGGACAGCCCGGAGCTGCCCACCGCGGCGCCCGCCCCGTAGGCCAGCAGCAGGCCGTGCCAGGGCACCGGATGGCCGGTGGCCAGGATCGAACAGGCCAGGCAAGCGCAGTCGGCCAGCCAGTTCAGCAGGGCCAGCAGGAATACCCCGGCGTATTGCGGCCAGGGCAGCCGGATGCTGGCCACCCGGTCCAGGAACTCCTCCAGCGCGCCCGGGTCCATCCACGACCGGCCGAACCGCCGGTGCAGCGGGCGGAGCAGCCAGGCGGCCACCCGGATGATCCAGACCCGGGCCGGCGGGTAGCGCAGCGCCAGCAGCACGGTGACCCCCGGGACCAGGAACACCGCGGCGCCCAGCAGGCCGGCCGCGGTGGCGGCCGGCTGCCCGCCGACCAGCGCCCCGACCAGCAGGACCAGCGCCAGGGCGGCCGAGGACACGATGGCCGACAGGGCGAGCGCCCAGGAGGTGATGGCCGAGCCGAGGTTGCGGCCGCGCAGCTGACGGTAGGAGTAGATCGCGGCCAGCTGGGCGCCGGCGAACGGGACGGCCATGGACAGCGCGTTGCCCGCATAGGTGATCGCCATCACCGAGCGGAGTGTGGCCTGGTCGCCGTTGGCCCGCAGCAGAATGGTCCGCTTGATCCCGAACGAGGTGAGCGACACCGCCTCGGCGACCAGCGCGGCCAGCACCCACCACCAGTTCAGGTGCGCGAGGGTGCGCAGCGACTGGGCCAGGATGTGCTCGTTGGTGACGATGATGGCGACCAGCCCGCCGGCCGCGACCAGCATGACGGCCAGCTGCCGCCAGCGGGATCTGGTCATCCGCGGGCTCATCGGGCTGTACCGGTCATCTGGCCGGGTCCCTCACCGGGGCGGGAGGTATCCGCCGGGCCGGCGCGCGGGCACCGTGGGCGGCGGTCCACCGGGTTGCTGGCCGCTGGGCTGGTCAGCGGCGACCTGCTCAGCACGGGCGGCCACATCGCCAGCCGGCCGAGCGGCGGCCGGCTCAGCGGTGGCCAGGCCGGCGGCAGCCGGGCCAGCGGCGGCCCGGCTGGTGGCCGGGTCGGCGGGCGCCTGGGCCACCAGCCGGGCCTGCGCCCGGGTACGCCGCTCGGCCAGCACCGCGCACAGGTAATCGGGTGGCGTGGTGCCAGCCGGCGGGGCCGGGCTGACCTGCGCGGCCACCGCGGCCGCGATCCGCTGGCCATGCTCGGCCCGGGCGGCCGGGGTGAAGTCGTAGTAGCGGCCCAGATACTGGCGGGCGGTCTCGGCGGTCGCATCCGACAGCGCGGACAGTTCGAGGCTGGCCGCCCACCCGGCCAGGGCCGGGGGCAGCAGCGGCGCCTGTGCCGCCCCGCCCCGCTGCTGGGGCAGCCGCTCAGTGATCACGAACGTGCCGGCGAAGATATCCCCCAGGCGCTTGCCGCCCGCCGACAGCAGCGAGCTGACCAGGGCCAGGAAGCCCAGCGTCAGCCAGATTTCCAGCACCGCGGCCAGGGCCCGCATCAGCGCCTGGCGGAACCGTTCCGGGCCACCGTCGTCGCTGACCACGCGCAGGCCCATGGCCAGCTTGCCCAGCGACCGGCCGCGGCTCAGCGTCTCGAAGATGGTCGGGTAACCGACGATGATCCCCGTAGTGACGGTCAGCGAGATGGCCGCGACCGCCGCGGGGTCGAGGCCGCCGCCCGCCCCGGCCGCGATGGCCACCCCGGCCAGCCCAACGAGCAGCACCAGCTGCACGGTGACGTCGATGGCCAGCGCCACCGCGCGGCTGGGGAAGCGGGCGCACGGCACGTCGATAACGACGGCCTCGCCAGTGATCACCTCGGCCACACGAGCTCCAAGTACTGGTCGGCTGGCTCGTGATCACGGTACCGTGCCCCGCTCCGCGCCGGAACAACTGCCATGGCCAGGAAACCGGGGCCCAGTAGTCTCCTGTGGTGGACGTCAACGCGTACGTGGCCGCGCACCAGGCCGACTGGGCCCGGCTGGACGAACTCGTCCGGCGCCGCCGCCGGCTGACCGGGGGCGAAGTGGATGAGCTGGTCCGGCTGTACCAGCGGACCACGACGCACCTGTCCGCGCTGCGCTCGGCCGGCCATGACCCGGCGCTCACCGCTCGGCTGGCTGGCCGGGTCGCGCACGCCCGCAGCGCGGTGACCGGCTCGCACGCACCCGCCTGGGCCACCGTGGCCCGGTTCGCCACCGTGTCCTTCCCGGCGATGGCCTACCGCGCGCGGTGGTGGTGGGCAGCCACCGCCGGCGGCTCGCTGCTGGTGGCGGTCCTGCTGGGCTGGTGGGTGGCCCGCTCGCCGGGGGTGCAGGCGGCCCTGCTGCCCCGGGCGGCCGTCCGCGACCTGGTGAACCACGAGTTCCGGCACTACTACTCGCAGTACGCGGCCACCTCGTTCGCGGCCAAGGTTTGGACCAACAACGTGTGGGTGGCGGCCGAGGCGCTGATCTTCGGTGTGCTGCTCGGCCTGCCCACGCTGCTGGTGCTGTTCGAGAACGCCGCCAACGGCGGGGTGGAAGCCGGCCTGATGTTCGCGCATGGCAAGGGCGGGCTGTTCGCCACGCTGATCCTGCCGCACGGCATGCTCGAGCTCAGCGCGGTATTCCTGGCCGCCGCGACCGGGCTGCGGCTGGGCTGGTGCATCATCGATCCCGGCCCGCGGCCCCGTGGCCGGGCGCTGGCCGAGGAGGGGCGTTCGTCACTGACGATCGCGCTCGGGCTGATCGTCGTGCTCCTGGTCTCCGGGGTGATCGAGGCGTTCGTGACGCCCTCGCCGCTGCCGGCCTGGGCCCGGATCGGGATCGGCGTACTGGCCGAGGCGGCGTTCCTGGCCTACGTGATCGTGCTCGGCGGGCGCGCCGTCGCGGCGGGCCGCAGCCCGGACATGGAGCACGTGCCGGACGTGGCGCCGGTGGCGGGCTAACGCGGGACGCGCCCCTGGACCGCTGGCCGACAGCCGCGGTCAGAGCCGCCCGCTGGCCTTGAGCGCCAGGTAGGCGTCGGCCAGGGCGGCGGGCAGCTGGTCCGGCGGGGCGTCCACCACCTGCACGCCCTGGCGCCGCAGCAGCGAAGTGATCCGCTGCCGCTCGGCCTGCGCGCTCTCGGCCGCGGCGGCCGTGTACACGCTGGCCACGTCGCAGCGGGCGGCGGCCAGCCGGGCGAGCGCCGGATCGGCCACCGCCGCGATCATGATCATGTTCCGGGACACCAGCGGGCCCAGCCGGGGCAGCAGCCCTTCCTCGATCGCCGCCGGGTTCAGGTCGGTCAGCAGCACCACCAGGCAGCGCCGCCGGGCGACGGTGAGCACGGCGCTGGCCAGGGCTGCGGCGTCGGTTTCGGTCAGCTCGGCGTCCAGCGGCGCCAGGGCATCGGTGAACGCGGCCAGCACCGAGGACCGCGGGGCACCCAGCACCCGGGCGCGCAGCCGGCGGCCGAACGCGATCAGGTCGATCCGGTCGCCGGCCCGGGACGCCAGCGCGGCCAGCAGCAGCGTGGCGTCCATCGACGCATCCAGCCGCGGGATGCCGCCGACCCGCCCGGCCGACGTCCGGCCGGTATCCAGGACGACCAGGATCCGCCGGTCGCGCTCGGGCCGCCAGGTCCGGACCATCACGTCACTCTTGCGCGCCGCGGCCCGCCAGTCGATGGACCGGACGTCGTCACCGATCACGTACTCGCGGAGCGCGTCGAACTCGGTACCCGGGCCACGCAGCAGCGAGCGGTGCTGCCCGTCGAGCTGGCGCAGCTGGGCGAGCTTCTCGCTGAGGTGCCGCCGGCTGCCGAACGGTGGCAGTACCCGCACGGCCCACCTGGCTGGGTGCCGGCCCTGGCGGGCGGCCAGCCCGAGCGGCCCGGCCGAGCGGACAAAGACCGCAGCGGACACCTTGTCGCCGCGCCGGTCGGGGATCAGGGTGCTGGTCACCGTGGCCCGGGCCCCGGCCGGCACGGCCAGCCGGAACTGCCCCGGCCCGGCGTGCGCGCTGGGCTGCCAGGCGGGCCGCACCGTGCCGCGCAGCGGACGGGGGCCCGGGTTGCGCACGGTGACCTCGGCGGTAGCCGGCTCGCCGAGCAGCACCCGGGTGTCGCCGGACCGGCTGACTTCCAGCCGCCGGACGCTGGCGGCCAGGGCCAGATCGGCCACGATCGCCGCGAGCAGCAGGCCGTTGACGGCCAGCAGGGCGGGCAGCGTCCGGATGCCGAGCACGACCAGGGCGCCGATGAGCGCGGCCAGCCCGGCCCGCCCGGTCAGTGCCATCTGCCGGTCACCGGGGGACCGGCACGGAGGCGAGCACGGCCTCCAGCACACCGTCCGGCGAGGCGCCCTCGAGTTCCGCTTCCGGGCGCAGCCCGATCCGGTGCCGCAGGGTGGGCCGGGCCAGCGCCTTCACGTCGTCCGGGGTCACGTAGTCGCGGCCCGCCAGCCAGGCCCAGGCCCGGCTGGTGGCCTGCAGGGCGGTCGCCCCCCGGGGGGACACGCCGAGCCGGAGTGAGGGTGACTGGCGGGTGGCCCGGCACAGGTCCACGATGTAGCCGGCCACCTCGGTGGCCACCCGTACCTGGCGTACCGCGGCCGAGGCGGCAGCCAGTTCGGCCGGGCCGGCCACCGGCCTGATCCCGGTGGCCGCCAGGTTCCCCGGGTCGAAGCCGGCCGCGTGCCGGGCCAGGATGCCTATTTCCTCGTCCCGGCCGGGCAGCCCGACCGTCAGCTTGACCAGGAACCGGTCCAGCTGGGCCTCGGGCAGCGGGTAGGTGCCCTCGTATTCGATGGGGTTCTGGGTGGCCGCCACCAGGAATGGCTCAGGCAGCGGCCGCGGGCTGCCCTCCACCGAGACCTGGCGCTCCTCCATCGCCTCCAGCAGCGCGGCCTGCGTCTTCGGCGGCGTCCGGTTGATCTCGTCGGCGAGCAGCAGGTTGGTGAATACCGGCCCCTCGCGGAACTGGAACAGCGCGGTCTTCGCGTCGTAGATCAGCGAGCCGGTCACATCGCCGGGCATCAGGTCGGGAGTGAACTGGACCCGGGTGCCGCGCAGCGACAGGGCGGCCGCCAGCGACCGCACCAGCAGCGTCTTGGCCACCCCGGGCATGCCTTCGAGCAGCACATGCCCCCGGCACAGCAGGCAGATCACCAGGCCGGTCAGCACCTGATCCTGGCCAATGATGGCCTTGCCCACTTCGGCGCGGACCGCCTCCAGCGCGTCCCGCGCGTCCGGCGGGGCCAGGCCGGCCGCGGGCGGGTAGTCGGCAGTCACGGCGTGCGTACCTCTTCCTCAAGGGCGTCGATGTCCCGGCCCAGGGCGACCAGCGCCGCGTCGTCGCGCGGGGCCGGCCCGAACAAGACTGCCTCAACCGCGCTGGCTTCGCGGCCAGTCAGCGCGGCCACGGCCGCGGACACCGTGGCTGGATCGGCCTGACCGGGCAGGGCCAGCCGGGTGGTGATCCGGTGCCGGGCGGCCGTGCGGAGCACCTCGGCCGCCCGGTCGCGGGCGTGCCGGGACTGGTAGAGCCGCCCGTGGCCTTCCACGGTCTCGGACGCCCGGACCACGACCGGGAGCGGCTCGCGGACCAGGGGGCCGAGCCGCCGCATCCGCCACAGCGCGGCCAGCCCGGCCGCAATCAGCAGCTGCCCGGCCACCAGGTAGCCGGGCAGCGGGATCTCCTGGAGGAGTGATTCCGCCCCGCCCGGGGCGGCCGCCGCGGCCAGGCTGGGCACCAGCCAGACGATCCGCGGGCGGCCCTGCAGCAGGTTCAGGGCCAGGGCTGCGTCACCCCGCTTGGCCAGGCTGCCGTTGCTCAGCGGTGCCCCGGTGCCCAGCAGGGTGACCGACCGGTCCCCGGCCGGGTAACGGATCAGCGAGGGGTGCCCGTGTACCTGGTAGCACTGCGCGGCCCGGCCGGTGGGGTCCTGCATCAGGACACCGCCCATGAGGGCGTCCCCGGCGGCGGCCGCCGCGGGCAGCGAGCAGCCCGGGCTGGCCGGCTGGACTTCGGCCGCACCCGCCACCCGGGCGGGCGGGCCAGGCTGCGGACTGCGGGCCAGCGCGCTGAGCGCCGCGCTGTCCGGCTCGACCACCACCAGGCTGGCTGGCCCGTGGACCAGCGCGGCGAGCTGGCGGGCGGTGAGCAGGTA
Organism: uncultured Actinomycetes bacterium; assembly: GCA_963711705.1. Classification (GTDB taxonomy): domain Bacteria; phylum Actinomycetota; class Actinomycetes; order Streptosporangiales; family Streptosporangiaceae; genus RYN-230. Next base: position 323,026 of record CAVQFM010000015.1, read on the forward strand.
CGGGCTGGTGATGACCAGGGTCGCGGGACTACCGCGGGTCGCGGCCTGGGCCGCGGCGGCCGTGGCCACCCGGGTGACCTGCTGGCCGCGCTGGCCGAGGAGGTCGGCCAGGGCCCTGGTGCCCTGCGCCTTGGGATTGCCTGGGTCCAGGTAGCCCGCGGTAGCCGGGGCTGGCCTGAGCAGGGCGATGAGGACGCCGGCCAGCAGGATCAGCGCCACCACCGCGACCGGGCCCAGCCAGCGGCGTGCCTTCCCAGGGCGCGACCTGGGGCCGGGCCCGCGGCCGGCCGCCGTCCCCGGGCTGGCCAGCACGGCGGCTGGCCCGGTCATGCCGGGTCACCGGCGGCCGTACTGGCCGGCCCGGGAGCGGCGGGCCCGCTGCGGGCCGCCGCCGTGCGGCTGGCCGCGATGATCCGCTGGTCCAGGTCCTGGACGAGCGCGTATCCCGCCGCGGTGCCGGGCCGCTCGCCGTAGCAGATGTCGTCGAACAGCCGGGCGCCCTGGCGCAGCGCGCTGGCGTCGGCGGGCAGCGCCTGCGCGGCCTCGGCCGCGATCTCGGCCGCGGTCCAGCCGAGCCGGGGGCTGAGCACGCCCCGTTCTTCGAGCTCGCGGGCGATCGCCCGGACGCATTCCACGATGGCCGCCGCGTAGTCACCGGCCGCGGCCAGCCGCCCGGCCCGCCGCCGGTGGTCGGCTGCGCTGAGCGCCTGACTGCCCGCCAGCTGTGGGTCAGCTGCGCGGTGCGCCCGGGCCAGCGGGCCCACCCGGTTCAGCACCACGGCGGCGGCCAGTGCCGCGAGCGCGGCCAGGGCGACCACCGCCCACCAGCCGCCCGGGAACGAGCTGCCCGCCTTGAACAGCTGATCCAGCAGCTTGTCGGCCAGGGCCAGGATCCGCTGGGTCAGGGACGGGTGCGGATGGAAGATCGCCTTGGCCAGTTCATCCCGGGCGAGCCGCTGACCAGCCACGCGGCTGACCGGCGGGCTGGCTGTGGCCCGCGCCAGGCCCGCGGGCCACGTCAGGGCGGCCACAGCCGCGGTCACCACGGCGGTGGGGCTCCCGCGGCGGTGGGCGGCGCACCCGGCGCGGGCAGGCCGCCCGCTGGCGCCGGGCCGTCCGCGGGCGGGCGCCACACGGAGGTGAAGTCGCCCGGGCCGGCCTGCCCGCTGCCCGCGGCGGTACGCAGCGCGAGGTCCAGGCCTTCCTTGCGCATCCGCAGGTCCACGTAGAGCAGCACGGTGACCCCCGCGGTGATCGGCCGGGTCACGGTGCCGGCCGCGATCGCGCCGACCACCGCGATGATCGTCCCCACGCTGAACCCGCCACCCGAGGACACCAGCGAACCGATGAAGGTGAACGGGAGCTGCAGGATGGCCCCGGCGATCACGACGATGAGCCCGGCCAGCAGCAGGATGCCGAAGATCCGCCAGAAGCTCCGCCGGACCAGCCGCCAGGACCGGGCCAGGGCACGGCGGGCGCCCGCCTCCTCGAGCACCACTACCGGGGTGACCAGGCTCAGCATCGTGGAGAACCAGATGCCGAGCACCACGGCCGCGGGGACCCCGGGCAGGCCGACCGCCACGTAGACCGCGGCTGGCGCGCTGGCCGCGGACGCGGCCAGCATGATCAGCGCCACGATGGCCGCCGGGCCGAGGCTGATCAGCAGCACCAGCAGCGTGGCCAGCAGCAGGCTGGGCAGCCGCGGCGCCGCGGCCCGCCAGGCCTGGCCGGCGGTGATCTGCTGGCCCGCTACCCCGCGGGCGATGATGGGCGCGAGCAGCCCGGCCAGGATGGCCTGCACGATGATCGTCAGCAGCAGCGCGACGGCCAGCGCGGGCAGCACGGCCGCGGCCAGCTGGCCGATCAGGTGCTCGGCCTGCCGGGTGGTCATCTGCTGGCCCGGCTGGGGCAGGTTGACGCCGCCCGCCAGGTTGAGCAGGGTCAGCGACAGAGTGGTCGAGACGATCGCGCTGATCGTGATGATCACGGCTGAGATGCCGAGGATGGTCCTGGGGTTGCGGCGGATGGACGCGAACGCCCCGTCCAGGATCTCGCCGACGCCCAGCGGCCGCAGCGGGATCACGCCCGGCTTGGGTGCGGATGCCCCATACCGGGGGCCTGGGCCGGGCTGGCCCGCGGGCGGCCCGTACCCCGCCTGGCCGTACCCCGCCTGGCCGTACCCCGGCTGGCCGTTGCCGGGCTGGCCGGGTCCCTGCCCGTAGCCAGGCTGGCCGTATCCCGGCTGGCCGTAGCCGGGCGGGCCGGACCCCGGCGGGCCCGGCGGTGCGATGTCCCGGCCAGGGCCGGCCGGGGGTGCTGGCTGGCCGGGACCACCTGGCCCGGCGGACGGCGGGAACCATGGCTGCGGCAGCCCGGGCGGCCCGTTCGCTGGCGTGTCCGACGACGGACTGTCTGTCATGGTTCTCCCTGGCGGCATCCTGCCGGGCTCTCCTGCCCGGTGCCGTGCCGCCGACCTACTCGCCGATGAGCGGGCTCCCCCGATCCCGCTGGCGCCCATACTCGCACGAAGCCGGCCGGTCATGAAGCGCGGCGCCGGAAGCCTGCCCGCTGGGCCGCCCCGGGGCACACCCGGCCAGCTGGACGCCGCCCGGGCTGGCCGGAATTCGACCGGCAGGCAGCCGCGGGGCAGACTCGGGGTATGGACATGCCCACCTTGCGCTGGCTCGATGGGCCTGGCGGGCCAGCCATCGCGCTGCTCGACCAGACCCGGCTGCCGGCTGAGGAGGTCGTCGTCACCTGCCGCAGCGTCGGCGAGCTGGTGGCGGCGATCCGCCGCCTGGTGGTGCGGGGAGCGCCGGTACTTGGCCTGGCCGGGGCGTACGGCGTGGCCCTGGCCGCCTATCAGGGCCAGGATGTGGTGGCGGCCGCGGCCGCGCTGGCCGGGGCCCGGCCCACCGCGGTCAACCTGGCCTGGGGCGCGCACCGGGCGCTGGCTGCCTGGCGGGCGGCCAGCCGTGACACCGGGAACCGCCCGCCCGCTGGCCCGCCGCTGGCGGAGCGGGCGGCCGCGGCCGCGCTGGCCGAGGCGCGCTCCATCGCTGCCGCCGACGCGGCGGCCAGCGCGGCCATGGCCGCGCACGGCCTGCGGCTGCTGCCGGCCGGGGCCCGGGTCCTCACCCACTGCAACACCGGGCGGCTGGTCTCCGCGGGCGAGGGCACTGCGTTCGCCGTGATCCTGGCCGCACACCGGGCCGGGCAGCTGGCCAAGCTGTGGGTGGACGAGACCCGCCCGCTGCTGCAGGGGGCCCGGCTCACCGCGTATGAGGCCCAGCGAGCTGGCATCGACTACGCGGTGCTGCCCGACGCGGCCGCGGCCAGCCTGCTGGCCAGTGGCGAGGTGGACGTGGTGCTCACCGGCGCGGACCGGATCGCGGCGGACGGCAGCGTGGCCAACAAGGTCGGCACCTACGGCCTGGCTGTCCTGGCCCAGCAGCACAGCGTGCCTTTCGTGGTCGTGGCCCCGATGTCCACCATCGACTTCAGCACCCCCGGCAGCAGCGGCATCGTGGTGGAGCACCGCACCGCGGCGGAAGTGACGACGCTGGCCGGGCAGGCCATCGCGCCGCCGGGCAGCGCCGCCTACAACCCCGCGTTCGACGTGACACCGGGCCGCCTGGTCACCGCGCTGGTGACCGAGCGTGGTGTTGTGCAGCCGGTAACTCCAGGTAATCTGCGGGTGCTGGGCGATCCGCAGGCTCTGCCGAAGAGTGCCCTCCCCGCTATTTCCGTGGAACTATGAGGCCCATGAAAGGTCGCGTGCTCGTCGTCGATGACGACGCTGCCCTGTCCGAGATGCTCGGCATCATGCTCCGGGGCGAAGGGTTCGAGCCAACATTTGTCGCGGACGGCGACAAGGCCATCGAGGTATTCCGGGACACTCACCCCGACCTGGTGCTGCTCGACCTGATGCTGCCGGGCGCCGATGGCATCGATGTCTGCCGTCAGATCCGTACCGAATCAGGCGTGCCTATCGTCATGCTCACGGCCAAGAGCGACACTGTCGACGTGGTGCTGGGGCTGGAATCCGGTGCGGACGACTACATCGTCAAGCCCTTCAAGTCGAAAGAGCTGATCGCCCGCGTCCGGGCCCGGCTGCGCCGCACTGACGATCCGGCGCCGGAGATGCTGGAGATCGTGGACGTGGAGATCGACGTCGCGGGGCATTCGGTGAAGCGCGCTGGCAGGCCGGTCAGCCTCACCCCGCTGGAGTTCGACCTGCTGGTCGCGCTGGCCCGCAAGCCCCGCCAGGTGTTCACCCGGGAGGTGCTGCTGGAGCAGGTCTGGGGCTACCGGCACGCGGCGGACACCCGGCTGGTCAATGTGCACGTGCAGCGCCTTCGCGCCAAGATCGAGAAAGATCCGGAGCACCCTGAGATCGTGGTCACCGTGCGCGGCGTGGGCTACAAGGCAGGACCGGCCTGACGGGGATCGGCCTGCCGCGGGTGACCCGGCGGGCAGATTCCGTTCAGGAGGAGAAGGGCGATGAAGGGGGTAGCGGGCAGCGAGGCGGGACGCGGACCACGCGGCAGCGGGCCGGCCGCCGACGCCAGTGCTGCGGTGCTCCCGGTGCTGCGGCCAGACCGGCCTGCCGCTGATTCCCGGCTGGCGCTGCTGGTCCGCCCCGCCGCCCGGCGGCTGCCGCCGCGGGCGCGGCGGGCCATCCGCGCCGCCCAGCGCCGGGCCAAGGTGGTGGCTGGCCGGCTGCGCCGCCGCTGGCACCGCTCGCTCCAGCTCCGGGTGGCCGCCACCACGCTGGTCATCTGCGTCGTCGTGGTCACCGTGCTCGGCTTCTTCCTGGTCCAGCAGATCGCCAGCGGCCTGCTGAACAGCACCCGGACCTACGCCGCCCGCCAGATCGGCGAGGGCCTCGCGGTGGCCAGGAACGAGACCGGCCTGGCGAACCCCGGCGCGGAGCGGCAGAAGGCACTGCTGTCGCTGGCTGGCAACCTGCAGTCGCTGAGCGGCCCGGGCAACAACTTCGACGTGGTGATCCTGGCCCAGCCGGTCGGCGACTCCGCGTTCGGCGGGACCTCCGGCAACAAGCATCTCAGCCTGGCCAGCGTGCCGAAGACGCTGACCGGCAAGATCACCCAGGAGCAGCAGGACGGCCTGACCGACGCGCTGCAGTCCACGCCCACCCTGATGATCTACAAGAACGGCCAGCCGTCCGTCCCCGCGCTGGCCATCGGCGGGGTGATCAACGAGAGCGACCAGCTCTACTACCTGTTCCCGCTGCAGCAGCAACAGCAGACGCTGGCCCTGGTGCAGCGGGCCATGCTCGGCGGCGGGCTGGCCCTGGTCGGCCTGCTGGTCGGCATCGTCTCGCTGGTCACCCGGTGGGTGGTGGTGCCGATCAGGGAAGCCGCCGAGGCGGCCGAACGGCTGTCCGATGGCCAGCTCGACCAGCGGATGCCGGTCCGCGGCACGGATGACCTGGCCGCCCTGGCCCGGTCGTTCAACAACATGGCGGCCAGCCTGCAGGAGAAGCTGCACGAGCTTCAGGAGCTGTCCAAGGTGCAGCGGCAGTTCGTCTCCGACGTGTCGCACGAACTGCGCACCCCGCTCACCACGATCCGGATCGCGGCCGACGTGCTGTTCGCGGGGCGGGAGAACCTGCTGCCGACCGCGGCCCGGTCCGCGGAGCTGCTGGAGGGCCAGCTGGATCGGTTCGAATCCCTCCTGGCTGACCTGCTGGAAATCAGCCGGTACGACGCCAACGCGGCCACGCTGGACGCGGAGTCGGCCGACGTGTGCGATCTGGTCCGGCGGGCGGCCGCGGACGCCGAGCAGCTGGCCGCCCGGCGCGGCACCCGGATCGACTTCCGGCTGCCGCCGGAACCATGCGTCGCCGAGGTAGACCGCCGCCGGGTGGAGCGCATCTTGCGGAATCTGCTGGACAACGCGGTCGAGCACGGCGAGGGGCGCGACGTGGTGGTCACCGTCGCGGGGGACCGGGACGCGGTGGCGATCGCGGTCCGCGACCACGGCGTCGGCTTCGGCCCGGCCGAGCAGCAGATGGTGTTCGACCGGTTCTGGCGGGCCGACCCGGCGCGGGCGCGTACCACCGGCGGGACCGGGCTCGGCCTGGCCATCGCGCTCGAGGACGCCCGGCTGCACAACGGCTGGCTGCAGGCGTGGGGGGAACACGGGAAGGGCTCGGTCTTCCGGCTGACCCTGCCCCGGTCGGCGGGCCAGGAGCTGATCGGCTCACCCCTTCCGCTCGGCCCCGATGCGGCGGAACCCGGCCCCGAACTCCTCGGGCCGCCGGTGCCGCTGGTGGTGGACCCGGCGCCGACGGCGCCATTCGCCGGGACGGAGCCGGCTGCCCCGGCGGGCCCTGGCCCGAGCCGGGAGCCGGGCCGCAATGCCTGAGCCGAGGCCGCGCCCGGCGCCGCCAGCTACGCCAGCGCGCGGGCGGCGGCCGGCCCGCGCCGCGGCCCGCGCGCTGGGCGGCGCGCTGGTCACGGTCGTCCTCGCGGCGGGCTGCGCGGCCGTGCCGACCAGCGGGCTGCTGCAGACCACCAACCTGCCATCCGGCAACGGCGGCGTGCAGCGGGGCTCCGACTGCTGCGGGCTGATCATGAACCCGCCCGCTCCCGGCTGGGGCCCGGAGCAGATCGTGCTGAACTTCATCCTGGCCAGCGCGGATTTCGACGCCAACCACGCGGTCGCCCGCGAGTACCTCACCCCGGCCGCCAGCAAGGCGTGGCACCCCGGGCCCGGGCCCGGGGTCACCGTGATCGCGCAGCCGCCCCAGCCGGTCTTCACGAACCGCCCGTACTCGGCGCGGGGTACCGCGGTGGTCGGGATCAGCGTGCAGGAGCTGGGCCAGGTCACCGCGAGCGGCCAGTACGTCCCGGCTCAAGGCGGGCAGGCCAACCTCCAGCTGGAGTTCGGCCTGCAGCAGATACACCGGGTGTGGCGGATCACCAACCTGCCCTCCAAGGGCGTGAACCAGCCGTCGAACGAGCTGCTGCTGACCAAGGACCTGTTCCAGCTGGCCTACCAGCCGCGCAACCTCTACTACCTGGCGCCGGCCGGCAAACAGCAGCTGGTGCCCGACCCGGTGTTCGTGCCGGCGGACACCGCGGACCCGGCCAACGACCTGGTGCGGGCGCTGCTGCCCACCGCGCGGGGCTGGCTGGCCCCGGGGGTGCTGTCCGCGTTCCCGCCGGCCGCCCGGCTCCGGCGGCCGGTCGCTGTCCCGCCCGGCAGCAAGACCGCCATCGTGGACCTGAGCCTGCCCAAAACGGCGGTCACCCAGGCCACCCTGAGCCAGATGTCCGCCCAGCTGGTCTGGACGCTGACCAGCACGTCTTACGGACCAACCCCAGTCCAGGCGGTGAAGCTACTGGTCAATGGCCGGGCCTGGACGCCGCCGCGCGCCACCAGTGCGGTGCAGGGCCGGGCCGACTACCCACAGCCGACGCTGCAGCCACCCGTGCCCAAGAACCTGTACTTCCTCACCCCCACGGGTGCGGCCCGCAGGCTCACCGGGCCGGGCACCAGCAACAGCGCAGCCCTGCCCGGCGAGGCCGGCACGGACCAGATACCGCTGGCCAGCGTCGCCGTGTCCCCGGACGGGCACTACCTGGCCGGCCTCGCGGACTCGGCCGGCGGGGCCACCCTGTACACCGAGGACCTGGCGGCGGCCGCGAAGCCGCACGCCAGCACGGCCGCCCGCGCGCTGCACAGCCGGCTCTCCGGAGTCCGGCTCACCTCGGTGAGCTGGGACCGCTACGACAACCTGTGGGTGGCGGGCTCGGCCAGGCACCGGGGGAAGGTGTGGATGCTGCCGGGCAGCGGCGGCCCGCCGCAGCGAGTCGGCCTGCCCGCGCCCACCGGGCCCATCACCGCGCTCCGGGTCGCCCCGGACGGCGTGCGGCTGGCGATGATCACCAAACTCACGTCCGGCCTGGAGGTGCGGCTGGCTGCGATCGTCAAGACGAACGATCAGATCATGCTGTCCAGCGCCGGCCAGATCGGCGCCGACCTTGCCACGCCGAGCGCGCTGAGCTGGTATGACGCCGATCACCTGCTGGTGGTGAACCAGCGGCCGGCCGGCCCGCAGCTGGCGGAGGTGCCGGTCGACGGCGACCGGTCCAGCTACCAGGGCGTCGAGGCGGACATGACGTCGGTCGCCGCGGCCGGGCCGAACAACAAACTGTTCGCCAGCCTGCAGACCGGGAACCTGGCCAAGTCGGTCGGCCTCGGTGAACTGTGGAGCGCGGCCGGGCCGGGCCGGGCCGCGACGTACCCGGGCTGATTTCCCCCCGGCTGCCCATGCGTCCCGGTGCGGCGTGTGCCCAGGTACCGGGACATGGGCAAGAAGACACTCCTGGCTCCTGACATCCGGGCCAGGGCAGGCTAGCGTCGTCATATGGCACCCGCCCGGGTCCGTGGTTGCGCCGGGCCGGGGTCCCCGCCCGCAGCGGGGCGCCCGGCCCGGCAAGCCGATGCCAGCCGCAGGCGAAACGGCCCACGTAAGGCGACTTGTCGTCAACCGATCACGGTGCGGCTTAGAGGTAAGTCCTGCCCCGCCGGGGGATCAGATGTCCCCCGGGCCCGGGAGAAGGGCGGTAGTGGCAACAGGCCGCGAATCCCTCAGCAGGCGGATGTGGGGACGAAGACCAGGTCGGCCGGGCGGGTGCCAGCCATCGAGATTGGCCGAAGGGGGTATCCCTCATGGACATCATCTTCCGAGGTCGGCGCACTGGCGTGCAGGATCGGTTCCGCGAGTACGCGACGGCAAAGCTGGACAAGCTGACCAAGCTGGACCAGAAGACGATCAGTGTCGATGTGGAAGTAACCCTGGAGCGCAACCCGCGCCAGTCCGGCCAGCGGGAAAGAGTTGAGCTCACCCTGCACTCCCGGGGCCCGGTCATCCGGGCCGAGGCCGCGGCCAACGATCGTTTCCTTGCGCTCGACCGGGCGCTCGGCAAGCTGGAACAGCACATGCGGCGGGCGTGCGACCGGCGCAAGGTCCGCAAGCCAGGGCACACCGGGGCCGCCGATGGGCAGCCAGCCCAGCCGGCCGGGGCGCAGGCCGCGGACCCGGGCACCGACGGCCGGCCGCCGGGGACACCATCCCGGACTGGCCAGATGACGAGCTGCAGCTGGAGGCGGTGGTCCCGATCCCGATGGAGGGCGACGGCCCGCTCGTGGTGCGGGAGAAATTCCACGCTGCGACACCCATGACGATCGACCGTGCGCTGCACGAGATGGAACTCGTCGGCCACGACTTCTTCCTGTTCCGTGACGAGGAGAGCCACCTGCCGAGCGTGATCTACCGCCGTCGCGGTTATGACTACGGGGTCATCCGCCTGGTGGAGGGGGTGCCGCGACAGGCGAGGCGGACATCCGCCGGGGAGACGGACGGCCGGCTGAACCATCAGGTAGGAGAAAACCGGGTTACCGGCTAGTCTCTGGACTGCTGCCCGGCGCGGGCCTGGCGTCGCGGGTTGCCTGCCCGCCGCCGCTGGCCAGAGTTTGGTCACAGACCGCAGCCGGCGGCATCCCTGCGGCAGGCTCGCGGCGGACGGCCAGGTCAGGGGCACCCCGTACCGGACGCACGAGCACGACCCACCCAGGACAGCAGTACTCGCATGACGGCATAACCCGTGGTACCAAGCAAGGGGTCAGCAGAACACATGGATGCAGGTCAGGGAGGAGGCACCATGGGCGGAGATCCCGCGGTAGCCGCAGACCCGCGCAGCCCCGCACCGGCCCGTACCCAGCCGGCCGGCGGCACGCCAGCCGATCCCCGGATCTACGACCCGATCCGCGCGCTCATCGTCGACGATCACGCCCTGTTCCGCCGCGGGCTGGAGATGGTACTCGCGGCCGAGGACGACATCGAGCTGGTCGGCGAGGCCAGCGACGGGGCCGAGGCGGTGCAGAAGGCCGGTGAGTCACTGCCTGACGTGGTCCTGATGGACATCCGCATGCCGAGGTCCAGCGGCATCGAAGCGTGCCGGGCGATGAAAGAGGTAGCGCCCAGCTCGAAGATCGTGATGCTGACGATCAGCGACGAGGAGGAGGACCTCTTCGAGGCCATCCGCGCGGGGGCCAGCGGCTACCTGCTCAAGGACATCCCGCTGGATGAGGTGGCCGATGTGGTCCGCGCGGTGCACGGCGGCCAGTCGCTGATCAACCCGTCGATGGCGGCCAAGCTGCTGACCGAGTTCGCCACGCTGGCCAGGCGGGACGCGGAGGAGCGCGTCGAGCAGGTGCCCGCACCCAAGCTCACCGACCGCGAGATGCAGGTGCTCAAGCTGGTCGCCCGGGGCATGAACAACCGGGACATCGCCAAGGAACTGTTCATCTCGGAGAACACGGTCAAGAACCACGTCCGCAACATCCTGGAGAAGCTGCAGATCCACTCGCGGATGGAAGCCGTGATGATAGCCGTGCGGGAGAACCTGATCGAGTTCAGCTGACCCGGTGGGCCGGGCGCCTGTTCCGCCGGCCGCACGCGGGGATGCAGCCTAGATACGGCCCAGTTCGGCGCGGAGGCGTTCAGCTAGGTGCGGGGGGCTGACCTGCTCCACCGCCACGGCTGAGCAGCCGACCCAGGCTGCGGCCTCGCGAAGCGCGCTGGCCATGGCCCCGGCCGCCGCCGGGCTGTCCAGCGACAGCTGCCGGGCCACCAGGGTCGCGCCCTGGCGCACCGGGTCGACCCGGCCGAGCAGGCGGCCCTTGGCCAGCAGTGGCATCGTGTAGTACCCGTGCACCCGCCGGGCCTTGGGCACGTAGGCCTCCAGGCTGTGCTCGAAGCCGAACATCCGCCGGGTGCGCTTTCGGTCCCACACCAGCGAGTCGAACGGGGAGAGCAGCGTGACCCGGTGCCGCCCGCGCGGCGGCGCGGCCAGCGCGGCCGGATCGGCCCAGCCGGGCACCGGCTTGCCCGCCACCTCGATGGTGACCGGGATGAGCCCGGCCGCCAGCGCGGAATCGGCGGCCAGCTCGGCGTGGCCGGCCTTGCCGTCGGTCAGCTCTCGCAGCCGGTGGTAGTCGATCAGGTCGGCCCGGGTGACCACCCCGAGCGCCCGGGCCGCCACCCCGGCCAGGTGGGCCAGGCACTCCGCGTCGGCCTTCTCGGTGTCCAGCAGCTCGCTGGGCAGCACCCGCCCGGGCAGGTCGTACACCCGGCGCCAGCCGTCCCGGCGCACGCAGACGACCTCACCCACGTCCAGCAGCCATTCGACGGCGATCTTCGTCTCCGACCAGTCCCACCACGGGCCGCCCGCCTTGGCCCCGCCCAGCTGGGTCGCGTTCAGCGGGCCCTCCGCCCGCAGCCGGGCCAGGACCTCGGCGCAGGTCCGCTCGTGGCTGTGATGCCAGCGCCGGCCCCGGGCCCGCAGCGCCCGGCGGCGGAACGCGTACCACGGCCATTCCTCGACCGGCAGCACGCACGCCGCGTGTGACCAGTACTCGAACGCCGCGGGCCGGGACGGGTTCCAGTAGGCCCGCTCGATCCGGCTGCGCGGCACCGGGCCGAGCCGGGCGTAGGCGACCAGTTCGTGAGAGCGGGCCAGCACGCTGATCGTGTCCAGCTGGACCGCGCCGAGCCGGCGCAGCATGCCCGGCACGCCACCGTGCCTGCCCCCGGCGCCCAGGAACCCCTGGGCGCGCAGGGTGATCAGGCGCGCTTCGTCGGCGGACAGCTCAAGCTGGGGCGCGGGCAGCGCAGCGGTCACCACAAGAAGTGCAGCCTAGCCCGGGGCACCGACAATCCCGGTGGCCGCGGCCAGCTCAGACGCGGGCGGCGGGGCCTTTAGTACCAGTCCTCGAAGATGTTGGTGGCCAGCCCGAGCAGGCCGCCGATCACGACCACCCCCACGCCGACCCAGAACGCCCACCAGGCCGGGCCGAAGACCAGCGCCAGGCCGCCGCACAGGAAACCGAGCATCATCAGGCTGACGGCCACCCAGGACACCGGCCGGCCGTGGAACGGCTCGGGGTAGACATACTCGCCGCTGTCGCTCCCGGCGACTGTGCCGCCCGCCGTGGGCTGGCTGAGCGCGCCGTCGTCCGGCTGGGCACCGGACCTGAAGTCCGTTCCCACCTGGTCCGCCATGGCGCTGCTCCTCTCGTCGCCCACCGGGCCAGCCGCAGCCGCCCGGCAGCGGCCCAACTGCGGCCGCCTTGGTACATATTGTGGCCGAAACGCTGTCCGCCCACTGCCCCGGGCCCCGGGAATGAGCCGGCCAGTGGAATACGGCTGGCCTCAGGTACGCTGAACATAGCAGCTGAGCTGGGCTTCAGCACGGCCGCGAGCACGGCCGGGCCGGGCGGCGCCACACCTCAGGCCGGGAGCCGCTTCGCCCGCGACAGCGGGTGCACACCGCGACGAAGCAGCCTCTTCTCGGATCGGCAACGTTCTGGCCGGGTGCGGGCTTGCGGCTCGGTTTCGTTGCGTGTCTCGCCTACCATGACAGGTGACGATGGTGGCAAGGGTGAGCCACTGACTGCCGTGCGTCCGGCTGGCCGGCGGCCACGGCGCAGCGACGTCTAACGGCCATAGGCAACGAATCCGCAAGGAGCGCGACGACAAGTGCCAGTCATTATTGACAGTGTCCTGCGTGCGGGCGAGGGCAAGACCCTGCGCAAGCTCAAGCGGATCGCGGATCAGGTCAACTCGATCGAAGAGGACTTCGCCGCGCTGAGCGACGCCGAGCTGCGCGCGTTGACCGACGACTTCCGGCAGCGGCTCGCCGACGGTGAGACCCTGGACGACCTGCTGCCCGAGGCGTTCGCCACGGTCCGCGAGGCGGCCACCCGCACGCTGGGCCAGCGGCACTTCGACGTGCAGCTGATGGGCGGCGCGGCCCTGCACATGGGCAACATCGCCGAGATGAAGACCGGTGAGGGCAAGACGCTGGTCTCTACGCTGCCCGCTTACCTGAACGCGCTCGCGGGCAACGGCGTGCACGTCGTCACCGTCAACGACTACCTGGCCAAGCGGGACTCCGAGTGGATGGGCCGGGTGCACCGCTTCCTCGGCCTCGAGGTGGGGGTGATCCTGGCCCAGATGCCGCCGGAGGAGCGCCGCAAGCAGTACGAGGCGGATATCACCTACGGGACCAACAACGAGTTCGGCTTCGACTACCTGCGCGACAACATGGCCTGGGCGCTGGAGGAGTGCGTCCAGCGCGGGCACAGCTACGCGATCGTGGACGAGGTCGACTCCATCCTGATCGACGAGGCGCGGACGCCGCTGATCATCAGCGGCCCGGCCGAGCAGAGCGCCCGCTGGTACACCGAGTTCGCCAAGATCGCGCCGAGGCTGCGCCGCGGTGAGGACGGCGAGGGCGACTATGAGGTCAACGAGAAGAAGAAGACCGTCGGCATCATGGAGTCGGGGGTGGAGAAGGTCGAGGACTGGCTCGGCATCGAAAACCTCTACGACCCGGTCAACACGCCGCTGGTCAGCTTCCTGAACAACTCGATCAAGGCCAAGGAGCTGTACAAGAAGGACAAGGACTACGTCGTGGTCAACGGCGAGGTCCTGATCGTGGACGAGTTCACCGGCCGGATGCTGTACGGCCGCCGGTACAACGAGGGCATGCACCAGGCCATCGAGGCCAAGGAAGGCGTGCAGATCCAGAACGAGAACCAGACGCTGGCCACGATCACTCTGCAGAACTACTTCCGGCTCTACGAGAAGCTGGCCGGGATGACCGGCACGGCGATGACCGAGGCCAACGAGTTCCACCAGATCTACAAGCTCGGCGTGGTGCCCATCCCGACCAACAAGCCGATGATCCGGGACGACCAGCGCGACGTGGTCTACCAGACCGTGCAGGCCAAGTTCGAGGCGGTGGTGGAGGACATCGCCGAGCGGCACACCAACGGCCAGCCGGTGCTGGTCGGCACGACCAGCGTGGAAAAGTCCGAGCTGCTGTCCCGGATGCTCAAGCGCAGCGGCGTGCCGCACGAGGTGCTGAACGCGAAGTACCACGAGCGGGAGGCCGCGATCATCGCCCAGGCGGGCCGCAAGGGCGCGGTGACCGTGGCCACCAACATGGCCGGCCGGGGAACCGACATCATGCTGGGCGGCAACCCCGACTTCATCGCCGACATCGAGCTGCACCAGCGCGGCCTGTCCCCGGTGGACACGCCCGAGGACTACGAGGCGGCCTGGTCCGAGGCGGTGGACAAGGCCAAGGCGGCGGTGGCCGAGGAGCACGTGGAGGTGGTCGAGGCGGGCGGCCTGTACGTGCTGGGCACCGAGCGGCACGAGTCGCGGCGCATCGACAACCAGCTGCGCGGCCGGGCCGGCCGCCAGGGCGACCCCGGGCTGTCCAGGTTCTACCTGTCCCTGGAAGACGACCTGATGCGGATGTTCAACGCGGACAAGGTCGCCCACTTCATGGAGTGGCTGAAGACCCCGCCGGACGTGCCGATCGAGTCCAAGGCCGTGACCCGGTCCATCCGGTCCGCGCAGACCCAGGTCGAGCAGCAGAACTTCGAGATCCGCAAGGACGTCCTCAAGTACGACGACGTGCTCAACCGGCAGCGCCAGGTCATCTATGGTGAGCGGCGCCAGGTGCTGGAAGGCGCGGACCTGCACGAGCAGATCCGGGAAATGATCGACGAGGTCATTGAGGGCTACGTCACCGGGGCGACCGGCGAGGGCTTCGCCGAGGAGTGGGACCTGGACCAGCTGTGGACCGCGCTGCGCGCCCTCTACCGCATCACGCTGGCCACCGACGACGTGATCGAGGACGCGGGCGGCGAGCAGTCCGCGCTGTCCCGGGAACTGCTGATCGAGATCCTGCGGGCCGACGCGCAGGCCGCTTACGACCGGCGCGAGGAAGAGCTGACCCCGGAGATCATGCGGGAACTGGAGCGCCGGGTGGTGCTCTCGGTGCTGGACCGCAAGTGGCGCGAGCACCTCTACGAGATGGACTACCTGCGGGAGGGCATCGGGCTGCGGGCCTGGGCCCAGCGTGACCCGCTGGTGGAATACCAGCGCGAGGGCTACGACATGTTCGGCGCGATGATGGACGGCATCAAGGAGGAGTCCGTCGGCAACCTGTTCAACCTCCAGGTCGAGGTGCAGGAAAACCCGATCGTGGAGGAAGCCGCTGACTCCGCCGCCATCGCCGCCCCGGCCCAGCCGGGCAAGCACGCCGCCCCGCAGCCCGGGACCAACGGAAGCGCCGGTGCGGCACCGGCAGGCGCCGGTAACAATCAGCCACAACGCACCCCGGGTGGCCGGTCACGGTCCGGCGCACGAGGCCGCGCGGGGAACGCACGGCCAGCCGCCGCGCAGGCCAGTGCCGCCGCCCAGGCCAGCGCCGCCGGCGCGCCCGAGGACGGCTCGCCGCTGGCACCAGGGCTGCAGCGGCCCAAGCGGCCCGCCAAGCTGCAGTACTCGGCACCGTCCGAGGACGGGTCCGGGCAGTCAGAGCAGCGGGCTGCCGCTCCGGCGGCGGGCGACGAGTTCGCCCGGGTCGGGCGGAACGACCTTTGCCCGTGCGGTTCCGGGCGCAAATACAAGCGCTGCCACGGGGATCCGCGGAACCGGGCTAACTGAATTACCGGGGGCGCGGGGCGGCGGCGAGGCGTCCTGCGCTTTCGCGCCTTCGGCGCTCTTTTACGCGCTGGACACCTCGCCGCCGCCCCGCGCTGCTGACGGCACGGCCGCCCGGCTGCCGGGATCTCTTACTTCCTGGCCGCGCGGGCACGTACTTCCTGGCCGCGCGGGCGCGCACTTCCTGGCCGCGCGGGGCACGGCTGGGTTGCTACGCGGCTTCTATGTCGGTGCAGATCCACTTGGCGGGCTGGGGTGGGCGGCCTGGCCTGGGGCGTGGGGGCGTGGTGTGCTCCAGGCGGATGGCCAGGGCTCTGGTGCGGGGCCGGCGGCGATGATGATGGTCATTTCGATCACGCCGGGGGCTGGGTGGGTGGCGAGGACCCGGCGGAGTCGCGGGGGATGACCCGCTGCCAGCAGCGGGGCCATCCGCTGGATTCTGGATTTGGCGCGCTCGGTGGTCCAGGTGGATAGCTGACGGGGTGGCCGGGTGCCGGCCAGTGACTCGACGAGGACCTGGGCGAACTGGGTGGCGAAAGCCGGGCGCCCGGCGGTGCCTGACTGGACGGCGGGGCGGGGTTCGCTGCTGGGGCCGGGGCCTTGCCGGGGAGTGGCACGGGGTGGGCTGGTGGGGCCGGGTCCGCCTGGGGCGGTGCAGTCGGTGGCGGGCGGGTGGTGGTCTGGCCGGGCCGCCGGCATGGGAGTGGCCGGGAGTGGGGGTAACAGCTCGTCGTCGTAGGGCGGGGCGGTGCTGGGGACGGGCCGCAGGTGCACGGCCGAGGGGTCGGGGAGCGGGCGGCGGGTGACTCTGCGGGGGCAGCCGCGCCGGCCTGGGTCGCTGGGGTGCGGACCTGAACCTGGCTCACGGGGCGAGGGTGGGGTGGGCATGGAACCTCCCGGAAATCAGGCAACCAGGCGGCGGGTCAGGCTGCGGAACGGACCGGCGCAGTGCCGGGGAAGCGCCCTGCGTCTAGCCCGAGTTGTACCGGTGGGCAGTGACATTTCCGCGCGGGAATGTGGCTGCCCGGGTCTGGGTTGTGACTGGGAGCCGGGCACCCGCCGAGCCCGGGCCCTGTCTTCTCAGGAGAATTGCCTTGTCGCTGCCACCGCTGGTCGAACCAGCCGCTGAGCTGACCGTGGACGAAGTCCGCCGCTACTCGCGCCACCTGATCATCCCGGACGTCGGGATGACCGGGCAGAAGCGGCTCAAGAACGCCAGGGTGCTCTGTGTCGGCGCGGGCGGGCTCGGCTCGCCTGCCCTGCTGTACCTGGCGGCCGCGGGCGTAGGCACCCTGGGCATCGTCGACTTCGACGTGGTCGACGAGTCCAACCTGCAGCGCCAGATCATCCACGGCCAGTCCGACGTGGGCCGGCCCAAGGCGGAATCCGCCCGGGACAGCATCCGGGAGATCAACCCGAACGTGACCGTCATCGTGCATGAGGAGCGCCTGGACTCCGACAACGCGATGCAGATCTTTTCCGGTTATGACCTGATCGTGGACGGCACTGACAACTTCGCCACCCGGTACCTGGTCAACGACGCCTGCGTGCTGCTCGGCAAGCCTTACGTGTGGGGCTCCATCTACCGCTTCGACGGCCAGGCCAGCGTGTTCTGGGCCGAGCACGGCCCGTGCTACCGCTGCCTCTACCCCGAGCCGCCGCCACCAGGGATGGTGCCGTCCTGCGCCGAGGGCGGCGTGCTGGGTGTGCTCTGCGGCTCGATCGGGTCCATTCAGGTCACCGAGGCCATCAAGGTCATCACCGGGATCGGCGAGCCGCTGGTCGGCCGGCTGATGATCTACGACGCGCTGGAGATGACCTACCGCTCGGTGAAGGTCCGCAAGGATCCCGAGTGCCCGGTCTGCGGGAAGAACCCCACGGTGACCGAGCTGATCGACTACGAGGAGTTCTGCGGCGCGGTGTCCGAGGAGGCACAGCTGGCCGCGGCCGGGTCGACGATCACCGCCCAGCAGCTCAAGGACATGCAGGACGCTGGCGAGAACATCTTCCTGGTGGACGTGCGGGAGCCGAACGAGTACGAGATCGTGTCCATCCCGGGCGCCACGCTGATCCCCAAGGGCGAGTTCCTGTCCGGCGCCGCGCTGGAGCGCCTCCCGCAGGACCAGCGGATCGTGCTGCACTGCAAGTCCGGGGCCCGGTCCGCGGAGTGCCTGGCCATCGTGAAGGACGCTGGGTTCTCCGACGCGGTGCACGTGGGCGGCGGCGTGCTGTCCTGGATCTCCACCGTGGACCCGTCGCTGCCCGCGTACTGACCCCCCGCGTAGCCGGGCCGGGAACAGCCGGCCCGTTCTCCGGGCAACCTCACCGTGCGCCCGGTGGCCGGGGACCGCCAGGCCGTAACATGCCGGTGTGGCTATGCGTCCGGACGCTCCGGGTGGCGGCGGCGACCCGGCGCCGGAAGGGGGCAGTACAGCGGATTCCGGGAGCGGGTCACCGCAGGCTGCCCCGGGCCCTGCGCACAGCACCCGGCCGCGACCCGGGCCGTGGCAGTACCGCCTGATCCTGGCCGGCCTGGCCGTGGCGCTGGCCGGCCTGGCCGGCTCGCTGGCCGCGGTGGTCGTGAACGCGGCGCCCCGGACATTCAGCCCGGCCCAGCAGCAGAAGATCACCAGCTGGGAGGTTGGCAAGCGCTGGCGGACCTGGCCGGCCGGGCAGATCTTCCCCGCGGCCATCCCCTACGAGCTGACCGCGGCCGCGCTGGACAGCCCGGACGGCGTGCGGCTCGCCGCCCGGCGGATCGGGATCGCCCCGCAGGCCTCCTGCGCCTCCGCGGCTGACCGCGCGGCCTCCCGGGTGCTGGCCCGGCAGGGTTGCGAGGCCATGCTCCGCGCCACCTACCAGGATGCGACCGGTGCGTTCGCGGTCACCATCGGAATTGCCGTGCTGCCCACCGCGGGCCAGGCCAGCGATTCGGTGCACGCCCTGCCGCAAGGCATCAGCGCCACCCCCGGCGTGCACGCGGTCAGGTTCCGGCACACCCTGGCGGCCGGCTTCGCCGACCCGGCCCGCCAGCTTTCCCAGGCGATGAGCGCCGGCCCGTACCTGATCATGTCCACGGTCG
Organism: uncultured Actinomycetes bacterium; assembly: GCA_963711705.1. GTDB lineage: Bacteria > Actinomycetota > Actinomycetes > Streptosporangiales > Streptosporangiaceae > RYN-230. The sequence goes on from CAVQFM010000015.1 coordinate 341,670, forward strand.
GTTACGCGGACGGCAGGCACAAGGTCCGGGAGGCGGCCGACCCCTACGACAAAGACGAGATGCTCAGCCTGGCCAGCGGGCTATCCGACTGGATCGGGTCACGCATCGGGGCCTCCCCGCCCCCGCCGCGCTGCCCGGGCGGCCCGGCATGCTGACCGCTGCCCGCTGGCCACGGCTGACCGCGGCCGGGTCGCTCCTGCTCGCCCTGGCCGTCAGCGCCCCGCTGGCCACCCCGGCCACGCTGGCCCGCGCGGACACTGTGCGCAGCGCCCAGATGTGGGTGCTGGACGCGGTCAGCGCGCCCCAGGCGTGGCCGGTGACCCAGGGCCAGGGGGCCACCGTCGCGGTCATCGACAGCGGCGTCAACCCGGACGTCTCCGACCTGGCCGGCTCGGTGATCACCGGGCCGGACCTCACCGGGGTGCGCACCCCCCGGGCCAACCCGAACTGGGGCGTCCACGGGACCTGGATGGCCTCGCTGATCGCCGGGCACGGGCACGACGGCGGCAGCAGCGGCATCATGGGCGTCGCGCCCCGCGCCAAGGTGCTGTCGATCCGGGTGGTCACCGACCGGCACGATCCCGGCTACGCCGCCTACGAGCGCGAGACGGACAGCCGGGTACAGGGCGCGCTGGCGCAGGCCATCAGCTACGCCACCCGGCACCGGGTGAGCGTGATCAGCATGTCCCTCGGCTACGGCCAGCCGAGCGCCGTGGTCCGGTCCGCCCTGCAGGCCGCGCTGGACCACGGCATCGTGGTCGTCGCCTCGTCGGGCAACTCGGGAAACTCGGTCGGTGCCCAGGCGGCCGGGCATGCCCCGTACTCGTTCCCGGCCGACTATCCCGGCGTGCTCGGGGTCGCGGCCGTGGGCCGCGACGGCACGTCGGCCGGCTTCTCCAGCTTCAACCTCTCGGTCCAGGTCGCCGCGCCCGGGGTGAACGTGCCCGCGCAAGGCCGGGACGGGCAGTACTGGCTGGTCAGCGGCACGAGCCCGGCCTGCGCGCTGACCGCCGGAGTGGCCGCGCTGATCAGGGCCAGGTACCCGCACCTGGCCCCCGCCCTGGTGGTGCGGGCCATCACCAGCAGCACCCAGCGCCGGCCGCGCGGTGGCTATGACGACCGGGTCGGTTTCGGCACGGTGGACGCCGTGGCCGCGCTGACCGCGGCCGGGCAGCTGGCCGGGCATCAGCGGGCCGGGCCGGGCACCGCCACCACGGTCCATTTCGGTGGCGGGGCCGCGGCCGTGCCGCCCGACCCGGTCCAGCCACGCGGGGTGGGCGGGCTCATCACCGCCATCCTGGCCGGGCTGGGCTGCCTGGTGCTGGCCTGGCTGACCGCCAGCCGTCTGCGGGCGCTGCGCCGGGCGGGCCGGTCCCGGGGCCAGCACGCGGCGGATCCCCGCCAGCCGCAGCCCGCCTGGCCCGGTCCCCGGGTGCCCGCGGCGGCCACCCAGCGGGAGGACCCGCAGGAAGCCCCGCGGCCGGCGGCCCCGCCGCAGTGGCCCGGGCCGCGGCCATGACCAGCCCAGCTGACCGCGGGGTCCTGCCGGACTTCGCCAGCCAGGTGCTGGACGTCGCGGACTCGATCCCGCCGGGCCGGGTCATGTCCTACGGTGACATCGCCGAGTACCTGGGCCAGGGCGGGCCGCGCCAGGTCGGCCGGGTGATGGCGTTGTGGGGCGGCAGCGCGCCCTGGTGGCGGGTGGTGCACGCCGATGGGTCGCTGCTGGCCGGGCACGAGCGCGCGGCCATCGAGCAGTACCGGGCCGAGGGCACGCCGCTGCGGCTGGACACCAGCGGGCGGCCGTCCCGGGTGGACATCCGCGCCGCCCGCTGGGACGGCCCGGAAACGCCTGCTGGAGGCGGCTGAATAGTGGCGTCCGACATGCGGGGGCCCGCGAGCCCGGCGGCTACTGTTCAGCGGCCTCCTAGGTAGGCTGGCGGCGAACCGGCGGATCCACGGCGAGTCGGCTGCATATGTCGGTAGCCTCTGCTGGAATTCTTCCGACATGGACCAGCGCCCTGATGCCTACCGGCTGCTCCGCCGGCCCGCGCCGCCGGCTGGGCCGCCGCGGCTGGACGAGGCCCAGCGCGCGGTGGTCCGCCACGCCGGCGGCCCGCTGCTGGTACTGGCCGGCCCGGGCACCGGCAAGACCACGTCGATCGTGGAAACCGTGGTCGAGCGGATCACCGCGCGGCAGATCGACCCGGAGCGGGTGCTGGTCCTGACGTTCAGCCGCAAGGCCGCGCAGGAACTGCGCGAGCGGATCACCACCCGGCTGCACCGGACTACCCGCCAGCCGCTGGCGCTGACCTTTCACAGCTACGCCTACGCCCTGGTCCGCCGGGAGTTCGTGCTGGCCGGGGACGCCCCGCCGACCCTGCTGTCCGGCCCGGAGCAGCTGCTGGAGGTCCGCCGGATGCTCCGTGGTGAAGCGGCCGGCGCCCAGGCCGTCCCGGGTCACTGGCCGCCGCGCCTCCGGCCCGCGCTGGCCACCCGGGGGTTCGCCGCCGAGCTGCGTGACTTTCTGCTCCGCGCGGCCGAGCGCGGCCTGGACGGCCAGGGCCTGGCCGGGCTGGGCCGCCGCCGGGACCGCGACGACTGGGTTGCCGCGGGCGGCTTCCTGGACCGGTACACCGCGCGGTTCGACCTCGCCCCGGTCCCGGCCTACGACTACGCCGAGATCGTGCGGATCGCGGCCGCGCTGCTGAGCCGCGCGGCGACCCGGGACCGCGAGCGCAAGGCCTACGACGTGGTGCTGGTGGACGAGTACCAGGACACCGACCCGGCGCAGGAGGCGCTGCTGCACGCGCTGGCCGGTGACGGCCGGGAACTCATCGCGGTGGGCGACCCGGATCAGTCGATCTACGCGTTCCGTGGCGCGGACACCCACGCGATCGGCCGGTTCCCCGGCCTGTTCCGCACCCCGGACGACCGCCCGGCCAGTGTCATCGCGCTGCGCACCTGCCGCCGCAGCGGCCCGGTCCTGCTGGCTGCCTCCCGGCGGGTGGCCGCCCGGCTGCCTGCCGCGGCCGGCCTGGCCCTCGCGCCGGTGCCCGTGGGCGGCCACCGGGACCTGCGGCCACTGCCCGGCGCGGCGGTGGGCCAGGCCCGGATCCTGATCGCGGCCAGCGCCAGCCAGGAGGCCGCGGCGATCGCGGACACGCTGCGCCGCGCGCACCTGATCGACGGCGTGCCGTGGTCGGCCATGGCCGTGCTGGTCCGCTCCGCGGTCCGACAGGTGCCGCTGCTGCGCCGCGGGCTGGCCACCGGCGGCGTGCCCGCCGTGGTCGCCGGGGACGAGCTGCCGCTGGCCGCCGAGCCGGGCGCCCGGCCACTGCTGGCCCTGCTGCGCTGCGCCCTGCAGCCAGGGACGCTGGATGAGGAGGCCGCCGCCAGCCTGCTGACCGGGCCGCTGGGCGGCACCGACGCGCTCGGCCTGCGCCGGCTCCGCCGCGAGCTGCACGCGGTGGATGCCGCGGCCGGGCTGCCCCCCGGTGACCGGCCGCTGGCCAGTGCCCTGCGTGACCCACGGGAACTCGCCCTGCTGGGCGGGCCCGAGGCGGACGCGGCCCGGCGGGTGGCAGGCCTGCTGGACCTGGCGCAGCGCACCGCGCAGGGCACCACTGGCGACCCGGGCACCGCGTACGACGTGCTGTGGGCGGTGTGGAACGCGTCCGGGCTCGGCCCGGCCTGGCAGGCGGCCAGCGCGGCCGGCGGGGCCCGCGGCGAGGCCGCCGACCGGGATCTGGACGCCGTGGTCGCGCTGTTCGACGCCGCGGCCCGGTTCGCGGCCCGGCTGCCCCCCGGGTCGCCGTACCTGTTCCTGGACAGCCTGGCCGGCCAGGAGATTCCCGGGGACACGCTGGCCGACCGGGCCCCGGACGGCGAGGCTGTGCGCATCCTCACCGCGCACCGGGCCAAGGGCCTGGAATGGGACGTGGTCGTGGTCGCCGGGGTGCAGGAGGGCACCTGGCCCGACCTGCGGATGCGATCCTCGCTGCTCGGCATGGACGAGCTGGTGGACGCGGCCGCCGGCCAGCAGGAACCGGGTGGCCCAGGCAGCGATGCCGCGGCCGCGGCGCTGATCTCCAAGCTGCTCGACGAGGAGCGGCGGCTGTTCTACGTCGCGGTCACCCGGGCCCGCCGCTCGCTCACCATCACCGCGGTCGGCGGTACGGACAGCGACGAGCGGCCGTCCCGGTTCCTGGCCGAGCTGGCCGGCGATGACATCGAGATCGAGCAGGTCACCTCGGTCGGCCGGCCCTGGCTGTCGCTGCCCGCGCTGACCGCCGAGCTGCGCCGCGCGGCCGCCGACCCGGGCCGGCCGTGGCCGGTCCGCCAGGCGGCCGCCACCCAGCTGGCCCGGCTCGCGGGCAGCGGGGTGCGCGGCGCCCACCCCCGGCAGTGGTACGCGCTCACCACGCTGTCTGACCCGGGCCCGGTCTCCGACGGGGTGATCAGGCTGTCACCCTCCCAGGTCGAGTCGTTCACCAAGTGCGGGCTGCGCTGGCTGCTCGAAGCGGCCGCCGGGGCGGGCGCCCCGGACGTGCTGCGGCACCTCGGCACGGTGATCCACGCGGCGGCGGTACTGGCCGCGCACGGCACCGATGAGCCGGGGATCGGCGAGCGGATCGACGAGATCTGGCATCACCTGGACTTCGGCAGCGCGTGGTACAGCGAGAAGCAGCGCGAGCTGGCGCACCAGATGGTGACGAAGTTCCTGGCCTGGCACCGGCGTAACCCACGGGAACTGGTCGCGGTCGAGGAAGACCTCCGGGTCCGGATCGGCCAGGTGGAGATCACCGGCCGGGTGGACCGGCTGGAACGCGACGCCGCGGGCAGCGGCGTGATCGTCGACCTCAAGACCGGCTCGTCCCGGCCTGCCGACGCCGAGCTGGACCGCAACCCGCAGCTGGGCGTCTACCAGCTGGCCATGCTGCTCGGCGCGTTCGAGCGGTTCGGGCTGATCGAGCCGGGCGGCGCGGAACTCGTGCAGATCGGCCGGGCCGGGCTGAAGGCCGAGGTCCGGGTGCAGCGGCAGCGGGCGCTGGGCGACGATGCCAACCCGGACTGGGCGGAGAGCCTGGTCGAGACGGTGGCCACCGGGATGGCCGGGCCGGTGTTCGGCGCCACCGCCAACCCGGGCTGCCGGGTCTGCCCGGTCCGCTCGTGCTGCCCGGCCCATCCCGACGGCGCCCAGGTGACCCCGTGAATTACACCCCCGCCCAGCTGGCCCGGCTGCTCGGGGTGGCCGAGCCCACCGCCGAGCAGGCCGCGGTGATCGCCGCCCCGCCGCAGCCGCTGGCGGTGATCGCCGGCGCCGGGTCCGGGAAGAGCGAGACCATGGCGGCCCGGCTCGTCTGGCTGGTCGCCAACGGCCTGGTCCGGCCGGAGCGGGTGCTCGGCCTGACATTCACCCGGAAGGCAGCGGGCGAGCTCGGCGACCGGGTCCGGGCCCGGCTCGACGGGCTGCGCAGGGCCGGGCTGCGCGGCTCGCAGGCCGATCCGGCCCTGGACGGCGAGCCGGTGGTGTCCACCTACCACGCCTATGCCGCGCGGCTGGTGGCCGACCACGCGCTGCGCGAGGCGATGGAGCCGACGCTGCGGCTGATCACCCCGGCGGTGGCCTGGCAGCTCGCCTCCCGGGTGGTGGCCGGCTACGGCGGCCCGATGGACGCGGTGACCTGGTCGCCGCCGGGCGTCACCGCCGCAGTGCTGATGCTGGCCGGTGAGCTGGCCGAGCACCTGCGCACCCCGGCCGAAGTCACCGACGTGGGGGAGTGGCTGGCGGCGCAGGCCGCCGCCCGGCCCGGGAAGCTGCCCGGCGCGGTGCGGAAGATCCTGGACTGCCAGCGGACCCGGGAGCAGCTGCTGCCGATGGTGGCCGGCTACGCGCGGGCCAAAGCGGACCGGGAGGTCCTGGACCACGGCGACCAGGTGGCGCTGGCGGCCCGGATCGCACACCGCCACCCGGAGGTGGGGGTCTCGGAACGGGGCCGTTACCAGGTCGTGCTGCTCGATGAGTACCAGGACACCAGCCATGCGCAGCTCGTCCTGCTGCGGGCGCTGTTCGGCAATGGCCATCCGGTGACCGCGGTCGGGGACCCCTGCCAGTCCATCTACGGCTGGCGCGGGGCCAGCGCCGGCAACCTGCGCCGTTTCCCGCAGGACTTCCCGGTCACCGCGGGCCCGGGCCGGGGACCGGCCCCGGTGCGCATGCTGTCCACCAGCTTCCGGAACACCGGGCAGGTGCTGGACACGGCGGGCGTGCTCCAGGAGGGGCTGCGCGCGGCCGCACCCGAGGTGCCGCGGCTGGTCCCGCCACCGTCCCGGGCCGCCCGCGGGCGGGTGGTCTGTGCGCTCACCGAGACGGCCGCCGCCGAGGCGGACTGGGTCGCGGAGCAGGTGGCGGCGCTGCTGGCGCTGCCGCCCGGTACCGCTCCGGACGGCGGGCCGTGGCTGGATGGCCGGCCGGACGGCATGCACCCGCGGGACGTCGCGGTGCTCTGCCGCAAGCGGTCCCAGTTCCCGGCGCTGCGCGCCGCGCTGACCGCGCGGGGCATCCCGGTCGAGGTGGTGGGGCTGGGCGGGCTGCTGACCGTGCCCGAGGTAGCCGACATCGTCGCCACCCTGCGGGTGCTGCACGATCCCGCTGCCTCCGGCCCGCTGGCCCGGCTGCTCACCGGCCCGCGATGGCGGATCGGCCCGCGTGACCTGGTCGCGCTGGGCCGCCGGGCCCGGGCGCTGACCCGGGAACAGCGGGCGCACGGCCGGGTGGCCCCGCCCAGCGCCGCCCCGCTCAGCGCCAACCCGGTCAGCGCGGGCCCGCCCGGTGTGCCGCCGCCCGCCCCGGCCGGGGAGGACGCGCTGGCCCGGGCCATCACCGACCTGACCGCCGACCCGGGCAGCCTGGTGGAGGCCCTGGATGACCTGGGCGAGCCAGGGGCCTATTCGCCCGCTGGGTACCAGCGCCTCACCGCGCTCGCCGCCGAACTGCGCGACCTGCGCACCCGGGTGGCCCGCCCGCTGGCCGACCTGGTCGGGGAGGTGGAACGGGTGCTCGGCCTGGATATCGAGGTGGCCGCCCGGCCGGGGCCGGACCCGGTGACCGCGCGGGCCGATCTGGACGCGTTCGCGGACGCCGCGGCGGCCTTCGCCGGCGACCAGGAGGAGCCGACGCTGGGCGCGTTCCTGGCCTACCTGGCCGCGGCCGAGGAAGAGGAGTTCGGCCTGGAAGCGGGCCGGGTCGGCGACGGCGACGCGGTCACGCTGGCCACCGTGCACGCGGCTAAGGGGCTGCAATGGCCCGCAGTGGTCGTCCCTGGGCTCTCGGCCGGGAAGCGGGCCCAGGTTTTCCCGGCCAAACCGCGCTACAGCACGCGCTGGACCGACAATGCGCGGCTGGTTCCGTTCAGCTTGCGGGGTGATGCCCGTGACCTGCCGGGGCTGCCGGACCTGAGCACGGACGCGCTCGATTCGTTTGCCGCCGCCTGTGCCGCGCGTGATCTCGGCGAGGAACGCCGGCTGGCCTACGTGGCCGCGACCCGGGCCGCGTTCTGGCTGGCCTGCACCGGTTACTGGTGGGGGGACGCGGCGTCGCCGCTGGGGCCGTCGGTGTTCCTGACGGAGGTGCGCGCGGCCTGCGAGGCGGGCGCGGGCACGGTGGCGCAGTGGGCCGCCGAGCCGGCCGAAGACGCCGAGAACCCGGCGCTGGCCGAGCCGGCCGCGGCCAGCTGGCCTGCGGAGCCAGCGGGCCCGCGGCAGGAAGCCGTGCAGCAGGCCGCGGACCTGGTGCAGGCGGCGCTGGCGGGCCGCCGCGCGGGCGGTGCGGCGCGGCAGGCGCCGGGCGGGCGGTGCGGCGCCGGGCGAGGGCCCGGGTGATCTGGCGGGCGGCGCGGCGCTGAGCGGCGCGGCGCTGAGCGACGCGGACCGCGCCCTGGTCGAGGCCTGGCGGCGGGACACCGAACTGCTGCTCGCCGAGCGGGAGGAATGGCGCAGCGAGGCGGCCGGGGCGGTCTGGCTGCCGCCGCGGCTGTCGGTGTCCTCGCTGGTGGTGATGGCCCGCGACCCGGGCGAGCTGGCCCGGCAGATCCGCCGGCCGATGCCGCGCCCGCCGGCCCCGCAGGCCCGCCGGGGCACCGCGTTCCACCGCTGGCTGGAGGAACGGTTCAGCCAGCAGCGGCTGATCGACCCGGACGACCTGCTCGGCGCGGCCGACGACCCGGGCGACCAGGCGGACGGGGACGGCAGCGACCTGGCGGTGCTGCGCGAGCAGTTCGAGGCGGGTGAGTGGGGCGACCGGTGGCCGCTGGAGGTGGAGGTCCCGTTCGAGACGCTGATCGCGGGGCGGCCGGTCCGCGGCCGGATCGACGCGGTGTTCACCGACGCCGCGGAGGGCGGGTTCGACGTGGTGGACTGGAAGACCGGGCAGCCGCCCGGTACCGCCCCCGAGCACCAGGCGGTCGCCGTCCAGCTGGCCGCCTACCGGCTGGCCTGGGCGCAGCTCGCCGGGGTGCCACCCGGCCAGGTCCGGGCCGCGTTCTACTACGTCCGGCACGACCTGACGCTGCGCCCGGCCGACCTGCTCGACGAGGCCGGCCTGGCCGCGCTGATCGACCGGATCCCGGCCGGCGCTATCCGGGCCAGCAGCAGCCAGCAGGCCAGCCCGAGCGGGTAGACGATATAACCGAACCGGCTGGCCGGGGCCAGGGCGAACATCAGGCTCAGCCCGATCACCAGCCGCCACCCGGCCGCCTGCGCATCCCGCGGTGGCCGGGCGATCAGCGACACCGCCACCGCGAGCCCGGCCAGCAGCACCAGCCCGATCGCCGCCCAGTGCCCCCAGCCCCAGGCCGCGGCGATCAGGTGGCCGGGCAGCACGCTGGCCGCCGGGCTCTTGATCTTGGTCAGGCCGAGCGGGAACAGGATCGTGTTCGACACCACCGAGCCCGGCTGGGCCAGCAGCACCGGACCGTCCACGACCAGCGGCACGCTGAGCGCGGCCAGCATCAGCCCGGCGGCGGCCCGCTGGCCGCTGCGCGCCGCGACCAGGGCGAGCGCCACGGCCAGCGCGGGCCAGGCGGTGGCCTTCATGGCGGCGGCCAGGCCGAGCGCGACCCCGGCCGCCGCCACCTGGACCGCGGCGTGCGCCACGAGCGGCGTACCGGGCTGCACCGCGCGCGGCCGTCCCCGGAGCCGGGCCCGGGCCGGCGATCCCGGGGCGGCCCAGGCAGGCCGCAGCAGGGCCAGGCCGAGGCAGATCAGGGCCAGCACGGGCAGGTCGTCCCCGCCGGTGGCCAGCGGGTAGGCCACCACCGGCGACGCGGTGACCAGCACCGTCCACGCCCACGGCCGCGGTATCCCGCTGACCGACAGGGCCAGCCCGAACCCGGCCACGAACACCACGCCGAACCACACCCGCGGGTCGGTCAGCAGCCCGCCGCCGAAGATGGCCCGCGGGATGCCGAACACCGCGAGGGCGGGCAGGTACGGATTGTAGACGCTGGGGTTGCCCCGCGCCGCGGCGATCGCGGCCGCGTTCTGGTAGGGCGTGCCGTGGTGCAGGAACAGCACCGCCGACCGGATGACCACGCTGACTTCGGGCTGCCCGGTGCCGGTCGAGGCCATCCAGGCCAGCGGGGCGATCACCGCGCCGGCCATGCTGACCGTGGCGGCCAGCGGGACCCCCCAGCGCCGGCCGGCCAGCGCGACCAGTGCGGCCAGGCCGTAGCCAGCCGCCGCCACCGTGCCCCACATGCGCTGCGGCGGGCTGGCGCTGACCGCCGCGACCACGCAGGCGAACACGGCGAACCCGGCCAGCAGCCCGGCCATCCATTCCCGCTCCAGCGCGGCGCACAGCGCGGCCGCCCGCTGCCGGGGCAGCGCGGCCGCCCGGCGGGCCAGCCAGCCGCGCCAGCCCGGCGGCCCGCTGCGGCGCTGTGGCGGGCGGGTCAGCGGTAGCGTCATGTGTCACCACGCTAGGCGCGGGGATCCGCCCGGGTCGTCATGCCGGAGGAGGATTTCTGCCGTCAGCCACCGGCTCGACGTGGTCCTCTGGTCGGAGACGCCAGCCGGCCGCAGGCCGGTGCAGTACTGGTCCAGCTGCCTGGTTTAGTAGAGAGCCGGGCACGGATCCGGCGAGGAGAGGCTCACTGTCCATGGATGTGCGCGACTACATCGACAGCAACGCGGGAGAGTTCTTCGGCCAGCTGAAGCAGTGGGTGGCCATCCCGTCGATCTCGGCCGACCCCGGGCACCACGGTGATGTCCGCTCGTCGGCTGACTGGCTGGCCGCCCATCTCAGCGCCACCGGGTTCCCGGTGGTCGAGGTGTGGGAGACCGGGACCGCCGGCTCGCCCGGGCTGCCCGCGGTGTACGCGCACTGGCCCGCCGCCGACCCGGCTGCGCCGGCCGTGCTGGTCTACGGCCATCACGACGTCCAGCCGGTCGAGCCGCTCGGCGAGTGGCACTCGCCGCCGTTCGAGCCCACCGAACGGGACGGCCAGCTGCTCGGCCGGGGCGCGTCCGACGACAAGGGCCAGGTGCTGCTGCACACGCTGGGCCTGCGGGCCGGCCTGGCCGCCCGGGCAGCCGCGGCCCCGCCGGTGTCGCTGACGTTCCTGATCGAGGGCGAAGAGGAGTCCGGCTCACCGCACTTCGCCGACCTGCTGCGCAGCCAGGCCGACCGGCTGGGCTGCGACGTGATCGTCATCTCGGACACCACGATGTGGGCGGCGGACGTGCCATCCATGTGCACCGGCCTGCGCGGCCTCATCGACGCGCAGATCGACCTGCGCGGCCCAGACACCGACCTGCACTCGGGCTCGTTCGGCGGTGGGGTGCCCAACCCGCTGCACGCGATGGCGGCGCTGCTGGCCGGGCTGCATGACGCCGATGGCCGGGTCACCCTGCCCGGGTTCTACGACGCGGTGCTGCCGCTGAGCGAGGCGGAGCGGGCGCTGTTCGCCCGGCTGCCCTTCGACGAGAAGGCCTGGCTGGCCGAGGCCGGGCACAGCCAGGCGGCCTACGGCGAGGCCGGGTTCAGCACGCTGGAACGCATCTGGGCCCGGCCGACCGCGGAGATCAACGGGGTCTGGGGCGGGCACACCGGCCCGGGCCCGAAGACCATCGTGCCCCGGGAGGCGCACGCCAAGGTCTCGTTCCGGCTGGTGGCCCACCAGGAACCGGCCGAGGTCGCGCTGGCGCTGCGCGAGTACGTGGCCGGGCACACCCCGCCAGGTATCGAGGCCACGGTGACGTTCAGCGGCCCCGGCGTGCGGCCGGCCTTCTCACCGATCCACTCACCCGCGGTGCAGGCCGGGCAGCGGGCCATGGAGCGGGCGTTCGGCCGCGAGGTGCTGTTCACCCGGGAAGGCGGCAGCGGGCCCGAGGCCGACCTGACCGACATCCTGCACGCGCCGCTGGTGTTCATCGCGGTGGGCCTGGATGAGGACCGGATCCACGGGCCCAACGAGAAGGTCGAGATGGCGCTGCTGCGCAAGGGCGCGGAGGCGGTCGCCTACCTGTGGGATGAGCTGGCCGCGAACCGGGCCGCGATCACGGCGGCGAAGTGAACCCGGCGGAGACCCGGGGGCCGGCCGAAACCCGGGAGCCGGAGCCGGCGGAGACCCCGGAGCCGGGCGCGACCAGGGAGCCGGCGGAAGCCCGGGAGCCGGAGCCAGCGGAGACCCCGGAGCCGGCCGAGACCAGGGAGCCGGAGCCGGCCGAAACCCGGCAGCCAGCCGAGACCCCGGCGACTGCCGGGGACCCGGCCCAGGCCAGCGCCCAGGCCCGGGCGCAGGCCCAGGCCCAGGACTTCGCCGAGCTGGGCGGGCTGATGCTGGCCCGCAGCACGGTGGACCGGGTCAGCGTCCGCCGCGGCGACCCGGAATGGGTGGCCGCCGCCTGGGCTGACCCGCGGACCCGGGTCGTGGTGCTGGACACCACCGGGCAGGCGCTGGTCCGGTTCGGCGACAACCAGGCCGAGCTGGTCCTGGTGCCGCCCGGCGAAGCGCCGGACGGGCTGAGCTTCCTGCTCGGCGTGGACGACGACGGGGTCACCTACTTCGGCGTGCTGGAGCGGCCCGCCGACACCCCGGAGCCATCCGGCCCGGACGAGGAGCCGGCCCGCCCCGAGCAGCAGACGACCCAGCAGCAGGCGGCCTGGCTGGCCAAGGCCGGGCCGGGGGAGCGGAAGGCCGGGCTGCGCGAGGCCGCCGCGCTGCTCGGTGACCGGGACGCCGGCCTGTTCACCCACGCGGTGGCCCTGGCCAACTGGCACGTCTCGCACACGCACTGCCCCCGCTGCGGCGCGCTGACCGAGACGTTCGCCGCCGGCCACGCGCAGCGCTGCCCGGTGGACGGGAGCGAGCATTTCCCGCGGATCGACCCGGCGGTGATCATGCTGGTCACTGACCAGGACGACCGGTGCCTGCTGGCCCGCAACCGGCGCTGGCCGCCGCGCCGGGTCTCCATCCTGGCCGGCTTCGTCGAGCCCGGGGAATCGGCCGAGCAGGCGGTGGCCCGCGAAGTCAGCGAGGAAACCGGGATCGCGGTCAGCCGCGTCCGCTACGTGGGCAGCCAGCCCTGGCCGATGCCGCAGAGCCTGATGCTCGGCTTCCGCGCGGTGGCCAGCGGCGATCTCAGCCTGCGGGTGGACGACGAGGAAATCGCCGAAGCGCAGTGGTACAGCCGGGACGAGCTGCGGGCCGCGCTGGCCGCGGGCGACATCCTGCTGCCGCCGCCGGTGTCCATCGCGCACCAGCTCATCCAGTCCTGGTACGGCGAGGAACTCCCCGGCGCCTGGTAAAACCCGGCTGGCCCAGGCCGGGCTCAACCCGGCCGGGCTCAGCCCGGCCGGGCCCAGGCTCAGGCTTGGCCCAGCTCAGGCTTGGCCCAGGTCAGGCCTGGCCCAGCTGGCGGACCGCCGCGGCCTCGTCCACCCCGGGGCCGGGCACGATCGCGATGACCGGGGTGTCCAGGCCCTGTGCCTGGTACTCGGCCACCCGTTCCCGGCACCGCTGCGCCGGGCCGTGCACCACCAGCTCGTCCACCAGATCGTCGTCGATCGCGGCCAGCGCGCCCCGGCGGTCACCGGCCGCCCACGCCTGCTGCATCGCGCGCAGCCGCTCGCCGCGGCCCAGCCAGTCGTGGAACGCCGCGTACGCGGGCACGGTCAGGTAGGCCGCGATCATGCGCCGGCCGATGTCCCTGGCGGCCTCCGCGTCCGCGGTCGGGCAGACGAAGATCCGCGCGACCAGCTCACAGTCCGGCCCGGCCACCGCGCGGACCGCGGGCACGTCAGCGGGTGCCAGCCAGTTGGTGATGGCCGCGTCGGCCAGTTCCGCGGCCAGCGCCACCATCCCCGGGCGCAGCGCGGCCAGGGCCAGCAGGGGCGGTGGGTCCGGGGCCGGGTCGAGCCGGAAGCCGCGCACGGTGAACGTCTCGCCGGTCATGCTCACCTTGCCACCGGCCAGCGCCTCGCGCAGGAACCGCAGGGTGTCCCGGGCCCGCTGGTAGGGCCGGTCCAGCGGGACGCAGTTCCAGTCGGTTACCACCACCGGGGAGGACACCCCGATGCCCAGCACGAACCGGCCCGGGGCCAGGCTGGCCAGCGTGGCCCCGTTCATCGCCAGCAGGGCCGGCCCGCGGTTGTAGATGCCGGCCACCGCGGTGCCCAGCCGCAGCCCGGGGGCCCACCCGGCGGCCAGCGCCAGCGGGGTGAACGCGTCCGCGCCGTTCACCTCACTGGACCACGCGTCGGTGTAGCCCAGGTCCGGCAGCGCGCTGACGATGTCGCGCTGACCAGGCAAGGTCTGGCCGCGCAGCGGGAGCGTGATGCCCCAGCGGGGGGTGGCTGGCACGGGTACCTCCTGTAGTTCCCGCCCATCATGGCAGCGGCCGTGGCAGGATGCCCGGCATGGACACCGATTGCGTTGACACCCTGGCCGGTCGGCATGCCTGGTGACCTGGATCTTGATGCGGTCTTCGGCCGGTCGTCGCCGGACGACGCCTTCGCCGCCGTGCTGACCGAAGCGCGGATGGTGCTGGCCGAGATCGCCAGCCCGCTGGAAGCCGAGCTGTGGGGCTCGGACATCCTGGCCGCGCTGGGCGGCGCGCAGAGCACGGCTGCGCAGGCCATGGTGCCCGCGGCCGAGCGCAGTGGCACCCCCGAGGCGCTGGCCATCCTGCGCGTGCTGAGCGCGCTCGGCTGGCCTGACCTGCGCACGGCCGCGGCGCAGGCCGCGGGCCGGCTGGCCGCCCGGGGGGTGGCCGATCCGCCGTGGGCCGCTGACGTGGGCTCGCCCACGGCCGGCGAGTGCTGGCGGTACGGGGACGACCGGGGCCTCCAGGAGGCCGTGACCATGAGCTTCGAGTACCCGGCGGGGCGGCACGTGGTCTCGCTGCTGCTCGACCACTCGTTCGGCGGCGGGATCAAGAACATCTGGGTCGGCGAGGCGGGCGACGTGCTGGCCCGGACCGAGCTCATGGCCGAGGAGGACCCCAGCATGGTCTTCGAGATGATCGGCCCGGCGGACGCGCTGCGCCGGGCGCGGCGGGCGATCGCCGCGGGGGAGTGCCCGGCCCAGCCGGATGAGTACAGCAGCGTCGCATCGGCCCGGGCCATCCTGCGGGCCAGGGTCGCGCTGCTGGCGGGGGAGTAGTGCCCGGCCTAGTCAGGTCACTTCTCTAAAACAAGAGCAGTGCTCTTGAACTTAACGCTCCGTTCGTGGATACTGCTCTTAGACGAGAGCGGTGCTCTGCGGAACTGAGGAGAAGTGATGAACGCCAGCCCAGCCACCCGTTACGTGGTCCCGACCAGCATCGACCGCGTGTTCAACAGCACCGTCGCCACGCTGACCCGGGCCGGGATCAGCATCATGGGCTCGCGGGTGCTCGCGGTGCGCGGCCGCAAGAGCGGCGAATGGCGGACCACGCCGGTGAACCTGCTCACCCTGGACGGCACCCGGTACCTGGTGGCACCGCGCGGCCAGGCGCAGTGGGTGCGCAACCTGCGCGTGGCGGGCGAGGGCGAGCTGCGGGTCGGCCGGCGGGCCGAGCACTTCACCGCTACCGAGCTGGCCGACCCGGACAAGCCGCCGGTGCTCCGCGAATACCTGCGCCGCTGGGGCTGGGAGGTGGGCCGGTTCTTCGAGGGCATCACCAAGGACGCCACCGACCAGCAGCTGCACGACATCGCCCCCGGGTTCCCGGTCTTCCGGATCACCGCGCGCTAGCACCAGCCGCCCGCACCGGATTACCCGGTGAGGGCCAGGGTGCCGCCCGCCGGGTCCAGCAGCCGGTGGTAGCCGTCAGCGGCCGGGAAGGTGACCAGGTCGCCGCGCACCACGGCGCGCGGCCCGTCCGGCCCGGCCAGCGTGGTGCCGTCGGCCCCGACCGCGACGAGTTCCCCGTCCATCCGCAGCAGGACCGGGCCGCCCCGCCGGGCGGAGATCGCGCACCGGCCGGCCCGCAGCCCGTCCAGCACGGCCGCGGGCCCGTCCCCGGCGCATTCCACCCAGGTGGTGGGGGTGCCCGGGTCGGCGTCCGAGCCGGGCCGGTGCCAGTCGCTGCCGCCCACCGGCACGGCCGCGGGGTCCCAGGCCAGCCACCAGGCCAGCGGGGTGGTCCACCGCGGGTCCAGCCAGCTCCAGTGCCATACCTCGGCCAGCGGGGGCCGCCGCCGCATCGGCAGCGTCCAGCTGACGTGGCCGCCGATCGGGTGGTTCACCGACAGCAGCCCGCCGTCCCGCTCGGTCGCGTCCAGCCACGAGTCGGGCGGCTCGCGGAAGTCGACCCAGCCGATGTCGCCGAGCGCACCCGCGTGCCCGGCGTCCGTGGTGACCTCCTGGCCCGGGATCAGCGTGATCCCGTACCGGGCGGACGCCGGGCCGAGCTCCGGGAAGTGGCTGACCGTGTTGTGGTCGGTCACCGCGAGGAAGTCCAGGCCCTGCCCGGCCGCGAACCGGGCCAGCTCGGCCACGGTCTGCTCGCCGTCCGAGTGCACCGTGTGGGTGTGCAGGTCCCCGGCCAGCCAGCGGTGCCCCGGCCGGGCCGGCAGCTCGCGGCGCGGCGGCCGGTCACCGAGCGGCGGCGGCGCGGGCGGCGGGGGCGCGGGCTGAAACCGTCCCGGCGTCGTCGTCACCTCGGTGACCAGGGTGAACTCGATGCCTTCCAGGGGCAGCCGGTACAGGCCGAGGGCGACCTGCCAGCGGCCGGGCGCCAGCTCGCCCGGCAGGTAGCCCGGGGTGGCCGCGCCGGGAGTGATGACGAACCCGGACCGGGCCCCGCCGGACCAGCCCCGGAACCCGGCCGGGCTGAAGCAGCCCAGGTCCACCGTGGCCGCGGCCCGGTCGTAGCTGAGTTCCACCCGCAGCCCGGCGCAGCCGGGGGGCACCTCCACCGGGAGGTAGTGCCAGGGCGAGGCGCAGCGGTCGTCAGGAGTCCACCGGCCACGGTGCCGCGTCGTGCCACTCATGCCTCTACCGAATCAGATAGCCCCGCCGCGCCCAGCGCGGTGCGTTTGGTCAGTGCGGTGCCTTGTGCGCGCTGGAACGCCACAAAGTAACCGCGCAGAGGAGAACGGGCGCTGACGCGGCGGTCCGGTGGGGCGCCGGGCTCAGGGCTTGCGGGCGACGCCGGCCCAGGCGGAGATGCTGCCGGACGGCGAGGAGCCCGGGTCCGGGCGCCACTGGTGGGCCTGCACCAGGCCCGGTTCGACCAGGTCGAGGCCGCCGAAGAACGCCGCTGTCCCGGCGTGGTCGCGCCGGGTCTGCGGGGTGGCCACGAAGCTGTTGTACTGTTTCGCCCCGGCCGCCGCCGCTTCCGCGTTCACGTCGCTGGCGGGCTGGGTGATGACCAGGTAGCTGCCGGCCGGCACCCCGGCCAGGTAGCACTCGATGATGGCCCGCGGCTGGTCCGCGTCGGGCACCAGGTGCAGCACACCGACCATGACCACCGCGACCGGCTGGCTGAAGTCCAGCGTGCGCGCGGCCTCGGCCAGGATCGGCTCGGGCTTGCGCAGGTCGGCGTCCAGGAACGCGGTCGCTCCCTCGGCCGAGCTGGTCAGCAGGGCCCGGGCGTGCGCGAGCACGATCGGGTCGTTGTCCACGTACACGACCCGGGACTCCGGGACGGCCGCCTGCACCGCCTCGTGCACGTTCGGTGAGGTGGGGATGCCGGTGCCGAGATCGAGGAACTGCCGGATGCCGGCCTCGGCGGCCAGGTAGCGCACGGCCCGGATGAGGAAATTGCGGTTCTCCCGGATATCCCGGATGATGCTCGGCCGGACGGCGATCACCGCCTCGGCGGCCTGCCGGTCAGCCGCGAAATTGTCCTTGCCGCCCAGCCAGTAGTCATAGACCCGGGCCGGGTGCGCGACGTCCGTGTTGATGCCGGGCGCCGGGCGCCGGCTAGGCGTGATGCCGCGAAACCATTTCCCTGACACGCAGCACCCTTTCCCAGCCAGCCAATCTGGAGCCAGTTCGCCGTTGGCTAGCGTTCAGAATAGTTGCCCGGCGCGGGCGGCGGGCGGGCGCCCGCCCGGGGACGCCAGCCCGCTCCCGGGCCGGGCGGATTACCATGCGTCGGGTGGATCCTCTGCTCGGTACCTGCGCCCTCGATTCCCTCCGGCAGCGCCGCAGCCACAAGTGGCGGACCTTTCCCGCGGACGTGCTGCCGGCGTTTGTCGCCGAGATGGACTTCGACGTGGCCGCGCCGGTGGCCGGCGCGGTGCGGGCCGCGCTGGCCCACAGCGACCTGGGGTACGGGGACCAGGGCGGGCTCGGCGAGGCGTTCGCCGCCTTCGCCGCCGCCCGGCTGGGCTGGGCCCCCGATCCGGCCCTGGTGTTCGCGATCCCGGACGTGATGACCGGGCTGGCCGAGGTGGCCCAGGCGCTCACCCCGCCCGGCGCCGGGATCGTGATCAACCCGCCGGTGTACCCGCCGTTCTGGTTCCGGTTCGGGTTTTCCGGGCGGCGGATCGTGGCCGCGCCCCTGGCCCGCGACGAGGCGGGCCGCTACGACCTCGACCCGGCCGCCCTGGACCGCGCGCTGGGCGAGCCGGGTGTCGCCGCCTACCTGCTGTGCAGCCCGCACAACCCGACCGGCAGCGTGTGGACCCGGGAGCAGCTGCACACCGTGGCCGACCTGTGCCAGCGCCATGACGTGCTGCTGCTGGTGGACGAGATCCACGCGCCGCTGGTGCTGCCCGGCGCCGAGTATGTGCCGTTCATGTCCATCGACCACGAGATGACGTCCCGGGCGTTCACCTTCACCTCGGCCTCCAAGGGATGGAACATCCCCGGCCTGAAGTGCGGCCTGGCGGTGGCCGGCTCGGCCGAGGGCGGCAAGCTGATCACCGAGCACTGGGAGGCGCTGCTGCCCGGGCACCTCGGCGTGCTGGCCTCGGTGGCCGCGTTCACCGACGGGCGGCCCTGGCTGGACGCGGTGCTCGGGCAGCTCGACGAGAACCGCTGGCTGCTGCGGGACCTGCTGGCCGGGCAGCTGCCCGGGGCCGGTTATGTGCCGCCCCGGGCCAGCTTCCTGGCCTGGATCGACTGCCGGGACCTGGGGCTGGCGGGTGACCCGGCCGAGGTGTTCCTGGACCGGGGCCGGGTGGCGCTCAGCCCCGGGCCGAACTTCGGCGCGCAGGGGGCCGGGTTCGCCCGGCTGAACATGGGCACCTCGCCGGAGCTGCTCGGCGAGGCGGTGCGCCGGATGGCCACCGCGGTGCACGCCGCCGGGTAGCCGGCGGCCGGCCCGGGAGCAGGCCGATGGGGCCATCGCGGCGGCACGCCCGCCCCCGGCACGCCGGCGGGCGGACCCCTTTGCCTCCCGGGACGGTATGCGCCTAGGGTTTATTTAGGGGGTTAATGTTCATGTTGCGCAGATTTGCGGCGGAGCTGCTCGGGACTGGGCTGCTGGTGTTCTTCGGGGTTGGCGTGGCCACCCTCAACTTCGGCTTCAAGTTCTTCGGCACCAGCGTCGCGGCCGGGGTGGTGGCGACCGCGCTGGCGTTCGGGCTGGTGCTGCTGGCGCTGGCGTACGTGCTCGGGCCGATAACCGGCTGCCACGTCAACCCGGCGGTCACCCTCGGGGTGCTGCTGTCCAGGCGGATACCGCTGGCTGAGGCGGTTGGCTACTGGGTGGCCCAGTTCGCCGGCGGCATCCTCGGCGCGCTGCTGCTGTGGGGGCTGTTCAGCACCTCGCCGCTGTACCACCGGCAGGTCACCGGGCTGGGCGCCAACGGCTGGGGCCCGCTGTCGGACATCCACATCGGCGCGGGCGGGGCGTTCCTGGCCGAGGTGGTGCTGACCACTCTGTTCGTGTTCGTCATCCTCGGCGTGACCAGCAAGATCGGCAATACGGCGACCGCAGGCATGGTCATCGGCCTGTCGCTGACCGTGGTCCACCTGATCGGCATCCCGATCACCGGGACCTCGGTCAACCCGGCGCGCAGCCTCGGCCCGGCCCTGATCGTCGGGGGCACGGCGCTCAGCCAGGTGTGGCTGTTCATCGTCGCGCCGCTGGTCGGCGGGGCGCTGGCGGCCGGGCTGCACTGGTTCGTCTATCCCAGCCCGCCCGGTTCGGTGGACCCGGAACAGGCCGCGGCGGCGGCCGCGGTGGCCGCCGAGGAGTGAGGCAGCCGCCGGCTGACGGCGATCGGCCGGGAGCGAATATCAGGATTTGACCCGGAGCGGTCCGCGGGACCGCGGCCGGCCAGGTCCCCGCAGCTAGGGCAGGCCTGACCGGCAGGCTGGGCCACCGTTACTTGAGCGCTCAAATTTGGCTGCCGGCCCGTTCGGCGGGGTGTCCTGTCTGGTCAGACCGCCCTTCACGTGTCAGGGTGAGCAGGAGGCCATATCCGGTGGTCGCGGCGTGGAGGGGCGGGATGGGCAAGGACGTTCCGCCGATCACGGTCAGCCAGCAGGACCGCCGCCACTACCGGCAGAAGGTCCGCCAGTGCCTGGACGCGCTGGCCTGGATGCTGCGCGATTCGTGGTTCGAGACCGGGGCGCAGCAGGTGGGCCTGGAAGTCGAGCTGAACCTGGTAGACGCTTCGGGCGCGCCGTCGATGCGCAGCCCGGACGTGCTGGCCGCGATCGGGGACCCGCACTGGGCGCCCGAGCTCGGCCGGTTCAACCTGGAGATCAACGTGCCGCCGCGGCGGCTGGGTGACGACGCCCTGGACCAGCTCGAAGGCCATCTGCTGGCCAGCCTGAAACACGCTGATCAGCGGGCCGGGGACGTGGGCAGCCGGCTCGCGATGATCGGCATCCTGCCCAGCCTCCAGCAGTCCGACGTCAGCGAGAACGCCATGTCGGCGAACCCGCGTTACTGGCTGCTGAACGAGCAGATCTGCGCGGCCCGCGGCGAGGATGCCCGGATCGCCATCGAGGGCCCGGAATACCTGCTCACCCACACCGGCAACATCATGCCCGAGGCGGCCTGCACCAGCGTGCAATGCCACCTGCAGGTCAGCCCGGAGGCGTTCGGGAACTACTGGAACGCGGCCCAGGCGGTGGCCGGGGTCCAGGTCGCGCTGGCCGCCAACTCGCCGTTCCTGTTCGGCAAGGAGCTGTGGCGGGAGACCCGGATCACCCTGTTCCAGCAGGCCACTGACACCCGCCCGGAGGAGCTGCAGATCCAGGGCGTGCGGCCCCGGGTGTGGTTCGGCGAGCGCTGGATCACCTCGGTCTTCGATCTGTTCGAGGAGAACATCCGGTACTTCCCGGCGCTGCTGCCGC
The DNA here is from genome assembly GCA_963711705.1 of uncultured Actinomycetes bacterium. Taxonomy (GTDB): domain Bacteria; phylum Actinomycetota; class Actinomycetes; order Streptosporangiales; family Streptosporangiaceae; genus RYN-230. The sequence continues at coordinate 362,420 of CAVQFM010000015.1, forward strand.
TGGTCGCGGACGAAGACCCGCTGAGCGAGCTGGAAGCGGGCGACACCCCGGAGCTGGCTGAGCTGACCCTGCACAACGGCACCGTGTACCGGTGGAACCGGCCGGTCTATGCGGTGGCGAACGGGCGGCCGCACCTGCGGGTGGAGAACCGCGTGCTGCCCGCTGGCCCGACGGTGGCCGACATCACCGCCAACGCCGCGTTCTACTACGGGCTGGTCCGCTCGCTGGCCGAGGCGGAACGGCCGATCTGGACCCAGATGTCGTTCGCCGCCGCCGGGGACAACCTGCTGGAAGCGGCCCGGCTCGGCATCGACGCGTGCCTGTACTGGCCGGGGCTGGGCGTGGTGCCGGTCACCGAGCTGACGCTGCGCCGGCTGCTGCCGATGGCGTACGACGGCCTGCGCCGGTGGGGCGTGGATGCCCAGCACGCCGACCGCTGCCTGTCCGTGATCGAGCAGCGCTGCCTGGGCTGCCGGACCGGGGCCACCTGGCAGGCGGAGACCGTGCACCTGCTGGAGCGGCGGGGCCGGCTGGACCGGCACGCGGCACTGTGCCGGATGACCCAGCAGTACATCGAGCACATGCACACCAACGAGCCGGTGCACAGCTGGCCGCCTGGCGGCTGAATGACTTACCTGGCCCTTGCCTGGGCAGACTCTGATGGGTGAGGCGGGTTCGGCACTGGCTTGCACTAGCCCTGGGCCTGGCTGTGGCGTGCGTCCTGGCCGCCGAGGGCGTTCTGCTGTTCCGCAACTGGTCCCCGCCCGGCCAGCCGGCCGCCCACGCCACCGGGGCAGCGGCGACCCAGACCACCGGGGCGGCGGCCCCGGCCACCGCCACCCCAGCCCATCACCCGGCCACCCCGCCTGCTACCCGCCCGCTGCTTTCCCCGTTCACCGGGCAGCCGGTGCCTTCGCCCGGGCCGGTGCTGGCCGTATCAGTCGATAATGCCGCCGCCGCCCGCCCCCAGGCCGGTCTCAGCCAGGCCGACATCGTGTACGTACTGCCGGCCGAGGGCGGCCTGAGCCGGTTCCTGGCCGTGTACTCCTCGCGCGTGCCGCGGGTCACCGGGCCGGTGCACAGCGCCCACGCCGACGACCTGCAGCTGCTTCGCCAATTCGGCCGTCCCGCGTTCGCCTACTCGGGCCTCCCGCCGGCATTGCTGCCGGTGATACAGCAGGCCCGCATCGTGGGCCTGCCCGGGCCGGCCAGCGACGTTCCTGGCGGGGCGACCGGGGGAGGGCCGGGCGGCTACTTCCCGGACCCGGGCCGGCCCGCCCCGGACAACATGTACGCCCGCACCCGGCACCTGCTGGCCGCGGCGCACGGCGCGAGTACCGCTCACGACATCGGCTTCCGGTTCGGCCCGGTCCCAGCGGGCGGCCTGCCTACTGCCGCCTGGCCGGTGTCCTACCCGGCCGCCTCGTTCAGCTTCAGCTGGTCGGCGTCGGCCGGCCGGTGGCTGGTGGGGATGGACGGGGCGCCGGCCACCGGTCCCCGGGGCGGCCAGCTCGGCGCGGCCACCGTGGTGATCCAGTACACCACGATCGGGGTGTCGCGCTTTGCCGGGCTGACCGGCCCAGCGCCCTTCGCCTACAGCACCGGGGCCGGGCGGGCCGTGGTGCTGCGCAATGGCCAGTCCTGGCAGGTGCGCTGGTCCCGGCCACACGGCTCGTCCGGCACCACGTTCACCACCGACTCCGGCCAGCCGATGACGTTCGCCCCCGGCCCGGTCTGGGTCGTCCTGGCCGGGCGCTGAGGCGAGGCACCCGGGTCAGGTTTGCAGCGGCATCAGCTCGCGGGCGAACCCGGCGATGAACTCATCCAGGCCGCCCGGTGCTGACCCGGGCCGGATGACGAACTTGGTCAGGCCCACCGCCACGTACTGCTCGATCATCCGGCGGGCGCCGGCCCAGCCGTCCGCGACCAGCGCGGCCGGGTCGGTGTCCGGCCGCCGCTGCCGGGCCGCGGCGTGCAGCGGGGCCAGGTCCGGGCCGGCTGCCATGGCCAGGCTGATGCCGTAGTGGTCCGGCTCGATCTGCCGCCCGGCGGCGGCCGCGGCCGCCTCGATGGCCCGGCGTCCCGCGCCCGCTTCGGCCGGGGTGAGGAAGCTGGCCAGCCAGCCGTCGCCGAGCCGCCCCACCCGGTCCAGCGCGCCTGGCGCGCTGCCGCCGAGCCAGATGTCCAGCGGCCGGGCCGGCCGGGGAGCGATCCGCGCGTCCTCGACGGCGAAGAACTCACCGCGGAACGTCACCGGCTCCTCGCCCAGCAGGAGGCGGATCAGCTGGAGGGACTCATCGAACACAGCGGCCCGGCGGCCCGGCGGCACCGGGAACGCGGCCAGTTCGCCCGCGCGGGCCGGCTTCAGCCCGAAGACCGGCAGGACCCGCCGCGGTGCCAGCCCGGCCAGCGACGCCAGCTGCTTGGCCACCAGCACCGGGTGCCGCCCGGGCAGCACCGCGATCCCGGTGCCCACCTTCAGCCGGGACGTCCGGGCCAGCGCGTAGGCCAGCCCGATGAACGGGTCGACCAGCGGCCCGTAGACCATCTCCGGCAGCCACAGCGAGTCCACCCCGGCGTCCTCCAGGCGGCTGACCGCGCCGCCGAACAGGCCCGGCGTGCCCGCCGCGCCCAGCGCGATGCCGATCCGGACCTTCATGTCCGGGCCGCCCAGCCCGCTCATGCCGGGCCCGGCGCCGCGATCGGCGCGACCACCGCACCCGCCACCCCGGCCAGATCGCCGGGGGCGATCTCGATCTCCAGGCCGCGCCGCCCGGCGCTGCAGTAGATCGTGCCGAACTCCAGCGCCGCCGAGTCGAGCACTACCGGCAGCCGCTTGCGCTGGCCCAGCGGGGAGATACCGCCGACCACGTACCCGGTGGCCCGTTCGGCGTCGGCCGGCTCGGCCATGACCGCCTTCTTGCCGCCCGCCGCCGCGGCCAGCGCCTTCAGGTCCAGCCGGCCGGCCACCGGGATGACCCCGACCGTCAGCGTCCCGTCCACCGCGGCGACCAGCGTCTTGAACACCCGCTCCGGCGCGATGCCCAGCGCCTCGCTGGCCTCCAGCCCGTAGCCGGGCCGCCGCGGGTCATGCTGGTAGGCATGCACGGTATGCGCGATGCCCTGCCGGGCCAGCAGCGCGGTCGCTGGCGTGCCTCGTCCTGCCACGTTCAGCAACTCTAAACGCAGCAGCGGCCCGGCCGGCTGCGCCGCCGTCTACCCGGCCGGCTCGTAACCCGCTGGCGGCCCCACCGTGCTGGCCGCCGGGCCGAACGCGGCCACGTACCCGGGGTGCACCTCGGTCCACGTGACGGCGGTGCCACTGCCATCCAGGTGCCCGGCCAGCAGGTCGAGGCAGACGTGCCAGCCCGCTGCGTCCCGGGCGGCCTGGCCCAGCTCCCCGAACGTGTCCAGCAGAGTCAGGGTGGTGCCGGCGCCACGGCGCCGTAGCTCGAGCCGGAGCACGTCAGGTCCCCAGCTGAACTCCAGCACCGACGGCGGCTGGTAGGCCAGCACCTGCCCGGTGAACTCCGGGCCGCGCCCCCCGGGGTCGGCGAAGGTCAGCGACCCGCCCACCACCCAGTCGCCGGTGATCCGCAGCGGGAACCAGGCCGTCAGGTGCTCCGTCTCGGTCACCGCCCGCCACACCCGGTCCACCGGGTGCGCCAGTTCCCGGGTGAAGCGCAGCCGCCAGGCCGGCCCGGCCTGCTCCAGGCGGCCCATCGCCGGCTCCAGGCTGCCCATCATCAGTGCGTCCTCTCCTCGTGTGCCATCTCGTCCAGATGCGCGGTGAGCTTGTCCAGGCTGGTGTTCCAGGTCTGCCGGTAGGGCTCCAGCCAGGCATCGATCTCGTGCAGCGGTCCCGGCCGCAGCCGGTACAGCCGCCGCTGCTCCGCCACCCGCGCCTCGACCAGGCCGGCCTCCCGCAGCACCCGCAGGTGCTTGGACACCGCCGGCTGGCTCATCGCCAGCGCGGCCACCAGCTCACCGACTGAGCGCTCGCCGTCGCGGACCAGGTCCAGGATCGCGCGGCGGCGCGACTCAGCCAGCACGTCGAACACCGTCATCATGTTCGCCAGCATGACTGCTTAGGCATATAACTGTCAAGGCATATATTGCATTACGCAACCCGCGCCGGCCACCGCCCCGCGTCCCTGGCCTGCCGTACGCGGGACCGTGGCCCGGCCGGGCCACGGGGATTGCTGGCAGGATGTTCCCGTGGACTACGTGCTGGCTCAGGTGAATATCGCCCGCCTGCGGGCCCCGCTGGACAGCCCGCAACTGGCGGGCTTCGTCGCGGCCCTGGACCCGGTCAACGCGGTGGCCGACGCCGCGCCCGGGTTCCGGTGGCGGCTGCAGACCGAGGACGGCAACGCCACGGCGGTGCGCGCGTTCGAGTGGGACAGCGCGGGCAGCGCCGGTGTGATCACCAACATGTCGGTGTGGGAATCGCCGGAGGCGCTGGCGGACTTCGTCTATTCCGCCGAGCACCGCCGGGTGCTGCGCCGCCGGCGGCAGTGGTTCGAGCGGATGTCCGAGGCCTACACCGCCCTGTGGTGGATTCCCCGGGGCAGCGTCCCGTCCACCGCGGACGCCGAGGAACGGATCCGGCTGCTGCGCGAGCACGGCCCGACCGCCCGCGCGTTCACGCTCCGGGTGATCTTCCCGCCGCCGGACGCCGGCGGTACCGCGCCGCGCCCGGGGCGGGAAGACTGGACCTGCCCGGCCTGACCGGCTGCCCGCTGAGCCTGCTGCCCGCCGCGGGCCCGGTCAGCCGCCCGAGTACCGCTTGAAGCCGACGGCGTACTCGCAGCCGGCCGCCATACCCAGGTAGCCGGCGATGTTGCGGAGGAACTCGTCGACATTGAAATCGCGGCCCAGGCCATCGAGGTAGGCCTTGTGCTCGCGCAGCGATGCGATGCCCTGCTCGATCGTGTCCGTCACGTCCACGAAGTGCGAGGGCTCCAGGACGCCCGCCACGTAGATGTGCTTGATGCCGTTCCAGGCCGGCCCGTCCTCGGTGAACACCCACGGGTTGGCGGCGTCCCGGCAGGCGTCCAGCACGGCCAGCCCGGTCGCGCGGTGGTCGGCGTGGTTGACCGCCTCGCTTTCCCCCCAGGTGAGGTCGAAGTTCATGGTGATCACGATGTCCGGGCGCTGCTGGCGCAGCACGGCGGCCAGATCGCGGCGCAGCCCCAGGCCGTACTCCACCAGCCCGTCGGCGTGGTCCAGGAAGTGCACCTCGCTCACGCCGACCAGCGCGGCGCTGCGCCGTTCCTCGTCCTCGCGCAGCGGGCCGACCACGTCGGGCGCCATCCCGGCGATGCCCGCCTCACCCCGGGTCGCCAGCAGGTAGCTCACGTGCTTGCCCTGGGCTGTCCACCGGGCCACGGCGGAGGCCGCGCCGTACTCCAGGTCGTCGGGATGGGCGACCACCGCCACCGCCCGGTTCCAGTCCTCCGGCATCGGCTCCATAGGCCCTCCCTGATCTCGGCTGCTGGCCAGGGCGTGTCCGGTGGATACGCCCTGGCCATTTCCTCAGCCAGTATGGTCCTCGGCCAGGGCCGCGCGGATCAGGCTGGCCAGCTCGGCCGGCCAGATCACCTCGCTGGTCGAGCCGAGCTCGGCCAGCGACCACCAGCGCCAGGCGGCGATGCCGTCGGCGGCGTGCATCCGCGCCACGTCGCCCAGCGGCCGGCCCGGCTGGTCGGTGCGCGCCAGGTAGTGCCGTTCGTGCTGGCGGACCAGGCGGCCGCCGTACTCCATGGTCAGGCTGCGCTGGTGGACTTCGCGGAGCAGCACCACGTCGGTCCAGCCGGTCTCCTCGGCCAGCTCACGCGCGGCCGCCGCGGCGTAGTCCTCGCCGCGGTCCAGCCCGCCGCCCGGGGTGGTCCAGTGCCGGCCGTTCGGCAGCTCGTCGTCGTAGCGCAGCAGCAGGACGCGGTTGGCTGGGTCGAGCACGATCACCCGGCCGGCGCGCCGCACCGGCAGCCCGGTCACGTCCTCGGCATCGATTTCGGTCACGCCAGCAGACTAAGGCGTGCCAGCTCCGCCTAGGGTGGGGGCATGCCCAGTCATGTTGCCCTGCTCCGCGGCATCAACCTGGCCGGCCACAACCGGGTCGCCATGGCGGACCTGCGCGAGATCATGACCTCGCTCGGCTACACCGACGTGGCCACCTACATCCAGAGCGGCAACGTGGTGTTCAGCACCGGCCAGACCGACCACCTCGCGCTGGCCGCGGCCATCGAGAAGGCGATCGCGCAGCGGCTGGACGTGGCCCCCCGGGTGGTCGTGCTGTCCGCGGCCGAGCTGGCCCAGGTGATGCGGGACAACCCGCACCCCGGCGAGCCGAACCCGAAAATGGTGCACGCGGTGTTCCTGGACGCGGAGCCAGCCCCGGAGATGGTGACCGCGGTGGCCGAGGCGCAGGACAAGGCGGCGGCCAAGGGCGCCCGGGACACCGCCCAGTTCGTCGGGCGCACCCTGTACCTGCACACCCCGGACGGGTACGGGCGCAGCGAACTCGCGGCCCTGCTGGCCCGGGCCAGCGGGCCGCTGTCCCCGCGCGGCGCGGGCACGGCCCGCAACTGGGCCACGGTCACCAAGCTGCACGAGATGTGCCAGTCCGCCGCATGACAGCCCGCAGCCCGCGGTGAGAGCATCGGATCGATGGCCGGAGTGATCACCGAGGAAGCGGGCCGGATCCAGCTCGGGCAGGCCCGCGGGCGGTGGGTGCTGGCCGCCGCGGTGCTCGGCTCCAGCATGGCCTTCCTCGACGCCACCGTGGTGAACGTGGCCCTGCCCACCATCGGCCGCGAGCTGCACACCTCCCTGTCCGGCCTGCAGTGGACGGTGACCGCCTACACGCTGACCCTGGCCGGGCTGATCCTGCTCGGCGGGGCGCTCGGCGACCGGTTCGGCCGCCGCCGGGTGTTCCTCATCGGGGTGATCTGGTTCGCGCTCGCCTCGCTGATCTGCGGCGTGGCCCCGGACATCGGCGTGCTCATCGCGGCCCGGGCGCTGCAGGGCATCGGCGGCGCGCTGCTCACCCCGGGCTCGCTGGCCATCATCCAGTCCACGTTCAGTCCCGACGACCGGCCGCGGGCCATCGGCGCCTGGTCCGGACTGGGCGGGGTGGCCGGCGCGATCGGCCCGTTCCTCGGCGGCTGGATCGTGGGCTCGATCGGCTGGCGCTGGATCTTCCTGATCAACCTGCCGCTCGCGGTGGCCGTGGTCGCGGTCGGGCTGCGGCACGTGCCGGAGAGCCGCGACCCGGACGCGCGCGGCCGGTTCGACATCGCCGGATCGGTGCTCACCGCGCTGGCCCTGGCCGGCATCACCGACGCGCTCATCGAAGCGCCGACCGCTTCGCTGGCCGGGGTGCTCGTGCCCGCCGCGCTGGGCGTGGCCGCCGGGGCCGCGTTCGTGCTGCTGGAGCTGCACCGTGGCCGGCATCCGGACCGGGTGCCGCCGATGCTGCCGCTGGGCATCTTCCGCAACCGCGAGTTCAGCGCGATCAACGTGATCACGTTCATCGTGTACGGCGCGATGGGCGCGGTGTTCTTCCTGCTCGTGCTGACGTTGCAGGTGGTGTCCGGGTTCTCCCCGCTGGAGGCGGGCGTGGCGCTGCTGCCGTCCACCCTCGCCATGCTGCTGCTGTCCGCGCGGGCCGGCGCGCTGGCCCAGAAGTTCGGCCCGCGCTGGCTGATGACCGGCGGGCTGCTCGCGGCCGCCGCCGGGCTGCTGCTGCTGACCCGGATCGGCCCGCACGCCACCTATCTGGCCGATGTGCTCCCCGCGGTCGCCGTATTCGGCCTGGGGCTGTCCATGACCGTGGCGCCGCTCACCGCCACCGTGCTGGCCAGCGCCGATGACCGGCACGCGGGGATTGCCAGCGGGGTGAACAACGCCACCGCCCGGGCCGCCGGGCTGCTGGCCGTGGCCGGGCTGCCCGCCGCGGTCGGCCTCACCGGCAGCGCGCTGTACTCGTCCACCCAGCTGGACAGCGGGTTCGACGAGGCCATGGTGATCTGTGCCGGGCTGATGCTGCTGGCCGCGCTGCTGGCCGCGCTGCTCATCGACAACGACGTGCTCCGGCCGGCCGGGCACCCGGTCACCGAGCCAGAATGCGTGACGAACTGCGCGGTCGGTGCGCCGCCGCTGGAGCCGGTGGTCCGGATGGCCGACCCGCCCGCTGCCGACCGGCACTAAGCTTGCGCCGACGTCATCAACACGGAAAGTCCGCGCCCATGCACTGGTCACAGATGTTTGTCCCGACCCTGCGGGAGGACCCGGCGGTCGCGGAAGCGCCGAGTCACCGGCTGCTGGTCCGCGCGGGCTACATCCGGCAGCTGTCGGCCGGGCACTACTCGCTGCTGCCGTTCGCGGTCCGGGTCCGTGCCAAGATCATCAGCATCATCCGCGAGGAGATGAACCTGATCGGCGGGCAGGAAGTGCTGCTGCCGACCATGCACCCGGCGGAGATCTGGCAGCGCAGCGGGCGCTGGGAGACCATGGCAGACGTCATGTTCCGGCTCACCGACCACAAGGGTGCCGAGAACGTGCTGGCCGTGACGCACGAGGAGATCTTCGCGCTGCTCGCCCAGGAGCTGAATTCGCACAAGCAGCTGCCCCAGGTGTGGTACCAGTTCCAGACCAAGTTCCGGGACGAGCCGCGGCCCCGGGCCGGCCTGCTGCGGGTCCGCGAGTTCACCATGAAGGACTCCTACAGCTTCGACCTGGACCGGGCCGGCCTGGACGTGGCCTTCGACCGGCACAAAGCGGCCTACCTGCGGATCTTCGAGCGGCTGGGTATCCCGGTCATCCCGGTGGAGGCATCCAGCGGGGCCATGGGCGGCAGCGACTCGACCGAGTTCATGTGCCCCTCGGACGCGGGCGAGGACCTGGTCGCGCACTGCGCGAACTGTGACTACGCGGCCAACGTGGAGAAGGCCACGTCGCGGCTGGAAGCGGTGTCCGACGGCCCGGGCCTGGCCGCGCCGGAGCGGTTCGACACCCCCGGGGTGCGCACCATCGAGGACCTGGCCACCGGGTACGACGCGCCCGCCGGCCAGCAGATCAAGACGCTGGTCTACGTGCTGGACGGCAAGCTCACCCTGGTGCTGATGCGCGGCGACCACGCGCTCAACGAGCAGAAGCTGGCGGACGCCACCGGGGCCGCCACCATCCGCCCGGCCCAGCCGGAGGAGATCAGGGAGGCGCTCGGCGCGCTGCCCGGCAGCCTGGGCGCGGTCGGGGTGAGCAGCCTGCCGGTGATCGCCGATGAGGCGCTGCGCGGCCGCCGGGACATGGTGACCGGCGCCAACGTCGACGACATGCACCTGCGCGGCGTGGACGTGGACCGTGACATCGCCCCGGGGGCCTGGTTCGACCTGCGCGAGGTCCGCTCGGGAGAACCGTGCGTCCGGTGCGGGCACACGCTGGAACTGCTGACCACGATCGAGGCCGGGCACATCTTCAAGCTGGGCTACAAGTTCACCAAGGCGTTCGGGGTCACCGTGCTCGACGCGTCCGGCGAACGGGTGCACCCGATCATGGGCAGCTACGGGATCGGGATCGAGCGCGCCCTCGCCGCTATCGTCGAGTGCCACCACGACGACCGGGGGATCGTATGGCCGCTGGCCGTGGCGCCGTTCAGCGTGGTGGTGGTCGTCGCCCAGTCCGAGGACCCCGTGGTGGCCAGGGCCGGGGCGGACATCTACGACCAGCTCATCGCGGCCGGTGTCGAAGTGATCATCGATGACCGGGCCGAGCGGGCCGGGGTGAAGTTCCGCGACGCGGAGCTGACCGGGATTCCCTACCGGGTGACGGTGGGCAAGCGCGGCCTGGCGGACAGCACCGTGGAGCTCACCGAGCGGGTCACCGGTGAGACTCGGAAGGTCGCCCTCGATGCGGTGGTGGCCCAGCTGACTGGGCTGATTGCGACCGGCTGAGCCGGGTTCCCCGGGTGGCCAGCAGGCTGGTCACCGTGACGACAATCAGCACGGCGCCGATGACGGCCAGGGAGAGCCCGGTGCTGATGTGCGGGACCGGCACCGGGCCGACATGGTGCACCCCGGAGTCGAGCAGCGCCTCGGTGATCAGCTTGAACCCGATGAAGGCCAGGATGGCGGACAGTCCCGCGGACAGGTACACCAGCCGGTCCAGCAGCCCGCCGATCAGGAAGTACAGGTGGCGCAGGCCGAGCAGGGCGAACGCGTTGACCGCGAGCACCATGAGGGGATCGCGGGTCAGCCCGAAGACCGCGGGGATCGAGTCCAGCGCGAACACCAGGTCGGTGACGGCGATCGCGCCGACCAGCGCGAGGAACGGCGCCCGGCTGCTCCGCATGCGCAGCTGGCGGCCGAAGATCTTCGGGCCGGCGCTGTCCGGTTGGGGCAGCCCGCCGCCGTGCTCGGTGGCGCTGGTGAAGGCCAGCCGGGCCGCGGTGAACAGCAGGATCGCGCCGAACACGTACAGCACCCAGTCGAACCGATTCAGCGCGGCCGCGCCCGCGGCGATGAACACCGCGCGCAGCAGCAGGGCCATGCCGATGCCGAGCAGCAGCACCCGGCTGCGCAGCTCGGCGGGCACGGCGGAGCGCCCGATCAGCAGGACGAAGACGAACAGGTTGTCCAGGGACAGGCTGTACTCGGTGAGCCAGCCCGCGTAGAACTGGCTGGCCGCCCGTGACCCGGCCACCACGGCCAGCGTCGCGCCGAACAGCGCCCCCAGCGCCACGACCCCCAGCGTGCACAGCGCCGCCTCGCGCAGCGATGGCTCGTGCTTGCGGCGCACGGTCAGGGTCAGGTCGATCGCGCCCACGATTGCGACCACGCCAAAAGCCACCCCCCAGAGCCACGGTGGCACCGGGAGGGTGTGGATGGGTGAAGCCGCTGTCGTGGTCAGCCGGAATCGCGCTCCCGGGGATCGGTTGGCTCCACCGGGCCGGCGGCCCCCCGCCGGGGGCGGAGGGCGCCGGACTGGGCGGCCCGCGCGAAGTCAGCCGGGGTGATCACCCCGGCCAGCTCGCCGTCGGCGCCCAGCACCAGGGCGTGGCCCGCGGTGTGCAGCGCGGCCGGGCTGGCGGGCCGCACCGCCAGGCGGCGGCGCAGCTCAGTCAGGGGCTCATCCGGCGTGCTGAGCACCACGTGCTCGGCTGGCGTGGCCACCTGGGACAGCCGGGTCATCTCGCGGCGGGCGGACGGCACGGCCCGCAGCTGGGTCAGTGTTACCAGGCCCTGCAGGCCGCCGCCGAAGTCGCGGACCGGGTAGGCGGTCACCGTCGAGCGGAGCAGCAGGCTGCCCGGCCCATTCCCGGCGTCGCCGTCCAGGAAGGCCTGCACCGACTGCCAGCCGTGGACGGCCGGCACTTCGGCCGGGCCGGCCGGCAGGATGTCGCGTACCCGCAGCCCGGCCAGCGCCGCCGAGGTGAGCACCTGGGTGGCCTCGGCCCGCGAGGCGACGGCCATCAGCAGGCCCATCAGCGCGACCCAGATGCCGATCACGTGCCCGAGCGCCACCGCGGTGATCCCGGCGGCCGTCAGTACGGCGCCGGTGACCTGCCCGAACCGGGCGGCGATCAGCCCGGCCCGGGTGGGATCGCCCGAGCGCGCCCACGCCAGCGCTCGGACGATCCGCCCGCCATCCAGCCCCGCGCCGGGCACCAGGTTGGCCACGGCCAGCAGGCCGTTGATCCAGACTGCCGCGGTGGCCACGGCTTCCGGCAGCGCGCCGAGCCCGGACAGCCCGGCCAGCACAGCCAGGCCCAGGCCGGCCAGCAGCAGGCTGAACGCGGGCCCGGCCGCCGCCACCCGCCACTGTGCGCGGGCGCTGTGCAGGTCAGCCCGCCCGTGGCTGAGGCCGCCGAAAAAGCCGATGGCGGCCACGGCGCTGCCCCCGTAGCGCCGGGCCACGATCGCATGGGCGAGTTCATGCCCGAGCAGGCTGACCAGCAAGATCACGACAACCGCGGCCGTGGCCGCGAGGTAACTCCCGACCGGCCGTCCGGGCGCGAAGTCGGGCAGGACCAGCGCGCTGAACGCCGCGGCCAGCACGCCGAGCAGGTAACCGCCGGGGGTGATCCGTACCGGTATCCCGGCGATGCGCGGACCGCCGCTGCCATCAGGGTGGCCACCCGGGTCGCGCGGGCTCCCGCCGGGATCGACGGCAGGCGGGCGGGTCATGGTCACGAGCGGTCTCCTCGGTGGCCGGCCGACCTGGCCGGTCACTCTCTCCACTATCCACTTGCCGGGATGGTGCTGTCAGGAGCTGATCTCGGTTAAGATTTGGCTCAAAGGTTGCCGATCACCGGCAAGATAGTACGGCGGGATGGTTGGAAATGCTTAGTCAGCCCGGGCCCCGGGCGGTACTCGACCTGGCGGCGATCGCGGGACGCGGGCAGCGACGAGGCGGGCGGGGTCCCCGCGGAGCTGCTGGGCGACTACTTGCCTGCAGCGCTGGACGCCGCGCGCACCGGGCGCCGGCTGACCAGCGCCGAGCTGGCCGGCTACGGCCACTCGGGGGAGCAGGCCGCGGAGGCCGGGGTGGCCCTGCGCGGCCTGGTCGACCTGTTCCTGTCCGCCACCTGGCGGCTGTGGCGCGAACTGCCGTTCCCCGAGACCGCGGGCGCTCCCGCCGACCTGCGGGCGGCTGGGCTCGGGGTGCTGCGCGCCGCCGATGACGCGGTCGCCGCGGCCGCCGAGGGGTTCGAGCGAGCTCAGCTGTCGATCGCCCGCCGGGACGAGGCCGAGCGGCTGGAGTTCGTCGATGATCTGCTCTCCGGCCGCGGCGCCGTGTCGGACCTGCTGGTCCGGGGCGAACGGCTGGGCCTGCGGCTGGCCGGGCCGCACCACGTGGTGGTGGCCGGATACCCGGCCGGGACCAGCGCGGCCCGGCCGCTGGGCCCGGAGATCGACCGGCTGGTGGCCGAGGCGGCCGCCCCGGCCCCGGCGCTGACCGTGACCCGGGGTGGCCGGCTGGTCGTGGTGACCGGGGTGACCGATGGCGATGAGGCCGCGAGGGTCTCGGTGGCCCTGGCCCGCGCGCTGACCCGGAGCCAGCCCGGGCTGGCCCGCGACGATCCCCGGCCCTGGCGGGTCGCGTTCGGCCGCCCTTACCCCGGCCCGGCCGGCGTGCGGCGATCTTACGACGAGGCGGGGGACGCGTTCGAGGTGGCAGCGCGGCTCGGCCTGCCTGATCCGGTCGTTGACGCCGCGGACCTGCTCATCTACCAGGTGCTGCTGCGGGACCGCGCGGCCATCGCCGACCTGGTGGGCGCGGTGCTCACCCCGCTGGCCCGGGCCCGGGGCGGCGCCCAGCCGCTGCTGGCCACGCTGCGCGAGTACTACGCCAGTGGCGGCGTAGCCGCCGCGGCCGCCCGCCGGCTGCACCTGTCGGTCCGGGCGGTGACCTACCGGCTGGCCCGGGTCAAGGCGCTGACCGGGCACGACCCAGCCGACCCGGACCAGGGCCTGGCGCTGCGGGTAGCGGTGATCGGCGCCCAGCTGCTTGACTGGCCCGCCGTCCCGCTGGAAACCGGCTGACCGGCCTGGCAGCCAGGAATGCCGTGCACAAAAGACGCGCCGGCCCGGCGACGGTGCCGCCGGCCGGCGCGTTGCTGCTAAGTGCGCGAAACGGGCTCAGCTGTGCTGGGGCTCCTGGTCCGCGGCTGATCCGTGGCCTGGTCCGTGGCCTCGTCCTTGGCCAGGCTGGCCCGCACCTCGTCCATGTCCAGTTCCTCGGCCTTGCCGATCAGGTCCTCGAGCGCCTGCTCGGGCAGGGCGCCGGGCTGTGCGAAGAGCACGATGTTGTCCCTGATCACCATCAGCGTCGGGATGGATGAGATCCCGAACGTCTGGGCCAGTGCCGTCTCGGCATCGGTGTCCACCTTGCCGAACACCGCGTTAGGGTGCCGGTCGGACGCCTTGTCGAAGATGGGGCCGAACATGCGGCACGGGCCGCACCATTCCGCCCAGAAGTCCACCAGGACGAGGTCCGCGCCGCCGACCACGGACTCGAAGTTCTCCCCGGTCAGCTCGACCGTCGCCATCACGTCTCCTAAGCCTCAACGGGCATCCCGTATACCCTCTGGGGTATCTCAACCGGGCCGGCCCCGCCTGCATTCCCCGGTAGCTACAAGCTCGCCGGCCGCCGAGTTATGCCCCGGCCGCGATCACCACGGGGCCGGCCGGGCAGTCGCATGCCGGATACCGGGACGGCGCACGGGGAACCGAATAGCCTTAGCAGCGATGAACGCTACCGCGCCGCCCGCCGGGAACCTGTACCTCGTCGTCGGATATGACGGCTCACCTCCGGCCACCCGGGCGCTTGACGCCGCGGTCCGGCTGCTGTCCGGCCGGAGCGGCACCATCGAGGTGGTGTACGTCGCTCACCTGCCCAGCATCGACGCGCTGTCGCCAGGCGCCGTGGCCGAAATGGAAGCCGACTTCGACGATATCGCGCAGGAGCTGCACACCGCGGCCAGCGAGCAGCTGCGCGACCGCGAGGAGCGCTGGCAGTTCCAGCGGCGGGAGGGCCTCATCCCGGACGAGCTGATCGCGGTGGCCACCGGCATCCGCGACGCCCATCCCGGCGACACCGTGGTGATCGTGGTCGGGAGCTCATCGCACGCCATGCACCGCGTGGTCGGCTCGGTCGCGGTCAGCCTCGCCCGCCGGTCAGCGGTGCCCCTCGTGGTCGTGCCCTAACCGCCCCGCCCGCACAGCCCGGGGAAGCCGGGGCCCGGCGCAGGTAGACGGGGCGTTTCCGGTATGCCTATGTTGGCTGGAGACAATGGATCCCACGTCAGCTGCCCCCCAGGGCCGTCCGGCCGCCCCCGCCGACCGGCGGTGGCTGGTCCTCGTCGTGGTGGCGGTGGCCCAGCTGATGGTGGTGCTGGATGCCACCGTCGTGAACATCGCGCTGCCGTCGGCCCAGCGTGCGCTGGGGTTCCCGAACGGTGACCGGCAGTGGGTAGTGACGGCCTACGCCCTGGCCTTCGGCAGCCTGCTGCTGGTGGGCGGCCGGCTGGGCGACATGTACAGCCGCAAATGGGTCTTCATCACGGGCCTGGCCGGGTTCGCCGTCTCCTCGGCCATCGGCGGCGCGGCCGTCTCGTTCGAGATGCTGGTGGTGGCCCGGACCCTGCAGGGTGCGTTCGGCGCCATCCTCGCGCCGTCCGCCCTCGGCACGCTGGTCAGCACCTTCCAGGATCCGCGCGAGCGGGGGCGGGCGTTCGGGGTTTTCGGCTCGGTGGCGGCCGGTGGCGGCGGGGTGGGGCTGATCCTCGGCGGGGTGCTCACCCAGTACCTGTCCTGGCGCTGGACGCTGTACGTCAATCTGGTGTTCGCCGTGATCGCCGCGGCCGGGGCCCTGGCGTACATGCGCGGCGGCCGGCCCACCAACCCGCCGCGGATGGACTGGCCAGGGGCAGTACTGGCGGGCGCCGGGCTGTTCCTCATCGTCTTCGGCTTCTCCCACGCCGAGACCGCGGGCTGGACGGCCACGCTGACCATCGGCTCCCTGGTCCTCGGCGTGCTGCTGCTGGCCGCGTTCACCGTCGCCGAGCGCCGGTCGTCGCACCCGCTGCTGCCGCTGCGCGTGATCCTGGACCGCACCCGGGGCGGCTCTTATGTCGCGGTCGGCATCTCGGGAATCGCGATCTTCGGCGTTTTCCTGTTCCTCACCTTCTACCTGCAGGAGGTCAAGGGGTACAGCCCGGTGACCAGCGGGCTGGCCTTCCTGCCGATGATCGGCTGCATCCTGCTCAGCTCCAATGTGTCCAGCATCGTGACCCTGCCCCGGTTCGGGCCGCGCGTCCTGATCACCACCGGCATGCTGCTCGGCGCCGGCGGGATGACCTACCTGACCCAGCTCACGGTGACCTCGAGCTACCTGGGCGGGATCCTGCCCGCCCTGCTCATCCTGGGCCTGGGCTTCGGCATGATCTTCGCCCCGGCTATCAACACCGCCACGGCCGGCGTCCGGCGCCAGGACTCAGGCGTAGCCTCCGCGCTGGTCAACACCATGCAGCAGGTTGGTGGATCGATCGGGACGTCCGCGCTGAGCACCATCGCGCTGACCGCGACGGCCAGCTTCCTCGCCGCACACCACACCGGGCCGCTGGCGCCGGCGGTCGCGGCCACTCACGGCTACACCACGGCCTTTGCGGTGTCCGCGGGCGTGTTCGGTCTCGGTGTGATCCTCGCGATCGTCCTGCTGCCATCCCGGCAGCGGCTGGCCGATCTCAGGGCCGCCGAAACCGCAGCCGAAAGTGCGCCCGCCGCACCGGCCCGCCCGCACCCCGCCGCACCCGCACCCGCCGCACCGGCCGCACCCGCACCCGCCGCACCAGCAACCCCCGCCACGGCGCCCGCCGCTGCTCCGGCCGCCAGCCTCCCGCCCCAGCCTGAGACGCACGCGATGCAGGCGATTCCGGTAGCGCTGCTGTGCTGCTCGCCGGTGATAAACCCCGCCTCGCTCCCGGCCAGCAGGCCCACCGGGTGAATCACCCCGCGCCGGGCGGAGCCGGGCCGGTGTTCACGGCCGCATTCATCCGCTGAAAAAATCAGCGACCGGTCGACGTGGTGAGGCAATGGCCTGGGCCGGGACTGCTGCGACCCCGAGGCGCCCGAGGATCAGCGGCCGGCCTGCACCGCCGGCCAGCCGGCGCAGGGCCGGCAACAGGGTCGGGATCTCGGCCGGGCCCGCGGCCAGGCAGTGACTGAGCCCGAGGACAGTCGCCATCACCAGCACACGCTGCAGCGTCCGGCCGCCAGCGATCCAGCCGGGGAGCGTGTCGGTCAGGCTGCTGACCACGAAGTGCAACGGAGCATGCTCGAAGCGGGCCCGTGCCGCTTCGGCTTCTTCATCCGGGCTCGCCAGCTCAAGGATCCATGTGCTGCCCGGCACGTCAGCTGTGGCGGCAGGATTGAGCGACTCGATCGGCATCCCGATGTCCCGGGGCGCGTCGGCTCTGGTGAACACGAACGGGGCGAGGTCGCGTCGCAGTTCCGGGACGCTGAACAGGACACGCATGGCACGTGCCGCCAGATCGGCTGCCACCGACCGTCCGGCCACGTCGTCTATCAGCGTCAGCGTGGTCGCCGGCTCGCAGGGAACGGCCCGCAATTGCTGGCTAGCGGCTGGCGGGAGGCGGGATTCGTACCGGCCGCGGTTCGTGCGCCGTCGCCTGGCCGCGGCGAGCAAGGCCGCGGCATCATCGCCCGGCTTCATCCCGTCGTGGAACTGGATCGTGATCTCGGCCGTACGGCGGGGCACGGTGGGCAGTCCGCGCACGGCGAGCCGGTATCCGTCGGCGGCCGCGGCATAACCCAGGTTCTCGATGAACGCGCCGAGCGCGATGAACTGGACGCGATCAGGCCCAAGGGCCGGTAGCTGCTGGTGATCAAGCCGCAAGCTCAGGCCATCCGGCGTGGCCCGGGCCAGCCAGGGCTGGTTGTTATGCGGCGAGGGCGCCAGGCCGGCGACCGCCAGCCAGGAGGCGAGCATGGCCCGGTCGATCATGCCCCGTACACGGCCTTCAGGCCGGCCAGGAACTCGGCCTCGTCCAGTTCATTCCACCGGCTGCTGGCACGGGCGCTGGCTCCTGTCAGGGTCTCGTCGAGATCGACCCGGTACCGCCCCGACTCCAGCGGGACGCCGCAGGCGATGTACCGGGACGCAAGCGCGCCAAGGGCGCCGCCGGCGGTGGCCGCGGTGCCAAGCTGCGGCCAGGACGGGAGGGTCCGGCCGACCTGAGTCAGGGAGAAGCGTGTCCGGGGCGTGATCTGGCTGCCGACGATGGCACTGGCGATATTCACTCGCTGGATGGGATCGTTCAGGTCGGCGGGATTCGCCGCGAGATCCCCGGCCAGCCCGTGGAACAACGGGTAGCCGGGGTCCTGGTCGAATCGTTCGACATCGAGGATCGCATTGTCTCCGTTGTCGGTGACCATCACCACCGGCACGCGGGCCGCCCGCGCCTTGACGCGGATGCCGACCTTCAGTGCGAGATCATCCATCTCCTCGACGAGGACCGTAAGACGCTCGGTGCCGCCGTTGCCGATGAAGGCATCGGCCGTGCCGGGCGTGTAACCAGCCGGAAATGCCTGGATATCGCTGTAGGGATCGGCTTCGAACGTGCGGCGCATGGCCAGCGTCAGTTTAGGTTCCCCGAGGTCGCAGACCGAGCCGGTGAGCCGGTTGAGGTTCGTCGGGCCAAGGGTGTCTCCTTCGGCCAGCCGGAAACGGCGGGCCCCGGTAAGTGAGCTTGCCGCCAGGACGGACGCGCCCACGCTGAGACCTGCGATCCCGATGAGCGCCGCCGACCACTGGCGCTGCTCACTTTCGTCGATCAGGTAGCGATTGCGTGCTGTCCGGAGCCGCCAGAACAGGTCAGCTCCGGGAAGCCGGACGATCGTGCTCCGCCAGGGGAACAGCACGTACGTGCTGGCCGCCTCGATGCTGGTTTCGGTCCATTCGGCGGCGAAATACTGATCGAGGCTGGCCTTCGAGTCGGCCGTGCCGGGGCTCAGGTGGGGCAGGTCGAGGCTCGCCAGTTCGGGCAGGGCGGTTTTCCAGGCGTCAACCAGCTTGATCCCCGCAGCTGGATCGAGCACTGATTCGATGCGCAGCCGGTCGGTCAACCGGGTCAAGTAGCTCGATCATGCGGGCTCGCCGGTCCAGCGGTGCTTAATGCCCGGCGCGAAGTCCCCGGTCCCGAACTGGTGCAGGCTGACGATCGGCTGGGCGCGGCTGCCGATGGACTGGTGCAGTTGCCGGTATTCGCTATTGCTGCGCAGCAGGGAGGCAACGACGAGTTCCGTCAGGCGCGGGGCCAGGCCTGCATCGGGAGCAGCGCCAGCCCGCAACTCGACGTGCAGCCTGAGCGTCTGGCCGCACGCCTCGTCATCATGAGTCTGGAGGTGGAACTTCCCGGTGACGGTTCCTGACACCGCGGTTTCCTCCAGAGCCGAGCGCAGGCTCTCGGGAAAGATCTTCAAAGAGTAGAAAGTCGCCGCGATGTCGGTGCGCTGGCCGAGCGCGATGAACGCTGCCTGCTGCGCCGAGGTCCGCACCGTGATGTCGTTTCCGGGCAGGCCGAGCAGGCGCTCCAGCTCAGGGGCGGTAATCACGCGGCCGCGGTCGTTGATGCGGTAGCGAATCAGTGGAAATGTGTTGTCGACAGTAAAAAGAAGATAGCCCTCCGGGTCTGTCTCGGTGAACCGGAAGTCAGGCCGGTACTCGACGAATGTCGGCTGGACCTCCTGGCCACCGAAGAGCGCGGCGTCCAGCCGGCGATCGTCGCGGGCCAGCCGGCGGATGGCGATAGTTGTCGGGGTCTCGTAGCCCATGATGCCTGCGTCGGCCGTACCGTAGATCAGGCAGGTATGCCCGGCACCGCTCTCGTTGCCGATGCGTTTGAGGATGTAATCGCGCCACCGCTCGGAGATGTTCTCGCCAGCCATCAGGATCCGCAGATCCATACCGAGCACGGCGGATGGCGCCTGGTCAAGGAGGTCCTTGACGAATGGCGGATATCCCACCAGAACGACTTGCTCGTAATAGGGACCGAGATCGGCGATGTTCTCCAGCATCGCCGCGATGTCGATGCCCGGCGCGATCACCGACAGCCGGTGCCCGAGAGCACGGAGATGCTGGATCCCGGTGTACGTGTAGGTACCGCCGATCCAGTTGCCCATGGCGAACCCGATCACAGCCAGGGTCGAGCGCTCGTGGGACTGAAAGCTCCGCCTGAAGATCTTGTCGTAGAGGTCGATGCTCTGCTCGAGCGAGAGTGAGCCGCGCGGCCAGTAGCTGGGCTTGCCCGAGGAACCGGAACTTGTCGACCAGGTGCCCGCCGCCACGATGTCACCCCGCCTGGCCAGCATGTTCAGCGGGTAATGCTGGAGATAGTTGGCCTTGGTCACGGGTGGAACGCCGGCGAAATCCTGTGGCGTGCGGATAAGTTCCGCGGCAACCTTGTTGCGGCGCAGGAAATCCGCGTACGCCGGTACCTCGAGTGCGGCCCGCCGGAAGGTGTCCAGCGCCCGTCCGAAACCCGGAGGCGCCAGGCCGCCGGCGGGATTTTCGCCTAACTCCGCCATTGTGGATACCGCTGCCCCTACAGCTCGCGCCGCGAGCCTATAGCCCAATCTGGTCCAGATGCTAACGGGCCGGAGGGTGCCCGGGGACGACATCCGCCCCGCCGGCGTCGATCCACTTGCGCTGGCCGCGGCCTGGGACACCCCCGTCCGCGGCGGTCCGGGCGGCGGCGCGCGCCATCTCGGCCAGCAGTTCACCCGCGTCCGGCTGGGCGATGATCATTTCCCGGTGGTCCGGGCGCAGGAAACGTTCGGCGGTGGCGTGGTCGAGGAACCTCAGCAGGTCGTCGTAGTAGCCCAGCAGGTTCAGCAGGCCGGTCGGCTTACTGTGCAGCCCGAGCTGCGCCCAGGTGACCACCTCGGCGAACTCCTCCAGGGTGCCGAGGCCGCCGGGCAGGGCGATGAACGCATCCGACAGGCCGGCCATCAGCGCCTTGCGCTCGTGCATGGACCCGACCACGCGCAGATCCCGCAGCCGCGGGTGAGCGACCTCGGCCGACACCAGGTGCTCCGGGATCACCCCGGTGATCTCGCCGCCGCCCGCCAGCACGGCGTCGGCCAGCGCGCCCATCGTGCCGACCTGGGCGCCGCCGTAGACCACCCGGATGCCGCGGTTGGCCAGGTCACGGCCGAGCGCGGCGGCGCTCGCCAGATACTCCGGGCGCCGTCCCGGGTTCGACCCGCAGAACACACAGACTGAGCGCATGCCGCCTATCCTCACCTGCCGCCGTCGCCGCGGGCAAAGACCGCCACCCTGCCGCGGGCCAACCGGGCTGGTGAGATCATCGATTTACCCGCACCACCACCGGGAAGAACAGGACGCCAGCGCCGTTGCCACTGATCTGCGTACTCGGCGACGCGCACCTCGACGTCGTGGTCGGCCTGGCCGGGCCGGTGGCCGCGGAAACCGACACGCCGGCCGACACCTGGGTCGGCGTGGGCGGCCAGGCGGCCAACGTGGCGGCCTGGGTCAGCGAGCTCGGCGGCCAGGCCCGGCTGATCGCGGCCCGGGGCAGCGACCTGGCGGCCGGCCTGGTCGCCAGCGACCTGGAGCGCCGCGGGGTCACCATGGCCGGCCCGGTGCTGGACGGCCGCACCGGTGTGGTGGTCTCGCTGTCCGAGCACGGCACCCGCCGGTCCATGCTGACCGACCGGGGCGTCGGCCCGATGCTGACCGCGGATGCGCTGCGCGACGCCTGGCTCGACGGCTGCGACCTGCTGCACCTGCCCGCCTACAGCCTGGTCCGGGAGCCGATCGGCGGCGCCGCGCGGGCCGCCGCCGCCCGCGTGCCGCGGGTCAGCGTCGACCTGTCCTCCACCGCCGCGCTCCAGGAGTACGGACCGCAGCGGTTCCGGGCGCTGCTGGGCCGGCTGCGGCCGGCCATCGTGTTCGGCACCGAGGCGGAGGCGGCGCTCGTCGGTGATCTCGGCCACGGGGACCCCGGCCACGGTGATCTCGATCACGGGGACGCCAGCCTGGTGGTCAAGCTGGGCGCCCGGGGCGTGCGGGTGGCGGGCACCGAGTACCCGGCGCTGCCCACTAACGCCGTGGACTCGACCGGGGCGGGCGACGCGTTCGCGGCCGGCTACCTGGTCGGTGGGGTGAGCCTGGGCCTGGCCGCGGCGGCCCGGGCGGTGGCCAAGATGGGAGCGATGCCATGACGTTCGCGCCGCAGCTGTCCGGGGAAGTGCGGGCGGCAGTAGCCGGCGGCCAGCCGGTGGTCGCGCTGGAGACCACGCTCGTCTCGCACGGCTTCCCCGGCGAGCAGGGCATCCAGGTGGCGCTGGCCAGCGAGGCCCGGGTCCGCGAGCAGGGCGCCGTGCCGGCCACGGTCGGTGTCGTGGACGGCGCGGTCCGGGCCGGGCTGACCGAGGCCGAACTGGCCCGGTTCGCCGAGGCGGGCCCGCAGGCCCGCAAGGTCGGCGCCCGGGATCTGGCCGCCTGCGTGGTGCAGGGCGCGCTGGGCGCCACCACGGTGGGCGGCACGCTGGCCGTGTGCCGGCGGGCCGGGATCGCGTTCATGGCCACTGGCGGCACCGGCGGGGTGCACCGCGGCTTCGCTGCCACCCTCGACATCTCGGCTGACCTGCCGCAGCTCGCCCGGACCGGGGCGCTGGTGGTCTCCTCCGGGGTGAAGTCCATCCTGGACGTGCCCGCCACCGCGGAACTGCTGGAAACCCTCGGCGTGCCGGTGCTCGGCTGGCACACCAGCACGCTGCCGATGTTCTACAGCGCCACCGGCGGTCCACCCGTGTCCGCCGTGGTGACCGCCGCGGCCGAGGTGGCCCGCATCACCGCTGCGCACTGGCTGCTTAACGGCCCGGCCGGCGTGCTGCTCACCCGCCCACCGGAGCCTTCGCTGGATATCGAGCCGATCCTGGCCGAGGCGGTCGCCCAGGTCGACGAGCGGGGGGTGCGCGGGCAGTCGGTGACCCCGGCCGTGCTGGCCCTGGTGCACGAAATGAGCGAAGGTCGCAGTGCCGAGGTCAACCGGCGGCTGATCGCCGATAATGCGGCCCTGGCCGCCGAGGTGGCCGTGGCGTACAGCAGGCAGCAGCACGGGAGGTAACGACCATGCGGATTGGCGTGTCCCTGCCCTCCCCGGCAGGCCCAGAGGCGATCGACACCGTGCGCGGCGCGCTGCAGCGGGCCGCGGACGACGGGTTCACGTCCGCCTGGATCAGCAACATCTTCGGGCTCGACGCGCTGACCACGCTGGCCGTGGCGGGCAGCCAGGTGCCCGGGATCGAGGTGGGCACCGCCGTGGTGCCGACCTACCCGCGGCATCCGGCCGCCCTGGCCCAGCAGGCGCTGACCACGGCGGCGGCCACCGGCGGGCGGCTCACGCTCGGCGTCGGCCCATCCCACCAGATCCTGATCGAGGACATGTTCGGCTACTCGTTCAGCCGGCCGGTCGAGCACACCCGGGAGTACCTGTCGATCCTCCGCCCGCTGCTGCACGGTGAGCCGGTCTCGTTCACCGGCCAGCAGCTCAGCGCGCACATCGGGCTGACCACCCCGGGCCCGGTGCCGGTCCCGGTGCTGCTGGCCGCGCTGGGGCCGCGGATGCTCCGGCTGGCCGGGGAGCTGGCCGAGGGCACCGTGCTGTGGATGACCGGCCCGGCCACGGTGCGCGACCACATCGTGCCGACGATCACCGCCGCGGCCCAGGCCGCTGGCCGGCCGAGCCCCCGGGTCGTGTGCGTGCTGCCCATCTGCGTGACGAGCGACCCGGACGCGGCCCGGGCAGGCGCGGACAAGGTCTTCGCCATGTACGGCCAGCTGCCGTCCTACCGCGCCATGCTCGACCGGGAGGGCGCGGCCGGCCCGGGGGATGTAGCCCTGGTCGGGGACGAGTCAGCGGTCGCGGCGCAGCTGGCCGCGCTGGCCGACGCGGGAGTCACCGACTTCGTGGCCGGCGAGTATGGCCGCGGCGAAGACGCCGTGCGAACCCGGGAGCTGCTCAAGACCCAGCCGGCGTGAAGACCGTTAAGGCGGGTGACGTGGGCCGGGCGGGGCGGCCCGCAGCTGGCGGCGGGCATGATCAGGCCTGGCGGTGGTACCGGCCGCGGGTCACACTGGGGGCTATCCCGAGGGAAGGAGGGGCATGCCCTTCCTCGACCGCGCCGACGCGGGACGGCGGCTGGCCAGCCTGCTGACCGGCGCCGCCGGGCCGGATGCTGTCGTGCTCGGCCTGCCCCGGGGCGGGATCCCGGTGGCCTTCGAGATCGCCCGCGCGGTGGGCGCCCCGCTCGACGTGATCCTGGTGCGCAAGGTCGGCCTGCCCGCCCAGCCGGAGCTGGCCATGGGCGCGATCGGCGAGGACGGCGTGCGCCTGGTCAACGCCGAGGTGGTACGGGCTGACCGGGTCAGCGACGCTGAGTTCGCCAAGGTCGAGGAGCGGGAGCGGGCCGAGCTGAACCGGCGGGCCGAGCGCTACCGGGCGCAGCGGCCGCGGGTGCCACTGGCCGGGAAGACCGCGATCGTGGTCGACGACGGCATCGCGACCGGGTCGACGGCCCAGGTGGCCTGCCAGGTGGCCCGGGCGCACGGGGCGGCGAAAGTGATCCTGGCCGTGCCGGTCGCGCCGCCGGCCACCGTGGCCCGGCTGGGTGACGTGGCCGACCAGGTGATCTGCGTGGAGTCACCGGAGCCGTTCTTCGCCATCGGCCAGTGGTACCACGACTTCTCGCAGACCAGCGACGCGGAAGTGGTCAGCCTGCTGGGCCGCGCGGCCGGGCCGCGGGAGGCCGGCCCGGCGATCAGCGCCGACGTGCAGGTGACGGCGGGTGCGCTGGCCCTGCCCGGGCTGCTGACCGTGCCCGCCGGCGCGGGTGGCATCGTGCTGTTCGCGCACGGCAGCGGGAGCGGGCGGGGCAGCGGGCGGAACCTGTTCGTGGCCAGCGCGCTGCACCGGGCCGGGCTCGCCACCCTGCTTTTCGACCTGCTCACCCCGGCCGAGGAAGCCGGCCGGTCCAGCGTGTTCGACATCGGCCTGCTGGCCGCGGCTGACCGCGGCCACCGGCTGGGTGCGCCGCCAGCCGGAACTGGATGGGATATCAGCCGGCTACTTCGGGGCGAGCACCGGGGCGGCGGCCGCGCTGCGCGCCGCGGCCGAGCCGGGCAGCCGGATCGCCGCCGTCGTGTCCCGCGGCGGCCGTCCGGACCTGGCTGGGCCTGCGCTCGGGCAGGTGCGGGCGCCCACGCTGCTCATCGTGGGCGGGCTCGACGACCAGGTGCTGGCCCTGAACGTGGCGGCACGCGCGAAGTTGCGGTCGGCCAGCGAGCTCAGCGTGATCCAGGGAGCGACGCACCTGTTCCCCGAGCCGGGGGCGCTGGAACGGGTGGCGGCACTGGCCCGGGACTGGTTCGGCCGCTATCTGCACGCCGGTCAGGCGGCTGGCCACTGACGTCCGGAATGGCCGGGCCGGTCAGCCACACGGCGGGTCGTAGCGCCGCCCGGGCAGATAGGCCGACCATTCCGCGCGGGTCAGCGGCTGCCCGGCGGTGGCGCACACCGCCTGCGCCGCGGCCCGTGCCCCGGTGTCCCACAGCCGGACCGTGCCGTCCGCGCTGCCCGCGGCCAGCACGGCGCCGCCCGGCCCGAACGCCACCGAGTACACCTGGCTGGACGGCCCGGTCAGCGTGGCCACCAGCGTGGGCCGGGCCGGGCGGGCCACGTTCCACAGCCACACGGTGCCGTCGGTCACCCCGGTGGCCAGCGTCCGGCTGTCCGGGCTGAACGCCACCGAGTACACGTACCCTTCCGGGCCGGTGAGCGGCGCGCCCAGGGGGCGCGGCCGGGCCGGGTCGGCCACGTTCCACAGGTGCACGGTCTTGTCCGCCGCGCCGACCGCGAGCGTGCGCCCGTCCGGGCTGAACGCCACCGAGATCGCGTAGCTGGTCGGCCCGCCCAGCGGCCGGCACAGCTGGGCCGGGTGCCCGGGGTTGCTGACGTTCCACAGCCGGGTCAGATTGTCCGCGCTGGCCGCGGCGAGCGTGCGCCCGTCCGGGCTGAACGCCACCGAGAACACGAAGGTCCCCGCGTCAGCCACGGTAGCCAGCAGCCGGGGCCGGGCCGGGTCGGTGACCGACCACAGCCGGATGTCGCCGTCGTCCCCGCCGGTGGCCAGCAGCCTGCCGTCCGGGCTGAACGCGACCGATTCCACCATCTTCAGCGTGGACGCGCGGACCGGCTGGCTGACTGGGCGCAGCGTCCCGGGCGGCTGCACCCGCCACAACTGCACCTTCCCGTTGCCGTACCCGGCGGCCAGCAGCGGAGCCTGGGGTGCGAACGCGACCGCGTTGACAACGTTGCTCGCTGGGCCGGGAATGGCCCGGGCCGCCAGCTCGCGGTGCTGGACCGGATCCCAGAGCTGCAGGCCGGTGGATCCGGTCGCCAGGTACCGGCCGGCCGCCCGGGAGCCTGCCGGGCCCGGCCCCGAGTAGGCGATGCTGTTCACCGTCCCGCCCACGCGCAGCACCGGAGTGGGCAGCTGCCAGGCCCGGACCGTGCCGTCCGCGTCGCCGCTGAACAGCTGGTGCGGGCCTGCCCAGGCCAGCGAGGTGACCGGCTGCGGGTTGGGCAGAATGGCGGTCAGCGCCCTGGTGGCCAGGTTCCACACCAGTACCCGGTCATCACTGCTGCCGGCCGCGAGCGACCCGCCGCCGGGGCCGAACGACACGGCGTTCACCCAGTCGGTGGCGCCCGCCAGCGTCCCAGCCGGAACCGGCCGGGACGGGCGGGCCACGTGCCACAGCCAGACCTTGTCGTCCTGGCTTCCCGCCGCCAGCGTCCGGCCGTCCGGGCTGAACGCGACCGAGGTGACCGGTTCCGCCGGGCCGGTCAGCGGCGGGCCCAGCGGCGCGGCCCGCGCCGGGCGGGTGACGTTCCACAGCCGCACGGTCTGGTCCGCGCTGGCCGCGGCCAGCGTCCGGCCGTCCGGGCTGAACGCCACCGCCTGCACGTACCCGTGCGCGCCGGCCAGCGGGTGGCCGATGGGCGCCGGGCGGGCCGGGTCGGTGACATCCCACAGCCGGACCGTCTTGTCCGCACTGCCGGCCGCCAGGATCTTGCCACCGGGACTGAACGCGAGCGAGTACACCGTGCTGGCTGGCCCGGTCAGCGGCTCGTTATACCTAACGGCCCGTTCCGGGTCACTGACATTCCACAGCCAGACCTGCCGCCTGGCGCCGGCCGCGGCGAGCGTCTGCCCGCCCGGGCTGAAGGCCACCGCGTACAGCGGCGCGCCGCGGTTCTCGGCCAGCAGCGGCCGCCCGAGGGGCACCGGGTGGCCGGGCCGGGCCACGTTCCACAGCCGGAGCGAGCCGTCGGCCCCGGCCACCGCGAGCACCCGGTGATCGGGGCTGAGGCTGACCGCCTGGACCACCCCGGTCGTGTCGATCAGCCGGGTCGCGGCCGGGGTGCCGGTCGACTCCAGCAGGCTGGCCCGCGCTTCCGCGGTATGCGCGATCCGGTAGGCGGCCATGCTCAGCTGCGCGGCCAGCGCCGTGCTCTGCCCGCGGATCTCACCCGCCTCGATGGCCACCTCGCGAGATTCCGCGGTGTTCTTGGCGCTGGTGGCGCTGTTGCGGGCCGAGGTGGCCGCCTCGCGCTGCCGGAACGCGTACCCGGCCAGCCCGATGGTCAGGACGACCAGCACGGTGAGCGCGGCCACCAGGCGGCGCAGCCGCCGGGTGCGGTTGCGCTCGGCGGTTTCCTGCACCTGCTCGGCGGCCGTGCCCGCGGTCACGAAATCCCGGGCCAGCGTGCCGAGGCTGCCGGCGTTGACCGGATCGGCCGACCAGTCCCGGGCCAGGGCCAGCTGGCCGCCGCGCAGCAGGGCGGCCGGGTCGCGCCCGGCCTCGTCCCAGGCGCGGGCGGCGTCGCTGATCCGCCGCTGGATGCGCAGGCCGTCCCGGTCGGCGTCGATCCACGAATGGAGCAGCGGCCACGCGGTGAGCAGGGCCTCATGCGTGATCTGGGCCCGGTCGGCGTCCAGCGTGATCAGCCGCTGGGCCACGAACCGGGTCAGCACGCCGTCCGGTGACCCGGCCCTGGCCGGCCAGTCCCGCAGTTCGCTGAGCGCCACCGCGCGGCGGGTCTCCGGCGCGTCGTCGGCCACGTGCACCAGGCGCAGGAACAGCCGCCGGGCGGTCTGCTGCCCGGCCTCGTCCAGCTGGGCGTAGACCCGGTCCGCGGTCCGCGCGATCGCGTGCTGGATGCCCCCGCTGGCCTGGTAGTCGGCCACGGTGAGCTGGCCGCCGTGACTGTGCTCCCAGGTGGTCAGCAGCGCGTGGGACAGCAGCGGGAGCGCCCCGGCCTCATGCCCGGCCCCGTCCGCTAACCTCGGTTCCAGATCCCGCAGCAGCACCTCGACCAGGCCGTCGGTCACCTCCAGGCGGGCCAGCCGGGCGGGCTCGACGATGGCCCGGCGTACCTCGTCGCGGGTCATCGGCCCCACCACGACCTGCCGCTCCTGCAGGGCACGGGCCAGTTCCGGGTAGCGCAGCGCGTGGGCGTAGAAGTCGGCGCGCAGCGCGAGCACCACCACGGCCGGGCCGGCCAGCGCGCAGACCGCCGAGATGAACGTGCGCTGGGCCGCCTCGTCCAGGCCGGCCGTGAACACCTCTTCGAACTGGTCCACGATGATGACCGGCCGCTCGGCCGGGTCGATCGACGCGGCCGCGCCCGCCGGGTCTTGGCGCAGGCTGGCCTCGACGGCGTCCGGGCCGGGCGGTGCGCCGCGGCCGGGCGAGGCCAGCCCGGCCAGCTGCCGGGCCAGCTCGGCCAGGGGCGCGGCCCCCGGCGTGAACAGAACTAACCGGCTGGCGACCTGGTCGGTCACGGCCGGGATCAGCCCGGCGCGCAGCAGCGATGACTTGCCGGACCCGGACGGGCCGACCACGGTCAGCGGCACACCGGCCGCGGGACCGTCCGGGCGGGCGGCGGCCAGCTCGACCAGCCGCCCGGTGAGGTCCTCGCGCCCGAAGAACCAGGCGGCGTCCTCAGGCTGGAAGCTGGCCAGGCCGCGGTACGGGGCAGCGGCGGCCGGCCGCCGCCCGGGTACCCGGCGGACCCGGGTCAGCGCGGCGGCCCATTCGCGGAGCCGGGCCGGGTCGGTCTCCCCGATGGCGGCCAGGACCCGGGGCAGCAGGCCCGGCTGGCTCGGCGGCGGCAGGTGCCGCCCGGCGAAGTAGTCCCCGGCCGTGCTGGCCGGGATGCGGGCGGCCCGGGCCACCTCGCGGACGGTCAGCCCGGCCCGCTGCCGGGCCCGGGTCAGCTCCCGGCCAAAGTCCTGCTGGGTCGCGATATTCGCCGGGTCGGCGGCGTCGCCCGGCGCCCCGGCTGGCGGCGCCGGATCTGCTGCCGGGCGGTCAGCTTCAGCGTGCCCGGCGCGCGGGGCTTCTGCCCCGGGCCCACCCTGGTCCACGGCCATGACGAAGATCCCCCCTGGATCAGCCGGCCGGGCGCCCGCCCGGCCATATCCGGTTACTCCTGGCCGGCTCCTCCCGGCTGGTGCCAGGATGACTCCTGGACAACCCGGTCAGTTCACACCATCAGCTGAATTAGTGCCAGTACATGGTGTTAATTGACGGTCCTGTCCGGCTTTGTCCGGAAGTCATCCCGCGCAGCGGGGTTGCCACCGGATTGCGCAGCATGTCAGTATGACGCACCTTAAATAATCGTTCAGTCACGAAAACGACTGGGGGCGCGCCATGACACCCCGCACGCGCCAGCCACGCCGCCTGCGCCGGGCCGGCCGGACCGCGCTGCTTGCTGCCGCCGCGACCGCGATCTGTCTGGTCGCCGCGGCCTGCGGTGGCAGCAACTCGGCCGGCGGCGTCAAGGAAGGTGGCGTGTACCGGCTGGGCAGCAATTCCAGCATCGACTCGATGAATCCGTTCGTCGCGTTCCAGGGCGACGCCTACGTCACGTTCGAGTACATCTATCCGATGCTGGTCCAGTACAACCCCCAGCTGCAGTTCGTGCCGGACTTCGCGACCAGCTGGACCGAGAGCTCGGGCGGCAAGGTGTGGACGTTCCACACCCACCCGGGCGCCAAGTGGTCCGACGGCAAGCCGCTGACCGCGGCCGACGCGGCCTGGACCTACCAGACCATCCTCAAGTACCAGGACGGGGCGACGGCCAACTCGGCGGGCTACGTCGCGCACATGAAGAGCGCCACCGCGCCGAACGCCACCACCCTGGTGCTGACCTACAAGCGCCCGGTGGCCAACGTGCTGTCCCAGGTGCAGCAGGTGCCGATCCTGCCCGAGCACGTCTGGGCCAAGTACGCGACCGGCAACGGCAAGGCGCTGACCCGGTTCCAGAACAACGCGCCGGTCGTGTCCGGCGGGCCGTTCGTCCTGACCAAGTACACGCCCAAGCAGATCGCGCTGTTCAAGCGCAACCCGACCTTCTACGGCACCAAGCCGCACATCGACGGCCTCGGGCTGCAGTTCTTCCAGACCACCGACGCGATGATCACCGCGCTGAAGAGCCATCAGCTGGACGGGGTGGAGACCGTGCCGCCCACCTCGGTGGCCACGCTCAAGGCCGCGCACTTCGTGGTGCCCTCCAGCCCGGGCGTGCAGTTCGACGACTTCATCATCAACGACAACCCGCAGCAGGAAGCCAGCCACCGGGAACTGGTGAACCCGCTGGTGCGGCAGGCGTTCGACGCCGCGATCAACCGGCAGGCCATCGTGAGCACGTCGCTGCTCGGCCACGGCAAGCCCGGGGCGTCGATCATCCCGCCCGCCACCGGCCACTGGAGCGACCCGGCGATCAAACCGACCGCGTTCAGCCTGGCCCGGGCCAACCAGCTGCTGGACCAGGCCGGGTACAAGATGGGCCCGAACGGGGTCCGGATGGCCAACGGCCACCCGATGTCGTACCAGGTGATCATGCCGACCGACATCCAGAACTCCTACGGCCAGCGGTCGTTCCAGATCATCCAGCCCGACTTCAAGAAGATCGGCGTGCAGCTGAACCTCAAGGTGCTGGACGACTCGGCCGCGTACAACGCGATCACGGCCAACAGCTACAAGAACTTCGAGATCTCGATGTGGGACTGGTACCCGCTGACCGACCCGGACTTCATGCTGTCCGTGCTGACCTGCGGGTCGTGGAACGTGTGGAACGACACCGGGTACTGCAGCAAGACCTACGACAGCCTGTACCAGGCGCAGAGCGCGGCGGCCAGCGCGGCCAAACGGCAGCAGATCGTCTACCAGATGCAGCAGATGATCGCGAGCCAGCGGGTCTACCTGGTCCTCGACTACGCGGACTCGATCGAGGCGCATTCGCCCGTATGGACCGACCTGCCGCTGATCGCGGGCATCTCGTGGAACTCGATGTCCAAGATCCCGTTCGAGAGCGTGCACCAGGCGGGCTGAGGCGGTGCGCAGCGCGGACTATGTGATCAAACGCGGGTTCTTCGCGCTGGTCACCGTGTTCGTCGCGATCACCATCAACTTCTTCCTGTTCCGGGTGCTGCCCGGCAGCGCGGTGTCCGACCTGTCCCGGGTGCCGAAGGCCAGCCCGCAGCTGCGGCACGCGCTGACCGTGGAGTTCGGCCTGGACAAGCCGAAGTGGCAGCAGTACGTCATCTACCTGCGCGAGCTGTTCCACGGGAACATGGGCATCTCGTTCACCAATCAGCAGCCGGTCAGCCACCTGCTGATCGCCGACCTGAAGAACACGATCCCGATGGTCACCGTGGGCACGGTGGCGGCCATCGTGGTCGGCGTGGTCACCGGCATCCTGTCCGCCTGGCGGCGGTCGTCCGTCGCTGATCACGTGAGCACGAACACGGCCATCTTCTTCTACGCGTTCCCCACCCAGTGGCTCGGCCTGATGCTGCTCATCATCTTCGCCGGGACGCTGCCGGCCGGCGGCATGGAGAACCCGTTCCTGTTCCAGGCCGAGGCGTTCTGGCCGCATCTGCTGGACATCGCCCAGCACATGATCCTGCCCGCGGCCACCCTGCTGCTGACCGCGTACGGCAGCTACACGCTGGTGGTCCGGTCCTCGATGCTGGAAACGCTGGGCGAGGACTACGTGCTGACCGCGCGGGCCAAGGGCCTGCCGGACCGCCGCATCGTGCGCAGGCACGCGTTCCGCAACGCGCTGCTGCCGATGGTCACCCTGGTCGCGCTGGACCTCGGCTACATCGTCGGCGGCGCGGTGCTGATCGAGGTGATCTTCAGCTGGCCGGGCATCGGGCTGGCCATGTACGACGCGATCCAGCAGCGCGACTACCCGATGCTGCAGGGCGGCTTCCTGATCCTGACCGTGGCCGTGATCATCCTGAACTTCGCCGCCGACCTGTTCTACTTCCGCCTCGACCCGAGGATCTCCCAGTGACCCTGCCGCTCCAGGACCCGCAGCTCTCGGTCGAGGCCGAGGGCCAGCCATCGACCCGCAGCGGGTTCTTCCGGACCGTGCTGCGGGAACGGAAGGCGGCCGTGGTCGGCCTGTCGATCATCGTCTTCTTCGTCCTGCTGTCGATCGTGGCGCCGTATATCGCGCCGTACAGCGTCACCGTGCAGACCTGCGCGGTGTACGCCCCGCCGTCCGGGGCGCACTGGCTCGGCTGCGACGACGGCGGCATCGACATGCTCAGCGAGCTGATGGTGGGCGGGCGGATCTCGCTGATCGTCGGGTTCGCGGCCACCCTGGTCGCGATGATCATCGGCGGCGGGGTCGGCATCCTGTCCGGGTACTTCGGCCGGGCCACCGACATCGTGCTGATGCGGATCACCGACTACCTGCTGGTCATCCCGGACCTGGTGCTGATGATCGTGATCGCCGACGTGTGGGGGGCCAGCCTGTTCCACGTGATCATCGTGATCGGCATCCTGGAGTGGACGTCGACCGCCCGCATCATCCGGGCCCAGGTGATGAGCTTGCGCGAGCGGGTGTACGTGAAACGCACCCGCGCGCTCGGCGCGGGCAACGCGCGGGTCATCTTCAAGCACATCCTGCCCCAGGTCGGCCCGCTGCTGATCGCCAACACCGTGCTGACCATCGCGATCGCCATCTACCTGGAGACCGCGCTGGCCTTCCTCGGCCTGGAGGACCCCACGGTCATCACCTGGGGGACGATCCTGGAGCACGCGTTCGAGCGGACCGCGATCAGCTCCGGCGCGTGGTGGGCCATCGTGCCGGCCGGCTTCGTCATCGCCGCGGTCATCGTCGGCTGCTTCCTGTTCGGCCAGGCCGTCGAGGACGCGCTGAACCCGCGGCTGAAGGTGGCCAACCTCTCGTTGCGCCGGTGGCGGCTGCGCCCGCTGGTGGGCAGGGGGCCGGACGCGCTGTGAGCCTGCTCGAAGTGGAGGACCTGCACGTCTGGTTCGACCTGCCCGGCTCGGCCGGGCGGGAAACAGGACCAGGTGCACGCGGCCGCCGGGGTGAGCTTCGCGCTCGACGAAGGCGAGCGGTTCGGCCTGGTCGGCGAGTCCGGGTGCGGCAAGACCACCACGTCCTGGCGCTGATGGGGCTGCTCCCGCCGACCGCGTCGCTGGCCGGCCAGGTCCGGGTGAACGGCCAGAACATCCTGGCCGGCGGGGAGGACTCGGTGCGCGCGCACCGGTGGACCGACATCGCGATGGTCTTCCAGGGCGCGATGAACGCGCTCAACCCGGTCAAGAAGATCGGCTGGCAGATCACCGAGCCGATGGCCTTCCACGGCGTCGCCCAGGGCGCGGCCGCCCGCAAGCGGGCCGGTGAGCTGCTGGAGCTGGTCGGCATCTCGGCCGCGGCCGCCGAGCGGTACCCGCACGAGTTCTCCGGCGGCATGCGGCAGCGGGCGTCCATCGCGATGGCCCTGGCCTGCCAGCCGAAGATCCTGCTGGCCGACGAGCCGACCACCGCGCTCGACGTGATGGTGCAGGCCCAGATCCTGGAGCTGCTGACCCGGCTGTCCCGCGAGCTGGGGCTGGCCCTGGTGCTGGTCACCCACGACCTGCCGGTGGTGGCCCAGGTATGCGACCGGGCCGCGGTGATGTACGCGGGCGAGATCGTCGAGGCGGGCCCGATGGACACCCTGTACCACTCGCCCCGGCACCCGTACACCAGGCTGCTGTTCGCGGCCACCCCCGACCTGTACGGCGACGAGGCCGTAGTGTCCATCCCGGGCTCGCCGCCCCGGCTGGACCTCGCGGTGGCTGGCTGCCCGTTCCGGCCGCGCTGCGACTCCGCGTTCGAGCCCTGCGCGGACCAGCACCCGGTGCTGCGCACCGTCGCGCCCGAGCACGAGGCCGCCTGCCACCTGACCCGCCAGCCCGCCGGTGGGCGCCATGACTGAGGCACCGCTGCTCGAAGTGGAAAACCTGGTCACCCAGTACCCGGTGCGCCGCGGTCTGACCGAGCGGCTGTCCGGCCAGCGCCGGCTGTGGGTGCACGCAGTGGACGGGGTCAGCTTCTCGCTGGCCCGCGGCGAGATGCTGGCGCTGGTCGGCGAGTCGGGCTGCGGCAAGACCAGCACCGCGCAGACCATTCTGCGGATGGTCAGCTCCACCTCGGGGGCCATCCGGCTGAACGGCACCGACATCACCGCGCTGTCCCAGCAGCAGATGCGCCGGCTGCGCCGCACCGTGCAGATGATCTACCAGGATCCCTACGAGTCGCTCGACCCGCGGCTGCGGGTGCAGGCCACGGTCGAGGAGCCGATGCTGGTGCACGGCATTGGCAGCTCCCGGGCCGAGCGGCGGGACCTGGCCATCCGCGCGCTGGAACGGGCCGGGCTGGCGCCGGCCGAGCAGTTCCTGGCGCGGTACCCGCACGAGCTGTCCGGCGGGCAGCGGCAGCGGGTCACGATCGCCGCCGCCCTGGTGCTCGGCCCGGCCCTGCTGCTGGCCGACGAGCCGGTGTCCATGCTGGACGTGTCGGTCCGGGCGGGCGTGCTGTCGCTGCTGGACGGGCTGCGCCGGGACGGCGATATGGGCGTGCTGATGATCACGCACGACCTGTCCACGGCAGCGCATTTCGCCGACCGGATCGCCGTGATGTACCTGGGCCGGATCGTCGAGCAGGGACCGGCCAAGGACGTGGTCCGCAACCCGCAGCACCCCTACACCAAGGCGCTGCTGTCCGTGGTGCCCAAGCCCGACCCGCGGGAGCGCAGCACCCCGCAGATCCTGCAGGGCGAGACGCCGAATCCGGTCAACGTGCCGCCCGGCTGCCGGTTCCACCCGCGCTGCCCGATCGCGGTGGACCGCTGCGCGACCGAGGACCCGGAACTGCGTGAGCCGGCCGCGGCCAAGCCCGGTCACCTGGCCGCCTGCCTGCTGGCCTGAGGGCCGGGTGGGGTGAGCCCGGGCTGGCCTGGCCACGGGCTGGTCAGCCGGGACGCACCGGGGTAACGTTCAAGCGGGTCCCGGGCTGATGACCGACCGAAGAGCCACCGCGAGGGTGTGAGGTGGCCGCGCAGGTTGGCCCAGGCCAGGAAGCCGCCCCCCGCATTGTCGCTCCCGGGACCCGCCAGCTTCGCCCGGGGAAGGGGCAGGTCAGGTATGGGTGTGCCGCGGTGAGCCGGGTGCACGACATCGGCGGGCAGACGGGTTTCGGGCCGGTCCCGGTCGGTGACGACGGCCAGCCGTTCGCCGCGGACTGGGAGGCCCGCGTCTACGCGCTCAGCCGCGTGCTGCGCTCCCGCGGCCTGTACACCACCGATGAATTCAGGGACGCGCTCGAGCGGATCCCGCCCGCCGAGTACATCGAGCTGTCCTACTACGAACGCTGGCTGCGCGCGATCGAGACCGTGCTGGCCGAGAAGGGCCTGCTCGCGCCCGGGGACTCCGCCCCGTGAGCCTGCCGCCCGGGACGCGGGTCCGGGCCCGGCTGGGTGACCCGGACCACCACACGCGGGTGCCCCGGTACGTGCGCGGCCACACCGGGGTGATCGTCGAGGACACCGGGCAGTGGCCGCTGCCCGACGACGTGGCCCGGCGCATCGACCCGCCCCGGGTCGAGACGGTGTACGCGGTGCGGTTCCCGGCCGCGGACCTGTGGGGCAGCGGCGATCACAGCGTGATCCTGGACCTGTGGGAGTCCTACCTGGAGGAGGCCGAGGCCAGATGACGTCCAGCCACGCAGAACTGCCGGTCGCGGCGCGGGTGCGGCGGCTGGAGGAGCGGGCCATCGCCGCTGGGCTGGCCACCGACGCCGAGCTGGACGAGAAGCTGGCCCAGCTCTACCAGCATTCTGTGCCGCTGAACGGCGCCCGGATGGCCGCGCGGGCCTGGCTGGACGCCGGGTACCGGGACCGGCTGCTCATCGACGGCAACGCGGCCGCCGCCGAACTGGGCTTTGCGATCAGCGACTACCACCTGAAGGTGGTGGCGAACGAGCCCGGAGTGCACAACCTGATCGTCTGCACGCTGTGCTCCTGCTACCCGGTGTCCCTGCTCGGCCCCTCGCCCAGCTGGTACAAGAGCCTGGCCTACCGGTCCCGCGCGGTGCGCGAGCCGCGCGCAGTGCTGACCGAGTTCGGCCTGGTCCTGCCGGTGGACACGGAGATCCGGGTGTGGGACGCCAACTCCGAGCGCCGCTACCTGGTGCTGCCCCGGCACCCGGAGCACACCGAGGGCATGACCGAGGAGGAGCTGACCGGCCTGGTCACCCTGGGCGGCCTGGTCGGCACGGCCGCGGTCTGACCTCCGGCGCACGGGCCAGCCCGGCTCAGCCGCCGGTGGCCCCGCGCAGCGCGGCCACGGCCAGCCCGCCCAGCGAGGCCAGGTCATAGCCGCCTTCCTGGATCCAGGCGGCCGGGCGGCCGAGCGCGGCTATCCGGCGGCCCGCCTCCTGGTAACCCGCCTCGGTGACCCGCAGCGGGCTCTCCGGGTCGGTGGCCGCCGCGTCCAGGCCGAGCGACACGACCAGCGCGTCCGGCTGGCAGGCGGCGGCGTCCGCGCACAGCACGTTGACGGCCGCGAGCCACTCGGCGTCACCCGCCCCGGGGGGCAGCGGCACGTTCCGGGTCGCCCCTTCCCCGGCGGCGGTGCCGCGCTCGGCCGCGTACCCGCAGTAGTGCGGGAACCAGCCCGCCCCCGGGTCAACGTGCACCGAGCCGTAGTACACGTCGGCCCGGCCGTAGAAGATCAGCTGGGTGCCGTTCCCGTGGTGCGCGTCGATGTCCAGCACGGCTACCTGCCGGGCGCCCGCCGCGACCAGCGCCTGCGCGGCCAGCGCCGCGTTGTTCAGGTAGCACGACCCGCCGTAGCCGCTCGGCGTGGCGTGATGCCCCGGCGGCCGGCACAGCGCGTAGGCGCGGCCGTGGCCCGCGCTGACCAGGTCGGCCGCGGTGAGCGCGGCGTCGGCGGCGGCCCGGATCGCGGCCCAGCTGCCCGGGCCGAGCAGGGTCATCGTGTCGTAGCAGTACCGCCCGGCCCGGCCGTGGATGGCGGGCGGGTCGAACAGCGGCAGCCCGTCCAGCATGGCCGGGGTGGGGAACACGTAGGGCACCACCCGGTCCCGGTGATACTCGGTTTCCAGCCCGGCGGCCTGCCACTGGTCCCACGCCCCAGCCAGGTGATTCACCAGCCCCGGGTCATGCACCATGCGCAGCACCTCGTCGCCGTGCGGCTGCGCGGCCACCAGCGGCGCCCCGGCTTCGGTGAGCGCGTCGCGCAGCACCACGGCGCGGGCCGGCAGTTCGGTCCCGGGCTCCCGCTCACCGAGCCATACCTCGCCGCCCGGCTCGTGCCGCAGGCAGTCGTCACTCCACACCACGGGGATGGGCAGGGTCACCAGCGCCTCCTGGTTGCCGTTATGCGTTTATGCTCACCGGATGACCAGGATGCCGCCTGCCGCCCCGCAACAGCCAGGGCCCGACCCGTTCGCGTGGATGCGCGACAAGGACCGGCCCGACCTGCGCGAGTACCTGGCCGCCGAGCGGGCCTACTACGACGAGCACCTGGCCCGGCTGCGCGGGTCCTGGGCGGAGCTGCGCGACGAGCTGATCGCGCGGGTGCCGCCCGAGGACGAGTCGGTGCACTGGGCGCGCGGCGGGCGGCGCTACTTCACCCGGACCCGGCCCGGGCAGAACTACCCGCAATTCTGCCGGGTCCGCCCCGGGGGCGAGCCGGAGATCCTGCTCGACCAGGAGGCGCTGCTGGCCGACCCGGCCGCCACCGGCGGGTACGTCGAGCTGGGCGTGCGCGAGGTCAGCCCGGACGGGCGGCTGCTCGCCTACTCGGTCGACTTCGACGGCGATGAGCTGTACCAGCTGCGCATCCGCGACCTGGACCGGGGCGTGGACCTGCCCGACCGCATCGACGCGACCTACTACGGGCTGGCCTGGTCGGCGGACTCGCGGACGCTGTGCTACACGCTCACCGACGCCGCCTACCGGCCGCACGAGGTCTGGCGGCACCAGGTCGGTACCGACCCGGCCCAGGACGTCCTGGTGTACCGGGAAGACGACGAGCGTTACGACCTGTTCGTCGCCGCCACGCGCAGCGGCGAGTGGATCCTGATCGAGATCGAATGCCGGGACACTACCGAGACACTGATCATCCCGGCCGCCGACCCGGCCCGGCCGCCCGCCGTGCTGGCACCCCGGCGGCCCGGCATCGAGTACCGCGCCGACCATGCCACCGGCCCGGACGGCGGCGACTTCTACCTGATCACCAACGACGAGGCCACCGAGTTCCGGCTGGTCGCCGTGCCGGCCGCCGGGGATGGCCCGGACGGGTGGCAGGAGGTGCTCCCGGGCGCCCCGGACACCCGGCTGGTCAGCTGTGACGTGTTCGCCGGGCACCTGGTGGTGACCCAGCGCAGCGGGACGGCGACCCAGCTGCGGGTGATCGACCGGGCCACCGGGGAGCAGCGGCTGATCGAGGCGGGCGCCCCGCACCGGGCGCTGGCCCTGGCCGCGAACGAGGAGTACGCCGCGGTCTATGTGACCGTGCGCACCGAGTCGCTGACCGACCCGCCGTCCTGGCATGACGTGGACCTGGCCACCGGGCGCTGGCAGCTGCGCAAGCAGCAGGAGGTCCCCGGCTACGACCCGGCCGGGTACGTGTCGCAGCGGCTGACCGCCACCGCGTCCGACGGCACCGCCATCCCGGTGACCATCGCCTACCGGGCCGGTACCCAGCCGGACGGCACCGCGCCGTGCCTGCTGTACGGGTACGGCGCGTACGAGTCGTGCGAGTGGCCGGAGTTCAGCGTGGCCGTGCCCAGCCTGCTGGACCGGGGTTTCGTGTACGCGGTGGCGCACATCCGCGGCGGCGGCGAGGGCGGCCGGCGGTGGTGGCTGGACGGCCGCCTGGACCGCAAGCGGAACACGTTCACCGACTTCATCGCGGTCGCGGGCATGCTGGCCGGGTCCGGCTGGGCCGACGGGGACCGGATCATCTCCCGCGGGCTGTCCGCGGGCGGCCTGCTGCAGGGCGCGGTGTTCAGCATGGCCCCGCAGCGCTGGCGGGCCGTGGTGGCCGAGGTGCCGTTCGTGGACTGCGTGACCTCCATGCTCGACCCCACGATCCCGCTGACCATCAACGAGTGGGACGAATGGGGCGATCCGCGCGACCCGCAGGCCCGGGCCTACCTGGCGTCCTACAGCCCGTACGACAACGTGCCGGCCGGACCGCGGCCGCACCTGCTGGTCACCGGGAGCCTGCACGACCCCCGCGTGCTGATCCACGAGCCGGCCAAGTGGGTGGCCAAGCTGCGGGCCACCGACGGGGCGGGCAGCCGGCTGCTGTTCCGCCCGGAACTCGGCGCGGGCGCGCACGTGGGCCCGGCCGGGCGGTACGACAAGCTGGGTTACGAGGCGGAGGTCCTCGCGTTCATCGTGGACGCGGCCAGCCCGGCAGAAGTCGTTTCACCCGGGCATTCCGGGTAGGGATAGCAGGGGGCCGCCATCCGGGCAGTCCGGGGAAGCAATACGAGGTGGCCAGTGAAGCTGCTGACAGCCGTGCTGACCGTGGCCGTCATCGCCACGCTCGTCGCTAACCGCGACGACATCGCGCGCTATATACGGATGCGCCAGATGTGAGCCGATCTGGCCGGGAGGTTCCCTCCCGGCCAGGACCCCGGTTCCTGCTGCTCATCGCGTTCGTCGCCTGCGCCTGGATCGGGCTGCACTTCTTCGCCCGGTAGGGGGTTAGGGTCGGAGAGACAGCTGACTGACCAGCCCGGGAGGACCGCAGATGACGAGCACGGCGGCGGCGATGGCCAGCCCGGTCGATTTCACCGCGTTCGGCGACTACTCAGTGAAGGCCCCGCGCCCGGCCGACGGCGAGTTCGTCCGCCCGAAGTACCCGTTCCAGGGCCGGATCACCGCCGACGGGTCCAGCGGCTACCCGGCCCAGCCCGGCCGCTATCACCTGTACGTCTCGCTGGCCTGCCCGTGGGCGCACCGCTCGGTCATCGTCCGCCAGCTGCTGGGCCTGGAGCAGGTGATCTCGCTGTCCGTGGTGGACCCGATCCGGGACGGCCGCGGCTGGGCGTTCCGCGACGGCCCCGGGTACACCCCGGACCCGGTCAACGGGTTCACCCTGCTCCGTGAGGCCTACCAGGCGACCGAGCCCGGCTACGACGGGCACGTGTCAGTGCCGGTGCTGTGGGACCGGGAGACCGGCCGGATCGTGTCCAACAACTTCCCGGACATCACCATCGACCTGGAGACCCAGTTCGGCGAGTGGGCCACACCGGGGGTCGATCTGTACCCGGCCGCGCTGCGCCCGGAGATCGACGCGCTGAACGAGCGGATCTACGCCACTGTCAACAACGGGGTATACCGGTGCGGGTTCGCCACCACCCAGGAGGCCTACAACGAGGCGGTGGCCACGTTGTTCGACACCCTGGCCGACCTGGACCGCCGGCTGGCCGGCCAGCGGTACCTGGTCGGCAGCTCGGTCACCGAAGCCGACGTCCGGCTGTGGGTGACGCTGGCCCGCTTCGACGCGGTGTACGTCACCCATTTCAAGGCCAACCTGCGGCGGCTGGCCGACTTCCCGAACCTGTGGCCGTACGCGCGTGACCTGTACGCGATCCCGGCGTTCGGCCAGACCACCAACTTCGAGCACATCAAGAACCACTACTACCGGACCCACCCGCAGCTGAACCCGCTGCGCATCGTGCCGGCCGGCCCGATCCTGGACTGGACCATGCCGCACGGCCGCGAGGCCCTGGCCGCGGGCTGACCAGTCGCGGAGCCGACCATGTCTGAGCGCAGCCAGCTGCGGTACCGCTGCGGCGCCCTGACCTGGCCGCGCACCAAACCATGATCGTGGTCAATCCTGGTCCGCCTTGAACCGAAATTGACCACGATCATGGAGGAGGCCGGCGTAGAGGGCGGCGGTCTGGGCGGCGATCGCGTCCCAGCTGAACTCGGCCAGTGCCCGCTTGCGCCCGGCCGCGCCCATCGCGGCGGCCCGGGCCGGGTCGGCGAGCAGGCTGTTCAGCGCGGCGGCCAGGGCCGCCGGGTCGTCCGCGGGCACCAGCAGGCCGGTGTCCCCGTCGGCCACGACCTCGGGGATGCCGCCCACCCGGGAGCCGACCACCGCCGTGCCGCAGGCCATTGCCTCCAGGTTGACGATGCCCAGCGGCTCGTACAGCGATGGGATGGCGAACGCGGTGGCGTGCGACAGCAGCTGGATGATCTCCCGTTTGGGCAGCATCTCGGGGATCCAGATCACCCCGGACCGGGTGGCCTGCAAGCTGGTCACCAGCCCGGACACCTCGGCGGCCAGCTCGGCCGTGTCCGGCTGGCCCGCGCACAGCACCAGCTGGGCCCCGGGCACCAGGCGGGCCGCGGCCCGGAGCAGCACCGGCAGGCCCTTCTGCCGGGTGACCCGGCCGACGAAGATCACCGTCGGGCGGGCCGGGTCTACCCCGTACCGGTGCAGCACGTGGGTTTCCGGGTCCGGGGCGTACTCGCGCGCGTCGATGCCATTGCGGATCACGTGGATCCGGTCGGGACGGACGGCCGGGTAGGCGGCCAGCACGTCGGCCCGCATCCCGTCGGACACCGCGATGACCGCGGCCGCCGACTCCACCGCCACCCGCTCGCACCAGCTGGACAGCGCGTATCCGCCGCCCAGCTGCTCGGCCTTCCACGGCCGCAGCGGCTCCAGCGAGTGCACGGTCATCACGTGCGGCACGCCGTACAGCAGCGCGGCCAGGTGGCCGGCCAGGTTGGCGTACCAGGTGTGCGAGTGGACCAGATCGGCCCCGGCCACGGCGGCGGTCATCGACAGGTCGGCCGACATGATCTGCAGCGCCTGGTTCGCCCCGGCCAGCCGGTCCCACGGCTGATGGGCCACGGCGTGCGGGCGGTCGCCGCCCTGGCAGTGCACGGTCAGGTCGACCCGCCCGGCCAGCTCCCGGGCCAGGTAGTCCACGTGCACCCCGGCGCCGCCGTACACCTCCGGCGGGTACTCCCGGGTGAGCAGCGCGACTTTGAGCCGGCCAGCGGCGGCACCGGCCGTCACTCGGTGACCTTCTGGCTCTTGCCCACCACGGTGATCCCGCCTTCGGACACCACGAAGCCGCGGGCCCGGTCGCGTTCTTTGTCCACGCCGATGCTGACCCCCTCGGGCACCGTGACGTTCTTGTCGATGATCGCGTTCTCGATCACCGCGTGGCGGCCGACGATCGTGTTGTGCAGGATGACCGACCGCTCCACCGTGGCCCAGCTGTTGACCCGCACGCCGGGGGAGAGCACCGCCTCGCGCACCCGCCCGCCGGACACGATGACGCCGTTGCTGACCAGGCTGTCGATGGCCCGGCCCTGCCGCTCGCCGTCGTCGTGCACGAACTTGGCGGGCGGCAGCGACGGCACGCTGGTGAAGATCGGCCAGCGGTCGTTGTACAGGTTGAACACCGGGACGACCGCGCACAGGTCCATGTGCGCGTCGAAGTAGGAGTCCAGCGTGCCGACGTCGCGCCAGTACCCCGCGTCCCCCGGGTTCGCGCCGGGCACCTCGTTGGTCATGAAGTCATAGACCTGCGCCGACCCGTCGTCCACCAGCATCGGGATGATGTCGCCGCCCATGTCGTGCCGGCTGGTCGGGCTGGCCGCGTCCTTGCGCAGCGCCTCGACCAGCAGGTCGGCGGAGAACAGGTAGTTGCCCATCGACGCGTAGGCCTGGTCTGGGCGCCCGGGCAGCGGGGGCGGGTCGGCGGGCTTTTCCAGGAACGCCTCCAGCGTGATCCCGTCCGCGCCCGCCTGGATGACGCCGAACGCGGTGGCGTCCATCCGCGGCACCGGGATGGCCGCGACGGTGACCCCGGCGCCGTGCGTCACGTGCTGGTCGATCATCTGCCGGGGATCCATCCGGTACACGTGGTCGGCACCGAACACGATGACCAGGTCGGGCCGGTCGTCGTAGATGAGGTTCAGCGACTGGTAGATGGCGTCGGCCGAGCCGGTGTACCAGTGCGGGCCGAGGCGCTGCTGGGCGGGTACCGGGGTGACCCAGTTACCGAGCAGCGAGCTCATCCGCCAGGTCTGGCTGATATGCCGGTCCAGGCTGTGGCTCTTGTACTGGGTGAGCACGGCGATCCGCAGGATGCCGGCGTTGACCAGGTTGGACAGGGCGAAATCGACCAGCCGGTAGCAGCCGCCGAAGGGCACGGCCGGCTTGGCCCGGTCGGCGGTCAGTGGGGCCAGCCGCTTGCCCGCGCCCCCCGCGAGCACGATGCCCAGCACTCGGTTGTCTGCCATGGCCACCCCTTAACTGCTTGTCCGGTACTGAGCTGCTTATCCCGGCTCCTTGAGCACCCGGTCCAGGATGTGCTGCGCTTCGGCCTGGATCCGGGCCAGCTGGGCGGGGCCCTGGAAGGACTCCGCGTACAGCTTGTAGACGTCCTCGGTGCCCGAGGGCCGCGCGGCGAACCAGCCGGACTCGGTGATCACCTTGATGCCGCCGAGCGGCTCGCCGTTGCCCGGCGCGGTGGTCAGCCGGTCCAGCACCGGCTCGCCCGCCAGTTCCGCCACATCGACCTGGTCCGGGGACAGCCGGGCCAGCACCGCCTTCTGCTCCCGGGTGGCCGGGGCGTCGATCCGCTGGTAGGCCGGGTCGCCCAGCCGGCCGGCCAGCTCGCGGTACCGCTCGCCCGGGGACTGGCCGGTCACCGCGGCGATCTCCGCGGCGAGCAGGGCCAGGATGATGCCGTCCTTGTCGGTGGTCCAGACCCGGCCGTCGGTGCGCAGGAACGACGCCCCGGCGCTCTCCTCGCCGCCGAACGCG
The DNA here is from genome assembly GCA_963711705.1 of uncultured Actinomycetes bacterium. GTDB lineage: Bacteria > Actinomycetota > Actinomycetes > Streptosporangiales > Streptosporangiaceae > RYN-230. Next base: position 406,241 of record CAVQFM010000015.1, read on the forward strand.
ATCGAGCCGTCCAGCAGCCCGGGCACGAACCACTTGAACCCGACCGGCACCTCGGTCAGCTGCCGCCCGGCGGCCGCGGCCACCCGGTCGATGACCGACGAGCTGACCATGGTCTTGCCCACCGCGGCAGCGGCCGGCCAGCCCGGCCGGTTCGCGTACAGGTAGTCGATGGCCACGGCCAGGTAGTGGTTGGGGTCGAGCAGGCCCGCGTCCGGGGTGACGATGCCGTGCCGGTCCGCGTCGGTGTCGTTGCCGGTCGCGAGGGTGAACTCGGCGGCCCGGTCGATGAGCGAGGCCATCGCGTACCTGGACGAGCAGTCCATCCGGATCTGGCCGTCCCAGTCCAGCGTCATGAACCGGAACGTGGCGTCCACGACCGGGTTGACCACGGTCAGGTCGAGGCCGAACCGGGTGGCGATCTCGGCCCAGTAGGCCACGCTGGCCCCGCCCAGCGGGTCGGCGCCGATCCGGATCCCGGCCGAGCGGATCGCGTCCAGGTCCAGCACGGCTGGCAGCTGCCCGGCGTAGTTGGCCAGGAAGTCGAATTCCCCCGTGGTGGGCGCGTGCCGGGCCTGCTCGTAGCGCACCCGGCGCACCGCACGCAGCCCGGTGGCCAGCAGCTCGTTGGCCCGGTCCTGGATCACCGAGGTGATCTGCGCGCCGGCCGGGCCGCCGTCCGGCGGGTTGTACTTGAAGCCGCCGTCCGGCGGCGGGTTGTGCGACGGGGTGATCACGATCCCGTCGGCCAGGCCGCTGGCCCGGCCGTCGTTGTGCATCAGGATGGCCAGCGACAGCGACGGCGTCGGGGTGTACCCGTCCCGGCTGTCCACCAGCACCGTGACCTCGTTGGCGGCGAGCACCTCGAGCGCGGTCACGAACGCGGGCTCGGACAGCGCGTGTGTGTCCCGGCCCAGGTACAGCGGCCCGGTGGTGCCCACGCCGGCCCGGTAGTCACAGATGGCCTGGGTGGTGGCGGCGATGTGATCCTCGTTGAACGAGACACGCAGCGCCGAGCCGCGGTGCCCGGAGGTGCCGAAGGCGACCCGCTGCCCCGGCTCGGCCGGGTCCGGGTGCAGCGCGTAGTAGGCCGTGACCAGCTTGGCCACATCGACCAGGTCGGCCTCGCGGGCCGGCTGGCCGGCCCGGTCATTTACCCCCAACGTCAGCTCCTCACCGCAGCGCAGTACCCACGAACAAGCCGTTAGGTATGGATAGGGCCGTAGTGCTAAGTACCCGCGTCTCCGGTAGTCAAGTGTTCCGGTAACCGGGGCTGGCCGCTACGGTGTGGCGCGCCCACATCGCGTGGTTTGCGCCGGGCTGCGATGATGACCGGGTGAGCAACGACGCACCGCCGACCACCCGGCGCGCCCGGCTGTGGGCCGCCGCCCAGGTCAGGGGCATCCCGCTGCGGGCCATCCTGGCCACGGTGGGCGTCGTCGTCGCCGCCTACCTGCTCGGCAAGGTCGTCTTCCGGCTCAAGGACGTCATCCTGCTGATCGCGGTCGCGGCCTTCCTCACTGCGATCCTGAATCCGCTGGTCGTGGCGCTGCAGCGGTGGAAGATCCGGCGGCGCGGCTTCGCCGTCACGGTGGTGACGTTCTGGGCCGTGCTGGTCTTCCTGGGCCTCGCGGTGGCCTTCGGCCTCCCGCTGGCCAACGCGATCACCGACCTGGCGCATAAACTGCCCAGCTACGTGGATGCGGCGCAGCACGGCCGGGGCTGGATCGGGCACCTGGTGGCCCGGTACCACATCACGGGCTGGGTGCAGAAAAACGTGCCCAAGCTGGTGACGTTCGGTGAGGGCCTGACCAAGCCGGCGCTGACCCTGGGCAAGGGTGCCATCACCCTGCTGCTCGAGCTGTTCACCATCTTCATCCTGGTGCTGCTCCTGCTGCTGGAAGGCCCGAAGATGCGCATGTGGCTGCTGGGCAACATGTCGCCGGACCGGGCCAAGCGCTACAGCCGGATCGCGCACGAGGTCAACCGGTCGGTGGCCGGGTACATGCTGGGCAACATCCTCACCTCGGTCATCGCCGGGGTGGTCGTGTTCGTCACGCTGCTGGTGACCGGCGTCCCGTTCCCGTTCCTGTGGGCGCTGTGGGTGGCCCTGGTCGACTTCCTGCCGATGATCGGCGGGGCGCTGGCCGGCATCCCGACCGTGCTGTTCGCGGCGACCCACTCGCTGACCGCCGGGATCATCACGCTGGTCGTGTTCCTGGTCTACACGCAGATCGAGAACCACGTCCTGAACCCGGTCGTGATGAGCAAGACGGTGAAGGTCAACCCGCTGCTGGTGCTGCTGTCCATCCTGATCGGGGCGTCCATCGGCAGCTGGATCGGCGGGACGTTCGGCGCGTTCGTGGCCGCGCTGCTGGCCATCCCCACGGCCGGTGCTCTCCAGGTGGTGGGACGTGAGCTCTGGCAGTCCACGGCCACTGCGCAGCCGGTCTCGCCGGAAGAGGCGGAACTGGCCGAGCAGGAAGAGCTGACCGAACACCCGGAGGAGTCGGGGGAGGCCCGGCCCGGGAGCCGGGCTCGGCCGGGCCGAGCGGCCCGGCCGAGCCGACCACGCGGGCCAGGGCTGCGGCTAGCGGGTGAGCTGGTAGCGCAGCTCGGGGACCGGGCCGCCGATGTCCAGCAGCTGGCGGGTGCCGTCCGGCTGGAAGCCGCACGCCTCGTAGAACCGGCGGGCCCGGTGGTTGTCCTCCAGCACCCAGAGGGTGACGTCGTCCAGCCCGGCCTCGGCCAGCGCGGTGACAGCGTGCGTCATCAGCAGGCGGCCCACGCCGCGGCCCCACCATTCGGGCTGGACGTAGCAGGCGTAGATCTCACCCTGGCCGGGGCTGGCCCGGAACGCGTCCCGGGTGTGCCCGCCCACCACCCAGCCGACGATGGCACCGGCCTGGACGGCCACGCTCTCCACCACGGTGGCCTGGCCGGTCATCTGCGTGCGGCGGCGGCCCACGTCCACCCGCATGCCGTCCAGGTAAGCATCGGGCAGGATGCCGCGGTAGGCGGCCTGCCAGCCGGCCACCCGGAGGTGCTCGATGTCCTCGGCGTCCTCGGGCCCGGCCGCACGGATGCTCGGCGCGGCCTGGCCGCGGGGCACTACCAGCCTCCTGGCTGAGTCATGCTCGGAGTGTAAGCAGTGTTGCCTCCAGGCAGCCGGGCGGCCAGGATTCCAGTGTGCGAGAGATGCTGGAAGACCCGCTGGCCAACAAGGGCACCGCATTCACCGACGCGGAGCGGTCCAGGCTGGGCCTGCGCGGGGTGCTGCCCAGCGCCGTGGAGACGCTGGACCAGCAGGTGGCCCGCAGCTATCGCGCCTACCAGGAGCAGCCCACCGACATCGCCCGGCACATCAACCTGCGCGCGCTGCAGGACACCAACGAGACGCTGTTCTACCGGCTGGTCTCCGAGCACGTCGCGGAGATGCTGCCGATCATCTACACGCCCACGGTCGGCCTGGCCTGCCAGCGGTTCAGCGAGATCTACCGGCGGCCCCGCGGGCTGTTCATCAGCTACCCGGACCGGGACCGGGTCGGCGAGATGCTGCGCAACCGGCCGCGCCCGGACGTGGACGTCATCGTGGTCACCGACGGGCAGCGCATCCTCGGCCTGGGCGACCAGGGCATCGGCGGCATGGGCATCCCGATCGGCAAGCTGTCCCTGTACACCGCGCTGGGCGGCATCGCGCCCGGCCGGACCCTGCCGATCGTGCTGGACGTGGGCACCGACAACCAGGACCGGCTGGCTGACCCGCGGTACCTGGGCTGGCGGCATCCCCGGGTGGACGGCGCCGACTACGACGAGTTCGTGGACCGGTTCGTCCAGGCGGTGCGCACCGAGCTGCCCAGCGTGCTGCTGCAGTGGGAGGACTTCGCCACCCCGCACGCCCTGCCCATCCTGGAGCGCTACCGCGACCTGCTGCTCACGTTCAACGACGACATCCAGGGCACCGCGGCGGTGGTGGTCGCCGCGCTGGCCGCAGCGGCCCGGGCCAGCGGGTCGCGGCCGCGCGAGCAGCACGTGGTCATGCTGGGCGCGGGCTCGGCGGGCATCGGCGTGTGCGAGCAGATCGTCCGGTCGATGGTGGCCGACGGCCTGTCCGAGGCCGACGCCCGGGCCCGGATCTTCGTGGTCGACGTGCACGGGCTGCTCACCGCCGGCCGCGCCGACCTCAGCCCGGCCCAGCGCCGCCTGGCCCAGCCCGCGGGCGCGGTAGCCAGCAGCCGGCCCGGCCAGCAGGCCAGCTTCGCCGACGTGATGGACGCCGCCCGGCCCACCGCGCTGATCGGCCTGTCCACCGCCACCGGCGCGTTCACCGAGGAGATCGTGCGCCGGATGGCCGCGCACACGCGGCGGCCGATCATCATGCCGCTGTCCAACCCGACCAGCCGCAGCGAGGCCAGGCCGCAGGATCTGGCCGACTGGACCGAGGGCCGCGCGCTGGTCGCCACCGGCTCGCCGTTCCCGCCGATGAAGGTGGGCGACGCCAGTATCCCGGTGGCCCAGTGCAACAACGTGTACATCTTCCCGGGGATGGGTCTGGCCGTGACCGCGGTCCGGGCCACCCGGGTCACCGACGCGATGATGACGGCCGCGGCCACCGCGGTCAGCGGCCAGGCCAGCATCCACCGCGACCAGCGCGGCACGATCCTGCCCGACCAGGCCCACCTGGTGGACACGGCCACCGCGGTGGCCCGCGCCGCGGCCCGGGCCGCGGTGGCCGACGGCGTGGCCCCGGAACTGTCCGGGACGCGGATCGACGAGGCGATCGAGCAGGCCCGGTGGCGGCCCGAGTACTGACCGCCGGTCAATAGCCGTCCGTCAATACAGCGTGTAGCCGCCGTCGATGACCAGCACCGACCCGGTGATGAAGGACGCGGCGTCGCTGGCCAGGAACACGACGCTGGGCGCGATCTCCTCGGGCAGCGCGTAGCGCTGCTGCGGGGTGTCCTCGATCCAGTAGCGCCGGAACTCGGGCCGGTCCACCGGGGCCATCGCCGTCTTCACGTAGCCGGGCGCGATCGCGTTGACCCGGATGCCGAGCCCGGCCCATTCCGCTGCGAGTGACTTGGTCAGCTGGTGCACGGCGGCCTTGGACGCGTTGTAGGCCGGCTGCCATTGCGGCCGGTTGACGATCATGCCGGAAATGGAGCCCACGTTAACGATGGCGCCGCCGCCGGACTGGGCCATCTGCCGCCCGGCCGCCCGGCTGCACTGCCACAGCGCGCGCACGTTGACGTCGAACACGTGGTCCCATTCCTGGTCGGTGACATTCCACGACTCGTTGTGGTAGCCGACGCCCGCGTTGTTGACCAGGATGTCCAGCCCGCCGAGGTCGGCCACGGCCTGCTCGGTCACCGCCTGCGCGTCCTGGGTGATGTCGGCGCCGATGGCCGACACGTCCAGGCCCTGGCTGGACAGTTCGCTGACGGTGGCCGCGTTGCGGTCCCGGTCCCGGGCGACGATGACCACCCGCGCGCCCGCCTCGGCCAGCGCGGCCGCGAACGCCCGGCCCAGTCCCTGGTTGCCGCCGGTGACCAGGGCCTTCCGGCCGGCCAGGCTGAAGCTCTGCAATACCGTCACCGATTCCTCCGATGTCCGTGCGTGCCCGGGCTGGGCATCAATGATGCTGGCATGCCCGGTCGGCGGGCGCGGCGGGGAGGCGCGGCCGGGGTGCGGGCCCGGGACCGGGCGGGCTCCGGCCGGGCCGGCTCGCCGCCCCGTCGGTGCCTCGTGGCACGCTGAGCCCGATGAACCAGCCTGATGTGCCGCACCGCTGCGACTGGGCGGAAGGCTCGGATGCGATGCGCGCCTACCACGACGAGGAGTGGGGCCGTCCGTCCCGGGATGACCGCTACCTGTTCGAGATGCTGCTCCTGGAGGGTGCCCAGGCCGGGCTGTCCTGGGCCACCATCCTGGGCAAGCGGGCCAACTACCGCCGGGCCCTGGACGGTTTCGACCCGCAGCTCATCGCCAGGTACGACGCGGCCAAGCTGGCCGGGCTGCTCGCCGATCCCGGCATCGTCCGCAACCGGCTCAAGGTGGCAGCCACCGTGACCAACGCCCGGGCGTTCCTGGCCACCCAGCAGCAGCACGGGACGTTCGCCAGCTACCTGTGGGCCTGGGTGGACGGCACCCCGCTGGTGAACCGGCCGCGCAGCACCGCCGACCTGCCCGCCCGGACAGAACTGTCCGACCGGATCAGCAAGGACCTGAAGCGGCGCGGCTTCACCTTCGTCGGATCGACGATCATCTACAGCTTCCTGCAGGCGGCCGGCGTGGTAAATGATCACCTGGCCAGTTGTCCGGTCCTGCTGGGCTGTCCGACTGTTGCGCCCTTAGCTGGTGCTTAACCGCGTTGCGGGATGAGGAAGCGGGCCGGATCTGGCATTATGGAAACCGAGATGAGTAATCCCCGCTTTCCCGTTACCGTGACCCGGCTCCCCCTGCTGCGCTGCCAGATCTGTCAGCGAACTATTGCGCACCGGCCTGGCCAGGCCAGTGCCGTGCTGACCGAGCACTACCGCCGCGCGCACCCCGAGTCACTTCAGGCCGCCGGCCAGCGCTCCGGCTGAGCGCTTTGGCCGGCCCGCAGTGGCCGGGTTCTGGCGTGCCCTGGACAATGGCGCTATGCCTCACGTTCATGACTTTCACCCATCGGGCTCGCCCGGGTCGTCCGGCTCGATCCTGTCGATCGGGTCGTCCGGCTCGATCCTGTCGATCGGGTCGTCCGGCTCGATCCTGTCGATCGGCTCGGCGGGCTCGATCCTGTCGATCGGGTCGATCGGCTGCGTGGCGTCCGCGTTCTCGGTCGGCTCGGCGGCCAGCGCCATGTCCATCCTGTCCGGGCTGTCCTACCGGTCCATCCTGGCCTGGCGGGGGCGCGGCCGGACCGCCCGGCTGACGTCCGGCCGGGCAGCAGACGGCGCCTGGGCTAGCTTGACGTCCGGCTGGGCGGGCTGATGCCGCCTGGGCTAGCTGACGTCCGGCCGGGCAGCTGACGCTGCCTGATACAGGCCAGGGAGGATAACCGGCATGCCGCCAGTCGTCGTCGCCACCGCTTTCGGCGGCCCCGAGGTACTCGCCGTGGTCGATCAGCCCGCTGGCCAGCCTGGGCCGGGGGAGGCGCTGATCGAGGTCCGGGCGGCCGGGGTGAATCCCGTCGACTGGAAGGTGTACAGCGGCGCCCGGGGCGGCGATCCGTCCCGGCTGCCGATGCGGCTGGGCTCGGAGGCGGCCGGCGTGGTCACCCGGGCCGGCCCGGACGTGGCCGGGCCGGCCGGCCCGGTCCGGGTGGGTGACGAGGTCATCGCGTTCCGCGCGCCCGGTGCCTACGCCGCGCAGCTGGTGGTGCCCGGGGCGGCCCTGGTGCCCAGGCCCGAGGCACTGGACTGGCCGCAGGCCGCCGGGCTGATGCTGACCGGGGTGACCGCGTGGCACCTGCTGGCCGTTACCGGGGTGCAGGCCGGCGACACCGTGCTGATGCACGGCGCGGCCGGGGGAGTCGGCACCATGGCCGTGCAGCTCGCGGTGGGCCGCGGGGCCACCGTGCTGGCCACCGGCCGCCCGGACCGGCACGAGTTCCTGCGCGGGCTGGGCGCGGTGCCGGTCGCCTACGGCGACGGGCTGGCCGGCCGGGTCCGCGCGGCCGCGCCTGGCCGGGTTGACGTCGCGCTGGACCTGGTCGGCACGGACGAGGCCATCGACGTGTCGCTGGAGCTGGTCGCCGACCGGCAGCGGATCGCCACCATCGCCGCGCCCGCGCGGGGCTTGCAGCTCGGCATCAGGGTGCTCGGCGGCGCGCCGGGCGCGGACCCGGGCACCGAGATCCGTTATGCCGCGCGGCTGCCCCTGGCCGAGCTGGCCCAGGACGGGAGGCTGCGGGTGTTCGTGACGCAGACGTTCCCGCTGGCCGGGGCGGCGGCCGCGCACCGGTCCATCATGCGCGGCCACACCAGCGGAAAGATCGCGCTCATCCCGTAACCCAGCGGCAGCCGGGCCGGCCGGGGCAGGCGGCGGCGCCGGCCGGGCAGGTGGCGGCGCCGGCCACGGGCCCGGCCAGGGGGCCGGGCCAGGGCAGGCGGCCGGTCCGGGCCACGGGGCGGGGCACGGGGCGGGCCGGCCCGGGCCACGGGGCGGGCCGGCCCGGTGGGGGCGGATGTGGCTCAGCCGGCCAGCTCGGCGTTGGCCCGCTCGGTCACCGTGGCCAGCACCTGGTGGGCCACGGCCAGGTCGGCCGCGGGCAGCCCGCCGTACAGCCGCTGGGTGATCTCGCCGATGCCAGCCTGTACCTGCGCGAAGCGGGCCCGGCCGGCCGGCGTCAGGGTGACCTGCGCGGCGCCGCCCGCCGAGGGCACCTCGCTGACCAGGTTCTGGCCGCCGAGTTCGCTGAGCGCGTCCTGCACGTCGGCTGAGCCGATCTTCAGGCCGTGGCTGACCCGGCTGGCCAGGCCGGCGGCGTCCATCACCCCACCGGCCGCGCTCAGCTGATTGAGGATCACCCAGCCGTGGAAACCGGTGCCGGTCCGCGCCAGCAGCCGGTCCAGCACGGCGCGGGTGGCCTTCTCGGCCTGCCCGATGTCCTGCCCGGTGAGGGTGGGGGTGGTGGTCATTGCTCTGCTCCCGGTGTGGTCGTCGGATCGAGCAGGGTACGCAGCGACTCGATGAGCGCCTGGGTGGCCGGGCTGGCCAGGCCGCCGAGCGGCGCCGTCAGCTCGTCCTGCAGGGCGCGTACCCGCGCGGTGGCCTGGGCCGCCACGTCGCGGCCCCGGTCGGTGAGGCTGAGCTGGACAGCCCGGCTGTCATCTGGGTGGCCGGCCCGTTCCAGCAGCCCGGCCTGCTCCAGCGACCGGGCCAGCTTGGACACGTACAGCGGCTCGAGCCCGGTGAAATCGGCCAGCTGGCGCTGGCTGGGCCGGACGCCCCGCCGTTCCATGCCGAGCAGCGGGGCCAGCACGGAGTACTGCGCATTGGTCAGCCCGAGCGGCGTGATCACCCGGTCGATCACCGACCGCCAGCGCATCGACAGCCGCCAGACCAGCCCGGTGACCGGTGTCTCCTGCTCCGCCATGAATTTAGTGTACATGGCATCTATGTACATGTACATCATCCGGCTCGCGCCGCTAAAAGATGACGTTCAGGGCCGGCCTGGCCGCGTGGCCGGCCGGGTGAGCGCCCGGCCCGCCCGGCCGGGCTGGGTGCCGCCCGCGTTACACAGCGGCGGGCTCACGGATCACGACCCCAGCTGCCCCGGAGGGCCGGGCACCGGCTGGCCAGCCGCGCGGAGCAGGGCGATGTGCTCGGTCAGGGCCTCAATCATGAGCGCTCTGGTTTCCCGGCGGGTGGGCCCAGCCGCGATAACTCCCGGCAGATCAGGTGCATAGGCCGAGTAGCCTGCCTCGTCGTCGCCCTCGAAAACGACCACGTAACGCGTCATGGCAGCTCCTTCCGCAAGCACGGAGCGAACATAGCGCCCGGTTCGGACATTCAGCCGCGGCCGCCAGTTGGCTGAGTTCACCGGCGGCCGGCCGGGCGGCGTCATCGGCCCGTCTCATTCCCGGGAAACCATGAGTGCGGTGCACTGCTGGCGTTCAGGCACCCCTGATGCACCGCGCCGACCAAACGCACCGCAGTGCGGGACCCGGCCCGCCGGGTCAGTGGGTGAAGACGTTCTCCTGGAACCAGTCCCAGGTGCGGCGGATGCCGTCCTCGCGGCTGATCGTGGGCCGGTAGCCAAGCACCTTCTCGGCGAGGTCGTAGGACGCGAAGTTGCGGTCCACCTCGCCGCGCCGCCGGGGCCGGAACTCGACGGGGTGGTCCGGCACACCCGCCGCGGCGCGGCTCAGATCGGCCAGCTCCTGGACCGTGGTCTCCACGCCGGAGGCGATGTGCAGCACGGTGCCGCCGGGCACGTCGGTTTCCAGGGCCAGCTGCAGGGCCCGGGAAATGTCGTCCACGTGCGTGTAGTCACGGGAGGCCGAGCCGTCACCGTAGATCACGATGGGCTCGCCCGCGTGGATGGCCTTGAAGAACGTGGTCATCGCGCCCTTCTTGCGGGCGCTCCACGGCCCGTACACATTGGCGAACCGCAGGGCCACCGTGCGCAGCCCGTAGGCCTTGGCGAACGCGTACGCGTAGCCTTCGCCGGCCAGCTTGCTCGCCCCGTAGGGCGAGATCGGCTTGGGCAGCGAGTGCTCGTCCACCGGGGGGGTGGCGTCCCCGATCAGCGCGCCGCCGGTGGAGGCCTGGACCGTCCGCTCCACCCCAGCCCGCCGGGCCGCGTCCAGCACCCGGAACGTGCCGACCACGTTGACGTCGAAGTTGGTCACCGGGTCCTCGACCGACATGACCACCGAGCCGGCCGCCGCCAGGTGCACGACGGCGTCCATCCCGGCCAGCGCGGCGTCGAGCGCGTCGCTGTCGCGGATGTCGCCCTCGGCCAGTTCCGCGTCAACGCCGGCCAGGTGGGCCCGGTCGCCGGTGGAGTAGTTGTCGAGCACCCGCACCGTGTGCCCGCTGCCGGCCAGCCGCCGGACCAGCGTGGCACCCACGAAGCCAGCCCCGCCCGTTACCAGAACCCGTTGCCTGTCAGCCATGAGAGGCGAGGCTAGCAGGGCCCCGGGCAGGCGGCGCACAGCCCCGGCAGACGTGGCCGCCGAGAGCGCGGTCCCGGTCAGCACCCTGCAGTACTACTTCGGCTCACGGGAAGACCGGCGTGCTGGCCACGCTGGCCGCGCTGCTGGGTCAGCCGACCGCGTCCACGGGATAGCGGAGCAGCGCGCAGATCCCGTCCTCGGGCGCGGCCACGTCCTCGGGCAGGAAGTACAGCTGCGCCCCGGTGGTGGCCATGGCCCGGGCCAGCGCGGCGTCGGCCCGGTCAGTCTGCGGTTCCGGTACGCCCCGGTCGGCCAGCTCCGCCGCCGACGCGGCCAGATCGGTCGGGCCCGGCCCGATCCACGCGGTCCAGGCCGAGCTGGGATGGTCGGCCAGCAGCACCTCGGCCGCGGCGCCGTCGCGGAGTGCGGCCATGGTGGCGGCCAGGCCGGCCACGCCCTTGCGCTGAGCCTGCTGGTTCTGCCAGTGCGCGAACCGCTCCCGGCTGCGCAGCGCCGCCTGGTCCGCGATGACCTGGGCCGCGTCCTGGGCCGCCGCGGCGCTGTCCGACGCGATCTCCCGATCGATGGTGGTGGTGATCGCGGCCAGGTCGCTGCCCAGCTGATCGAGCAGCAGCGACCTGCTCCGGGTGTCCCCGCCGAGCACGATCAGCTCCGCATGCACCCGGGCCGCCGCCGCTGTCACCTGGGCCGCGAGTTCCTTGGCGTTGACCTCCCAGGCTTCCTCGGTGCTGTTCTGGTAGCGCCGCGACGACCAGCCGCCCAGCCCCGTCTTGTGGATCGGCCAGCCAGTGCCGGCCACCTCCTGGTCCAGCTCGCCACCGGCCGGGCCGACCATCGTGATCTCACCGCCGTCGTGGCGCGCGGTCACCACCAGGTACCCCAGGTGCGGCCCCCGTTGCGCCAGCAGCGGCATGACGTGCGGCAGCAGCGCCCGCCGGGCGATCTCCCGGCGCGGCGGGACCGGCAGGGCCTCGGTCAGCAGCATGCGGCCAGCCTGGCCGAACACCGCGCGTCCAGCCGCGGTCGGCCCGGCCAGCGCGGCTCCCACCGCGTCCAGGGTCGCCTCGTCGGCGCCCTCGCTGGCCAGCCGGTCCCGTGCGTCCCGCCAGCGCAGCTCGGCCTGCTGCACACCCTCTTCGTGATCGCGGGAGGTGTCCAGGTAGACCGAGACATACTCACCGGGCCGCTCGTACAGCGGTCGCAGGAAGTCCAGGTTCATCCTCGGTCACCTCCGGGCTCGGCCAGCTGGTCACGCCTGTCCGGTTTACCCCGGCGGGCGGTGGATTACGCCGGCCCGGGCTCACCCATTGGCCGGGTCCGCGCTGCCGGGCCACGGCTGTCCCAGGTCCCACGCGGCGGGCCAGGGCACGCTGGCCGCGGGCAGCTCGCAGATGGCCTGCACCGCGGTCACGCTCGCGTAGCCCGCGGCCAGCGCGGCGGAATCAGAATCCGGCTGCGGCGGGTCCTGCGGCGCGGCCAGGGTCAGCTCCAGGTGCTCCTGCGGCCCGGCGGTGATCTGGATCTGCACCGTGCCGAATCCGGACAGCTGGCTGTAGCGGATGCCGCGCAGCTCAGCCAGCGGCACGTTGGGCACGTTCACGTTCAGCGCGAGGCCGCGGGAGATGCGGCCCAGCACGCCGACGACCTCGGTGGCCACGGCCGCGGCCGTCTCCCAGTGGGCTGGCCCGGTCAGCCCGCAGTCCAGCGAGAACGCGGCCGCCGGAAGGCCGCGCAGCGCCGCGGTCAGCGCGGCGCCGACCGTGCCGGAGTGCAGTACGGACCGGCCGGTATTCGCCCCCCGGTTGATCCCGGACAGCACCAGCTGCGGGCGCACGCCGAACGCCCCGTGCACCGCGGCGAACACGATGAACGCGGGGGCGGCCCGGACGGCATAGGCCGGCGCCCCGTCCAGGCCGGGCAGCGAACGGCGCTCGACCGGGATCGGGTCACTCCCCGCGACCATGGACGCGCTCGCCCCGGATGCCTCGTAGCTGGGCGCCGCGACCAGCACCTCGCGGCCGGCCGCACCAGCCGCGGCAGCCAGGCTGTGCAGCCCCGGGCTGTCGATACCGTCGTCGTTGGTGACCAGCACGCCCGCCGGGTCCGGGCGGCCGGGGACGTCAGGCATGCGGCCATCCTGGCCGCTGCCGGGCCCTATTTTGCATTACGCTCCTTACCTCGCTGCTGTCCCTGGCACCGATACTCCCGTACCCGGCCGGCCGTGATCAGCGGGTCGAGACGGCCGGGGCACCGCCGGCCAGCGGGGGAGGGGCGCTGGCCGCCGGGTTCAGTAATGCCAGGGGAACGGCGTCCAGTCAGGTGGCCGCTTGTCCAGGAACGCGTCGCGCCCTTCCTGGGCCTCGGCCGTGCCGTAGGCCAGGCGGGTGGCCTCCCCGGCGAACAGCTGCTGGCCGACCAGCCCGTCGTCGATCAGGTTGAACGCGTACTTGAGCATCCGCTGCGCGGTCGGGCTCTTGCTGTTGACTTCACCGGCCCATTGCAGCGCGGTCCGTTCCAGATCGGCATGCGGCACCACGGCGTTGACCGCGCCCATCCGCCACGCCTCCTCGGCCGTGTAGCTGCGCCCGAGGAAGAAGATCTCCCGGGCGAACTTCTGCCCGACCTGCCGGGCCAGGTAGGCGGAGCCGAACCCACCGTCGAAGCTGGCGACATCGGCGTCAGTCTGCTTGAACCGGGCGTGCTCGGCGCTGGCCAGCGTCAGGTCCGACACCACGTGCAGGCTGTGCCCGCCACCCGCGGCCCACCCCGGTACCACGCAGATCACGACCTTGGGCATGAAGCGGATGAGCCGCTGCGCCTCCAGGATGTGCAGCCGCCCAACGGCCGGTGAACCAGCGGCGGATTCGTCGTAGCGGTAGCCGTCCGCGCCCCGGATCCGCTGGTCGCCGCCCGAGCAGAACGCCCAGCCCCCGTCCTTGGGCGACGGGCCGTTGCCGGTGAGCAGCACGCACCCGACGTCCGCCCACTGACGGGCATGGTCCAGGGCGGTGCACAGCTCGTCGACGGTGTGCGGGCGGAAGGCGTTGCGTACCTCGGGGCGGTTGAACGCCACCCGGACGGTCCCCTGGTCAACTGCCCGGTGATAGGTGATGTCGGTGAAGTCGAAGCCAGGGACGGGCCGCCAGGCAGCCGGGTCGAACAACTCGGAAATCATGCTGGCTGAGCCTACGGGAGGGCATCCCGGCCGGCGGGAGCCGGCGTGGGGCGGCTACAGCTTCTGGTACACCCGGATCTCGGTGCCGTCCGGTGTGGAGCGGATCTGCACCAGGTCGGTGAGCTGGTTGGCCAGCCACAGGCCGGCCCCGTCGTTCGCGGCGGGCGGCAGCTTGCCGGCCAGCGGCGCGGTGAGATGCCCGCTGTCGGACACCGCGCAGACCAGCCAGCCGCCGTCGGTCCACACCCGGAGCTCGCCGCGGCCACCGCCGTGCTGCAGGCTGTTGGTGGCGATCTCGTTGATCGCGGCCACCAGCGCGGTAGCGGTCGGCTGGGCCAGCGCCGGCCTGCTGCGCGTGGCCGGCCACGAACTCCCGCAGCCGCCCCAGCTCACCACGCGTGAACGGCAGGCAGGCGGCGCCGGCTGGCGCGGCGGGCAGCGGCCGGGCGTACAGCTCAGCCGGGTTGAGCGGCTGGAAATGGCCGGATGCCTGCCGCTGGCCGTCCCGCAGCAGGAACGGGTGGGTGCGCTCGGCCTGCTCGATCTGGCTGGCGGGCAGCGCGGCGAGGTTGTACGGGCAGCGCAGCCGCAGCGGCGTGGCCGCGTCGAAGGCCAGGTTGAGCAGGGCCTCGTACAGCTCGCACTCGGCCAGTTCGGCCGGTGTGCGCCCGGGGTACACCGCCTCGGCGATGCCCCACAGCTGTGACCCCGGATGAGTGTCGGCGAACCGGCGCCACACCCCGATGAGCCGCGCCGGGTTGCGGCCGGCCTCGGTGATGTCGGCGAACGTGACCTGCTGGGCGGGGGTGCCCAGGGCCGCCGTCAGCGCACCGATTTCGGGCGGGCGCAGCAGCACCAGCACTGGGTCGCCCGCGGCGATAGCCGGGGCGAGAAACGACTGGATCCCGGCCAGGAACCCGGCCGTGTCCGCGTACAGGAACGCCTCGTGGCTGAACCCGCCGGGGACGTCCGGCTCCGCGCTCATCCAGGTATCCCTCAGCGTCGTCGGGTTGGTCCGTCTGTGCTGGCAGACGGCCGGGCTGGCCGCTCGGGGCCGCTCGTGCCCCGGCCCGCCCGTGCGGCATTGTACGCCGCCGCGCGGGCCCGGCCAGCACCTCAGCGTCCGTGGCCCGGACCTGGGCTGGCGGCGATAGGATGACGCCCGATGCCACTCGCTGCCATACCCCGCCCGGCGGCGGCCGTCCGCCGCCGCCCTGCGCCGCCTGCCTGGACGGACGGCCCGTCATGACCCAGGGGCCGCTGCCGGTTGACTGGCACGGGCAGCAGGCCGTGGTCAGCATGCCCGACGAGGTTGACATGGCCAATGGCGCGGCCATCCAGGAGGGCCTGCTGGCGGCGCTGGCCCAGCGCCCAGCGGTGCTGGTGGTGGACATGACGCAGACCACGTTCTGCGATTCGGCCGGCGTCCGGGCCATCATGCTCACCCACCGCCAGGCGGCCGCGGCCGGCTGCCAGCTGCGGCTCGTCATCGGCTCGCCCGCGGTCACCCGGGTGTTCACCATCATCGGCGCCGGTCAGCTCGTGCCGATCCACCCTGATCTGGCCGCCGCGCTCGCGGCGGCACCGGCCGCGCCGGACGACGGGCCGTCGGCTCAGACCGGTTCCTGATCCCGGGACGGCCAGCGGGCCGCGGCCGGGACGTCACAGCCGCTGGTGGATGCGGATCGCGGTGCGCCCGGCCGCGGAGTGGATCTGTACCAGGTCGGTGAGCTGGTGGGCCAGCCACAGGCCGGCCCCGTCGTCTTCAGCGGGCGGAGCCGGCCAGCCATCGGCTGGGTGAGATGGCCGTGATCGCACACCTCGCACAGCAGCGACCCGCCGTCGGTCCACACCCGGAGCTCACCCAGCCCGCCGCCGTGCAGCAGGCTGTTGGTGGCGACTTCGTTGACCGCCGCCACCAGCGAGGTGGCCGGGCGCTCGCCCAGCCCGGCCCCCCGCGCCCACGCGGCCACATAGGCGCGCAGATGGCCGAGCCCGCCGCGCTGGAACGGGAGGCAGGCCACGTCGGCCGGCCGGTCCGGCAGCGGCCGGGCGTAGGGCTCGGCCGGGTCGATGGGCTGGAAGCGGGCGCACGCCTCCCGGTCCGGGCCGCTGGTCAGGAACGGGTGGTTGCGCTGCGCTTCCTCGACCACGTCCGCGGTCAGGGTGGCCAGGTCGTACGGGCAGACCAGGCGCAGCGGGGTAGCGGGGTCGAAGGCCACGTTGAGCAGCGCCTCATACAGCTCGCATTCGCCGATCTCCGCGGCGGAGCGGTCCGGGGACATCGCTTCCCCGATACCGTGCAGCCGGGCCGCCCCGGCGTGCGCCTGGGCGAACCGCCACCACTCGCCGGTGATGCGGGCCGGGTTGGCACCGACGTCGGCCATGTCGGCGAAGCTGATCCGGCCGGCCGCCGCGCCCAGCTCGCGGCGCAGCATGCCGATCTTGGGGCCGCTCAGCAGGGCCAGTACCGGGTCGCCCGCGGCCAGCGCCGGGCCGATGAACGACATCGCCCCGGCCAGGAACTCAGCCGCGCCCGCGTACAGGAAGGCCTCGTGGCTGTACTGCCCGGCGGTGTCCGCCGGGGTGTGCGGTAACACGCTCATTCAGCGTCCCTCAGCGTGGTCAGGCCGGGCCGGCTGGGATGCCCGGGCACTTCTTGCCGCTCCCCGTCTGCTGTCGCCCGAAGCGGAATTGTACGCCGCGGGCCGCTGGAGCGCTGGGCCACTGCTTGCGCCATGATCTGCGCGGAGAGGATAATCGACCGCGCCACTCGCCGGTGTAAAGTGCCTGGCCCGCCGGCTCGGGCTGTGTCGGCTTCCCCTCTCTCAGGCGGGTGATAGTTCGTGAGTTCAGGTCATCTGCCGGTCGACTGGCGCGGGCTGCTGGCCGTGGTCTCGATGCCCGAAGAGATCGACATGGCCAATAACAGCGAGGTCGCCGACGACCTGATGGCCACCCTGGATCAGGGTCCCGCCGTGCTGGTGGTGGACATGTCGCAGACCACGTTCTGCGACTCGGGCGGGGTGCGGGCCGTCGTGCTGGCCCACCGGAAGGCCGCCGCCAGCGGCGTTGAGCTGCGGCTCGTCATCGCCTCGTCAGCGGTCCGCCAGGTGTTCTCGATCATCGGCGCGGAGCGGCTGGCTGAGCTGCATACCGATCTGGCCAGCGCGCTCACCCCGGTGCCCGGACGGCCGGCCTGACCGCTTTGTCCGCAATCCGCCGGTGAGTTTGCGTCGCGCAGCGGGTCACTAAGCGAAACAGGTGTACCCGCAGGGAGGGACTGATGACTGACCAGGCGCTGACCACATGCTTGTGGTTCGACACCCAGGGCGAGGAAGCAGCCAACTTCTATCTCGGCATCTTCAGGGATTCCCGGCTGGGCCGGATCGGCCGGTATACCGAGGCCGGGCCGGGGCCCGCGGGCTCGGTGATGGTGGTCGAGTTTGAGCTGAACGGCCAGAAATTCATCGCGCTGAACGGCGGGCCGCAGTTCACCTTCAACGAGTCCATCTCGTTCCAGATCCCGTGCGCGGACCAGGACGAGGTGGACTACTACTGGAGCAGGCTGTCTGAGGGCGGCCAGGAAGTCGCCTGCGGCTGGCTGAAAGACAAGTACGGGGTGTCCTGGCAGGTCGTGCCCACCGTGGTCACCGACCTGATCAGTGACCCTGACGCGGAGAAGGCCGCGCGGGCCAGCAAGGCGATGTTCTCGATGACCAAGTTGGATATCGCAGCGATCCAGCAGGCTTACGCGGGGGAGTGAGCACGGGCCGGGGGCGCCGGCCGGTGCCCGCCCGCGGCTGCGGCGCTCATCCCGCCGCCTCGGCTGGCTTCGGCGTGTACACCAGTTCCGTGGAGCCGTCCGGGAAGACCCGGTCGGACCGCAGCAGCCGCAGCGGCACGTTCGGCGCCCCGGGCGGGGAGAGCGGCCTGCCGCTGCCCAGCAGGACCGGCAGCACCACGATCTCCAGCCGGTCCAGCTGGCCGATCTCGTGGAACGCGCGGATCGTCCGCGGGCCGCCAACCAGGTGGATATCGCCGCCGGACGGGCGGGACCGCAGCCGGGCGGCCAGCGCCGCCGCACCGCGGCGTTCCGCGATGACGTCCCCGGGTGTGCCGGCCGGCAGCGGGCTGGAGGTCAGCACGTAGACCTCCAGGCCAGGCCAGGGCCAGTCAGGCGAGCCGAGCGCGGGCACGAACGTGTTGCGGCCCATGACGACGGCGTCGACGCCTTCGATGAACTCGGGATACCCGTGCGACGCCGCCGGGATGAAGCCGGGCATCAGCGCCAGCGTGGGCACGCCCTCGGGGGTGGCCACGAACCCATCGGCGCTCATTCCCATCCGGGCCTTGATCAGCATGACCGTGCTCCTCTCCTGACCGGGGCCGCGGGGCCCGCCGGGTGGACTGTCACCGGATGGTCGGAGACGCCCGCCGGATCTCGACATGAGCGGGGCCGGCCTGGGCTCCGGCCCGGCTGGTTCACCTCGCGGACCCGCGGCCGCCCGCCGCGCCAGCGTGCCTGCCGGGCCATGGTCGCGGCTGCGCCGGCGGTGCCGCGGAATAGTCCAGCGCTTTCGGTGTTGAGATACATGCAAACGCATATACCTATCGGAGCGCTAGCGCTGGACCGCGGGCAGGCGGGGAGCGTAGGAGGCAGGCCATGCAGTTCGGGATCTTCTCGGTCAGTGACATCACCCGGGATCCCGTGTCGGGGGAGACGCCGAGCGAGGCGGAGCGGATCGACGCGATCACGGCGATCGCGCAGAAGACCGAGGAAGTCGGGCTGGATGTGTTCGCGATCGGCGAGCATCACAACCCGCCGTTCTTCTCGTCCGCGCCGACCACGCTGCTCGCGTACATCGCGGCGACCACGAAGCGGCTGATCGTCACCACGTCGACGACGCTGATCACCACCAACGACCCGGTGCGCATCGCCGAGGAGTACGCGATGCTCCAGCACCTGTCCAAGGGCCGGATGGACCTGATGCTCGGCCGCGGCAACACGGCCCCGGTGTATCCGTGGTTCGGCCAGGACATCCGGGAGGGCCTGCCG
Source organism: uncultured Actinomycetes bacterium (assembly GCA_963711705.1). Lineage (GTDB taxonomy): Bacteria > Actinomycetota > Actinomycetes > Streptosporangiales > Streptosporangiaceae > RYN-230. Next base: position 425,100 of record CAVQFM010000015.1, read on the forward strand.
CTGGCGCTGGAGAACTACAACCTGCTGCACCGGCTGTGGCGCGAGGACGTCGTGGACTGGGAGGGGAAGTACCGCACCCCGCTGCAGGGCTTCACCTCGATCCCGCGGCCGCTGGACGACGTGCCGCCGTTCGTGTGGCACGGCTCGATCCGCACGCCCGAGATCGCCGAGCAGGCCGCGTATTACGGGGACGGCTTCTTCGCCAACAACATCTTCTGGCCGAAGGAGCACTACCAGCGGCTGATCCGGTTCTACCGGTACCGCTACGCCCACCACGGGCACGGCACCGAGAAGCAGGCGATCGTCGGCCTGGGCGGCCAGGCATACATCGCGCGGAACTCGCAGGACGCCAAGCGCGAGTTCCTCCCGTACTTCAGCGAGGCGCCGGTCTATGGGCACGGGCCGTCGATGGAGGACTTCATGAGCATGACGCCGCTGTCGGTGGGCAGCCCGCAGGAGGTCATCGACAAGACCCTGACCTTCCGCGAGCACTTCGGTGACTACCAGCGCCAGCTGTTCCTGATGGACCACGCCGGCCTGCCGCTGAAGACCGTGCTCGACCAGCTTGACCTGCTCGGCGAGGAGGTCGTTCCGGTGCTGCGCAAGGAGATCGCCGCCCGGCAGGACCCGGAGACGCCCGAGGCGCCCACGCACGCCAGCCTGGTCACGGCCAAGTACGGCGACCAGCCGGCCCGCCAGCCGCGCCCGAACGCGAACCGCGGCGACAACGTCACCGGTGCGTCCCCCTACCAGGACACCGCCGCCGGGTTCGAGGCGGAGTACCCGGACCTGTGATGCTCGCCGAGAGAAGCCTGGCCAACGACGCGTGGGAGGCACTGCTGTCCGCGCACGCAGTGCTGATGAAGCAGTTCGCGGCCGAGGACGTCTGGGCGGACGTCTCCATGCGGGAGTACGACGTCCTCTACACGCTGTCCAAGTGCCCCGGCCCGGTGCGCATCAGCGAACTGAACCGGCACGTCCTGCTCAGCCAGCCGGCCCTGTCCCGCATGGTGGACCGGCTGGCCGACCGGGGCTTCCTCGAACGGCAAACCGATCCCGCTGACGGGCGCGGCGTGCGGCTGTCGCTCACCGACGCGGGCCGGGCCATGCAGCGCCAGGTCGGGCGGCAGCACGCCCGCAGCGTGGCCCGCGCCCTGACGGCCGCGCTGGACCCCGGCGAACTCAGCGAGCTGGAAACGATCTGCCAGAAACTGGCCAGCCAGCCGGTCACCGCCAGCATGGCCACCGCCAACCAGAGTGAGGACACGCGCCCATGAGCACCCCCCAGGAACAGGAAGCATTCCGGCTCGTGGTGGTCAGCGCCGGCACCAGCGACCCTTCCTCGACCCGGCTGCTGGCCGACCGCACCGCGCAGCGGGTCACCGAACTGGCCGCCACCCGTGGGCACACGGTGACGGTCAGCGCCGTCGACCTGCGCGAGATCTCCACCGACATCACCACCGCACTGGTGTCCCAGCTGGTCACGGCCAAGCTGCAGAAGGTCATCACCGCCCTCGGCGAAGCCGACGGCATCATCGCCGCCGCGCCGGTGTACAAGGCCGGCCCGAGCGGCCTGTTCACCTCGTTCTTCGACGTCCTGGACAACGACCTGCTGATCGGCAAGCCCGCCGTGCTCGCGGCCACCGCCGGCACGGCCCGGCACGCCCTGGTCGCCGACGACCAGATGCGCCCGATGTTCGCCTACCTGCGCACGATGACCGCGCCCACCTCGCTGTTCGCCGCGCCGGAAGACTGGAGCGACCCGGCGCTGAACAAGCGCATCGACCGGGCCGCGGTCGAGCTCGTGCTGCTGATGGAAAGCGGCTTCGCCCGCAAGATCAAGGACGAGTCCTGGCAGAGCTACCAGCACGAGTACGGCAGCGCGGGCGGGACCGAGGTCGCCATCGACCTCGACACCGACCTCATGCGGCTGGCGACCGGAGGCTCCGCCGGCTAACGCGGTCAGCTGTCGCGCCGCCGGATCTTGCCGCCATGCTGCCACTTCGGGCCCTGCCGGGCAGCGGAGGCCTTCCGGGTCCCGGACAGCTGTCTGCCCCTGGCGCTACGTTGGCGGACATGGACTGGAAGATTGAACTCGTAGCCATACCAGTGACGGATGTGGACCGGGCCAAGGCGTTCTACGTGGACCAGGTCGGCTTCCACCCTGACCACGATTATCAGGTGAATGAGCAGCTGCGGTTCGTGCAGCTGACTCCGCCTGGATCGGCGTGCTCGATCGTGCTGGGCACCGGGATCACCGAGATGCCGCCCGGGTCACAGAAGGGCGTGCAGATGGTCGTCGCGGACGCTGAGGCCGCCCGGCGGCAGCTCATCGAGCATGGCGTGGATGCCAGCGACGTTGACGTTCAGCCGTGGGGCTCGTTCGTCAGGTTCAGCGACCCGGATGGCAACACCTGGGCGCTCCAGCAGCCGCCGGCGTGGCAGTAGCGCTGCGTCAGGCTTGATCTCACGAGGAGGCCCGGCTGCGGTGGTTGACGTGATGGGGCCCGGTGAGGGCCATGCGCAGTACACCGCGCGCGGCAGCGTCATGTACTTCAAGGCCCTGGCCGAACTGGACGACGGCGACCTGTCGCTGATGGAGCGCACGCTGCCACCGGGTGGCCGCCGCCCGCCGCCGCACCAGCACACCAACTGCTCGGAGGCCTATTTCGTGCTCGATGGCCTGGTCTCGGTCACCGTTGCGGACCAGGAGATGGAGGTCGGCCCCGAGGGGTTCGTGCTGGTGCCCCGGGGCACCGTGCACACCTTCGGCAACGCGGCCGGCCCGCCCGGCTGCTGGTGATCCACGCACCGGCCATGGACGCCTATTTCGCCGCGCTGCACGAACTGTGGCACCGGGACGAGCCGCCCACGGCCGAGGAAGAGCGGGCCCTGATGGCCCGGTTCGGTATGGAGCGGGCCTGACCGGCGGGCAGTTGTGCACCCGGTCAGGCCGGGCCGGCCAGCGGGCCCAGGACGCAGAACTCGTTGCCTTCCGGGTCGGCCAGCACCGCCCACGGCTGGCTGCCCTGGCCCACGTCGGCCCGCCGGGCGCCCAGGGCGACGAGCCGGGCCACCTCCGCCTCGATCGAGCCGTCAGCCGGCCTGACGTCCAGGTGCAGGCGGTTCTTGACCGCCTTGCCTTCCGGCACGGTCACGAACACGAGCGCCGGGACTACCGGGGCCTGGCGTACCTGCTCGGCCAGATCAGCTGGTTCCCGCGGCCACGCGGCGATCTCCACCTGCCCGTGCGCGGTCCGCACCACGTGATAGCCCAGCACAGCGGCCCAGAACGCGGCCTGGGCAACCGGGTCCTGGCAGTCGACAACGATCTCGGTGAGCCTGCTTCCCATGACCATTCTTGGCGGCCTCCCACGATCGAGGAGTTGCCATCTTCCCGTGAAATGCCGATGCCAGAGTCACCGGCTCCGGCTCGTTACCCTGGAGGTACTACCAGAGGAGGTCAAGCCCGTCGTGCACACCCACTGGCGGCGGCGCCACTTCCCGCCTGAGCCGAAGAGCGCGGCTGCGCCATGGCCACCACCGGGCCCGCCGCGGTGGTGGGGTCACCAGGCCTCAGCCGTCTCGCGGTGGGCGAACCCGGACGGCGGGAGCGGGATCAGCCGTCCCGCGTGCAGCCAGCCGTTGAACTCGTTCGTGCAGTGGAGGTTGCAGATGCCGCCGTTGAGGATCAGGTTGCGCCCGGTGGCGTCGGCGCTCATCGCCAGCGGGTCGGCCATCGGGCCGCTCACTTCGCTGGTGTCGCCGAGATGCCGCCGGTAGAGCACGCTGAGCTGGCGCCCGGTCGTGACCGAGATCTGCTCCACGGACAGATCCGCCGGGAAGGTCCCGCTGATCTGCGGGTTGCCGATGGCCCGGCCGTGCAGCACCATCGCTGTGATCGTCGAGCCGTCCGGGCTGATCAGCGCCTGGGCGAGGAACGGGATGCGCGGCGACTGCCGGAGCAGCAGGCGGCCCCGCAGGATGCTGCCGCCGGTGTGGCCAGCTGGCTCGATGGCCCGCAGCTGCGCCTGGCGCTGCCCGGCCGGGCACAGCTCGCCACCGGGATTTGGCGCGGTCGGGCACCACTCGCCGAGCACGGCCAGCTGACGGCTGTCGGCCGTCCAGGACAGGCTGGCCACCCGGAAGTACCGGGCACCGCCTGGCGATCCGCCCCGCCAGAGGCTCTGCGCGCCAGTGGCGGTGTGGATGACGATGAGCTGGTCGGACCGCTCAGGGCCGTACAACTGACCGCGGTAGCGGTGATCGCGCTGGTAGTAGGCCCCGACAGCCAGCAGTGACCCGTCGGGCGAGGCCGCCAGCGCGTCCGCCGCCCACCCCGGGCGCAGCACGCCGCCGGGTACCCGGGCGAAGCCGGTGACCTGCCCGGCCGGGGTGAGCCGGAACCGGTAGATCTGCTCGCCCGCCGCGCCGCGGCGGAACGCGGCGATGTAGAACGTGCCATTGCCCGCCGTGGCCAGCGCGGGAGACACGCTCCCCGCGGCCTGGAGCGAGGGAACCGGGACGACCGCGACGGCCTTGCCGGTGGCGGTCGACCGGACCGTGGTCTGCCAGCTGCCGATGTCGGTGGCCAGGTAGAACCGGTGCGGGGCAGCGGGGAGATGACCCGGCCCGGCGGGCTGGTGCGTCCCGAACAGCCCGTTCGACACCGACACGACCAGGCCGATCACCAGCACCACGGCCGCGGCCGCAGCTGCGGGTGCGGCCCAGGCCGCCTGGTACCACCGGCGCTGCCGCACGGCCAGCGGGCGCAGCTCCGCTTCGCGGACGGTGCCGGCCGCGGCGCTCATCGCGTCGGTCAGCCGGTCCTGGATGCTGGTCATCGTTCCTCCCCCAGCCGGCTGGCCAGCGTGCCGAGCCCGCGTGCGGCGGCAGATTTCACCGAGCCCTGGCTGATGCCCAGCGTGGCCGCGACCTCGGCCACGGGCAGGTTCAGGTAGAACCGGAGCACCAGCACCTCACGGCGGCGGCTGGGCAGTGCCGCCAGCGCGGCCAGCACGCGTCGCCGGTCCTCGGCGAGGATCGCGGTGTCTTCGGCGGACTCCTGCGTGTCGCGCCACGGCGCGCCGCGGGTGGTCATGACCCGGCGGGTGAGCGTGCGCCGCCGCAGCACGCTGCGGCAGCCGTTCACCACCGCCGTCCGGATGTAGGCCATGGCCCGGTCGTGTTCCAGGTCCGGGCGGCGGGCACAGAGCCGGGTGAACACGTCCTGCACCACGTCCTCCGCGCAGGCCCGGTCGCCGACCAGGAGCAGCGCCAGCCGGACCAGGTCCGCATGGTGCTGCCGGAAGATCAGCGTGACGTCGTGCCACTCGCCGCCGGGTGCGACTTCGGCCGGCCCGGCTCCGCGCGCCGCGCCGGGCCCCGGGCCGGGGCCGGCTGAGGGGGCGCACCGGACAGTTCGTAGTCCACGTCTCTAGTACGCACCACCGGCGGATCGGTTGCCCAGTGCGCCCGCCGGATTGCCGGACCAGTACTGGACGGAGGTCAGGACCGTGGCCGCTGCTTGATCCCGGCGGCGAGCAGGTCCACGACCTCAGCGATGCGCGCGGCCCGCAGGCCGGGCCGGCGGGCCGTCGCGTCGATCCAGCGGAGGTAGGCCTTGCGGTAGAACTGGGCCAGCGTGTCGAAGAACGCCGCCGCGGCTGGGTTGGCGTCCAGCGCGGCGGCGATGTCGTCGGCCAGGTCGGCGCGCTGCGGGCCCTCGGGTGCCAGTTCCACCTGCACCTCGCCGCCGGGTGCGGCGCCCGCGTCGCGCAGCCACATCGGGGTCAGGGTGAACACCCACCCGCGGCCGGCCGGCGTCACCCGGCCGCGGACCCGGCAGCCGTTGATCTGGCCGGTGACGGGATGGTCGGCTTTGGCCCCCCACACCTGATCCGGGTCGAATGGGATCGCGATCACCGCCCGGTCACCGGGACCAGCGGCGAGGTGGGCGCTGAACCGCTGAACGCGCCTGGCTGTCATCGGCCGGTCAGCCGCGGCGGCGGGCACGCAGGACCGTGTCGTGGATGGTCACCGAGTGCCCGTCGGGGTCGGTGGCCTGGCGCGGGGCGGCGGTGTCGGTGACCACCTCCCAGGCGTGCGGGTCGAGCAGCGCGACGATGTCCTCGCCGGTGAAGAACCGCTCGGGCAGGGGCGGCCGGGGCATCGTGGTGTGCAGGTCGGAGGGGTGATGCCCGACGATGAGCAGGGTGCCGCCGGGAGTCACCGAGGCGGCCAGGCGGCGGAACAGATCCGCGCGCAGCGGGTCGGGCAGATGCAGGTACTGGGCTGACACCAGGTCGTAGCGGGCCGGGCCGGGATCCCAGCGCAGCAGGTCGGCGTGCACCCAGTCGATACGCCCGGCGATCCCGTCACCGGCCTGCGCGGCGTGGCCCGCCGCGCGCTGCAGCGCGACCGTGGACACGTCCACCCCGGTGACCTGCCAGCCACGCCCGGCCAGCCAGATCGCGTCCGCGCCTTCCCCGCAGCCCACGTCCAGTGCCGTGCCGGGGGAGAGCTCGGCGGCCTCCCCGACCAGGTGGACGTTGGGTTTGCCGCTCCACAGCGAGCTCTGCGAGCGGTACCGCTCATCCCAGAACGCCTGGTCGAACGGATCGGTCACGGCAGCGCCCCTTCCAGCGTCAGCGGTTCACATAGAGGTCGCGCAGCAGGGCGATCTCCGCGCCATGATGCAGCGCCTCCCGGTTGATGTGCAGCACCAGCGCGGCCATCGGGTACTCGGCGAACGGTCCCTCGGCCGGGCCGCACGGCCGGGCCATCCCGTCCGCGCCGAGGCCCCGGGCGCCCGTGCTCCAGGCGTCGTAGGCGGCATCGAGCTGCTCCAGGGCCTGCGCGGCCGTGCCCGCGTAGCGGAAGGTCTGGTAGCCGGCGGGTGGGCCGCCGAAGTGGCTGGCCGCCCGGGCGCCGAACACGCCGACGATGAGGTGGGCCAGCCGCCACGCGATCGTGGTCACCGGAGCCGGGGTGGGCTCGGGATATTCGAAGTCGAGGACCAAGTCACCGCCGCCTGCCGCCATCGGGGTCCGGGCCTGGTCCCGGGGCCGGAGGCTCCAGCAGTTGGCCACCGGCGCCCAGAAGTACTCCTCATCGGTCAGCCCGGCGAAGCGGGGCCGCAGGTTCTGCTGCCACTGCCAGTCCAGCTGCTCGGGCACCAGTTCCGTCCAGTCGATGTCCATCTCCCCAGTCTCGGCCCTGGTCAGCTGAGGCCGAGAATCCGGGTGGCGTTGTCATGCAGCACGGCGGGCCGCACATCGGCGGGCAGGTCCAGGCCGTCCAGCTCGTCGAGGCACCGCTCCGGGGTGAGGAACGGGTAGTCGCTGCCCCACACGAACTGTGCGGTCAGCCGGCCGCGCAGCTCCCGGATGACCTCGGCCGGGATCCGGCGCGGTGACCAGCCGGAGATGTCGATGTACACGTTGGTCTTGTGCAGCGCCATCGCGATCAGGTCCATCTGCCAGGGCCAGCCGAAGTGCGCGGCGACCACGGTCAGCCCGGGGTGGGCGGCGGCCACCGGGTCCAGCTTCAGCGGGTGCGCAAAGTCGATCCGGATGCCCTGCCCGCCGGGCTGGCGGGCGCCGATGCCGCTGGTCCCGGTGTGGAACAGGGCCAGCAGGCCGTGCTGCTCGCATGCGGCGAAGATGGGCCAGTACACCGGGTCGTCCGGGGCGAATGCCTGCAGTGAGGGATGGAACTTCACCCCGCGCAGCCCGAGCCCGGCGATGTGAGCCACCTCGGCGATGGCCGCGTCGCCCTTGTGCGGGTTGACCGAGCCCAGCCCGGTGAACGCGTCCGGGTACTCCTGGCAGGCCGCGGCCACCGTCTCGTTCGGCACCCGCGGGCGCCCGGTCGCCGTCTCGGCGTCCCAGGCCAGCAGCACCGCCCTGGCGTCCAGCGCGCGGTACCGGTCAGCCAGCTCGGCCAGGGTCTGGCGCTGCACCGGCGAGCGGAAATACGCCTCGGCGATTTCGACGTAGCCAGCCATGCTGGTGTCCAGCCAGTCCGGGGTGGGCAGGTGCACGTGGAAGTCGATGGCGCGGGGCACCGGCTCATGGTAACGGCCGGGCGGTCAGCCGGTCCGGGCCGCGCGGTCAGCCGGCCAGTTCGTGCCAGTGCGCGGCGACGAACGCCGGGTCGGCTGCCCACAACGCCAGGACCAGCAGGGCCGCGGTGAGGACCGGGTCCACGATGAGCAGTTCCGGGCCGGTGCCGGTGGTGAACGCCAGCGGCTCGGGCAGCAGGTGGTAGCGCTGCCTGGACAGCGGGAACGTGAGCATGCAGCCGGAGTCGGTGAGCATGTCGCCGATGATGTGCGTGCTGCAGCCGAGGAAGACCGCCAGCGGGATCAGCCGCAGGCCGTAGCCGAACCAGACCTCCCAGGACGCGACGGCGATGCCGATGACGTCGGCCAGGTGACCGCGGACGATACGCAGCGCCTCCAGCCCGGCCGACACACTGAGCGTCATCAGCAGCGCGAGCCCGGCTTTGCCCGCCCAGTCGCCGCGGTAGTGGCAGGAGACCCAGGCCAGCCCGGTGAACAGGGCGATGCCGAGGAAGGAGTGGGTCGCGTGCCGGTGGCCACCGCTCAGCTTGCCGATGACCCGCCCGGCGCGGACCGTCACCAGGCTGGCGCCCTCGCCGTCAGTGTGGCTGGCCAGGTACTCCCACGCGTCCGCCGGGCCGTCAGTCACCCATCCGGTGAGGAACTCGACGGTGGCCCGGTCGTTGCCCGGGCTCACCGGCTCGATGCGCACAGCGGGCCGTGCTGGGTCAGGATTTCCCATCGCTGGACGGCTGGTCGGCGGTGCCGGGGCGGGTCAGCGCGAGGGGGTTGACCACGCGGTCGAACAGTTCCTCGGTGACGCCGTTGGCCAGCGCGGCCGCCCGGAGTGTCAGGTCGTGCTCGATGGCGTAGTGGGCGATGACCGAGGCCTGGTCGTAGCCGATGACCGGGGAGAGCGCGGTCACCATCATCACCGAGCGGTCGATGTTCGCCTGCAGCGTCGCCTCGTCCAGCTCGGCACCTTCGATCATGAACTCGCGGGCGTGGTCGCACACGTCGGCCAGGTTCCGTGCGGACGTGAGGTAGTTGTGGATGAGCAGCGGGCGGAACGCGTTCAGCTCGAAGTTGCCCTCGGCCCCGCCCATGCTCACCGCCACGTCTGCGGCGATGACCTGGATGGCCACCATGAGCATGGCCTCGGCCTGGGTCGGGTTGACCTTGCCTGGCATGATCGACGAGCCGGGCTCGTTGGCCGGGAGGATCAGCTCGTGCAGCCCGGTGCGCGGGCCGGAACCCAGCCAGCGCAGGTCGTTGGCGATCTTGAACAGCGTGACGGCCGCCGCCTTCAGCCCGCCGTGCGCGCGTACCATCCGGTCCAGGGTGGCCTGGGCCGCGAACTTGTTGGCCGCGGTCCGGAACGGGGCGCCAGTCAGCGCGGCGATCTCGGTGGCTACCTGCTCGCCGAACCCGGCCGGGGCATTCAGCCCAGTGCCCACGGCGGTACCGCCGATGGCCAGTTCCAGCAGCCCGTCGGTAGCGTGCTCTACCTCGGCGATGGCGTCGTCCAGGGCGCCGGTGTACCCCGACCACTCCTGGCCCACGGTCAGCGGGGTGGCGTCCTCCAGGTGAGTCCGGCCGATCTTGACGACGCCGGCCCATTTCCGCGACTTCTGCTCGCACGCATCGCGGAGCCGGCGCAGCGCGGGGATGGTCTGCTGGGTGGCCATCGTGTACGCCGCGATGTGCATGGCCGTGGGGAACGTGTCATTGCTCGACTGACCCATGTTCACCTGGTCGTTCGGGTGCACCGGGCGCTGCGCGCCGAGCTGGCCGCCGATCAGCTGCGCCGACCGGTTGGCGATGACTTCGTTCACGTTCATGTTGGCGTGCGTTCCTGAGCCGGTCTGCCAGACGAACAGCGGGAACTCCTCGTCCAGCGCCCCGCTGATGATCTCGTCGCAGACCCGGATGATCAGCTCCCCCTGCCACGTGGGCAGGCGGCCGGCCCGGGTGTTCACGATAGCCGCCGCCTTCTTCACGTAGCCGTACGCGTGGTAGACCTCCTTCGGTAGCCGGTCGTTGCCGATGCTGAAGTGCCGCAGGCTGCGCTGGGTCTGGGCCCCCCAGTACCGGTTCGCCGGCACCTCCACCGCGCCGAGGCTGTCCGACTCCTGGCGGGTTCCGGCCGTGTCCAGGCCGATCGGCAGGTCGAGGATCTCCGGTGCCGCCTCGTCGCCGTCCGTCATGCTGCGCACCTCCAGTCGGTTGGGCAGGTCAGCCGCGGGCTACAGGCCGTTAGGGAATGTAATGGATTCTGGCGCGACAAGCGGCTTGCCGACCTCGAGCTGAATCTGCGCGTGTGCGTTCAGCGGGATGTCGCGCGGGTTGCCGCGGTAGACCTTGCCGTTGTAGAGCGCGGTGACGTGGCCGTTGGCCGGCCCGGCCCGGCTGGCGCTGAGCGGCTGGCCCCACTCGTTGAACACCTGGCCCAGCGTGAACGTGCGCCGGACCGGGGACTCGATGTGGATGATGCCGTCCGCAGCGTGCGTGTGCAGCCAGTACAGGCAGGTGCCGCCGTTGATGAAGGTGCCGCTGGGGGTGTCCTGGGCCTGGGCGCCCGGGATGCCGATGCCCGCCGGGACCTGGCGCGGCGACCCGTTCACGAACACCGTCAGGTGGGCGTGGATGTGGAACAGCAGCTGCTCGGTGGTCTGGCAGCTGATCCCGTCGACCTTGCTGCCGGTGGCCCCGGCGCTGGTGCTGGCCAGCGCCGGGGCGGCCGGGATGGGCACGCCTTCCGGGCCGGTGCGGCCCGGCGCGGGCGCGGGGCTGAGCTGGCCCAGTGTGCTCAGCGGGGCCAGGCTGAGCTGCGGGGTACCGGCGGGCGTGCGGGCCGGGCTGCTGCCGCCCCCGCTGGTGGCGGCCAGCGTGATGCCGGCCGCCGCGATGATCACGACCACGACCGCGCTGATCCCCGCGATCCAGTTACGGCGCCGCTTGCGCTGGGCTTCCTGGGCCCGCTGTTCCGCGAGCCGCGCCCGGGCGGCGGCCGCCCGGTTCCTGCTTGCCTTGGCCACCCGCTCGTCCCCTCTGGTCAACCCGGCCGGTCCGCTGTCCAGGCTATGCGGGACCATGGGCGGATGACTGATCGCGCAGCCGTAGGGCGCTGGCTCAGCGGCTACGAGCGGGCCTGGCGTGCGCCGGGCACGGCCGGCCTGGCCGGGCTGTTCACCCAAGACGCCCAGTACCTCGTGTCGCCGTACGCCGAGCCAGCGGCCGGGCTCACAGCGATCGGGCAGCTGTGGGAGCGGGAGCGGGAGGGCCCGGACGAGGTGTTCACGCTCAGCACCGGCATCCTGGCCGTGGACGGGCCGGTGGCGGTAATCCGCGCCGAGGTGCGGTACGGCGATCCGGTGCACCAGGAGTACCGCGACCTGTGGGTGCTGCGGCTGGGCGAAGACGGCCGGTGCAGCTGGTTCGAGGAATGGCCGTTCTGGCCGGAGCGGCCGCGCACGGCCCGCGACCCCGCCGGGGACACTGCGGGCTGAAATGCGGCGGGCACGGGGGCGGTGATCAGGCCTTCCAGCGGCGCTGTGAGGCGAAGTAGTCCGACATCCGCCAGGCCATCGCGGACCGTGGCCGGATCGCGTAGACCACGTCGAAGTCCGGGTCGGCGGCCGGCAGGTAGGGCCGGTCCTCGGGCCGGGTGTACTTGGCGGACAGCGCTTTGACCACGGCCGGCACCTGGGCGGGCGGCCCGAGATCCTCAGCCGTGCCCCGCACGATCAGCACGTCCTCGCCGCTTTCCAGGTGGATGACGACCCGGGGGTCGGCGGCCAGGTTGCGCGCCTTGACCGTGCTCCGCTCGGTGTACAGGTACAGGGTGCCGCCGGTGACCACGCCCCAGACCGGCGCAGCGTGCGGGGCACCTGAGGGCAGCGTGGTGTCCAGCCAGTAGGTGCGCGCCGCGGCGAGCCGCTCGGACACCTCGGCCCAGGACATCGTGGCGTCGGCCATAACCAGATGATCTCAGCTGGCCGGAGCGGCGCCCGCTGGCCGGGCCGGCTCAGGACAAGGTCGCGGTGACCGACGCGCTGACCTGCACCGGGTTCGCCAGGGTCTGCAGCACCACGCAGTAGCGCTCGGTCAGCGCGAGCAACGTGGTGACCTGCTCCTCCGTAGCGCCGGTGTCGAGCTCGAAGCCCAGCCGGATCGAGGTGAACCCGACCGGCGCGTCCTTGGCCACGCCCAGCGTGCCGCGGAAGTCCAGGTCGCCCTCGGCCAGCACGGTTCCGCCGCGGACCGGTATCTGCAGCGAGGTGGCCACGGCCCGCAGGGTGACCCCGGCGCAGGCGACCAGGGCCTGCAGCAGCATGTCCCCGGAGCAGGCCAGCGACCCGTCGCCGCCGGTGGCCGGGTGCAGCCCGGCGACGGCCAGCGCCTGGCCGGTGGCCACCGAGCAGCTGACGCCCTCGTCGCCGAGTTCGCCACGCGCCTGCAGCGTGATCATGGCCTGCTGCGGATCCTGGCGGTAGGCGTCTTTCAGCGGTTGCTGCACGGCGCGCAACGCGGAGCTGTCCACGAGCGTCTCCAGTGTGATGGGAACGGGCACGGTCAGTTTCAGGCTGTCACCGCCCCGGGAATGATGTCCAGCCGGGGGTGGCTGGGCGCGGCGCCGCGGACCCCTTGGTTAGCGCGGTTCCTTTTGCCCCGCCGGTGAGGCAGAATCCACCGCGCTGACGGTGGGCGCGGTGTCTGCGAGCTCGGCGATGACCGTGGCGTGGCACGGCTGCGGGGCACACCAGCAGCCGAGCCGCCGGCCGCGGAGCGCGGGCAGCAGCGCCAGCAGGTCGGGGCGGCCGAGCAGGTACTCGCGGTACTTGGCCACGACTTCGGCCCGGGTGCCATCCGGGCCGGGACGGAACGGGTTGGCCAGCGGGGACGCGGCCAGCTGCCAGCCGCCGCGGCGGGCGGCCCGGCCCACGTAGACCACGCCGGCGAAGCTGGGGTCATCGCGGTGGCCCTTGAGATTCACCACGGTGGTCGTGGTCATGCTGCCTCCCCGGGGACGCGGACTGGCCGGCGGTTCATCGCGGCGGTGGCCTGGCTGGGATCAGCGGTGGCCTGGCTGGGATCATAGGCGGATGACCCGCACCCGGCTCGTCCGGCTCAGCGACGCCCCGGTGATCGCCGGCCTGCTCGGCCGCAACCGTGACTTTCTGGCCCCGACGAGCCCGCCCCGGCCCGACGAGTTCTTCACAGTGGACGGCCAGCGCGCCGGCATCCAGGCCGGGCTGGCCGAGTACCGGCGGGGGACGAAGCTGCCGCACGTCATCCTCACCGGGGATGGGCAGGTCGCCGGCCGGATCACGCTCAACGAGATCGTCCGGGGCCCGTTCCAGTCCTGCCATATCGGCTACTGGGTCGGCGCCGAATACAACGGGCGCGGCCTGGCCACCGGGGCGGTGCAGGAGATCATCCGGGTCGCGTTCGGGGAGCTGGGACTGCACCGGATCGAGGCGGGCACGCTGCTGGACAACGTCGGATCGCAGCGCGTGCTGGAACGCAACGGGTTCATCCGGTTCGGGATGGCCCCGCGCTATCTGCACATCGCTGGCCGGTGGCAGGACCACGTCCTGTACCAGGTGCTGAACGAGCCCGCGGCAGACAGCCTCAGCAGCGGATGACCTCGCTGGGCGGTGGGCCGCCGGGCGGCGGCGGGCTGGGCGGCGGGCGGAGCGGGGCCGTCACCCGGCACAGGAAGAAGGCCGCGATGAGCAGGATGCCCGCAACGGACAGGCTGCGCAGCACGCCGACCTGGTCGGCGAGGAAGCCGACCGCGGGCGGGCCGGCCAGGAAGGCCAGGTAGCCGATGGAAGCGGCGGTGCTGACCCGGGTGGCCGCGTACCGGGGGTCGTCGGCCGCGGAACTCAGGCCGACCGGGAAGCCGAGTGAGGTGCCCAGCCCGAGCAGGATGGCGCCGGCCACCGCGGCGGGCAGCACCCGGCCGAACTCGATCAGCAGCAGCCCGGCCAGGGCCACGGCCGCGCAGCTGCGCAGTACCGGCACCCGGCCGTAGGCGTCGATGAGGCGGGGGCCGAACCAGCGCCCGGCGGTCATCGCGGCCAGGAACACCGCGAACGTGAGGGTGCCGAGGGCCGCCTCGGTGTGGTAGCCGTCGATGACCCCGAGGCTGAGCCAGTCGTTGCCGGTGCCCTCGGTGAACGCCATGCACAGCACGAACAGCCCGATGAGCAGGGTCCGCGGCTCGGTCCACGCGGCCAGCGCGCTGCGCCACCGGGAAGTCTGGCGGCCTGGCTGGGCCCGGCTGGCCTGGGCGGGGCTGGCCTCAGCCGGGCTGGCCCCAGCCGGGCTGCCCCGAGCCGGGCTGGCCGGGGCGGGGGAGCGGTGGGCGGGCAGGAAGCTGCGCGCCGCGGCCGGCACGGCCACGGCCACGAAGGCCGCCACGGCCAGCAGGTGAACGGGCACCGGCACGCTGAGCGCGACCATGGCCGCGCCCAGGCCCGCCCCGGTCACCGTGCCGATGCTCCAGGCGGCGTGGAACCGGGGCAAGATCGCCCGGCCCAGCTCCTGCTCCACGGCGGCACCCTGCACGTTCATGGCCACGTCCCAGGTGCCGCTGCCGAAGCCGAAGACGAACAGCCCGGCCGCCACCAGCGGGATGCCCAGCTCGGTGCCGACCGCGGCGAGCGCCATGCCCGCCGCCGCGGCCAGGGACATGATGACGACGGTGCGGGTCTCCCCGAGCCAGCTGACGATCAGCCCGGACAGCGGGGTGCCGAGGGTCGATCCCGCGGCCAGGAAGAGCAGAATGAGGCCGAGAACGCCCGGGGTGATCTGCAGCTCGGCGCGGACCTGCGGGATCCGGGCGGCCCAGCTGGCGAACAGGAAACCGTTGCCGAAGAAGACCGCGAAAACCGCGTTACGGGCCGCACGAACGAGCCGATCGTCAGCCACACCGGCGCTTGGCCGGCGGCCGCCGATCCTCATGGCATAAGGCGCCCCGCCTCACGGGCGGCTCGCGCCGCGATCTGGCGGTCCAGCCTGGCCGGCCCAGTGATGACAACGGCCAGGGCTGGCCCCGGGCTGGTGACGGTGAAGCCGTGCCGCTGGTCGCGCGGCACGAACACGAAGCTGCCCGCCCCCGCAGTCCAGTGGTCACCGCCGCAGAACCCGGCCAGCTCACCTTCGAGCACATAGAACATCTCGTCCTCGCCCTGGTGGACATGCGGGTGTACCGACAGCCCGGGTGGATAGCTGGATTCCATGACGCTGAGCTGGCCGAGCGTGTCGTCGCCGGACGCCTTGATCACGACCTGGGAACCGTGGAAGTCATAGGCAGGACCCTCACCCGGCCCGCGCATGAACCCTGGCATAGCCGCTCCGCTTCCCTCGACGCCAGACACCCTCAGTCTTCCCTATCCGCCTACGGGGGCGTGGCCGGCTGCGGCACGGCCGGCACGGCCGGCTGCGGGGCGTCGTCCGGAACGGGGGGCGGCCCAGCGGTGACGGAGGCGGAGCCGTCTCGCGGTCAGGACGGGTGCCGGGCCAGGCCGGCGCAGGCGCGCAGGCTGGCGTAGTGGGCCAGGGCCCGGCGGGCCCGGGCGCCGCGGTCGGGGACCGGCTGGCCGGTGCGGGACACGGTGGCCGGCCGGAACCGCGCGGTGAGCGGCCCGTGCGGGTGCAGCGTGAGGTCCAGGACCCCGGTGGCCGTGCTGTAGGAGTGCTCCCACCACAGGAAGTTCCCCATGCCGTAGGCGACGAAGGTGTGCCCGAGCCACCCCGATCCCTGCAGCACGTGCGTGTGCGCGCCGACGATGATGCTGGCCCCGGCCGCGGCCAGCCTGGGCGCCAGGGCCAGCTGGCCGGGATCCGGGCAGGCCTGGCCCTCGGTGCCCCAGTGCATGAACACGATGACGACCCGGGCCAGGCGCTTGGCCGCGCGCACCGCGGCCAGGGTGCGGCGGGTGTTGATCGCGTTGGCCTCACCGGGCCGGGTGCGGGTCGCCACCCAGGACGGGGCGAGCTCGGCCACCTGCGACACCCCGATGACCGCGATCCGCACCCCGTGGATCGTGGTGAGATACGGCGCCCACGCGGCGGCCGCGTCGCGCCCGATCCCCACATAGGGGAACCGGGCGGCCCGGGCTGCCGCCAGCGTGTCGGCCAGCCCGGCCGGCCCGTAGTCGAGCACGTGGTTGTTGGCCATGGTGACCAGGTCGATGCCGGCGTCGCGGAGCGCGGTGAAGGCGCGCGGTGTGGTGCGGAAGTGGTAGGTCTTCGGCTGCGGCCGGCCGCGGCTGGTGACCGCCGTCTCCAGGTTCACCGCGGTGAAGTCGGCCGACCGGAGCAGGGGTGCGATCGGCGCGAACGCGGTAGCTGGATCGCGCAGCAGCCGCGCGGTCCGGCGGGCGAAGTTCACGTCGCCGGCGAAGGCCAGCGTGACCTGGCCGGGGGTGGCCCCCGCCGGGCCGCTGGCCGGGCTGGAGCTGGCCGGGCTGGAGCTGGCCGCTGTGACGGGCTGGGCGGCCGCGCGCGGCGGGCCCGCGCCCGGGGAGCAGGCCGCGATGACCAGCAGCAGCGCGCCGGTCACTACAGTGAGCATCCCCCGCATCACCACAGGTACAGCGTAGGGCGGCGGCCGTGCTCTGGGAGCCCGGCCGCGATCATCGTTATCTTTAACGGCCCCGGGCGCGTGCTGGGCCAGGAGCCCGGCGTCGCCGCTGGTGCGGGTGCCCTCGCGCGTCGCCGTGGTGAATGTTCAGCTGCGGCCGGGGTCTGGCAGGCTGGGGACATGGCGACTGGTTCAGCTGATTCCGTGCACCGTCAGGTGACCATCGAGCGCACCGCCAGCGGCCGGTTCACAGTGCGCAACGAGCGGGGCGGGCAGCTCAGCCTGGGCGGTAGCGGCGGCACTGACTTCACCCCGACCGAACTGCTGCTCGCCGCGATCGGCAGCTGCACGGCCATCGATGTGGACACCCTCACCTCACGCCGGGCTGAGCCGGAGCGCTTCGAGGTGCTCATCGACGCGGACAAAGTCCGCGACGAGGCGGGCAATCACCTCACCGGCATCGAGGTGACGTTCCGGGTCGCGTTCCCCGGTACCGATCAGGGCGATGCCGCGCGGCAGATACTGCCCGACGTGGTGCGCAAGTCACACGACCGGCTGTGCACGGTGGGCCGCACCGTGGAGATCGGCACGCCGATCATCGCCCGCACCGAGTAGCCCGCGGCCTGCCGCGTCACGGCTTGCGGGCCACGCCCCCGTACACCGAGACGGCGGAGTCGCTGGGCCGCCCCGCGCCAATGTCCTGGGCGTCGGGACGCCACGCGGGCAGCGACACCACGCCCGGCTCGACGAGATCCAGGCCGGTGAAGAAGCGCTCGACGGCGTCGTACGGGCGGACCTCCATGGTCACGCCGCTGCGCCGGTACACCGCGGCCACACCCGCCCACGCCGCCGGGTCGAAATCGCCGGTGAGATGGGACAGGGCCAGGTAGCTGCCGGACGGCAGGTCCGCGAGCAGCCGGGCGGCCAGCCCCCAGGGGTCCTCGGCGTCCGGAATGAAGTGCATGACCGCGATCAGCAGCAGCGCGACCGGCTGGCTCAGGTCAAGCGTCTGGCGCAGCTCGGCGGAGCTGAGGATGGCATCGACATCCCGCAGGTCGGCGTCGATGTAGGCGGTCCGGCCCGCTGGGCCGGTGGTGAGCAGGGCCCGCGCGTGGGCCAGCACGATCGGGTCGTTGTCCACGTACACGATCCGCGCTTGCGGGTTGTCCTGCTGCGCGATCTCGTGCACGTTCGGGGAGGTCGGGATCCCGGTGCCGATGTCGAGGAACTGGCTGATGCCGGCCTCACCGGCCAGGAAGCGCACCACCCGGCGCAGGAAGGCCCGGTTCTCCCGGGGCGGGATCCGCGAGTTGGGGTTGGCCTGCAGGCCCGCCTCGGCGGCCGCCCGGTCGGCCGGGAAATTGTCCTTGCCGCCGAGCAGGTAGTCATACACCCGCGCCGGATGCGGCCGGTCGATCTGCAAGTCGAGCGGGGGTCGGCCGGGACCAGCCGGGTCGCCGTTCATCCAGTCGGTGTCGGTCATATGCCCGGTTCCTGCCTGTAGCTGTCAGATTGCCCGGCTCCCCTGGGCGTCATCATAAATCTGGGCGGGCGCGCCGCGCGGGGGAAAACCAAATGGCCGCCGGCCCAATACGGCGTTACGGGCCAGCCGGACCCGGGACCGGCCGGGCGCTGGCCGCGTGCCGCCGGGCCAGCTCGCGGTAGAGGCCGGGGTTCATCTCCACCCACTGCCTGGCCCCGGCGGTCAGCTCACCGATGATCCGGGCCGGGACACCCGCGGCCAGCATCCCGCCGGGGATCACCATGCCCGGCGGCACCGTCGCGCCCGCCGCGACCAGCGCGCGGCGGCCAACCACCGCCCCGTCGAGCACGGTGGCGCCGTTGCCCACCAGCGCCTCGGCCTGGATGACCGCGCTGTGCACCACACACAGGTGACCGATGGTCGCTCCCTCGCCGACCTCGGTCACCGGGTCAGGGCCGCCGTGCAGCACCGACCCGTCCTGGACGTTCGCCCCGCGCCGCACGACGATCGGGCCGAAATCGGCCCGCAGCACCGCGCCGTACCAGACGGACGCTTCCGCCTCCACCCGCACGTTCCCGACGATGGTGGCGGTGGGTGCGATCCACGCCTCCGGGCTGACCTCGGGCTGATGACCTTCAAAGGAGAACAGCGGCACCCGCCAATCATGCACCCGGCCGGTCCCGCCACCGGCCGCGGGCACGATGCGGCACGCTGGTGCCATGAGCGTGCCATTTCCCGAACCGACCACCCCGGTGCCCAGCCGGGCCGGCGTCTTCCTGGGCTACCTGGACTACTTCCGCTCCCAGCTGGTGACCCGGCTGGAAGGACTGCCCAGCGGGGAACTGCGGGGCAGCCGGCTGCCGTCCGGCTGGACCCCGATCGAGCTGCTGAAGCACCTGACCTACGTGGAACGGCGCTGGCTGGAATGGGGGTTCGAGGGCCGTGACATCGGTGATCCGTGGGCTGACAGCCGGGACGGCCGGTGGTACGTCGGCGCGCAGGAGACACTGGCTGACCTGATCGGCGCGCTGCGCGCCCAGGCTGACCGCAGCCGGGCCGTGATCGAGTCCCATGACCTGGCGGACACCGGCCAGCCCTCTGAGCGGTGGGACGGGGCTGAGCCGGCGTCGCTGGAACGGGTGCTGTTCCATTTGCTCCAGGAATACGCCCGGCACACCGGCCACCTCGATATCGTCAGCGAACTCGGCGGTGGCCCCACCGGGGAGTGAGCGGGCCGGGACAGACAGGGGGACCAGCCGTGCTGGAGTCGGGTGAGGTAGTCGCATTCGTCGGAGCCAGCGACCTGGCCCGGGCGCAGGCGTTCTACGAGCAGACGCTCGGCCTGACCGTGACCGAGTGCAGCGACTTCGTCTGCGTGCTGGACGCGAACGGCACCATGCTCCGGGTGACGGCGGTCCCGGAGGCCGCCCGGGCCAGCTACACCGTGCTCGGCTGGCGGGTCGGCGACATCGCGGCCACGGTCCGCGAGCTCACGGCCCGGGGCGTGGTGTTCCTGCGCTACGCCACCATGGGCCAGGACGACAGCGGGGTGTGGACCACCCCGGGCGGGGACAAGGTGGCCTGGTTCGCCGACCCGGACGGCAATGTGCTGTCGCTGACCCAGTTCGGGCCGTAACGGCCCGCAGGTGACCGCTGGCCGTCCGGTCAGGTCCAGATGGCGCAGGCCGAGCCGTCGCCGAGGATTTCCGGCGGGTCGGGCCGCCGCTGGGCCGACCCGCCGGCCACCCGCTGGGCGGTCCAGGCCACCGCGGCGGCGTCCAGGACGTCATCCACGCCCGCCTGCTCGCCGGGCGGGCCCAGATCGTCGGCCAGCACGATGCCCGCCCGGGCCAGCAGCGCCCGGCGCTCGGCCGCGCCCGCCCAGGTCGACTTGCGTGACCGCAGCGGCGCCCCGGCCAGGCAGGCGAAGCTCAGCTCGGGGTGGGCCTCGACCACCCGCAGCGGCGTGCCGCGGGCCCACCCGTCCACATCCAGGATCTTGGCCCGCAGGGCGAAGGCCTGCCGCGAGATTCCCTCGCCCGCCAGCCTGCGGTTCTCGGCCACGGCCGCGCCGTAGTCCGCGGCCAGCAGTGCGGCCCGGCACGGGGTGATGAAGATGGACGGCCAGCGCCGCCCGAGCGCGTGCCGGGCGAGCTCATCGGCCCGGCGGCGGCCGGTATCGGCCAGGCCGATGGGGATGTCGATGGCGACCGCGGCCAGTGGCCCGCCGGCCGTGGCTGACTCCACCAGCGCCTGGATCCCGGGCGCGAAGTGCGCACCGGTCACGCCGTCCTCGAGGGTGATCCCGATCCAGCCCGGCCGGCACGCATCGACTCCCAGCACCCGGCGGCCCACCTGACGATGATCGCGCATCCCGCGGCTGGCGGCACCGGCGGCGGGTGGCCACGGCCCCTGGGGCGCGCAGCGCGGGCAGGGCTGCGCGTTTCGATACCAATTCGGTCCCCCCGTTCACTCCAGACTTTTTCGCCGCCTGAAGGTGAGCGCAAACGCCGTGTCAGTAATAGGACGGAAAGGACATTACACGTTCCGTGCCGTATGCCCGGCCCGCGTTGTGGTGCCCGTGCGGCCCGGCCGCCGGAAATTCCCGCCCGGGCGGGCGACAGGGAACCACCGGGGGTGCATCATTGGGGCAGCGCAGGCTGGCTGGCCACCCCGGCCAGGCGCCGGGGCGGAGGAGAGCCATGATCGAGCCCTATCAGGCCCTGGGCCTGGTTCCCACCATGCGCGGCATCCGGCGCCGCGCGGAGATCCAGACCAACCTCGATCACCTCTCGCACCTGATCAAAGCGGCCTCATGGCTGTCCAGCCTGGACCTGCCGGTGCGGCTGATCGCCGTCCCCGAGGGCGCCCTCCAGGGGTTCAACGACGAGGTTCTCGACCTCGACCACGAAGAGTTCGCCCGGGAATGCGCGATCGACATCCCGGGCCCGGAGACCGATTTCCTCGGCCGCCTGGCCCGGAAGTGGAATGCATTCCTGATGGCCCAGGCCAAGGCGCGCCATCCGGAGTTCCCCGGGCGCTTCTTCAATGTCGGGTTCATCCTCAGCCCGGACGGTGAGGTCATTCTCCGGCACCACAAAGTGGTGCCATTGCTGCCGGTCGAGCATTCGGTTACCCCGCACAATGTCTGGGACAAGTGGGTGGAGCTGTACGGCCGCAACCTGGACGCGTTCTACCCGGTCGCGGATACCGAGATCGGGCGGCTGGGGTTCCTGATGGCCAACGAGGGCTCCTACCCGGAGAACGCGCGCGGCCTGGCCATGAACGGCGCCGAGATCGTCTACCGCGGCCCGTACCCGCATCCGCACGTGGGCAACGGCCTGTTCGAGATCCAGAACCGGGCCCGTGCCCTGGACAACAACATGTACCTGATCGCGTGCAACGTGGGCACCTACTACCTGGACGCCGAATCCGACGTGCCCATCGACACGTTCGGCGGCGGGTCAGCGGTGATCGACTACCGGGGGCAGATCGTCGGCCGGCACAACTACAGCGGGGGCTCGTCCTGGGTCGCCGGGACCATCGACATCGAGGCCCTCCGCCGGTTCCGGGCCAATGCGCAGTGGGACAACTGGATAAAGGATCTCACCACCGAGCAGTACCAGCTCATCTACGAAGAGCCGGTCTACCCGAAGAACCTCTACCTCGACCGGGCGCCCTACCAGCATGACGAGTACCGCCGCGAAGTGATCGCCCGGCAGGTCGACCTCATGCACAAGCGGGACATTCTGGGTGCCGCCCGAGCGGGATGAGGCCGGCTGAGCGCTGCTGTCAGTACTACGGGGGCGCCGGCGCCGGGGTGGCATGGCCCGGCGCCGTGCGTATTGAGAAAAGGTGTGATTTCTGGTGGCCGGCCCGCGCGGGTGGCCGGGATGGCAGGCCAGCCAGCACCTGCCGGGCCGGTGAGTTCGGCCGGGCCGGTCCGTCTAACAGCCCAAGACACTGTGGCAAGCACGGGGAGACGACGATGCGACTGACCCTGCACACCTTTCTCACCCTCGACGGCGTCATGCAGGCGCCGGGCGGGCCGGACGAGGACCGCGACGGCAGCTTCGAGTACGGCGGCTGGTCGTTCCCGTTCGGCGACCAGGACTTCGGGGTGGCCGTGTCCGGGTGGTTCGAGCATGCCAGCGCGTTCCTGCTGGGCCGGCGGACGTACCAGATCTTCGCCAGCCACTGGCCGAAGGTCACCGACCCCAGTGACCCGGTCGCGAGCAAGCTGAACGCGCTGCCCAAGTACGTGGCCTCGGCCACCCTGCAGTCGGTGGACTGGGACAACTCGGTGCTGCTCGGCGGCGACGTCCCGGCTGAGGTGGGCAAGCTCAAGGAGCGGCCCGGGGATGAGCTGCAGGTGCACGGCAGCAGTGAGCTCGCCCAGACGCTCATCGAGCATGACCTGATCGATGAGTACCGGCTGCTGTACTTCCCGGTGCATCTGGGCTCGGGCAAGAAGCTGTTCCGCGACGGCGCGCGGGCCGCTGGGCTGCGGCTGATCAGCAGCTCGGTGACCAGCACCGGCGTGATCATCGCCACGTACCGGCCAGCCGGGCCGGTGCAGCTCGGCTCGTATGCGCTGGCCGACTCCTGAGCAGGCCGGGGGATAGCTACCGGAGCACGTTTGGCTGATCTGCGACCCACCGCCAGGTGCCGTCCGGCTGCCGCCGGGCGATCTCCGCGGTGGCCCCGCCCGGGAACCGGGTCGAGGTCAGCGCCAGATCGCCGTGCACCAGCGCCGGGCGGACCTCGCCGGTGAACTGCGGGCGCCCGGCCAGCAGCTCTGTGTACACCCCTCGGATCTGCGCGGTGCCCACGGCCGGATGGCTGGCCGGTCGGCCAGGTCCTCAGGCGGTTACCGCGCTCGCGGCCGTCCCGGCGTACAGCTGTGCGGCCCGCCAGCAGTACCAGGCCACGATGGTCCGGTACGGGTGGTACGGCTCGCCGAGCGCTTCCAGCTGCTTGGGGGTGGGCGTCGGGATGTTCCAGGCCAGCCCGAAGCCTTTGCGGACGCCCAGGTCACCGGTGGGCCATACGTCGAGCCGGCGGAGCTGGAACATGAGGAAGATCTCCGCGGACCACTTCCCGATCCCGCGCACGGCGGTCAGCCGGGCCACGACTTCCGCGTCGCCCTCCCGGGCCAGCCGCCGGTCGAGTACCACCGTGCCGTCCAGCACCTTGGTCGCCAGGTCCTGGATGGAGGCGGTCTTGTTGCCGGACAGCCCGGCGGCGCGCAGCCGGTCGGTCGGCGTGCTCAGCACGCGCTCCGGGGTGACGTCGCCGTCCAGCGTGCTGACCAGCCGGCCGTGGATGGCCTGGGCCGCCTTCCCGGCCAGCTGCTGGTAGGTGATCGAGCGGACCAGGAACGCGAAGTGGCTGTCGGTCGGCCGCGGGAACCGGGGCGGCCCGGCCGCGGCCAGCAGGCGGGCGAGCACCGGATCCTGTTCGGCCAGGATCTGCGCGGCCGCCCGCGGGCTGACCCGTCGGCGGCGGTCCGGTGCCGGTGGTGTTGCCGGTGGTGGTGCCGGTGGTGGTGCCGGTGGTGTTGACGTCACGGCTGGCCCTCCCAGCATGTCGGCCGTGCTGGCCGCACCGGGGACCGGTCCGGCGGCCTGATCAGCACCGGCCCAGTCTAACTGGAATGGGATTTACAACCCATATCTGGCTGGCTGGCTGACCGACTGGCTGGCTGACCGACTAGCTGCACGGGGGCGCGGGCAGCCTGGACCGGCTAGGCGGGTTCGTGATCATGAGTTTGGGTCGAATCTATTAGACCCAAAGTCATGATCACGTTCCCATCAGAGCGGGCAGCCCGCCTCGGCCAGGTGGGGAGCGGCGGAGAGCGGCGCGGCGGTGGGCGGCGCCGCGGCTCGGGGGGCGGCGCGGCGCGGCGGGCGGCGCGGCTCGGGGCGGCGCGACTCGGGGCGGCGCGGCGCGGCGGCGCGCCAAGCCGGTGATCCACACCGCACCC
Source organism: uncultured Actinomycetes bacterium (assembly GCA_963711705.1). Taxonomy (GTDB): domain Bacteria; phylum Actinomycetota; class Actinomycetes; order Streptosporangiales; family Streptosporangiaceae; genus RYN-230. The sequence goes on from CAVQFM010000015.1 coordinate 449,230, forward strand.
GGAGGTCCTCACCTATTCAAGATCATCCAGCCGTGCCACCAACGTCCGTGAGCAGAACACCTGGGCGTGCGCGGCCGGCGGCTCAGCCGTCTGGGGCCAGGCCAGGGTCTGCCTGGCCCACCGGCGGCCCCGTGGCCCGGGACCGCGGCGCGGTGCGCCGGTCGTAGCGGCGGAACCCGGGCAGCAGCGCGGTCAGCAGGGCGGCGCCGGCGATGCAGGCCAGGCCACCGGTGACGATCGAGAACTCGGTGGAGACGAGGCTGGCCACCGTCCCGGCTTCCAGGTCACCGAGCCGGGGGCCGCCGGTGACGACGGCGATCTGCACGGATGAGATGCGGCTGCGGAATTCCTCGGGGACCGACGATTGCAGGATGGTGGAGCGCAGCACGGCGGAGATCACATCCGCCCAGCCGGCCACCGCGAGCAGGATGAGGGCGGCCCAGAGCACGTGGACCAGCCCGAAGGCCACGATCGCGGCCCCCCAGACACAGACCGCGGCGATGACCGCCCAGGCCTGCCGGCGGATCCGCTCCAGCCAGCCAGTGGTGAGCGCGCCCACCAGGGCGCCCGCCGCCGGGGCGGCGTACAGGTAGCCGAGCACGCTGGCGCCGCCCCCGAACACCGTGCTGGCCAGGGCCGGGAACAGGGCCCGGGGCATGCCGAACACCATCGCGTTGATGTCGATGAGGTAGGCCCCCTGCAGGACCTGGCGGCCGCGCAGGTAGCGCAGGCCTTCCACGATGGAGCCGAGCCCGGGCCGGCTCGCGCCCGGGCCGGCGGGATCGCCGGGATGGGCAGCATGGTCAGCGCGGTCAGCAGGTAGATGAGGCCGGCCAGCCCGAATACCCAGGGCAGATGCACCGCCCCGATCAGCAGCCCGGCCAGCGCCGGCGCCACCACGAAGCCAACCTGATCGACCACCTGCGTGGACGCGTAGGCCGCTACCAGCTGCTGCGGGTTGACCAGGGCCGGCACGGCGGCGTAGGAGGCCGTTGACAGCGTCCCGTCGAGGCCGGCGACGGCCGCGCTGACCAGGTAGATCGCCAGCACCGAGGGGCGGGCCAGCAGCGCGTTGACGGCCAGGCCGCCGCAGGTCAGCGCGAGCAGCAGGGACGTCACGATGAGGATGCGGCGGCGGTCCACGGCGTCACCGACCGCGCCCCCGATGAGCGCGCCGACGATCAGCGGAATCAGCTGGGCCAGGCTGACCAGCCCGACCTGGAGCGACGACCGGGTCAGCGCGTACACCTGGAACGGGACCGCCACGGCGATGAACTGGCTGCCGAACACCTCGACCAGGGTGCCGGCGAACAGGAGGCGGAAGCCGCGGTGTTCCCGCAGTGGGCCGAGGTCGATCAGGATCCGGTTCGCCACGGGTTCCAATATGCACGTTCAAGCCGGCTTGAAGGCAAGGGCCGGAACGCGGCACAGTGAGAGCGGCGCCGACAGAGCGGCCCAGTGATAGCGGCCCAGAGAGCGCAACAGAGCGGCCCAGACAGAGCGGACAGCGCCCGGGGGGAGGTGACGGCACATGGCCCAGGCAGCCGGCCAGCTGGCGGGGCTCATGCCGATCGACGAGGTGGCCCGCAGGCTCGGCCTGCGGGCCTCGGCGATCCGCTACTACGAGGAGCGCGGCCTGGTTCAGCCCGCCTCCCGGCATTCGGGGCGGCGCTGGTACGGGCCAGCCGCGATCCGGCGGCTGGCGATCATCCAGCACTGGCAGGAAGCCGGCCGGATGAGCCTCGGCGAGATCGCCGACATCCTGGCCGGGCCCGCGGGTAACCGGGGCTGGGCCCAGGTCGTGGCGCACCGGATCGAGACCCTGGGGGCACAGATCGAGCAGATGGAGACGGCCCGCGACTTCCTCCGGCACGTCCTGGCCCACCACCCGGACGCGGCCCCGGATGGGTGCGCTCACTACGAGGGCATCCTCCGGCACCCCGGCTGGCCGGGATAGACGGCCTGCGGCCGGGCGGGGTGACTGGCACGATGCCGGTGTGCCGGATACCCCGGCGGCCATCCGGCTGCCCGCGGCGACTACCGTGCGGGGCCGTGAGCTGGCGGCGTTCCTGCGGTGAGGAGTGGGCTCATGGGCGCGGTGTTTGAGCACCCGGTCGATGTCCGATGGCGTGACGTGGACGCGCTCGATCACGTCAACCACGCGGTGTTCCTGACCTACCTGGAAGAGGGCCGGGACGCCTTCTTCGCGCAGACCCTGGGCAGCGACCCCAGTTATGTGGTCGTCCGGATCGAAGTCGACCTCCGCGCCGAGGTCCGCCTGGCCGACCGGCGGGTGGTGGTGCGCATTGCCGCGGAGCGGCTGGGCACGACCAGCCTGACCACCCGCGAGACGATCACGACGCCGTCCGGGGAGGTCGCGGCAGAGGCGGTCGTGGTCACGGTCCGCTGGGACGAGGACCGGCACCAGCCGGTCCCGTTCAGCCCGGCCGAGCGCGCCCGCCTGACGGCGGTCATGCCCGGCTGAACCGGCCGCAGGCCCGCGCCACCAGCCGGCCGGGCCGGGCGGGCCGGGCGGCTACGGCTTGCGGGCCACGCCACCCCACATGGCGGACCGGTTCCTCGCCTCCGCCTCGGACCGGGGCCGCCACTTCTGGACCGGCACCAGGCCCGGCTCGGCCAGTTCCAGGCCGTCGAAGAAGCGCGCGACCTCGTCGTGGGTGCGATGGCGCTGCGTCTCCCGGGCCAGCCGGTTGTACCGGCGGGCCGCTTCGGCCATCTGCTCCGCCTGGATATCCGAGGCGACCTGGGATAGCGCCAGGTAACTCCCGGACGGCACCCCGGCCAGCAGTGTGCGCACGATCCCGTACGGGTTCGTCGAGGACGAGAATAGCGCCGGCCCGTCAAGTCCCCGTACGCTCGTCGGGCCAGCTAGGCCGCTGCCGGGTCCACGCCCGCGTACGCGTGCGCGAACCACCGGGCCAGCAGCGGGTCGCTGGCCAGGGCGGAGACCCAGCCCTCCCGCAGCCCGCGGCCAAAGCCGCACGGCCCGCCCGCCACCGATTCCCCGCCGAGCCCAGCGTCCCTGCCGAGCCCGGCGTCCCTGCCGCGCCCAGCGTCCCCGCCGCCAGCCAGGATGATCCGCAGGAACCAGTCCGAGAACGCCTGCGCCCGCCAGATGGCCGGCAACCGGGTCGCCGAGTAGGCCGCCAGCCGCGCCCCGTCCCGTCCGGGCCCGAACCGCTCGGCCAGCCCGCCGCCCAGCTCGATCGCATCCTGGATGGCCAGGTTCATTCCCTTTCCGCCGGCCGGGGTGATCAGGTGCGCAGCGTCCCCAGCCAGGAACAGCCGGCCCTGCTGCATCGGCTCGGCCGTCCTGACCCGCAGGTCGAGGCAGCCGACGTCGCCGAACGGCGGGCCGTGGCCCAGGCGGCCCGGGACCAGCAGCCGCACCGACAGCTCATCGCGGATCCGCTGCTCCGGCCAGGCGGCCAGCGTGTCGGTGAGCGGGACCTCGAGGTAGTACCGGGTCTGCCCCGGCCCCCGGCGCATCTGGCCAGCGAATCCCCGGGGATGTGAGCCGTAGATCGTGTGGCCGGCCAGCGGCGGCGCCTGCGCCACAACGGACAGCCAGCGCACCGGCAGGGCCCGGGCCGCCACCCGGAGGCCGGGCATGGCGGCCGCGACCGTGCTGCGGGCGCCGTCGCACCCCACCACCACCTCGCAGCCGATCTCCGAGTGGCGGCCGCCCGGCCCGGTGACCGTCAGCACCGCCCCGGCCGGGCCAGCGCTGACCCGCTGGACCGTGTGCCCGAACCGGACCTGGCCCCCGCCGGCCACCAGCTGATCGGCCAGCCGCCGCACCAGCTGGTGCTGCGGGTAGAGGTAATGTGACCGCCCGCCGGTGAGCGCCCCGTAGTCGAGCATGGCCGACCCGGCCGGGGTGCGGAACTCGCACTGGTGATTGCGCACGGTGAAGTCCAGCACGCTCCCGGCGATGCCGGCCTGCCGCAGTTGCTGGACGGTGCGGTACTCGATCAGGCCCGCCTTCGGGTGGCGGCCCAGGCTGGCGTCGTCCTGCCGCTCGACCACGACGAACGGGATGCTGGCCTGGCCCAGCAGGTGGGCCAGGACCAGGCCGGCTGGGCCAGCGCCGACGATCGCGACGCCGGTTCGCTCCGGCACGGCTGCCATCCGGTGGTCAGCCGGCGGCCGGCTCGGCGCGCCAGCACCGGCCGGTCCACACCAGCCACACCGGCAGCGCGGCCACCCCGTCGGCGAACAGCAGCAGATCCGCGAGACCGCCGTTGCCCGCGGCATACGCACCCGCAGTGACCAGCAGCAGCACCCCGACCACCGCCGTGTACCCAGCCCACACACCGGCCGCGGCGCGCTGCCCAGCGGTGCGCCGCGCGGTCACCGCGAAGGCCAGCAAGCCCGCGCCGGCCAGGGTGAACGCGGCCGCCGCGAACGTGGCCACGATCAGGTCGACGGTGAACGCGATCGCGTTCACGGCGTCGATCGGGTTGCTGTGCCCGGCCATCAGGCCGACCGCGTGGTGCCCGCCGATCTGCACCAGGCTCCCGGCGATCCAGCTGAGCGCGCCCAGGCCGATGGCCAGCGCACCGGCCCGGGCCAGCGCGTGGCGGCCCAGCCCGTCCCGGACCGCGAAGGCCACCGCGGCCAGGCACAAGAACCCGGCGATCGCGATCACGGTGTACCACCGCTCCTGCACCAGCGTCGTTGCCTGCCACTGGTAGTAGCTGCGCAGCCCCTGGGCCGCGGTCTCGCCCCGCCGGGCCTGTGGCGCCGCCGCCACCGTCACGCCCTTGGTGGCCAGCCAGAACCAGGCCGCGGCGAGCGCGAAGGCCGCCGCCCCCGCGTAGGCCACGACCGCCGCCGTGGACGTACGGTGCGCTGCCCGTACCCGCTGCATCGTCTGCGTTGCCATCGGATCCTCCTTTGCCGATGGCCCGACCGTAGGGACAGCTGGCCCGGAAGCGCCTCGGGGCTGTCTCCGGAATCTTTCTCAGGGCTAGCCCCGATGTGGCTGACGTGCTTCAATGCCACCATCTGAGCGATGCCGTGCAGTGTGCTCATCGTCGACGATCATCCGGGGTTCCGAGCCCGCGCCCGGGCGCTGCTCGCCGCCGCCGGATATCAGGTCGTTGGGGAGGCGGCTGACGGGGAGTCCGGGGTGCGCGTGGCCAGGGACCTCTCACCCGACGTCGTGCTGCTCGACGTCCAGCTCCCGGACATCACCGGTTTCGAAGTGGTCCGCCGGGTGCACAGCGAGCCTGACCCGCCCGCGATCGTCCTCATCTCCAGCCGCGACGCCACCGACTACGGGCGCCGCATCGGGCGCAGCGGAGCGCTCGGCTTCATCTCCAAGTCGGAGCTGTCCGCCCGGACGCTCGGCGCCCTGCTGCACGGCGGCCCGGGATGACCCGCCGCCGGTGGGGGCTGGTCGCGCTCGCCGCGGCGGGGGCCGCCTGGATCCTGGGGGCCGAGTGGGTGAGCATTCACCACGGCGTCCCGGAGAACCATCTCATCGACGCGCTGGGTGGCCTGGCCTTCCTGGCCGGCGGGATCATCGCGCTGGACCGCCGGCCCGGGAACGTGATCGGCCCGCTCATGGTCGCCGTCGGGCTCGTGCCCTACCTCGGCAACTACGGCAACCTGAACGTGCCGCTGCTCCCGCTCCTCGGCGTGATCAGCGGCTACTGGGCGGCCCCGCTGCTGGCCCACATCGCCCTGAGCTACCCGTCCGGCCAGCTGCGGGCCAGGTTCGACCGGATCGTGGTCGGCCTCGTCTACGCCTCGACCGTGGCCATCAGCATCGTGCTTCTGCTCGTCTTCGACCCCCGCTCGGGCGGCTGCGCCCAGTGCGCCTGGGAGCCGGCCGCCGCTCCCAGCCGTGACGTCTTCCTCGCGGCGGAAACGGCCTATCAGCGACTGGGCGTGGCCCTGGTGCTGCTGTTCCTGGCTGCGGTGTGGCGGCGGTGGCGCCGGGCCACGCCCGCCGGGCGCCGCGACCTCACCCCGCTCTGGCTGGCCACCGGCCTGATCGCGCTCGGGTACCTGCTCAGCGCGTTCGCCTCGCCGTTCCCGCTGGCTGACCCGTTCGCCTACCTGATCTGGGAACTGCAGAGCCTGCTGCAGATCAGCCTGCCCGCCGTATTCGTCTGGGGGCTGCTGTCCAGCCGGCTGGCCCGCAGCGCGGTGGGCGACCTGATGCTGCGGCTGGAGCGGCCGCTGCCACCGGGGGAGCTGCAAGTGTCGCTGGCCCGCGCGCTTGGCGATCCCGCACTGGAGCTGCGTTACGCACTGCACGGCCAGGACCGCTGGGTCAACGCCCACGGGCAGCGGGGATCGCTGCCCCAGCCACGGGCCGGCCGCCAGGCGCGTACGGTCACCGTGGTCGAGCGCGACGGGCGCCCGCTCGCGGCGCTGATCCACGACCCCGCGCTCGACCAGGGGCTGGTCCGCGCCGCTGCCGCCGCGGCCGGCATGGCCATCGAGAACGAGTGGCTGCACGCGGAACTGCGCGCCCAGCTGGCCGAGGTCCAGGCGTCCCGGCAGCGCATCGTGGCAGCGGGGGACCGCGAGCGGCGCCGGGTCGAGCGCAACCTGCACGACGGGGCGCAGCAGCGGCTGGCTACCCTGGCGCTGTCGCTGGCCATGCTGCGCGACCGCGACGGCGCCGACCCGGCGGCGGCCGCCGCCCTGGAACAGGCGTCCGCCGAGCTGAAGCAGGCCATTGACGAGCTGCGCGAGCTCGCCCGCGGCATCCACCCAGCCATCCTGACCGAGGAAGGCCTGCCCGCGGCGGTGGAGTCGCTGGCCGACCGCTCGGCGCTGCCGGTCCGCGTCGTGGCCAATTTCGACGGCCGGCTCCCCGAACCGGTGGAGACGGCCGCGTACTTCGTCGTAGCGGAATCACTGGCGAATGTGGCCAAGTACGCCTGCGCGTCGGCCGCACAGGTCGAAATCTCCAGGCTTAACGGAAGCCTCCGCGTGGCTGTCCTCGACGACGGCGTGGGGGGTGCCGACCCGAGCCTGGGATCGGGGCTCCGCGGGCTGGAGGACCGGGTATCCGCGGTCCGCGGCCGGTTCCGGGTGGAGACCACGCCCGGCGGGGGGACCCGGATCCTGGCCGAGATTCCCTGCGATGCCTGAGCACGCACCGGGCGTGGCGCCTGAGCCCGGTTCCGCGGCCATCCGGGTGGTGCTGGCCGACGACTCGGTGCTGTTCCGCGAGGGGCTGGCCCGGGTGCTGGCCGACAACGGCTTCACGGTGGTGGGCCAGGCCGGTGACGCCGCCGCCCTGCACGCGGTGGTCGCCCAGCAGGAACCGGACGTGGTGATAACCGACATCCGGATGCCGCCCACCAACTCCAACGACGGGCTGCTGGCGGCGCAGCGGATCCGCGCGGAACACCCCGGCGTGGGCGTCCTGGTCCTGTCCCAGTACGTGGAGACGCGGCAGGCGATCAGGCTGCTCCAGCACGCGCCGCAGCGCGTTGGCTACCTGCTCAAGGACCGGGTGTCGGACATCCCGGAGTTCGCCGCGACCGTACGCCGGATAGCCCGCGGCGGGTCGGCGATCGACCCGGACGTGGTGGCGCAGCTGCTGCGGCGGCGGGGCGAGGACAGCGCCGTGGCCGAGCTGACCGGCCGGGAGCAGGACATCCTCGCGCTCATCGCCGAGGGCCGGTCGAACCGCGCCATCTGCGAGCGGCTGGTCCTGTCCCCGAAGACCGTCGAGACCCACGTCGGGTCGATCTTCGCCAAGCTGGGCCTGCTGCCCGGGGCGGACGACCACCGGCGGGTCCTCGCGGTGCTCATGTACATCCGGCAGGCGGGCAGCTAGCCGCCGGGTGGGCAAGCCATTGGCCGCAATCCACCACGGCTGGTCAGGGCAGGGTGCCGATGGCGCACGCTGCCGAAGGCGCGGGGCGGGCCGCTGGATGACCAGCGGGTCCCGCCCCGCGCGCTGCATGCCACTCCCGGGGTGTCCCTAGTCGGCGGGGACTGCCTCCGGGCATCCTGGCTGGCCCGCTGGGCGCGCTGGCGGCTCGGCCAGTGCGGCTGGCTGGGCCAGTTCCGCCACCGGGACCAGTTCCGGCGCTGGGACCAGTTCCCCGCCGCCGGGGCCAGTTCCCCTGCCACCGGCGGAGCCGCGGCCGGGGCTGCGGTAGCGCCGGCCAGGTCGCTGCGCCGCACCCGGATCATCGCGATCGCCAGCACCAGGGCCAGCACCGCGATCCCCGAGGCGACCAGGAACCCGCGGGAGATCCCGGTGGCCAGTGCCTCGTGCAGCACCGCCGGGGACACCGGGCCACCCGTTGCGTGGTGCTTGATGCTGTTGGCCACGGCGCTCCAGGTGACCGTGCCGAGCGCGGCCAGCCCGATCGCCCCGCCGACCTGCTGGCCGGTATTCAGCAGGCTGGAAGCGATCCCGGAGTCCTCGCCGCGGACCCGGGTCAGCGCGACCAGGGAAATCGGCACGAACAGCATGCCCAGGCCGATCGAGGTGACCAGCATCGGGCCGAGCAGCCCACCCACGTAGCTGCTGTGCTCGGTGAGCCGGGAGAACCAGAACATGCCGCCGGCCGTCACCGCCGTGCCGATCACCATGAGCGGCCGGGCGCCGGTGCGCGGGATCAGCTGCGACACGACCCCGGACATCACCACGACCATCGCGGCGAACGGCAGGAACGCCAGCCCGGCGCGCAGCGCGCTGTAGCCGAGCACCTCCTGGGCGAAGATCGTCAGGAAGAAGAAGATGCCGAACATCGCGGTGGCCAGGCACAGCATGATCAGGTAGGCGCCGGACCGGCTGCGGTTGGCCAGCAGCCGCAGCGGCAGCAGCGCGTGCCGGCTGCGCCATTCGATGAGCACGAAGCTCACCAGCAGCACCGCCGACGCGATCAGCGAGGTCAAGACCTTGCCGTCAGCCCAGTGCGAGACCCCCGAGGAGTCGGTGCCCGCGTTGGACAGCCCGTACACCAGCAGCGCGACACCGCCGGTGCCGGTGATGGCCCCGGGCAGATCGAACCGGCCCCGCTGGCGGGAAGACTCGGCCAGCACGTACGGGGCGGCCAGGGCGACCAGGATCCCGATGGGCACGTTGACGAACAGCACCCAGCGCCAGGACAGGTAGGTGGTGAGCAGGCCGCCAGCGACCAGGCCGACCGCGGCCCCGCCGCCGCTCATCGCGGCGTACACACCCATGGCCCGGTTGCGCGGCGGGCCTTCCGGGAAATTGGTGGTGATCAGGGCCAGCGCGGTGGGCGCGACCATCGCGCCGCCCACGCCCTGCAGCGCCCGGGCGGCCAGCAGCCACTCCTGCGACGTGGCGAAGCCACCGAGCAGGGATGCGCCGGAGAACAGCAGCAGCCCCGCGATGAAGATCCGCCGGCGGCCGAGCAGGTCGCCGGACCGGCCGCCGAGCAGCAGCAGCCCGCCGAACGTGACCGCGTAGGCGGTCACCACCCATTCCAGGCCGTTGCCGGTGAAGCCCAGTGCCCGCTGGATGTGCGGCAGGGCCACGTTCACGATGGCCGCGTCGAGCACGACCATGAGCTGGGCGGTGGCGATGACGAACAGCGCCAGGCCGAGACGGCGGGGGCCGTCACCGGTGGTGGTGTCGCGTGTTCGCGCCCGCCCGGTTAGCGATTGCGCCGTGGACAAAGTACTCTCCTAACCCCTTTTGGGGCGCACGGATCCTGCGCCGCGGCCCAGGAGGTTCCGCTGCGGGTTATCGATGGACTGATCAGGTATGGACTCTCGTGATCCGCCGAAAGCTCTGGCGGTGGATCACTGTCGGCCGCTGCCTACGCCGGGGCCTGCGGCTCCGGCTGGCTGGCTGGTTTCGCGGCTCAGGTCACGGCCGGCGAAACCGCGTCTTCCCGTGCCCCCACCTCCTCCGTGCCTTCGGCTCCAGCCGGGGTAGTGGCGTCGGCCGCGGTAGCTCTGGTCATCTTGCGGATCAGCTCCAGCAGAGCCGCCCGTTCGGTCATATCCAGGGCGCACGCCCACGGCATCTGCGTCAGCAGCTCTGCTTCCAGCCGCTTCTTCAGCTCCATGCCCTGCGGGGTGAGCACCAGGTTCTTCAGCCGGCGGTCAGTGGGGTTGGGCTCGCGCCGGGCCAGTCCCCGGTCTTCCAGTGTGTCCGCGATCATGGTCACGAAGGACCGGTCGCAGTGCAGCTGCTTGCCCAGCTCGCTCATGGTTACCGGGGCGCCCAGCCGGTGCAGTGCCTTGAGGCAGAACAGCGGCACGCCCAGCTCCTCGGCGAGCCGGTCCCCGCGCCGCAGCAGCTGGCCGAGGAACTCGGCCATGGCGTCGAAGATCTCCTGATCCAGCTGGTTCCCATCGGGACACCAGGCCATCGCCGCCTCCTTCCAGTCACCGTTCCCGCCGCCCGGCCGCACTCGGTGGCCAGGCATCTTCAGTCGCTAAACAGTTGAGCTCCTCAAAGGTATTCCGGTTTCCTGACATTCGCCAGGTATTTTCTGCGGCCCTGGGCCACGCGTTCCGCGCAGCCGCCGCGGGCGGACACCGCGACCGTCTGCCGGACCTGCCCGGAGGTGGCCTCCCCGACGGCTTCCACCTCGACTCCATCACGGGGGTACGACACTTTCGGCTCGCTGGCCGGGCTGGCCGTTGCTCATCCCTGAGCCGGGGAAGGTCACCGCCCGTCGTCGGGCTCGGGCTCCGGAAGCGGGCGCGGCCGGCCGGCCGTGGCCAGCGCTTCGTTGGCCAGCTGGGTGCTGGGCGCGTCCGGGCGGCCCAGGAACACCGCGCTGGCGATCAGGCAGGCGATCGCGGCGATCTGTGCCACGGCCCGGATCCCGTGCGGCAGCGTCTCGCCGAACAGCAGGAAGCCGGCCACGATGGGCACCGCGTTCGTCACGATCGTGGCCGTGCCCGCCGCGGTCAGCGCATCGCCTTTCTGGTAGGCGGACTGCAGCACGCTGGTACCCAGGCCATACCCGATGATCAGCGAGACGAGCGCGATGAGCCACGCCCCGCCGTAGCCGATGAGCTTCGCGGAGATGTCGCCGATGGCGAACAGCAGGCCGGTCGCCAGGCCGAGCGACGCGGCCCGGCCGAAGCGCGTGGGGACAAGGATCAGGATCGCTGCCGCCGCGCCGCACGCCGCCAGCCAGACGATGACGCCCAGCGGCGGCGGGTGGTGATCGTGGGTGTCCTTGCCAATCAGGGACAATCCCAGCAGCACCAGCCCGATGAGCGCGAGGATCACGGCGAGCCGCTCGCGCCGGGCCAGCCGGCCCGGATGCCCGCGGGCCGTCACGAACGCCAGCACGGCAACACCGGACGCGACGATCGACTGCACCAGGGCCAGCGGCGCGAGCCGGAGCGCCGCCACATACATGAGCCAGCCCGCCGTCTCGGTCCCGAACGCCTTGAGCCACCGGCGGTCGTGCAGCAAATAGCGGACGGAGTGGAACGGCCGGCGCGGGGAAAGCGGCGGCAGCGCCACCGCCGCGTCGTGCTCGAATGAGTAGGCGATGTTGGTCACCAGCGCTGACGCGAACGCGAGCACCAGTCCGATCCACGCCTGCACCGGCATCTTGGGGACGTTACCGGTGCTCAGGGCGGGTAAACCTGTTCGCCTCCAGCAGCCGGGTCCCTGATACGGACCGGCGCACCGCGCCAGGGCTGATGATCAGGCCAGGATTCGGGCCGGTCCAGGCCGAACCAGCCGACGGTGCCACGCTCGAAACCGCCCACCGCGGTGAGCTGCGCCCCAGGCGGCCCGGCACTGTGGTACCCGCGGGCGCGCCGTGGCGCGGGCCGGGTGACTATGGAGGCGGCACACCCCCAAGGCCGGGAGAAACGCCATGAGGACGACCTTCAGCCTGGGCCGGATCAGCGGCATCCGGATCGGCGTGAACTGGAGCGTGCTGCTCATCATCGTGCTGCTGGTGTACGGGCTGGCCGTCGGCCAGTTCCCGGCCGCCGCGCCGCGGCGGCCAGCCGCCGAGTACGTGATTGCCGCCGTTCTGACCGCGGTGGCCTATCTCGCCTCGCTGCTGGCCCATGAGCTGGGCCACTCGCTGGTGGCCCGGCGGAACGGGCTCGGGGTCGAGGGGATAACGCTGTGGTTCCTGGGCGGCGTCTCCCAGCTGGAGGGTGACGTCCCGGGCCCGGCGGCCGAGGTCCGCATCTCGGGGATCGGACCGCTGGTGAGCCTGGTGCTGGGCGGGGTCTTCTCACTCGTGGCCTGGCTGCTGCAGATGGCCGCCGCCCCGGGCGTCCTGGTCGCCGCGCTGGCCTGGCTGGGCGGGATCAACCTCCTGCTGGCCGTGTTCAACGTGATCCCGGCCGCGCCGCTGGATGGCGGGCGGCTGCTGCAGGCGGTGCTGTGGCGGATCACCGGGGACCGGCTCCGGGCGGCGGTATGGTCCGCCCGGTCCGGGCAGGTGTTCGGCTGGGCCCTCATCGTCGTGGCCGCCTATCTCGTCCTGGTCCGGCGGGCGTACAACTGGCTGTGGTTCGCGCTGCTCGGCTGGTTCCTGATCGGCGCGGCTACCGCCGAGAGCCAGCAGGCGATGCTGCAGGCCCGGCTGCGCACGGTGCCCGTGCGGGACGTCATGACGGCCAGCCCGGTGACGGTGCCCGCGTCGGCCACGGTCGCCCAGTTCCTCGGCGACTACCTGCCTGGGCACCGGCACTCCGCGTTCCCGGTGCTGGACGGCGGGCAGGCGACCGGCCTGATCACGGTGCACCGGGCCAGTCAGGTGCCGCCCGAGGCGCGGAGCGGCACCCTGGTCCGCGACGTTGCCTGCCCGCTGGCTGAGGTGGCCCAGGCCACCCCGGACGAGCCGGTCGCCGATGTGCTGCCCCGGCTGACCGCGTGCTCGGAAGGACGGGTCCTGGTGTTCGACGGCGGCCAGCTGGCCGGGATCGTGTCCTCGGCCGACCTGAGCCGTGCCCTGGACCGCCTCAGCCGCAATTCCGGCCCGGCTGGCCCAGCCCGGCGCTGAGTATCCGGCCCGGCGGTCGCCCGGAAACTCAAGACGGTCCCAGATTCATTTCCGCGCCTTTCGGCCACGGTCATCACCGGGGCAGGTTCGGGGAATTCCGTGGACGCATTTCTATTCGGGCCATTTACGAATTACCGTGGGATTTGCCCCCATTGTGCCGCGTGGGCCAGGTAGCTTGGGGGCCATGGGCAATCCGGCTGTCTCGTACTTCGATGTCTCCGGCTGGGATCGGCGCGATGTTGTCTCCGGCGGGTCCCGGATGGTCCCGGTCAGCACGCCAGCCGGTGAGTTCCGGGTCTGGACCAAGCGGGTCGGCACCAACCCTGATGTCAAGGTACTGCTGCTGCACGGCGGGCCCGGGGCCACCAGCGAGCTCTACGAGTCCTTCGACACCTGGTTCCCGCGGGCCGGGCTGGAGTACTACTACTACGACCAGCTCGGCTCCTTCCGCAGCGACCAGCCCGATGACCCGTCCCTGTGGGACCTCTCCCGCTTCGTCAGCGAGGTCGAGCAGGTCCGCCAGGCGCTGGGCCTGGACCACAGCAACTTCGTGCTGCTCGGGCAGTCCTGGGGCGGGCTGCTGGCCATGGAGTACGCGCTCTCCTATCAGCAGCACCTCAAGGGGCTGGTGATCTCCAACATGATGTCCAGCGCGCGGCAGTACAACGCCTACGCCAGCGACGTCCTGATGCCAGCCATGGACCAGGCGGCGCTGGCGCAGATCAAGCAGTTCGAGGCCGAGGGCAAGACCGGCGACCCGCGCTACGAGCAGCTGCTCATGGAGCATCACTACGTGCAGCACGTCTGCCGCCTGCCGCTGGGCGAATGGCCGGACCCGGTCACCCGGTCGCTGGGGCACATCAACCCGGCGATCTACGTGCCCATGCAGGGGCCCAGCGAACTCGGGCTCAGCGGCACGCTGGAGGACTGGGACCGGTCGGCGGATCTGCCGCGCATCGACGTGCCCGCCCTGGTCATCGGCGCGACCCACGACACGATGGACCCCGGGCACATGCGCTGGATGGCGCAGCAGCTGCCCCAGGGCCGTTACCTGCATTGCCCGGACGGCAGCCACCTGGCCCAATTCGACGACCCCGGGCACTACTTTCCCGGGCTCGTCGATTTCCTGGAGTCTCTCTGAACCCGGGGCCATTCCCTATCATCTGCGCAGGCCGGAGCAGATAGCTGAGTTCTTCGACGGCCTGGAGGCCGCCGAGCCCAGGCTGGTCCCGCTCCAGCGCTGGCGCCCGGCGCCGGGCCAGCCCAGCTCCGGCCTGGACCTGGATAATTTCGGCGGCGTGGCCAGAAAGTGACCCAGGGCCGGTAACCGGAACTGCAGCCTGGCCCGGATGGTCTGGCCGGCCGCCGTGTATTTCGGGCCTGCCGCGCGCCTCTCTGTTCAGTGAATCCCCCGAGCAGGAGGCTGTCATGACCATCGAGACACCCGTCACGGACGCTGGGAACGCGGGACCCCGCCGTCCGCTCGGATTCCTGCACCCCTTCCCGGTCGATGTCCAGCAGGTCAACGAGCAGGACTGGAAGACCCTGCGGGCGCTGGTGTACCACGCGAGCGCCGCGGAGTTCGAGGTCCCTGTGCATTCGGGGACCGACTTCGCGTCGGTGCCCCGCGTGTTCGTGTGGTTCATCCCGCGCTATGGGCGTTACACGAAAGCGGCCATTCTGCACGACTACCTGTGCCGCGTCGAGGTCCCGGCCCGCCGCATTAGCCGTATCGACGCGGATGGCATCTTCCGGCAGGCCATGCGGGAGCTGGGCGTCCCGTTCCTGCGCCGGTGGATCATGTGGGCCGCGGTACGGCTGGGTGCGCTGACGGATTCGGCCGGGCGCGAGAACTGGTGGAAAGAAGCCTGGCGGGTCGCTTTGATAGCCGGCCTCGCCCTGCCGGTCGTCGGTCCGGCCGCAGCCCTCATCGTGATTACGCTTCTCGTCTTCTACGCCGTCGAGTTCCTGGCCTGGCTCCCGCTCTGGGCCGCTCGCCGGTTCCGGGAACGCCGGGGCCGGCCCGCCAAGCGGGTCAACCGGCCGGAACTTCGCTGGAGGCTCTAGCACGGCAGCCGCCATGGCCAGGACGGTCATGACCAGGACGGTGTGCCGGGCGATCGCGGTGTGGAGGCGGACCTGGGATTGGTCGAGTCCGAAGCAGTCCTTGCCGAACTCGAAATCTTCTTCGGCCGGCCAGCGTAGCCCCGCTGCGCGGATCGGGCGGGACCGGCGCAAGGCTGCGGAACGGCCGGGCCGCCGCTCGGCCCCGCCCAGGGCGCGCGCTACGTGACCGGCCTGCACCAAGCGCTGTGGCTGGCCGGTCTATCCCTGCTGGCTGCCGTGGCCCTGGCCGCCGTCCTGTTCGCCCGCGCCGACCACGGTTAGATTCCCCGTCAGGTTTCCAGTGCGCTGGGGTCGGCCGGGACGTCAACGGCGTGCTCCTGGAGTACGGCCAGCGGGACGATCTGCAGCGCCGCCTGGTGGGTGGACGCCAGGACCACATGAGCGGCGGCGCCCTCGTGATGGGCCCGCAGCCAGTTCCGCGCGGTCACGCACCAGCGGTCGCCCGGCACCAGCCCCGGGAACCGGAACTGCGGCACCGGCGTAGTCAGATCGTTGCCGATGCCGCGCTGGTGCTCCAGGAACTCCGTGGTCACGACGGCGCAGATGGTATGGCTGCCCAGATCCTCCGGCCCGGTGCTGCAGCACCCGTCCCGGTAGAAGCCGGTGACCGGGTCGGTGCCACATGGCTCCAGTTCCCCGCCCAGCACGTTGCGATCAGCCATACCGGCAGTATCTCCCACCCAGCGGCATCAGGTGACGGCCTAGCGGGAGCGTACGGCTCTTAGTGCTTGTTTCTGAACCTCAGTGGTGCGGCGCGGCGGTGGGCCGGGAGCCGGCAAGACTGGTCCTGTGTCGCTGACTGTCGTGCGGATATCGCCATCGCACTCCGCGTTCGGTGCGGTGGCTGCCTTGTTCGACGATTACCGGGCCCACTACGGCTGGCCGCCATCTCCGCCAGCTCACCCATGACTGGCTGCACGCCCAGGTGACACGGCAGGCGATGATGATCATGGCCGCTCTGCGCTCGGGCCGGGCCTGCGGGTTCATCGCCGTATCTGCTGATGCCGGCGTCGCTGACGCTCGGCACCGCCTGGTCGATCCGCGACCTTTACGTCGCCCCGGCGCAGCCGCCGTATGGGGATCGCGGGTGTCTTGCTCCAGCAAGTCATTGACGATGCCCGCGAGGCGGGCGCTCATCGCGTGTCCTTGCAGACCGAGACTGGCAACACCCCTGCGCTCACGCTCTATGCGGCGGCCGGGCTTCGCAGCCCGTCACCGGCCTGGAACTGCTCAGCGTCGACCTCGCACGCGACCGCCAGGAACCGCAGGGTACGCTTTAACGCCTATTTCTGGACCTCAGCTGGGCCTGGTCAGGCGGCGTGTCATGAGGATGGTCATGGCCCAGTAGATGTTGGCTTCGTGGCGGGCGGGCAGGCGTTCGTAGTCGCGGGCGCAGCGGCGGTAGCTGGTGACCCATGCCAGGGTGCGCTCGACCACCCAGCGGCGCGGGCAGCACCTCGAAGGTGTGGGAGCCCTGGGGCCGTTTGACGACCTCCACGTCCAGCTTCAGCCACTTCTTCGCCCAGGGCAGGAGCTTGCCTGGCGTCACGCCGGCATCAGCCCAGGCGTGGCGGATCGCGGCGGCGGGCGCGCTTGAGGTTGAACAGCAGCGGCCGGGCGCCGTCACGGTCTTGGACCGAGGCCGGGGTGATGAGGACTTCGAGGAGCAGCCCGCGGTGGTGTCGACGGCGATGTGGCGCTTGCGGCCGTTCGGACTTTCGGTCTGGCGTTGTCCCAGCACGCCCGGCTGGCTTTCGGCGCGGTCGGCTGCCGCCCGGTACCGACTGGGAGTCGACGTGACCCCGCGGCGGTGGGCTCGGCCTCGCGGCCCGCGGCCTGGCGGGCCTGGCCGCGTAACGCGTCGTGCGACCGCGATAGTGACGCCGGAGGCGTTCCAGCGCGCCGGTAGTACGGCCGTAGACGGTGCGCCACGGCGGCTCGAAGTCCACCGGCAGCGGCCCGATCCACAGCGCACGCCGTTGTGGATGGACATACCGGAGGGCGTCCATGACAGTGCGGCGGCAGTGCGCCTCGGGCATGGCCGCCCGCCGCAGTCCCGGCAGCGGCACGGGCAGCAGTGGCGCGAGCAGCGCCCACTCATCATCACTGGTATCGGAGGCGGTAACGGCGCGTCAGACGTGCCGCAACGCCGCGACGGTGCGCATGAACGCACGTCGCCACGGCAGGGCAGACTGGCACCAGGGCTGCCTGGTGTGACTGGCTGGTGCTTCGGCACCCGTCCCGTCGTTACCAGGAGCCCTCCTCACTGCTCGCAGGCACCACGTTCCCCGCCCCGCCCATTGCGATCAGCCATACCGGCCAGCGTCTGGACCCAGCGGCTCAGGTGACGGCCTAGCAGGAACGTACGGCACGTAGACGTGGGGACGATGGCCGCCAGGGCGCCCTGGCCGTCCTGCCCACCGCCCAGACCCTGCCTCCACGTTACGGCCACGATCGTTTCGCGCATGTGCCAGATCATGGGCTGTTTTTGCGCGTTGGCAGTGGCGGTATCCCCGGAGTTCTGCTGAGGTTTCTGCAGCGCCTCTGCACTGGAGCGTACTTAATGATCACCCGCGAGCGGGGCGACGTGTGGCGGCTGGCGATTGCGTCGGCGGCGTCGAATACCGGCAACTGGGCGGCCACCATCGCGCTGTCCTTGGCCGTGTACGCCAAGACCGGGTCTACCGTGTGGCTGTCGGCCAGCTTCCTGTTCACCCAGGTGCCATCCGCGCTGGTGGCTCCGGTGTCGGGGGCGATGGCTGACCGGCTGAACCGCAAGCGCATCATGATCATCTGTGATCTGCTGGGGGCGGCGACCTACGCTGGGATGGCCGTTACTGGCCGCCCACTGGGGTTAATCGCGCTGGGGGCGCTGGCGGCGTTGTTGCACTCGCCGTTTGGCCCGGCCTCGCGGGCCGCCGTCCCGAACTTGGCCGGGGACAGCCAACTGACGTGGGCGAATGGCACGCTTGCGGCGGCTTCGAACGTTGGGCAGCTGGCGGGGCCGGCGCTGGGTGGTGTTCTGTACGCGTTCGCGGGTGCGGGCGTGGCGTTTGTGGCCAATGCCGTGTCGTTCGCTCTCTCCGCGGCTTTCGTCGCGGCGGTGCGCGGCCCGTTCCGCAGCGAGAACCCGGAAGCAGAAACGAACACGCCGGAGACGGGCAGCATGTGGGCAGGCGTCCGCTTCCTATGGCACAACGGCACGCTGCTGACGCTGACTGTGGTGGGCGCAGTCACGTTCCTGGCGACCGAGATTATCGCGGTGGCTGACTTGCCGCTGATCCACCATTTCGGGGTCGGCGGCGTCGGCTATGGGGTCATGAATGTCGCCTGGGGAGCGGGCGGCCTGCTCGGCGCGCTGATCGCCGCCCGCGTCGTCAGCAAGAACAGCGAGACCGCAGCGGCTGTGCTCGGTGTGCTGGGGTTGGGTGCCTTTGTCGCCGCCGTTGGCGTGAGCCTGTGGTTTGTCCTCGTTCCGCTGTTCAGTCTGCTGTTCGCTGCCAGTGACTCCTTCGCCTTTGTTGGCTTCAGCGGCATCTACCAGCGCGGCACGCCGGATGTCATCCGCGGCCGGATGTTCGCCGCCGTCGGTGCCATCACCACATTTGCCTCCGCAGTGGGCTACGGGTTCGCGGGCTTCCTGGTCGGAGCAGTGGGCTGGCGCCCCATCTACCTGGGGGGCGGCCTCATTGACATGGCCTGCGCCGGGGCACTGGCCATTGCGCTGTGGAGGAGGGCAAGCCGTCCGGTGGAGAACCCGCCTTTGGCTGGGCCTCAGGACCCTGAGACAGGCTGATCAGCTGGTGCTGGCCCAGCCCGGACCGCAGATTTAGCGGCGGGTTCACCTCTGCCTTGATGACCATCATTTTCGCCACCAGTGCGCTGGCGTGGGTGCTGGTCGCTGGCTGCGTTTTCACGACGCTGTCCCTAACCGCAACTCAGATGCTCAGTTCGCAGCAGGACAAGTGATCAGTGTCCGTGAGGCACCGCTGTATACCGGGGTTAATGACACGCTAATCACGCGACAGCGTCGGCTATCCGGCGGGCACAGACGATGGCCGGGCAGTCGGTGGTGTCGACCTCTACGTCGTAGACCACACCGGCGTGCACAGCGATGGCCTGGGCCACTGCCATGCCCCGCACCCGCTCAGGCCGGGCCGCTTCGCGGCTGGCCGCCACCAGCGGATCGCAGTGAACCCCGGCCCACAGCACGTCCAGGCCGCCTAGCAGGGCCTGCAACCGCCGCTGTCCCGCACCGCCGGCCAGGAATACCTCGTCCAGGATCAGCAATGCCCCGCGGCTGGCCATCACCACGAGGCCCTGGTACCAGATCTCCTCGACCGCCCGGAACTCCGGCTTCACTGTCACGGTGCCATCTGGCTCCAGCACGAGCCCGGACCGCGGATCCTCTCCCCGGCCAGGGAGAGCCTCGGCCAGGACGTCCGTGCCGAACGTCAGCCACTGCCCCGGAAGGACATCCTGCAGGGCCCGCGCAATCGAGGACTTCCCCGAGCTGGAACCGCCGTTCAGCACGATCACCTGAGTCATGAAGCCTCGGGATGATGGTGGAATCGGGCGACCATAGAACAGGCACCCATCAGGATGGCCACACAGACTGAGCCTAGCGGCGGGCAGAGCCTGCCGGTTAGTTTCGCGCCGCTGACTAGTCCCACCCGCCAGGAACCTTGCCCGGAGCCGCACCGCGGTCCAGGAGGGTCGTGATGCCTTTTCCCGAGGTTGTGTCGCGCGAACGGTGGCTTGAGGCCAGGGTGCGGCTGCTCGACGAGGAGAAGAAAGAGCCCGCAGGCGTGACATGCTCAATGCCGAGCGACGCAGGCAGCGGCGAGCGGTCCACCGAGATGCCCGGCCACAGCTGTTTCCTGCGCGATGGCGACGAGATCTTCCACACCTGTTCGACCTATGGGCGGGGCAACGAGTACACCCCAGCCTCTATACGCTGCTCGACCTCACCGCTCTGGGCCGGCAGGAAGCCTGGGAGGAGCCCACGGGCCGTGTCCCTGTCCTGCACGAGACATGGCGGGCTGGGCGAACTACGGCTACTGCGCGAGCCATTCCCGGTGGTTTTGGGGGCTGCGGCTGTACCTGATCTGCACCCCAGCCGGGATGCCGGTCCTGTGGGCACTGGCCGACCCCAAGATCGGTGAACGCGAGGTCCTGGCCGCGATGCTCGACGTCGAACCACAGCTGGCCGCCGCCCGGCCCGGCCTGGCCCTGATCACCGACAAGGGCTTCGCTGGCCATGAAACCGAAGCTGACCTGGCCGCCCGTGGCATCACCCTGCTGCGGCCCTCCCGCAAAAACGAGGCCGCCCGCCCCGGCGAGCCCCTGCTCAAGGCCACCCGCCAGCTCATCGAATCGGTCAACGACACCCTCAAAGGCCAGCTCGACCTCGAAGCCCACGGCGGCCGCACCTTCGAGGGCGTCGCCATCCGGGTCGCCCAGCGCATCCTGGCCATGGCCGCCGCGATCTGGCACAACAACAAGACCGGCGCCCCGCTCACCCGGTCGCTGACCGCTTACGACCATTGAAGATCCATAAGGAATCACTCGTCTAGCCAGGAAGAGAGGCGCGACATGGCTGAATGGGAGAAGCAGATCAGTGCCATGACTCTGGTCGTCGCGGACCTGGAGCGCTCGAAGACGTTCTACCAGAAGGTCTTCGGCCTGCTTCCGCTGGACGAGCAGGAGGACTTGGCAGTATTCCGGTTCACGAGCATGTACGTCGCGTTGCGGAAGGATCCAGCTCACCAGCCCCCGGGACGCGACGTGCTCGCCCTGGCGCAGCGGGGCTACGGGCAGTTCTCCATCTGGGTTGAGGACGCTGATGCGGTGCGCGCCGAACTGGATGAGCATGGAGTGACATTGATCAGCGGCCCGGCGGATCGTGACTGGGGAATGCGCACGATCACCTTCGCCGATCCGGACGGCTACATCTGGCAGATCGCGCAGGATTTGCCCTAGCGCCCTGGGCCCATAGCGCTCACGGCTCCGGGCCGATTCTCCTTGACCCATTCCGTTTCGGGCTGCTGTGAAAGGGCGCCCCCGCCAGGATCGGAACTGCGTACACGGCTATCATTTCGGGGCCGACGGCGCCGGCTACGGGTCATGAATTCCGCCTGGGGGCGGGCGGGTCGCCAGTCAAGCTGGCTGCTGTGCTCGGTGCCGCCACGCGAGCAGGATTACTGTCGCGGCGATCGGCAGGGCCCCGGCGAGCATCGGGGCGCGTATCCCGCCGACGGCGGCAAGAGCACCGCCGACGAGTGCGCCTAGGGTCTCCGCGCCACCGGCTACGGTTCCGTTCAAGCTGGTGACCCGGCCGAGCAACGGGTCGGGTACCTGTCGCTGGCGCATGGTGACCGCGGTCATGTTGAACAGCGCCCAGGCCGCGCTGCTGGCGAACAGCATTGCGGAGGCAACGATCACGTTGGCGGTGAGCCCGAGCCCGGCCTGGGTGACTGCCATGACCGCCCCGGCGACTAGCAGGGACCGCCACGGGCCAGCCCGCCGGGCCACCCGCGGCCCGATGCTGCCTACCGAGATGCCGCCAAGCGCGGCCACGCCCAGCAGCAGCCCATAGACGCCGGGGCGCTGGTGCAGGACCTGGATCACATACAAGACCAGTACCGCGAACCACGCGGCGTCCATGGCGGCGATGACGCCGGTGGCGATGGTGACGTCCCGGACGTCGGCGTGCCGCCACAGCCAGCGGGCGCCGTCGCGAAGGTCACGGCGCGCGGATGCCAGCGGGGATGCGGTGTCCGGATCCCGCGCCGCGGGCACCGGCCGGAACACGCTCGGCAGCGTCAGCAGCAACAGCACGGCAATCCCCAGCGCCCCGGCATTCACTGCGAACGGCAAGACCGCAGCCAGGCCAAACAGCCAGCCCCCGGCGGCGGGCCCGGCCAGCTCGTGGCCGACGATCTGCCCCGCGATCACGCGGGCGTTAGCCCGCTCGAGGTCGGCCGAGTCGACCAGCCGGGGTATGCACGTCACCGCAGCGGTATCGCGCAGCGCCGATCCCACGCCGGTGGTGAACGCGGCCAGGTAGATCAGCGCCAGCCCAGCGGTATGGGTGAGGACCGCTGCTGCCAGCCCCGCGATAATGGCCGCTCGCGTCACGTCCACGACCACCATCAGGCGGCGCCGGTCGCTACGGTCCACCAGCACACCCGCCCCGGCGCCGGTCAGCAGCCACGGCAGGCTCTGCACAGCGGTAACGGCCGCTACCGCCGTGGGCGAGCGGGTGAACTGCGCAGCGAGCAATGGGAAGGCCGCCAGCCGGATGCCATCACCGAAGTCGGCCAGAAACCCCGACAGCCAGTAACGGGCGAACGGAGCACGGAACCCTGCGGCGAGCGCGGCCACACCAGCATCATGCCGGACCCTGCAGGTGGATGCTGCCTGCGCGCTGGGCGTCGAGGAAGGTCTGTTCGACCGGGTTCGTGGTGAGAGAGCGGGCGGTAGCGTAGGCGGCCGCGGCTTCGGTGCTGCGGCCGAGGCGGCGTAGCAGGTCGGCGCGTGATGCGTGGAACAAGTAGTAGCTGTGCAGGCCCGAAGAACGCAGATCGTCCACTGCGGCCAGGCCGGCGGCGGGGCCACGGACCTCGGCGAGCGCGACTGCCCGGTTGAGTGCGACTACCGGAGTCGGCGTGAGCGCGTGCAGCTGGTCGTAGAGCATCAGGATGGCGTGCCAGTCGGTGCTGTCAAAGCTGGGGGCAACGGAATGGACAGCATTGATGGCGGCCTGGATCTGGTACGGGCCGGGGCGGTCACGCTGGACGCACGCACGCACGATGGCCTGGCCTTCGGCGATCAGGCCGCGCTCCCAGAGCTGCCGGTCCTGTCCGGCCAGGCGGACCAGCGAGCCGTCGGCGGCGACGCGGGCGGCGCTGCGGGCGTGCAGCAGCAAGAGCAGCGCCAGCAGCCCCTGCGCCTCCGGCTCGTCGGGCATCAACTCGGCGAGCACGCGGGCGAGCCGGGTTCCCTCGGCGCACAGATCGAGCCTCATCAGAGAGTCGGCGGTCGCCGCGTAGCCTTCGTTGAAGATCAGGTAGACGACGGCGAGGACGGGTTTGAGGGGGGCAGGAAGTTCGGCTTCCGCGGGCACGCGATAGGGGAAACGGGCGTCCCTGATCTTGCGCTTGGCCCGGACGACCCGCTGGGCCATGGTTGCTTCGGGAACGAGGAACGCCCGCGCGATCTCCGGCGTCCCGAGCCCGCCGAGCAGCCGCAGGGTCAGCGCGACCTGGGCGGGCTGGTTCAGCGCAGGATGACAGCAGGTGAAGATCAGACGCAGCCGGTCATCGGGCACGGTCTCCTCCTCCCGCGCCAAGGCATTGTCCCCGGCGGCCTGAGCGGCGGCACCGTACAGGTGATGCGCTTGCGCATGCCGCTCGTCACGGACCGACTCGCGGCGCAGCCGGTTGACGGCCCGGTTGCGGGCGGTCGTGACGATCCACGCACCGGGATTAGGCGGCTCGCCATCCGACGGCCACCTGGCGACGGCCACGGTGAACGCATCCTGGACCGCTTCCTCGGCAGCCTCGATATCGCCGAGAAAACGGATCAGGGTGGCGACGCAGCGACCGTACTCGCGGCGGAAGACAGTCTCGACAGTCACTGCGCGAGAGTTTATGGTCGCTGCACGGATACGCTTACTGCGCGTCGGACGCGTTAGCCCGTATCGCGTCGTCGAGGTCCCCATCGAAGAACGGGCGGACCTCGATCGGCCGCTGCTGCGCGACCGTGGTGAGCTTGGCCCACTCCAGGGCCTCGTCCAGGTCGGCGGCGTTGATGACCCAGAACCCGGCGAGGTGTTCCTTGGTCTCGGTGTACGGCCCGTCGGTAATCAGGTGGCCACGCATCCCGCGATCACGGCGCCCATCATCGGGGCGCGCAATGTCGACCAGCTGAAGGACTCACTCGCCGCGGTAAAGGTCGACATGACGCCGGCGCTGCGCGCACAGATCACCGACCTCTCGCGCGCCCCGCCGCCGGCCACCGATCGATCGGAAGAGCAGAAAGCGGCGAAGGCCGCGGCGTAGCAGCCACCTCGTCGTGAAAGACGGCCGTGATCCACGGTGACGACGCGCATTTCGGGGACTCCCGAACCGTTGCCCCCTATTTTTGGCGTTGTCGCAGAAATGCAGTTCGTTCCTTCGGGGATTCTATGTGATTTGAGAGACTGAACCACAAAGCTTCAACGGAAGATGCGTCGGCCGTCGCGCGCCGCACCAGGACCCGGGCAATCGGTCCGACAAATTGGGTAAGCGCCTCCTGCACCCGCTCCAGCTCATGTTCGGGCAGACGGGCGCTGTTGTCGCTGCGCTGCGGCGTGCCGGCCAGCACCGAGCGGGAGCGCAGCAAAAACTCCACATCGCGACGGAACCGCTCACGCTCAGCGTTATCGGTGATCGACAGGGCGAGCTGTGAACAAAGGTCGCCAACCGATCGGCTGCGACCGGCGGTCGTGCGGACCAGGATGCGGGCGATCGGGCCAATATAATCCGTCAGCTTGTGCTCCAGCGCCTGCAACGTATGGCCATCGAGCTGCGACTCCGGCGCTCGCGCCGCGGTGTCGTGCCGCATTTCCCGCAAATCGGCAGGGCCGCTCGCAACACCGCCCGCCGGAGAGATCCGGGTGATTATATTCACCTCATCGTCGCGGCTGCTGCCCAGAACCTGCCGCAGCGCCTCGGCCATCTCGTCACCCGTATGGAAACGATCGTCCGGCTGTTTTTCCATGGCGCGCTCGAGCACGAACTGCAGCCTCGGGGCCACGGCGCGAACAGGTGCAGGCAATAGGGGCAATCTCTCATTCTGAATGCGGTGGCTGACCTCTCCCACGTTGTGGCCCGGAAAGGCGCGATCGCCAGCCACCATTTCGAACAGTGTCGCCCCTGCCGAAAAAAGGTCGGAGCGACAGTCCACCATGCTGCCGCGACATTGCTCCGGGGACATGTAGTTCGGCGTACCCATCGACGATGAGGTGCTGGTGACGTCGGTATTGACGAAACGGGAGATGCCAAAATCCGCCACCTTGACCCTCATTTCGGGGGTCAACATGATATTTGCCGGTTTGATGTCCTGATGGATGATGCCCATCGCGTGCGCGCTGGCCAGAGCGTCCAATACCTGCAGCATGATGGCGATGGCATCCGGAACGGCCATGACAGGGGCGGCATCGAGCGCCTGGCGCAAGCTCGCGCCATAAACGAATTCCATCGCGATGAAGGGCTGGCCCTCGTGAAGGGCGAAGTCATAGATAGCCACGATGTTGGGGTGTGCGCAGCGGGCGGCCGCCTGGGCCTCGCGCCGGAAACGCCGAATGTATTCGGCGCGCTTGCCGCCGCTCATCAACTCGGTCGAGATCAGTTTTATGGCGACCGATCGGCGGATCTCAGGGTCATGCGCCTTGAAGATCTGACCCATTCCACCAATGCCGACCAAGTTCTCTACGAAATAGCGGCCGATGGTGGTCGGAATCGGGACCACGCCTATCCCCTCGAAGGCGCACCGATCATGCGCCCTCCAGCATTTTAATGGCGTTCTGCAAGCTGCGATGCATCAGATTGAACGAGCGTCCAAGCGAAGCAATTTCGTCGTGGCCCGTTACCGGGTACTCCGCAACGTCGGGTTTCCCTGCACTCACATCGCGCGCCAGCGCGGTGATTTGCTGCACCGGCCGCAAAATGAAGAAGTGCATCAGCACGTTCAACAATACGAGCATCCCCAGGAACACCGCACTCAGCGCAGCCACGAACGCCAGCAACGAGCGGTTTGCGCGCGCCAGCGCCACGCTGAGCGGAACCGAAACGATCTGTGCGCCGATGACGTCGTTCAACACCCAGCCGAATCCGTTGCTGTTGCCGTACAGGTCAACCATCGTTGCGGGCGCCGCTGCCGGCGTCGAATGACACGACAGACAAGCGCGGTCGGTCAGCCGGAAGGGACGAGCGAAAGTCAGAAACGGGCCTGACGGGGTGTCCCGCATGGCGACGAATTCAGCCAGCGCAGTGTCCTGCTTGAACACACCGATGATATCCGCTTCCCAGGTCGTGGCGCGGTCGGAAGGATTGGTGGGGTTGAGCGCGGCTTCCTTGTACGAGTAGTCGGGAAAGTCCTTCTGGACCTGGTGGAGCACGGTTTGTGCCGACCACGACGGCACCGAATGGGGCAGGAAGCGCACGGCCATCTGCTCGCTGATCAGAGGCCTGATCTCATTCTGGGTGTAGCCGCGAACGGCCGTTCCGCTGCGCATGATGAGGTTGGCTTCATTGAGCATCTGCCTCTTGGCTTCCTCCGTCGTGATTTCCCGGGCCAGGAAAGTCGCTGCCGCCAGGCCAATCACGAACGCCGTGATCATCACCAGATTGAATTTGGTCCTGAGCCCCATGCCATTCTCCATGCCGCCATTTCACCGCACGCTGTTGGCGAGTCGTGTTGCCTGTTCAGCGTTCAGACGGCCGGTCATTTCGCTCTTGATTTCGAACTGGTAGCGACGGATGGCGGCCCGGGTTTCGGGTCCGAATGTCCCGTCTATCCGGCCACTGTAGTATCCCATGGTTGCCAGCATCGTCTGGATCCGGCGCCGATCCTGCTCGGACATCTGATCCTCGTCCGCCATGGTCAGGCGTTGCGGCGGCGCAACCGGCAATGCCACGACCGATGGCTCGGGCGGCGGCGGCGCCGGATGGACGGCAGTGGCGGCCGGCGCAGCGGGCGCCGCCGAAGGCGAAGCATCGCGCCGCCAACCCGGCTCGACCGCGGGACGATCAAGCGCAGGAACGAAATGCGCCGTCACGGCGGCAGTCTTGGAAAGCCGGCGGCGCATCCCGCTCATGAACGTGTCGGGGTTCACCGCGCCTTCTGCAACCTGATCGCGCAAGGCCAGCGATGCCGCCGTCGGCCCATCGGCTGTGCCATCGTTGACGGCACCTATCACGGCGAAATTCGAAGGGCGCATCTGTTCGACGAGCCCGCCCAGTCCTGTCGGCGCTGAAGCAGCCGGTGTCTGGAACACGTCCAGCACGACAAATCCGGTGCTCTCCTGGGCGCGGATCAGGCTGTCGACCAAACTCTTCGCAATGATACCCTGGGTAAGAACGTCGTAGTCGCGAGCGATGGTGGTGGATGCCGGCAAAAGAAACGATCGTCCATTGAACTCCAAGGCATAGCCGCAATAGTAGAGCGCGCCCAAAGCAGAAGGTGCTGCAGCGAGTTGGCGCGCCAAAGCACCAATGGACGTATCGAATTCGCCTCGTCCCAGGTCGCTGCGTTCCATGACCTCGAACCCGCTGCCCCGCAATGCATCGCGCACGGACGTGGCAGATGCGCTGCACCGCGCAAGGGCAGGCATGCTTGCGTAGCGCCCATTGGAAATGACAAGGGCTATTCGCAATTGTTCCGACCTTGCCGTGTTCAGACAGCAACACGCAAAGGCCAAACCCACGAAGACGGTTATCAGATGAGCACGCATCATCAACCTGCCGGCTCGTCCAATGCGCACGATCTCACGATCGCAAGCCAGGCGGCCGTCGCTTCGATCCAATGTCAGGAAACCCACACCCGCGATGGGCCGCCGGCGACCATTTCACCACGCGTGCGATAATTCGCCACCGCAATCGGGCACGTGGGCTCGATCCGCAGCCCCGGTCACACGATTGTCACAGATGGCCGACACGCCGTGGCGTAGCGCGCGGCAGCAGTGACTACTGAGTGGAAAACAGCTGCCGGGTCGTGGCGTCGCAAGCGACGGTCTTGGCGTCGCCGAAGACCGGCGTCGGGATGGGAATGACGCGACCGATCGTGATCTGAGGCGAACGGATCTTGCCCTGCACGAGGACCGGGCCGTGCAGGTCGAGAAGATCGAATGACTTGGGATCGGCCTTGACCTGGGCATTCACGACCTGGCTCTGCAGCGAAACCTGGCCGCTGACGTGGAGGATTGACTTCTGCGTATCGAGCAGCGTGCGATCGAAGATGACGGTGCCGTGCTGGAAGTTGAGCCGACCCAGGGCGCACAGGATCGGGATGCGATTGTCGCCCGTCACATAGAGGATCAGCGCGTCGAAGAGCTGCAGGCCGGCCAGGCTCACCATCAGGCTGCTCACCGAGCCGCCGGTCATCGCCACCTCGACATTGCCGTCGGCAACGCTCATCACTTGGGCCAGCGACTTGCCGGAACCCGCGAGCGCAACCTGGCCCTGGATCTTGCCCTTGGTCGTGTCGAAATAGCGTGAGTTGCGGAAGAACATGCCGAGCTCGATGTTCGAGCCCCTTAGCGCCGCCCGCACCTTGGGTAGCTCGGTCTGCGCGTCGATTGCAAGCTCGCCGGCGATGGTGCCGCCGCCGATCAGCGACAGAGTGAGCGGCTTGGCCGTTGCCACGCCGTTGTTGATCAGGACGCGGAACGCCAGCGCCTGCACCGGCAGATAGGCAGGCGCCACGACCTTCTTGGCGTCGAGCATCACGTCCATGTTCATCGCCCGCAGGCGTTCGGTATGGAGCGGCACGTTGGGGAAGAGGTCGCCGGTGGCTTCGAGCTGCTGCTGGGTCTGCCTCTGCTGCGCCGAGACGTTGCCGGTCTTGCCCGGCGGCGCGCCGACCAACGGCGCCAGATCGGCGAAGGCCAGGTTCTGCGAGACCAGCTTGGCGGTGAGGAACTCGGGTTTCTTGGTCTCGTCGATCAGGATGTCGCCGGTGAGATCGCTGTCGCCGACATGCCACTTGGTGTTCACGAACTTCCACAGGCCGAGCTCGCGGTCGAGCTTGCCGCTGATCCGATAAGGCGGCGTGGGCGGGCCGGGAATGCCTAGCAATGGGTAGATCTCGGCCAGGTTCGGCCCGGAGAGCGTGAGATCTGCGTTGGCGCCGGTCCACTGGAAGGGATCCTGCACGGTGCCCTTAAGGGCGAGCTTTGTGGCGCCGTAGTCGACATTGAGATCGATCGGATAAGGCTGCGAGGTGTCGCGCAGCATGAGCGCCGAGCCGCCCACGAAATGGACGGTGAGCGGCTGGTTCTCGATCTTGCCCTTGAGCTGCAGCTCGGCCTGGGGCTGGCCGCCGGCCTTGCCCTCCGCCGTCGAGACCGTGCCGTCCAGTGACAGCTTGCGCTTGGTATCCTGGTAGGAAAGACGCCCGTCGGTGATCTCGAGATGGCCGACCAGCGGCATCTCGGTCCTTTCCTTGGGCGCCGCCGCCTTCGCAAGCCCTGTCGTCACCGGGCTTTCGCCGAGGCTCCAGTTCAACTGCTCCTTGTCGCCCACTTCGATGGCGACCTCGGGCTTGCGCAGTATCAGGCTGGGCAGGACGAGGTCGCCCTTGAGGAGCGGCCATAGCCGGATGTCGAAGTCGACCTGCTCGGCCTTCAGCATGTGCTCGGCCTTGGCCCAGGCGGCATTGGCGACCTCGACGCCGTCAAGGTGCACGTGCGCGGTCGAACCCCAGTCGATGGTTATCTTGGCGATGTGCGTCTTGCGGCCCGAATAGGCGCTGGCGCTGCTTTCGACCCGGCTGCGAAAGTCGTCGGAGGTCAAGAACAGGTAGCCCGCCGCCACCGACACCACGATTAGGGCGACGAAAATGCCGGCCGACCAGCTCAGGATCTTGGCGGTGCGTCCCATGGTTATCTGTGGAACGATCCGGTCGTCGCGTTGGTTCCCTTGGCCGGCTTGCGGGCAACCTCGAGATGCTCAATGCGGCAAGGCTTCGCCGCATTCGCCGGCCTTGCCGATGCGAACGCTGCCAACCGCGATCCGCTCGCCGTGCCATTGCAGCTCGATCCGGGCCCGGCCGCCCTCCGCGCATTGCGGCCCGTCCTCCTGGCGCCACACCGGCGTCTCGGCCGTCATCTTCTCGTAGTCGGGATAACGCCTTCAAAATGACCAGGCCCTTGGGCAGCGGGTCGAGCCGCGTGCCAGCTCGTGACGTCGACATCGTGCCAGGCGCCATTCGCCCAGACGTAGAGCAGCTCGCGGTTGAAGTTGCCGGTGCCGGACTCGTCGGCCGGCACGTGCAGCACGATGCGGCCGCCGGCGTGCAGGATCCGAGGCTTGTCGTACCAGAACGCCGCGTCGTCGCCGGAGATCAGGATCGGACGCAACGTGCCAGCGGCCAGGCGCTCGAAGATGACTATGCGCGGCCAGGGAAGCGTGTGAAGCGGATCGCCCGGCGCCGGCTTGAAGTCGTAATGGGCCCACGAGAAATCGTGACCGCCACCGCGCCGACCTGGCCGAATCCGCCGACGTCACAGGCTTCGCCAGACTTGACGAGCGCTGCGACACAGCGCGCCTTGGCGTCGGCCGCGCTCACCGCGGCCAGGCCGTCGAGATGCCGCAACTCCTCGGCCGAGGCGCCGGCTGCAATCAGGATGCCGGCCACCAGGGCCGCGTCGATCAATCGCTCCAGTCGGAGCCACATTGCCGCCTCCCGGACGAGATCGGGAATGTTAACCGAGCGATTGGTCAGACGTCATGCAGCAAGACGATCCACGCCGGACACAGATTTGCCACTGGCCGGCCTCGCGGTTTCGCCCGAGTTTGCCGCGATGCCAAGGGACATTCTCGAGGGGGTTGTCTACGACCGACGGATGAGCGTCCGGCCGCCGCTCAGCGCGAGGCCGGTGCAGAACAGCGAGACGATCGGCTCGCTGATCGTGGTCGCCGCAGTGTTACTGGACGCCGACTTGCATGGCGGTGTCTTCACCCTCGAGCAGCTCCTGAAAAAGATGCGCGAACTGCTGAGACCAGGCCGGACGCTCGCGGCCGACGACGTGCGGGCCGTACTGCCGGGCATGGGACACTGCCTGGCCGCGGTGGGCGGCCGATGGCGGTGGAAGCGCCGCGAGCTGGCCTGCCTGGGCTGACCACGGCTCTTCCTCCGCGGCAGCCCGCAGCGACGCAAGGCATGGACAAGCCCATCCTTCAGAAGGTGACCCTGGCCTTCGTCCTCGGCACTGGCCTCGCGGCAGCGATCGGGCTCGGCATCCTCAGCGCCTGGGCATGGTCGACGCCGGAAGTGTCGATCTGGCTCAAGGCCGTGCTTCCTCTTCTCACGATCGGCATAGTGGTGCTCGAGGTCATGCTGGGTCTTGCCCTGCGGCGCAAGGCGCGCCTGCGCTGACTGGCGATCTGCGATGATATAGGCTCTTGCCGAGCCATCTTGCCGAACCATCCCTGAAGCCCGCGGAGGCAGGCCGTGTCGCCGATCGAGCCCGCCAGTCCATGAAGGCCGCCAAGCCGCGGCAGGTCGGCGCCTGGATCGTGCTCGCGGTCCTGGTGGCGTTCCTGTGCGCGGCCATCGCCTTCATGATCGTCGGCTGGGGCCCGGGCGAAGGCGAGCGCGGGCAGGAAATGTCGACGGCAGGCTATGTCGCCATGGTGCTGGGCATCATCGTCACCTTGGCGCTGGGGACGGGCCTGATGGCGCTCGTCTTCTACAGCAACCGCGAAGGCCACGATCAGGACTCGGACCTCAAGCGCGACGAATAACGTCAGCGCGACGCGGCTTCGCCTCCGCCGGCCAGCAGCGCCTCGAGACGGTCGAGCAACGGACGCTGCCCCTCGAGGATCTTTGCGCGTGCATCGGCCATGCCGAACCACGCCGCTCGATCGACTTCCGGAAACGATTCGCGGCGACCGCTGCGCGGCGGCCATTCGATCTCGAAGGTGTTGCTGTTGAGACGCTCGGCGTCGAACTCGCCCTCCAGCGCGAAGGCCTCGACCTGCTTGCCGCCACGCTGCCGGATGCTGCCGAGCCTCTGCAACACGCCGGCGGGCGTGCTGCCCAGCTCCTCGGCGAACTCGCGGCGCGCGGTCATCTCGGCGTCCTCGCCCGCGACGCGCTCGCCCTTGGGAATCGACCAGGCCCCTAGATCCTTGCGACGCCAGAACGGCCCGCCGGGATGGACGAGCAGCACGAGGAGCTCGCCGCCCGCGCGGCGGTAGAGAAGGATGCCGGCGCTTTCCGTCGCCATGCCCGCGGCCTCCGGTGCAGCCTAGTCGCGGCGCCAATCCGGAAAAGCCAGGGAGCGCCAGCCGCTGCGATCGAATTTCTGCCAGTTTCCTTCGGGCTGGGCGAGGCGGTCGGCGATGGCATAGACCGCCGCCGGGTGATGGCCGAGGCCGCAATGGCTGCCATAGACCTCGATGTTCTCGCTCGCCGGGCTGTCCTGGTTGAGACAGGTCTGCCAGGCGCAGATGCCGTCGCTGCGGCTGAAGATCGAGGTGGTCGGCACCGGCGGCGTCTCGGCCAGCGTGTCGAGCAGCTCCTGATCGTCGACCTTGCTGCCCGACACCATCTCGTAGGCGCGCCAGGCGTTCGTCGATTTCGGCGAGCCGGCGAAAGGGCTGCCGAGGCTGATGATGCAGCGCACCTTGTCGGGCGCCAGCTTGGCGAGCTGGCGGGCATAGAGGCCGCCCAGGCTCCAGCCGACGAGGCTGATCTTGCGCCGGGCGTAGCGCTCGAAGAGTGCGTCGATGCGGGCCACCATGTCGCTCTCGAGACTGCCGCGCAGGCCGCAGTTGCGGCCCTGCTTCCAGCCGTGCGCACGGTAACCGTGCGAATTGAGGAAGCTGCGCAAGGGCCGCGTGCTCGAATCGTCGGCCAGCAGGCCCGGCAGGACCAACACAGGATGGCCATCTCCTCGCGGCGTGACCGAAAGCCAGGGACGCAGCAGCCAGAATGCGCCGAACTCGGGCATGGCGCGGCCCTCGAGCAGCATCAGCGTCGTCGACGGAGGAGGAAGGGCAGCCAGGGCGGCGGACATGTTTTTCCTTGTTACGCTATACATCTAGGATACGGGCAACGGTTGCACTGCAACATGGCTGCATGGCCGCCCTTCCCGGCGCTGTGGCGTTCCGTCACCGGGCGGGTCCGGACGATTTCCGCACGGGCCGTGCGTCAGTCGTATTTGACCCGAAGCCTCTCCGAGAAAGCACCGCGCTTGCTCAGCACCCCGTCTGGACCGGGCGCCCTCCGCAGGTTTGGTCGCGCGAGCAGCGGTTTCAGCATCAGCGGCAGCAGCGCCTTGTTCATCTGGGCGCCGAAGCAGGTATGCAGACCGTAACCGAAGTGAATGTATTCATGCGGCAACCGCCGCGGATTGAAGGCCTGCGGATCGAGCAGCCGCCGCTCGTCCATCATGGCCGAGCTGAAGGCGGCGTAGACCGTGGCGCCTTCGGGCACCTGCGGTGGCGCGCGACGTTCCCGCGGCGATCACGCGTGGATTGCGTGGCGACGCGCGGCAAAGCCGGCCCCAGGGGATCGAAGCGCATCGCCTCGAAGAAGTAGCCGGCCAGCAGCTGCATCGTCGTTGGCGCGCGCCGCCTGTTGCGCGCCGGCCAGCGCGTCGGGACGGCGCAGCAGCTGCTCGAGCGCCTGCGGCACCACCATGGGCGGCTGCGGCGGGCCGCCGACGGCGAAGCTCATCAGCGCGACGCGGATCCAGTCGTCGTTGAAGCGCGCATCGCCGTTGGCCTGTTCGACGAGGCAGCGGCCGAGGACATCGTCCTGCTTCACCCCGGACGTGCGGCGCGCGTCGATCAGACCCTGGACATGGGCGCGCATGCGCGGCGCCATGCACATCGACTTCGGCCCGCAGCGTTGGGATCGTCGGCGGCATCGACGAACTGGAATTCGAACAGGCGGGTCGCCCAGACGCGCATGTCCGCCGTCGGGCTGGATCGGGGATGCCGAAATACGATCCCAGCACCTCGAAGGTGACTCGGCGCACCAGCGAATCGACGACCTCGAGATCGCCGTTCGCCTGCGCCACGATCTGGCCGGCGAGCTGCTCGACCGCGGGCACCAGGCGCTGGGCGATGTCGGCCGGCCGCACGACCTTCATCAGGGCGGCGGTGTCGTCGCGATAGACCGGCGTGTCGTCCATGCCGAGGATGAACGGAAACCCGCCGGTGATGATGTCGACCTTGCGCGCCCACGGCACGCGGAACGCCCGGTCGTTGAGGAACACCTCGCGCACGTCGTCGTAGCGCGTCACGACGACGGTGTTGCGGAAGCGCAGGATGGGGCGGATGGCGCGCAGCACGCGAAAGCCGAAGGGTATGCGCGCCGCGACCCATGTCATCAGCCAGGCCTTGAATCCGGTGGCGGGCGGGCGCAGCGGATCCTGCGTCGTGGTCATGCTCATAGGCTTGCCAGATATTTGAGGGCGGGAATGCTCGGCAGGAAGAAATATTCGCCGCCGGCCGACTGGATGAAGGTCTCGACCTCGACGATGCGGCGCAAGCGGCTGTTCGCCGATGGTGAAGCCGCCTTTCGGTCCGACCAGCGGATCGGTCTCGTCGTACAGCGTCGCGAAGTTCTTGTTCAGGATCCAGGTCTGCTGGACGAACTCGAACTGGCGGGCGATGTCGGCGTTGAGGCAGATGAAGAGCAGGCCGCGCTCCGCGCCGTCGTCGCCCTGGCGGTCAGCCGCCGGCGGTCCGTACTTGCGGCCGCGCCGCAGGATGCGGTGATTGTTGGCGGCGTCGAGCAGGGTTTGCGCCGAGGCCCAGTCCTTGGCCAGGCTGTCGCGCGGATTGGCGCGGCGCACATGCGAGCCGACCGGGCAGCCATGGCCGTGCGGATCGGTCACGACGAAACCGAAGGCGTTCTGCGGGAACTCGTACTCGTCCGGCGGGAGAAACCCGCTCGGGCACAGCATGTGGCCGTCGACGTTGCGGCCGACGACCCGTTCGGCCAGCCAGTCGGCCGTGACGTGGGTCGCGGCCGGATCGTGGGCACGAATTCTGGCGGCGTTGTCGGCCAGCGAATTCCAGAACCGGGCGACGTACTGGCGAAGCTCGCGCACCACCATGTAGCTGCCGTTGAGGCCAAAGTTGAAGTAAGCCCTCGGGCGCCCCCTGCTGCGTCAGATCCGAGGTGCGCGCCAGCAGATCGTCCGGCACCAGCGGACCGGGCGCATCTTCGGCGTGGGCATTGGCATGGCCCAGCAGGATCTCGCCCAGAGGCACGCCATGCCAGGGATCGCGCGGGGCGGGCTGGCCGTCGCTGAGGACGATCGTATCGTCCTTGCCGCCATCGTCGGTGCCGAACGGAATCGGCTGCGACAGGCCGTCGGCGAAACCGAAATGCTCGCGGGCGATGCCCTTGGCATCGAGCTGCAGATCGAGCGCGAGCTGGTGGACGATCTTCACGTTGTGCGCTGCGAGCGCCGTCTCGACCGCATCGGCCCAGGCCTGCGACGGCTTTCGCGTCCTTTTCATAGAGCAGCAGCAAGGCGTGCACGGTGGTGGGCGTGATCACCTGCCGCGGCGGTTCTCCCTTGTCGGGGCCGCTCAGCGCGCGATCGTCCTTCACCGGCGTGTTGCCGCTCCAGCGCGGCCCGCCCTCGATGACGGGCCGCTGCCACTGGTCCTTGATCCTGTCGCCCAGACGGCGCAGCCGGTCTTCCTGGTACATGCCCTCGCGAAACGGCTGCGAAAAGCTCGCCAGCGCCTCCGCCGACAGTCCCGATTTCTGCAGGCCCGTCCAGGTGAAGGCGATGGAGGCGGCGCGCTCGTCCTTGCCGTCGCTGTCGGTGATGGGCGCAACCGCGGCAAGAGCCTTCAACCAGGCGCCCTTGCCGGCGACGGCACCGGCGCCGGGACCGTTCTCCGGCCAGTCGCACATCAGGAACAGCGCCTTGGCCGCCGGCAGATCGGCGAAGCCGCTGACGACGATGCCCTGCGTCAGCGCATCGTGCGGCGGCTTCAGCTTCCAGCTCGGCCGTGGTGCCGGAAGTCGATCAGGCGTTCGACTGGTCACAGATCCCGCGCCCATGCGGCTGCCTCCTGCTCGCTCATCGTTTCCTTCCGCAGGCCGTCGGCGATGCGGGCATTGCGCTCGATCTGGTCGACCGTGAAATCACGGTAGGCGCTGTACCAGAAGCGGCTCACCGCCATCGAATGGCGGGCCCACGCCTTGAACTTGCCGGCCCTGGCTCGCGCCATCGAGCACGAGAAAGCGGGTCGGCGGAAAGCCGACGTCGCTGCCCCACGCCAGCGTAAGACCCATGTGCGCCTTCTCGATGAAGTCGTCGAGATAGCTTTCCCAGCTATGGTCGAAGTTGCTGAAGAACATCAGGCGGCTGCCATTGTTCACGAACGCCCAGTGGGCGAAGTGAACCGTGCGCATGCTGCCGAGATAGCCGTCGGTCGCGAGGACGCGGAGCAGCAGGCCCAGGCCGCGGTGTCCGGTGCGGAACAGCGCCGTGCGCAGGATGCCGGGCTTGACCAGCACGACGCTGCCCATGTGGTTCTGCGGGATCCAGTCCTCGCGGCGCGCCATCTCGCCCAGCAGGCGCTCGTCGACCGGCGGCGCATCCTGCGAGGAATCGCGCCGTTCGAGCCAGCGCAGCCACAGCACGACCACCGGCGCGATGAAGAAGACGCCGCTCAACAGGCCGAGCCCGACGACCTTGATCGACAGTCGCAGGGAATCGTCGACATCCAGGCCGGTCATCAGCACGGCGACACCGATGCCGATCACGGAGGCGACGACGAGGTAGCCCGCCACGACGAGTACCCCCGCGACGATGGTCGTGGTCGACACTCTTGGCAGGACGAGGCGCCGCCGCCGGGCCGGAACGGCGCCGCCCGGCACGACCGCGCGCCGTCGGGCCAGCAGGATCGCCAACACGACCACAGCGATCATCAGCCCGACGATGTACCTGCCGGCGGGCGTCATCGGCGCCAGCGCCATGCCCGGTAGGGAGAGACAAAACAGGGCGAAAAAGGCGAAGACGACGAGTTGGCCCCAATCCGCCAACCGTTCGAGCCAGGAAATCCGGGGCGGCGCCGGCGTCGCCAGCCAGGGAAAGCGGCCGAGCAACTCGGCCGCGCAGCTTGCTGGTGAATCTCCGCGGCCGGGATGCCGCGATAGGGATTGGGTTCGGTCGGGCTGGGTTGTGCCAGCGCGGCGCGGGTCGCCAGGAAGAGCGCGCCTTCCGCCAGGATGCGGTCGCGGTCGAGGCCGCGGTTGCCCTGATGGAAGACGCTGGGACGCAGCGTCCTCTTTTCGAGGTAAGGCGCGAGCGGATAGCGCGAAAAGGGCTCGGTGACCGCGTCGTAGGTCGCGCCGTCGCCGTCCGCGGGACGCTTGCAGCAGCGCAGCATCGGCCGAAGCTGGATGCCGAACGCCGCTTCCATCTGGGCCCAGAAGGGGCCCGGCGGCCCGTCGAAATTGGCCTCGATCACGAAGATCGGATCGTAGATCGTGCTCTCGAACACGGACATCGACATGAAGTGGAGCGAGGGCACGCCCTGCTTCAAGTCGCCGTACCACTCGGCCGCCCCGGGCGGTTCCTGGTCCTTCTTGAATTCCTCGATGAGACCCGAAAGGCGCCTGGCGCTCTGCGGCTCCACGTCCAAGACAACGGACAGGATCGTCTGCCGCATTCATGCCCCCTGAGTGACGATGCAATTTTGACGAGCAATGACGGGCAGTCAATCTCTCTCTCCCGCAGGCACGACGCGATCCGCCGGCCAGTTGCACATTCGGCGCGCGTCGCACACCCTTTCCGAAGCAGCGGAATTTTAGCCCAGCATACGGGCGTCATGGGGGAGAATTCCTGTGTGGCGGTGGCGAACAGCCGCACGATTTTGGCCGCACGATTTTGATCGTCGGGCACGAACCCTCATCGCCAGGTCCCTGGCCGACATGATCCGAGCCCTGGCTACGAGGTCCCTGCGGCACGGTGGCGACAGAAGGCGCCGCCGTCGCGCAAGCCGCGATGCGGTGTTGATGAATTCCGATTGGCGGGAGGCGGGAGTGGATTGGCCGCGGCGCTCAAGAACCGTGAGAACGCCGACATGCCGATCGTGGACATGCCGATCGTGGACATGCCGATCGTGTTCTGCAGGGCCTACGCCAAGGAAGCCGGCCTGGCCGACCAGATGCTCGCGGTGCGCCGCGGTCCTGATTGCCAGGCCGGTCTCGCGCGCCAGACTCTGAACAGGCCTTCGCGCGTCTATTCGACGGCGCCTGAGCGTCAGGCGCTGCGATCGTGTGCGATCGCAGCGCCGGTTAGATCGTCGTTAGCGCGTATAGACGGTCGTGGTCGCCGTCGCAGGAGCCGGGTCGGTATAGACGACGGTTCCCGGGCTCGCCGGCGTGGTGACGACGGCGGCGACCGGCGCGGGCTGCTGAACAGTCCGCTCCTCCTTGATGCTGCACGCTCCCAACGAAGCGACGAGAGCGACGGCGACGATCGGCAAGTACTTCATGGCGAGACTCCCTGTCTGGATTGGAGACAAAGGCCAACGGCGGGGACAGGTGACGGTTGCATGGCGCCTTCACCATTGGCGGCGGCAAAGACTCACGCTGCGCTGGCTGACCGACCCCTTCCACTAGCGAAAAGGTTGCAGCCCCAAGCAACCCCCCTGCCGGTTCCGCGTTTCGATTTCCCAACCTGGAGATACCTCAATGAATGCCATCATTTACCTTGTCGGCCTGGTCGTGGTCGTCATGTTCGTCTTGTCCCTCATCGGCCTTCGTTGAGGGAGCCCCCCATGGCCGTCATCGCATCATCGACCGCGCCAGTCGTCGCCGCCGATCCCGTTCGCGCGCGCTATCTTGAATGGGGTCCCGTGATCCTGGGCGCTCTCGGCGCCACGGCCATTTCGGTCGTCCTTCTGACCTTCGGCGCCGCTCTGGGTCTCAGCGTCGTCTCGCCCTATCCCTATGCCGGCATCTCGGCCAAGGGTCTTGCCGTCCTCACCGGCACCTACGTTGCCCTGGTCACCGTGGCGAGCTTCGGCGCCGGCGGCTATCTGGCCGGCCGCCTGCGCGCTCCTTGGCCCAAGGCGACGGGTGCGGAAGAAGCCGAATCCCACTTCCGTGACGGCAGCTATGGCTTCGGTGTTTGGGCGCTCGGCGTGTTGCTGGGTTCGGCCCTCGCCGTGTCCGGAGTCGGAGGCGTCCTGAAGGCCGCCGTTCATTCGGGGGCCACCGTCGCGGCGGCGGGCACCGCGGGCGCCGCCTCCAACCCGGCTGCTGGCGCCGCGCTCAATCGGCTGTCGATGGAACCCACCGACTTCGCCGTGGATCGCGTGCTGGCGCCCGCGCCCGGCGGTGCCGCACCGGCACCGGCTGGCGCTGCGCCGTCACCTTCGCGGACCGACCTGGCGGCGCCGATCGCCCGCACGTTCGCCGCCAACCTCGACAATCCGCAGCTCAATGCACCCGATCGCGCTTACCTGGTGCAGCTCGTCATGCAGCAGACCGGCATGCCGCAGGCTGATGCAGAGAAGCGTGTCGACACGGCCTTCGCCGACCTCAAGGCTGCCGAGCAAAAGGCCCGTGATGCCGCCGAGCACGCGCGCAAGGCCACTCTCATCGCAGCGTTCCTGGCCGCCGCGACCTTGGCGATCGGCTGCGCCGCGGCTTGCGGCGCGGCCTCCCTCGGCGGACGTCATCGCGACGAGAACACCCTGGTCGTGTTCTGGGGATCGCGCCGCTTCTGGTAACTGCGACCCGAACTGATAAAGCGAGGCCCGACTGCGATGGCAGTCGGGCCTTTGCTTTTTCAGCCCTGCATGAAGATCGCTACCTACATCGGAGCGGCGGTGGCTCGGTCATCGGCTATCGTCATCCGAACAATGGCAATCCGACCGGTACCGACCACAAGCTCGCCTGGTCCCGCCTGGAGGATCGCGTCAAAGGACGTGCGGACGGATTTCGGAGCTCGATGGCTTTCTGGACAGACGATGCGCCGGACCAGCCGGAATCCGCGCCGCCAGCAAACCTCTGGACGGGGGTCGACAGCGCGTCGAGCCCAGCCCAGAACGTATATACGGCTTGTCGGATGAAGC
>CAVQFM010000016.1:0-67149 GCA_963711705.1 uncultured Actinomycetes bacterium
AGGGTCACGGGCCGAGCATCTGGTTCCATGTCGTCCCAGATGCCAAGGCGGTCAAGAACCGGCTGCACCTCGACATCCACGCCAGTGGCGAGCGGACGGACTCGATCGAGACTCGCAGGAAGCGAGTCGACGCGGAGGCCAGCCGGCTGTCCGGCCTGGGCGCCACCATCACGGGCGCATTGCCCGAGGAAGGGATGGACCACTACGCGGTCGGGATGAAGGACCCAGAAGGCAACGAGTTCGATATCAACTGACCGCGCCAGACACATGCCCTCTCCCCGGCCTGCCGGGAAGAGGGCATGACTTGCTGCGCGGGCGAAGGTGGCTGTGAGCCGGGCATCGTATGCCGGGCAGCTGGTCAGCCTGAGGGGAGCAGGGTCAGGGGCTGACCGGGGATGACGCCTGATGCCCGTCGTTTGCGTCATCGGCCGCAGCCCTCTTCTCCGACGCCGTAGGTCGACAAGCCGAGGAGGTAGCCAAAGCCTGTGACGGCGAAGATAGCTGCGAACGGCCACCACCAGCTGGCCCTGGCCGCGACCGCGATGGTCACGCCGGCGAACGCGGCGAACATGGCGACCTTCCCGGCCAGAGCCCACGACCGCAGGCTGAGGAGCTGCTGGCGCTCATCAGCCCGGGAACCGGCCAGCGCATCCTCGTCGCTGTCCCGCCCACCCCGCACGTACCACCCGATCGCGAGGGCGATCACGCCCACCTCGGCCACGATCGCCCACAACCACCCATTGCCGCCGTGCACGAGCCACGCGGCGGCGTATGCCGTCCCGGCCAGGGCAATGCCCACCGGCTTGCGCAGCCGCGGCCGGATGAACCTCATCATGTGCCCGCCTCCTCGTCGGCTGGGTCGAACATCTTGTCGACCGTCATGTCGAAGAACCGCGCGATCGCGAACGCCAGCGGCAGCGACGGCAGGTAACGGCCACCCTCGATGGAGATCACCGTCTGCCGCGACACGCCCAGCGCCGCCGCAACCTCAGCCTGCGACAGTCCCCGCTGGGTGCGCTGCTCCCTGACCCGGTTCCGCATGATGTCAAGGTAGCTTTACTACCCTCGGATGTCAAGCGACCTTTACCAGCATGCCTGAAATGATCCGGGACGTGCACGACCCGAGCGGCTGATGCGGCACCGGGCCGAGCGCGGACTGCTGAGCTTGGGGCTACCTCCGTGGGCGGCTCAACGGGCAGGCAAGGGTGTACGTGGCACCCGGCGGCGATGCGAGCGCGCCCCACGTGTCTGATCATCCTGGACTCCGCGCGCCGGCAACTTCGCCGGAGCACCCCGTCATATCCGTACCGGCATGAGCGTCTAGCCAGCGGCCCTACCAGGGTGGATCGGTCGGATTTCCAAGCTGAAGTGCGAGTTCGATTCTCGTCACCCGCTCCGAGTGTGAAGGCCCAGGCCAGGGTGGGAATCCTGGTCCTGGGCCTTGTTGGTTTCCAGGCACTGGATGATTTTCCGTGCAATTAGCCCCCATACCTCAACCGCCGGCCACCCCTTTCGCGGCGGTGGAGAACACCCAGACGCTGAACGCAAACACGGCCACGGCGGCAGGCAGCAGAATCCAGCCCCAGGTGTGGCCCGCCGACATCAGCACTGAGCAGAGGACGAACAGCCACAGCACGACCAGCAGCCGGATGGCCAGGATGGTGACCCGGATGGGCCGGATGTACTCCCAGGACCGGATGAGGGTGCGCTGGATGCGCGGGCGGGTTCGCAGGGTGGCGCGCGTCGGCCTTGCGGTGGACGACCGCGACGGGGGAGCGGTGTTGTCTTTCAGTGCATACATGGGATGCCTCCTGTGGCCTTCGGTGTCCGGTCACTCCGGCCACCTATCAAAGTGATATCACTTTGATAGGCGGCCGTCAAGAGCGGCCGTCCCAAGGGGCCGGCTGGCTGGTACGTCGTGCCCTGTGCCCGATCGGTTGTCAAGACAGGGGCACTCACGGTCACTCACCGGAAGGCGGCCTGCCTGGCAACGGCCGGAGCGGCGGCATCGGCGTAGCCCAATGACGACGTGGGCCGGACCACAGGGCCGGGACCGCGTCGATCGCTTCTGCGATCGCGTAGGCAGCCTGCTCGTAGTTCACTCGCCATCCCACGAAGTCCGGCCATGAATCGGCTGGGTCCCGCTCGATCGGGAAGTCCATTTCGCGCAGCCGGGCGATGGCGTCCAGGTAGTCGTCGTAGGGCAGGTCGATGCCCGCGTCCGGGTCAGGTTCTGCGGGCACGTCAAGACCCATTGACCGGGCCACCTGGCCGAAGCACAGCAGGCCGCTGCGCAAGCACAACCGGGCGGGAACATTGGGGGCTGCCTGCGGGGACAGGGAAAGGTACAGTGCCGCGGAGTCGAGCACGGCCAGCAGCGACGTTACCCAGGAGGCCTCGTAGGTCGGAGAGCGGAACCACACCAGCGGCGAATACGTGACGTGGCTCTCGGCGACGTCCACCGCCCAGCGTTCCCACTGGTTGTACAGCTCGGGGAGGGTGTCAAGCGCTGACGTGCCAGATCCGAGGGCGTAGTGGGTCC
This sequence comes from uncultured Actinomycetes bacterium, assembly GCA_963711705.1. Lineage (GTDB taxonomy): Bacteria > Actinomycetota > Actinomycetes > Streptosporangiales > Streptosporangiaceae > RYN-230. Next base: position 2,543 of record CAVQFM010000016.1, read on the forward strand.
GGGCGAGCAGTTCCGGGCCCCATGACGGGCTGCCGGCCCGCGAGTTCAGCAGCGCGATCTCAGTCTCACGGCGGTTGAAGGCCCCGTACAGCTGCGGGAGGTAGGCGATCTGCAGTGTGACGGTGATCAGCGCGGCCATCGCGGCTGTGTCAAGCACCGCCGTCTCGAAGAATCCGTGGGTCTGGGAGGAGCCGAAGGTCCACAGCGCTGGGCCGGCGGTGCGGAACGCCGCGGTGATATCCGGTACCTCGGGCCAGACCAGCAGCGCATAGCCGACGTAAAAGATGCCGAGCCACATGACGAGCTGGCCGAGCAGGATGACCGGCGCCTGGGCTGCCTCGATCCGGTCGCGCCGCTTGTAGTCGCTGACCGGGCGGGTGACCAGCTGGAAGGCGTTATCGACGGCCCTGGTGACCAGACGGGTCAGGCGACTGCCGCTGCGCCGGGGGACTATAACGGTGCCGATGACACTGGCGACCGCGCTCAGGACGAGCAGCGAACCGGCGACGGCGGCGAGAACGCGCACCGATGTAGGAATCATCATGATGAGGTTGTACCGGTCTTCGCAGAAGTTGAGAGTGCCGGTTCCCACCTGCCCGCCGGGTGGGACTTCGAATTCCTGGCGAAGCTCGGCGATTGAACGGACCCTCGCGCCACGGCGGCCGGGCCAGCAGGCGTTCAGCGTGACTCAGCGACGGCTCGTTAGCTGCCCAGGCTGACAGCGCATTTCTACCCTCGCTGCGCTTGTGCGCTGCTGAGGATCCAGCCAAGCGGCCCGTCATCCAGCTTGATCCAGTTGGTGGTGGGCCGGTTTGCCGTCAGGACGTCGGTGAGCCAGTAGGTCCGGTCAGGGTCCCACCCGGCCAGGACGGTGCAGGCTTCGTCCACCGGGAGCGGGCGCCCAGCAGTAGATAGGTAGCCCACGACGCTGACGTGCACCGCGTCGTAGTCTGCGGCGACGGCAGTGAAGTCAGGGATCAGCCAACGGCCGGCCCAGCCGGTTGCCCTCCACCAATCATGCCGACGGCTATTGGTGACCTCTACGGGGTACCGAGCGACTAGTTCGGCCCACTGAGCCGGGCCGGATACCTCATAGATCCGTACTCCGGTTTGTGGCTCTACGGGCCAGCAGCGAGCTTCTTCCCACCCGAGCCCGTCCTCGACCAGGGCCAGGCCCACGGCTCCAAGACCAGGAAGTGACCTCGTGGTGGACATGAGCCGCGCGTGGGCCGGACTCGACCACCAGTGGCCGCTGATCGGCGCAGTCAGATCCTCCGGCCGATTCTGTGCGGCCCGCTCCTCTTCGATCAGTGCAGTTCGCCAGGCGGCCAGCTCGGCGGTCGCGCCCGTGAGCGAGGGCGGGCTGCCGCCCTCGGCGAGCCACTCCACGTACTGCTGGCGGGTGATTGCGGCCGGAGTGGCCCACCAACTGGCCGCCGGTGCGGCGATGAGCGCCTGGGCCATAGGCAGCAGTGCGTCGCGGACGGCCGGATCTGCCAGTGCTAGATCCTCGTCATCTGGCTCCTGCCAGTACCTGGCGAAGTCCACCGGCCGCGCCAGGGCGGCCAGCAGGGTCAGCTCGTCGGCATGTGTCACGAGGGATTCAAGATCTGTATGGGCAACGCAGGCAACGAGCTCATCGGTGAGCCCGGTCAGACCCCCCGTATGCATGCCGTCCGATACGCGATCCCAGCCGGGATAATCGCCAGGATCCAAGAGCGACCAGCACAACAGCCGTCCACGCGGGCCCTCAAGCAGGATCTCGGCATCAGCCCGTCCCATTGGCCCACCTTAGAGCGAAATTATCTACCGTAACCAGCGGGTATCCGGGCTCACACGGCAGCGGGAGCTTACTGGCTGCGCGGTATTGCCCGGTCCCGGGAAGGCCGCCCAGCTGTCATCTCCTCGCCCCAGGCAAGCGAAGCCATACGCGGAACCATGCGGGGCGGCCGGCCATTAGTGATTGATTTCAGGTACCGGCGGACGAAGAAAGCAGAGCGGCTCTCGCACCTTCACCGGCCGGGTCACCGGAGACGGGGACGCCGCTGACAGCTACCCGGCCGGCGGTTCGTGCATTCCGCCGCCGGAGTACCGCTCCTGCGTCCGGCGCGTCCAGGTCTGGCTAAGGTCCGGCTGCCGGATCAGGAACGGGACCGGACGGCCGCCGGGGGCGGGCCCGGACACCAAGCACGATCAGCGCGATCGCTATCAGGATGAGCACAATGCCGCCGATGAGCAGGCCGATACCGATGCCGAACAAGTGCGGGATGGTCAGAGCCAGCCCTCCGGTGAAAGCTACCGGGGCGGCAGTGTCGGTGTTCATCGCGACCACCCGGTAGGAGCCGTCAGTAACGGTCCACGTCAGGGTCGGATGGTTTCCGCTCGCCTTGGCCACCCAGAACGACTGAGATCCGGGCGGCGGTGGTGTGGCGGTGCCGCCGTGCCGGGTCAGTTTCAGGTGAAACGGCGTGACAGACACGTCGGTGGCCACATCGTGGCTGACGCTGCTGAGATAGCGATTCACCGCGCTCGCCGGGCCGATGCCCAGGAAGAGGCCATGTCCGGCCCCGGTCGGCGTGGCGGTAAAACGCAACCGGACGTTGCCAAAGACGGTCTGCACGCCGGATACGCCCTGAATCGTGCCAGCCTGTGACACCAGGGCGCGGGTCGGCGTCAACACCTGCTGCGCGCCCGAACTCAGGGTGTCATTCGACCCGAACAAGGCCATCAGCGCACCGCCACCGATCGCGGCCAGCACGCCGATCACCAGCAGCACGCCCCCGAGCACAATCAGCACAACTTGTTTTGCCATGGCATCTCCCCCGAGTGCAGTCAAAACGCTAACAGAGTGCAGCGGGGCAGACCAGCGGCCGCGCTCACCGGGGGTGCGTCGCAGCGTGGCAGGACGGGGCGCTGCCCCCGATCATTGGCCGGGCGGGCGTGGTTGGCGTAGCCCGGCGATGAGCAGCCCGACCACGCGGCGCGCGTCGTAACGCGAGTCGCTGTCGACACCAGCGCACAGGTTGCCGATGCCGCGCATGAGTTCGTAGGCATCGATATCCGGGCGGATCTCGCCGGCGGCGGCAGCGGCGCCGAGCAGCTGGGCGCACACCGGGACGAGGCGGTCCAGAAAGTAGGCGTGCAGGGTCTCGAAGCTCGCGTTGTCGGACTGCAGCGCCGCGGCGAGCCCGTGCTTGGTGATCAGGAAATCAACGAAGAGATCGATCCATTGCGTCAGCGCGGCGAGCGGCGTGCTGCTGCTCGCCAGCAGGGCCGGTCCAGCCTGGGCGCAAGCCTCAACCTGGTGGCGGTAGACGGCAATGATGAGGTCGGCCCGGGTCGGGAAGTGGCGGTAGATCGTGCCCATCCCGACGCCGGCCTTGGCCGCAATGTCGCGTACCGGTGCTTCCACGCCGGAACTGACGAACACGGCGGCGGCGGCGTCCAGCAGCGTCTGCTCGTTACGGCGGGCATCGGCCCGCTTGCGAGGCGACTCATGCCCTGCTCGCCGGTGGTCGTCGGGCACCGCGACGGTCCCTCTCCTCGCCCAGTTGCAAAGCGGAACAGCGCTCCGTATAGTTAGCGGAGCAGTGTTCCGCTTCTAATCATGCCACAGCCGCGGACGGGCCGCACGCCGTGGCACCAGTGCCCCGCGATGAGGAGACACGTCATGCCCCACCGCATCTTGGGCCGCACCGGCCATGAGAAGCACGACAGTCCGCCCGCCGTGCTCGACCCGGCACTGCGGCCGCGCTGATGGCGCGCGCGCGAATGCCGCACCCGGCCGGACCGCGGTTCGGGATCATGACGGCCCCCACACAGGTCACCTATCGCGACGTGCTGCGGGTATGGCGAGAGGCGGACACCATCCCGCAGATCGAGCATGCCTGGCTGTTCGATCACCTCATGCCGATCGGCGGCGACCCCAACGGGCCGGCCTTCGAAGGCTGGACACTGCTCTCCGCCCTCGCGGCGCAAACCGGACGGCTGCGTCTCGGGCTCCTGGTGACCAGCAACCGCTTCCGGCCGCCGGCGATGCTGGCCAAGATCGCCGCGACTGTCAACGTCGTCTCCGGTGGGCGCCTCGAATTCGGCATCGGCGCAGGCTCACGGCCTGGCCACCCGGTGGCCCGGCGTGAGTACGAGGCACACGGCCTGCCCTTCCACGACTCCGCGTACGCGGTCGGCAGCCTCGCCGAAGCGTGCACCGTCATCCGGCGGCTGTGGACCGAGGCCGAACCGTTCGACTTCGACGGCAGCTACCTCCACCTGACCGGGGCGTTCTGCAACCCCAAACCCGTCCAGCGACCTCATCCGCCGATACTCATCGGGGGACGCTCCACCGCGACGCTGCGCGTGGCCGCCGAGCATGCCGACCTGTGGAACATGCCCGGCGGGGACATCGACGACGCCATCGGTCGCAGCGCTCTGCTGGACCGCTGCTGCGCCGAGATCGGCCGCGACCCCGCCTCGATCACCCGGTCCATCGTCCTGCCGGTCTCCTACGACCACCCCGGCAGCACCCGGGACGCGATCGATGGAGCCATCGGCGCCGGCTTCCAGCACATCGTCCTGGGGCTGCCCGCCCCCTACCCCGGAAACGCCGCCCGCTGGGTCACCAGCGAGCTCATCACACCCACGGCCAGCCACGGCTGATCCGCTCAGCCCTGGTCGGCGCCGCGCTCCTTGAGCCAGTCAACGAGAATCTGGCGTCTGGTGCCGGTGGCCCCCGCGGCCTGGAGCGCAGTCTGCTCCGAGTAGCCGGGGATCACATTGATGCTGGCCCCCTGGGCCAGGAGATACTCGGCCATCCGGCGCTGGCCGCCATGGCAGGCCTGCCAGAAGGCCTCGTCGATCTCCTGGCTGGTCGGCGGTGGGTCGGCCGCCAGGAACTCATCCACCGTGGCCCGGTCGCCCAGCCCGGCCGCCTCCCAGAGGCTGCCGATGCGCGCGCCCCGGGCGACGAGCAGCCGGGCGACATGCCAGCACCCATAGCCGACCGCATTGGCCAGCGGTGTGCCGATCGACCCGCCGGGAACGTCGATATCCGCGCCGCCATCGATCAGCGCCGCGGCCACCTCGACGTCATCGCTGCTGGCCGCCCAGTGCAGCGCCGTCTCATCGCACCGGGTGGGGTGGCGGAAGCTGGGGTCGGCCCCGGCCTGGATCAGCAACTGCACAATCTGCGGGCCGTTGGGGAAGTAACCCGGCCAGTCGGCGACCACGTGCAGCAGCGGCCTGAAGCCACCTTTGCGGTCGACCAGCCCGGCCCGGGCCAGACGGGGGTCTTCGGCCAGGAGACGCCGGATCGCACCTGTATCACCGCCGTGCACGGCGCGCACAAGCTCAACCGCCCGCGGGTCACTCTCCGGGATTTCCATAGGAGCCGTCTCGTCGCCCATCGGCACCATCATCGCAACCAGCCGCAGGACAAACGGAACCGCTGGCACCGCTCACAGGAAGTTGTTGGGCCAGATCATCGTCCGCCACATGTGCGCCACCGGGGAGCCGTCGAACCCAAGTCCCTCGGCCGGCTGCCGGAAATTCCGCCCCACTACGTCCGCGAACTCGTCGAAGTCGACGGCGACATCCGGATCGAACGAGTAGATGTCGTTGACCGTGACCAGGCGCGACGTCATGTACCAGCGATGCTGCCGCGCTGCCTCGTGCTCCCGGCGGATGTAGTCGGGCGGGCGGTAGTCCGGCCCGAAGTAGTCGATATAAGCCTGCGGGTAGGTGTAGCCCACCGACTCGTCCGCGAAGTACCGCAGCGCCTCGTGCTTCTCGATGGCCCAGGCGACTTCCTCGTCGACATACGGGGCGACCAGCTGCGCGCCCCAGTAACCATGGTTGGCCGACAGCAGCCCGGCGATCGCGATGTCGTGCACCAGGCACGCCATGATCACCTTCTCGCCGAGCCCGTTCAGCCGGGCCACCCGGGCACTCTGCAGCAGATGCGTGCGCGCGATCGGGCTGAACCGCAGCAGGAAGAAGTCCTTGAGCGCCGGGCGCTCGGGCATCTTCGGCAGGGCCGGGTTGTCGCCCATCATGAAGACCGTGTCCGGATGCCTGGCCTCGGCCAGCAGCGCTCCCTGGCTGGCGCTCGCGGGCGTGCCCATGACCGCCGCGGCGGGCGGCATGATGATGCGGCGCCTGCCGTTGACGGCGTCATCGAGGGGCTCGCGGATCCAGTTCGACAGCCCCGCGTCCCGCAGGGCTGCGGGCAGCTCGTGGGGCGGCACCCGGGTCGTGGGCCGCTGCGCCTCCGTGGCCTCGGTCATGTTTGCCTGTCCCCTCAGGGGCCCGCGCCGGTCTCCCCGGCCAGGTCCAGGTCGAGCTGATCCTCCAGCCACCGGTTGTGGCTGTCCCACGCGGCCTGCTTGGTGGTGCCCAGGGCCGCGCCGATCTGCGACCATGAGGCGCCCGCCGCCCGCGCGGCGCGGACGGTGAGCTGGCGTCCGCAGGCGGCCTTTCGGACGATCACTTCACTCAGCGCGAGCAGTTCCAGGGCTTCCTGCTGCGACAGCGGTGCGGCCGCCGGGCCATCGGCCGGGTCCGGCGCCAGGCCCGGCGGGGCGAGCAGGTCGCGCATCCGCAACTGGTCGTAGCGGGCCACCGCGGTCGCCAGCGTGTGCTGGCGGTCGAGGCCGGCTGGCGTGGTCATGTCTCCCAGCCTCACGCGAGCCCATCCAGCCCGTCAAGCTATCTTGACGGGTTTCGCGCCCAGCTGACCGCCGTCAGCCCGGAAGCTGGGCGGCCACCCGCTCGGTGAGCTCCACCAGGCGGTTGGAGAACCCCCACTCGTTGTCGTACCAGGCCGAGACCTTGACCTGGGTGCCGATGATCTTCGTCAGGCCAGAGTCGAAGATCGCCGAATGCGGGTCACCCACGATGTCAGCCGATACCAGCGGGTCCTCGCTGTAGCTGAGGATGCCCTTGAGCGGCCCGTCCGCGGCGGCCTGGTAGGCCGCGTTGACCTCGGCCACGGTGACCGGGCGGGCCGAGTCGATGGTCAGGTCGGTGATCGACCCGGTCGGGACCGGGACGCGCAGCGCGGCACCGTCGAGCCGGCCCGCCAGCTCGGGCATGACCAGGCCGATGGCGCGGGCGGCACCGCTGGACGCCGGGATGATGCTGAGCGCGGCGGCGCGGGCGCGGCGGAAGTCCGAATGCGGGCCATCCTGCAGGTTCTGGTCCTGCGTGTACGCGTGCACGGTCGTCATCAGCCCACGCTCGATGCCGAACGCGTCGTGGAACACCTTGGCCAGCGGGGCCAGGCAGTTGGTGGTGCATGACGCGTTGGAGATCACGTCGTACCGCGCCGGGTCATAGCTGCCCTCGTTGACGCCCAGCACGATCGTGGCCACGCCGTCCCCGGAGGCTGGCGCGGTCACCACGACCTTGCGTGCGCCAGCCGCCAGGTGGCGGCGGGCGTCAGCAGCCTTGGTGAACCGGCCGGTCGACTCGACCGCGATGTCCACGCCCAGGCTGGCCCAGGGCAGGTCGCCGGGGTCGCGTTCCTGGAGCACCCGGATGGACCGGCCGGCCACCGTGATGCTGTCCCCGGTACTGGTCACCGGGTCGGCGAGACGGCCGGCCACCGAGTCGAACTTCAGCAGGTTGGCCAGCATCGCCGCATCGGCCAGGTCGTTGACCGCCACGATGTCCAGGTCACTGCCCTGGGCGAGCGCGGCACGCAGGAAGTTGCGGCCGATCCGCCCGAAGCCGTTGATGCCGATCCGGGTAGGCACAGTGCTCTCCTGTTCTCGGGTGAGGGATTCACGGGTCGCGGCCGAGCACGGTCAGCCGGGACAGCGCGGGCAGCGCCGCCGCGATCGCCGCCCGCTCGGCCAGGGTAAGGCGGCCGGTCAGCCCGGCCAGCCGGCCCACCCGGCTGGCGCGGCGCCCGGCGACCACGGCTGCGCCCGCCGGGGTGAGCTGGACCAGGACGGCCCGCCCGTCGGCCGGGTCGGGGTGGCGCTCGACCAGCCCATCGCGCTCCAGCCGGGTGACCAGCTGGGTGATCGCGGACTGGGTCACCTGCTCGGTAGCGGTCAGCTCGCTGAGCCGCAGCGGGCTGCGCCGCGACAGCGTGTGCAGCACCGACAGCGTGGTGAAACTCAGCCGCCCGGTGGCCGGCAGCCGGATGAACAGGCTGTTGAACTCCTCGATGACGGTGGTCAGCTCGCCCACGTCCAGCTCTGCTGCCCCGGCCTTTACCACGCGCCGAATTGTATCAAAGAATTATTTAAATATCTTATCTAAACGGCCCGTTCCAGCCACCGCCCGCCGTCAGGCCGGCCTATCAGCCCCGGAATGACGGACACCCCTCAGCCCGGGATGCCGGACACCCCGCGATGCCCATCACTGCCGCACTCCGCCGGCGCGGTGCCCAGGCTCCCGGGCATGGATCTCAAGGACGCGGCGCCGCGTATGAGGCCATCATCATGCCCATCTGCCAGGAGATAGGCCGGCAGGCGCCGGTCCCGCCCCGGCAGTCGCCAGCGCCCCCGCCGGGCAGTGCGGATGATCCGCTCACCGCACCGGTCTGGCCACCGCGCACTGATACCCGGCGCCCGGCCGGTCCCGCCCAGCCGCGCGGGAGTAAGCGGCCGGGGCCCGGGAGCGGCCGCGTTCTACCGGGCTGACCTGCCGCGGCACGCCCGGGCTGACCTCCCGTGGCACGCCGGGCGGAGCAACCGCCGAAACCTGTGCCCGTTCTTATGCGGATGACCTCGGCGGCCGCCGGGTTACGCTTTTAGTGCGATTGTGCTGGTTGGGGAGGTGCCGGTGACGACAGGGCCGGGAGACCGGATGCCAGCGCGCCCGCCGGGCCGCGGCCATCTCCGGGCGTCCGATGCCGACCGCGAGCAGGTGGTCGAGGAACTCAAGACCGCGTACGTGCAGGGCCGGCTGTCCCAGGACGAGCTGCGGCAGCGGGTCGGCGAGACGCTGCTGACCCGGACGTATGCCGGGCTGGCCATGCTCACCGCCGATATCGCGGCTGAGGCGGCCACGGCCGCGCCCGGGCCGGGGACCGCCCTGGTGCCGGGCAGGAAACCGGTGAGCATGAAGGCCGTCGCGTGGGCCGGCGCGATCGCCGTACTGCCCGCGCTGGGCGCCGCTTTCCTTACCTACTACGGCGGGTTCTTCGTGCTGTTCCTGTTCGCCTTCATCGGCTTCACCATCACCGCCAAGGCCTGACGCCGGGGCAGCCGCCGCCAGTCAGGGCAGCGCGCTCGCCAGCTCCCGGCAGGCCTGCTCGCAGCGCCTGCAGGCCTCGGTGCACACTCGGCAGTGCGCCCAGACTATTGACCGTCCGGTGCCGCCGCAGGGGGCGGGCCACCCAGGGCCCGGTGCAGGAAGGTGAGGATGACAGGCAGTGTCCGGGTCACGGCCGGAGCGGACAGCAGGGCCGTGCCGTGCGCGGTGCCGGGCACGGTGACCAGCTGCTTGGCCCGGCTGGGCGCCGCGGCCAGGAACTCGCGGGCCGCCCCGGCTGACCCGTACGGGTCCCGGGTCGCGGTGACCAGCAGCAGCGGGCAGTGCAGGCGCCGGACCGAGTGCACCACGATGATGGCTGGCTGCAGGACGGATTCGGCCGACAGCGACACGACCCCGCGCACCGTATGCCCGAGCCGCGCGCCAGCGACCAGGGAGGCCTTCGCCCCCTCGGACGCCCCCATCAGCACGACGCGGGCCCGGCCGGCCGAGCGGAGCCGCCCGACCAGGCCCACCAGCTCATCGGGGGGCAGGTTCCCGCCGTAGTCCCACAGCACGACCCGGTACCCGGACGCCGCCAGCCGCGCGGACAGCGGCAGCCATGAGCAGAGGTTCTCGTCGCTCTCGTTCGACAGCACCACCACGCGCGGGCCGCGGCCGACGGTGGCCAGCGTGAGGGTACCGCCGCCCGAGTCGGGCACGGTCTGCACAGCTCCCCGGGCCGCGGTGAAGCAGCCATCGAGGCCGGAGGATGCGGCCGGAGCCGGGGCAGTGGCTCTGGGTGCGGCGGGCGGTGCGCTGGCTGCCGGGTGATCCGTCCCGCATCCGGCCAGGAGCAGCAGGCCAGCCGCTGCGGCCGCCCACTTCGGCGCGGCCAGCCCGGCGCTCACGAGGTGATCCCGTGCAGGAAGGCGAGGACCGCGCCGCGCAGCGCCGGCCGGGTGCCCCCGGTGAACCCGGCGGAGACAAGATCCCAGCCATGCCCGGCCTGGTCACCGAGCACGATGAGCTGCTTGTGGCGGGAACCGGCTCGCGCGAACAGGTGGCGGGTGGCCGGCACGGAAACGTACGGGTCAGCGCGGGCCACGGCGAACAGGGCGGGCAGCCGCAGCCGGGCGGCCGCCCGGACCGCCGTGCCCGGGTAAGGCCGGCTGGCCAGCGGCGTGGTCAGCTCGTCCGCGGACAGCGCGGCGACCCCGGCCACGCCACGCGGCGGCCGGGCCGCCGCGATCAGGGCTTCCGACCCGCCTTGCGACGCGCCGACCAGCGCCACCTGGGCCGCGCCGTGCTGGCGCAGCCAGCCGACGGCACCCTGGATGTCGGGCATCAGCTCATTGGCCGCCTGGCCCCTGGGGCACGCGCTCTCCCCGGTGCAGCGGTGGTCGAACAGCAGCACGTGGTACCCGTGCCGGGCCAGATAGACCGCAAAGTCCCACCAGCCACATTTCCCGCGCGGGCCAAGCTCGGGAATCAGCACGACCCCGCGGCGGCCGGCTCCGGCGGCCGCGGCGGCCAGCCGGACGCCATCCGCCGCCCGGATCGAGGTGAGCTGGCCCGGCGCGGCCGGCGGCCCGCACACCTGGCTGACCGGGGAAGCGGTGCCGCTGCCGCGGCTGGTGCCCGTGCCCGTGCCCGGCCCGCCGCCGGTGCCAGGCCCGCCGCCGCTGCCCGGCTGGCTGGTCGCGCCCGCCCCCGTGGACGCGGCCGGGCCCGCGCAGCCCGCGGCGGGCAGCACCAGGGCCAGGGTCAGCACGATCGCGGCTGGTGCCCTCGATCCCATGTGCAGGCCGCCTCGGTGCGTCGCCGGATTAAACTATGTCTACTTTGACATAGTTGTCTTCAGCGCATCGGTCGTCAACAGGTGGGCGGCACATGATCTCCAGGCTCGGCTACGCGATCCTCGCTCTGCTCGCGCGGCAGCCCAGCACGGGCTATGAGCTCTCCGCGCGGGCCCGGCGGCCGCTCGGCTACTTCTGGTCCGCCCGGCATAGCCAGATCTACCCTGAGCTGCGAAAGCTCCTCGCCCAGGGGCTTGGTGCGGTTCACCGCCGGGCCGGGTCCCGGCCCACGGGCCAAGAAGGTTTATTCGGTCACCGAGGCGGGCCTGGCCGCGCTGCGCGAGTGGGTGATCCAGCCGCCGGAACCCGCACCGTCCCGCGATGACCTGGTGCTCAAGGCCTACGCGGCGTGGACCGCGGACCCGGCCGCGGCCCGGCTGTTCGCCGCCCAGATCGCCGGGCACCGGGAGCGCCTGGCCGCCTATGAAGCGGACTGGGGCAACGTGCAGGGCCGGCACCATGGTGGGGCGCCGCCGGTCACCCATCCGGATTTCGGTAACTACGCCACGCTCAGGTGCGGGATCGACTACGAACGCCAGCGCATCGGCTGGCTGGAGTGGATCAGCCAGCAGTTCGCGGCGCATGCGGCCGGTCCGCCCGGGGACCCAGCCGCGGATGGCCCGGGGGGCCCGGGCCGCCCGGCGTAGGCTGGCACCGGGGGAGCCCGGTTCAGCCGGGCTGGGGTGAGGTCATCGGGGGGTGCCGGCATGGGTGGCTGGTACCAGCGCGTCCTGGTCGACACCGGCCGGGCGCCAGCGCTCTGGATGCTGCTTGGGTTCCTTGTCACCTTCTTCGTGACCCGGGGAATCACCCGCCGGATCCACGCCCGGGCGGCCCAGCAGCAGGACGGGCAGCAGGAGCAGCCGCCTGCCTCCCCGCGCCGCGGGCTGTCCGACATCTACATCGGCGGTGTGCACATCCATCACCAGGTGTGGGGCATCCTGCTGGTGCTGGCGACGGGGCTGCTGGAGTTCCGGTACACCCCGCGGGCGCCGTGGGCCGAGGTGCTGGCCGCGCTGTTCGGCGTCGGCGCGGCGCTGACCCTGGATGAGTTCGCGCTGTGGTTCAACCTGCACGACGTCTACTGGACCAAGAGCGGGCGCAAGTCGATCGACGCGGTACTGATCGCGGGCGCGCTCGGCGTGGTGCTGCTCATGCAGGCGTCCCCGGTCGGCACGGCCAGCGACGGCAGCGGCCTGGCCATCGCGGCGTACCTGCTGACCGTGGCCTTCAACCTGGCCGTGGCGGTGATCTGCATCATCAAGGGCAAGCTGGCCACCGGCCTGATCGGCATCGTGATACCCGTGGTGGCCGCCGTCGGTGCGATCCGGCTGGCCAAGCCGTCCTCGGTGTGGGCCCGGCGACGCTACTCCGGCGGCAAGCTCGGCCGCGCGGAGCGCCGGTACGGCCCCGCCTACCAGTTGCGCCACGACCGGCTGCGCGACCTGCTCGGCGGGCGGCCCGACCCGGCCGGTGGCGACCCGGCCGACTGAGCGTCCCCGGTGCCCCGGTGACCGGTGATCACTGGATGTGACCTGCTTTCCCACCCATGGCGGGTGATGACGGTGTAGGTTCACGCGGCCAGCATCGAAGCAGCCCGCGTGATGGTCAGCGGGCGGCCGGATCGAGGGAGATGCCGATCATGCCATTGCACGAGCGGGACACCGTCCGTGGGGAGCTCGACGACTGCGTGTTTGCTGACCGGGACCTGGCGAGGCCGGTGGCCAAGTACCGGTTCCCTCCGGACGGCGCCCTGCCCCGCGACGCGTTCCAGCTCGTCGCCGACGAGCTGATGCTCGATGGCAACGCGCGGCAGAACCTGGCCACGTTCTGCCAGACGTGGGAGGAGCCAGAGGTCCTGTCGCTGATGGCGCTGTCGATCAACAAGAACATGATCGACCGGGACGAGTACCCGCAGACCGCCGAGATCGAGAAGCGGTGCGTGCACATGATGGCCGACCTGTGGAACGCGCCTGAGGCGGCCAACACCGTGGGCGCCTCGGCCATCGGCTCCTCCGAGGCCTGCATGCTGGCCGGGATGGCAGCCAAGTGGCGGTGGCGGGCCAGGCGGCGCGCCGAGGGCAAGCCAACGGACAACCCGAACTTCGTATGCGGCCCGGTTCAGGTGGTGTGGCACAAGTTCGCCCGCTACTGGGACGTCGAGATACGCGAGGTCCCGATGGCACCCGGCCGCTACATGCTGGACCCGGCCTCGGTGCTCGAGCGGGTCGACGAGAACACCATCATGGTGGTGCCGACCCTCGGCGTCACCTATACCGGCACCTACGAGCCGGTGGAAGAAATCTCCAAGGCCCTGGATAAGCTGCAGGCCGACACCGGCCTGGATGTCGACATTCACGTGGACGGGGCCAGCGGTGGTTTCCTCGCCCCGTTCTGCGCGCCCGGCGTGGTCTTCGACTTCCGGCTGCCGCGGGTCAAGTCGATCAGCGCCTCGGGCCACAAGTTCGGGCTGGCTCCGCTAGGCGCCGGCTGGGTCATCTGGCGGGACGCCGCCGAGCTCCCCGACGATCTCATCTTCCACGTCAACTATCTGGGCGGCGACATGCCGGTCTTCCAGATCAACTTCTCCCGGCCCGCCGGGCAGATCGTCGCCAGCTACTACAACTTCCTGCGGCTCGGTCACGAGGGGTACCGCCGCATCCACCAGGCGTCCTACGACATCGGCCAGTACCTCGCCACCGAGATCGTCAAGCTGGGCCCGTTCGAGCTGCTGTGTGACAGCAACCCGAACACGGGAATCCCGACGGTCACCTGGCGGATCCGCGACGGCGAGGACCCCGGCTACACGCTGTTCGACCTGGCCGACCGGCTGCGCAACCGCGGCTGGCAGGTGCCCGCCTACACGCTGACCGGATCGGCTTCGGACATCGCCGTGCAGCGCATCCTGGTCCGCATCGGCGTGAGCCAGGACATGGCCTCGCTGCTGCTCGACGACTTCCGCGACGCGGTCGCCCACTTCGATAAGCACCCCGTCACCGTGTCCATGACCAAGCAGGAGTCGGGCGGGTTCAGCCACCTGTAACCGGCCCGGGCGGTTGTTACAGTCGGGCGATGACCGACGGGGACGAGCCGCCGCCGCCCACCCGGCGCCGGGGGCTGCGGACCGGGCGGCTGGAGGCCTTCAGCGACGGCGTCTTCGCCATCGCCATCACCCTGCTCGTCCTCGACATCGCGGTCCCGCGCGGCCCGCAGCCCCATTTGCTGCGCACGGTGGCCGGCCTGTGGCCCGCCTACCTGGCTTATGTGGTCAGTTTCGCGACCATCGGCGCGGTGTGGCTCGGGCACAACGCGATCACCGACTACCTCGACCGCACGGACACCACGTTCATCCGGCTGAACCTGCTGCTTCTGCTGTTCGTCGCGTTCCTCCCGTTCCCGACCCGGCTGTTTGCCGATTACATCGGCGAGGACCGCCCCGAACGGGTGGCCGCCACGATCTACGGGATCATCCTGCTGCTGACTCTGACGCTGCTGTGGGCGCTGTGGCGCTATGCGGTCCGGGAAGGCCTGGTCCGGCCGGACGCGGACGATGAGGAGGTCGAATTGCTGACCCAGCGCCTGACCCCCGGCCTGGGCGGGTACCTGGTCCTGATCGTCGCCGGGCTGTTCGCCCCGGTCATCGCCGTCATCGGGTACCTGGCTGTCGCCCTCTTCTACATCCTCCCGGTCCGGCGCCGGTGGTATACGGTGCCCCGGGCCCGGCGCGGCCGGGCGGGCCGCGGCCGGGCGAGCCGCTCTTAGCAGGCGCCGCTGGATGACGGACCGTGGGTGAGCGTTCCTTATCCACGACGCCGAGGGTGCGGGCGGCCAGCCGCATCCCGTCCAGCAGCGCGGAGTCGGGCACCAGGACCATGCCGTCCACGACCTCGCGCATCCGGCGCACTGCTTCGGGGGCAGGTTCCCGGATGGCCAGGCTGCCGGCGATGGTCGCCGCTGGCTCGATCCCTCGGGGCTCAGCGGTGCCGCGCGTGGCTGGGCCGGCAGGCATGATGGGAGCCGTGGGCGATCAGGTGACCTTGCGGCCGGTCGGCGAGGACGACCTGCCGATCATGGAAAAGCTGACCTGGGACCCAGCCGTGGCGGGCGAGTTCGCGCGGTTCGGCTGGTTCGACCTGCGGCTGTGGCGGCGGGGCTGGGACGAGAACGGGCTGCTCGGCGGGGACGGCGGGGTGCTCATGGTGGTCCGTGGCGGCGAACGGCTGGGCTTCGTGAACTGGCGGCGTAAGCCGTCCACGCCAGCCGCGTTCCACTGGGAGATCGGTATCGCCCTGCTGCCAGCAGCCCGGGGGCACGGGTCTGGCACCGAGGCCCACCGGCTGCTCACCCGGTACCTGTTCGCGCACACCACCGTGCACCGCATCGAGGCGGCCACCGAGGTGGGCAATGTGGCCGAGCAGCGGGCCCTGGAGAAGGCCGGGTTCACTCGCGAGGGAGTGCTCCGCGGCATCGGCTGGCGGGACGGCGCGTGGCGGGACGGCGTGATGTACAGCCTGCTGCGTACCGACCCGGCCGGGTGAAGGAATCGGGTGATCGCCCGCCGCGGCCCCCGGTGCGGCGCGGAGCACTACACCCAGTCACCGGTCCGCCAGTAAACTCAGACCCGGCGCCACCGGGCCTCAGCCAGGCCGTAGACGCCGAACGCGATCAGCCCGGCCGCCGCCAGGATCAGCAGGAACTCACCGAACGGCTGGTCGCGCAGGGTGAGCAGGGCCTTGTCCACGCCGCCCGCCTTGGACGGCTTGAATTCCACCGCCGCGTCGATGACCAGCACGCCGGCCAGCGCGAAGACCAGGCCACGGGCCGTGGTGCCGATCATCCCGAGCCGCTCGACCGCGCGCCGGGTCTGCGGGCTCATCTCCCCGGTGCGCAGGTACTTCATGAACTTGCGCCGGATGCCCTCCAGGACCAGCGCCAGGCCGGCGATGACAATGGCCACGCCGACGATGCCGACCAGCCACCGGCCGCCGGTGTGGTGCATGACCGTGGCGGTCAGGTCCTTCTGCTGACTGGCCTGGCTGGCCTGCTGGCCGGTGATGACCTTGACGGTCAGGACGGCGAAGATGGCGTACAGCACCGCGCGGACAAGTGACTTGAGGCGCGGTCCGGCCCCGTTGCCCTCGCCGGTGACCCCGAACACGGCCTCGCTGAGCCGCCACAGCGCGTACCCGGCGAACCCGACGAACAGCAGCCACAGCGCGACCAGCCCGTAGGGCTGGCTGGCCAGCAACTGGAGGGCCCCGGACTGGTCCGCCTCGTGGGACCCCTGGCCGATCGCGACCAGGATCGCGACCACGCCGATGAGGATGTAGAGGACCCCGCGCGCGGTCAGGCCCAGCCGGGCCAGCCACTGCGCGGGACGGCTGTCCGACGCGCGCCGGGCGCTGCCGGACATTCGCCTCGACGGCGACGATATCGATGGCACGCGCCACCTCCGACTCTCCGCGATTCAGGGGGAATCCGCGCCTCCAATTGCCCGGCAGCGGGAGGTTCATGCGCGCCGGGCGGCGGAATCGCTGGCCGTCCTGAGAAGGTCACGAGCCGGAACCGGCCGGAAGCGGGCATGCGCGGTGGCAGCCCGCTGTTAGCAGTCAATGTTCAGCTCCCGGCCGACATTGGAGGAACACCGACGTGAGCGTGCACGACATCCCCCTGCACACCCTGGCGGGCGAGCCAGCCTCGCTTGGCGACCTGGCGGGCAGCACGCTGCTCGTGGTCAATGTGGCATCCAAGTGCGGGCTCACACCGCAGTACGCCGGGCTGGAGCGGCTGCACGAGCGGTATGCCGGCCGCGGATTCTCGGTCGTCGGCTTCCCCTGCAACCAGTTCGGCGGGCAGGAGCCGGGCAGCGCGGGTGAGATCCAGGAGTTCTGCTCGGCCACCTACGGGGTGACGTTCCCGATGTTCGAGAAGATCGACGTCAACGGGCCCGGCCGGCACCCGGTGTACACCGAGCTGACCGCGGCGCCGGACGCCGAGGGCGAGGCGGGCGACATCCAATGGAACTTCGAGAAGTTCCTGGTCGCCCCGGACGGCACGGTCCTCGGCCGGTTCCGCCCGATGACCGACCCGGAAGACCCCGCGCTGATCGAGGCGATCGAGGCCAGCCTGCCCGGCTGAGCCAGGCCGCTCAGGGCATCCCGGGAGATGGCCCGGCCGCCGGGGCTGAAGATCGCTGCGGCCGGGGGCCGGCCGTCCGGTCATTTCCCGGCGCGCTGCCACCCGGCCCGGCCGGCGGCTTGGCGGGCTGGTGAACCCATACGTAGTAGGTGACGGCGCCGCCGCTGACCGGGATCGACGCGGCCAGCCGGTAGTCGGGATCGGCCCGCAGCGTGCCCGCCAGCACGTCGTCCAGGCCGGGCGTGACCTGGCCGTCGTAGGCGACGACCCGGAAGTACCCGGCCTTGATCGCGGCTACGTAGCCCGCGTTTCCGGTCAGGTACTGGCCCTGCCTGGTGTGGTAGCCGATGAAGTAGGTGGAAGTGAACTGATCCGGCTGGGCGTCCCGGTGCTGGCGCAGGTAGTAGATGGGGACCTCGTCCACCTCGACCAGGTAGTGCGCATGTGGCCGCAGGTAGTGGGACAGCTGGCTGACGAACGCGGTTGAGCTGGGCCACGCGCTGAACAGGTCGCCGGCCTGGGTCATGCCGAGCACCAGCGCCGCGCCCCAGATGGCGATGCCGACCTGCGCCCGGCGGAAGTGATCTCCGACGATGCGGGCCAGCCCCACCCCGGCGAACGGGGCGGCGAAGAACAGCCCGAAGCCGATGTGCTTCCACAGTGACGTCAGCGTGTGCGTGTGGATCTGGTCGGCCGGGGCCAGCAGCGCCGTGCCGGTCAGCACGGCGCCCAGGGCGATCCGGCGCAGCCGGCCGCCGGCCGGGGCGATCAGCTCACCCGGCTCGGTGCGCGGCCGGACCGCGTAGGCGATGGCCCCGAACACCGCGAGGGCGAACGGCAGCGCGCCCCACTTGACGCTGTCCTGCAGCAGGACCTGCGTCGGCGTGCTGCCCGGGAAGCGTGCCGTGGTGGTGAACCGGATGCCGGTCAGATACGACTGGCCCCCGAAGTGCAGCGCCGCGGCGAGCAGGCCGGTGATCACCGCGGTGAGGGCGGCCGGCGGGATCAGCGCCTTGCGCCCGCGGTAGGGCCACGCCGCCAGCGCGCTGAGCAGCACGATGGTCGGCACGAACAGCACCGAGGCGTACTTGGTGGCCACCGCGACCGTGACCGGCAGCGCGGCCAGCAGGTAGACCGGCCAGCGGAACGCGGCGGTGCGCACCACGATCCAGGCCGCGATGGCCAGCAGGCACAGCGCGGGCGCGTCGTAGGTGGCGAGATTGCCCAGGAACAGCGCGGACTCGGTGACCGAGAAGATCACCGTGGCGCACAGGGCGACCCGCTCGTTGAACATGCGCCGGGTCAGGGAGTACAGCAGCCCGGTGGTGGCCAGCATCGCGAGCAGGCTGATCACGCGCGCGGCTCCCAGCCCGCCGATGCTGTCGGCGGCCGCGCCCAGCACCGGGTAAAGCACCGGGGCGCCGGAGAAGTAGGTGGCGTAGTTGCCCTGGAGCGCGGCGCCATGCAGCCAGTGCGCGATCTGCAGGTGGCCCGAGTACAGGTAGAGCGCTTCGTCCTCGAACGCCGTGTTGTGCATCCGCAGCGTCAGCGCCGCCTGCACACACAGGATCGCGAACAGCACGGCCCGGCTCACCCAGGTCCGGCGGCGGCTCTCGGTGGAGAACTTCAGCGGGCCCGAACTGTGCTTGCCCCGGGGCAGCCGGAGCACCCGGGTCAGCGTCGTCTCACCGGGCCGCTGGTCCACGGGGTCGATCGGGGCGGAGATGTCGCCGGTGCTGCCCAGCCCGCGCCGGAAGGCAGCCAGCATGACGGTCTCGACCATGTCCGGCCAGTGAAAGGAGCGATCCTGGGCGGGCGCAGGTGCGGGTCCACCGCCCGGGGCGGGCGGGGGACCGTTGCCCGGGACTGGCCCGGATCCATCGCCCGGGGCGGGCGGGGATCCGCCCGCTTGGGCAGGCAGGGTCCCGTTGCCCTGGGCTGTCGGATTCCGGTCGCGCCTTACCGGTCCGGGGCGGCCGGGGGGAGCGGAGTTCTGCGGCCGCCTGCTCATTTCCTCGGGTCAACGAGGAGCAGCCGGGCGATGTCACTGGCCATCGCGGCCCGCAGGATCGGCCGCGACTCGACGCGCCAGTCCACGCCGCCCTTGTTGTAGTCGAACCACATGAAGCCGAGCACGTCGGGATGCTGGGTCACCGTGTCCAGCAGCTGCTTGGCGCAGGCCACCTCGGCCGGCCCGGTCTCGATGGCGGTCTCCGCGATCAGCACCGGCTTGCTGGTGAACTGCCTGATCTCGTCGATCGTCGGCTGGTACAGCGTGCCGTAGGTCTGCGCCCCGGTGGTCGCGAAATACCCGGTGATGCCGACCCAGTTGACGTAGCGCTTGCCCGGCCACAGCGGCTTGAGCGGGACCTGCGGCACCGGGTTGATGATGTTGGCGTTCCACACCCAGATGACGTTGGTCGCGCCCACCCTGGCGAACAGGTCGTGGATGTGCCGCCAGGCCGCGACGAACTGGGCCGCGGTGGTGTGCGCGGTCCCCCACGGGTACCAGTTGCCGTTCATCTCGTGGCCGAAGCTGAGCGCGATCGGCAGGTTCAGCGTCCGCACCGCCCGGGCGAACTGGGTGATGTAACCGTCCGCGTGGCCGGTGGCGATGGCCTGGGCGCTGATCCCGAACGGCTCCCAGGCCATGTAGTACAGCGCCCCGTAGGACCACGCGTTCTGCACCGCGGGCGCGTCGAACGTCTGGCCCCACGGCACGTACTGGCCGACCAGGTTGGGCTTACGGCCGAGGTTGGCCGCGAAGTTGTCCAGCGGGGTCAGCGAGTTCGGTGCGCCGCTGGCCTGGATGCCGAGGAACTTCCCCGGCCCTGGGTGCAGCAGCGCGGACACGTTGTACGGCTTGCTGGTCGGCGACGCACTGCCGGTGGGCTGGCTGGCCGCGGTGCCCATGCCCGCGGGCGGCGTGAACAGGCTGCACCCGGCCAGCATCGCGGTCACCGCGACGGCCGGCAGCACCGCCAGCCTGCCCCCGAGCTTCACCCGGCCGTCCCCGCTCTCGGCTGGATCAGGATGCGGCCCACCACCACGAACTGGAACACCCCCAGCACGAACAGGAGGAAGAAGTTCGCCGGGGTCATCGTCATCATCCGCCACAGGGCCAGCCCGGCCCACACCGCCGCGCTGCCGAAGCTCCAGCCGACGAGCCCGATCCAGAAGCGCCGCCTGCCGTCCTGCCGGGTCGCGCCGGTCCCCGAGGGCTGCCAGCCGCGCAGCCGCCCGCGCAGGATGTCCCACAGCGCGAACACATGCGCCCAGCCCGAGATGAGCCGGACCGACCACGCCTCCAGCCGGTACGGCGCCCGGTGCCACATCGGGTAGATGACCCCGGCGTAGAACAGCACCGGCACGATGAAGACGAGGTTGCGCAGCAGCAGGGAGCCGGGGACGAACACCAGCATGCCGATGGCCAGCGCCGGGGCCACGAAGGTGAACACGGCCGTGTAGACGTAGCCGATGACCCCGGTCAGGTAGCACAGCCGGGTGTACAGCGGCAGCTTGGTCTTCCAGAACTTCGGGTCCCGGAGCAGGCTCATCGTGCCCGAGCACCACCGGTACTGCTGATTGAGGAAGGCCAGGATGTTGTCCGGGCAGTTGCCGGTGGACAGCGCCACCGGCAGGTAGCGCAGCCGCCAGCCCAGCCGGTGCAGATCGAAACCGGTGTGCAGGTCCTCGGAATGCTCGGCCAGGGACATGCCGCCGTTGCCGGCCAGCGCCGTGCGGCGGTAGACAGCGCAACTGCCCACGCAGATCGCCCCGCCCTTCTTCGCCCTGGCTGTCTGGATGGACCGGTAGAACAGCTCCTGGATCGCCCCCGCCCCACGCTCCACCCAGGTCTGCCGGTCCAGCACGTGGAAGAACTGCGGCGTCTGCACGATCCCCACGTCGGGGAACATGTCCAGGTATGGCAGTGTCTCAGCCAGCACGTCCGGCCGGGGGGCGAAATCGGCATCGAGCAGCAGGATGTACTCGCCGTCAGAGATCTGGAACCCGTAGCGCAGGTTCCCGGACTTCTTGAACCAGCCGCGATCCGGGCGGGTGGCGTAGGCGAACCCGAACCGGCGGGCCATCGCCTTGAACCGGGGGTCGGCCGAGTCGTCCAGCACGTACGGGGTGACCTGTCCCGGGTAGTGGCGGCGCAGCCGGGCCACGTGGGACCAGGCGTTGCGCAGCACCTCGATCGGCTCACCGCAGACCGGCAGGAACACGTCCACCGACGGGTACCGCTGGGGCGCCCAGGCGGCCACGATCCGCTTGTGCTCGGCCAGATCGAAGCTGCGGCTCATCCCGTCCACGATGATCGACAGCAGGAAACACAGCACGCCGAACGCAGCGAACGGGGCGTAAATGAGGAACCAGGGTGAATTTTCCACCATCCGGATCTGGCTGTAGACCAATGGTGGGAAGCTAAGGGCCGAGCAGAGCGTGAGCACCCAGATGTGCCGCCGGACGTAGGCGTATTTCTCGGTGTCCAGCGGTGGGGTCGGCAGAACGGGAGGCACGGCCTCGCGCGGCGGTGACGGCGGTGACGGGAGCAGCGAGCGGCGCTTCCGGTGGCGTGGTGCTGTCCTGGAACCCCCCCTCCGTTCGATGACACCAGCCATCGTCGACCCTCTTCCTCCGTCCGGAAGCTCGGCAGCGCCGGGGCATCGCGTACCCGGACGTAAGGAGTGAGCGAAACGAACCGGGCGGGGCTTCACAGGATTGTAGGGTCCTGGTGTGAACCAGTGAGGGTAAACGCACGTATTGGCGTATCCTGTCCCGACAATGCATGACAACTCAGTAACTCTCCGTGTTGGCACGTTATTAAGAACTTATTTAGTTCACGGCCAGAGTGTCCCGGATCTGGTTCCCGGCCCCCAGCGAGCCGCCCGACGGCCAGGCTGCCCCCCCTGAGCGGAGGTCACCGAGTAGTGCGCACCGCGCCCGAGATCGTGTCGATGATGCGTGCGCTCGCACCCCCTGGGCAGCCGGGCCTGGACCAGGCGACGATGGACCGCCTCAGCGAGCTGACCCGGGCGCTGCGCGCCGCGGTGCCCAGCGCCGCGGCCGAGTACGCCCGGTTCCAGGCCATCGGCGGCCGGTCGCTGCCGCTGCCGGGCGCGGCGCTGGACGCCTGGCTGGGCGGCAAGAGCGTGCTGGTCACCGGTGGTACCGGATGCATCGGCGCGCGGCTTCTCCAGCTGCTGGCCGGCCGCGGCCCGCGTCGCCTGGTCAGCCTGAGCCGGGGTGTGACGGCCCACTGGCCGCGGCTGCCCGCCGCCGAGTACGTCCAGGCCGACATCCGGGACCGGTGCCGGCTCAACGAGGTCTTCGGCGCGGTCCGCCCCAATGTCGTGTTCCATCTGGCCGCGCAGCGCGACCCCGGGCTGGCCGAGCACGAGGTGCACCGCACGGTGACCACGAACGTGCTGGGCACCAAGAATGTGCTCGAGGCCGCGGCCGAGTTCGAGGCCACCCAGGTGATCTGCGCGTCCACCGGCAAGGCCCTGCGGCCGTACTCGCCCGATGTCTACGCGGCGTCCAAACGGGTGGCCGAATGGCTCATGTCACGCGCGGCCACCGGCAGCCGGACCGTCTACTCGGCCGCCCGGTTCACTCACGTGGTGGACAACTCGATCGTGCATAGCCGGCTGCTGAACTGGTGCCAGGGCGGGCCGGTGCGGCTGCACGGCGCGGACATCGCGTTCTACGCCGAGTCCGCCCTCGAGTCGGCCGAGCTGCTGCTGGCCGCGGGACTCGGCGGGCAGCCTGGTGAACTGCGGGTGCACGTCATCACGGATCTCGGCTGGCCGGTCTCCCTGCTTGGCCTGGCGCTCGGCGTGCTGGAGGGCACCGGATCGGCGGCCCCGGTCTACTTCAGCGGCTACGACCGTGGCTACGAGAGCGCGCCGTTCCCCGGGCTGTACGACCCGCGCACCGCAGGGGAGGTCAGCCCGCTGCTCAGCGCGTTCGAGGCGGCGGTGGCCCAGCGGATGGCTTGCGTGCAGGCCGACGCGTTCCCGCTGGCCATCGCGGCCCGGCCGGAACCCGACGAGCAGCTGCTGGCCCTGACCCGGGCCTGCGCGGCCACCGAATCGCCCGCGGTACTGCGGGCCGCGCTGGACGATCTGTCCTGGTCCCTGCTGGACGCGACGCTCAGCGAGGTGGCCCGGCCGGTGCTGGCCCGCGCCGCCCAGCTGGCCGCGCGGCATCAGGCCGCGCTCACCCCGGAGCACCAGCGCCTGCTGGCCGCGCTCAACCGGGTCGCGGACCTCGCGCCACTGGGCGGCGAGGATGGCCACCGGGGAGCAGGCCAGGGCATCCGCATCTCCTCCTGACCGGTTGACTGGATCAGGGCCCAGCCGGGCCGCCGGGCCAGCCCGGCAGCACGTGTGCAGTGCAGCCCACCCGGCGCAGGGACCCGTCGGCCAGCCAGCGACCAGGTCAGCTGGGTGCTGGCGCCCGCCGTCCAGGCTGTTGAAACTTTGTCGATTATATATACAATTCAACGCTATGACGGCTGGTACGGCTGGTGGCCAGGCGGCCCGTGAGGTGTCCACCTGGGATTCGGTGACGCTGAAGTGACCACGGCGGAGCTGGCGGACCGGTATTCCTCCCTGACCTTCGCCGAACTGCCCGGCCCCGTGGTCTCCCGGGTCCACGCGAGCGTGCTCGACATCCTCGGCTGCATGGTCGCCGGGCGGTCACTGCCCTCCACCACCATTCTGGCTGGGCTGACCCCGGATCTCGGTGGCTCGGGGCCGAGCACCGCGGTGACCGGTGGCCGGGTCTCGGCCCCGTGGGCCGGACTGGTCAACGCCACGTCCGCGCACGGCGTCGAGCTGGACGACACGGACAACTCCGCCTCGCTGCACCCAGGCAACGTGGTCATCCCGGCCGCGCTGGCTGTCGCGCAGGCTGCCGGGGCGGACGGGGCCCGCACGGCGGCTGCGATCGTCGCCGGGTACGACGCGATGATCCGGATCGGCCGGGCGGCCGGGGCGCAACGCCAGTACGAGCGCGGATTCCACCCGACGGCCACGTGCGGCGTGTTCGGCGCCGCAGTGGCCGCGGGCTCGCTACTGGATCTGGACGCGGGCCAGCTGGCCCGGGCCCTCGGGGTGGCGGGCAGCTTCTCGGCCGGCAGCCTCGAGTACATCGCCGGCGGGGCGTGGACCAAGCGCCTGCAGGTGGGCGGGGCGGTCCAGTCTGGCATCCTGGCCGCGCTGCTGGCCGCGCGCGGCTACCAGGGGCCGCCGACCATCATCGAAGGCCGTTTCGGGTTCCTGCATGGCTACGCCGGGTCGGCCGCGACTGCCGAGCTGACCCGCGGCCTGGATGAGCCATTCGCGATCATGGGTGTGAGCGTGAAGGCCTTCGCCTGCTGCCGGTACTGCCAGACCCCGGTGGACGGGCTGTTGCAGCTGATCAGCCGGGACAGTATCGAGCCCGGCATGGTGGAGTCGATAGATGTCGGCCTGGTATCGGCTGGCCACCCGATCGTGGCCGAGCCGCGGCAGCAGAAGCTCGACCCGCGCAACAGCGTCGATGCCCAGTTCAGCCTGCCGTACTCGATGGCGGTCGCGCTGGCCAGGAGGTCGGCTTCGCTGCGCGATTTCGATGCGGCCGCCATCGCCGATCCAGCTGTGCGCGGTTTCATGCCGCTGGTCACCGCGCACCATGAGGCCGAACTGGACGCGATGTACCCACAGTCCTGGCCCGCCCGGGTGCGTGTGCGGCTCACCGGGGGCAGCCAGGCGGAAATTCTGCTCACGGACTGCGCTGGGGACCCGAGCCGCCCCCTGACCTGGGCTCAGCTGCAGGCCAAGTTCCTCGACCTGGCCCGCGGTGCGCTCGGTGAGGACGTGGCCCAGCGGTTGATGGCCGAAGTATCCCGCTTCACCGGGCTCGGCGATCTCGGTGAGCTGATGGAAATGGTGGCGGCGCCCAGCCCGCTCCCCGCAGAAGTTGGAGGTCCGTGATGACCGAGCCGGCCGCACCGGCCCCGTTCCGGCCGGACGCCCTGGAGATCGACCAGGACCAGGTCCATCTGCTGGGCAGCGTGTGCGCGGCCTGCGGTGCGCACGCGTTCCCGCCCCGGCAGGTCTGTGCCGTCTGCCGGTTGACGAGCCTGCGCCGGGCCCGGCTGGGCGGTACCGGCCGCCTGTACACCTACGCGATCGTGCGGCAGGCCCCGAAGGAGTTTCCCACCCCGTACATCATCGGCTATGTCGATCTTGACGAGGGGGTGCGTGTCTTCACCCGGGTGCTGGCTCGCCCGGAGCAGGACCTGCGGCTCGGGATGCGGGTGTCGCTGCGGCCGGCGCCGCTGCCCAGCGCTTCCGGCGCCCCGACGGTCGCCTACGCCTTTGCCCCGGACGGCGAGGAGTGACCGCCATGGAAAGCACGGTCATCGCTGGGGTCGGGATGACCCCGTTCGGGAAGTTCCTGGACCGCGGGCTGACCGACCTGGGACTGCCCGCATGCCTGGCCGCGATCCAGGACGCCGGCCTGGAGCCCAGCCAGATCCAGGCCGCCTACTGCGGCAATGTGTTCGGCGGGCCCGTCCCCGGGGAACGGCTGGTGGCGGCGATGGGCCTGGGCGGCATCCCGGTCACCAACGTCGAGAACTACTGCTCCAGCGGATCGACGGCGCTGCGCGAGGCGGCCATCGCCGTCGGCTCCGGCCTCCACGACATCGTCCTGGTTATCGGCGTGGAGAAACTGTTCGGCCGGGTTTCCGACGGCCTGCTGCCCGACGACGAAGACCTGGAGGGCGCTCTCGGCCTGGTCATGGCGGCCCAGTACGCGATGCGGTTCCAGCTGCACCGCGAGCGCTACGGCACCACCCGCGAGCAGATGGCGATGGTGTCGGTCAAGAACCACCGCAACGCCGTGCACAACCCGAACTCGCAGTACCGCAAGGAATTCACGCTCGATCAGGTGATGGGCAGCCGCCCGATCGTCGAGCCCGGCATCCACCTGCTGGACTGTGCCCCCATCGGGGACGGCGCCGCCGCGGTGGTGGTGATGAGCAAGGAGCGGGCCCGCCGGGAAGCGGCGGCCCGGGGCAGCGAATTCCAGCCGGTGACCCTGCGCACCGTGGCGCTGAGCAGTGGCCGCAACCAGACCGAACTGGCCGACCTCACCTTCGAGACCATCACCGCCGACGCTGGGCAGATGGCCTACGAGGACTCGGGGGTTGGGCCGGGCGATATCGACGTGGCCGAGGTACACGACTGTTTCAGCATGGCCGAGATCCTGCGGGTCGAGGCGCTGGGCCTGTGCAAGCCGGGCGAATACGGGCCGCTGATCGAACGGGGGCACTGGGACATCGGGGGAGTGCTCCCGGTGAACCCAAGTGGCGGGCTGCTGTCCAAGGGGCATCCGCTGGGCGCGACCGGTATCGCCCAGGTGTGCGAGCTCACCTGGCAGTTGCGCGGCCAGGCGGGCGGGCGCCAGGTGGCCGGCCCGCGGCCGGCCTCAGCCACTGCCGGGGCGGCACGGTCTACGGCACCGACGGCGCGTCCTGCACGGTCGCCATCGTGACCAGGTGAAAGCGGGCACTGTGCGACCACTGGACGGCATCCGGGTACTCGAACTGGGGCAGTACATTTCCGGGCCCTACTGCGCCATGCTGCTGGCCGACCAGGGCGCCGACGTGATCAAAGTCGAGCGGCCCGGCGCCGGTGACCCGCGGCGGTCCTATGACCCGCTGATCGCCAAGGACGGCCAGACCACCAGCGGCGGGTTCTTCTCTTACAACCGGAACAAGCGCTCGATCGCGCTGAACCTGCGCGATCCGCGAGGGCAGAAGATCCTGGCCGAACTGGCCGACCGGTGCGACGTGATCGTGGAGAACCTGCGCCCGGGCGTGATGGATTCCTACGGGCTGGCCCCCGAGGAGCTGTGCGCGCGCAACCCGCGGCTGATCTACGCCGCGATCAGCGGATACGGCCGCGATCCCCAGCGGCGGGGCCCGTTCAGTGACCGGCCCGCGTTCGACGCGGCTATCCAGGCCACGTCCGGGATCATGTCGGTGACCGGGCAGCTGGACGGGCCGCCCAGCCTCACCGTGATCGGGTTCGCGGACATCTACACGGCCGTCAGCGCATCGCTGGCGGTGTCCCTGGCCCTGTTCGCCCGCGAGCGGACCGGGCAGGGGTGCGTCATCGACCAGGCCATGTACGACAGCGTCGTTTCGCTGATGGAACGGTCGCTGATGCTCTACGACTTCACCGGGGAGATCGCTACCCGGGGGCTCGACCGCTTCACCCCCGTTGGGACGCTGCCGGCCAGTGACGGATTCGTTGCCACCATCATCCCCACCGACGAGATGTGGCGCCGGTTCTGCGCCGCGGTCGAGCGCCCGGACCTGCTGGACCGCGCCGACCTGAGCACCGTCCTGCAGCGCTCGGCCCACTTCCTGGACACGGTGGTCCCCGAGGTCGAAGCGTGGACCCGGTCGCTGACCCGGCAGGAACTGGTCGAGCGCCTGACGGCCACCGGGCTGCCGGCCGGCGAGGTGCAGACCGTCGATGAGATCTACCGCTCGCCCCAGGTCGCGGCGCGTCAGCTGCTGATGACCATCGATGATCCGGTGGCTGGCCCGCGGCGAGTGGCGAAGACGCCGGTGAGCATCGCCGCCTTCGACCCGCCGCCTAGCCAGCCGCCGCCGCCCCTGGGCGCGCACACCGGGGAGGTGCTCACCGATCTGCTGGGCACCGACGCCCGGCAGCTGGCCGAGTGGGCCGCGGAAGGAGTCATCTGACGCCGCCCGTGGCCGGGCGGTCCCGGATTCAGCTCAGCCGAGAGCACGGTCAGCACCAAATCGAGCAGGGGAACGGGACAGGCGATGTGGGTGTACCTGGATGGGGCCTTCGTCGGTGAGGACAAGGCGCTGGTGTCGGTCAAAGACCACAGCTTCCTGTACGGGGACGGCTGCTTCGAGGGCATCGGCGTGTTCAGCGGCCGGGTCATCCACCTCGGCGAGCACGTCAACCGGTTCTACCGCAGCGCGCGGATGCTGCGCATACCCGTGCCGGTCCAGCCGGCCGAGCTCACCCGCCTCATCGTGGAGGCGGCGCACCGCAACGGCATGGGCGGCAGCACCGGCACCGGTTACCTGCGGCCCATCCTGTCCCGCGGCGCGGGCCCGCTGGGGGTGAGCTGGTCCGGGCGGATCGAGAAACCGACGCTCGCCATCATCCCGCAATCGGGCGAGCGGAAGATCGCCTACGGTTCGGACATCCCGGTCCTGACCACGGTGATCTCCCGTTACGCCAAGCCTGACCCGGCGTCGCTGGAGCCCAGGATCAAGTCCAACAACTACCTCAACTCGGTGCTGGCGTTCCTCGACGCGCAGGACCGTGGCGCCGACGCGGCCATCCTGCGCGATCAGCGCGGGTTCGTCTGCGAGGCGCACGGCATGAACGTCATGGCCGTGGTGGGGGAACGGGTGGTCAGCCCGCCCGAGGGCGTGGCGCTGGCCGGGATCACCCGGGCCAACGTGCTGCGGACAGCGAGCGAACTGGGCATCGCCTGGGCCGAGGCCAGCCTCACGCCGTATGACCTGATGTGCGCCGACGAGGTGTTCCTCACCTCGTCGCTGGAGGGAGTGTCAGCCGTGTCCGCGATCGACGGCCAGGCCCTGCCCGGGCCGGTGCCCGGCGCGGTCACCCGGCGGCTGCGCGACGCCTACGTCAAGCGCGCTCTGTCCGGCGGGGTCCCGGTCCGGGAAAGCGGGGGGCAGGCCACCGATGACCGCTGAACTGACAGGCCGTCACTAACCAGGCAGTACACCGCGTTTCGGCTGTTGACATTCTATCGATTATATACACAATTTAATGTCTATGGTCACCGTGCCGGCCACCCGGGCCGCCGCGGGGAGCACCGGCCAGAGCTGACCACCCCGACGCGTTCTGTTCCCCCACACGTCAGCCCGGAAGGGATAGGGACCGGAAATGAGCGACACACCAGTCACACCGAAACCGACAAAACTCCGGGCTAACGCGATCGGCATCGTCGCCGCGGCCACGCTGGGCATCGTGTTCATGTCGCCCGCCCTGGCGTTCTACGGCAACTGGGGCCCGGTGGCGGCCACGGTCGGCTCGCCGACGCCGCTGGTGTTCCTGTTCGCGGCGCTGGTCATCGCCCCGACCGCGCTGTCCTACGCGTTCGTGTCCAACCGGCTGCCCAGCGCCGGCGGGGCCTACACGTTCATCGGCCGCGGCCTCAACCGCCACCTCGGCAACTGGTCCGGCTTCGCAGTGATCTCGTTCTACATCCTCATCCTGTTCACGCCCTCGACCCTGTTCGGCCTGTTCTTCAACGCGTTCCTGCACGACATCGGGCTGAACGTCAGCCCGACCAACTACTGGACCTACGCACTGGGCGTGATCTTGTGCTTCGCGGTCGCCGCGACGCTGGGCTTCCCCGGGATCCAGTCGTCCTCCCGGGCCGCCACCCTCATCGTGGCGTTCGAGATCCTGGTGATTCTGGCCCTGGCCACCTGGGTCGTCGCCAAGCACGCGGGCCAGCTGAGCTTCTCCCCGTTCAACCCTGGCTCGGGCGGCCTGGACTCAAACTCCTTCTGGCTGGTGCTGCCCATCGCGTTTTACAGCTACGTGGGCTTCGATGTGGTCAGCACGGCCGCCGAGGAGACCCACCTGGCTCGCCGGGCCATCCCCCGTGCGACGATCGCCGCCGTGGTCATCTTCTGCCTGTACCTCGTCTACTCGGTCTACGCGATGACCTACGCGGTGCCCAACAAGGAAGTGTCTGGTCTGGTCAGCTCGGGTATCACGCCGATCATCCCGATCGCCCACCAGTACTGGCACAGCTTCGGCTGGCTGATCTCGCTGACCGGGCTCACCGCGGGCATGGGCGCCACGCTGGCCGTCATCATCGGCACCAGCCGGGTGATGTACGCCATGGCCCGCGACGGTGGCCTGGCCGCCCCGCTCGGCCGGCTGCACCCCCGGTTCCGGACGCCGTGGACGGCGATGACCCTGCTGCTGGTGGTCGGCCTGGCCTACGACCTCATCGCCGGCGGGATCATGGGCGGGCTGCTGGCCTACTTCTGGGCCGGCACGGCGGTGGCGTTCTTCGCCCTGGTCACCTACACGCTGGTCAACGCGGCCAATATCACCCTGCACTGGAAGCACGCGACGTTCAACGTGTGGTGGCACGTCGTCACCCCCGTGCTGGGTATCGTGTTCTGCCTGGCCGTGCTGTACAAGTCCTTCGTCCAGTCGCTGTGGAATGCGGGCTGGGTCACCATCGGGCGCGGCATCCTCGTGTTCGTCGTGGTGTGGTCGCTGGTCGGCGTGGTGTACGCCTACCGGGTCCGGAACACCGCGATGCTGCCCACGTTCGAGGGGGACGACGAGGATCTCGACGGCAGGCCGGTCGCCAGCGCCGGCGGCCAGGCCGGGAAGGTGGCGGGCACTCCATGAACGCGGACCTCGTGATCAGGAACGCCCAGGTGGTCGGGGAGAACGGGGTGTTCCCCGGTGGGGTCGCCGTGGCGGGCGGGGTCATCATCGCGGTGGGCAGCGACCGCTGGCTGCCCGCCGCGGAGACCACGATCGATGCCCGCGGCCGGATGCTGCTGGCCGGTGCGATCGACCCGCACGTCCACCTCGGCGTGGGCGGCACCGCCGACGAGGCCAAGCTGGCCGAGGACTTCCGCACCGAGACCCGGGCCGCGGCCACCGGCGGGATAACCACGTTCGTCACTAACCACGAGCACGCCAGCGGGCCGAGCTACATCACCACCGTGCTCACCAGTGAGCACGACGGCCAGCCGGTGACGCTGCTGGACAAGGCCAAGGCGTTCGGCGAGGAGCGGTCGCTGATCGACTTCCGGTTCACCGGGCTCCGCAGACCCGGGCCAATCTCGACGAGATCCCGGACATGGTGGCGCAGGGCGTGTCGAGCTTCAAGTTCTATCCTCCTACCAGGGCGAGGAAGCGGCCGAGTTCGGGATCAAGACCCTCGACTGGGGCTTCATCTTCGAGGGCTTCGAGCGCCTGGCCGCGGCCCGGACGAGTCCACCGTCCCGATCGGGATGGTGCACTGCGAGGAGCCTACATCTGCGCGGTGCTCAAGGACCGGCTCCGCCAGGACCGGGCGGCAGCCTCGGCGACTGGGCCGACTCGCGGCCGGCGAGGCCGAGGCCATGCAGATCTTCGACGTGGGCATGGTCGCGAAGATCACCGGCTGCCGGGCGTACATGTGCACACGTCTCCGGGGAAAAAAAAAAATAAAAATAAAAAAAATAAAAATAATATAATATAAAAATAAAAATTTTATAATTATAAAATTATGAAAAAAGTCTGTGTCAGTTGTAAGTTGCAGGCTGCTAGATATAGGACTGCGAGCGCATGCTGGCACCAGGTCGAGACGGATGGTCCGGCGGGAGTTACCGGGCGAGTACATCTGCACTCTGGCCTCAACCCGACCTCTTCCAGTCCGGCCTGGCGGAAAAGCTCGGGTACCGGCGGCCGATCACGAGTCGGCGCCGTTGCGGCGGAAGGCCAAGTGAAGATGTCGCAGAGCCGGTGGAAGGCTGGGTGGGGTGGGTAGCACAGTGCGTGCTCGGTGTCAGGCTCCATGGACGCGACCCAGCCGCCGGGCCTGGCCAGCCGCATCATCTCGGCCGCCACGCCGATGGGGTCGGGGAGGTTGACCAGCAGGGTGCGGGCGTGCACCAGGTCGAAGGAGCCCGCCGGCAGCCCGGTGCGCCTGGCGTCGGCGGTGATGATTTCTACGTCGCTCAGCCCGTGCCCGGCGGCGAACTCGGCTGCCATGGCGGCGTGCGCGGGGTCGGCGTCCAGGCCGACGACCCGGCCTGCTGGTGCGACCCGCCCGGCCAGCAAGTCCAAGATCCCGCGGGGGCCGCAGCCGAGGTCGATCGCAGCTTGTCCGGGCCGCAGGCTAACCCGGTCCAGCAGTGCCGCGCTGTCGGCGGCCAGTTCCCCCGCCTGGCGTTGCAGCCGGGCGCTCTCCCCGAGGCTGCTGCCCAGCGCATAGACGGCATTGGCGTCTTGGCCCTTGGTGCCCGTGGCCGGGCGGATGGATTCGGCCATGCCCTACCCCCTCGCACCCAGGCCGCTGGGCTAAAGCTACTGCAGATTCCCTGGTGTCACCGTCGGCAATGCGGTGCGGCGCATTTGGGTGAGCAGCTAATACTGCATCGGCACTTAGGTGAGTGCATAGCCGCGTTGCCGGTAGTGGCAGAGGCGGGCCTGGTGCTGACGTCGGCGGCGCCATGCTGACCAGGACCAGACGTGTCCGGGGTCAGGAGCGCGGGCCTGGATTAAGTTGATCATCAGGCGGCGGATCTCCGGTAGCGTGTAGCCGATCATGCCCGGGTCGCGGGTGCCGGTTCCCCTTTTACTGCCTGGGCTTTGCTGGCGGCGAGCCACGCGAGCGCGAGCATCGAGAGGGTGATGTGGGCGTACCAGGCCCGCCAGCTGCGGACCTGGTAGTGATCCAGCCCGGCCTCACCCTTGGCCTGCTGGAAGCATTCTTCGATGTGCCAGCGGCTGCCCGCGGTCCAGGCCAGGTCGGCGACGGTGGCGCGGCGGGGGCCGTAGCAGGCGTAGTAGGCAATGTCAGCCGGGTCAGACAGGGAGCGGCGGGCCAGCAGCCAGTGCTCACGGCCGGGCCGCGGCCGGGTCTGCACCGGTACCCGGGCCCAGCCGAACTCGCGCGGGCCGTGCGCCCCGGCCCCGGCGGACAGCCGCTGCCAGGCGCGGGCCGGCACCGCCGCGATCAGCTCATCGGCCCGCTGCTCGCCGCCGGGGGTGGTGAGGGTGTCGTTGCGCTTGATGGCCAGCACATAGGACACGCCCTGGTCCTCGAGCCAGGCGTGCAGGTACTTGGCCTGCCCATAGACCTCATCAGCGGTGAACCAGGCGAACGGCACCCCGGCCGCGATGGCCCGGCTGATCATGGCCTGCGCCAGCCGCGGCTTGGTGGCGAACTCGATCTCATCGGGGACACCAGCCTTGCGGCACCGGTCCCGGTCCTCAGTCCAGGACTGCGGGAGATACAGCTCCCGGTCGATCAGCGCGTGCCCGCGGGCCGAGGCATACGCCACGAACACCCCGACCTGGCAGTTCTCCGTCCGCCCGGCGGTGCCCGAGTACTGCCGCTGCACCCCCGCCGACCGGGTGCCTTTCTTGATGAACCCGGTCTCATCGGCGATCAGCACGCCGCCGGGATCCCCGAGGTGCCCGGTCACGTAGTCCCGCACGTCATCACGGACCTCCCGGGTATCCCAGTCCGCGTGGCGCAGCAGCCGCTGCATCCCATCCGGGCTCAGCTCACCAGCCCGCTCAGCCAGCGTCCAGCCATTCTTCCGCTCTAACCCCGTGACCAGTCCCGACAGGTACTCCCGCACCCGGGCCCGCGGCTCAGAACGGGCGAACCGGCCCGCGATCCGCTCATGCACCGCATCCAGCTCCGCCGCCACAATGTCCGCCACCATGCAGGCCATCATGCCCCATGATCATGCAACTGCCGGCCAGCCAGCCGGTACCGGACTCCGCCGCTGGTGGGCCAGGAGAATCCCGCCCGGCCGCGCGGCGCGTACCCCCCGGCGCCGGGCCGGTGCACCGCGGGCGCCGCAGGACGGCCTGGTCACGGACGCCGCGAATGGAACGGGGCCGGAGCGCAAACCCCGGGCCGGGGCTTAGCTCGCGCCCAGGCTTGGGCCAGCTCGCGCCCAGGCTTGGGCTTAGCTTCGCGCCCAGGCTCGGGCTTAGCTTCCGCCGGGCCTGGGCCCAGTCCCGGTCTGGGCGCTCAGCCTGCTCCGGCACCGGAGCCGGTGCGAGCGAGGGTGCGCTGGGCCACCGCGAATGCCCGCCGGGCGACGGGCAGGCCCGCGATGACGGCCAGGTTGAGGAAGACCTCGGTGATTTCCGGCTCGGTGACACCGTTGCTGGTGGCTTCGGCCACACAGGCCGCGAGGTCGGCCTCGGTCCCGGCCATGGCGCAGGCCGTCAGGGCGATCAGGCTCCGGGCCCGCGGATCTAGCCGCGGATGGGCCAGGGTGTCCTCGAGGCCGTACCGCTGGACCAGCTTCCCGAACTCGGCTGGCACCGTCCGATCCGGCATAGCCACACCCTAACGGGGTCACCTGGCCCAGCCCACGCGGCGGCGCGCGCTGCGCTGGCGTGCTGGCTACCCAGCGCCGCCTAGGGTAGGTGTCATAGACCGGCTACGGGACATTCCGCTCCATCTCCCGTAGGGACCCCGGGCGGGAACTTCGGAAGGAGCAGCCATGGGACTGATGGACAAGGTCCGGGCGCAGGGCACGCAGCTGGCCCAGCGAGCCCAGGACACGGCGCGCGAGGGCAAGGTCAAGCTGGATCAGGCCCAGGCGAAGCGGCGGGCCGATGCGATGTTCCGTGATCTGGGGGCCACGGTGTACGCCGAGCGCACCGGGCGGGGGACCCCAGACACCAAGGACAAGATCGACCGGCTGGTGGACGCGCTGTCCCGGCAGGAGGCCGAGCAGGGCCTCGGCGACCAGGCCAGCGGCGACTCAGCAGCCAGCGGCGACTCAGCAGCCAGCGGCGACTCAGCAGCCAGCGGGCCAGCCTCGTAGCCGGGCCACCCGCCCAGCAGGCCATCCGCCTGGCCGGGTCAGCGGGCCCCGTGGCAGGCGTCCTGCGCGGCGGTCTGCGACTGCGCCGGCGCCGAGGACGACGGCGCCGGTGACGGCGTCCCTGAACTCACCGTGTGGGCGCTGGCGCCGAGCAGGATCCTGATCCGGGACAGCCCGCTCACCTGCTGCACGGTGGCGCCGGGCATGACCTTCTGCACGGCCTTCGCCCCGGCCTGGTGACCGGGCGGGTACTGGATCACCGTCTGGCTGACGTCGTGGGTCGGCCAGGTCAGGCCGTCGCGGACCGGGAAGCCGAGCTGGGCCAGGTCCGCGCCGGTGGTGGCGGACAGCCCGCCGGTCAGCGTCCCGTTCCATACCGCGACCGGCACCTGGCTGGGCCGGGGCAGCTTGGCGTGGTCCGTTCGGTGCGGGCGGGGCCGGCTGGCCGATCGGCTGATCGCGCCGCAGTTCCTCGAACAGCGCCTGCGCTTTCGAGTTGTCCCAGAGCACCGCGGATTCCCCGGTCGGGGTCTGGTAGTTGTAATCCGACAGCGGCACGGTCATGAACCGCACGTTCCGCGGTGAGATGCCCTTGAGCTGGTCAGCCAGCGCGGACACGTTGAGCCCCTGGTCCACCTTGATCGCGCCCAGCGCGGCCTGCAGGAACCGGCTGAGCCGGACCGGGTTGGCCAGCGTGCCCGAGCTGATCGCCTCGTTCAGCATGGACGAGAGCAGGCGCTGCTGGTCCTGGATGCGGGCCAGGTCGGAGGTGGCGAACGAGTGCCGGTCCCGGGCGTACTCCAGGGCGGTGATGCCGCCGACGTGGTGCGTCCCCGCGGTCAGGTGCAGCCCGCTGTACGGGTCGTCGACCGCGAACGGCAGGCAGATGTTCACCCCGCCCAGGGCGTCGATGACCTTGACGAAGCCGAGGAAGTTGACCTGGATGAAGTCGTTGACGGTCAGCCCGGTGTCGGCCTCAACCGTCTGCACCACGAGCTTCGGCCCGCCCAGGCCGTAGGCCGCGTTGATCTTGTTCATGCCGTGGCCGGGGATGTTCACCCAGGAGTCCCGGGGCATGCTGACCACGGTGACGTGACTGCGGTCCGCGGATACGTGGATCAGCATCAGGGTGTCGGAGTTCGTGCTCACGTCGTTGCCCACGTGCAGCGCGAGTTCCTGGTGCCGGGTCAGCCCGGCGCGTACGTCCACCCCGGCCAGCAGCACGTTCAGCGGGCCGCTCGACGGGGTGCCCGCGGTGCCCGCGAAGACCCGGCCGATGCTGTCGTTGATGTAGCTGGTGAATCCCCAGGCCGCCCCGGAGACGAAGAGCACCACTACGGACATGGCGGCGGTCAGCATGAGAAAGGCGCGCCGCTGCCGGGCCTTGCGGCCGGCCGCGATCCGGGTCATCAGGCGCTGCTGTGCCGCCGATGGCGCCGCACGGGGACGGCCACCACCACGCGGCGGCTGCTCGGGTACCGGGTAGTGCCCAGGCCGCGGCGCGGGCATGCCTCTCTCGTCGTCCGTCGTGCCTTCGTCCTCGGTCGAGTCGTCGTCACCGTCGGTCATCGGCCCCCCAGATGCCGGCTCCCAGTAGGCTAGCGCGGGACCTGGGGATTGGTGGGACCTCGCGCGTGTCCTGTGGATTGCCGGTCATATCCCGGCTGAGGGCTTACCTGCGGCTTACCCCGCGGTTACGGTCACAAAGGGTAATCACCGAATCAGGCTAACTACTTAGAGTCACCGCTGGGTGGCTCCGGGTCCCGGGGCAGGCCGAGGATCCGCTCGCCGATGATATTGAGCTGAATATCCGTGGTCCCGCCGCCGATGGTGAGCGCCCGGGTCAGCAGGACCTGCCGGGCCCAGTGCGGCCCGGCCGGCGGCTCCCCGGCCGGGCCCGGCCAGCCCAGCGCGCCGGCCGGCCCCTGGGCCGCCCAGCAGAACTCGGCCACCTGCTGGGCGTGCCGCATGCCGACCAGCTTGCGCACGCTGCCGGTGGCGCCGGGCTCGGTCCCGGACAGCTGCTTCAGGGTGACCCGCATGCCCAGCGCGTCGATGGCATGCCCCTCGCTGATGAGCTGGCCGGCCCCGGCCAGCATCGCGTCGTCCGGCCCGCCCTCCTGCCCGTGCAGCATGTCCAGCAGCTCATCGGTGCCGCAGCCGAACGTCCACGACCGGGACAGCGACACCCGTTCGTTGGCCAGGGTGGTCCGGGCGATCGGCCAGCCCTCGTTGATCTCGCCCACCACCAGGTCATCGGGCACCAGCACGCCGTCCAGGAACACCTCGTTGAACAGGCTGTCCCCGGTCAGCTCGCGCAGCGGCCGCACGGTCACCCCGGGTGACTTCATGTCCACCAGGAAGTAGCTGATCCCAGCCTGCCGGCGGCGGGCCGGATCGGTGCGGGCCACGCAGATCGCCCAGTCCGCCTCCTTGGCCAGCGATGTCCAGACCTTCTGCCCGGTCAGCCGCCAGCCCCCGCCGCCCGCGCCGTCCCCGGGCACCCGCTCCGCCCGGGTGGCCAGCCCGGCCAGGTCCGAGCCGGCGCCCGGCTCGCTGAACAGCTGGCACCAGGTGATGTCGCCGCGCAGGGTGGCGGGCAGGAAGCGGTCCTGCTGCTCCCGGGTGCCGTACTTGGCCAGCGCGGGCACCACCCACGCGCCGATGAGCAAGGCCGGGGCGCGCAGCCCGGCCTGCTTCATCTCCTCGGCGATGACGATCTGCTCTACCGGCCCGGCCTCCCGGCCCCACGGCGCGGGCAGGTGCGGCATCACCCACCCCTCATCGGCCAGCCGCTGCCGGCGTTCCTGCGGGCTGGCGGCGGCGATCGCCGCCAGCTGGGTGCGGATCCCGGCGCGCAGCGACTGCGCCCCGGCGGGCAGGTTGACCGCGAGCGGCCGGCGCACGCCGTCCAGCGCGAGGCCGGCCACCTGCCGGGCCCACCCGCTGGCCGGGCCGAGCAGGGCCCGCAGCGACATCGCCCGGCGGTAGTACAGGTGAGCGTCGTGTTCCCAGGTGTAGCCGATCCCGCCGAGCACCTGGATGCACTCGTGCGTGCAGGTCACCGCGGCGTTGACGGCCACCACCGCGGCCACTGCCGCGGCGAACTCGCGTTCCCGGCCGGGTTCCCCACTGCTGCACGCCCGGGCGGCGTCCCAGGCCGCGGCCGCGGCCTCCTCGGCCACGGTCAGCATCCGGGCGCAGCGGTGCTTGACCGCCTGGAACTGGCCGATCGGCCGGCCGAACTGCTGCCGGACCCGGGCGTACCCGGCGGCCGTCTGCACCGCCCAGTCCGCGATGCCGCACGCCTCCGCGGCCAGCAGGGTGGCGGCCAGGCTGGTCACCATGGCGCGGGTCAGCCCGGCCAGGATCCGGTCGGCCGGCACGGCCAGCCCGCTGGCCTGCAGCCGGGCCACGGGCCGGCCCAGGTCCAGGCTGCTCAGCGTGGTCACGTCCAGCCCACCGGCGTCCACCGCCGCCCATATCTCGCCGCCGGCGGTGCGTACGGGCACGATCACCAGGTCGGCCTGGCCGCCGCCGAGCACCGGGCCGCAGCTGCCATCCAGCACGACCGCGCCGCCGGCGCCGGTCACCTGGCCGGCCAGCGGGGCCAGTGAGACGGCCCCGGCCCGCGATCCGTCGGCCAGGCTGGCCAGCAGCTTGCCCAGCCGCCCCGCGGCCGCGCCGTCCGCCATCAGTGCCGCGCTGGCCAGCACCGTGGGCAGGAAGGCGCCGGGCGCGAGGGCGTAGCCCAGTTCCTCGGTGGCGATGGCCAGTTCCTCGATCCGGTAACCCTGGCCGCCGTGCTCTTCGGGCAGGTGCAGGCCGAGCAGGCCCTGCGCGGCCAGCGGGCCCAGCAGCGGGTCCGGCCCGGCGGCCGGCATCCCGGCCGGCCCGTCTGCCCCCGCCCGGCGCACCCCGGCCGGGACGTGCCTGGTCGCCCAGTCGCGTACCGACTGGGCCAGCTCCCGGTGCTCGGCGGTGATTCCCAGGGCCATGATCCACCTCGCTCACGGACCCGGCGGCGGGCCCTTGGGCACACACTAGAACGCGATTCGGTCCGGGGGAAATGCGCCGGCCCGGTTCCGGCGAAGGCGCTGGCCACCCGGCCCGGGCCAGCCGGCTGGTCATGCTCTGGTCATGGCTCGTCACCAGCCGCCAATCAGGGCAAGAATGGGCAGATGACCGAGCCACCGCCAGCCCCGCGCCCAGGGGTGCCGGCCGGGCCGCCGTGGCCGGGGGCACCGGGCGCACCGCCACTGCCGCTCCACGTGCGCAACCCGGTGTGGTACGCCCTGATCAACCGGGCCGAGCACGCGGCCGCGGAGGTGGAGGACTTCTGCCTGCCCGCCTGGCGCCGGCGGACCCGGGGGGAGAAGCGCTGGCCGGTCACTGTCACCGTGATCGTGGCCATCGTGCTGCAGCTCCGGCTGCCCGATCAGCTGTCCCTGCGCCCGGTACCCAGCTTCCTGCTGCCCACGCTGGAAGCCGCGCTGGGCGTCGGCCTGATCATCGCCAACCCGGTGCGCTTCGAGCGGCAGTCGGTCGCGCTGCGGTGGGCCAGCCTGGTGCTCATCCTGCTGATCACCACGGCCAACGCCGCCTCGGCCGTGCGGCTGATCCAGGAGATCGTGGCCGGGCACGCGGGCGGCGACCCGGGCCCGCTGCTGGCCTCCGGCGCGTCCATCTGGATCACCAACGTGATCGCGTTCGCCCTGTGGTACTGGGAGTTCGACCGGGGCGGGCCGGTGCACCGGGCGCACGCCACGATCCAGTACCCGGACTTCCTGTTCCCGCAGATGACCGTCACCGAGCTGACCCCGCCGGACTGGGAGCCCCGGTTCATCGACTACCTGTACCTGTCGTTCACCAACGCCACCGCGTTCAGCCCCACCGACGTCATGCCGATGGCCCGCTGGGCCAAGCTGACCATGGCCGTGCAGTCGGCCGTGTCGCTGGGCCTGGGCGCGCTGGTCATCGCGCGTGCGGTGAACATCCTGCCCGGCTGATCTTCGCGGCCCCCTCGCGTTCTGTGTTACCAGCGGGTATCATAAGCTAAGTTACTCACTGGTAGCAGTCTGTCTGGACTCTCCCACACCAACCAGGGGGTGGCCATGGGTCACTACAAGAGCAACCTGCGCGACATCGAGTTCAACCTGTTCGAGGTGCTGGACCGGCAGGAACTGCTGGGCACCGGGCCGTATCCGGAGATGGACGAGGAGACCGCCCGCAGCATCCTGGACGAGGTGAACCGGCTGGCCACGGGCCCGGTCGCGGAGTCGTTCGCGGACGCCGACCGCAACCCCCCGGTGTTCGACCCGCAGACCGGCTCGGTGCGCATGCCGGACGGGTTCAAGAAGTCGTTCGCCGCGTTCATGGACGCCGAGTGGTACCGGCTCGACCTGCCCGCCGAGATCGGCGGGATCGGCGCGCCGCGCTCGCTGGCCTGGTCGGTCGCGGAACTCATCCTGGGCGCCAACCCGGCGGTCTGGATGTACTCCGGCGGCCCCAACTTCGCCCAGGTGCTGTGGGCTGTCGGCACCCCGGAGCAGCGCGAGTTCGCGCTGGCGGCCATCGAGCGCAAGTGGGGCAGCACGATGGTGCTGACCGAGCCGGAGGCCGGTTCTGACGTGGGGGCCGGCCGGACCCGGGCCATCGAGCAGCCCGACGGCACCTGGCACATCGAGGGCGTCAAGCGGTTCATCACCAGCGCCGAGCACGACATGGCCGAGAACATCTTCCACCTGGTGCTGGCCCGGCCCGAGGGTGCGGGCCCGGGCACCAAGGGCCTGTCCATGTTCCTGGTGCCCAAGTACCTGGTCGGCCCGGACGGCGAGCTGGGCGAGCGCAACGGCGTGTACGTGACCGGGGTCGAGCACAAGATGGGCCTGAAGGCCTCCACCACCTGTGAGCTGACCTTCGGCGGCGACCGCCCGGCGGTGGGCACCCTGGTCGGCGGGGTGCACGACGGCATCCGGCAGATGTTCCTGATCATCGAGCACGCCCGGATGATGGTCGGCACCAAGGCCATCGCCACGCTGTCCACCGGCTACCTGAACGCGCTGGAGTACGCCCGGCAGCGGGTCCAGGGCGCGGACCTGACCCAGCTGACCGACAAGACCGCGCCGCGGGTGACGATCATCCACCACCCGGACGTGCGCCGGATGCTGATGATGCAGAAGGCGTACGCCGAAGGCATGCGCGCGCTGGTGCTGTACACCGCGACCTGGCAGGACCGGAACCAGATCGCCAAGGCCGAGGGGCGCACCGATGAGCTGGCCGTGCGGGTCAACGACCTGCTGCTGCCGGTGGTCAAGGGAGTCGGCTCGGAGCGGGCCTACGAGCTGCTCACGCTGTCCCTGCAGACGTTCGGCGGCTCCGGCTTCATCCAGGACTTCCCGGTCGAGCAGTACATCCGGGACGCCAAGATCGACAGCCTGTACGAGGGCACCACCGCGATCCAGGGCATGGACCTGTTCTTCCGCAAGATCCTCCGCGACGAGGGCGTCGCGCTGCGCTCGCTGCTCGGCGAGATCAGGCAGTTCGCGGCGAGCGAGGCGGGCAACGGCCGGCTCAAGACCGAGCGGGCCGCCCTGGCCACCGCGGCCGACGACGTCGAGGGCATCGTGACCGCGATGTCCGGCTACGCCCTGGCCTCGCTGGAGCAGCCGGCCGAGGTCTACCGGGCCGGCCTGAACACCACCCGGCTGCTGATGGCGCTGGGCGACCTGATCATCGGCTGGCTGCTGGCCCGGCAGGCCGACGTCGCGCATGCCGCGCTGGACGCCGGGGCCGGCCGGGACGAGGCCTTCTACCAGGGCAAGGTGGCCACGGCGCGGTTCTTCGCCGAGACCGTGCTGCCCAGGCTGGCCGTGGAGCGGGACATCGCCGAGACGACCAGCCTGGACCTGATGGACCTGCCCGAGGAAGCCTTCTAGCCAGCTAGCCGGCCCGGTCAGCCAGCAGCGTCGAACTCGTACTGGACCGCGGCCCGGGTGGCCATGATCGGCCGGATGTGCTGCGTGATGACCTGCTGGTGCTGCGGGTGGTCCCGGTACACCAGGTAGTCCGGCACGCTGTCGAAGTCGGCGACCACCGCGAACGCGAAGTTCCCGGTGTTCACCCCGGCGTCCGCGCCGACGTGGTAGGCCCGCAGTTCCGGGATGGCGGCGGGCAGCTTGCGCAGCTCATCCGCGACCCTCTGCTGCTGCTCTTGCGTCGCGTCCTGCGTCCAGGTGAACAGCACAACGTGCCGGAACATGCACGGTCCCTTCTGTCGGTTCCAGCTCAGCCCCAGGCCAGCATCAGCGCCGGGTCGTGCAGCATCGCCCCCACCTCGCGCAGCACGGCCGAGCCCAGGTCCCCGTCCACGATCCGGTGATCGAAGGACAGTGACAGGGTGGTCACCTTGCGCACCACCAGCTGCCCGTCGCTCACCCACGGCGCGTCCTTGATCTGCCCGAAGGCCAGGATCGCCGCCTCGGGCGGGGTCAGGATCGGGGTGCCCGCGTCCACCCCGAATACGCCGACGTTGGTGATCGTGATCGTCCCGCCGGTCAGGTCGGCCGGGGCCGACTTGCC
Source organism: uncultured Actinomycetes bacterium (assembly GCA_963711705.1). Lineage (GTDB taxonomy): Bacteria > Actinomycetota > Actinomycetes > Streptosporangiales > Streptosporangiaceae > RYN-230. The sequence goes on from CAVQFM010000016.1 coordinate 44,945, forward strand.
CTCCCGGGCCGTCGCGGTCAGCCCGGCCAGAGCCTGGGCCAGCGCGGGCAGGTCCATCCCGCCGGCGTCCTTGACGTTCGGCACGATCAGCCCGCGCTCGGTAGCGGCGGCGATGCCCAGGTTCACGTAGTGCTTGACCACGATCTCCTGGGCGTCCTCGTCCCAGGTCGAGTTGATCATCGGGTGCCGCCGGACCGCGACCAGCAGGGCCTTGGCTACCAGCAGCAGCGGGGACGGCCGCAGGCCTTCGAACTCCGGCAGGTCGCGCAGCCGGCGCACGGTCTCGACCGTGGCATCCACGTCGATGGTCAGGAACTCGGTGACGTGCGGCGCGGTGAACGCACTGGCCGAAACGGCCGCCGCGGTGTGCTTGCGCACACCCCGGATCGGGATGCGCTCCTCCCGCACCCCGGGCTGGGCCGGTGCGGCCGCGGCCGGGTGGTCCGCGGCGCGCTGCACGTCGTCCCGGGTGATCGACCCGGCGGGCCCGCTGCCGGCCAGCGCGGCCAGGTCGATGCCGAGGTCACGGGCCAGCTTGCGCACCGGCGGCTTGGCCAGCACGTGCGCGGGCCGGGCGCCGCCGTTCGCGACCGCCCCCGAACCGGCAGGAACTACCGGTGCAGAACGAGAACCTCCCGGGGTGGCTGCCTTCCGCTGCCGCCGGGTGGTCGGGCCGAGCTTGACCCCGTAACCGACCAGCACGGCCTGCCGTTCCCCAGTGGCCGGGGTCGGCGGGATCAGGTCCTCGGAGGTGGGATGCGGCCCGGCCGCGGCGATGCCGGCCGGGTCGACCGGGCCGGCGCCGGGCCCGGCGGGCTCAGCCACGGCTCCGGCGCGGGCTCCGGCTCAGCCACGGGCTCCGGCCCGGCCGCGGGCCCGGCCGGACTGTCCGGCTCGCCGTCCGCTGGCACGTCCACCGCGATGATCGGGGTGCCCACGTCCACCGTCTGGCCCTCGGGCACCAGCAGGCTGGCCACCACGCCCTCGTACGGGCTGGGCAGTTCGACGACCGCCTTGGCCGTCTCGATGTCCACGATGATCTGGTTGATGGTCACCTTGTCGCCGGGCTGCACCCGCCAGGTGACGATGTCCGCCTCGGTCAGCCCCTCGCCCACGTCGGGGAGCCGGAATTCGCGTCGCTGCGTCATATCAGCCCCTCTCAGTAGGCGAAGGTGCGGTCCACGGCGTCCAGCACCCGGTCCAGGTCGGGGAGGTAGTGCTCCTCGAGCCGGGACGGCGGGTACGGGGTGGAGAACCCGCCGACCCGCAGCACCGGCGATTCCAGCTGGTAGAAGCACTGCTCGGTGATCCGGGCGGCGACCTCCGCGCCCAGCCCGCCGGTGACCGGGGCCTCGTGCACGACCACGCAGCGGCCGGTGCGGCGGACCGACGCGAAGATCGTCTCCAGGTCGAGCGGGGCCAGCGTGCGCAGGTCGATCACTTCCAGCGAGCGCCCGTCGGCGCGCGCGGCCACGGCCGACTCCACGCAGGTCCGGACCATCGGGCCGTAACACAGCACGGTCACGTCGGTGCCGTCCATGACGGTCCTGGCCGCGTCCAGCGGGTGCGCGGCGGCCAGTTCCGCGTCGGTGTCCACCTCGGACTTGTCCCAGTACCGGCGCTTGGGCTCGAAGAAGATCACCGGGTCGTCGCAGGCGACCGACTGCCGGATCATCGTGAACGCGTCGGCCGGGGTCCCGCAGGCCACCACGCGCAGCCCGGCGGTGTGCGCGAACAGCGCCTCCGGCGACTCGCTGTGGTGCTCGACCGCGCCGATGCCGCCGCCGCACGGGATCCGGATCGTCACCGGCACGGTCAGGTGGCCGAGCGAGCGCAGATGCATCTTGGCCAGCTGGCTGACGATCTGGTCGAAGGCCGGGTAGACGAAGCCGTCGAACTGGATCTCGCACACCGGCCGGTAGCCGCGCAGCGCCAGCCCGATCGCGGTGCCGATGATGGCGGACTCGGCCAGCGGGGTGTCCACCACCCGGTCCTCGCCGAAGTCCTTCTGCAGCCCGTCGGTGACCCGGAACACGCCGCCCAGCTTGCCGACGTCCTCGCCCATCACCAGGACTTTGGGGTCGTCCTCCAGCGCCTTGCGCAGGCCCGCGTTGAGGGCCTTGGACAGCGTCATGGTGGTCATCGGGCGGCCTCCCCGGCGAACGAGTCCAGATACGCGGCGTACTGCTCGCGCTCCGCGTCCACCAGCGCGTTCGGCCCGGCGTACACGTGCTCGAAGATGGCCAGCGGCTGCGGGTCCGGCATCTCCAGGCAGGCCTTCCTGACCCGCCGGCCGAGCTGCTCGGCCTCGGAGTCGACGGCCTCGAAGAACGCCGCGTCCGCCCCGCCGTTGCGCACCAGGTACGCCTTGACCCGCTCGATCGGGTCCTTCAGCTTCCACGCCTCCAGCTCGCTGGCCAGCCGGTACCGGGTCGGGTCGTCGGTGGTGGTGTGCGCGCCCATCCGGTAGGTGAACGCCTCGATGAGCGTGGGTCCCTGGCCTTCCCGGGCCGCCTGCATGGCCTTCCTGGTCACCGCCAGGCAGGCGAACACGTCGTTGCCGTCCACCCGGACCCCGGGGAAGCCGAAGCCGCTGGCCCGCTGGTAGAGCGGGATGCGGCTCTGCCGCTCCAGCGGCTCGGAGATGGCCCACTGGTTGTTCTGGCAGAAGAACACGACCGGCGCGTTGAACACGGACGCCCAGATGAACGCCTCGTTGACGTCACCCTGGCTGGTGGCGCCGTCGCCGAAGTAGACGATGGCCGCCTCGCCGTCCTCGCCCACCGCGCCGTCCCGCTGGATGCCCATCGCGTACCCGGTGGCATGCAGCGTCTGGCTGCCGATCACGATCGTGTACAGGTGGAACCGGTGCTCGGCCGGGTCCCAGCCACCGTGGCTGACCCCGCGGAACAGCTCCAGCAGCCGGCTCGGGTCCAGCCCGCGGCACCAGGCCACGCCGTGCTCCCGGTAGGTGGGGAAGGCCATGTCCCGGGGCCCGAGCGCGCGGCCCGAGCCGACCTGGGCGGCTTCCTGGCCCAGCAGGGACGCCCAGATCCCCAGTTCACCCTGGCGCTGCAGGGCGATGGCCTCGGTGTCGATCCGGCGGACCAGGACCAGGTCGGTGTACAGGTCCTTGATCTGGCCGGTGGTCAGCTCCAGCGGGTAGTCGGGGTGTTCGACCCGCTCCCCTTCGGGGGTGAGGAGCTGGATGGTTTCGGTGCGCGATCCCGGCTGCCCGTCCAGGCCTGCCGGGGATCCCGGTGCGGTGACCGCACCGTCTGTGTCGACGGCCACGTGCCACTCCCTCTGGTGTGGGGGTTCACTGCGCCCCATGGTGGTGGGTTCACTCTGCCCCATGGTGGTGGGGTTCACTAGGGCCATCGTGACAGACAGCGCCGCGGCCCGGGAAACCGCCGTGGCTGAGCCGGGCATTAGGCACGCCCCGGGAAAGGCAGGGACAGGTGACCCGAATCGTCGTTGACGTGATGCTCCGTAAGGAGATTCACGATCCGCAGGGCGAGGCAATAGCAAGTGCGTGCCAGCGGCTCGGCTTCGCCCAGGTGCTGAGTGTCCGGCAGGGCAAGCGATTCGAGGTGGAGCTGAGCGGCCCAGCTGACGAGGCTGCGCTGGCCCGGGTGGCGGAGCTGGCTGGGGAACTGCTGGCCAATCCTGTTATCGAGGAGTTCACCCTGCGCGAAAACAGTTAGCCGGCCGCTGATCCTAAACAGAGAACCCGAGAGTTCACGATTATCCCGGCCAGGGCCGGGAAAGGAGTCAAGTGGCCAGCACGTACACAGAAAGAGGGGAACGAGGGGCGGATGCGGGCTCAGCTGAGACGCACCGAGGAGTCGATCGTGGACGTGGAGTTCTGCCTGGTGTTCCCGCACGAGGCGCTGAGCGTGCCGGTGATGCGCCGGGTGCTGGGTGACACACTGCGCAGGCTGGGCGCTGACGAGGACGGGGTAGCCGACCTGCTGCTCGCGGTCACCGAGGCATGCACCAATGTGCTCAAGCACGGCACCCCCGGGCCCAGGTACGAGATCGTCGCCCGGATCGGCCAGCGAGGCTGCCTGATCCAGGTGCTCAACGACGAGCGGGGGCTCGACCCGCTGATGGTCCCGGCGCCCCGCCGGCCGATGTGGGATGCGATGCACGCGCCATCCAGGTTTCGGCGCCGCCTCCCCCGCCCGGCCACCCGCCGGGCGCCGCGGCCGGGTGGCCGCCGCCGGACCGGGCACCAGCCGCTGACCGAGGACCAGGTGATCGCGATGCTCCCGGAGTCCGGGCGCGGCCTGGCCATCATGCGGGCCTGCGTGGACGATGTGACGCTGAGTACCGACCCGGGGCTGGGCACCGTGGTCTCGCTGCAGAAGCGGATGGCCTGGCGCAAGGACGCGCTGCTGGCCCAGCCGCCCGAGCTCAGCGTGCCGCAGCCGGCCGAGGAGCTGACGGAAGGCCAGCTCAGGAACGCCGGGTAGGCGACTCGCCAGCGGGCCGCCAGCGGGGGCGCTCGCCGGGACAGGCCGGCCGGCACGGTAATCTGCAAGCAGACCTCCCCCCGCTCTCCCGCTGCGAGGACACTCATGACAGCCCGTGTGGGCGTCATCACCTTTCCTGGATCGCTGGACGACGTCGATGCCGCCCGCGCCGTGACCCGGGCCGGCGGCCAGCCCGTCCCGCTCTGGCACGGTGACCGGGACCTGCGCGGCCTGGCCGCGGTCATCCTGCCCGGCGGGTTCTCCTACGGCGACTACCTGCGCTGCGGGGCGATCGCCCGGTTCTCGCCGGTGATGACCGAGCTGATCCCGGCGGCCCGGGATGGGCTGCCGGTGCTGGGCATCTGCAACGGCTTCCAGATCCTGTGCGAGGCGCACCTGCTGCCCGGCGCGCTGACCCGCAACGCGGGCCTGCGGTTCATCGACCGCGCGGTGCGGGTGCGCATCGAGGACACCAAGACCCCGTGGACCGGCAGCTATGCCCCGGACCAGGAGATCACCCTGGTCCTGAAGAGCGGCGAGGGCGCGTACGTGGCGGACGCCCCGGCGCTGTCCCGGCTGACCTCGACCGGGCAGGTCGTGGCGCGCTACGCGGGCGGCAACCCGAACGGGTCGGTGGGGGACATCGCCGGGGTGCGCAACGAGGCGGGCAACGTGGTCGGCCTGATGCCGCACCCGGAGCACGCCATCGACGCGCTGACCGGCCCGGGCACCGGCGGGCTCGGGTTCTTCAGCTCGGTGCTGCGCGCGATGGTGGATGGATGAGCCGGCCCCCGGTGGACACCGTGCCAGCCGCCGCGGCCTCGCCCGGGCAGCCGCAGCCGTACGCCGAGCTCGGGCTGACCAGCGAGGAGTACGAGCGGATCCGGGCCCTGCTGGGCCGCAGGCCGACCGACGCCGAGCTGGCCATCTACTCGGTGATGTGGAGCGAGCACTGCTCCTACAAGTCGTCCAAGGTGCACCTGCGCCGGTTCGCGGAGACCGCGCCGCCCAGCCCCGCGCTGCTCGCCGGGATGGGCCAGAACGCGGGCGTGGTGGACATTGGCCAGGGCTACGCGGTCACCTTCAAGATCGAGTCGCACAACCACCCGTCCTACGTGGAGCCGTTCCAGGGCGCGGCGACCGGCGTGGGCGGGATCGTCCGGGACATCCTGGCCATGGGGGCGCGCCCGGTGGCGGTGCTGGACTCGCTGCGCTTCGGTCCCGCCGATGCCCTGGACACCAGGCGGGTGCTGCCCGGGGTGGTGGCGGGCATCTCGTTCTACGGCAACTGCCTGGGCCTGCCCAACATCGGCGGCGAACTCGGCTTCGACCCCTGCTACCGGGGCAACCCGCTGGTCAACGCGCTGTGCGTGGGGGTCATGCGGCACGAGGACCTGAAGCTGGCCGCGGCCCGGGGCACCGGCAGCAAGGTGATCCTGTTCGGGTCGCGGACCGGCCCGGACGGCATCGGCGGCGCATCGGTGCTGGCCAGCGCGACGTTCGGGGGCAGCGACGGGGCCAAGCGGCCCAGCGTCCAGGTCGGCGACCCGTTCATGGAGAAGCTGCTGGTCGAGTGCTGCCTGGAGCTGTACGCCGCCGGGCTGGTGACCGGCATCCAGGACCTCGGCGCGGCCGGCGTGTCCTGCGCCACCACCGAGCTGGCCGCGGGCGGCGGCACCGGCATGCGGGTCGAGCTGGACACGGTGCCGCTGCGCGACCCGGGGCTCGGCCCGGCCGAGATCCTGATGAGTGAGTCCCAGGAACGCATGATGGCCGTGGTCGAGCCGGGCCAGGTGGGCGCGTTCATGCGGATCTGCGCCCGGTGGGGCGTGCTGGGCACGGTGATCGGCGAGGTGACCGGCACCGGCCGCCTGGAGATGACCTGGCACGGCGAGCCGGTGGTGGACATCGACCCGGGCACCGCGGCGGACGAGGGCCCGGTCTACCACCGGCCGGTGGCCCGGCCCGCCGCCCAGGACAGGCTGCTGGCCGACGACCCGGCCCGGCTGGCCCGCCCGTCGGCCGGCCCGCAGCTGCGGGCCACCCTGCTGTCCCTGCTCGCCTGGCCCAGCCTGGCCGACAAGAGCTGGGTCACCGAGCAGTACGACCGGCACGTCCGCGGCAACACCGTGCTGGCCATGCCGGAGGACGCCGGGGTGCTCCGGGTGGACGAGCAGACCGGGCTCGGCGTGGCCCTGGCCACCGATGGGAACGGGCGGTTCTGCCTGCTGGACCCGTACGCCGGGACCCAGCTCGCGCTGGCCGAGGCGTACCGGAACGTGGCCGCGACCGGCGCGGTGCCGCTGGCCGTGACCAACTGCCTGAACTTCGGCTCGCCCGAGGACCCCGGGGTGATGTGGCAGTTCAGCGAGGCGGTGCGCGGCCTGGCCGACGGCTGCGCCACGCTCGGGGTGCCGGTCACCGGCGGCAACGTCAGCTTCTACAACCAGACCGACAGCGAGCCCATCCACCCCACCCCGGTGGTGGGGGTGCTCGGCGTGCTCGCCGACGTGACCCGGCGGGTGCCGATCGGGCTGCGCACCGAGGGATCCACGGTGGCGCTGCTCGGCCGGACCGGCGACGAGTTCGGCGGCTCGGCCTGGGCCCAGGTGGCGCACGGGCACTGCGGCGGTCACCCGCCCGCCGTCGACCTGGCCGCCGAGCGGGCGCTGGCCGCGGTGCTCACCGCGGCGGCCGCGGCCGGGCTGCTGGACGCGGCGCATGACCTGTCCGAGGGCGGGCTGGCCATCGCGCTGGCCGAGTGCTGCCTGGCCGGCGGGCGGGGCTGCCAGGTGACGGTGCCCGGCGACGTGTTCACCCAGCTGTTCAGCGAGTCCGCGGCGCGGGCCGTGGTGGCGGTGCGGCCCGGTGGCAGCGAGGCGCTGGCCGCGCTGGCCGCCGAGCACGGCGTGCCCGTCACCGACCTCGGCGTGGTCCGCGGGGACAGCCTGGTGGTGACGGGCAGCTTCGACATCCCAGTGGACGAGCTGGCCGCCGCGCACCGCGGCACCCTCCCCGCGCTGTTCGGATAGCGCCCAGGCGTGTCCTGTGGACACGCCCTAGTACGCCGACCAGAACACGATCTGCTGGGCCGGCGGCTTGGCCGCCGAGCAGCGCTGCATGGATGCGACCGCGGTGCCGCTGGAGTCGGCTGCCGTGCCCACCGCCAGGCACCGCCCGGTGCTGGCGCTGCGCAGCTGCCAGTAGCCCTGGCCGCTGGCATCCGTGTCCAGGTACGGGTGATACCAGCGCTGATCGAGCCCGCTGTCGCAGTGGTCGAGCTGCGCGGTGGCCCTGGCGTGGTCGCCCACCGCGGTCAGGCACAGCCCGTCCGGGCTGAACAGCAGCACGAACTGCCCGCCGTTGCCCATCTGGTTAGCCTGCCACTGCTGGCTGGGCTCGACACTCTGCCCGTTGATGCTGGGGGTGAACAGCAGCCCCGACCCGCCCGCGTACAGCAGCGTGGCCGGCGAGCTGGAGGCCTGCTCCTGGCTGCTGCGCCCCGGGTTGGCCAGCCCGATGGCCTGGGTCTGGGTGATCTTGGTGGGCAGGTTCAGCTGCCGTCCCTGGGTCACGCTGCTGCCCCGGGAGCGCAGGTAGGCGACCGCTCCCACCCCGGCCAGCACGGCCAGCAGCACCACCGCGGTGACCACGAGGATGGCGGCCGCCCGCGATCGGTGCCGGGCCCGGCGGCCAGCACCGCGATTGCCTGCCATACCCACGACGATTAGCCTCTGCAGACGGGTCCGGCCACCCGAATCGGGAAAATATCTCGGACCCCGAAGATAACGCTACGTAGCGGTATCAAACGCCTACCTGCGGTGCCACGCGACGAGACGAGCGGGTCGGCAGCGCTTGGTGACAATTTGGCGGTTGGCCGAGGTCACCGGGATTATCGAGGGATGCCGCCCCGCCGCGCCGACCCCCAGCGACTGCTCACCGCGCTGCAGGCGCAGCGCGCCGATCTGGGCCAGGCCCCGTGGTCCGGGCCGGCCGAGGGCGGCCGGCCCGGCCGCGCGCTGGCCGGCGCCGTGCTGGACGCGCTGGACGCTGGCCAGCCGCCGCGGCCCGACGCGCTGCGCGCCGCCGTGACCTACCTGCTTGGCCTGCTCGCCGACGACGCGCCCGGCCGCGCGGTCGAGGTCCGGGTGCCCCCGTACGCGGCGGTGCAGGCCATCGCCGGGCCCCGGCACACCCGGGGCACGCCGCCGAACGTGGTGGAGACCGACCCGGTGACCTGGGTGCGGCTGGCCACCGGCCGGCTGTCCTGGGCCGCGGCGGTGGCGGCCGGGCAGGTCAGCGCCAGCGGCCCGCGGGCCGACCTGTCCGGCCGGTTGCCGCTGCTCCGCGGTCTGGCCAGCCCGGCCGGCTCATAGACTGACCGGGTGGTAACCCCCGACGGCCGGCTGACGGACGACGTAGACCCCACCGACCGGCCTCCCCGGGACGCATGTGGTGTGTTCGGCGTGTGGTCGCCCGGGGAGGAAGTCGCCAAGCTGGCCTATTTCGGCCTGTACGCGCTCCAGCACCGCGGCCAGGAGTCAGCGGGCATCGCGGTGAGCGACGGCGACCGCATCGTCGTCTACAAGGACATGGGCCTGGTGGCCCAGGTGTTCGACGAGTCCGCGCTGTCCACGCTGCGCGGCCATATCGCGGTCGGGCACTGCCGCTACTCGACCAGCGGCTCGTCGGTGTGGCAGAACGCCCAGCCCACGTTCCGGTCCACCCCGGTGGCCAGCCTGGCCCTGGGGCACAACGGGAACCTGATCAACACGCTGGAACTCGCGGCCATCGCCAGCGGCGGCGGCGGGGCAAGCGGCCCGGCCGGGCCGGGCCAGCGGGCCACCTCGGACACGGACGTGCTCACCGCGCTGTTCGCCGACCCGCGGATGGCCAGCGTCGAGGAGAGCGCGCTGGCCACGCTGCCGCTGGTACGCGGCGCGTACTCGCTCGTGTTCATGGACGAGCAGACCCTGTACGCGGCCCGCGACCCGCAGGGATTCCGCCCGCTGGTGCTGGGCCGGCTGGCCCGCGGCTGGGTGGTCGCCAGCGAGACGGCCGCCCTGGACATCGTGGGCGCCTCGGTGGTCCGCGAGGTCGAGCCGGGCGAGCTGATCACCATCGACGAGCGCGGGGTCAGGTCGCGGCGGTTCGCCCGGCCGCACCCGGCGGGCTGCCTGTTCGAGTACGTCTACCTGGCCCGGCCGGACACGGCCATCGCCGGGCGCAGCGTGCAGGCGACCCGGGTCCAGGTCGGCCGGATGCTGGCCGCCGAGCACCCGGTGGACGCCGACCTGGTCATCCCGGTGCCCGAGTCGGGCACCCCGGCGGCCATCGGCTACGCGCAGGCCAGCGGCATCCCGTACGGGCAGGGGCTGGTCAAGAACTCCTACGTGGGCCGGACGTTCATCGAGCCCAGCCAGACCATCCGGGAGCGTGGCATCCGGCTCAAGCTGAACCCGCTGCGGGACGTGATCGCGGGCCAGCGCGTCGTGGTGGTGGACGACTCGATCGTCCGCGGCAACACCCAGCGGGCGATCGTGGCCATGCTGCGTGAGGCGGGCGCGGCCAAGGTGCACGTGCGCATCTCCAGCCCGCCGGTGGCGTGGCCGTGCTTTTACGGGATCGACTTCGCCACCCGGGCCGAGCTCATCGCGGGCAGCCTGTCGGTCGAGGAGATCCGGGACTCGATCGGCGCCGACTCGCTCGGCTTCATCTCGCTGGCCGGGCTGACCGAGGCGACCACACTGCCCGCCGGGCAGCTGTGCCGGGCCTGCTTCGACGGCCAGTACCCGATCCCGGTGGCCGCGGCGGAGCGGGGCAAGCACCTGCTGGAAGCGGCGCCGACGGTCGCGCCATGACCAGCAGCTACCGGGACGCGGGCGTGGACGTCGCCGCGGGGGAGCGGGCGGTGGACCTGATGCGGGCGTCGATCGCCCGGACCGGCGGCCCCGAGGTGATCGGCGGCGTCGGCGGGTTCGCCGGGCTGTTCGACGCGGCCCGGCTGACCACGCTGCGCCGCCCGCTGCTGGCCACCTCCACCGACGGCGTGGGCACCAAGGTGGTGCTGGCCAGCCGTCTCGGCGTGTACGACACGATCGGCATCGACCTGGTCGGCATGGTCGTGGACGACCTGGTGGTGTGCGGCGCGGAGCCGCTGTTCATGACCGACTACATGGTGTTCGGCGTGCTGCGGCCGGAACGGGCCGCGGCCATCCTGGCCGGGGTGGCCGAGGGCTGCGTGCAGGCCGGGTGCGCGCTGATCGGCGGTGAGACGGCTGAGCACCCGGGTCACTTCGGCCCGGACGACTTCGACCTGGCCGGCGCGGCCACCGGCGTGGTAGACCACGCCGACCTGCTGGGCGCGCACCGCGTCGAGGCCGGCGACGTGGTCCTCGCGCTCGGCTCCTCGGGGCTGCACAGCAACGGGTTCTCGCTGGTCCGGCAGGTGCTGGACCGGGCCGGGCTGGACCTGGACGCCGAGTACCCGGAGATCGGCGGCCCACTGGGCCCGGCACTGCTGACCCCGACCCGGATCTACGCCCGGGACTGCCTGGCGCTGGCCGCGGAGTGCGATGTCCACGCGTTCGCGCACGTCACCGGGGGCGGGCTGGCCGCGAACCTGGCCCGGGTACTGCCGGCCGGGCTGGATGCCCGGCTGGACCGGGGCAGCTGGGCGCCGCCCGCCGTGTTCGGCCTGCTCGCCGGGCGGGGCGGGGTGCCCGCCGAGGAGATGGAGCGGGTGTTCAACATGGGCGTCGGCATGGTGGCCGTGCTGGGCCACGCCGACGCCGACCGGGCTCTCGGCATGCTGGCCAGCCGGAGTGTCCCGGCGTGGGTGATGGGCGAGATCGGGCCCGGCGCTGGCACTGCCCGGCTGGACCGGGCGGCACGTGCGCTAGGCAGTGGCGCGAACCGTCCGTTAAGCAGCGGCTGGCTCAGCCGGTGGTGGCGGGCAGCAGGCCGCGGAGCTCAGCCGTGAGCTCCGCCGGATCAGCTGCGGTCCTCGTCCTCGTCGTCTTCGTCGTCCGCGTACCGCCCGGCGAGGTCTGCGTAGGGGTCGCCGTCCGCATCCTCATCGTCTCTGTTCACACCCAGCTCAGTCCGCAGCCGGTCAAGGTCCGTGCCGCCGCTGTTGTACTTCAGCTGGCGTGCCACCTTTACCTGCTTGGCCTTGGCTCGGCCGCGCCCCATTGGCTCGACCCCCTCGAAATGCGGGGCCTGTCTCGGGCCCCTGCTCCCTGCGCTGATGACTTGAGGCTTTACGCAGGCCAAACGGCCCGTCGCCGCTCCACCGCTTGAAGCGCGACGTGCTTTCCAGCCTGCGTACAGTTCCAACCGTACCTGCTTTGCGCCGTAAGCGCCTCAGCAGGATACGAGCAGGCCGCCTTGACCGGGACGAATTACGGCCAGGTGGCGGCCCGGCGGTAAGCCCTACCCGCCCAGCCAGATCCCGCGCAGCCTGCCTACCTCGGACATCCGGCGCTCGGCCAGCCGGTCGGCGGCCACCGCGGGCGGCACTCCATCGGTGTCAGCGAGCCGGAAGATCTGCCGGGTCGTGGTGAAGATCTCAGCCGCCCGGGCCTGGGCCCGCTCGAAGTTGAAGCCGGCCAGCTCGTCGGCGACCTGGATCACGCCGCCCGCGTTCACCACGTAGTCCGGGGCGTACAGGACGCCCCGGTCGGCCAGCAGCTTCTCGATCCCGGGATGGCCCAGCTGGTTGTTGGCGCCGCCGCAGACGATCCGGGCCCGCAGCACGGGCACGCTGTCGTCGTTCAGCGTGCCCCCCAGCGCGCACGGTGCGAGCACGTCCAGCTGCTGGGCGATGAGCTCGCGCTGGCCCGCTGCCACCTGCACGCCGGGATGCGTGCTGACCACCCGCTCGACGGCGTCCGGGTTCACGTCGCAGATGACGACCGACGCCCCGGCCTCGACCAGATGGCTGACCAGGCGCCGGCCGACCTTGCCCACGCCCTCGACGCCGACCACCCGGCCCTCCAGGCTGGCGTCACCCCAGGCGTGCTCGGCTGCCGCCCGCATGCCCTGGAACACGCCGAACGCGGTGAGCACGGAGGAGTCGCCCGCGCCGCCGTTCGGCACCGTGCGCCCGGTGACGTGCCGCGACTCCCGGCCGATGATGTCCATGTCCTCGCTGTAGGTGCCGATGTCACACGCGGTGATGTAGCGCCCGTTCAGCGACTCGACGAACCGGCCGTACGCGCGGAGCAGCGCCTCGGACTTGCGGGTGGCCGGGTCGCCGATGATGACGGCCTTCCCGCCGCCGTGATCCAGTCCGGCCAGCGCGTTCTTGTAGGCCATGGCGCGGGACAGGTTGAGCACGTCGGCCAGGGCGCTGTCCTCGTCCGGATAGGGGTAGAACCGCGTCCCGCCCAGGCCCGGGCCGAGCGCGGTGGAGTAGATGGCGATGATGGCCCGCAGGCCGCTGTGCGGGTCCTGGCAGAAGACGACCTGCTCGTGGCCGTGCTGGTGATCAGGGCTGGCAGCCGGGCTGCCCGGGTGCGGGCTGGCGAACACGCTGGTCACTGTGGTGGCTACCTCTCCGGGTCCGGTGTGGGACGGAGGCCTGGCTCTCGGCCAGACGGGTTGGCCCAGGGGTGGGGGCCGGCCCCGGCTCAGAGACTATCTCCCCGGTGATGCGGTGACGATCTCGTTATCCGCTGGACATGTACCGCTGCGGCCCGGCGTGCCACGATGCGATCGTGCGACCCTACGTGGCATATCTGCGCGTCTATGAGCCACTCTCCGCGTTCGGCGAGGCCGAGGGCGGGCGCTGGGCTGACTACGCGGCGTCCACCCAGCGGCCGCGCCGCTCAGCGGCGCTGGACGCCGAGCAGGCCGAGGCGCTGGGCCGGGCGATCGCCTGCCCACCGGTGGCTGCCCCGGAGCAGGAGAGCGGGCATGCCTACGTCCGCTGGGCCGACGGGGTCACCTACATCTGCCCGTGGCAGACCCGGCTGCGGTCCTGGCTGGCGCTGACCCGGCTGCGGTCCACCGCCCGGCCGCTGGTGACCACCGCGTTCGCTGAGGGCCAGGCCGACACGGCGTTGCGCGACTTCGCCCAGTGGCAGGGCCAGGCCTCCTCGCTGCGGGTGTTCATCCAGGCCTGCACCTGGTCGGTGCCGGCCGCCTGGTTCGTGCCGTTCGCCCCCGAGGAGCGGTGGCTGGTGCTGGGCGGCGCGGATCCCGGGGCCGGCGGCCCGGCCGAGCTGGCCCGGGCCACCCGGACGCTGAGCTATGCGACGGCCATGCCGCAGGCCCGGCGGCGGATCGCCCGGGCGCTGAACGCGGTGTGCGGCGGGGGAGACGCGTTAAGTGGTCCGCCTGGGCGGGCTGGTGGCGGGCGGCTGGGCGCCGGCCAGCAGGACGCGCCCCGCGACCTGCCGTACGGGGGCGGGACGGGCAGCGGCCCGGGGGCCGCGGATACCGGGGTGCTCGGCCCGTGGCCCGCGGCAGCCGAGATCGCACAGGTCGGGCGGTGGCTGGAGGAGTTCCATCCGCATTCGGTCGTGGAACTGGACTACGGCGGGCTGGTGCACCTGCTCGACGATGACTCGCTGCGGGCTGACCAGTCGGTCGCGGAGGTGTCGGCGGCCATCAGCGCTTGCCGGAAAGGCCAGCAGGAACTGGCGATCGCGCTATACCAGCGGCTGCGTATCCGGTGGCAAGCACTTGAGTCACTCGAAGCCGCCAACTGAGTAGCAGCGGACGGCTTTCCAGTTTCGCCCGTTGCGACGATACGTTTCGTTGGAGTCACGCATCGTGACGCACATTACTGGAGCAATCGGGCGGTCGGTCACAGAATCTTTGCTCCTGGTGGTCGATTTGTTACCGCTGGTGATGGCAATATGGTCTCAGTGGGCGATATGGGACATCCACGGCAGGCTCCGCACGGAGCCAGGCAAAGCAACAACGCAGGATCGCAGGAACTGGTCCAAGAGGAGAGGCCGTAGACATGTCTGCACGTACACCCGAGGCGGAACCGCTGCTGACCCCGGCGGAGGTCGCGACAATGTTCCGGGTTGACCCGAAGACGGTGACCCGGTGGGCGAAGGCCGGGAAGCTCACGTCCATCCGCACCCTCGGTGGGCACCGCCGGTACCGGGAGACTGAGGTCCGCGCACTGCTGGCGGGTATCCCGCAGCCGCGTTCGGAGTAGCTGAAGCAGGAAAGCCACCCACGAAACCGGCCAGCCCGGGCGGAGTGCCGCTCCGGAGACGGCCAGGCCAGCGCCCCGCAGTCGCGGGAAACCGGCCGCAGAAGTACATCGCACCACATGCAGTACTGAAGGGGGGCCGGCCCTGGCGGATGCCGGGCCGAGTCGAACGGCGATCGCGCAGGCCGTTCGGGGGGCCAGGTAACTGCCGGGGTCGACCTTAGGCCGGGCTCCAGGCGGGATTCTCCCCCCGCGGGGGACACTAGCTAGCCCAGCTGGGGCATCAGCTCGCCCAGGCGGAGCGCGGCCCCACCACTACGCCCGACCAGACGATTTGCGGCGGGATGTATCAGGGCAGGCAGCCGGCCCCTCTCTGCTAGCAGACACCTGACACGCAAGGGCGCGCGGGAATACCCGCGGGTCGCCGTGCCGTGGTAGCTGGTTCGGGGGTGGCGGTCGCAATGAAGCGCCTGGTCGATTTCCCGCTGGAACACGGCGGCAGCGTTCTCGTCGAGGTCGACGAGGCATCCGCCGGGCCGGTCGTGCGCGGCCTGGGGAAGGACCGCCTGACCGTAGCGGAGCGAACCGACAAGACATTTGAAGAGGCCACCGCCACCGTTGTGCCCGCCGCCAGTGGCCTGCTGTCCCGTCTTCGGGCCGCCCACGATCCGGCCGATGAGATCAGCATCGAGTTCGGCGTGCAGCTGAGCGCGCAGACCGGGGCGTTCATCGCATCGGCCGCCGTGGAGGCGAACTTCAAGGTCTCCATGACGTGGCGACACGGCACGGGGACCTAAGGGGGCGGGCACCGTGCGGAGGCTTCTCGATTTTGATGTCGTCATCGATTCCCGCGATGGCGGCTATCGCACCCGGGTGGTCGACTCCCCGGCCGGGGAGGCAGGTACCGACTTTGCTCTCCCGTTCTCCGACAAGGATCTGAGGATCCTCATTCTCGAGGTCGTGGGGTCGATCGGCCGCGTGCGCCGGCACGTGCGGCGGATCGACTCGCCGGACCGGCTGTTGCTGGAGAACTTCGGTAACCAGTTGTTCCAGGCCGCCTTCTCCGGACCGGTCGGTGAGTGCCTGGGACGCAGCCGGATAGCCGCGGAGAGCAAGGATGCCGGGCTGCGGATCCGGTTGCGGCTCCCGCCGCCGCTGGTGGACATTCCGTGGGAGTACCTGTACGACGAGGAACACGGGTTCCTCGGCCTGGACCCGGACACCGCGCTGGTGCGCTACCCGGAACTGCCCACCGCGGTAAAGCCCTTCCCGATCAGCCCGCCGCTGCGGATCCTGGCGATGATCTCCGCTCCCAGCGACCTTCCCGAACTGGACGTCGAAGACGAGTGGGACAAGCTCAACAGCACGCTGAGCGAGCTGGCCGGCGCCGGGATGGTGCAGGTGGACCGGCTGGAGAACGGGACCCTGTCGTCGCTGCGACGGCAGCTCACGGTGGAGAAGTATCACGTGCTGCACTTCATCGGGCACGGCGGCTTCGATGAGCAGGGCCAGGATGGGGCGCTCGCCCTGGAGTCCGCCGAGGGGAAGACCCGGCTGGTGACCGGTCGCAGTCTCGGCATGATGATCCACCACCGCACGCTGCGCCTGGCGGTGCTCAACGCCTGCGAAGGTGGCCGCAACACGCAGGATGATCCATTCGGCGGGGTGGCCCAGGGGCTGGTGCGGCAGAGCATCCCGGCTGTCATCGCCATGCAGTTCGAGATCTCCGACCCGGCCGCCCTCGTGTTCAGCCAGTCTTTCTACCAGGGCATCGCCGACGGCCTGCCGATCGACGTGGCCACGGTCGAAGCCCGGCGAGCGATATTCGCGGACGGGAACGAGATCGAATGGGCCACGCCGGTCCTCTATTTGCGCTCACCGGACGGCCGCGTCTTCAACCGAGGGCTGAGTCCAAAGGCAAAACAGCGCGAAGCGGAGCAGCGGGAAGCGGAGCAGCGCGTAGCCGAGCAGCGGGAAACCGAGCAGCGGGAAACCGAGCAGCGGGAAACCGAGCAGCGGGAAGCCGAGCAGCGGGAAACCGAACGGCGCGAAGCCGAAGCAGCGCGAAGCCGAGCAGCGGGAAACCGAGCAGCGGGAAACCGAGCAGCGGGAAACCGAACGGCGCGAAGCCGAGCAGCGGGAAACCGAGCAGCGGGAAACCGAGCAGCGGGAAACCGAACGGCGGGAAACCGAACAGCGGGAAACCGAGCAGCGGGAAACCGAACGGCGCGAAGCCGAGCAGCGGGAAACCGAACAGCGGGAAACCGAACGGCGCGAAGCCGAGCGGCGCGAAGCCGAGCAGCGGGAAACCGAACGGCGGGAAACCGAACGGCGCGAAGCCGAACAGCGCACCGCCGAAGAACTGAAAGCCAGGCAAGCCGCAGCCGCGCAGTGGCCCCCTGCCCCGGTGGTCGGCCCTATCGTGCTGATCGTTCCGCTGCTGGCCCTGGCCGTGAAGCTGCTCGGCCCCAGCCAGCAGCTCGGCACGACCTGGCCGGTGGTTATCCTCTGCGCCGCTGTCCTCGGATGCGCCGCCGTCGCGGCCGAGTCCGGGCGACGGAAAACTCCTGGGTGGACGGCCGCACTGGAATTCGTCTTTGCCTGGCTAGGTATTTATGCAATATACAAGCTAAACATTGGCCACATTCATCACATATCGTCGCGGTACGTGCCAGCGCTGACCATCCTGGCCGGAGCGGGCGCGATCGTGAGTGCCGCCCTGTGGGTGCGCGCGCTGGCCAGGTCGGCTGCTGAGCGACGGGCTGGGACGAAGCGTACCGTGCATCCGCTCCTGCCGGTCTTCCTGGGCTGCCTGGCGGCCGGATTCTGTGCCGCCGCAATCGGCTACGCCGGGCAGCGCTATACCGACGTTGAAGCTCTGGCCAATATTGGCCCAAAGTTTTCTGCCATCGGCGGAGTATTTATCTTGGCTGCTCTTCTGGTGAGCCTGCTGGCGCCGCTGCTCGCGGTGGCTCGCGGCGGCAGGGACCATCTGCGGACAGCGAGTCCCGGTGACGGGCGACCCGCGAGGTTGCTGGTCGGCCCTCCCTGGAACGCACCCAGGTGTTTAGACGACTGGACAACGGCCGCCATTAACTGGCCGCCCGCCCTCGGCGGGCCGCCGGTCCGGCTAGTCTCGGGCTAGTCGCGATCCCCCCCGATCAGGAGTCTGGCATGAGGCAGCGCCGCGCCCGGGCGGCCCCGGCCCGGGCTGCCGGGCTGCTCGCCCTCGTGGTGGCCGGTGGCCTGGTGGCGGGCTGCGCCGGGGCGACCAGCGCGGCGCTGCCGCGGTCCAGCAGGCCAGCCAGCGCGGCCGCACCCACGGCCGGGTCCGCCGGGTCCGCCAGGCCGGCCAGCCCGGCGGCCCAGCCGGCCAGTACCGCCCCGTCCCCAGCCATCAGCCCAGCGAGCACCCCGGCCGCCCGGCCGCTCGCCGGGAAAGTCATCGTGCTCGACCCCGGGCACAACGGCGGCAACGGTTCGCATCCGTCGATCATCGACCGGCTGGTCAATATCATCACCGAATGGAAGCCGTGCGACACCGCCGGAGCGGAGACCGACGCCGGCTACCCAGAACACGAGTTCAACTTCAACGTGGCCGTCCGGCTCGCCCGGCTGCTCCGCGCGGACGGCGCCAAAGTGATCCTGACCCGCCATAACGACGACGGGGTGGGCCCATGTGTGACCCAGCGGGCCGAGATCGGCAACCGGGCGCACGCCGACGCCGCGATCTCCATTCACGCCGACGGCGGCCCGCCCACCGGGCGGGGCTTCGAGGTGATCGCTCCCGGCCTGGTGCCCGGGCACAACGCCGCGATCATCGGCCCGTCGCACCGGCTTGCGCTGGACATCAGGAACGCCTACCACCGGATCACCCGCGAACCGTACTCGGACTACGTGGGCACGCAGGGCCTCGACGTGCGCACCGACCTCGGCGGGCTGAACCTGTCCACCGTGCCCAAGGTCTTCATCGAGTGCGCCAACATGCGCGACGCGGCCGACGCGGCCCGGCTGACCAATCCGCGGTTCCGGCAGCGCGTGGCGGAGGCGCTGGCCGCGGGCTTTCTCGCGTTCCTGGCGCCCAACAGTCATCCCTGAGCGGGCTTTCAGGTTTGGCTAAGGTACGCGCGTTTGGCTCGGTCTCGTGACACCCGCGAGCGACCCACCGCCGAACCGGCGGTACGGACACCCGCTCACGCTGGTCGCGATCGCCTCCGGGGCCCTGGTGGCGGGGGTCGTGGGCGCCTCGATCGCCACCTCTTCCCCGTCCGCGCCCGCCGCGGCCGACGCCCGGCTGGCCCAGCCAGCGCCCACCCCGTCAGGTTCGGCCGCCCCGCCCAGTGCGCGCCCAGGCAGCCCGCCCTCCTTCCGCGGGCCAGGCCAGCACCACGCATTCCCATTCGGCGGCTTCATCTTCCCCGGCGGCGCTGTGCACGGCCAGTTCGTCGCTCCGGCGCCCGGTGGTGGTTTCCAGACCAAAGCCGTCCAGTCCGGCCAGGTGACTGCGGTCAGCGGCGCATCCATCACCGTCCGCAGCGCAGACAACTACACCAAGACCTACCGGGTGACGTCCGCTGCCCGGGTCTTCCCAGGTCACGGCATCAGCTCGGTCAAGTCCGGGGACCAGGTGCGCGTCCTGGCCACGGTGCACGGTTCGGCGGCCACCGTCACCACCATCATCGATCTATCGAAGCTGCCCAGTAAGGGATCGCGGCCCGGCGGTGGCCAGCACTGGCCCGCCTCCGGCTCCGGGGGGTAAGACGTCTGGGCCCGGCCCGGCCTGCCCAGGGACCTGGCCGGGCCCAGACACCAGCGCGGTGGCGCGCCCCGCCGGCCGGGCTGATGGCCGGGGTGGCGGTACCCGATTGTCGGCAGCCCGGCGGAGAATCTGACTGTGCGGGTGGCAGTGGCGGCCGGGCCGGGACAGACAGCTCTGCTGAATGAGCTGGCGGAGGACGGCAGCAGCCAGGCACCGGCCGTTATGGTGAACGATCTTCCGGGTGCCGTGACCGGCTACGAACGCTCCGGCGCGGTGCGCTGGGTCTGGGCCGACAGCGCGGTGACCTATCAGTCGCTGCTGCGCGCCGGCGTGCGGGTGGACCGGTGCCACGACGTGGCGCTGACCGAGGCGCTGCTGCGCGGCCGCGAGGGGCGGCGGGACGGGCCAGCCGGGCTGCCCGGGGCGCCGCCCGCCACGGGAGCCAGCGGGCGGGCCGGGGCCGCGCGGCAGGCGACGCTGTTCGGCCCGGCCGAGCCGGGACTGGATGAGACCCGCGCGGCGCTCGCCGGGCTCGTGGCGGCACACGCTGATCAGCTGCGCCGGATCGCCGCCGATCCGCACCCCGGCCGGTTCGGCCTGCTGGCCGCGGCCGAGTCAGCGGGCGGCCTGGTGGCCGCCGAGATGCAGGCCCGCGGGCTGCCCTGGCGCGCCGACGTGCACGACGGGCTGCTGGCCGGGCTGCTCGGCCCGCGGCCGCCGGGTGGCGTGCGCCCCGCCCGGCTGGCCGCGCTGGCCAGCCAGATCTCGGCCGCGTTCGGCGGCCGGACGATCAATCCCGACTCCCCGGCCCAGCTGGTCAAGGCGTTCGCCGGCCAGGGGATCAAGATCGCGTCCACCCGGTCGGGCCTGCTGCGTGAGATCGACCATCCGGCGGTGCCGCTGCTGCTCGAGTACAAGGAACTGGCCCGGCTGCACGCGGCGCACGGCTGGGCCTGGCTGGACGAGTGGGTCTGCGATGGCCGGTTCCACCCGGAGTACGTGGTCGGCGGGGTGGTGTCCGGACGGTGGGCGAGCCGGGGCGGCGGCGCGCTGCAGATCCCCCGGGTGCTGCGCCGCGCGGTCGTCGCCGACCCGGGCTGGGCCCTGGTCGTGGCGGACGCGGCGCAGCTGGAACCCCGGGTGCTGGCCGCGCTGGCCGGTGATCACGCGTTCGCTGAGGCCGCCGCGGCCGGTGACCTGTACCAGGCGCTGGCGGGCGCGTTCGGCGGCGACCGGGCCAAGGCCAAGGTCGCCCTGCTGTCCGCCATGTACGGGGGCGCGGGCGGCGAGGCCGCACAGTTGCTGGCCGTGCTGCGGCGGCGCTTCCCGCGGGCCGACCGCTATGTGGAGGCGGCCGCGCGCGCGGGCGAGGAGGGCCGGGTCGTCCGGTCCCGGCTCGGCCGGGCCTGCCCGCCGCCGTCCGCCGAGTGGCGCGGGCTCACCGCGTCCGCCGACGAGCCGGACGCGGCCGACCAGCGGGCCCGCCGTTCGCTGCGCGCCCGCGGCCGGTTCACCCGCAATTTCGTGGTGCAGGCCAGCGCGGCGGACTGGGCTCTGGTGCTGCTGGCTGGCCTGCGCCGCCGCCTGACCGCCCTTTCCCTGCCTAACGGCCGGTTCCCGTCACTGCCACCGAACGCCCCGCCGTCTGCGTGGCCGGGCCCGCTGGACGGGCCCGGGCTGGTGTTCTTCCAGCACGACGAGGTGATCGTGCACTGCCCGGAGGAACTGGCCCCGGCCGTGGTGGTGGCCATCAGCGGGGCGGCCGCCGAAGCGGGCCGGCTGGTGTTCGGCGACACCCCGGTGCGGTTCCCGGTGAGCACGGCCGTGGTCAGCTGCTACGCCGACGCCAAATGACCCCGGGCACCGCGCCAGGCTGACCGGGCCGGGCGGGTCAGCTGGGTCGGTGGGTCAGGCGGCGGTGGTGGCGGGCTGGTCCGTACCGCAGTACTTGCACTTGGAGGCCGCGGCCGGCAGGTCGGAGGACAGGCAGTACGGGCAGGTCTTGACCGGCGCCGGATCGCCGAACACGACCTGGCCGCGGCGGGCCTGGACGTGCTTGTAGGGCACGACGATCAGGAAATACACCACGGCGATGAAGATGATGAAGTAGATGACCGCCGAGATGAAGGCGCCGAAGTCCATAAACGTCTTCGGGTTGTGGTCGGAGCCCAGCTGGATGCCGAGCCCCTGCGACGCGCCGCCCTGGAACCGGGCCACGATCGGGTTGATGATGTTGGTGGTGAAGGCCGCGATCAGCATGCTGAACGCCAGCGCGACTACCAGCCCGACCGCGACCACGATGACGTCGCCGCGCATGAGAAAGTTCTTAAAGCCCTTCACGCTGCTCCCTCCGATCCGCTGTCCCGAGCGGCCCCGAGATCACGCATGCACCAGGTGCCATCACCCGCACCGCCCCCTGTCACCCCGGAACGGCGACTCCGGTCCGTCCTGGCTCACGTCCCGCCGTTGTAGGCACGGCGTACGATTCCGGTGATCAACGCGGCACGCAAGGCTTTACCGCCTTGTTGCGCAAAATCGTTGCGTAGCGATGGTGGGTGTGGCGGGCGGCTCACACCCCGGCCAGCGGCAGGTGGCCAGCAGCGCGCGTCAGGGTGTGATCCAGAGAGCAGGGATACCCTGCCAGCCGGCCGGGCGGATGGGCTGGCCGACGGTGTTGGTGGCGGTGCTGACCGGGATGATCGCGCCGCTGAAGGGCCCGTCGGCTACGGCGTAGAGGGTTTTCCCGTCGGGCGTGATCGCCATGTTGTCAGCCCCGGTACGACCCGTCACTCGA
>CAVQFM010000017.1:0-130195 GCA_963711705.1 uncultured Actinomycetes bacterium
CCCCATCTATCGCTGCCACCCCGCTGCTTTGGCCGGATCAATACCGGCTTCCCGAGTGGCTAGCATGCACGAGAACGCGGATGCACACTGTCACCTTTAGAGCCTCTATAGAAGGGCAGCACGCGCATAGGAAGGTTCCGGTAACGAGAACGAAAAAACTCCGGATAGATGCATTAATTAGCTGGCAAAACGAGGCTTTTAAGCGCTGATTTAACGGCCTCGCCGGGCCGGCTGGCCGTGCCTTCCGGTCACCGGGCCGCGGTCGCGAGTGCCGCGCGCACCTTCTCCTCGCCGGCCGGTTCCCCGCTTTCATTGCTGAACGGCCCGTACGGCGCACCGTAGGCGGGCGTGCCGGGCTGGTAGCGCCAGCCGGCCGCGAGCGGCCCCACGTCGATGGTCCCGTACCCGATCGAGTCGAGGAACGCGGTCACGGCCGACTTCGCGGCCGTATCATCGCCGGCGATCGGCAGGTAGCTGCGGTCGGCCGCCCCGGACGGGCGGCTGAGCGCCGCCAGGTGCCGGAAGAAAATGTTGTTGAAGGCCTTCACCACTGACGCCCCCGGCAGCTCCTGCTGCAGCAGCTCACTGCTGGTCAGCGACCCGCTGTCCAGCTCGGCGAGCTGCCCGTCGCGCTGCGGGTAGTAATTTCCGGTGTCGATGACCACCTGGCCGGCCAGCTCGCCCGCGGGCAGGGCCTGGTAGGCCCGCACCGGGATGGCGACCACGACAATGTCCCCGGTGGCCGCCGCGTGCGCCGCGGTCGCCGCCTCGGCCAGCGGTCCCAGCTCGGCGACCAGCTCGTTCAGCGTTTCCGGCGCGCGGGAGTTGCTCAGCACAACCCGGTGCCCGGCGGCCACGCTGAGCCGTGCGACGGTGCTGCCGATGTACCCGCTGCCGAGGAAAGCCACAGTTGTCATGCTGGCGGCAACCCCGCCCGGCCGAAGATCATTCCAGGCCGGCGGCCCGGAGGCGGTCAGGGCAGATTGATGACCGGCCCCCGCTGGCCCGGCCGGCCCTGGCTGGCCCGCACGATCCCGGCCGCCGACGGAAGCCGCAGCAGGGTCTCGGCGCGGCTCAGCAGCCTCCCGAAACTGGCCTGCAGCCGGGCCAGGGCCGTCAGGTTCTGGCTGATCAGCGCGGCCTGATAGGCGGCCTCCACGGTGAGCCAGGTGTTCACCAGGTTGGTCTGGGTCTTGCAGCGCACGTCGGCGACGGCGGTGGCGATCTCGGCGGGCGTGGGGGTGGCCGGCCAGTTCCGGTCCTGGGCCTGCCCGGGGTTGCGGTAGCGCAGCCCGCTGCGGGCCATGCACGCCGACCAGGCCCGCTCGACCGCGACGATCAGTGGGTAGGACTGGGTCCACTGGGCCGCCTGGAGGGCGATCCCGGGCACCGGGTCCGGGTTGGGGTTGCCGTTCAGGCTGCCGTACAGCGCGGTATCCGCGGCTTGCAGGCAGCCGGTGTGCTGCCGCGCGCCCGCCCGGGCGCCGGGGACGAAGCCGAGCAGCGCGCTGGTCCAGGCGGCTCCGTGTTTCTGCTGCTCGGTCACGAAGCCGGGCAGCGCCACCAGGGAGCCGGGGGGGACGCCCGGGCCGGCCTGGCTGTAGCCATAGCTCTCCGCCTCGGTCAGGCTGGCCACGCCGTAGCCGGCGCCCTCGATCGACTGCACGTTAGCCGCGCCCGCTCCCGGCTGGGCCGCGACCGGGTAGCTGAAGCCCGCCGCGGCCATGCACCGCGCGGTCAGCTGGTCGCCCGCCGCGGCCAGCGCCTGCTGCTCCTGCACCGCCACCTGCTCGTAGCTGTCCAGTGGCAGCGCCACGGCCTGCGTGGAGCGGCCGGCGGGATCGGCGCCAGCGAGATGTGCGGGCGGCCGGTGTTGCTGCCCAGCCCGCCCGGCGGCAGTGCGAGGACGGCGCCGCCCGGCCCGCCCGGGCCGATGAAGAACACGACGCCCGGCCGGCCGCCGGGCCCGATCTTGCCGCCGGGGCGGAAGTTGACCGTGCCCTGATGGCCCCAGGGGAAGCCCGCCGTGGCGGCCGGGCTGGCTGGCCGCACCGGGCCCGGTGGCCGGTTTCCCGGGCTGGCCCGCGGTGCAGGCGGCCAGCACCAGGCCCGCAAGAACCAGCACCGGCAGCGCCAGCCGCCGCACGGGCCGCCGCACGGGCCGCGGCACGGGCCGTGCCCCGGGCGGGTGGCCCGGGCCGGCCTGATGCGCGGTTCTCATCTGGTCCTCCTTCAGCCGCCGCCGGCCGGTCAGCGGCGCAGCGCGTCGGCGGGCTCGACGGTGCCCGCCCGCAGCGCCGGGTAGAGGCCGGCCAGCAGCCCGATGAGCGCACCGGCCAGCGGGGCGGCCAGCACCAGCCGGGGGTCGAGCAGCGCGGTCCAGTGGTGGTAGATGGTGACCGCGAGCACGGCCAGCACGCCCACGCTGGCCCCGATCAGCCCGCCGAACAGGCCGAGCGACGTCGACTCGGCCAGGAACTGGACGGCGATGTGCACCGGCCGGGCGCCCAGCGCCCGGCGCAGGCCGATCTCGCTGACCCGCTCCAGCACCGCGACCAGCGTGGTGTTGGCGATCCCGATCATCCCCACGATGACCGCGATCCCGGCCAGGGCCAGGAACAGCGTGTTCAGGCTGGCGGTCACCGAATGCTGCAGCTGGGCCGGGCTGACCGGCGCGGTCGCGGTCAGCAGGTGCGGATCGTCCGGCCGCAGCGCGACCGGCACCTGCCGCGCGACGACCTGCGCCGCCCCGAGCCGGGTATGGATGATCATCTGCGCGGCCGCGCTGGGCGGCGGGCGGCCCCACAGCCGCAGCGCGGTGCTGGCCGGCACGCTGACCCCGAAGTTCAGCTGCGGAATCCGCGCGTCCGCGGAGATGATGCCGATGACGGTGAACGGCTGGCCCTGGATGAAGATGGCGGGCTGGTCGGCCAGGTCGGAGATACCGAGCTGGCTGGCCGCGGCCGCGCCGATGACCGCCACCTGCTGCGCTCGGGATTCATGGAACTGGCTGAACAAGGTGCCCGCGGCCAGGGTCGCGCCGCTGGCGGTGAGCGCCCCCGGGGTCGTGGCGGTCACCGGCAGGCCGAGCTGGCTGGACCCGCTGGCGGCCGGCCGGGCACTGACCGCCGCCGATTTGAACGTCACGTTCCACCACACGCCGGCGGCGATCACGCCGTGAATCCGGTCCACCAGGGCGTCCGCGCCGCGCGGGAAGTCCAGCGTGGGCACGCTGGCTTTGCCCGCCGCCGTGTCGGCCACCGTGACCTGCGTCGCGTCCAGCCGGTTGAAGGTACTGCCGATCTGGCCGGCCGCGGTCTGGGACAGGCCCACGATGGCCACGAACCCGCCGATGCCCAGCACCGTGCCGAGCATGGTCAAGACGGAGCGGCCCGGGCGCTGGAGCAGCCCGGCCAGCGCCTCACTGCCCAGGTCGCGCGGGGACAGCCGGGACGACGCGGCCGCCCGGCGCAGGCTAACCGGCGGCATGCGGGGCTCCCGGCTCGCCCGCGGGCGAGAGGCCACCCGGGGCGGCCCCGGCCGTTCCCGCCTGCTCGGCCAGCATCCCATCGCGGATGGTGATCCGCCGCTGCGCCCGCTCAGCCACCGCCGGGTTGTGCGTGATGACCAGCAGCGTGGCGCCTTCCCGGTGCAGGGCGGCAAGCAGGCCGGACAGCTCGCCGGTGGTCACGCTGTCCAGGTTCCCGGTCGGCTCGTCGCACAGCAGCAGGGACGGGTGGTTGACCAGGGCGCGGGCGATGGCCACTCGCTGCCGCTCGCCGCCGGACAGCGCGGTGGGCAGGGCATCGGCCCGGTGGTCCAGGCCGACCTGGGCCAGCGCCGCCAGCGCCGCGCTGTACCGCCGGCGCCGTGGGACGTCCGCGTAGATCTGCGCCAGCATCACGTTCTCCACCGCGGTCCGGTGCGGCAGCAGGTGGAAGGACTGGAATACGAAGCCGATCCGGCGGGCCCGCACCGCGGCCCGGCGGCGTTCCGGGGCCGCGCCCACGTCCAGGCCGTCCACCTCGATCGTGCCCTCGGTCGGCCGGTCGAGCAGGCCGACCAGGTTGAGCAGGGTGGACTTGCCGGAGCCAGACGGCCCGGTGATGGCCACGTGCTCGCCGCGCCGCACGACCAGGTCCATGGCCCGCAGTGCGGGCACCGGCGGCGGCCCGGGATACGTGTAGGACAGCCCGGCCAGCCGGATGACTGGCGGCTCCGCGCTGGCCGTGGTCATCCGCTGCTCACGGCAGGTTCCGCGCGTAACCGGTGCCGGCCACCACCCGGTCCCCGGGCGCCAGCGTCCCGCCGCCAGCCGGGCTGACGCCGACCATGCCGTTGCCGGTCACCTCGACGTGCACCGGCACCTGAACCGGATGGCCTCCAGTCACCCTGGTCACGTAGAGCCGGCCGTCGGGGCGGGCGAAGACGGCTGCCTCCGGCACCGCGAGCACCGGCCCGGCACTGTGCGCCGAGGTGATGGTCAGCGAGACGTCGTGGCCGACCAGGGACGCGGGCAGCGGGCTGTCCGGGATGATCTTCATGGGCAGGTAGACCCCGCCGGAAATGCTGTTCTTGGTCTGCGTGCGTTTCCCCACCGACCCGATGTGCCCGCGCCGGGTCAGGCCGGTCGCCTGGTCCGAGATGGACACCGCCATGCCCGGCTTGACCAGTGCCGCATCGCTGGGCGGCAGCTGGCCTGCCAGGCCCGGATGGCCCATGGACAGCGTGACCAGGGAGCCGCTGGCCTCCTGCCCCACCGGCCCGGCCACCTTGACCACCCGGGCCGGGAACCGGGGCACGAACAGGATCTCCGACAGCGGGACCATTGGCTGGCTGGCCGTCCTGCCCTTGCCGCCCGCTTTCGGGCTGCCGGGCGCGGCCGGCACCGGGTACCCGAGCGCGGTGTAGTAGGCCGCGACCGCGCTGGCCGTGCCCGGCCCGAATACGCCGCTGGTGTCACCGCCGGTCGAGTAGCCGAGGTTCTGCAGGCCCGCCTGGAGCTGGGCCACGTCGGTGCCTGACTCGCCCTCGCTGAGGTTGCGGTAGGCGGGCACGGTGCCCTGGAAGACGAACAGCGGCCGCCCGGCGACCTCCACGATCACGCTGCCCGGCACCGGCGTGCTGCCCTTGGGGAAGAAGATCTTCGTCACCACCGGCAGCACGCCGTTCCCGCCACCGCCGCTGTTCGCCCCGGACAGCTGCGCCACCTCGGGCGGGGCCTTGACCACGGCCTGGGCCAGCACCGTGCTGGTGATCACCTGGCGGGTCACCGGCACGGTCAGCTGGGTCAACGCTGGCGGCGCGGTCTGCGCCGCCAGCTGGGCGGGCGACTTGATGCGTGTCGAGATGAGCAGCCCGCCGGCCGAGGCGATGATGGCCAGCACGGCCACCGCGATCACCACCAGCCGGCGGCGCCGCAGCCGGTTCGTGCCGGGCTGGCCGGTGCCCGGCAGGGTGAGGGTCGGCATCGTTAGCGGAAGACCCGCAGCAGCCGGAGCAGGAACTTCCACAGCACCAGGAACTGGCGCAGGCCCAGGACCCGGATCAGCAGGTTGAGGAGCGTGGTCATGCCGGTAATCGTGGCCCGCGCCCGGACCGCGCGCTATGGACCTGCACCCCGTTTCCGCCGGGGCCTAGGCCTACCGTGCGGACAGCTGGTGCGTGGTCAGGCCGGGCTGTCGGGCCGGCTGCCGCCTCTCCACTGGGCTGAGCCCGCGTCCCACTTGGTGTAGGTGTAGGGGTTGTCCAGCACCTTGGTCTCCGGGATATCCGGGTGCATGCCGTCGGCCCAGGCCTGCGGGCCCAGCTGGGCCTGCAGGTACTCGACGGTCTGCGCGATCGCGTCCCGGGCCTTGGCCAGAGTGGTGCCGGTGAGCTGGTGATCGTGCTTGACGACGCGGCCGTTGATGACGACGGTGTGCACGTCGCCGCGCTGGGCCTGGAACGCCACGTGCCCGTACGGGTTGAGCACCGGGAACATCACCGGTGAGGCGTCGTTCTTGAGCAGCACCAGGTCGGCCTTTTTGCCCGGTTCCAGGCTGCCGGTCACCGAGTCCAGGCCCAGGGCCCTGGCGCCGCCGCGGGTCGCCCAGTCGACCACGTCCTCGGCCCGCAGGTGGCAGTGGGTGATCGTCTCCTGCCGGTTGTGGGCTTCGAGGTGCTCGCGGGAGCGGTCGGCGCCCAGCGTGGTCCGCATGGCCGAGAACAGATCGCCGCTCCACCACACGCTGGTGTCCATGGACAGCGAGACGGGGATGGCGTGCTCGCGCAGCTGCCAGGTCGGCGGGTAGCCCTGGCCCGCGCTCTGCTCGCTTTCGGTGGACACCGACGCGGAGCCGCCGGTGGCGGCGATCCGGTGGTAGGAGTCGCGGGTCAGCGTGGCGGCGTGCACGTAGATGGTGGAGGGGGTCATGAACCCGTGCTCGTGCATGAGCCGGATGCCGTCGTCGTTGGTCGCGCCCCACACCCCGGCGTGCGTGGTCACCGGCACGCCCAGGTCGCGGGCGACCTCGAACGCGGCCTTTTCCGGGAACGCCGGGTCGCCGGTGACGTCGAACGCCATCTGGAAGCCGAGCATGTCGCTGGCGGAGCCGAAGCGCCGGCTGACGAAGTCGCGGAACTCCGGGGCGGCCGACCATTCCCACGGCCCCTGCTGGATGTTGCCGTAGGCCAGCACGAAGCGCCCGGGCACCTCGGTCAGCGCGTCCACCGCGGCCTCGGCGTGGTCCACCGTCTGCAGGCCGTGTGACCAGTCCACCGTGGTGGTCACCCCGGCGTCGATGGCCTCCAGCGCGGCCAGCAGGTTGCCCGCGTAGATGTCCTGCGGCCGGAACGTCTTGCCCCATTGCAGGTAGTACCAGACGAAGTACTGGGTCAGCGTCCAGTCCGCGCCGTAGCCGCGCATCGCTGTCTGCCACATGTGCCGGTGCGTGTCGATCATCCCCGGCATCACGATCCCACCAGCCGCGTCCACCTCGGCGGTTCCCTCCGGCACCGCTAGCTGCGGGCCGACCGCGGCGATCTGCTCACCGCTGACCAGGACGTCGGCCCCGGAGAGCACGTCATGCGCGTCATTGAGCGTCAGCACGGTGGCATTGCGGAACACCAGGGGGCGGCCCGGCGCGAAATCGGCTGCGGCAGTCATGGCAGACCTCCACGGTGAGGCTGGCAGATGAGTCGGCGGCCGGCCCCGGACACCCGTCCGCGCTGCGGCCGCACGCCACTTGCCGGAAGCGTTGCGGGTTACCCCGGCCGCTGTCAAGGGCCCGGCGGCCGCGCCGCCGCCGGGGCAAAACCACCGCTGACCGGTATGCGGACACTGCGCTACAGTCAGTCCCGGTGCACCTGGCCCAGCAGGGGAGACCTGATGGCGCGGCGTGATGCAAACCCGGATTTCATCGAGTCCCTGGCCCGGGGGCTGGATGTGATCCGCGCCTTCCAGCCCGGCCAGCCGGTCATGTCGCTGGCCGCGGTGGCGGGCGCGGCCGGGCTGGCCCGGCCCACCGCCCGGCGGATCCTGCTGACCTTGGAGCGGCTGGGCTACGTGCGGGCGGCGGCCGGTGGCGGGTTCGAGCTCACCCCGCGGGTGCTGGAGCTGGGCATGAGCTACGTGCTGTCGCGCGGCCTGTGGCAGGTGGCCCGGCCGCACATGGAGCGCCTGGTCGCCCGGACCCATGAGTCCTCTTCCATCGCCCAGCTGGACGGCCCGGACATCGTCTACGTGGCCCGGGTCGCGGTGCCGAAGATCATCGCGCTGGCGGTCACCATCGGCACCCGGTTCCCGGCCATGCCCACCTCGCTGGGCAAGGTGCTGCTGGCCGCGCTGCCCCCCGGCGCCGCCGAGCGGGTGCTGGCCGAGCCCAGCCGCTCAGGGATCACCCCCCGCTGGCAGCCCGCCGCGGCCGAACGGGCCGCTGAACTGCGCGCGGTGCGCGCCCGCGGCTGGTCGCTGACCGACGAGCAGCTCGCCGCCGGGATCCGCTCGGTCGCCGCCCCGCTGCGCGACGGCGACGGCACCGTCATCGCCGCGCTCAACGTCACCGTGCACGCCGCCGAAACCCCACTGGCCATCCTCACCGGCGACTACCTGCCCCTGCTGCTGCAGACAGCCAGCGCCATCAGCGCCGACTGGGCCAGCTGCCAGGCCGCGCCACAGACCACCTTGACAGTGGACGGCCCGGCACCGAAACTTCAGGACGCCCGGACATCTGTCCGGTAAGCGGACACGAGAACGGAAGGGAGCTGCCATGGCGACCGTGGCCGCGGTCATCGCCTCCACCCACCACCCGTTCTACTACCGGGCCAGCACCTCGGCCGGTGCCGACCGGCCGCCGTTCGCCGACGAGTGGGTGGCGAAGATCGAGGCGTTCCGCGAGACGCTGACCCGGGCCCGGCCGGACGTGCTGGTCATGGTGGGCTCTGACCACTTCCATCAGCTGTGGCTGGACAATATGCCGCAGTTCCTGGTGGGCAAGGCACCGTTCTACGACGGGAACTTCTACAACGAGGAACGCGAGTTCGGGCTGCCCCGGATGTTCCTCCAGGGGCATGAGGAGCTGTCCAGTCACCTCCTGCGGGAGGGCATCGACGCCGGTTTCGACCTCGCGTTCAGCAACGAGCTGCGGATCGACCACAGCATCACCTGCCCGCTGATCACCCTGCGGCCCGAAGCGGACCTGCCCATCGTGCCCATCTACACGAACATCTTCGCGCCGCCCATGCCGCAGCCGGGGCGGTTCGTGGAGCTGGGCCGGACGATCCGGCGGCTGGTCGAGTCCTGGCCCAGCGACCAGCGGGTGGCGATCATCGGCACCGGGCACCTGTCGCTGGAGCTGGGCGGCCCGCGGCAGTTCGGCCCGCACGGCCCCGACCCGGAATTCGACCGCAAGGCGGTCAGCTGGATCGCGTCCGGCGACCTGGACTCCGCGCTGGCCGAGGTCAGCCTGGACAGCCTGTGGGCACCGGGCAACGCCACCCACGGGTTCATGGACTTCATGCTGATGATGGGGGCGGCCGGGGCGAACGTGAAGGCCGACTACACCGACTCGCTCGACCTGTTCCACACGATGGAGGCCTACTTCACCTGGTACCCGGAGGAAGTGGACGCGCCGTGAGCAAGTACCTGCTGAACAAGTTCCTGTACACCATCGACCGTGACCCGCAGCTGGTCGAGCGGTACCGGGCCGACCCGCAGGGCACAGTCGCCTGGTGGGAGGCGGAGCAGGCCAACGTGATCCTGAACTGCCCGACGGCCGAGCGCAGCACCTGGCTGACCTTCACCGACGGCGAGCGCGCCGCGCTGGCCAGCCACGACTACGTCACGCTGTTCGAGCTGGGCGCGCACAACTTCCTCACGCTCACCCTGTTCATCGCGCTGTTCGAGCGGGACTACGCCGAGCCGCTCGGTTTCCAGCGGGAGTACGCGCAGCGGCTCAGCCACTGGTCCGTGCCCTACCCCGACATCTCCACCTAGGGTGGTCAGCCGACCAGGCCGGCGTCGTGCGCGAGCAGGCCGGCCTGGGTGCGGTTGGCCAGGCCCAGCTTGTCCAGCATCCGCGACACGTAGCCCTTGACCGTCGCCTCGGACAGGAACAGCCGCGATGCGATCTGCGCGTTCGACAGCCCTTCGCCCAGGCAGGCCAGTACCTCCATCTCCCGCTCGGTGAGCGAGGCGACCGCCTGGCGGGCCCGGTCCCGGGTCGGCTCGCGGTCGGCCGAGGCCGCGATCAGCCGCTGTGCGGCGGCCGGGGACAGCACGGTATGCCCCTCCGCGGCCACCCGGACCAGATCAATCAGGTCCTCCGGCGGCGTGGACTTGACCAGGAACCCGGAGGCGCCGGCCCGCAGCGCGCGCAGCACGTACTGGTCGGCGTCGAAAGTGGTCAGCACGACCACGGCGGGCGCATCGGCCAGCTTGCTGATCTGCTCGGTGGCCGTGATCCCGTCCGTCCCCGGCATCCGCAGGTCCATCAGCACCACGCCGGGCCGGCTGCGCACCACCGCCTGCACCCCGGCCGCCCCGTCGCCGGCCTCGTCCACCACCTCGATGGTGCCGCTCGCGCCGAGGATCGTGCGCAGGTGCGCGCGGACCATCGGCTCGTCGTCCACCACGACCACCCGGATCACGCGGAGGCCACCGATTCCGCGGTCGGCACGAACGCGGGCAGGATGGCCTCCACACAGAACCCGCCGTCCGGCGCGGGCCCGGCGTGCAGCGTGCCGTGCACCAGCTCGATCCGCTGCCGCAGGCTGGCCAGGCCCAGCCCGGAACCGGTACGGGCCAGCCCTGGGTCGGCCAGGCTGGCCGCGCCGTTTCCGGTAGCCGGCGGCGGGGCGTTGTGGATGCTGAGCCGCACCTGCGCGGCGTCGTAGCTGACCCGAACGGTCACCGCGGCACCGGGTGCGTGCTTGCGCACGTTGGTCAGGGCTTCCCGGAGGACCTGGAACGCGGTGCGGCCGACCACCGGCGAGGCGAGCGCCGGGTCACCGTCCTCGATCAGCTCGGCCGGGGTGCCCACCGCGGTCGACTCAGCCACCAGCGCGGCGAAGTCGGCCGCCGACGGGGCTTCGTCACCCTCTGGCTCGGTGCGCAGGATGCCGACCAGGTCGCGCAGCTCGTCCAGGGCCTGGACGCCGGCCACCCGCAGGTTCTCCGCAGCCTGCCGGGTCGCCTCGTCCGGCGCGGTCATCCGCAGCGCGCCCGCCTGCAGCACCATCAGGCTCACCCGGTGGGTGACCACGTCGTGCATTTCCCCGGCTAGCCGGGCCCGTTCCTCGGTGCGGGCCTGCTCGGCCAGCAGGTGCTGCTCCCGCTCGGCCCGCTCGGCCCGCTCGGTCAGCGCCTGCACCAGCCGCCGCCGGGCGGTGAAGTACAGCGCGAGCAGCGGGCCGACCGCGGTGCGGAACACCCCGATCGCGATGACCGTGGCCGACGGCTGCCACGGCCGCGCGACGATGATGGTGAGGACGGCCACGGCCACGAACGCGGCCCGCCGGTTGCGCGCGTAGAACAGGCCGTACGCGGCCAGCACCGTCGAGACTGGCGCCCACACGTTCCCGGTGTTCGCCGGGGTCAGCGCGCCGGCCGGCCAGATCAGCAGCGACACCGCGAGGGTGAACGCGGACAGGATGGCGATGACCGTGATCGGCGCGCGGCGCCGGGCGACCAGCGAGGCGCACGCGGCCGCCTGCACGCCGAGCATGGTCCAGGCCAGCGGGCCCGGGTGCGCCGGCCACCAGGTGGCGCCGACCAGCGTCAGCCCGATGTCGAGCAGCACGAAGAACACCGCGGTCGCCACGTCCAGGGCGAGCGGGTGCCGTGTCCACCAGTGGTCTCCGCACATATGGATCACGGTATGCCATCGCCTGGCCCGGGCCCCGGCGGCGAAACCTTCGTCGGGGCGAGAACCTACGAAAGTTGCAGTCCGGCCCGCTACGGCCAGCCCTTCGCCGGGCCAGGACGCAACTCCTCACTCTGCCGCGGGCCGCCCCGCCCAGCGTGCACTAGAGGACATGGAAATTACCCGAGAGCACGCAGCAGCAACTCCATCGCTCGGCCGGTACCAGATCGATCCTGGTTCGTCGGCGGTCCGGTTCCGCACCCGGCACATGTTCGGGCTGGCGCCGGTGCGCGGCACCTTCGCGGTGCGGGCCGGGACAGTCAACGTGACCGAGCCGCTCACCGCCTCGCGCATCAGCGCCGACATCGAGGTGGCCAGCTTCCGCACCGGCAACGCAGCGCGGGATGCCAGCGTTCGCTCGTCCAGCTTCCTGGCCGCGGGTCAGTACCCGGTAATTTCGTTCAGCTCAACTGGTCTTGACGGGCGGGTGCTGACCGGCACGGTGACCGTGCGCGATGTCACCCGGCCCGTCAACCTGCTGGTCGAGCTGTCCGACGTGTCGCCGCGGGCGTTCACCGCGCGCGCCACGGTGCGGATCGACCGCACCGAGTTCGGCGTGACCGCGCAGCGCGGCCTGGCCGGGCGCTACCTCGACCTGTCGGTGGAGGCCCGGTGCGTGCGAGGCTGAGCGCAATGGACGGCACCGTCATGGCCGGGCCGGGGCGGCCGCCCGCGGTCACCGTGGCCGGGCTGCGCAAGAGTTACGGCGCGGTGGCCGCGGTGTGCGGGGTGAGCTTCACCGTCGCCCACGGCGAGATCTTCGCGCTGCTCGGGCCGAACGGCGCGGGCAAGACCACCGCCCTGGAAATTCTCGAAGGGTTCCGGGCCCGGGACGCCGGCCAGGTCAACGTGCTCGGGTACGACCCGGGTGACCGGGCGACCGGCCGGGCGCTGCGTGAGCACATCGGGCTGGTGCTGCAGGACATCGCGGTCGAGCCCTACCTGACCGTCCGGGAGACTATCGCCCGCAACGCCGGTTACTACCCGGCGCCGCGGCCGGTTGGCGAGGTGATCAGCCTGGTCGGGCTGACCGGGCAGGCCCGGCAGAAGGTGCGCAGCCTGTCTGGCGGGCAGAAGCGGCGGCTGGATCTCGCGCTGGGCCTGGTCGGTAGCCCGGACCTGCTGTTTCTGGACGAGCCGACGACCGGGTTCGACCCGAGCGCGCGCCGGGACGCCTGGGAGCTGATCGGCGGCCTGCGCGCGGCGGGCACCACGATCCTGCTCACCACGCACTACATGGACGAGGCGCAGGCGCTGGCCGACCGGGTGGCGGTGATCTCGGCCGGCCAGATCGTGGCCGAGGGGACACCAGCCACCATCGGCGGCCGGGACCACGCCCAGGCCCGCATCCGGTTCACGCTGCCGCCCGGGTACGTGCCCGGCGACCTGCCGCTGCCGGCCGTGCCCGGCGGCGGTGGCACGGTCACCGTGGAAACGGCCGAGCCGACCGCGGCGCTGCACCAGCTGACCGGGTGGGCGCTGGACCGGGGCACGGTGCTGGCCGGGCTGGCCGTGGACCAGCCCAGCCTGGAAGACATCTACCTGCGGCTGACCGGCCAGGAGCAGACGGCCGCGGATGAGGAAAGGAGCAGACGGTGACCGCCGTCATCCACCGCCGCCCCGGGCGCGATGTCGCGCTCGTCTGGCATCAGGTGCGGTACGAGCAGCTGTCGTTCTGGCGGAACCCGCAAAGCGCGTTCTTCACGTTCGTCTTTCCGGTCGTGCTCATCTCGATCTTCGGGGCGTTGTTCCACGGCGCCGGGCGCAGCTCGTACTTCTACGGGCTGTCCGCGCTGCAGTACTACGTGCCGACGATCGCCGCGGTGTCCGTGCTCGGCGCCTGCTACAGCCAGCTGGCCATCGTGCTGGCCACCCGGCGGCAGGACGGCATCCTCAAGCGGGTCCGGGCCACGCCGCTGCCCGCCTGGGCGTACTTCCTGGGCCTGCTCGCGCACTGCATCGTGGTCAGCGTCATCGACGTCGCGCTGATCGTCGCGGTCGGCCGGGTGTTCGGCGTGCCGCTGCCCACCCACTGGGCGGCGATCGCGGTCGCGCTGGTGCTCGGCGCGGCCTGCTTCTGCGCGCTCGGCGTGGCCGTGGCCTCGCTGATCCGCAACGCCGAGGCGGCCCCGGCCGTGGTCCAGCTGGTGGCGTTCCCGCTGATCTTCATCTCCGGTACCTACCTGCCGATCCACTCCGCGGTGCTGAACCAGGTGACCGGCGCGCTGCCGGTGCGGCCGTTCAACCAGGCGCTGCTCGGCCCGTTCGGCGAGCACACCGGGTTCGCCTGGCACGACCTGGCCGTGCTGCTGGCCTGGGGTGTGATCGGCGGGCTGGTGGCGGTCCGCCGCTTCCGGTGGAACCCGCGGCGGGAGTGATCGATATCGTGAGGCCAGCAGTCACCGGCGAGAGGACCAGGACGCGATGACCAGGGCTGAGCTGCTGGCCTACTGCCTGGGCAAGCCGGGCGCCTGGCAGGACGAGCCCTGGGAGGACGACGTCGTGGTCAAGGTGGGCAGCAAGATCTTCGCCTTCCTGGGCGCGGAGTCGTCCTCCGGGGTGGGGGTCAAGTGCGGCCCGACCCGGGAGGTGGCCGACGAGTGGCTGCTGCGCTACCCGGAAGACGCCTCAGTTATGCCCTATATCGGCCGGTCCGGCTGGAACACGCTGCGGTTCGGTGGCGTGATCCCGGACGACGAGGTGTTCGAGGCGGTGGACAGTTCGTTCGACGCGGTCGTCCGCAAGCTGCCCAGGAAAGACCGGCCCGCCGGGGCCTGAGCCGCTAGCCGGCCGCCTGAGTACAGGCCCGGGCGGCCGCGCGGACCTCGCGGGCGAACAGCGCGGGCTGTTCCCAGGCGGCGAAGTGCCCGCCCCGGTCCGGCTCGTTCCAGTACACGATGCGGCTGAACCGGCGCTCGGCCCAGCGGCGGGAAGGCCGCGGCACCTCTTTGGGGAACACGCTGCACGCGGCGGGGACGGCGATCGTATCGCTGGTGGCGGTGGTGAACCACCCGGTGACCTCGGCGATGCTCTCCCAGTACAGCCGGGCCGAGGACGCCCCGGTGCCGGTGAGCCAGTACAGCGTGATGTTGTCCAGCACCTGGCCGGCGGACAGCACCTGGCCCAGGTCGCCGGGGTGATCGGTCCAGGCCCACAGCTTCTCCCCGATCCAGGCGCACAGCCCGGCCGGTGAGTCCAGCAGCGAGTACCCGATGGTCTGCGGCCGGGTGCCGTGCATGGCCGAGTAACCCGAGCCGGTGCGGCCGCGCGCGTCCAGATCGGCGAGGGCCGTGCGCTCGGCGCCGGTCAGCCCGGCGGCCGTCCGGTCCGGTGCCACCAGCGGTGGCACCAGGTGGATGCCGAGCAGGCGGTCCGGGTGCTGGAGCGCCAGGCTGGTGCACACGCTGGTGCCCCAGTCGCTGCCCTCGGCCAGGAATCGTGGGTAGCCGAGGCGGGTCATCAGCACGGCCCAGGCGCGGGCGATCCGGTGGATGTCCCAGCCCGCCGAGGCCGGCTTGCCGCTGAACGCGTAGCCGGGCAGCGACGGCACGACCAGGTGGAAGCGGCCGGTGACGCCAGCGTCGCCGTGGCCGGGCGGGCCGGCCAGCAGGCCGAGGATCTGTTCGAATTCCAGGAACGACCCGGGCCAGCCGTGCGTCATGATCAGCGGGATCGCGTCCGGGTCCGCCGAGCGCACGTGCACGAAGTGGAGATTCAGGCCGTCGATCGTGGTCGTGAACTGGGGGATCTGGTTCAGCCGGGCCTGGGTGGCCGGCCAGTCGTAACCGTCGGCCCAGTACCGGCACAGGCCCTGCAGGTAGTCCAGCGGAACGCCCTGGGACCAGTCAGCCACGGTCTCGCGCTCCGGCCAGCGGGTCCGCCGCAGCCGGCTCTGCAGGTCGTCCAGGGCGGCCGGGTGGGTGCTGATGGTGAACGGCTCGATCGCTTCGGGCATGCCCAGCATCATGCCCACTGGCCGTTACCGGCTTGCTCATCGGGCAGGGGCGGATGGACACTGGCCGTATGCGGCCGTTCGGTTGAGCCTGAACCGCTGGCTCCTGGACTCGGGCCGCTGGCCTCTGCGGCCAGCGGTCACAGTGCCGCATTGTCTTCCGTCGCCGGGCCGACCGGGAGCCGGCGACGCCCCGGGCGCCGCCTGGCCACCGGGACCTTCGGGTCCCACCAGCTAGGTATCTCACCGATATCCGGAGGGCGTCATGTCCGAGGAGAACGAAGCTCTGGTGCGGGCGGCCTACGCTGCCCTGGGCCGGGGCGACCTGAGCGCGCTGCTGGAACTCGTCCACCCCGATCTGGAATGGACCTACCTGGATCCCGGTATGGAGAACCCGGAGCCGCAAACATGTCATGGCCGGGGGCAGCTGGAGTGGGCCGTGGCCCACCAGGCCCGGCAGGGGCTGGCCTCGGAGATGGAGCAGATCACTTCCCGCGGCGACCAGGTGCTGGTCATCATGCATACGCCGGGCCTGGACCAGCGGCGGGCCTGGGCCGGCCGGGACCGGAACTACATGGTCGTGACGGTGCGCGGTGGGCAGATCGTGGCCATGCGGGCCTTCCGCAACGGAGACGAGGCCCGTGCGTTCACCGGCCTGCCCGCAGCCGGGCGGTGAACGCGCGCCACTCGGCTGGGCTGAAGGTCAGGGCCGGCCCGGCCGGGTCCTTGGAGTCCCGGACCGCGCGGCGGCCGCCGGCCAGCACGGCGACTTCGACGCAGTTGCCGCCGTTCCCGCCGCTGTAGCTGCTCTTGCGCCAGGTGGCGCTGGTCAGGTCCATCGTTCTTCCGCCACCTTCCTGATCAGGTCCCGGGAGGCGCCGCGGGGCAGCGCCTCGGCCCGCAATGTATCGAAGGTCTCGCTGACCTTCACCACGACGGATGACCTCTGGGTGGTCTGCCCCTGATCGGGGGACTCCAGGTAGACGAGACCGGGGGCGTCCCCGAAGCCCGCTATCGCGAAAGCGCCCAGCAGGCCCGCGTGGGCGCCGGCGCCGGCGGGCACGACCTGGACGGTGATGCGAAGCCGGTCCGAGACGTCCAGCAGGTGGGCCAGCTGGTCGCGCATGGTCTGCGGGCTGCCGACGCAACGGGTCAGCACGCCCTCGTCGATGACCGCCCACAGCGACGGCGGGTTGGGCCGCTCGAAGATCAGCTGCCGCTCGATCCGCGCGCTGACCAGCTGATCCAGCTCCGCGTCGGTGCGCGCTGACCGCCACGCCTGGAACAGCGCCCGGGCGTACTCGGGCGTCTGCACCAGCCCCGGAATCAGCAACGGCTCCCAGGTGTGCAGCGTGATGGCCCGGCCCTCGGCTTGTACCCACTCGACGAACCATGACGGGTAACCGCCGTCCCAGCGGCGGGCCAGATGGTAGATGCGCAGGAACAGCCCGCCCGCGCCCGGCAGGGCCTGGTCGCAGTGCTGGGCGAACTCCTGTGACGGCGCCCGCTCGCCGGTCTCCACCTTGCCGACCTGGGCGCCGGAGTACCCGACCCGCTGGCCCAGCTGCTCCTGGCTTAAC
Organism: uncultured Actinomycetes bacterium; assembly: GCA_963711705.1. Taxonomy (GTDB): domain Bacteria; phylum Actinomycetota; class Actinomycetes; order Streptosporangiales; family Streptosporangiaceae; genus RYN-230. The sequence continues at coordinate 16,935 of CAVQFM010000017.1, forward strand.
CCGGCCGCGGTCCGCCACCGGCGCACCTCGGCGCCGAAGAAATCTAACGGTCCCGTGGTGGGGTCAAGCTCGCGGATGAGCGGCATGCCAACCCCGCTTCCCGGACGGCCGGCCACCCTCCGGGTGACGCTCGGGGCACGCCCCGACGACAGCCTGTCCTGCCTAGCGATCCTAGGGCGCGCTGCCGCGCACCGTGTAGGTCAGGAACACGAAATTCGTGTCGTGCTCCACCTGGGCCAGGGCCAGCTCGCCGCCGCCCGCCAGCCACACGTCCTGGTCGCCCGCGGCCTCCGGTGGGTGAACACCCAGCACGGGAACAGCCAGTCCATCCAGTTGCCCGGCCCGGCGATGAACCCGTCGATGCTCGCCGCGGTGTAGTACAGAGTCCTGGCCACTACGCCAGCTAACCAGGATCTGCCGACAAGATCACCGGGGGACCAGGCCGGGGCCGCCTGGGTGGAGGGGGATTCGCATGAGCTACGCCACCGACCCGCGGGTGGACGCGTACATCGGCGCGCTGCCCAGCTGGCAGCAGGCCATCTGCCAGGAGGTCCGCGACCTGGTCCACGCGGCCGACCCGGAGGTGGCCGAGACGATCAAGCGGACCAGGCAGCCGTACTTCGTGCTGGCGGGCAACGTCTGCGCGCTGCTGGCCGCCCGGGACCACGTCAACGTGTTCCTCTACGACGGCGGCATCGTGCCCGACCCGGAGGGCATCATCACCGGCGGGCACGGCAACAAGACCGCCCGCACGGTGGCCGTCCGGGAGGGCGAGACCATCAACGCGCCCGCGCTGACCGCGATGTTCCGGCAGATCATCGCGAACAACCGGGCCGGTGGCTGGCGCAAGCTCAAGGCGCCCGGCGATAGCTGACGGTGGGCTGGCTCAGCCGGCCTTGCCGACGGTCAGCAGGATGGCTGAGTCCTCCACTGCTTGCACCGCGTGCCGGGAATCCGGCACCACCAGCAGGTCACCCGTGCCCGGCGGACGGGCAAGCCGCCGGGCCGTCCCGGCGGCGCCGCGGAAGTACCGGCCGGACCGGTCACCTCGCCAGGACGGCAGCCACGTCTTCGTCACGGCCGCCGCTGGCGGCGGACCTGTGCCGGGGTGGCCGTGCCGATCTCGGCGGGCAGGCCGAGGAACGCCGCGTAGCGCTCCGCGGCCACCACGAACCGGTCGCGGTCACCCCGGGCGAGCCGCCCGAACGGCGCCAGGGTGAGCTGCGCACCGCGGCCGGTGATGACCCGTTTCCACAGGCCCACGGCGTGGCCGTCGAGCACCATGACCGGGTTGAGCAGGTCACCGGCGGGCAGCTGGCGGCCCCGGGCCAGCAGCAGCGCGCGGTCCTTGTACGCCACCGTGTACTCATCAAACGCGGGCAGCAGCAGCGCACCGCCGGCCGCCGGGCCGCCGGTCCCCGGGGGGCCGTCCCCGGGCGCGGCACCAGCCAGGCCGCTGCCGTGCCAGTACTCCTCGCCGCCGAGTTCGGTCGTGGCGAGCGCGGGCCCGGCCCGCTCGATCGCCGCCCGGACCTGGCTCAGCGGCAGCCCGGACCACCAGCCGAAGTCCCGCACGGTGGCTGGGCCGTGGCTGGTGAAGTAGCGGGCGGCCAGCTCAGCCGCTGGGTCTTCGGGGGAGCGGGGGTGCGGCGCCCACTCGTCGAGCAGCACGAGCGACTGCTGTGCACCGTCCATCGGGCCGATGCAGACCAGGCCGGTCATCGACAGGTAGCCGAGGATGTGCGACCCGCGGCCGCCGTGCGGCGAGGCGGAGCAGTCGATGCCCCGGCTGGCCAGCAGCGCGAGCAGGTCGGGCCGCCGCATCCGGCGCCCGCCGCGAAGTGCCCCGGCGGTGATCTCGGCGGCCCGGCCCAGCACCTGCTCGGTCAGTCCGAGCCTGCGGTAGATGGTGGCCATGGCCCGGATACGCCGCCCGGCCAGCAGGTCCAGCATCCACCGGGCATCCTCGGCCGGGACGAAGTGGATCGTGCCACGCATCGGCCAGGTGCGCAGGATCGAGCCGCTCTCGATGGCGGCTTCGATCGCCGCCGCGGTGGCCGCCCTGGTCCGCAGGCCCACCGCCCACAGGGACTGCCCGTACTCCTGGGCCTGGACGGCGCCGAAGTGCCGGACGGCCCGCGCCGGATCGGCAGCCTGCCGGCCGTCGAGGTACTGGCTGGCCAGGCGCCAGGCCAGCAGGGGTGCGGACGTCATCGCGCCATCGTAAGAGCCCCCGGCGACAGAGCCGCGCCCGGCTGGACGGTCAGCGCTGCAGCCGCTCAACGGCGCGGCGGGCCTTATGCCGGGCGCCCTCGGCCTGGCGGGTCCGGGCCCGGGCGTCGGCGAGGCGCTGCTGGGCGACGGCCAGCTGCTGGCGGGCCTCGGCCAGCTGCTGGCGCAGCTCCCGGACAGCGTCGCCTTCCTGCTGCTCGGCGGCAGCCGCCCGGTCAACGGCCTGGGTAGCGTCGGCCAGCGCCTGCTGCGCCTCGGCCAGCGCCTGGCGCCGCCCGGCCGCCGCCTGCTCGGCGGCTTCGCGGGCGGCTGCCTCCCGGGCGGCCTGTTCCTTGGCCGCGGCGGCTTCGCGGGCGGCTGCCTCCGCGTCGGCCGCGTCGGCCGCGGCCCGCGTGGCGGCCGAGCGCGCCGACGTGATGGGCCGGGGAGCCGCTGGCGGTGCCGCCTCGCTGGCCGGCGCGGCTCGCTGGCGGGGCAGCGCCGCCGTGGAGGCGCGGCCGGCCGGGCCGCCTGGCGGCGGGACCAGGGTCAGCCCCAGCCCGCCCGGGCTGAAGTCGGCCCGGTGCGCCGCCCGCAGCAGGGTGCCCGCGGCCAGCTGCTCGGTGACCGCCGGGTCGGCCAGGGCCGCTCCGAACGTGGCGGTCAGATCCTCGCGCATCCCGGCTGGCGGTGCGTCCTGCCCGGCCAGCTGGAAAGCCTGCCGCGCCAGGTCCTCGATCAGGCGCCGGCGCGCCGCCGACAGCTCCCGGATCTGCGGGCCGTCCAGCGCGGCCTGGGCGGTGCGCAGCTGGTCGCCCAGCTCAGCCAGCCGGCCGGGCACGCTCGGGTCGCTGCGGACCAGCCGGTTGATCAGCCAGGCCGAGCGGGTGGGCTTGCGCAGGCCAGCGATCCTCTTCGCCGTGGCCGTGTCACCGGCCGCCCGGGCCTGGGCCACCAGATCCCCGCGGCGCGCGGTGAACGACTCCGGATCGGCCGTGTACAGCTCCGCGGCGGCCTCGTCCAGGAGATCAGCCTCGGTCATGGTTTCGTGTTTACCCCGGGAGCGGGCCTCGGGGAACCTGTGCTGGTCCGGGGGTACGCCCCGGCACCCCAGTTGCGGGTTCTGTGCTCGCCTGCGGTGTGATGGTCAAGACTGTGAGCGTGGAGTTCTTCTGCTACCACCGCGACCGGCCCGGCTCCGTGACGCTGCGCGAGGAGCTGCTGGAAGAGCACTGGTCCTACATGGACCGGTACCAGGCGCGGATGATCGCCCGCGGCCCGACCCTCTCCGGCGACGGCGACACGCCCACCGGCAGCGTGCACATCGTCGACCTGCCCGATCCCGCTGCCGCCCGGGCGTTCGCCTTCGACGAGCCCAACTACCAGGCCGGTGTGTACCGGGACGTGCTGCTTCGCCGGTGGCGCAACCTGCTGGGGCGGACCATGTGGGACTTCCCCGGCGGCCCGGCCGGCGGTAACCGGTACCTGGTGCTCGGCTTCGGCATGGGGCAGGCCGCCGACCCTGCCTGGCCGGCGGACCGGGACGAGCTGATCGCCTGCGGGCCGCTGCTGTCCGACAACGGCGTCACCTGGCTCGGTACAGCGGTGCTGGTCCGGGCGCGGGACCCGGATGCGGCTCGCGCCGTCTTGACCCCGGACCGGTATGCCGGCATCGAGGTGCATGGCTGGCAATTCGGCGGACGGCCGTCATGATCGTCAGGTACTCGTCAGGATGACGAGTCGCTGAGTCGCCCGGGTCATCGCGACATACCGGTCGACTGCTCCTTCGATGCCCGGGCCAAACGCCTCCGGGTCGATCAGGACGACCAGGTCGAACTCGAGCCCTTTCGACAGCTCCGGGGTCAGCGACCGGACGCGGGACCTCTCCCGGAACGCGGGATCGCCGATGACGCAGGCGGTCCCCTCGGCATGCGCGGCGAGCCAGCTGCCGAGAACCGGGCCCAGATCCGCTATCGGGCCGTGCCCGACGGGGACACCGGTGCTGCGGATGGAGGTCGGCACGTTGGCGTCCGGGAGCACGGCCCGGATGACCGGCTCGGCTTCCGCCATGACCTCTTCCGGCGTCCGGTAGTTGATGCTCAGCGAAGCCAGGCTGATCTGGTCCAGCCCGATCCGCTTGAGCCGCTCTGGCCACGACTCCGTGAACCCGTGCCGGGCCTGGGCACGGTCCCCGACGATGGTGAAGCTCCGGGACGGGCAGCGGAGCAGCAGCATCTGCCACTCTGCGTCGGTCAGTTCCTGGGCCTCGTCCACGACGATGTGCGCGAACGGGCCGGCGAGCTGGTCCGGGTCGGTACTGGGCAGTGCGGCCTCATTGACCAGGGCGTCCTGGAAGTCCTCGCCGCGCAGCATCGTCACCAGGCCTACCCCGTATTCGTCGTCCGCGGCCTCGATCAGGTTGTCCACGACCCGGTCCATCTGCTCGCGTTCAGCGGCGACCGTGGCGTCATGCTGGCGCTTGCGTCGTGATGCCTGCGGGTCGCCGAGCCGCTGCCGGGCCGCGTCCAGGAGCGGCAGGTCGGACACGGTCCAGGCCTGGGCGTCCTCGCGCTGCAGCCGCCGGACCTCATCGGGGCTGAGCCAGGGAGCGCACAGCCGCAGGTAGGCGGGTACCGACCAGAGGTCCCCGACGAGGTCGGCCGGTTCGATCAGCGGCCACGCGCGGTTGAGGGCCATGCGCAGCTCCCTGTTCCGCAGCAGCGACTTCCGGAGCAGATCGGCCGGGGCGTCGCCGTCGTGCTTGTCGATCAGGATCGCGAGCAGTTCTTCCCAGATCTGGTCGCGCGCCTCGTTGTGCGGAGTAGCGGGGTCGGGTGCTCCGCACGCCTCGGCCCAATCCCCGGCACTCAGCCAGATGCCGGACCAGGGGGTCTCGACCGTCATCCCCGTGGTGGGCGGCTTCTCGTAGAACCTGACGGCCGGCTCGATCGCCTTCACCAGGTCCGCGGACGACTTCAGGCGGGCCACGTCCGGGTCAGCCTCGGCCGCTGCCGTGGCTCCCTCGGGGACGAGGTCGCGCAGGGTGCAGGTCTGCACGCCCTCCTCGCCGAGACTGGGCAGCACGTCGGCGACGTAGGCCAGGTAGGGCTGGTGCGGACCGACGAACAGCACGCCACCCCGGCGGTGACCGAGGCGAGGGTCGGAGTAGAGGAGATAGGCGGTGCGGTGCAGAGCGACGACGGTCTTCCCGGTACCCGGACCTCCATCGACGACGAGAGCGCCGCGGGAGCTCGCGCGGATGATGGCGTCCTGGTCGGCCTGGATGGTGCCGAGCACGTCCCGCATCCGGGCCGACCGGCTGCTGCCCAGGCTGGCGATGAACGCGGACTGGTCGTCGAGCGCGGCGTGCCCCTCGAGCCCGTCCGCGGTGAACACCTCGTCCCAGTAGTCGCTGATCCGGCCGCGGGTCCAGCGGTACCTGCGACGGCTGGCCAAACCCATCGGGTTGGCGTGGGTCGCTCCGAAGAACGGCTCAGCCACGGGAGACCGCCAGTCGACCAGCAGCCGCCGGCCCGCGCTGTCCCTGAGGCCAAGCCGTCCGACGTACACGGGCTCGGGGCTGTCTGCGCTGACCATGCGCCCCAGGCACAGGTCCAGGCCGAAGCGGCGCAAGACCCGCAGCCGGGCGGTCAGCCGGTGGATTTCCGTATCCCGGTCCAGCGCCGCCTGGCCTATGCCGCCGGGCGCCTTGCGCTCGGCATCGAGGCGGCCGGACAGGTCGCCGATCGACTGCTCGAGGCTCTCCGCGATGGCCGCGAAGTGCTGCTCATCGGTGGCGATCAGCGTCGGGTCGGCCTTGGCGGTGAGGCGGTCGGGAAGGTCAAACACGCTGGTAGTCAGGGGACTCACGTCATCAGCTCCGGTGGCGGTTGTCGGTTGGACTTCCCTCGCGCGACCCGTACGTGGACAGCAACACCCGCATTCGCGTCCCCCAGGTTCGCAGATTGTTGGTTCGACCTGCGATTATGCGGCACGACCCGGGTCTTGCGGCAAGCCCCCCGGTCTGCTATAGATTGAAAATGGAGAGGAATGGGCACTCTCCTTTCCCCTTGATCGTCCCCCTCGATCGTTCGCAGTGGACGGACGGCCTTCCCGCGAAGCCGAGGCACGCCGCGGCCGCTAGATCCGGTGATCACCCGCCAGCGACCGAGCGAGACCACGTGGCGCGAGCCGTTGCGGCCGGTCGCCGCGCCCGGCGCACCGGCCGCAGGCCATCACCCAGAACGGGCCGGGCAACTGGCCCGCTGCCGCCGCGATTTGCGGGCCGTGCGCGGTTGCGGCGCGGGCGCGTCCTCCACATCGATGTACAGCTCCCGGCCATCGGGCAGCAGCACGCCGAGCGAGTAGGTGATCGTGCCCGGCAGCAGCTCGGCCTGGCCGAGGATCTCGATGCCGGCGACGTCGGGATGGCCGATCAGCAGCCGGCACAAGACGCTGCCCGCGTGATCAGCCATGGCCGCCTCGGGGTTGCTGACGCTGTCCGGAGACCTCATGCGGTCACCGGGCGTCGGGACGAAACCGGCAGACTGGGTGGAACACCGTGGCAAACACATTCCTAAGGTAACTCGGCGTGAACGAAAGAACCCGGAATGAGGCCTCAGAAGCGCACGGCGTGTCATCTGCCCGCTGTGCCCCAGTGCTTGCGCATCGGTAACCTGTAGGTTACGGTAGCCACACGGTTACCAATCGGGCCGCTGCCGGAGAGTGGGGGACGGATGACCGAGGCGCGCGCCGCCGGCGACCCGTTCGAGGCGCTGGGGGACCCGAACCGGCGGGAGATCCTGCGGCTGCTCAGCGGTGGTGACAAGCCGGTCCAGGAGATCGCCGCGGCGATGCCGATCAGCCGGCCCGCGGTATCCCGGCACCTGCGCCTGCTGAAGGGCGCCGGCCTGGTGACCGAACGGCCGCAGGGCACCCGCCGCATCTATCACCTGCAGGAGCAGGGCATGCACGCCGTGCAGGAGTACCTGGAGCGGGTCTGGGGGGAAGCCGCCGCGCGTTTCCGGCTGCTGGCGGAGAACACCGAGCGGACGCCCGGGCAGTGACCGCGCCGCTGCGGATGTCCTTCGACGTGGCCTGCCCGGTCGAGCGCGCCTTCACCGTGTGGACCGCCGGGATCGGCACCTGGTGGCCCGCTGACCACACCGTGACCGGGGCAGCCGGGCTGGTCATCGTGCTGCAGGGCACGGTGGGCGGGCGGATCTATGAGCGCACGCCCGACGGGGCCGAGCACGACTGGGGTGAGGTGACCGTGTGGAAACCGCCCACCCAGCTCGGCTACCTGTGGCACCTGCGCCGGGACCGGGCCGACGCCACCGAGGTAGACATCCGCTTCATCGCCCAGGGCGACGCCGCGACCCGGGTGGAGATCGAGCACCGCGGCTGGGAACGGCTGGGCGCCACCGCCGGGCACTGGCGTGACCGGAACCGGCAGGGCTGGCAGACGCTGCTGCCGCACTTCCAGGCGGCCGCAGCCGGAACGCCCCAGTAGCCCGACGAGGCAGTAGCCGGAACAACGAGGGGGACAGCTGATGAGCACTGGCAGAAAAGAAGACCCGTGGGTGCTGAAGACCCCGCCGGGCAGCTCCCAGTACACGATGTACAAGGACGAGCAGGCCGATCCGCCCACCCTGGTCTGCCAGGTGGGCTCGACCACGCTCAAGTACCGCCTGCGGGCCATCGAGGACCTGCACGCCTGGCTGGCCAGCCAGCACGACTGGGTGCCGCTGGGCGCGGCGGATGAGAAGAAGCCGGCCGCCCCGGGGACCGTCGAGGCCTGGGGGCGCTCCCCGGACAACCCGGTCGGCGGCTGGTACGGCCTGCGCAACGGCTACCGCGGCCGGTTCGGCATGTACCTGCCGCCGCTGCTCGAAGAACTCGGCCTGGCCGAGCTCACCCACGACGCGCGCAACAACCGCATGCGCGCCGTACCGGCCAGCTGACCGCTGTTCCCACACCCTGGAGATGAGCAGATGACAACCGCCCGAGTGATCCAGTACACCACGCACCCGGAAGCCGCTGACGAGAACGAGCGCCTGGTCCGCGCGGTCTACGCCGAGCTGGCCGGCGAGCGCCCGGACGGCCTGCATTACGCGACGCTCCGGCTGGACGACGGGGTGACGTTCGTGCACATCGCGGTGCTCGACGGGGACCAGAACCCGCTGCCCGGCATGGCCGCGTTCGGCGAGTTCCAGGCCGATCTGAAGAGCCGCTGCGCCGAGGGCCCGGCGCCGGCCGGGGCAACCGTGATTGGCTCTTACCGGCTACTGCCCGGGTGACAGAAGACCTCCGGCGCGACACGCAGTACTGGTAGCCAGCGACCTCAGCTGCGCTGTGGGTGACCGCAGCAGATACGCTGCGGGAGACAGCAACAGCCCAGGGTGCAGCGGATGGAGCGCAGGTGCTGGGGGTTCGCAGGTGAGCGTGGATGGCGCCGCGGTGCAGCCAGCCGCAGGCCGCTACCGGCACGAGGCCCTGCTGTACTCCGGCCCGGCGGAATTCCGCGCCGCGGCCGGGTCGTTCCTGCGCCGCGCGATCGCCGAGGGCGCTCCGGCGCTGGTCATGGTGAGCAGCGAGAAGATAGAGCTGCTGCGCCGGGACCTCGGCGCCGGGGCCAGCCGGGTCGGGTTCGCCGACATGGCCGAGGTCGGCAGCAACCCCGCGCGGATCATCGCCCCCTGGCGGGAATTCGTGCGGTCGCACGACGGCGCCGGGCAGCTGTACGGGATCGGCGAGCCGGTGTATCCCGGGCGGTCCGCGGCCGAACTCGCCGAATGCCAGCTGCACGAGGCGCTGCTGAACATCGCCTTCGACGCCGCGACCCCGTTCTGGCTGCTGTGCCCGTATGACCTGGAGGCCCTGGCCGCTGACGTGATCGGTGAGGCCGAGCAGCATCACCCGTTCCTGGCCCGGGATGGGGACCAGAAAGCCAGCGGCAATTTCCAGCTGATCGACACGCACAGCCCGTTCGACCGCCCCGTGCCGGCCCGGCCCGCGGGGGTGGAGAGCTTCTCCTTCGGCGCCGGGGACCTGGGCCGGGTGCGCGCCTACGTGTCCCGGCGGGCCCGGCTGGCTGGCCTCGCCCGCAAGTCAGCCGTGGCCATGGTCCTGGCGGTCAATGAGATCGCCACCAACAGTCTCCAGCACGGCGGCGGCCACGGTGAGCTCCGGGTGTGGCCCGAGGACGGCGGCCTGGTCTGCGAGATCAGCGACCGGGGGCACATCACCTCGGCCCTGGCCGGACGGCTGCCGCCCAGCCTGGACGGCGCGGATGGCGGCGGCCTGTGGCTGGCCAACCACATGTGTGATCTGGTGCAGATCTTCTCCTCGTCGGGTGGCACCGCCATCCGGCTGCTCCGGAGCCGCTGACCTGCGTCCATGTGGTGCACCGCGGCGAGCGAGGTGACCAGTGGCCACGGCAACAGCATCTTGATTCCATCGCTTCTCCACCGGCCCGGAGTAGACCTGCGGTCAGGTGCTGTCACCAGGGTGGCGTGATTCCGGCGGCACACTGTGACCGGCCAGCACACGCGGGCAGGAACTCGGCAGAACGTGGCCACCGCCGCGGCGGGCGCTCTCTTGGCAGTGCCGCCGATTCGCATGGAGGTAAGCCATGGCGTGGTTCCTGATCGTGGTCGCCGGGCTGTTCGAGACGGGGTTCGCGATTCTGCTCAAACAGAGTCACAGCTTCACTCAGTTCTGGCCCACCGTCGGTTTCGCCCTGTGCGCGCTGATCAGCTTCGGGCTGCTCAGCGTGGCCCTGCACCGGCTGGAGGTCGGCCCGGCCTACGCGGTATGGACGGGGATCGGCGCGGCCGGGACCGCGGTGGTGGGCATCCTGGCCCTGGATGAGTCGGTGTCTATGCTCAAGGTGGTGTCGATCGGGCTGGTGCTGGCCGGGGTCATCGGGCTCAACCTGTCCGGCGTCACCCCGTGACCCGGGCTGCAATCTGGCTGCAAGGCCGGGCGCCGAGGATGGCCGCCAAGCGACCCACCCGGAGGCGGCGATGCCAAGCTCACCCGTGATCGACAAGTTCCTGCACGCGATCGAGACCGCGACCATCCCCGGCTGCGACGCCTGGGACGGCAGCGCCACACTGGACGCGACCGTGCCCAACTGGCGGCTGCACGCCAGCGGCCCGGACGCGATCCGGGCCGAGTACAAGCGGTGGTTCGCGGATCCGGCCCACTTCGACGAGCTGCACCGCTACCCGGTGGACGGCGGCACCCGCGAAGTGATCGAGTACACGCTCAGCTGGACCGAGAACGGTGTGCCACACGCCGCCCATCACCTGCACCTGCTGACCGTGCGCAACGACCGCATCGTGGCCGACCTGGCGTTCTGCGGCGGCCGCTGGCCCGCGGCGCTGCTGGCCGAGATGGAGGCGGCGGATGCCTGATCGCAGGCCCGCGGCGGGCGGGCCGCGGGCCTACGACGATCTGTCCGGGCTGCTGGCCGGCGCGACCGGGCGCACCCCGCTGGCGGACGCGCCGGGCAAGTCCGGGGCCATCCTGGAACGGGTGGTGATCGGCGGGCAGGGGTACGTGCTCAAGCACCTCGACCGCCGTGTGGACTGGACCATGCGGACCTCCGGCTGCCTGCGCGGCGCGTCGCTGGCCATGTGGGAACTCGGCATCATGGCCCGCCTCCCGGACTGCATCAACCAGCCGATCATCGGGGTAGCACGGGAAGAGCACGGCTGTGCCCTGCTGATGCACGACGTCAGCCCATGGCTGGTCCCGGTCACCGACGAGCCGGTCAGCCTGCCCCAGCACCTGCGCTTCCTGCGGCACATGGCGGCCATGCACGCAGCGTTCTGGGACTGCGGCAGCGAACTCGACGTCATCCCGGTAACTCACCGTTACCTGGAGCTGTCACCCTGGATGGCGCAGGCGGAGGCCGCGGTGGGCTCGGCCCACCTGGTGCCGCAACTGGTGGCCAAGGGCTGGCCGCTGCTGCCCGAGGTGGCCCCGGCGGCCGCAGCCGTGCTGGTCCCGCTGGCCTACGATCCCGGCCCCCTGGTGGACGCCCTGGCCAGCACCCCGCAGACGTTCGTGCACAGCAACTGGAAGCTGGACAACCTGGGCACCGACGACGCGGGACGGACGGTCGTGCTCGACTGGGAGCAGGCCGGACGCGGCGCACCACTCAGCGACCTGGCCTGGTACCTGGCGATCAACTGCCGCCGCCTGCCGCAGTCGAAGGAGGCCTCGATCGACGTCTACCGCGCGGCGCTGGAGGCACACGGCCACCGCACCGATCCGTGGTGGGACCGGCAGCTGATGCTGTGCCTGCTCGGGGCCATGGTCCAGTTTGGCTGGGAGAAGGCACTCGGGGGATACGACGAGGAACTCCAATGGTGGGAGACGAAGGTGATCCAGGCGGCACCGCTGCTCGGCTGACCACCGCGGCCCGGCGGCCCGCCGCCGGGCCGGCCGGGCCGGGCGCGGATGTCCGGTCCGCCTATGACGCCGCGGCCGGCCTGTGGGCCGCCGGGCCGGAACGGGTGTACGCGGCCCTCGCCGAGGCCCTGGTGGCCAGCGCGGAAGTGCCGCTGGCTGGCCGGTGGGTGCTCGATATGGGGGCGGGCACCGGGGTGGCCGCCCGGGCCGCGCTGGCCGCCGGGGCCGCCCGGGTGGCCGCCGCCGACCTGGCGGTGGGCATGCTGCGGCGGGCCGGCTCCCCGCTGGGCCGGGTAGCGGCCGACGCCACGGCGCTGCCGTTCCGGACCGCCAGCTTCGACCTGGTCGTCGCCGCGTTCTGCCTCAATCACCTGCCCCGTGTCCCAGCGGGCCTGGCTGAGGCCCGCCGGGTCGGCCGGGCCATCGCCGCGAGCACCTTTACGCCGGGCTGGACCCACCCGGCCAAGGCGGCGGTGGATGCGGCGCTGCACACGTTCGGCTACCGCCCGCCCGCCTGGTACACGACGTTCAAGCAGGACAGCGAGCCGGCCGCGAGCGATCCGGGGCGGCTCGGCGAGCAGGCGGCGGCGGCCGGGTTCGCTGCGGTGCGGCTGCGGGCCGTGACGGTGCCGACCGGGCTGTCCACCCCGGCCCAGCTCGCCGCCTGGCGGCTGGGCATGGCCCAGGTGGCCCCGTTCGTGCTCTCGCTGGACGAGCCGCGCCGGGCCGCGCTGCGGCGGGCGGCCGAACGCTCCCTGGCCGGGGCACCGCCGCTGGTGGTGTCGATGACCGTGCTCACGGCCAGCTGAGTGCGGGCCAGCTGGCGGGCCCGGGCCGGGTGGGAGGCCTGGGCCGGGCGACCGGCGGGTACGGGCTAAGCGGCCGGGCCGGACCGGGCTATCGCCTGCCAGTCCTGCTGCCGCCGGCCGGCCGCCTGCCGCAGGCCGTCGCCGTAGCGGCCCGCCCTGCGGGCCAGCCGGCCAGCCCGCTCGGCAGCCCGGTCCAGCCATCCGGGGACGGCGAAGTCGGCGGCGACGTCCCCGGTCCACCACCAGGCCTCGATGGCCACCGAAGCGTCGAGCAAGTCCAGGTCCGCCGCGACGAGGTCCAGGTCCACCGGCCGGCCCAGGGCGCGGTCGGCCCGGTGCCGCAGCAGCCGGGCGACGCTCACATAGCGCGGAACGCCCAGCCCGGCGGCCCGGGCTTCCAGCCCGGTGGCGATGGCCAGGGCCTGCCCGGGGTCGCCGGCCCGCAGCGCGAGCCGGCCGCTGATCAGCCGGTGCTTGAGATCCAGCCGCCAGCCGAACACCAGGTCGCCCTGGTGCAGCGCGGCCGCCGCAGCCAGCTGGGACTCCGCGCCGGCCAGGTCCCCCTGGTCCAGGCAGTGCTCGGCCAGATCCTGCCGGGCAGCAATGGCCAGTTCCACGATGACCTGCCCGTGCGCGGCCTGATCCAGCGCCGCATGGTGCTGGTCGAGGCTCTCCTGGCTGGCGCCGAGGTTGCGCAGTACCCAGCCCGTGAAGTTGATCGCCCGGGCGGCGAACCGCGGCACCTGGCGGCGGTCCACCTCCGCGGTGTACCGGGTGAAACTGTCCAGCGCCAGCGCCGGGTGCCCGGCCAGGGCGTGCGCGTGCCCGGTGAACAGCAGCGCGTGCAGGGTGGCTGAGGTCTGCTCCACCCCGACCTGCCCGCGGGCGGCCGGGCTGAGCAGCGACAGCGCGTCGGCCGGGCGGCTCTGGTGGGCGCGGAGCACGCCCAGCCAGGCGGCTGCGGTGACCCGGTCGGCGCCCTGGGCGAGCGAGAGGGCTTCACCGAGCAGCAGCTCGGCCTGGGCCAGGTCACCGGCGGCGTGCCGGATCCGGCCGCCCGCGGCCAGGCAGCGGGCCCGGGTGGCGCTGTCCGCCGCGGCCAGTGCGCCGTCCGCGGCGAACTGGGCGGCCTGGCCGAAGCGCCGGTCGAAGTAGGCCGCCCACGCGCCGACCTCGAGGGCGGCCGGCCCGGCGGCCGCCGCCCGCTCGACGTCTTGCAGCGCCTCGCGGTAGCGCGCGCGGCGGGTGCGGACCCGGGCCCGGGCCAGCCAGCTGCCCGGATCAGGATGGAGCCGCACGGCATCGTCGAGCAGCGCTTCGGCGGCGGCGTGGTCGAAGCGCTCCGCGGCCCGGGTCGCCGCGTCGCTCAGGGCCCGGGCCGCGAGCTCGAGATCGCCGCCCAGCCGGGCATGGTGCGCGACGATGGCGGGGTCGGCACCAGGCCGCTGGGCCAGCACCCGGCCGGCCTGCCGGTGCAGCAGCGCGGCCCGGCCCGCGGTCGCGCTCGCCGCCAGCGCCTCCCGGACCAGCTCGTGCCGGAACGTGAACGTCCCGGCCTCCTCGGTCAGCAGCTGCTTGGCCACCGCCCGCTCGGCGTCGTCAAGCAGTTCCACCACCCGGCGGCCGAGCACCGCGGCCAGCAGGTCGAGGTCGAGCACCGGGCCGATCACCGCGGCGGTACGCAGCAGCGGGCCGGCCGTGCCCAGCTCGTCGCACCGGGCCGACACCGACTCGACCAGTGACGCGGGCAGCTGGGCCGCGGTTTCCTGCTCGGCCAGCTCGGTGAGGAACAGCGGGTGCCCCTGCGAGCGGGCGTACAGCTCATCGGCCCGGCCCGGGCCGACCAGCCGGGCCACTGCGTCCCTCCCCAGCACCCCCAGGTGCAGGCGGGCGGTCGCGGGCAGTGGCTCGCCCTCCCCGGGCCGGGCCGTGGCGACGACGGTCAGCGCCAGCTCGGCCCGGCGGGCGAAGCCCACCCAGTCGCGCAGGGCCGGGCCGGCCAGGTGCGCGTCGTCTATCACCAGCACCAGCGGCCCGCGCTCGGTCAGCCGGGTCAGGATGCCGACCAGAGCTGCGTACAGAAACGTGGGCCCGAGGGTGTTGTCGGCGATCACGGGCAGCTGGTGCGGGCCGGGCGGCATGCCGAGCAGCGGGGCCAGGATCGCGTCCTCCGGGCCGAGCACCTCGGCCGCGATGTCCGGGCCGAGCCGCCGCAGCAGCGCGGTAAGCGCGCTGAGCAGGGCGTCGAGCGGCATGGTCGCGTCCAGCTGCCCGCACGAGGCCAGCAGCACGGTGTCCCCGGCGGCCGCGCGCCGGTCGGCCCAGCTGCGCACCAGCGTGGTCTTGCCGATGCCCGGTTCCCCGTCCACCACGGCGACCTGCACCGAGCCGTGGCGGGCCCGCGCCGCGACCGCGTCCAGGCAGGCCAGCTCCTCGTCCCGGCCGACCAGGCCCGGGCCGGCCGGGACCGGGTCGGCCATCGCCGGGGCGCGGGCCGGCCCGGCCACCTCGCCCCGCAGGATCTGGGTGTACAGCGCGGCGGTCTCTGGTGACGGGTCGGTGCCCAGCTCGTCGGCCAGCCGTTCCCGCGCGGCGGCGTACGCGGCCAGGGCGGCCGCTACCCGGCCGCCCAGCACCTGGGCCCGGAGCAGCACCCGGAGCGCGGCCTCGTCGTAGGGATCGTGTTCCAGTGCGGCGGACGCCGTCTCGGCCGCGGCCAGCCAGTCGCCCGCGTCCAGCAGCGCGCTGGCCGACACCAGCTGGCACCGGCTGACCAGGCGGTCCAGGGCGGCCAGCCGCAGCCGCGCCCAGTCACCGGGGGCCGGGCCCGGCTCGCCCCGGCCGGTCAGCGCCAGCGCCACCCGGGCGGCCGCCGCCGCGCCCGCCACGTTGCCGGACTCGCGGCGCCGGGCCACCTCGTCGGTCAGCCCGGCCAGTTCCGCCGCGTCCAGCCAGTCACAGTGCAGCAGGTAACCGCCGTCCCGGTGCTCGATCCGGTCGCGGCCGAGCACCGAGCGGAGCCGGCTGAGCAGCACGGCCAGCTGCTCGTCCGGCCGGGCGGGCGGTGTGTCGCCCCACAGCGCGTCGGTGAGCACCCCGGAGGGCACCACGGTGCGGTCGGCCAGCGCCAGCAGGTGCAGCGCCAGCCGGGCCTTGCGGCTGCCCAGCGCCTGCGGCTCGATCCCGTCCACGGCGAAGTCGCTGAGCACCCGGACGGCCAGCGACTTCATGCCGGTATCAAACCCCGGGGCGGGTCCCCGCCGCCACACCACACGCTGCAAACCAGCTGCAAGGCGGTCCCGGCACGCTCGGCAGTGCGGGCGCAGCGAGCGCCGCAGTCAAGGGAGGACAGTGATGACCGGGAAAGCCGAGCAGAAGAGCTTCACCACCCCCGACGAGACCCGCGCCTTCGGCCGCGGCACCCTGGACCTGGTGCAGATCGGCGGGGCGGACATCGGCCTGCTCACCCTGCAGCCCGGGTGGCGCTGGTCAGAGCATGTCAGGCCGCTGGCCGGCACGCCGTCATGCGAGGCCCCGCACTTCCAGTACCACATCCAGGGCACTCTGCACGTGGTGATGGACGACGGCACCGAGTTCGACGCGCGGCCCGGCGACGTGACCGCGCTGCCGCAGGGCCATGACGCCTGGGTGGTCGGGGAGGAACCGGTCCGCATCGTGGACTGGTACGGGGCAAGCAACTACGCCCGCGGCTAACCACCTGGCGGTGAGCCGCCCGGCTGGCCCGCGGCGCCGCCCGATCAGCTTTAACGAACGGAGCCGCGTACTGGAACTGGCTAGGCTGGCTGGGTGGCCCGCCGGTTCGACACGCTCCGCACCGCCCGGCTGGTCATGCGGCGCTGGCGGGACGCGGACCGGGCGCCGTTCGCCGCGATGAGCGCCGACCCGGACGTCATGCGCTACTTCCCGGCCACCCTGGACCGGGCCGCGAGCGACGCGGTCATCGACCGCATCGAGGCGCTGTTCACCGAGCAGGGGTTCGGCCTGTGGGCGCTGGAGCTGGCCGGGCCGGCCGAGTTCATCGGCTTCACTGGCCTGAACCCGATGCCCGGCGACGTGCCCGGGGCGGGCGGCATGGAGGTGGGCTGGCGGCTGGCCCGGCACGCCTGGCATCAGGGCTACGCGAGCGAGGCCGCGCGGGCGGCCGCCGCCGTGGCCTTCGGCGGTGCCCGGCTCAGGGAGATCTGGTCGATGACGGCCGTCCGCAACGAGCCGTCGCAGGCGGTGATGCGGCGGCTGGGCATGACGGTGTCCGGCTACTTCGACCATCCGCGGATCGCCGCCGGGCACCCGCTGCGCCCGCACGTGGTGTACCGGCTGCGGCGGGCCGACTGGGCCCGCGCCGCGGACGTCAGCTGGCCTGGGCCGCCGCCCACTGCGGGCGGGTGACCCGGTACATGACCCACTCCCGGCCGAGCTCGGTCACCGGGCCCACGAACGCCCAGCCGACCCGGTCGAACACCGTCCGCATCGCCGCGTTGGCCGGATCGGTCGGCGCCTCGACCACCTCGGCGGCGGCGTGCTCGAACAGCCAGTCGGTGAACAGCGCGAGCGCTTCCCGCCCGTACCCCTGGCCGCGCTTGTCTGCGCGCAGGCCGATGCCCATCTCGAACGTCCCGGGCGGCAGCGGCCGGGTGGACGGCACGAACGTCTGGATACGGCCGATCGAGGTGCCGCCGAGGTCGATGGCCAGGTCGAGCCAGCCGTCGACCAGCTGCCCCGAGCGCCGCAGCCGCGCCTTGAACTGCCCTTCATCGGGAAGCTTGGCGATGGCCATCGGATCGGAGTCGACCATGGCCTGCCATTCGGCATCGATCTCGGCCGGCCGGAGAGGCCGCAGCAGGAGCCGCGGTCCGCGGATCCGGATATCTGGAGGGTTCGCGCTGCTGTCCGGTACATCCCGCTGGGCCACGTCCCCAACATAGCCCGCCCGGCGATCCGGGATTTCGCGGCGGCCCAGCCACGGCCGGCCCTGCGCTGGGCGGCCTGGCTCTACGCTGGTGCTGTGCGATTCGAGGACCTGCCGCCCGCCGAGTTCGCGTTCCCCGGCCCGCTGCGCGACCAGCTCGTGGCCGCGATCGTGGCCGGCGACAAGACCACAACCACCGGCGTGCTGGCCGACTACGAGCACGAGGGTGAGGCCCTGCCCCAGCCGGGCGAGCGGCAAGCCGTGGTCGACTCGGCCGGCCAGCCGGTGGCCGTGATCGAGACGACCGCGGTGCGGGTGCTGCGGCTGGCTGACGTGGATCTGGCGCACGCGCTGGGCGAGGGCGAGGGCTACACCTCGGTGGCGGAGTGGCGCGCCGGGCACGAGCGCTTCTGGCACTCGGCCGAGATGCGCGCGGCCCTGGATGATCCAGGATTCACGGTCGGCGACGACACCCTGGTGGTGGCGCAGGCGTTCCGGCTCGTCACGAAATAACCGGAATCCGCGAGCGCCGCGGGCCGATCATCTAACCTGCCTGGCCGGATGGCAGGTCAGCCCTCCGCAGACGGACAAGTCGTTCGCGGCCGTTCCGGTCGCCGCCGGGCAGAATGCGTTTGCCATGCTGATGGTGGACGCGTTAGACGTTAGACAGGAACTCACGCAGCACGCGGGCTGGCTGTTCCCCTCGCTGCGGCGCCGCGTGCAGCGGTAGGCCCCTGACACAGGACAACGGAGAGCCATGGCTGAGCCAGTGGTCTTGATCAACGCGTTCGAGGTGCCCGCCGGGGACGCCGGCAAGTTCATCGCCGCCTGGGAGAAGAGCCGGGACTACCTGGAGACCCAGCCGGGCTACCTGGACACCGCCCTGCACCAGTCGCTCAACCCGGGCGCTGACTTCCACTTCGTGAACATCGCCCGCTGGGCCACGGCCGAGGACTTCACCGCGGCCATCCAGAGTGCCGGATTCCGTGAGGCCGCGGTGGGACTGGCGGGCTATCCGCCGCACCCGAGCCTGTACCGGGTCGTCCGTACCTGACCCGCGATGGGCCAACCAGACGAGCCGGACGGCTACTTCGGGGAACCGGTCGCGGCCGGGTATGACGACGAGGTCGCGGACAGATTCCAGCCAGCCGTGCTGGACGCCACGGTGGACTTCCTGGCCGGGCTGGCCGGCCCGGGCCGGGCTCTGGAGCTGGGCATCGGGACCGGGCGCATCGCCCTGCCGCTGGCCCGCCGCGGCGTGCCGGTGCACGGCATCGACCTGGCCCGGGCCATGGTGGCCCGGCTGCACGCCAAGCCGGGCGGGGACCGGATCGGCGTGACGATCGGCGATTTCGCCACCGCCCAGGCCGGCGGGACGTTCTCGCTCGCCTACCTGGTCTTCAACACGATCATGAACCTGACCACGCAGGATGCGCAGGTGGCCTGCTTCCGCAACGTCGCGGCCCAGCTCGAGCCGGGCGGCTGCTTCGTCATCGAGGTCATGGTCCCCGACCTGCGCAGGCTGCCACCCGGGCAGGACGCCGTCCCGTTCCACGTCAGCCCGGCCGGCTGGGCGTTCGACGTCTACGACGTGGCCACCCAGGCGATGAGCTCCAACTACGTGACGGTCAGCGGGGGACAGGGCGAGTACCGGTCGATCCCGTTCCGGTACGTGTGGCCCGCCGAGCTCGACCTGATGGCCCAGCTGGCCGGGATGCGGCTGCGCGAGCGGTGGGCGGGCTGGACCCGGGCCCCGTTCACCAGCGAAAGCGAGCAGCACGTGTCGGTGTGGCAGAAGCCAGGCAGCTGAGCCCGCCGCGGGCGACTGGGTCTGCGAGGCGGCGGGACTGGCGCCGGCTACATCGGGCGGCTCTTCCGCTGACCGGCGGCGGGCGGGTGGTTGGTACCGTGCCGCCATGACTTTCTCGCTCAGCGATGCGACGCTCCGGCTGCTGGACGGGCGGAACTACGCGGTCCTGGCCACGATCAACGCCGATGGCAGCCCGCACACCTCCGCGATGTGGATCGGCCGTGATGGCAATGACCTGCTGTTCTCCACGGTGCAAGGACGGGTGAAGTACCGCAACATGCAGCGCGATCCGCGGGTCAGCGTCACGATCCTCGAGTCCGCCAACCCGGAGAACTACGTGGAGCTGCGGGGCACGGCGTCGATCACGCCGGACCCGGACCGGACGCTGCACATCGAGCTGGCCCGCAAGTACGACCGCGATCCCGGGCAGGATGTGCCGGGCGCGGTCCGGGCCATCGTCCGGGTGACGGTGCAGAAGGCCACCGGGTATTCCGCCTGAGCTGGTGCCCGCCGCCCGGCTGGGTCACAGCTCCAGGATGATGGTGACCGGGCCGTCGTTGACCAGGCTGACCTGCATGTGGGCCCCGAAGATGCCGGTCTCCACCCGGGCGCCCAGCCCGCGCAGCGCGGTCACCACGGCGTCCACCAGGGGCTCCGCGACCGGGCCGGGCGCCGCCGCCTGCCACGTCGGGCGGCGCCCCTTACGGGTGTCCGCATACAGCGTGAACTGGCTGATGACCAGCAGCGGCGCGGCCACGTCGGAGCACGACTTCTCGCCGTCCAGGATGCGCAGTCCCCACATCTTGGCCGCCAGTTTCGCGGCCAGTTCCGGTGTGTCGTCATGGGTAACCCCCACCAGCGCCAGCAGGCCCGGCTCGTGGATGGCCCCGACGACCTGCTGGCCCACGCTGACGCTGGCCTGGCTTACCCGCTGTATTACAGCTCTCACTGGCGATGTCCTTCCGGCGCTGCGGTCCGGGTGAACCGTATCCACGCCTGGTCCACCGGCCCGACGGCGGGTACGCCGAGCCTGGCCTGTCTGGCAAAGGCGCCACCAGCAGCCCGAACGCCGGCCGGCGATCCTTTACCGCGGCCCCGGTCCTATCCTGGCGGTCGTGCCCGGCGACGGCGATGTGACCTTCCGCGCGCAGGCCGGCGATCTGCTGGCCGGCCTGCCCGGGGTCGAGGCTGTGACGCTGGGTGGGTCCCGGGCCGCCGGAACGGCCCGGCCGGACAGCGACTGGGACTTCGCGGTGTACTACCGCGGGACCGCGTTCGACCCGGACAGCCTGCGCTCGCTGGGCTGGCCGGGCGAGATCTTCCCGATCGGTGGCTGGGGTGGCGGGGTCTTCAATGGCGGGGCCTGGCTCACCGCAGGCCACCGCCACGTGGATGTGCACTACCGGGACCTGGACGACGTCGCCTACCACCTGGCCGAGGCGCAGGCCGGCCGGTTCGGCGTCGAGCGGCTGATGTTCCATCTGGCCGGGGTACCCACCTACATCGTGGCCGCCGAACTGGCCCTGAACGAGGTGCTGCACGGCGAGCTGCCCCGGCCCGCCTACCCCGCCGCGCTCCGCCGCACGGCCGCGGCCCGGTGGCGCGGCGACGCGCAGGCCACCCTCGGGTACGCGCGCACCGCGCACGCCGCGCGCGGGCACCTGGCCGACACCGCCGGGGCGATCGCGGTGGCCCTGTGCCAGGGGGCCCATGCCGTGCTGGCCGCCCGCGGGCAGTGGGTCACCAACGAGAAGACCCTGCTGGACCGGGCCGGATTGCGCAGCGCCGACGACATCCTGGCTGGCCTCACCGCCGGCCCCCAGCGACTGCTCGCCGCCGTTGACCAGGCCGCCGCCCGGCTCGGGCCAGCCAGCGGTTTATCCGATAGCGGCTGACCAGACGGCCATGTCATCCTGGGCCGGTGCTCAGCCAAGCCGAGGTCAGCACGTTCCTGGCCGAGGGGTATATCGCGCTCCGCGCGGCGGTGCCGGCTGAGCTGGTGCAGGCGTGCCAGGACATCATCTGGGCCGAACTGGCCCAGCGGGGGATACGGCCGGACGAGCCGGCGACCTGGGCTGAGCCGGTGGTCCTCATCAGCCTGGCCGCAGCGGGCGATGCGGACGCGGGGAGCGGCGGGGCCGAGGCCACCGGTGACACCCCCGGCTTCTGACATTCCGGCGGGGCGGCCGTCACTGACGGCCGCGGCCCCAGCGTGGCTTGCGCTTCTCGAGGAACGCGCGCATCCATTCCCGCGCGTCGGGCAGCTGGCTGGTCGCGGCCATCACCTCGATGGCGTAGGAATACGCCTTCGGCTGATCCAGGTCGATCTGCGCGTAGAGCGCCTGCTTGCCGATGCCCTTGCTGTCCGGCGAGCCGCGGGTCACCCGCTCGAGCAGGTCCTGGACCGCGCTGTCCAGCTGGCTGGCGGGCACCACCTGGTTGACCAGGCCCCAGTCGAGGGCGGTCCGCGCGTCGATGACATCACCCGACATGGCCATCTCCATGGCCCGCTTCCGGCCGACGTTCCGGGCCACGGCCACCATCGGTGTGTGGCAGAACCAGCCGCCCTTGCCCCCGGGCGTGGCGAAGCCGGCCTCCGCACTGGCCACGGCGAGGTCGGTGCTGGCCACCAGCTGGCAGCCGGCCGCGGTGGCCAGCCCGTGCACCCGCGCCACCACCGGCTGGGGCACCTGCTGGATCAGCGTCATCAGCTCGGTGCAGGTGCCCAGCAGCGAGCGGATCGCGGGCAGATCGGTCTCCGCCACCTCGGCGAGGTCGTGCCCGGAGCTGAACACCGGGCCGTTGCCCGCCAGCACCACGCCCAGCGCATCGCTGTCCCCGATCTGGCGGAACGCGGTGATCAGCTCCCGCATGTGCGCCAGCGACAGCGCGTTGCGCCGCTGCGGCCGGTTCATCGTGATCGTGGCGAACGCGCCCGACCGCTCCACCAGGATGTGCTCGAACTCCATGGCCACCCTCCTCCTGCCCGCAGCCTACGCCGGCCATCCTGGGCCGCCAGGTGACGCAGGCCAGCGCGCGGGCAGGCCGATAATCGGGGCATGACCGAGTTTCCCCCGGAGGTGACGGTAGCCGCGGTCCCGCCCGGCTCAGCCGAGGGATCCGCCGTGCTCACCGCCTACTTCCACGACATCGTGGGCCGCTATTACGGCCGGCCGGCCACGGCCGGCGAGGTCGCCGAGGCGATGGCCGCCGAGCCGAGCGACGACCTCACCCCGCCGGGCGGGCTGCTGCTGGTGGCCCGGCAGGCCGGGACGGTCGTCGGCTGCGCGGGCCTGCGCCTGCTGCCCGCCGGGGTCGGCGAGGTCGCCCGGGTGTTCGTGCTGCCCAGTGCCCGCCGCCGTGGGGTGGGCGCGCTGCTCATGAGGGCGGTCGAGGAGGCGGCCCGCGAGCGCGCGGTGCGCAAGCTCCGCCTCGACTCCGGCAGCCACCTGACCGAGGCCCAGCAGCTTTACGCCCGCACCGGCTACCGAGAGGTGCCTGCGTTCAACAATGGCCGGTTCTCGGACCGCTGGTATGAGAAACCGCTGACCTGACCTGGCGCCACTGACCTGCGCCCGGCTGGCCAGCGGTGAACCGCTGCGTCACCTCCCCGTCAGACGAGATCCCAGGGCACGGAGTCATAGACACCGTGCACCGTCTGCGCCAGCGCGGGGGAGACCGGAATGGCCGTGCCGTCGATCCGGCCCACCGGCGCAATGCCCCGTGAGTTGGTGACAAACGCCCCGGTGCGGCCGGGCAGGTCGGCCAGGCGGACCTGGGCGTGCGCGCGGCGGCCGGGGCCGCGGGTCAGCTGCGGACCGCCGGCCGGCTGTCCAGCCACAGCGCCCAGGGCTCTATCCCGCCGATCAGCAGCAGCCCGGCGGCCGCCCACGGGTCACCGCCGAACCGCGCCGTGACCTCCTGCTCATCGGCCGCCCGGACCAGATGCAGGGTCCGGTGACCGGGGCCGAGCGGGCCGCCGAGGATGAGGAAGCCGTCCTCGACCAGCCCGTCCATGAACGCCGCATGCTCGTCCCAGCCGTCCTGGCGGCGGATCGGGCGGGTGGCATCCCAGCCCGGGCCGTGCACCAGCGTCACCGCGAAAGTGGCCATGCCGCGACCGTACCGGCCGGTACCGACAGCCAGTCCGGCGAACAGGCCAGCGGCCCAGCTGGCCCGCCCGGCCAGCACTGGCACATCCCCGGGTGATCTTTACTGGACGGGCCCGGGGTGCCAGCCTGTACGGGTGAGGTCGGCGGTCAGGTATTGCGTCACGCCAGCGGGCCGGGTCGCCTACTCCACGACCGGCGACGGCCCGCCGCTGCTCTGCGATTCCGGCTGGGTGACCCATCTGACCAAGCAGCTGGAGCTGTTCTCGTTCGCGGCCTTCATGGCGCGGCTGGCCGAACGGTTCACCGTGATCCGCTATGACAAGCCGGGATGCGGCCTGTCCGACCGGGACGGCGTCGAGCTGTCCTTTGACGCGCAGGTAGCGGTGGCGCTGGCGGTCGCCGACGCGGCCGGGGCTGGCCAGTTCCGGATGTTCGGTGCCTCGCAGGGCGGTCAGCTGGCCGCGGCGGTAGCCGCGCGCCATCCGGAACGGGTCGAGGCGCTGGTGCTGTATGGCACCTGCGCCAGCGGCTCGGACCTGGCCCCTGCCGAGGTCAGGGACTCGATCGTGGGACTCATCCAGGCCCACTGGGGCCTCGGGTCGAAGATGCTCACCGGCATCTTCATCCCGGAGCCCAGCATCGCGGAAGTCGAGTTGTTCACCGCGTACCAGCGGGCCAGTGCGTCGGCCGCGGTGGCCGCCCAGCTCCTCGACGTGTACTACGGCACTGACGTCAGCGCGCTGCTCCCGGCGATCCGGGCGCGGACCGCGGTGCTGCACCGCGAGGCCGACCCGGCCACCAGCTTCCGGCTCGGGCGGGAGGTGGCCGCGCTCATCCCAGGGGCCACGCTGATCCCGCTGCCGGGCTCCAGCCACCTCTACTACCACGGCCACTGGGCGGAAGGGCTGACGGCCATGCTTGGCTTCCTCGGCGGGCGTGTCACCCAGCCGCCGCGGGATGCCGCCGAGATCCCGCTGACCAGCCGGGAGCTCGAGGTGGCCAGGCTGATCGCGGAGGGGCTGACCAACCACGCGATCGCCACGCGCCTGGCGGTCGCACCCCGCACCGCGGAAGCACACGTGGAGAACATCCGGCGCAAGCTGGCGGTGCGCTCCCGGGCCCAGATCGCCGCCTGGGTCACCGAGCAGCGGCTCCGCTCCTGACTGGCCCGGGCTAGGTAGTTCAGCCGGCCGGCGGCCACTGCCACGGCGGTAGCGCCGGTAGTTCACCCGATAGCGGCCCCCGGCCTGGTGATCTTACTGTCGGCATATGTGCTACGCCGGGAACCCCGCTGGACCGTCAGTGACTCATGGCCAGCCGCTGCCTGGCCGTCGCCGGGCGGCTGAATTTTCTGCCCTGCTCACGCTGGGCTACGCAGCCGCGGGGTACCTGGTCTTCCTCGCGGTGCTGGCCTACTCACTGGGCTTCTTCGCCGATCTTGGTGTGCCCAGGGGGATCGACGAGGGAACGCGCTCCGGGTGGCCCGCGGCAGTGGCGACCGACACGGCGCTGCTGCTGCTGTTCGCGGTCCAGCACACGGTCATGGCCCGCGCACGGTTCAAGCGCCAGTGGACCCGGCTGGTGCCCGCACCAGCCGAGCGGGCCACGTACGTCCTGTTCGCCAGCTTGCTGCTGGCCCTGCTGTACTGGCTGTGGCAGCCGGTTGGCGGCACGGTCTGGCGGCTGCCTGAGCCGGGCCGCGGCGTGCTGCTGGCGGTGTACGCGGCCGGCTGGGTGATCGCCCTCAGCTCGACGTTCCTGATCAGCCACTTCGACCTGTTCGGCGTGCGCCAGGCCTACCTGCACGCGCGCGGCCAGGCCTACCGGCCACCCCCGTTCACCGAGCGCGGCCTGTACCGCCGCGTCCGGCACCCGCTGATGGCCGGATTCCTCGTGGTGTTCTGGGCCGCGCCCACGATGACCGCCGGGCACTTGCTGTTCGCGGCCGCCGCGACCGGCTACATTCTGGTCGGCATCACGTTCGAGGAACGTGACCTGAAGCGTTCGCTCGGCGGGGCATACGCCTCCTACCTGACCCGGGTGCCGGCGCTGGTGCCCGCTATCCGGCCCGGGCAGAACGGGGGAAGCCAATGACCAGCAACAGCGCCGGGCCGCCCCGGGTCGGCATGTTCCCGCCGTTCGACCTGCTGGACTGGGAGCCGCCGGCCGCGCGGGCCTTCCTGGCCCAGGCCGACGCGGCCGGCATCGACCATGTCTGCTGCGCCGACCACGTCAGCTTCCTGGCCGGCCTCGGTTTCGACGGGCTGCTGCAAGCCACCGCGCTGGCCATGCTCCATCCCACGCTGCGGATCTACTGCGGGCTGTACCTGCTGCCGCTGCGCCACCCGGTCCTGGTGGCCCGCCAGCTGGCCGACATCCAGCGGCTCGCCCCCGGCCGGCTGACGTTCGGGGTCGGGGTGGGCGGGGAGGACCGGCACGAAGTCTCGGTCTGCGGCGTCGATCCAGCCACCCGGGGCCGGCGGATGGATGAGTGCCTCACGGTCCTGCGGCAGCTGCTGACCGGTGCGCCGGTCACCTTCCACGGCCAGTTCTTCGACCTGGACGACGCGGTCATCACACCCCCGGCCGCCGGCATCCCGATCACCGTCGGCGGCCGCTCCGACGCGGCGATCCGGCGGGCGGGCCGGCTGGGGGACGGGTGGCTCGGCATCTGGAACTCACCCCGGCGGTTCGCCGCGGCCGTCGAGATGGCCGCGGCGGAGGCCACCCGGGCGGGCCGGCCCAGCCCGCCCGCCCGGCACGCGATGCAGGTGTGGTGCGGGCTGGCCGATTCCAGGCAGGCCGCCCGCGACTGCCTGGCCCCCGCGATGGAGGCCTTCTACCAGCTCCCGTTTGAGCGTTTCGAGCGGTACTGCCCGTACGGGACCCCCGAGGACGTCGCCGGGTTCCTCGCCCCCTACGTGGCCGCGGGCTGCACGGAATTCAACCTCATCCCGCAGTCGCCCGACCATGACCAGGCCATCGGCGGCACGGCGACCGTGCGCAAACTGCTGGCCCAGGCATGACCGGCCGCCTCCTGGTCGGGCCCCGGTACTGCGGGCCGCCGGGGACCGGCAACGGCGGCTACGTGTCCGGCCTGATCGCTGGCTTTCTCGACGGCCCGGCTGAGGTCACGCTGCGGCGGCCGCCGCCCCTGGGCACCCCGCTGGCCGTGCAGCGCGATGGTGATCAGGCCATCCGGGTGCTGGACGGCCCCACCCTGGTGGCCGAGGCGGCCCGCGCGCCGGACCACCTGGCGGTGGAGCTGCCGGCCCGGTCTCGGTCCAGGACGCCCGCCGCGCGGGCCGTGGCTCCCGGCTGCGGACCCACCCGGACGAGCATCCGTTCCCGCGCTGCTTCGTGTGCGGGCCAGACCGGGAACCCGGTGACGGGCTGCGGATTCATGTCGGGCGGGTAGCGGGCCGGGAGCTGTCAGCCGATGCCTGGTGCCCGGGGGAAAGTCTCGCTGGGCCAGATGGCCAGGTCCGGGCCGAGTTCCTGTGGGCCGCCCTGGATTGCCCGGGCGGTATTGGCGCGTTTGGCGACGGCTCGCTGGATGGCCCGCCATTCGTGCTGGGCCGGTTCGCGGTCCGGCAGACCGGCGCGGTCCGGGCCGGGGAAGCCCATGCCGTGGCCGGCTGGCGGGTGGCCCAGGACGGCCGGAAGATGCTGGCCGGCTCCGCGCTGTTCACCGCGGGCGGGCAGGCGGTGGCGGTCGCCCGGGCCACCTGGATCCGCCTGGGCTGAACCGGGTGACGCGGCCGGGGTGGCCGCCCGGCTGTCGCCCGCTCCAGCTAGGTTTGGCTGCATGCCGGTGACGACGAGACAACAGGAAAAGGCCGCCGCGTTCGCCGCACTGCATGCCGGTGAGCCATTCGTGATCCCCAATCCGTGGGACGCTGGCTCGGCCCGGGCGCTGGCCGCGCTCGGGTTCAAGGCACTGGCCACCACCAGTTCCGGGTTCGCGTTCACTCTCGGCCGCCTGGACGGCCGGGTCACCCTCGAAGAGCTGGCCGAGCACGTCGCGGCGCTGGATCAGGCCACCGGTCTCCCGGTGTCGGTGGACCTGGAGAACGGCTACGGCAGCGACCCGGCCAGCGCCGCCCATGCCATTGCGCGGGCCGCGACAGCGGGTGCGGTCGGTGGATCCATCGAGGACTACGACCCGGACGGCTACCTGTACGAGCTGTCCCACGCGACCGAGCGGGTCGCCGCGGCGGCTGAGGCCGCGCGCGGGCTGGGCTTCGACTTCACGCTGACCGCACGGGCGGAGAATCACATCCGTGGCCATCCCGACCTCGATGACACGATCGCCCGGCTGCGGGCCTTCGAGGAAGCTGGCGCGGACGTGCTCTACGCCCCCGGGCTGCGCCGCACAGAGGACATCCGGGCCGTGTGCCAGGCCGTGTCCAAGCCGGTCAACGTGCTCGCCGTGGCCAGCCTGTCGTTCGCCGAGATCGCCGCGGCGGGGGCCCAGCGGGTCAGTGTCGGTGGCGCGCTGACCTGGGTCGCGGCCCAGGCGATGGTGGACGCAGCCACCGCGATCGCCGATCGCGGGGACTTCAGCGCGCTCACCGCGCGGCTGCCGCTGGCCGACTGGTTCGGCCCGGGGCAGTAGCCGCCCAGCCCGCGGCCAAGGGCCGGCCGGTCAGCCGGGCGAGTGATCCAGGGTTTTCTCGAACCAGTGGTCGGCGTAGTGCTCGTCGTTGAACGCCGCCACCTCCTGGTAGCCGGCCGTCCGGTACAGGCTGATGGCCTCGTCCAGGGCCCGGTTGGTCTCCAGCCGCACGGTGCGCACCCCGCGGGCGGCCGCGCGCGCCTCCAGTTCGGCCAGCAGGCGGCGTCCCAGTCCCAGCCCGCGCACGGCCGGCGCGACCCACATCCGCTTGATCTCGGCCGGGGCGCCGCCATGGAACTTGACCGCGGCACAGCCGACCGGCGCCGAGTGCAGCATGGCCACCAGCAGCAGGCCGGCCGGCGGGGTCAGCTCGGCGTCGCCCGCGGAGATGCTCCGCACCGGGTCGAAGCCGCTGTCGAAGCGGCCGGCCAGCTCGGCGAAGTACGCCTGCACACAGGCACGGGCGTCCGGGTGCCGCGGGTCGCGCTCGCTGACCTGCACCGCCGAGGCCGTCAGCAGCCGCTCCACCTGGGCCATCGCGGTGACCAGGCGGGTGCGCTGCGCCGGGCTGAGCGACCGCAGGATGGCCCCGGCCGCCTCGTCCGAACGCTGGTCCAGCAGCTCCCGCTCAGCTAGCCCGCGGCTGGTCAGCTGGGCGGTGCGGACCCGCCCATCGGTGCTGCTCGGCTGGACCGTGACCAGCCCGTCCCGGGCCAGCGAGCGGAGCAGCCGGCTGAGGTAGCCAGAGTCCAGGTCGAGGCGGGCCCGCAGCGCCCGCACGTCGCTGCCGTCCGGGCCGATCTCCCACAGCGCCCGGGCCTGCCCGAGCGGGCGGTCCCGGGACAGGAAGGCGTCGTCGAGGGCGCCGATGCGCTGCGTCACGGTCCGGTTGAACCGGCGGACCTGGCCGACCATGTCTGGATCCATTCTCTGACTTTAGTCAGAGAAGCTGGCCAGGCGCCACATCACCGCGCTCCCCGGCGCACCTGCAGCAGGTACTCCGTGCGGTCGGCCGGATTGTGCCCGGTCCGGGCCCGGACCGGGGCCGGGCCGCGCACCGGCCGGTAATGGCTGAAGGCGCAGTCCAGCACGCCCTCGCCGTGGCTCAGCGCGGGAAGCTGCTGCCGCAGCTCATGCACCCTGGCGGCCGGGATGTCACCCTCCAGCAGGCAGCACGGGCCCTGCAGCTGCTGGGTGCGCGGGACCGCGCCCAGCCGCCCGAGCGCGAGCCCGGCCGGGCCCGCGGTATCGGCCGGGACCTCCAGGGTGAACCGCTGGACCGGCTCGTACACCCGGGTACCGGCCTGCCGCAGCGCGCTGATCAGGACCAGCGGGGTCAGGCCGCGGAAATCGCCTGCGGTGCTGGAAATGCTGGGGTCGAACGACTGCCCGCGCCTGCCCTGCGGCGGGGCGTAGCCGGAGTGCGTGAGGGTGACGGCACAGTCGGGGATCGCCCAGCCGTAGATGCCCTCGCGCAGCGTCCGGCGGACGGTCTCCTCGACCGCCTTGCGGAACGGCACTGGCAGCGCCCCGGCTTCGATTCCCAGGCCGAACCGCACCCCGGTGCCCACCGGGGCGGGCTCGACGAGCAGGCCCACGGTGGCCAGGAAGGGATTGGCCGCCTCGCCCATCATCTCCACGGCCGCGCCCGGGCCGGCCAGCCGTTCGATGCAGATCGTGGCCGTGCCGCGGAAGGTGACCCCGATACCGAAATCATTGGCCAGGGTGGCCTGGATGACTTCTTTCTGCACCTCGCCGTACAGCGACAGGTACATCTCCTGCCGCAGGTCATCCTGGCGCAGGTTGATCAGCGGGTCCTGCTCGGCGAGCTGGGTGAGGGCCGCGTGCAGGGCGCCCCGGTCGGCCGGATGGCCGGGGACCACCACCGTTTCCAGGGTCGGCGGGGCGAAGTAGCGCCGCCCGGCGGCCGTACCGGGCTGGCCGATCAGGTCGCCGGTCTGGATCTCACCCAGCCCCCAGACCTTCGCGATCTGGCCCGCCGCCACCGAGCCTCGCGGCCCGGCTGCGCCGCCGCCGAAGACGCTGATCGCGGTCACCTTCCCGGTATGGTCCTGGCCGAACCGCACCCGGTCCCGGGTGTGCAGAGTGCCCGAGAACAGCCGCACGTAGGCGATCTTCTCCCCGGCCGGGCCCCGCTCCACCTTGAACACGGCACCGGCCGCCGGGCCGCCTGCGTCGCCTTGGGTGGCAGGCAGCAGCTCGGTGAGCCCGGCCGACAGCGGGCCGGCACCCGCCCCGGTGATGGCCGAGCCGAAGAACACCGGGTACACCAGCATCCTCCGGGCCTGGGTAGCCAGCTCGCCGCGGAGCCGGCGGTACGGGACGGCCGCGTCATCCAGGTAGGCGGCCAGCAGCGTATCGTCGTGCTCGGCGAGTACCTCGCCCAGCCGGGCGGTGAACTCCGGGTCGGCCGGGCCGAACGGGATGACGCCAGCCTGCCGCCTGCCGAGGCCGCGAGGGCGTCCCATCGCGACGATGGCCGGGCTGAGCTGGCGGGCGATGGCCTGGAGAAGCTGCCCGTACTGCGCCCCAGCGCGGTCGATCTTGTTCACGAAGATGAGCGTGGGGATGCGCAGCCGCTGGAGGGCCCGCATCAGCACCCGGGTCTGCGGCTGCACCCCTTCCACAGCGGAGATCACCAGCACCGCGCCGTCAAGCACGCAGAGCACCCGTTCCACCTCGGCGATAAAGTCCGGGTGGCCGGGGGTGTCGATCAGGTTGACCGTGACGCCGCCGATGGTGAACGACACCACCGCGGACTTGATCGTGATGCCGCGCTGCTGCTCCAGCGGCAGCGAATCGGTCTGGGTGCTCCCGTCATCGACGCTGCCGATCTCATCGATGACACCGGCGGCGAACAGCAGCCGCTCGGTGAGCGTGGTCTTACCGGCGTCTACATGCGCCAGGATCCCCAAGTTCAGCGTGCGCACGAACCGTCATGTCCTCTGGGTAGGCGGAAACTCCTTTCCGGGCAGACATGAACGCAGTGCGCATTGACCTCTCCTTGCCGGCTGGCTGTCACCGGGAGTACAGCAGAGGGGCCGCCCGGCAGGCAACCGAGTATCCGGCCGGAACTAACCCGCGGGGCGCCGATGACTTCGCGGCGCTGCAGCCGTCCTAGCTCCCATGAACATGGTGGATCTCGGGCCCGCGGCCCAGCGGCTGGCCGGCCTGGTGGCCCGGGTCGGGGACGACGAGCTGGGCCAGCCGACGCCGTGCCCGTCCTACACGGTCGGTGACCTGATCGACCACGTCGGTGGCCTGGCGCTGGCTTTCACGGCCGCGGCCGACAAGGAGTTCGGCACGTACGGCGACATGGCCCCGTCCGGGGACGCCTCCCGGCTGGTGGGCGACTGGCGCAGCCGGATCCCGCGCGATCTGGCCGGGCTGGCCGAGGCCTGGCAGAAAACCGACGCATGGACCGGGATGACCAGGGTCGGCGGGGGTGAGGCGCCCGCCGAGATGGCCGGGCTCAGCCTGGCCGACGAACTCGTGGTCCACGGCTGGGACGTCGCCCGGGCGACCGGGCAGCCGTACCACCCAGAGCCGGAAGTACTGGCCGCGGCGCGCGCGTTCCTCAGCCAGTTCGCCAGCCCGGACGCGCCAGCCGGCCCGGACGTGCCCTTCGGGCCCGCCCGGGTGCTGCCCGGCAGTGCCCCGCTGCTGGACCAGGTGGTCGCGCTGGCCGGCCGCGATCCGGCCTGGGCGCCGCGCTGACCTGGCACCGGGTGATCCAGCCCGGTGCCATCCGGTACCGGCCTGGCCAGCCACCACGGGGGCTGGCTGGCCAGGCCGCCAGCGGGCCGCCGGGGCCGGCATCATCGCCGGTCCCGGCGGCGGCCCGCCTGCCGGCGGCCCGGGCTTCGTGGTCAGCTGGGCATCAGCGAGCGGTCGGGTAAGTCTCAGCTTGTGCTGAGCGACCCTCTAGCTTTCCTTCAGCTAAATATCCCAGTATCAGAGCGTAAACGGGGATAACGAGGCTTGGGGCGGCGGGTCATGGCGGGAGGCTGGAACAGGCCGGGCAGCATGCCGGGCCTAGATGGAGCAGCGGGGGTGTGGCCGTCCCGGCAGATCATTCTGCCCCCGGCCGACCAGGCGCCCGGGCTGGCCCGGCTGGCCACCCGCGACGTGCTGGCGGCCTGGCAGCTGGCCGGCCTGGCGGACACGGCCGTCCTGCTCGTTTCCGAGCTGGTGACCAACTCGGTCCGGCACGCCTGCACCAGCCTGGCGCTGCGCCTGGAAATCGCCGGGACCTCGCTGCGCATCGAGGTCCATGACCATGAGCCGCGGCGGCCACAGCCGCGCACCCCGGACGGGCTGGAAGAATCAGGCTTCGGCCTGGTCCTGGTGGACGCCCTGGCCAGCAAGTGGGGCGTGTTCGACACCTCCACCGGCAAGGCCGTCTGGGCCGAGCTGCAGTTCAGTTAGCTGACCGCCGGGCTCCGGCCGCCCCGGCCGCCGTTCATGGCTACTATCGCTGGTGTAACGCGCGCCGGCACGGCGCAGACCAGGTCATCCAGCGGGAGGCAGGCGGGGCCGGCGGGGTGAACATCAGCCACCTCATCGCCAGCTATGGCTACCTGGCCCTGTTCGCACTGGTAGGTGCGGAGAGCCTGGGAATCCCGCTGCCCGGCGAGACCGCGCTGATCATCGCCGGGACCTATGCCGGGCACACCCACCGGCTGAACCCGTGGCTCATCTTCCTGGTGGCCTCGGCGGCCGCGATCATCGGCGACAACATCGGGTACTGGCTCGGGGACAAGGGCGGCTACCGGCTGGCCCTGCGGTACGGGCCCAAAGTGCGGCTCGATCAGCGGAAGCTGAAGATCGCCCGCTACCTGTTCGATACCTATGGCGGCAAGGTCGTCTTCTTCGGCCGCTTCGTGTCCGTGCTGCGCACCTACGCGGCGTTCCTCGCCGGGACGAGCCGGATGCGGTGGCGCCGGTTCCTGCCCGCCAATGCGGCGGGCGGGATCGTCTGGGCTGGGGTGTACACGCTGGCTTCCTACCTGGCCGGGGCCGCCCTGCAGCGGGCGTCCGGCTGGATCGACCTGATCCTCGGCGCGGCCGCGGTACTCGCCATCGCCGCCGTCCTGCTGCTGCTGCGGCGGCAGATGGCCAGGCTGGCCGTGCGCGCGGAAGCGGCCTACCCCGGGCCGCTCGAATAGCCACCGCGGGGCGCGGGTCACCCTGAACCGGTCCGCTCTGGGTAACGTTTCGGCCTTGCTAGCGCTCTTACTGAAGTAGTTTCCGGTATTGGACGAAGAGCGAGAAGGGCCGGTGGATATGCGACATCTGATCGGGATCGTGCTGGCCATCGTCATGGCCGGGGTGCTGTTCTTCGCTGGAGCCTGGGGCTACCTGAAGCTGACCACCGGCCCGCTGCGGGTGCTGCCGCCGGGTAGTGGTGGTTCGCTGCTGTCCGATCACCGCGTGCTGCTCGCGATGGCCGCGGTCGCGGGCACCGGCCTGCTGGCCGGGATCCTGATCGCGGCACCCAGGATCTCCCCGCTGGCCGCCGGGCTGCCCGGGCTGGTCCTGCTCGCCTGGACCGTGCTGTACCTGGTCAGCGTGCACCGCGCGGTCCAGCTGATCCCGCTGAAGTCCCACCCGTACGGGGCCGGCTTCGAGGCCATGCTGGCCGCCGGGATTCTCGGCGCAGCCGGGCTGGCGATGATCGTCCCGATGTTCGTGCCGTCCCGGTGGCGCAGCCGGCCCCGCGCCGGTGAGCCGGAGCCGGGCCAGGCGGGTGAGTTCGTGCCCGGCCTGGCTGACACCACGGATCTGCCCGTGGCCGGAGCGGGCGCCGGTACGGAGCCGGCCCTCCAGCCGCCCACGGCGGGCACCGAGTACATCTTCCCGCCGCCCTCCGGCGGCCAGCCGCCCACCCGCTACTAGGGCCGGTCACGGCGGCGCGCACCTAGCGCGCGTCCTGGCCCGGCTGGCCACTGGGTAACACTTCAGGGCGGCTTACTCCACGGCGATCGCGGCCAGCAGCGGCAGCCGGGCCGCGCGGCGGGCGGGCCGGATCGCGGCCAGCACCCCGGCCAGGCAGCCCAGCACGGCGATGACGATCAGCTGGGTGGGCGGGAAGCTGACCGCCGTCAGCCCCGAGGACCGCTCGCCCGCCTTGGTGAGCGCCCAGCCCAGGAACCCGCCGAGGAGCAGTCCGCCTACCGTGCCGAATGCGGACACCACCACGGATTCCAGCCGGACCATGGAGCGCAGCTGTGACCTGGTCTGTCCCACGGCCCGCAGCAGCCCGATCTCCCGGGTCCGCTCATAGACCGACAGGGACAGCGTGTTGGCGATCCCGAACACGGCGATCACGATGGCCAGCGCCAGCAGCGCGTAGACAATGCCGAGGAACGTGCTCACCCCCTTGCCCGCGTCAGCCACGTACGAGCTGTGACTGGCCACCGTGGGCTTCCCGTAGCTGGCCGCAGCGCGGGTGATGGCCGCCGCCACCGCGGGCTCGCTGGCGCCGGGGGCCAGCTTGACGTAGATCACCGACGCGCTGAGCTGCGCGGTGTGCGGTGCCCACAGCGCGAGCGGGAGAACGTAGTCGCCGACCAGGTTCCTGGACGTGTAGACCGCGCCGACCGTAGCCGTGACGGCGGTCCCGTCCGGCAGCACCAGCCGGACCGGGCTGCCCAGCCGCCAGCCGTGGTCGGTGGCCTGGATCTGGGACACCGCGATCTGCTGGCGGCCCAGCCCGCTGACCGAGCCGGCGGTGGGATGCAGGTTGAGCACCCGGCCGATGGTTCCGGTCGCCACCGCGGTGACGCTGGCCGACTCCCCGGCGACCTGGGCGTTCCCGCCGGCCAGCCCGCTGACCGTGGCCACCCCAGGGATGCGGGTCACCGAGGCGGCCAGCGTGGGGGACAGGCCGCTGCTGACCGGGCCGCCGGAGAAGCCGCCGGCGGTGATCGCGATGTCGCCGGTGAACGAGTCGCTGACCCCGCTGACCGCGGCGGCCCGCAGCCCGGCGGCGTACACGGTGAACAAGGTGACAACGGCCACGCCGATCATCAGCGCGGTCGCCGCGGCCGCGGTCCGCCGCGGGTTGCGGGTGGCGCTGCGCACGGCCAGCGTGCCGGCCACCCCGCGCCACGCGGTCACCGGCCTGCCCAGCAGGGCGGTGACCGGCCCGGCCGCGACCGGGCCCAGCGCGGTCATGCCAAGGATCACCGCCAGGCCACCCAGCCCGGTGATGGACAGCACCCGGCCACCCGTGCCCTGCAGACCCGCGAACACCAGCGCCAGCCCGCCCACCAGCAGCACCACGCCAGCCACCAGCCGGCGCCGCGGTACCCGGGCCGGCTCGGCGGCCGACTCGCGCAGGGCCTCCAGCGGCGGCACCCGGGCGGCGCGCCCCGCAGGTATCAGGCTGACCAGCATGGTCACGACGATGCCGGTGAGCAGCGCGGTCGCGATGCTGCCGCCGGTCACCGTCAGCCCGCCCGCGGGCAGCGCGAAACCAGCGGTATCGAACAGGCCTTTCAGCAGCACAGCGATGCCCAGCCCGGCCGCCACGCCCAGCACGGAACCGGCCACGCCGACGGCGGCCGCCTCGGCCAGCACGGAACGGAACACCTGGCCGCGGGTGGCACCCAGGGCCCGCAGCAGCGCGGCTTCCCTGGTCCGCTGGGCGACCAGGATGCCGAACGTGCTGGCGATCGAGAACGCCGCCACCAGCAGCGCGATCCCGGCGAACACGACCAGGATGATGCGCAGCGCGGTGAGGAACTCCGAGTTCAGGTCGCTCAGGTTCTCGCTCGTCAGCTGGGCGCCGCTGACCGCCTGCACGCCGGGCGGCAGGACCCGCGTCAGCCGGGACACCAGGACGGCCGGGCTGACACCCGGGGCCGCGCTCACCTGGATGGTGGATACCTGGCCAGGCCCACGGGCCAGGTAGCGCACCGCTCCCTGATAACTGAACGCCGTGTAGGGGGCACCGCCGAACCCGGCGGCGCTGCCGAAGGTGGCCAGCCCGACCACCCGCACCCGCACCGGCGAGGGGGTGAGCACGGTGGTGACCGAGCCGATCCGCAGTTTCCCGCTGGTGGCGGCGCCCTGGTTGATGATGACCTCATGCAGCCCGCGGGGGGCCCGCCCGGCGGCCAGCCGGTACGGGGTGAGCGCCGGGTCAGAGATCCAGTTGCCGCCGGACCGGGGCGGGCCGAGGCCGCCGACGGCCTTGCCGCCGGCACCGAGCAGCACGGCCGAGCCGGTGATGGACGGCTGCGCGTCGGCCACCCCGCGGGACCGAGCGCACCGTGCGCAGCAGCGAAGCCGGGACCGAGGTCCGGGTGCCGGTCACGCCGCGGTCCACGGTACTGGCACTGCGCACCACGGCACTGGTACCCGAGGTGGCCACGGCGAACAGCTGATTGAAGTTGGCGCTGAGCGTGTCGCCGAAGGTGAGCGCGCCGGACAGGAATGCCACCCCCAGCCCTACGGCGATGAGGATCCCGGCGAGCCGCCGCTTGCGCGCCCAGAGCTCCCTGAACTCGATGGCCAGCATCACCCGGCCTCCCCGCCCAGGGACTTCAGCTGGTCCAGGATCGTGTCCGGGGCTGGGCCGGCCAGCTGCCCGGCGATCCGCCCGTCGGCCAGGAACAGCACCTCGTCGGACACGGCGGCCGCCCCCGGGTCGTGGGTGACCAT
Organism: uncultured Actinomycetes bacterium; assembly: GCA_963711705.1. Classification (GTDB taxonomy): domain Bacteria; phylum Actinomycetota; class Actinomycetes; order Streptosporangiales; family Streptosporangiaceae; genus RYN-230. The sequence continues at coordinate 53,536 of CAVQFM010000017.1, forward strand.
GACGATGGTCTGGCCGAGTTCCCGGACCGCGGTGGCCAGGTAGCCGAGCAGCTGGGCTGAGGACCGCGAGTCCAGGTTCCCGGTCGGCTCATCGGCCACGATGATCTCTGGCTGGCTGGCCAGCGCCCGGGCCACGGCCACCCGCTGCTGCTGGCCGCCGGACAGCTCGGCCGGCCGGTGCGCCAGCCGGTCACCCAGGCCGACCAGGCTGATCACGTCGTCCAGCCACGACGTGGCGGGCTTGCGCCCGGCCAGCAGCAGCGGCAGCGCGATGTTCTCCGCCACGGTCAGCGTGGGCAGCAGGTTGAACGACTGGAAGACGAAGCCGACACGTTCCCGGCGCAGCCGGGTCAGCTGGGTGTCCGACAGCGAGCCCAGGTCAGCATCACCCAGGAACACCTGGCCTGACGTGGGCTGGTCCAGCCCGGCCATGCAGTGCAGCAGGGTGGACTTCCCGGACCCGGACGGCCCCATGATGGCGGTGAACCGCTGGTCGGCGAACTCCGCGGTGACGCCGTCCAGGGCGGCCACCGCGGTCTCCCCGGAACCGTAGATCTTGCTGAGGGCGGCCACCCGGATGGCGGCCGTTGTGGTTATCGCAGACATGCCAGCCAGCATCGGCCGGCGCCAGCTGCTCCGTCGTCCGCCAGCGGGACACTTCCAGCTACGCCCCGCGACTACCCGGGACCGGCCCCCAGCGGGTCAGCCGGCCCAGCCGGGGCGGACCAGGCCAGCCTCGTAGGCCAGCACCACCAGCTGCGCCCGGTCCCGCGCACCCACCTTGGCCATCGCCCGCGTCGCGTGCGTCTTGGCCGTGGACACACTCATGTAGAGCTTCCCGGCGATCTCCTCGTTGGACAGCCCCTGGGCGACCAGCGTGACCACCTCGCGCTCCCGCGGGGTGAGCTCGCCCGCCCCCGGCACCTTGGTCGCGGCCCGGGTCCGCGTGGCGAACTCGGCGATCAGCCGGCGGGTCACGGTGGGCGACAGCAGCGCCGCGCCGCCGGCCGCTACCCGGACCGCCCGGATCAGCTCGGCCGCGTCGGTGTCCTTGACCAGGAAGCCGGCCGCGCCCGCGCGCAGCCCCTCGAACACGTACTCGTCCAGGTCGAAGGTGGTGAGGATGACCACGTGCACCCCGGCCAGCGCCGGGCGGGCGGCGATCTGCCGGGTGGCCTCGATCCCGTCCAGCCCGGGCATCCGGATGTCCATCAGCACCACGTCGGGCGCCAGCTGGCTGGCCAGCCGCACCGCTTCCGTCCCGTCCGCGGCCTGGCCGACCACCTCGATCCCGTCCTCCGCGTCCAGCAGCGCCACGAACCCGGCCCGGACCAGCGCCTGGTCGTCGGCGAGCAGGACCCGGATCATGACGGCTGTTCCCGCAGTGGCAGCCAGGCCCGGACCCGGAACCCGCCGCCCGGGCGCGGGCCCGCGCGCAGCGTGCCGCCGAGCGAGCGGGCGCGCTCGGTCATCCCCGTGATCCCGCTGCCGGAGCCGTTGGCCGCGGCATCCGGCTGCGGGCGGCCCGCGCCGTCGTTGTCGACCTGGATGACCAGGTCGCCCGGCCCGTAGACGAGGTGCACCGCGACCGTGCTGCCGGCCGCGTGCCGGGCGCTGTTGGTCAGCGCTTCCTGCAGGATCCGGTAACCGGCCAGGTCAACATTGGCGGGCAGCGGGTGCCGGGTGCCCTCCTCGCTGACCCGGACGCGGATCCCGGCGGCGGTGGCCCGGGAGATCAGTTCCCCCATCCGGGCCAGGCTGGGCGCGGGCGACCGCGGCAGCTCCTCGTCCACCTGGCGCAGCACCCCCAATACCGAACGCAACTCGACCAGCGCCTGTTTGCTCACATCGTTGATGACGGTCAGGGTGGACCGGGCCCGGTCTGGCTGCTGGTCGAGCAGGTGAAGTGCGGTGTTGGCCTGGACGTTGATGACGGACAGGCTGTGCGCGACGACGTCGTGCAGATCGCGCGCGATGCGCAGCCGCTCTTCGCTGGCCCGGCGCAGTTCCTCCTCTTCGCGGCTGTGCGCCAGGGCCAGTGACCGCTGCCGGCGGCTGCGGTACCACTCGGCCCCGCTGAGCAGGGTCAGATGCCAGGCCGCCACCCCGAGCGCTTCCGCCGCCGACGGGAAATGCCCGGTCCCGGTCAGCCCGGGCAGCCACAGGATGCCCACGTAGCTGACCACCAGCCCGGAGATGGCAGCCCACCGGTACCCGGTCACCACGGCCGCCACGAACGCGACGAGCAGGGCGAAGTACGGCAGGCCGGCCGGCTCGATCCCGACGTAGCCCACGGCGGCGGCGACCGTCACCCACAGCACGCCGACCGGGAACCGCCGCCGGACCAGCAGCGCCGCCGGGCCGGCCGCGAGCAGCAGGTACCCGGCCACGCTGACCGGGTGACCGTGCCGGGCCGCGATCCCGGACGAGCCGCCGAGCTGCACCACGGCGGTCAGCACACAGGCCAGCACGTCAGCGGGCGTGGTGACCGCTGTCAGTCGCCTCGCCCGTGCGGCCGTGCCCGCCATGTTGCTCATCGCCGGTTACGAGGTTACGTCGGCCCGCCCCGGACGGTCGTCATCCGGAGGACTACCCCGGCCTACCGCAGTCAGCCAATGGCCGGGTTCAGCCGGCGCGACCCGGTAGTGGTAGCCGTGGTGGTCGGCGAAGCCGGCCCGCTGGTAGAGCCGGTGGGCTGCGTCGTTGCCGTCTTCGACCTGAAGGAACAGGCCCGCGGCGCCCCGGGCCACGGCCAGCGTGGCCAGCCGGGCGGTCAGCGCGGTAGCCAGCCCGCGGCGCCGGTAGCGCGGGTCGACCTCGATGGCCGTCAGCCCCGCCCAGCCAGCGGCGACCGCGATCCGCCCGATCGCGACGGCCTGCCCATCGGCCCAGACCGAGCCGAACGCCTGCCACGGGGCAGAGACGAGCAGCTGCCGGCCGGACGGCGGCAGATCCGGCTGCCCCATGAAGTGATACCGGGCCAGCCACGCGTCATCAGGCTCGGCCGCCACGTGGACCGGCACCGGTGCGGCCGGGGAGCGCCGGGCCACCGCCTCGGCCCGGGCGGTCATCACGGTCACCGTGCCGGGGCGCACCGTCCAGCCCTGCCCGGCCAGGAACCGGTCCAGTTCGCTGGCCTCGGGGCGGCCCACCGGGTAGGGCACCGCGATCAGCGTGGGCAGGTCACGCGCGGTGTACCAGCGGCGGACCCACCCGGTCGCGGCGGCCAGCGGCAGCCCGGGTTCCCCGAGCGGCAGCGCGCTGTTCGCCCGGCCGGTGAAACCATCGGCGGCGCGCAGCAGCCAGCGGCCCAGGCGGTCTTCCTCAGGTGCCCGCCAGCCCAGCGCCGCGGCCTCCTCCAGGTCAGTGATCGAGGTGACCATGCCGGCCAGGGTGCCAGCAGCGGCCGGCTCCCCGCTACCCGGGGGCCGCGGTGTGGCTGTCCTGGGTCCGGCACAGCGTCCCCGGCTACCAGGCGCGGCCGTACGCGGCGCTGGCCGCCGCCGTCCTGCTCGTCGTCTACGGCCTCGGGCTGAGCGGGGTCACCCGCCGCCGGCCCGGCGGCTAGGGGGTGTGCTGGTCGGGCAGGTACCAGTGGTACGGGGCGATCAGCTTGCGCACCGAGTCAGGTCCCCACGAGCCGCGGGCGTACGGCCCGGGCGCGGGCGGGTGCTCGAGCAGCGGCGCGGAGATCTCCCACAGCCGCTCGATCCCGTCCGCCCGGGTGAACAGCGACTGGTCGCCGAGCATCGCGTCCAGGATCAGCCGCTCATACCCTTCCAGCCCGTGCTCGCGGGTGAACGAATCCGAATACCGGAACTCCATCTCCGCCTGGCCGAGCCGCAGGGCCGGGCCGGGCTGCTTGGCCAGGAACCGCAGCGCGATCCAGCCCGGGTCGTCGAAGTCGATGACCAGCTGGTTCCCGCGGCCGTCGCGGGACACCCGGCCCTGGAGCGGGAACATCCGCAGCGTAGGTTCCCGCAGGGTGAGGGTGATCACCGACCGGTGCTGCCCGAGGAGCTTGCCCGAGCGCAGGTAGAACGGCACCCCGGCCCAGCGCCAGTTGTCGATCTCGGCCCGCACCGCCGCGAACGTCTCGGTCTGCGAGGTGGCTGACACGCCTGGCTCGTCCAGATAGCCCTGGTACTGCCCGTACACCGCGTGCGCCGGGTCGAGCGGCTTCAGCGCCTCGAACACCTTGACCTTCTCATCCCGCAGGCACTTCGCGCTCAGCGAGGTCGGTGCCTCCATCGCCACGAAGCCCAGCACCTGGAACAGGTGCGTGACGATCATGTCGCGGAAGGTCCCGGTCCCCTCGAAGAAGTCGGCCCGGCCCTCGATGCCGATCGTCTCCGGCACGTCGATCTGCACGTGGCTGATGTGGTCCCGGTACCAGATCGGCTCCAGGAACTCGTTGGCGAAGCGCAGCGCCAGGATGTTGTCGACCGACTCCTTGCCCAGGAAGTGGTCGATGCGGAACACCTGGGACTCGTCGAAGACGGAGTGCACCTTCTGGTTGAGCTCCCGGGCCGACGCCAGGTCGTGGCCGAACGGCTTCTCGATGATGACGCGGGAATCCGGGGTCAGGCCGGAGGCGGCGAGCGTGTCGATGACCGATTCGAACGCGGCGGGCGGCACGGCCAGGTGGAAGAGGCGCCGCGGGTGGCCGCCGATCTCCTTCTCGCTCTGCTGCACCACCTTGACCAGTCCCCCCTGATCGGTGGGGTCGGCCGTGCCGTAGCGCAGCCTGGACTCGAAGTTCGCCCAGGCGGCGCCGCTCGGCTTGGAATCGCCGAACTCGGCGCAGGCCTCCCGCGCGTGCTCGCGGAACTGCGCATCGGTCAAGGCGGACCGGGGCCGGCCGCAGCCGATGACCCGGTAGTCGGCGGGCATCAGGCCCGCCTTGGCCAGGTGGAAGAGCCCGGGCAGCAGCTTGCGGCGGGCCAGATCCCCGGTCGCACCGAAGATCACGATCACGTGATTGTCGGGCGTGGGGCTGGCCATGCTCCGGCTCATCCGGCACTCTTCTCGGCGTGCCCGCCGAACTCGCTGCGCAGCGCGGAGAGCAGTTTGTGGCTGAACTCGCCGAGCCCGCGTGACTCGAACCGCTCGAACAGTGAGGCGGTGATGACCGCGGCCGGCACGCCTTCCTCGATCGCGGCCGTGACCGTCCAGCGGCCCTCGCCGGAGTCGGACACGTGCCCGGCGAAATCATCCAGCTGCGGGGAGCGGGCCAGCGCGTCGGCGGTCAGGTCGATCAGCCAGGAGCTGATCACCGAGCCGCGCCGCCATACCTCGGCCACCTCGGCCACGTCGATGTCGTACTGGTAGTACTGCGGGTCGCGCAGCGGGGTGGTCTCCGCGTCAGCCGCCTGCATCTCAGCCTTGCCCACGTTGGCGTGCTTGATGACGGACAGGCCCTCGGCAATCGCGGCCATCATGCCGTACTCGATGCCGTTGTGCACCATCTTGACGAAGTGCCCGGCGCCGGCCTGGCCCGCAGTGCAGGTACCCATCCGGGGCGGTGCCGGTCCGGGTCCGTCCCGGCGTTGGCTCGGCCGTCCCCTGCCCGGGAGCGATCGACTTGAAGATCGGGTCGAGCCGCTCGACCGGCCCGTCCTCGCCGCCGATCATCAGGCAGAACCCTCGCTCCAGGCCGAACACGCCACCGGAGGTGCCGACGTCGATGTAGTGCAGATCCTTCGGTATGAGCTGCTTGGCCCGGTCAATGTCGTCCCGGTAGTACGTGTTGCCGCCGTCGATGATGGTGTCGCCCGGCTCCATCAGGTCAGCCAGTTGCGCGACGACCTGCCCGGTGACCGAGGCGGGCAGCATGACCCAGGCCGCCCGGGGCTTGTCCAGTTTGGCGACGAACTGCTCCAGCGTGGTCGCGCCGGTCGCGCCCTCGCCGGCCAGCTGCTTGACGTGCGACTCGGTGTGGTCGTACGCGACGACCCGGTGGCCGTCGCGTATCAGCCGCCGGCTGAGGTTGGCGCCCATCCGGCCGAGCCCGACCATGCCGAGCTGCATGGGCTTGTCCGTGGTCATCGGGTTCTCCTAGCTCTTCAGGCGGCGGTAGCGCCGGATCAGGGCATTCGTCGAGGAATCGTGGCTGAGCTCGGGCTCGCCGGCGCTCGTCAGTTCCGGCAGGATCGCCACGGCCAGCACCTTGCCGAGCTCCACGCCCCACTGGTCGAAGGAGTCGATGTCCCAGATGACTCCCTGGGTGAACACGCTGTGCTCGTACAGCGCGACCAGCGTGCCGAGCAGCCGCGGGGTCAGGATCTCGGCCAGCAGCACGTTGGTCGGCCGGTTGCCCGGCATCACCCGGTGCGGTGCCACCTCCGGGGGGGTCCCCTCGGCCAGCACCTCGGCCTCCGTCTTGCCGAAGGCCAGCGCCTGCGCCTGCGCGAACACGTTGGAGGTCAGGATGTCGTGGTGGTCGCCGAGCGGGTTGAGGGTCTTGCCGAACCCGAGCAGGTCCACCGGGATCAGCTTCGTCCCCTGGTGGATCAGCTGGTAGAAACTGTGCTGACCGTTGGTGCCCGGCTCGCCCCAGAACACCGCGCCGGTCTGGTAGTCGACCGGGATGCCCGCCAGCGTCACCCGCTTGCCGTTCGACTCCATCGTCAGCTGCTGCAGGTAGGCGGGGAAGCGTTTCAGGTACTGCTCATAGGGCATCACGCCGTAGGTCTGCGCGTCGAAGAAGTCCCCGTACCAGACGGCGAGCAGCCCCATCAGCACCGGAACGTTCTGGCCCAGCGGCGCGGTCGCGAAGTGCTGGTCCATCTCGTGGAAGCCGGCCAGCATCTCGGCGAAGTGCTCCGGGCCGATGGCCACCATGGTGGACAGGCCGATCGCGGAGTCCATCGAGTACCGGCCGCCGACCCAGTCCCAGAAGCCGAACATGTTCGCGGTGTCGATACCGAACGCCGCGACCCGCTCGGCGTTGGTGGACACCGCGACGAAATGCCGCGCGATAGCGTCCTCGCTGCCGAGCTGGGCGACCACCCAGTCCCGCGCGGAGTGCGCGTTGGTCAGCGTCTCGAGCGTGCCGAACGTCTTGGAGGAGATGATGAACAGGGTCTCCTCGGCGGACAGGTCCCGGGTCGCCTCGGCGAAGTCGGTCGAATCCACGTTGGACACGAACCGCATCGTCAGGTCGCGCTGTGAGTAGTAGCGCAGCGCCTCGTAGGCCATGACCGGGCCGAGGTCACTGCCCCCAATCCCGATGTTGACCACGTTCCGGATGGCTTTGCCGGTATAGCCCTTCCATTCGCCGGACCGGATGCGGCGGGCGAAGTCAGCCATCCGGTCCAGCACCTCGTGGACCTGGGCCACCACGTCCACCCCGTTGACCACCAGCGAGCTGCCGCGCGGCATGCGCAGCGCGGTGTGCAGCACGGCCCGGTGCTCAGACACGTTGATCGGCTCGCCGCGCAGCATCGCGTCCCGGCGCTGCTCCACGCCGCACTCCTGGGCCAGCTCGATCAGCAGGGCGAGGGTCTCGTCGGTCACCCGGTTCTTGGAGTAGTCCAGGTACAGCCCGGCGGCCTCGGCGGTCAGCCGGACCCCCCGCTCCGGGTCAGCCGCGAACAGGTCACGCAGATGCCGTTCGCCAATGTCCTGGTAGTGCTGCTCCAGCGCCTTCCACGACGGGCGCTGGCGAAGAGGTGGGGTCGGCATCGCTCATTCCTCCCGGTGGGCAGCGGGACAGCGGGCCGCGGCCCGGCCCGGCTGACCGCACCTCAACGTAGCGTGCTGGCCCCGGGACGGTGCGCCGGGGCCACGCCAGGCACGGGCTCGCCGGTGAGGAAGTCCATCATGATCGTGTTGCACAGGGCTGGCTTCTCCTGCAGCAGGAAATGTGATGTCCCAGGGACCACAGCGAGCTCGGCGTCCGGTATCCCGTTGTACAGGGTGGCGGTGTCCTCCAGGGAAACAGCGTCCGCATCGCCGGCCATCAGCAGGGTGCGGCTGCGGATGGCGCCGAGGTCGGCGGGGGTCAGCGGCGGTTCTCCAGACAGCATCGTCACCACCTTGCGCGCTACCACCGGGAAGTGAGCGGCCCCGTCGGGGGAGACCTCCCCGTAGCCGGGCCCGAGAAACCTGACCAGCGCGCCAAGATCAGTGCGCAGCGCCGGCCCGGCCGACTGGCCACTGCGCCGGATGCTCGCGCTGACCAGGACCAGCCGGCGCACCAGTGCGGGGTGGCGGAGGGCGACCAGCAGGGCCGTGCTCGCCCCCATGCTGTGCCCGGCCAGGTGGGCAGGCCCGCCCACCACCCGGGTCAGGAACCCGGTCGCGTCCTGGGCCAGCAGCTCAGGGGAGAACGGCCCGGGCGTATCCGGGGTGTGCCCGTGACCCCGGGCGTCGGGGGTGTAGACGCGGAACCGCTCCGCGAGCGCAGCCACGTTGCGGGCGAAGAACCGCGCATCGACCAGGCCGCCGTGCAGCAGCACGAGCGGCTCGCCCGCGCCGTACTCAGCCCACCACAGCTCAGCCCCGGCTGGCCCGCCCGCCCCGGCCGCCCCGCCCCCACCTGCAGGTGTCCGCATGACGTTCAGACCGCCGCGGGTGGCCAGACTCATCGGCGGACGCCATCGGGGCTGGGCCGCCCGCGTCAGCGGCTGGGCGCGCCCAGCTGGTCACTGGCCCCCGGCCCCGGGCTGCACGACGCCGATGGTCAGGATCTGCACCGGCTTGGCGCAGGCCTGGGCCTTGTACGGCAGGTAGACCGGGGTGGTCTGGTTCGGCGGGTAGATCTGCAGGTAGCCGGCCTTCACCGGGTGGCATTTGGCGGGCGGGAAGTTCGCGGCCTGCACGATCCGCAGCACCGCGCTGGCCGCCGCGCCCGGGGCCAGTGTGACCAGCCGCCGGGGCGCCTGGTGGCTTTCGGTAGCGGCCGGGCCGATCTGGCTGACCGGCTTGCCGCCCGCCAGCGACACCCCGGGGTAACCGTAGAGGGTGCAGGTGACCCGGGAAATGTTGGTGAACTCGAGCGTCTGGTAGACGCTGCCCGCGGCGCCTTCAGCGGACCCGGCTGTGACGCTGAGTGACCTGGTGGGGCAGGCGGCCGCGCTGGCGGGCGTGGGGCTGGCCGTCCCTGCTCCGGTGGACGCGGACGGGTGGCCGGCGCTGGCGGGCGCGGCCGGGCTGGCCGTGACTGTGACCGTCCTGGTCGGCGTGGCCGCCGGGCCGCCGCTGGCGCAGCCGGAGGCCAGCACCGCAAGGCAGGCGAGGGCCGAGCCGGCGAACGCCTGCCGGGCGGGGTGCGCAGCTGGAGACATGTGGGTGATTCCTATCGCCCAGGACGGCCCGGTGAGCCGTGTGTCTGATATGACGCGGGCGGCCTGGTCCTGGTTGGCCCCGGCTGGCGGGTAACGTCACAGCCGTGTGCTTGCTCATCGCGCTGTCCCGGATCGTCGCGGGAGCGCCGCTGATCGTGGCGGCCAACCGGGACGAGCTTTACCAGCGGCCCGCGGTGCCGCTCACCGTGCTGCGGGACCGGCAGCCGCGGATCCTCGGTGGCCGCGACGAACTGGCCGGCGGGACCTGGCTGGCGGTCAACGAGCACGGCCTGGTGGCCGGCCTGACCAACCAGCCGTCCGCCGGGCGGGACCCGACCCGGCGGTCCCGCGGTGAACTGCCCATCGCCTTCGCCGCCTACCCGGACGCCGCCACGGCGGTCGCGGAGGTGTGCGCCCGGCTGGATCCGGCCGACTACAACCCGTGCTGGCTGCTGGTCGGGGACCGGCACCGGCTCTACTCGGTCGGCGTCACCGGCGGGCACCAGCCGGACGTGGCGGAGCTGCCACCCGGGAGTTACGTTCTGGAGAACGCGCCATTGCGCCGGGACTCCGCCAAGCAGCGGTATATCGCCGGGCGGATCGCCCCGGCCCAGGCCGGCCCGGTGGCCCAGGTGGAGGCGGCGCTGGCGGCCGTGCTGGCCGACCACCAGCCCGCCGCTGGCCCGCAGCCGGCCGGGGCGGATGGCCCGGCCCGGCCCGCCGAGGTGTCCGCCGCCTGCGTGCACACGGCGCGGTACGGCACCCGGTCAGCCATGATTGTCAGCGTCGGGGCCACCGGGCCGCCGCGGCTGAGCGTGGCCGACGGGCCACCGTGCACCGCGCCACTGCTGGACGGGACCAGCCGGTGGGCCAGCCCGGCCACCGGGGTGGCGCCGGGCCGCCGGCCGTGAGCGCCAGCGGGTACCAGCCCCGCCCGGCGCGCCCGGCCGACTACGACGCGATCGCCGCGGCCGCCGACGGGTGGTGGGGGCGGCCCATCCTGGCGGCCCTGCCCCGGCTGTTCCTTGATCACTTCCATCACACCAGCCTGGTGATCGAGGAGCCGGCCGGGCTGGTCGCGTTCCTCGTTGGCATCCTGTCGCCGGCCGAGCCAGGCCAGGCCTACATCCACTTCGCCGGGGTGGCCCCGCACGCCCGGCGCGGGGGTCTGGCCCGGCTCCTCTACACCGAGTTCTTCACGATGGCCCGGGCCGATGGGCGCCGCACGGTCAGTGCCGTCACCGCCCCGGTCAACAGCACCTCGATCAGCTTCCACCGGGCGATGGGCTTTGCGGTCGAGGGCCCGGTGCCGGGCTACAACGGTCCCGGGCAGGACCTGATGGTCTTCACCCGGGCCCTGTAGTCCCCGGCCCGCGGGCGTCCCAGTCCCGGGTCAGACCCGTGCGGTGTCCTTGCGGAACCGCCACACGGCGCCACCGGCGAAGATGGCCAGCCAGGCGATGGCGTTGGCCGCCCAGGCCAGCTGAACCCCCACGCCGTGCAGCGGCGCGTGCACCAGCTGGTTGAGCCCGTACAGGGGCGTGTACTCGGCGATGTCCTGCAGGATGTGCGGGAATTGACTCAGCGGGATGAACAGGCCCCCGGCGAAGGCCAGCAGGGCGAGTCCGAGGCCCAGGAACTGCATGACGTTCTCCGTCGGCAGCAGGTAGCCCATGAACAGGCCAAAGGCGGCGAACACCAGCGAGCCGATCCAGACGCTGGCCGCGCTGACGATCCACAGGTACATCGGCATCGAGGGCTTGCCCGTCAGTCCGCCCACGGCGAAGACCACGACGACCGACGCGAGACCAAGGGTCATCGCGGTGAGCATCTTGATCACGATGTACGCCACGGGGGAGAGCGGAGTCAGCCGGAGCTGGCGGCTCCAGCCCGCGGCCCGCTCGATCGAGACCATCGCCCCGCCGCTGGTCGTGGCCAGGACGGCCCCGTACAGCGCCATGCTGATCATGACGAACGCCGACACGTTGCCGTGCCCGTACCGATCGCTCGCGTAGGCCTTGTTCAGCCCGAAGGCCAGGAAAAACACGACCGGGAAGATCAGCGCGAAGATGACCGTGCGCCGGTTGCGCAGCAGGCGGCGGATCTCCAGCCTGAGCACGGTCACGTTGAACCCGCCCAGGCCGGGAGCTTCTCTGCTCAGGGTGGCGGACGCCGGAACTGACTGGGTGGTCATCGGGATCCTCCTGCGGGGGTCTCACTGTCGTCGCTGGTCAGGGCGATGAACGCGTCCTCGAGGCCCCGGGTGTTGATCTCCAGGTCCCGGGCCTGCGTATTGGTCAGCAGGTACCTGGCCACCGCGTCGCTGTCAGTGGAGTGGATCAGCACGGTGTCACCCCGCACCTCCACGCTGTCCGCGCCGGGGATCGCGCTCAGCCGGGCCTGGTCAGGGTTGGCCAGCGTGGCCCGGACCGTCCGGCCCGCCGCCATCGCCTTGACCTCGGACGAGGTACCGTCCGCGACGATCCTGCCGTGCCGCAGCAGGATAATCCGGTCCGCGTAGGCGTCAGCCTCCTCCAGGTAGTGCGTGGCGAAGAGCACGGTCCGGCCCCGGGCCGTGTCCTGCCGGATCGCCCCCCAGAAGCCGCGCCGTCCCTCGACGTCCATGCCCGTGGTCGGCTCGTCCAGGATCAGCAGCTCCGGGTCGGGCAGCAGGGCCATGGCGAAGCGCAGCCGCTGCTGCTCACCGCCGGAGCATTTGCCGACCCGGCGGTCGGCGATGCCGGTGATCCCGGCCCGGTTCAGTGCCTCGTCAACCGGCCTCGGCCGCGTGAACAAGCTCGCCGTGTATTCCGCGGTCTCCCGGACGGTGAAGTCCTTGAGCAGGCCGCCGGTCTGCATCACCGCGGAGACCAGCCCGCGCGAGATGGCCTGCCTGGGGTGCATGCCGTAGACCGAGACGGTGCCCCCGTTGGGCTGGGACAGGCCCAGGATGATGTCGATGGTGGATGTCTTGCCCGCGCCGTTGGGGCCAAGAAATGCGACGATCTCCCCGGGAGTGATGTCCAGGTCGATGCCCCGCACCGCCTGTACCGAGCCGAAGCTCTTGCGTATCTCCCGCAGGTTGATCGCCGCGGGCGGGCCGGTACCGGCCCGCTGGGAATCCCGCCCGCCGGCCATGTTCGTCACTGTCATGCCGTCATCGTGGCATCGCCGGGGCGCCCGCCTGACCGCTGGCTGTCACGACGTGCCCGTGACAGTTGTCATGGCCGCGGCCGGCGCGGGAGGATCGCGGGATGGCGTTCAGCGGGTGGCCGGAAGAGGCCCTGGACTTCTACGACGGGCTGGCCGCGGACAACTCGAAGACGTACTGGACCAGGCACAAGGCGGTCTACGAGGACACGGTGCGGCGGCCGATGGCCGAGCTCATCGATGAGCTCGCGGATGAGTTCGGCGAGCCGCGGATCTTCCGCCCCTACCGGGATATCAGGTTCAGCAAGGACAAGTCGCCCTACAAGACCCACATCGGGGCGATGATCGGCAGCGGGTACATCCAGCTCTCCGCCACCGGCCTGGCCGCCGGGGACGGGATGTACGTGATGGCACCCGGGCAGCTCGGAAGATACCGGCAGGCGGTCGCGGGCGACCGGCCCGGCCGGGAACTCGAGCGGGTGATCGCTGCTATCGAGGGGCAGGCCATCGGGGTATCCGCGCACGGTGAGCTGAAGACCGCACCGCGCGGCTACCCAGCCGACCACCCACGGATCGGGCTGCTCCGGTACAAGAGCATCGTCGCCTGGAAGGAGTGGCCGGTCGAGCCCTGGCTGGAGACCGCCGCGGCCAAGGACCAGGTGGTGAGCTTCCTGCGCGCCACCCGGCCGCTCAGCGACTGGCTGGACACGCATGTGGGCGATGGCACGGATTGATGCTGAGCCTGGCCCCGGCTCGGGCTGGCTGGTCGCGGGCTAGTCGCCGGTCGCCCCGTCGATCTGCTCGCGGAGGATGTCGGCGTGCCCGTTGTGCCGGGCGTACTCCTCGATCATGTGCGTGTAAACCCAGCGCAGGTCGATCTCGTCGGCAGTGCGCTCGTGACGGAAGGTGGCGTCCAGCGGCCGGCCCGCGGCCGCGGCCCGGGCCAGGTCGCACTCCTGCCGGAACGCGGCGAAGCCGGCCTCGGCGCCGTCCGGCCCGGCCAGGTCGAAGTCGCCGTCCGGGACATCGTCGGTGCAGTACCGGAAGGCGAGCCCGGACTGGCCCGCGACCCGGCGCCGGAACCAGGCCCGCTCCACCTCGGTCATATGCCGGACCAGCCCGAGCAGGGACAGCGAGGAGGGCGGCACCGCACGCCGGGCTAGCTGCTCGCCGGCCAGGCCCTGGCACTTGTACAGCAGGGTGGCGCGGTGGAAGTCCAGCCAGCCCTCCAGCGAGGCCCGCTCGCCCGCCACGGTCGGTGGATCCACCCGGGTTATCTCAGGAGCTGTCCAGGTCACCGCCACATCCTGCGGCCCGGCCGCCGCGGCCGCAACAGATTTCCCGGCCGCCGCCTCGTCTACGCTGCGGGAGTGGCGGAGCTTCGGGAGTGGGATGTCGCGGTCATCGGCGGCGGGCCGGCTGGCCTGTCGGCGGCGCTGGCGGCCGCGGCGGCGGGCGCCCGCACGGTCGTGGTCGAGCGGGCCGCGCACCCGCGCTACAAGACCTGTGGCGGGGGCCTGATTGGGGCCTCACTGGCCGCCGCTGGCGGCCAGATTGAGGTGCCCACCCGGGACACCGTGCACGCGGTCACGGCCACGCTGAACGGGCGCCGTCAGTTCACCCGCTGCTCCCCGGACCCGCTGCTGGCCATGGTGTCCCGGGAGGAGTTCGACGATGCCCTGCGCCAGGCGGCGGCCAGCGCCGGGGTGACGCTGCGCCAGCGGGCGCCGGTGCGCGGGGTCGGCCAGCAGGACGGGCAGGCCTGGGCCAGGCTGGCGGACGGGACGGTGCTGCGCGCCCGCACGCTGGTCGGCGCGGACGGGTCGTCCGGGGTCACGGCGCGGCACGCCGGGGTGCGGTTCCAGCAGACTGATCTCGGCCTGGAGCTGGAGATCCCGGTCCCGGCGCCGGTCGCCGGGCAGTGGCGGGGGCGGCTGCTGCTCGACTGGGGGCCGATCCCCGGTTCCTACGGCTGGGTGTTCCCCAAGGGCGACCGGCTCACCGTGGGGGTAATCGCCGCCCGGGGGCACGGCGAGCGGACCCGCCAGTATCTCTGCGACTTCACCCGCCGCCTGGGCCTGGCTGGCTATCCGGCCGAGCGGGATTCCGGCCACCTGACCCGCTGCCGCGCCGATGACTCCCCGCTGCGCACCGGGCGGGTGCTGGTCGCCGGGGACGCGGCTGGGCTGCTGGAACCGTGGACCCGGGAGGGCATCAGCTTCGCGCTGCGGTCCGGCGCGCTGGCCGGGGCGGCGGCCGCCAGAGCGGCCGCCGCCTGCGACCAGGCCGGGGTGGAGCGGGCCCTGGACGCCTACCCGGCCGCGGTGAGCCGGGTGCTGCTGCCCGAGATGGCCGCCGGGCGCCAGCTGCTGACCGGCTTCACCCGGCACCCGGGTGCCTTCCACCTGGGCCTGGCGTCGCCCAAGGGCTGGCATGCGTTCGCCCGGTTCTGCCGCAGCGAGCTCACTTTCCACGCGCTCGTCAGCCGGCGCGAGGTCCGCGTGCTGCTGGCCCTGATGGCACGTTTCTGAGCCGGTCATGGGGGCGGGGCAAGTCGTAGATCATTTACGGGAGACAGGCATTGGGCCCGCTGAGATCGGGTGAGGGTGACGCACGGGCTTCAGGCGAATTCCGCGCGGTACTCGTGGAGGAACTCGGCCACCGGGCGCGGGGGGCGGCCGGTGATCTGCTGGAAGGTGCCGGTCGTGTAGTCGTTCTCGCCGGCGAGGATCGCCCACTCGCGCGTGATGAGCAGCTCAGCCGTCCCGGCCGGTATCCCGGCGCCGGTGAGGCGCTCGAGGAACTGCCGCTCGGCCGCGACCCGGAAGGTGACGGGCTCGCCGAGTTCTGCCGAGAGCAGCTCGAGCGCCTCCGGCCACGACAGGGGGACCGGTCCGGTCAGGTCGTGGTGCGCGCCCCATAGCGCCGGGTCGGTGAGCACGCGCAGCCCGGCCTCGGCCGCGTCGCGATGGTCGATCAGGGCCATGCGGCCGCTGCCGGCCAGGCCGGTCCAGGTGCGCGAGGCGCGCACCTCGCGCGCCGCGGCGAGCAGCGACGCGGAGAAGATCGCGGGGCGGATCGTCGAGTACGGCACGGCGGTGGAGGCGGCGAACTGGTCGATGCTGTAGTGGGCTCGCTGGTTGATCCCCAGTGAGCCCGCCGAGGTGTTGAGCACCGACAGGCGGGTGACCTGCTCGATCGAGGAGATCCCGGCGGCGGCGTTGATCGCGATCCGCTGCAGGACGCCCTCGATCCCGGTTGATCCCATCGCGATGAACACCGCGGCGACCCCGTCAAGTGCCTCGGTGAGGTCGCGCGGGTCGTCCAGGCGGGTGGGACGGATGTGCAGCCCGCCGGGTTCGCCGAAGGCGCGGCGGGCTTTGCCGGGGTCGCGGACGAGCGCGGCGACCGCATCGCCGCGCTCGAGCACGCCGCGGACGATCTCGCTGCCGACGCGGCCGGTGGCGCCGATCACTGCGGTAGTCATCGTGTCTCCTTCCGGTAAGGCTCTCGATTAGTTCGAGGACGTGCGCAGCAGAATGATGGCGCGCATCAGGATCAGTAGCCATTCGAGTCTGCCGTTAAAACTGGTCACTAACGTGCTCCTGTGTATTCATGGGCACTGCCCAGGTATTAGGCTGATTAAAGGCTGTTTAACGGGCGAACCGGTCGGGCGTTAAGGTGAGCCTGTGCCCAAGGCTCCCCGGATGGCCGGCCCCCCGGCGTGGCGGCCGGCCCCGGCCGACCTGGCAGCGGCCCGGAACCGGACGATTCCTGACGTCATCGCGCCCGGCCTGCGGGTGCTCTTCGCGGGCATCAACCCGGGCCTGTACTCGGCGGCCACCGGACACCACTTCGCCCGGCCGGGCAACCGGTTCTGGCCCGCGCTGCACCGCTCCGGGTTCACCCCGCGCCAGTTCCGGCCGGACGAGCAGGACCTGCTGCTGGGCCTGGGCCTGGGCATCACCAACATCGCCGCCCGCGCCACCGCCCGGGCGGCCGAGCTGAGCCCAGCCGAACTGCGGGCGGGGGCCGGGCTGCTCACCGGCAAGCTCACCCGGCTGGCCCCGCGCTGGCTCGCAGTCCTCGGGGTCACCGCCTACCGGACGGCGTTCAACGGCCCGGACGCCCAGGTCGGCCCGCAGGACACGGTCGTCGGGGCGACGCGGATATGGGTGCTGCCCAACCCCAGCGGGCTCAACGCCCACTACACGCCCGCC
The DNA here is from genome assembly GCA_963711705.1 of uncultured Actinomycetes bacterium. Lineage (GTDB taxonomy): Bacteria > Actinomycetota > Actinomycetes > Streptosporangiales > Streptosporangiaceae > RYN-230. Next base: position 70,196 of record CAVQFM010000017.1, read on the forward strand.
GCCCTGGCCGCGGAGTTTGCCCGGCTCCGTGCGGCTGCGGACTGACACAGGCCGGGCCGGCAGTGCGAGACTGGGCTTGGTGACGGCGGGCCACGCCCGCGGCCTGACCCGACGCTGGGGGCGCCATGACTGTACGGCCTGACTACGGACCCGAATTCGGCGAGGAAGAACGCCGGGAGCAGCGCCTGGCGGAGCTCCGCCAGGAGGGTCTGCTGCCTGTGGAGCGCGACGAGCTCGTCGAGGAAGAGATCGAGGAGAGCGAGGAGCAGGAGCGGGCCAACCTCTACGTCGACGCTGAAGACAACGAACTGCACGCGCCCGGGCAGCAGTGCGCCCGCTGCGGACGGGTCATCACCGCCGCCGAGGACGTCCGGCTGCGGGCGGACGGCAAGTGGCAGCACGAGGAGTGCCCGGTCGATCTGATCGAGCAGGAGCCGGGGCAGCCCGGCCCGGCCAGCGGCTAACTGGCCGGGTCCGGCCCGTGGATGTCCCAGCCCGGGGCATTGGGCCGGACCGACACTGACTCCGGGCTGGCTTCGGTGCCGCACTCCCGGCAGATCCAGCCCAGGGACAGCTCGTGATCACCGTGCATGAGGGTGGCGGGCGGCTCATCCGACACCCAGCGGTCGCCCCAGGTGACCAGGGCGCGCAGGACCGGCGTGAGATCCCGCCCGGCCTGGGTCAGGTGGTACCCGGACCGTGGCGGGCTGCTCTGATAGGCGCGCTGCTCCACGATGCCCGCCTCGACCAGGCTGCGCAGCCGGGCGGCCAGCCGGTCCCGGGGCGCGCCGGTGTTGCGGGCGATCTCATTGAACCGGTGATTGCCGAACGAAATCTCCCGGATCGCGAGCAGTGCCCATTTCTCGCCGATCAGGTCGAGCGCCCGGGCGATGGAGCATGGGCGGCCGGGCAGCGGCGCGGGCGGCCGCGGGCCCACCGCGCTGGGCGCGGATGGTGGGTTGCTGGGACTGGCCACCCGACAAGGTTGCCATATCAAACCTGGGCCCGCTACTCTCCTGCCTGTGCCAGTTGGAAAATCAAACCAGCGGGAGCGGGGCCCAGGCACCGTGTTCGCCGTGGTGGTCGCGGCGATCTTCATGTCGAACCTGGACCTGTTCATCGTCAACGTGGCCCTGCCCAGCATCGGCCGCGACTTCGGTGGCAGCTCCCTGGCCGGGCTGTCCTGGGTGCTGAACGCGTACGCGATCGTGTTCGCCGCGCTGCTGGTGCCGGCCGGGCGGCTGGGGGACCGGACCGGCCAGCGGCGGGTGTTCCTGGCCGGGATCGCGGTGTTCACGCTGGCCTCGGCGGCGTGCGCGGCTGCGCCGGGCCTCGCCTTCCTGGTGGCGGCGCGGGCCGTGCAGGCCGCCGGGGCCGCCGCGCTGATCCCCACCTCGCTGGCCCTGCTGCTGGCGGTCACCCCGGTACAGCAGCGCGCCGGGCGGGTCCGGGCCTGGGCGGCCGTGGGTGGCGTGTCAGCCGCGCTGGGACCAGTGGCCGGCGGCCTGCTGGTCCAGGTGGACTGGCGCTGGGTCTTCCTGGTCAACCTGCCGGTCGGGCTGGCCGCGCTGGTGGCCGGGGCCCGGGTGCTGCCGCACCCGCCGGCCCGGGCCGCCGAGCCGCTGCCTGACCTGCTGGGTGCGGTGCTGCTGACCGCGGCGGTCGGCGGGCTGACCGGCGGGCTGGTGGAGGGCCCGTCCTGGGGGTGGTCGTCGGCTGGGGTGCTGGGCCTGCTGGCCGGCTCAGCCGCGGCGCTCGGCTGGTTCCTGTGGCGGTGCACACACCACGAACGGCCGCTGGTGGAACTGCACCTGCTGCGCATCCCGGCGTTCCGCTCGGCCAGCGCGGCGGTCTTCGTGTTCGGTATCGGGTTCGCCGCCATGCTGCTGTCCAACGTGCTGTGGTGCCAGACGGTCTGGCACTATTCGGCGCTGCGCACCGGCCTGGCGATCGCGCCGGGCCCGGCCATGGTGCCGGCGCTGGCGGTCGGGGCCGGGCCGCTGTCCCGGCGGATCGGCCCGGCTCCGGTCGCGGCGGCCGGGAACCTGCTGTTCGCGGCCGGGCTGCTGTGGCGGGTGGTCACGGTCAGTGTGACCCCGAATTACCTGCTCGACCTGCTGCCCAGCATGCTGCTGACCGGCATGGGGGTGGGGCTGACACTGCCCACGCTGATCAGCGCGAGCACCACGGCGCTGCCGGCCGCCCGGTTCGGCACCGGGTCGGCCCTGGTCAACATGGGGCGGCAGGTCGCCTCGGCGCTGGGGGTGGCGCTGTTCGTGACCATCCTGGGCACCCCGGCCACGTCGGCGGCCGCGGTGACCGCGTTCCGCCATGTCTGGCTGTGCACCGCCGCGGTCAGCACGGCGGCCGCGGTCACCGCGTCGTTCGTGCGCCGGCCTGCGGCCACCCCGGCCGCGGGGGCCGGGGTGGCCACCGCGACGGCAGGTGCGGGTCCCGGTAAGTGATCGCTGGGAGCGGTGCCCGTGCCGTTCTACTTCGCCGCCCGGTGCCTGTTAGCGGCGCGTTAAAGGTGCCCGCGGGGGTGTTAAGGCTGTGTGAAGATCCGTGGCACTGGGCCGGATCGGCGGTCAACTGAACAGGATGAACCGCAGCAGAGCACGCACCGGTCTGCCGGCGTATTTCGCGCTGCCCGCCGGTTTCGCCGCATTGCTGGTGGTCGGGGCGGTCGCGGCCGGCCTGCACGGCGGGCTGCCTGCTACCGGGGTGCTGATCCTGGCCGCCGCCGTGGTCGTGGTCATCTCGGCCGCCGCTGAGCTGCTGGCCGCCCCGGTGATCGGCCTGATCGGCTGGCTGACCGTGGCCGGCTTCTCCGGCCCGCCGTACGCTCAGCTCCGGATGACCGGCCCGGTGGCCGCCCGGGCCGCGGTGGCGATGGCCTGCTGCGCGCTGGTGGGTGCCGCGGCTGGCCTGGTGGTGCGCGATCTCGTTCCGTCGTTCAGACTATGGGTTGTGAACATGCGCGGTGAGCAGCCGCCTGCCGGGGCCGGCCGGCGGCTGGCCCGGACCGCCCGGGCGACGGTGGCCGGGGCGGCGCCCTGGCCCGCCGGGCCGATCCGGGCGGGAATGGGCCTGCGCGGCCGGCGGCAGGCCGCCGGGGTGCTGCTGATCGCCGGGCTGCCGCTGATCACGGTCGCGCTGGCCGCTGCGCGCGGGCACCTGGACCTGTCCGACGACCTGCTCATCTACCTGGTGGCCGTGGTCGCGGTCGCCATCGTCGGCGGCTTCTGGCCCGCGGTGCTGGCCGCGATCACCGCCAGCCTGCTGCTCAACTGGTACTTCACCAAACCGCTGCACACCCTGACCATCGCCGAGCCGCGCAACATGCTGGCGCTGCTGCTGTTCGTCACGGTGGCGGTGACCGTCAGCAGCGTGGTGCACCTGGCCGCCCGCCGTCAGGTGGAGGCGGCGCTCAGCGCGGACGAGGCCGCCTCGCTGCTCGGGCTGGCCCAGACGGTGCTCGGTGGCGCCGACACGCCGACCGCGGTGCTTGATCACCTGACCAGCTCCTGGGGTGGCCGCGCCGAGCTGGCCGAGCTGGTCCGCGATCAGTGGGTGAGCGTCGCGGTCAGCGGGTCCGCTGCCGCGGACGCCGTGCCCACCCAGGTCACGGTCAGCGAGACGGTCGCGCTGATCGTGGCCGGCCAGTCCCGGCCGGTGACCGCCCGCCTGCTGGACGGGTTCGCGGCCCAGGCCGGCGCGGCCCTGGACCGGGACCGGCTGCGTACCCAGGCCGCCCAGGCGGAGGCGCTCGCCGAGGGCAACCGGATGCGCACCGCGCTGCTCGCCGCGGTCAGCCACGACCTGCGCACCCCGCTCGCGTCGATCAAGGCCAGCGTCAGCACGCTGCGGCAGACCGATGTGGAGTGGACCCCGGCGGACGAGGCGGCCCTGCTCGCCACGATCGAGGACGGCGCGGACCGGCTGGACGCGCTTATCGGGAACCTGCTCGACATGAGCCGGCTGGCGACCGGATCGCTGCAGCCGTTCCTGCGGCCCACCTCCGTCGAGGAGGTCGCGCCGGCCGCGCTGCTCGGGCTGGCCCCGGCCAGCAGCGTGCGGATGGCGGTGCCCGACGATCTGCCGCTGGTGCGCACCGACCCGGTGCTGCTGGAACGGGTGCTGGCCAACCTGTTCGCCAACGCACTGGCGCACTCGCCGGACGGCCGCCCGCCTGTGCTGCGGGCCCGGCCGGACTCGGGCAGCGTGCTGCTCGAGGTGTGCGATCACGGCCCGGGCGTCCCAGACGGCTTCAAGCAGCGCATGTTCGAGCCGTTCGAGCGGCTCGGCGACCGCCCGTCCGGCACCGGGGTCGGCCTGGGCCTGGCCGTGGCCAAGGGATTCCTGGAGGCCATGGGCGGCTCGGTGGTGGCCGTGGACACCCCGGGTGGCGGGCTGACCGTGCAGGTCACCCTGCCGGTGGCGGCCACACCGGCCGCGTCGGCCGCGGCCGCCGAGCAGTGACCCGGGCGGCCGTCATGCCCGCAGGGACCGGCTCGCGGTGACCAGGGTCCTGGTGATCGACGACGAGGAGCCGATCTTGCGCGCGCTGCGGATCAACCTGACCGCGCGCAAATACCAGGTGAGCACCGCGGCCGACGGGACGTCGGGGCTGGCCGCCATGGCCCGGGACCGGCCGGACGTGCTCATCCTGGACCTCGGCCTGCCCGATATGGACGGCACCGAGGTGATCAAGGGGGTGCGCGGCTGGACTTCCACCCCCATCATCGTGCTGTCCGCCTGGGGCCAGGAGAGCCAGAAGGTGGCCGCGCTGGACGCGGGCGCGGATGACTACGTGACCAAGCCGTTCGGCATGAACGAACTGCTGGCCAGGCTGCGCGCGGCGGTCCGCCGCGCGTCGCCCGCACCTGACGAGCCGGTCCTGGCCACGGCCGACTTCACCGTGGACCTGGCCGCGAAACGGGTCACCCGGGACGGCGGCGACGTGCGGCTGACGCCGACCGAGTGGCAGCTGCTGGAGATCCTGGCCCGGCACGAGGGGCGGCTGGTCACCCAGCGCCAGCTGCTGCGCGAGGTGTGGGGCCCGCAGTACCAGACCGAGGCCAACTACCTGCGGGTCCACCTCGCGCATCTGCGCCGCAAGCTGGAGCCCGACCCTTCCCACCCCCGCTACCTGCTCACCGAACCCGGCATGGGCTACAGATTCCAGTGCTAGCCCGGTTATTCGGGGCCGGGGCGGAGTTCGTAGCTGGGGTTGTAGATCGTGCGCTCGTCCTTGATCCGGGCCAGCCGGCCGTGCACCTCGATGCGGCGGCCGGGCCGGATACCCGGGATGTCCCGGCGGCCCAGCCAGACCAGGGTCACGCTGCCGGTCCCGTCCCACAGGTCGGCCTCCATGGCCAGGCTGGCGCCCCGCGGCCGCAGCGTGACCGTGCGCAGGGTGCCGGCCACGTCCACGAACTCATGCTCGATGGTTTCCGCGATCGGCGTGGCGCCCACCTCCCGGCACTCGGCCTGCAGGTCGGCCGCGTGCAGTTCCTCGGTGCCCGCGGTCAGCCGGTGCGCGGCCTGGCCCGCCTCGGCGGGCGGGCCGGCGGGCGGGCCCGGGGCCCGGCCGTCCCCGTCCGGCGCGGCGGTGCCCACCTGGCCGTTCGCCCCGGGCGGGGCCGGGTGCTGCTGGGTGGCGGACCGCAGCTGGTAGGGCACGCTGGCCACGACCACGCCGGGCTGCATCAGCAGCCGGGTCTTCAGCCGCAGCGCGCTCTGGTTGTGCAGCAGCTGCTCCCACCAGTGGCCCACTACGTACTCGGGGACGTAGACGGTCACGATGTCGCGCGGGCTTTCCCGGCGCAGCCGCTTCACGTAGTACACGATCGGCCGGGTGATCTCCCGGTACGGCGAGGCGACCACGGTCAGCGGGATCGGGATGCCAGCCCGTTCCCAGTCCTCTTTGAGCCGCAGCGTCTCCGTCTCGTCCACGTCCACCGTCACCGCTTCCAGGTAGCTGGGGTGGGTGGCCTTGGCGTAAGCCAGCGCCCGCAGCGTCGGCAGGTGCAGCTTGGACACGAGCACGATCGACCGGTTGCGGGCGGGCATGGTGAGCTTGAGATCGTCCGGCGGGGTCAGCTCGATCGCCACGTGCTCGTAGTGCCGGTGGATGCCGCGCATGGTCAGCCAGATGACCGGCATGGCCACCACCACGATCCAGGCGCCGCTGGCGAATTTGCTGATCAGCACGATGACCAGGACGACCGCGGTGACGCAGGCGCCGATCGTGTTGATCGTCCGGGACCGGATCATGCGCCGCCGGACCACCCGGTCGGTGGTGGTGCGCAGCAGCCGGTTCCAGTGCCGGATCATGCCGGTCTGGCTGCACACGAACGAGACGAACACACCGATGATGTAGAGCTGGATCAGCCGGGTCGGGGAGGCCTGGAAGACCACGATGAGCAGGATGGCGAACCCGGACAGCAGCAGGATCCCGTTGCTGAACGCCAGCCGGTCACCCCGGGTGTGCATCTGGCGGGGCAGGTACCCGTCCCGGGACAGGATCGAGGCGAGCACCGGGAAGCCGTTGAACGCGGTGTTCGCGGCCAGCACCAGGATGAGCGCGGTGACAAACTGCAGGACGTAGAACAGCGGCGAGGAGTCGCCGAACACCGCCCGCCCGACCTGGGCGATCACGGTGCGCTGGGTGGTGCCGGGGGGCATCCCGGTCAGGTCCTGCGGGGGCGCGTAGTGCACGTGGCTGATCAGCGCGAGCGCGGTGACCCCGGCGAACATGGACACCGCGATCGCGCCGAGCAGGGCCAGCGTGGTGGCCGCGTTCTTGCTCTTGGGCTTGCGGAACGCGGGTACCCCGTTGCTGATCGCCTCCACGCCGGTGAGCGCGGTGCACCCGGAGGAGAACGCGCGCAGCAGCAGGAAGATCAGCGCCACGCCGGTGAACTCGCGGGCGGTCTTGACCCCGTAGTGCGCGCTGTCCGACTCGAGGTGGTGGCCCAGCCCGGCCCGGGTGAACCCCCAGATGATGAGGAGCGCGACCACGCCGATGAAGCAGTAGGTGGGGATGGCGAACGCGGTGCCCGACTCGCGCACGCCGCGCAGGTTCATCACCGCGATCACGGCCACCACGAGCACGGCGATAAGCGTGACGTGCGAATCCAGCACCGGGAAGGCGGAGGCCAGGTTGGCCACGCCGGCCGACACGGACACCGCCACGGTCAGCGTGTAGTCCACCATCAGCGCGCTGGCCACGGTCATGCCCACCTTGGGGCCCAGGTTGGTGCTGGCCACCTCGTAGTCGCCGCCGCCGGACGGGTAGGCGTGCACGTTCTGCCGGTAGGACGCGACCACGACCAGCATCAGCACGCCCACCGCCAGCGCGATGTACGGGGTGTAGTGGAAGAAGGCGAGCCCGCCGACCGACAAGACGATCAGGATCTCCTCGGTCGCGTAGGCGACCGAGGACAGCGCGTCGCTGGCGAACACCGGGAGCGCGATCCGCTTGGGGAGCAGCGTGTGCCCCAGCCGGTCGCTGCGCATTGGGCGCCCCAGCAACAGGCGCTTTACCACCCCGAACACCATGGCCACGGCCGAATGGTAAGCCGGCCCGGGGTAGTGCGCTAGCCGTCAGCGGCCCGCCGGCCCAGCTCAGCCGTTGCTCAGCGTGACGTTGTGGCCGGTGATGTGGATCAGGATGCCCTGCGAAGTCATGGTGATGCTGGCCAGCTTGAGGCCCACCGGCACGCCCGGGATGGTGATCGTCATGTTGTTCAGCCCGCCCAGCGCGTCCAGCGGGATCCCGCCGGCATTGACGATCGCGATGTTGAGCTTGTTGTCACCCACCTTGGTGACCCGGGCCACCCCGCTGGCGGAGATGATGTCCAGATCGACGGTGACCTTGGCCTCGGTGTTGCTCAGCGCGGAGATCTTCAGGCCGGGCACGCCTGCGGCTTTGGCCAGGCTGGCGAAGGTGATCAGCCCGGTGCCGTTCAGGCTGCCGATGTGCGCGCCACTGAAGCCGTTGATGAGCTTCATATGGTGCATGGTGGCCTGGAGGTTCTTGATCTCAACCGGGCCGGCCTTCTCCGACGGGGCGCTCAGCCGTACTTCGTTGAACTCGCGGGCGGCCAGCTGGGTGAGGAACGGGAAGCCCTGGATGTCGACCGACGGCTTGTTGCTGAGCTGGCCCTGGCTCTGCACTTGGCTGGCGAATTTGTTGTCCGCGATCCTGACCGCGACCCGGTCGGCGATGACGAACAGGGCGGCCAGCACCACCAGGGTCACGATGGTGATGATCAGCGCACGTCGGCCGCGGGACCGGCGCGGCCGGCCGCCCGGGCCGACGTCATACCCGCTGTACGGCCCGCCGTTGTCGCCAGGCTGGATTGGCAGGCGTTGCGTCGGGTAGTCGCTCACAGTGGCCGCCAGATGGTCGGGGCCCCGGCCAGGCGCCGGGCAGCTTTCGGAAATGTTATGACATGCCGGGCCGGGCGGGACTGCGCAACCGGGCCTGCCGATCCCCCGCCGCGGCTGGCCAACCGGATATCCATCCTAGTGAGCCAGGGCAGGCAGGACCATATTCAGGCGGCTTATTTCAAGCCGGACACATTTACGGCCTCCAATTGATGCGAAGCCGAATTAGTGACCAGCACCGCCTGGCCATCGGGCACCATGGTCACCTCGCGGGGCAGCGTGCCCGTCTGGATCAGCCCGAGCAGAGCGGGCCGCCCGGCCACGGCCGCGGGCGCGTCGACCACGCCCAGGCTGGCCATGGCCCCCTGGCGCGGGTGCATGTTGGAGTTGGCCACCAGGATGCGGTCGCCGCCCGGCAGCATGGTCAGCCCGATCGGCCGCTGCCCCACCTGCACCTTGGCGATGAGGGCCCGGCCGGGGTCGGTGCGCAGCCGGCCCGCGGAGAAGGCCAGCAGGGCGTTGCTCTCCCGGGCGGTCACCCACACCGTGGACCCGCCCGACGTGGTGATCACCCGGCCGGGATCGCAGCCGGCCAGCGCCCGGGCGACAACCGACCCGGCCGGGTCAGTCTCGGCCCGGGGCACGCTGAGCACGTTCAGCGTGCCCTGCTCGGACCGGTCCGTACGCTTCTGTGCCGTCGCGTACAGCCACTGGCCGTCCCGGCTGACCGCGAGGCCGATGGGGTGGATCCCGAGCCGAACGGCGCCGACGAACCCGGAGTCGCGCAGCCCGCTGGCCAGCGCGGCCTGCAGGTTGAACACGGCCATCGTGCCGCTGTCCTCCAGGGTGACGAACGCGAACCGGCCGTCCGGTGATACGGCCACCTCGACCGCCCCGGCGCCGCCCGGGCTGGCCAGGGTGCCGAGGACGCTGCCGGGCCGGCCCTGCTCGGCCCGGGCCACGCTGACCACCACCGCCCCGCTGCCCGTCGCGGCCAGCAGGTAGCGGCCGTCCGGTGTGATGGCCTCACCGCGCACCATGGCGGCCACCCTGATCCGCTGGACCGGTGTGGGGGCGAGCGGGTCACCGGACCGGAGCACCTCGATCGAGTGCCCGGTCCCGGTGGACACGAAGGACCACCGGCCATCGCCGGTCAGGGCGACCGCGAACGGCATCCCGGCCAGCGTGACGTAGCTGGGGCGCACGCCGGCCAGCCGGGCGCTGGGCGCGGCGGCGGTGACGCAGCCCGGTGGGGCCAGCGCCACCGTGGGCGCCCGGCCGCGGTGCGTGACGGCCAGCACGGTCCCGGCCACGCCGACGGCCACCAGGGCCAGCAGGACGGGCACCATGCGCGACCGCCACCAGGGCCGCGTGGCTGGGTCCGCCGGTGCCCCTCCGCCCGGCGCCCTGCCGCCCGGTGCTCCCGTACCCGCCCCGGCCGGCGGTTCCGGGCCTAACGGCGGCGATACGCAGCCCGCCCGCGGATTGGTGGCGTGCGGGTACTCGGCGCGTGGCGCGGCCGGGAGGCCCGGCCGCGTGGCCGGTCCCCGGCCCGGGCCGGGGACCGGCGGCCCGCCCAGCCCAGACCCGCCCGCCCGGCCCGCCGTGCTGGCCTGGCCCGGCGGGCCAGCCTGGCCCGCCGGGCCGGCCTGGTCCAGCGCCGAGCTGAGCGCCGCGGCGAAGTCCTGGCACCGGTGATAGCGGTCATCCGGGGATCTGGCCAGCGCCCGGGCCATCACCTGGTCCACCGCGGGCGGCAGGCCGGGGCGGATCCCGGTGAGCAGCGGTGGCGGCTGGGACAGCTGGGCCGCGAGCACCGCGAGCCGGTGGTCGCGGCGGTGCGGCGGCGATCCGGCCAGCATCTCGTAAGCCGCGCAGGCCAGCGCGTACAGGTCGGCCCGGCCGTCCACCGGGCCGCCGGTGATCTGCTCCGGGGCCAGATAGTCGAGCGTGCCGATCAGCTGGCCGGCCTCGGTGAGACCGAGCGAGGACAGCGCCTGCTTGCTGAGCCCGAAGTCGGACAGGTACACGTGGCCGGCGCGCCCGCCCGCCGGGCCCGCGTCGAGCAGGATGTTGGCGGGCTTCACGTCCCGGTGCACCAGGCCGCGGTGGTGCGCGCTGTCCAGTGCGGCGGCCACCTGGGCGACGATGCCGGCCACCCGCGGGGCGGGCAGCGGGCCGAGCCGGTCGAGCAGCGTCCGGACATCGGCGCCGGCCACGAAGCGCATCGCGATGAACAGCACGCCGTCCGCCTGGCCCGCGCCGAAGACCGGGATGATGTTCGGATGGTCCACGGCCGCGGCGGCCCGGGACTCGCGGATGAACCGCTGCTGGAACTCCTCGTCCTGGGCTAGCGCCGGGTCCAGGATCTTGAGCGCCACCTGGCGTTCCAGCGGCAGGTCGTAAGCGCGGTAGACCACCGCCATCCCGCCCTGGCCGATCTGCTCGTCGAGCCGGTAGTCAGCGACCCGGGAGCCCGCGGGCAGTGCGCGGGGCGGCCACGGGGACTGCTCGCTCACCGCGCCTCCTGCCCTCGCCGGCGGTCCGCCCCCGGTGCTCCCGGCCGGGGGACGCGAGTTGAATTCTGCTAGCAGCCGTGGCGGCCGCGCTGCAGGATGCCGATTCGGGCTTTCCGGACAAGCCACGCTTAGATCGCGTTCCCGGGCACGGAAACCACCCGTAACCTGGAAACTCGCGTGCGTGGCGCCCTATTTGCCGTCCCTTGAATCCCCCTAGACTGGGCTAATGAGTGAGCGTCTCGTGTCGCCGCCGGATGCCCCGGCACTCGTGGTCAAGACCCAGGGCACCGACCAGACGCTGCGCGCGGGCTCGGAGTACCGGGTGGGCCGGGACCCAGCGTCCGACATCGTGATCAGCGATTCCCGCGTCTCGTGGCAGCACGCGGTGCTCCGAGTGGACGGCCAGGCCTGGATCGTCGAGGACTCGGGCTCGACCAACGGGACGTTCCTGGGCACCCGCCGGATCGGGCGGGTGGAGGTGGCGCAGAGCGCGGTGCTGCGGCTGGGCCACCCGGAAGACGGCCCGGTCATGATGCTCGCGCTGGCGCACCCCGATGGCGCCCGGCCGCCCACTGGCCAGAGCAGCGTGGACCGCCGCCCCACGGCGGTGATGCGCGCCCCGGCCCGGGTCATGCGGATCGGCCGTGATCCCGGCAACGACCTGGTCATCCCGGACCTGAGCGTTTCACGGGAGCACGCGGAGCTGCGGAACACCGGCGGTGGGCGGTACGAGATCGTCGACCTGGGCAGCCACAACGGCACGTTCATCAACGGCCGCCGGGTGGACCGGGCGCCCATCACCGAGCAGGACCTGATCGGCATCGGCCGGGCCTCGTTCCGGCTGGTCGGCGAGGAACTGCGCGAGTTCATCGACGAAGGCGACGTCTCGCTGGTCGCCCAGGACCTCACCGTGCGCCTGCCCGGCGGCAAGGTGCTGCTGGACCACGTGAGCTTCCCGATCGGCGAGCGGTCCCTGGTCGGGGTCATCGGCCCCAGCGGTGCGGGCAAATCGACTCTGCTCGGCGCGCTCACCGGGATGCGGCCCGCTACCGAGGGCGCGGTGCTGTACGACAACCGTGACCTGTACACCCACTACGCCGAGCTGCGGCACCGCATCGGGCTGGTGCCGCAGGAAAACATCCTGCACACCCAGCTCAGGCCGCGGCGCGCGCTGCGCTACGCGGCTGAGCTCCGCTTCCCCGGCGACACCTCGGCGGCCGAGCGCAACCGCCGGGTGGATGAGGTCATCGACGAGCTGGCCCTGACCAAGCACTGCAACACAAGGACCGGGTCGATGTCCGGCGGGCAGCAGAAGCGGGTCAACGTCGCGCTTGAGCTGCTGACCAAGCCGTCCCTGCTGTTCCTGGACGAGCCCACCTCGGGCCTGGACCCGGGGCTGGACAAATCGGTGATGGAGCTGATGAGCGGCCTGGCCAAAGACGGCCGGACGGTCATCATCGTCACGCACAGCGTGGACAACCTGGACGTGTGCGACCGGCTCCTGGTCCTGGTGCCAGGCGGCCGGGTCGCGTTCTACGGGCCGCCCGCCGACGGCCTGAAGTACTTCGGGAAGACCCGCTGGGCCGAGGTGTTCCAGGCGTTCGAGGCCGAGGCGGACCGGGACTGGGTAGGCGACTTCAAGCGGTCGCCCTACTACGCCGAGAACGTGGCGGGCGGGCTGGCCAAGCAGCTGCCGGATTCGGAGCGGGAATCCCCGGGCCTGCCGCCGGCCCCGCGCGGGTTCTTCGCGCAGGTCTCCACGCTGTGCCGGCGCTATCTGTCGGTCATCGCCTCGGACCGCAGCTACCTGGCCATCCTGGCCGTGCTGCCGATCGTGATCGGGGGGCTGCTGCGGGCGGTCCCGGCCCCGGAGGGCCTGACCGGCTCGCCCGGCACCAACGCCGACGCCAGCACGCTGCTGCTGGTCCTGATCATCGGCGCGTGCTTCATCGGCGCCGCCAACTCGGTCCGGGAACTGGTCAAGGAACGGCCCATCTATGCCCGAGAACGGGCCGCCGGGCTGTCGTCCGGCACGTACTTGTTCTCCAAGATCATCGTGCTGGGCGTGATCAGCGGGCTGCAGGCCCTGCTGCTGGTCGTGCTCGGGCTGCTCGGCCGGCCGATGCCCGCCCACGGTGTGGTCCTCGGCAGCGCGTTCGCCGAGATCATCCTGGCCATCGTGTTCCTGTCGCTGGCCTCGATGGCGCTCGGGCTGCTGATCTCCTCGATCGTCAGCACGTCCGAGAAGGCCATGCCGCTGCTGGTGCTGCTGGCCATTGCCCAGGTCATCCTGTCCGGCGGGGTGCTGCCGCTGAACGGGAAGGTGGGACTGGACCAGCTGTCCTGGCTGGCCCCGGCCCGATGGGGGTATGGCGCGTCCGCGTCCACCACCAACCTGTCGGTGATCTCACCCGCGTCCAACGGGCCTGCCGACCCGCTCTGGCAGCACAAGCCGAGCATCTGGTTCCTGGACATGGGCCTTCAGGTGGTCCTCGGGGTGGTGTTCGTCCTGGTCGCCTGGCGCCGCCTGGTCGGGCTGAGCCCCGGGCGCAAGCGGCGCTGACCAGGCGCGGCTATGCGGGGTGGCCGGCCGGGTGAAACGATCGTGGGGTGAGCACGCCCCCGCGCACGCCGCGCCCGGCGCCCTCCGGCGCACCGGCCGGTGCGCCGGATGAGCGTGCGCCAGCCCACGGCGCGGTGCCGCCGCCCGGCACCGGCCAGCCCAGCACTGGCCAGCCCGGCACTGGCCAGCCCGGCACTGGCCAGCCGGGCTCCGGGCCGCAGGGCACCCCCGCGCCGGTGATCGAGGACTGGCTGGCCCGGCGGATCCGGCGGCCCACCGACCTGCTGCGCTGCGTGTCCGGGCTGGCCGGGATCGCCCTGCTGGTGGCGGCCGGGCTGCTGGCCAAGGCGACCACCGACGGCGTGGAGACCGACGTGGTCGGGGCCAGCCTGCGGCTGCCCGACGGCGTGCTCTCCCTGCTCCGGGTGGCCGCCGTGCTGGCCCTGGTGCTGCTGCCGGTGGCGCTGGCCATCCGCCAGCTGGTCCGCCACCAGGCCCGGCGGCTGGCGGAGGCGCTGGTCATCGGCCTGGCCACCGCGGCCCTGGTCGGTCTGGCCAATGCCGTGCTGCGGAGCAGCGCGGCCAGCCAGCTGTACCACGCGATCGCCACGTCCCGGCCGGAAGCCGCCGGCTTCGCCCCGCTGGACGCGCCGCTGGCCGGGCTGGTCGCCTACACCACGATCATCGACCTGAGCGGCCGGCCGCGCTGGCGGACCGCGCTGTGGGTCGCGGTCGTGGTCTACTCGGTGGCCAGCCTGGCGGCGCATCACACCACCGTGCTGTCCGTGCTCATCACCCTGCTGCTGGGCTGGGTGATCGCGGTCGCGGTGCGGTATGCCGCGGGCTCCATGTCCCAGCGGCCCACCGGGGAGGTGATCGCCAGCGCTCTCGCGGTCGTTGGCTACCCGGTCACCGAGCTGCGCCGGGTGTCCGACACCGGGACGGAATCCCGGCGCTACGCGGCTGTCACCGCCGCTGGCGGGCAGCTCGACGTGGCCGTGTACGACCGGGACCAGCAGGCGGCGGGCCTGGCGTACCGGCTGTACCGCGCGCTGCGCCTGCGTGAGCAGGTCGCCCGCCGGGCGCCGCTGTCCACCGACCGCGCCGCCGAGCGGCGTGCGCTGCTGTCCTACGCGGTGGAAGAAGCGGGGGTGCGCACACCACGGCTGTGTGCCCTGTTCCGGGTCGGCCCGGAGGCCATCGCGCTGGCCACCGAGGCCGACGGCGGGACACCCCTGGCCGAGCTGGGCGGTTCGCTGACCGAGGCACAGCTCGAGGCGGTCTGGGACGCGGTAAAGCGGCTGCACGCGCACCGGGTCACCCACCGGCAGCTGACCGCGGACCGGATCCTGCTCGACGACGGGGACCAGGTGAAGCTGCTCGACCCGGGCAGCGGGGACGTGGCCGCCAGCGACCTGCAACTGCGCCTGGACACCTCGCAGCTGCTGGCCGAGCTGGCCACGCTGGTCGGGCCGGACCGGGCGGCCGCGCTGGCCCTGCGCAAGGCCGGCAGCTCGGCCGAGCTGACCGGGCTGGTGCCGCTGCTGCAGCCGGTGGTGCTGGCCCGGTCCACCCGGGCGACCGTGCGCCGGCGCAAGGACATCCTGCCCAAGCTGCGCAATGAGCTGCTGGCCGAGGCACCGGGCGGCCCGGAGGCCCCACCGGTCCAGCTGGAGCGGATCCGGCCGCGCAGCCTGATCACCCTGGTCGGCGTGATCCTCGCGGCCTACCTGCTGACCAGCGAGCTGGCCCGGGTCAACCTGGGCACGCTGCTGCGGCACGCCGACCCGCTGTGGATCCTGGTGGCCCTGGGCCTGTCGGTGGGCACCTACGTGGCCGCGGCCTGGTCGCTGTCCGGGTTCGTGCTGGAGCGGCTGAACTTCTTCTGGACCGTGCTGGCCCAGGTGGCGGCGTCCTTCGTCACGCTGGTCACCCCGGCCGCGGTGGGCGGGGCCGCGCTGAACATCCGCTACCTGCAGCGCAGCAAGGTGCCCCCGGCGGTCGCCGCGGCCAGCGTCGGCGTCGCGCAGGTGGTGGCGTTCGTGCTGCACATCGTGCTGCTGCTGATCTTCCTGGCCATCACCGGTGCGCGGAGCAATTCGCTGCGCCCGCCCACCTGGGTGTATTTCGTGATCGCCGGGCTCGTCCTGGCCGCGCTCATCGTGCTGGCGGTACCGGCGGGCCGGCGCCTGCTGCGGGCCCGGGTCGCGCCCACGCTGGAGCAGGTGCTGCCCCGGCTG
This sequence comes from uncultured Actinomycetes bacterium, assembly GCA_963711705.1. Lineage (GTDB taxonomy): Bacteria > Actinomycetota > Actinomycetes > Streptosporangiales > Streptosporangiaceae > RYN-230. The sequence goes on from CAVQFM010000017.1 coordinate 85,915, forward strand.
CTCAGCATGCTGCAGCAGCCGCGCAAGCTGGCCCAGGGTATCGGTGGCGCGCTGCTGCTCACCGCCTGCTACATCTTCTGCCTGGCCACCTGCGTGCTCGCCCTCGGCGGCCACATCTCGCTGACCAGCGCCGCGGTCGTGTACCTGACCGGGAGCGCGCTCGGCGCCGTGGTGCCGACCCCGGGCGGGCTGGGCGCGGTGGAGGCGGCCCTGGCGGCCGGGCTCACCGCCACCGGGCTGCCCGCGGCCACCGCGGTCAGCGCGGTGCTGCTGTTCCGGCTGATCACCTTCTGGCTGCCGGTTCCGGTCGGCTCGGTCGCGCTCAGCTACCTGCAGCGGCGCGACGTGCTGTGAGACCCAGCCGGCCCAATCGTGACGGAGCCGAGACACGGGCACCGGGCCGGCTTCCGTAAGATCGGCTTGACATGACCGGGCTGCTGAGTGCCCTGCGTGGGCTGGCCCACCGGGCTGGGATCTCGTTGAGCATCTTGCTCGTCGCCGTGGTGGCCGTGGCCGCGGTCACCATCGGGCCCGCCTACTACTCCGCCGCCCAGTCATCGATCCTGCAGGACACCGTGAACCAGGCGCAGGTGACCGGCCGCGGGCTGGAGGTGAGCCAGTCCGGGCCGGCCGCGGCGATCAGCATGGTGACCGCGCTGGCCAGGTCGGCGCTGGCCACCCACCTCGGCGGCACCGCCGTCCAGCACCGGATCTTCGGCCCGCCGGTCACCGCGGCCGAGACCACGGTGCAGGCGAACGGCCAGACGGTGCCGCTGGTCTACCGGTCCGGGGTCTGCGCACACCTGCGGTTCACCTCGGGCCGCTGCCCGTCGGGGCTGAACCAGGTCGCGGTGAGCAGCTCGCTGGCCGTCCTGTTCCACTGGCACCTGGGCCAGCGGATCGCGGTGCCCACCTGGAAACAGCTGACCATCACCGGCGTGTACCGGATCACCGCGGCGGAGAGCGGGGCCAGCTACTGGTTCGACGCGGCCAGCCGCTACTTCCCGTACGAGAACCAGGCCGCGGCGGGGAAAAGCGCGGCCAATCCCTTCGACGCGATGTTCACCCCGCTGTCCACGCTGGACGCCGTGCCCGGGACGGTGCAGGGCACCGACTACGTGGACTTCCCGCTGATCCCGGGCCACCTGGCCGGCCCGGACCTGCCCGTGGTGGCGGCGGCCATGCAGCAGATGGTGCTGGACCCGGTACTGGAGCAGCAGGGCGCGACCACGACCACCTCCATCCCGGCCACCCTCGGCGCGGTCCGGGCCAGCTGGCGGGCGGTCGAGGTACCGGTCGTGCTGATCTCGGCGCAGCTGCTGATCCTGGCCTGGCTGCTGCTCTTCCTCCTGGTCGCGGACGCCGCCGAGGCGCGCGGCCCGGAGGTGGCGCTGGCCAAGATGCGCGGCCGCGGGCAGTGGCGCACGCTGACCTTCGGCCTGGCCGAGCCGGTGATCCTGCTCGCCATCGCGCTGCCCGTGGGGGCGGCCGCGGGCTGGGCGATCACCGCTGGCCTCGCGCACATCCTGCTCCGGCCCGGCACTCCGGTCGGGCTGCCCGCCACCGCCTGGCTGGCGGCGGCGGTGGCCACGGTCGGCGGCCTGATCGCGGTGGTGGTCGCGGCCCGGCGGACGCTCGGCCGGCCGGTGGTGGAGCAGTGGCAGCGGGCCAGCCGCGCGGCCGCCCAGCGGGGCTGGGTGGTGGACAGCATCCTGCTCACCGCCGCGCTGGCCGGGCTGGTCGAGCTGCGGGTCTCCGGGCAGATCGGCTCGGCCCGGCGCGGCGTGCTCGGGCTGCTGCTGCCCGGGCTGCTCGGCGTGGCCATCGCGGTGGCCGGGTCCCGGCTGCTGATCGTGGCCTGCCGGGCCGGGTTCGGGTCCACCCAGCGGCGCGGCCGGATCGCGCCGTTCCTCGCCCTGCGGCACGTCGCCCGCAGGCCGGGCGGCATGCGGGCGACGATCGTGCTGGCCACCGCGTTCGCCCTGGCCTCGTTCGCGGTGGCGGTCTGGTCGGTCACGGTGGCCAACATCCGGGCGGTGGCCGGCGCGCGGGCCGGCGCCGCGACGGTGCTGACCGTCATCCCGCCCGCGCACCGCAGCCTGGGCCGCATCGTGGACCGGATCGACCCTGGCGGCCGGGAAGCGATGGCCGTGGACAGCTACACCAACGCGTCTGGGGCTGGCGCTGGGCAGGTCATGCTGGGGGTGGACCCGCAGCGGTTCGCCCGGATCGCCGCCTGGCAGCCGAGCTGGCTGGACCGCCGGCCCGCCGCACTGGCCGCGGCGCTGAAGCCGCCCGCGCCGCGCCCGGTGGTGCTGGCCGGCAGCCAGGTGCGGCTCCGGTTCCAGGCCAGCGGGGTCCGACCGGCCGGCAGCACCCTGGTCCTCGACCTGTACGAGGAGGGAGTGGCCGCGATCGGCCAGACCCCGGTCTACTTCGGTGCCGCCAGCGGGTCGCGGACCGTGACGGCGCCGCTGACCGGATGCCCGTGCCTGCTGGCCAACCTGACCATTTCCGCACCGCCGCCGTCCCCCAATGCGGCAGTGATCCAGCCGGGGCAGGTGACCGGGCGGGTCACCATCGCGAGCATCGAGGTCCGGTCCGGCCACGGCCGGTGGGTCGCGGTCGACGCGGGGCTGGGCACCCCGGGCCGCTGGCGGGCCGGGGGCAGCGGGGCCGCGGCCGGCTCGCTGACCCCCGGCCCGGACGGCCTGCGCTGGTCCGTGAAAAGCCCGTCCGGGCAGGACGCGGTCGCGGTCTCGGTGAGCCGCCCGTACCCCGTGCCTGCGCTGATCGCCCGCGGGCTGGCGCCCACCGCCGGTGTCCCGGTCACCGTGGCCGGGCTGGACGGCAGCCCGCTTCAGGTCAATCCGGTCGCGGTGCCCGCCGCCATCCCGGGAGCGCCGGACAACGGGATCGTGGTCAACGGCACGTACGCGGAGCGGGCGGCCGGCGGCACCCCCGGGTATGCCACCCAGCAGGTGTGGCTGGCGCCGGGCGCGCTGGACCGGGTCCGGCCCGCGCTGCTCGCCGCGGGAGTGCGGATCACCAGCGTGGCCAGTGCTGCCGCGCTGCAGGCCCAGCTCATCCGGCAGGGCCCGGCGCTGGCCACCGTGCTGTTCCTGGCCGACGCGCTGGCCGCGGCCGTGCTGGCCGCCGGGGCCGCGGTGGCCAGCCTGTACGCGTCCGGGCGGCGCCGCCGCTACGAGTACGCGGCGCTGATCGCCAGCCGGGTATCCCGCAGCTCGGTCCGCGCGTCCCTGCTCACCGAGCAGGCCATCGTGCTCGGCTTCGGCGCGGTCATCGGCATAGCCAGCGGCCTGCTGGCCACCCTGCTCGCGGTACGCAACGTGCCCGAGTTCGTCAGCCCGCCGCCCGCCCCGCCGCTCAGCTACCTGCCGTCCGCCACCGCCCTGGCCGTACTGCTGGGCGGGGCGCTGCTGGCCGGGGCGGCCGCCGCGATCATCGCCAGCCTGCTGCTGGTCCGCTCGGTCCAGCCGGACCTGCTCCGCGAGGCCGAGCCGTGACCCCGGCCAGCCACGCCCCGGACGCCCGGGCCAGCGCCCGCCCCGGGCCGCAGCTGGCGGTCCGCTGCGACAACCTGGTGCACGTCTACGGCACGCCGGGCTCGGAAGTGGCGGCGCTGCGTGGGGTGGACCTGACCGTCCGGGCGGGGGAGATGGTCGCCCTGCTCGGCCCGTCCGGGGCGGGCAAGACCACCCTGCTCTGGCACCTGGCCGGGCTGCTGCGGCCGACCGCCGGCCGGGTGGAGATCAACGGCCACCGGCTGGCCGGGCTCAGCGGCGGTGCGCTGGCCCGGTTCCGGGTGGGCCAGGTCGGCCTGCTGCTGCAGAACCCGGCGCGGAACGTGCTGCCCTACCAGAGCGCGCTCGGCAACCTGCTGTTCGCCCAGGCCCCGGCGCGGCGCGGGGCCCGGGCCAGCCGCCGGCGGGCCACTGAGCTGCTGGACCGGGTCGGCCTGGCCGGGGCCGCGCACCGCCGGGCCGGGCGGCTGTCCGGCGGTGAGCAGCAGCGGCTGGCCCTGGCGCTGGCCCTGGTCAACGAGCCCGCGCTGCTGCTCGCCGACGAGCCCACCACCCAGCTCGACCCGGCCGCCGCGGCCGCGGTGATCGAGCTGATCCGGGACGCGAACGGGCAGCTCGGCACCACCGTGGTGGCGGTCACCCACGATCCCGCGGTGGCCGCGGCGCTCGGCCGCACGATCACCATCCGGGACGGCCGGGTCGGCGCGGAGGGCCGGGCCGGGCAGGATTACGTGGTCGTCGGCCGGGACGGGACGCTGCAGCTGCCGGACGAGTTCACCGACGTGTTCCCGCCCGGTTCGCTGGCCCGGGCTGAGCGCCGGGATGGCGGCGTCTTCCTGCACCAGGTCGACCCCGCCGGCCAGCCGGGCGGCCAGCCGCCCAGGGGAGACCAGCCAGCAGCGGGAGAGCAGCCATGAGCCGGCTGGAAGCGCGGAGCCTCGGGTACGCCATCGGCGGGCGGCGGATCCTGGACGGGGTCAGCCTGGCCGTGGGCGCGGGCGAGCGGCTGGCCGTGGTCGGGCCGTCAGGCTCAGGCAAGACCACCCTGCTGGCCCTGCTGGCCGGGCTGGCCACGCCAGACGCCGGGCAGGTGCTGCTGGACGGCCGCCCGGTCCACCCCGGCCAGGTCCCGCCCGGGGTGGCGACCGTGCTGCAGGGGCACGGCCTGGTCTCGCTGCTCACCGCGGCGGAGAACATCGAGATCACCCTGTTCGCCACGGGGATGCCGGCCGGCCAGGCGGCCGCCGCGGCCCAGCGCGCGCTGGCCGCGGTGGGCCTGGCCGAGCACACCGGGCAGCTCGCCGACGAGCTGTCCGGCGGGCAGCAGCAGCGGGTCGCGGTGGCCCGCGCGCTGGCCAGCCAGCCCACCGTGCTGCTGGCCGACGAGCCAACCGCCGAGCAGGACAGCAAGTCACGGGAGCTGGTGCTGGACCGGATGCTGGCGATCAGCGCGGACGGCGGCACGCTGGTGCTGGCCACCCACGACCCCGAGGTCGCCCAGCGCTGCGACCGGGTGCTCGACCTCAGCCAGCTGCGCACCGGGCCGGTCAGCAACCCCGGCTTCGCCCCCCGCTAACCATCCTGTCGTGGCCCTCGTCACCTGGGCTTACCAGAGCTTTACCTTTTCGCTTCTTCCCTGGAGCCGCCGCGCATCGTACGTTCACGGCAACCCCAGCAGAGGCGCTGGGCACAGGTCCTGACATGCCCGCCCCGCGCCTCCGCCCTTTAGCCCTGCTCGATTTCCACCACCAGCGGCAGCTTCATCTGCGGCGGCGCGAAGGCGCGCTCGAAAAACTCCTCGAACTCATTTCGTTATCGCCAACGATTGCATCGCCTTCGTGGCTAATGTGCCTGATGTTACTAAGGAGACTGACAGGATTCCGGCACGGGGTGTCATGGATTCGTGCAGGCTGACCAGCCGTTTAGGCTTCGCCACACTGGTCTCACGACAATTGTTAAGCACAGGGAGTAACGGTGCGACTACGAATAAAATAGTTCCCCGACAGGCGAGCATTCGAGAGCGGAGAGGCGGTCAGTACGGGATTCTAGACCCGGGCGCAGGGTTCGTCGCCGGAAAACCGCGGGTGGTAGTGCGCCGCGTCGAAGCGGCCGGGATCGCTGTCCAGCCGGGCGAACAGATCCGCCCGCCACAGCGGCCGGTCGGCGGCGATGAGCTGGGCGGCTGACTCGCTGCCGCGGTGCGGGTGACCGGCCAGCTCCCGGATCTCGATCCGGGCACCGTGCTCCATGGAGGCATCGTCGAGGTCGATCTCGAACCAGTGCCGGATGAGGACGGCCGAGCGGGAGAAAGTCAGGATGTGCAGCACGACGCCCGGTGCAGGTTTCGGGTGGGAGGGCCAGTATGCGGCGGGCCCGGCCACGCGGTCAACGCGGCCCCCCAATACTCGGTCCTGTTCAGCGGACTCACGGCCGTGGCTGAGGTCAGGCCAGTCAGGCCCGGGCGGTGCGGGCGTGACGGTCAGGTCAGAATCGCGTCCAGGCGGTGCCGTTCCAGTGCAGGATTAGCGTTTTCCCGCCCGTGCCGAAGGGAGCGGTGGATCCGACCGCCCACACGCTGGACCCGGATACGGCATCGATGCCGGAGAGCGCGGTGCCCGTGGTCCCGCCAGGACTCGGGCTGGCCACTTCGGTCCAGTCGGCGCCGTTCCAGTGCAGCACCAGGGTCTTTGCCCGGCCGCTGCCCGTGGAGGAATACCCAGCCGCCCAGGCATCGGAGTGCGACAGGGTGCTCACGCCGTTGAGAACGCCGGCCGAAGTGCCAGGGCCGTGACTCGGCACCTGGGTCCAGCTGGCGCCGTTCCAATGCGACACCAGCGTCCCCCCCGTAATGTTCCCGGCCGACCATGCGTCCGAGGCGGACAGCGCGCTCACCCCGTTGAAGGCGTCCTGGCTGGCCTGGCCGGGACTGGCGACACGGGTCCAGCGGGTGCCGTTCCAGTGCAGGATCAGCGTGCCCGTATCCGTGCTTCCCACCGCCCAGGAATCGGCGGCAGACAGGCCGCTCACGCTGTTAAGCGCGTTGAAGCCCAGGTGGACCGGATTAGGGCTGGGCACTCGCGTCCAGCTGGTGCCGTTCCAGTGCAGGATCAGGGTGTTCGAGGCCTCACCACCAGTCAGGTAATACCAGCCGGCCGCCCAAACGTCCGACGGGGACACGGCGCTGACGCCGAGCAGGAAGCTGCCGTCAGTCACTTCCGGGCTCGGGCTGGCCACCTGAACCCAGCTGGTGCCGTTCCAGTGCACGATCAGCGTCTTGTTGCCGCCGCTGGAGGTCTGATAGGAGCCCACCGCCCACGCGTCGGAGGGTGAGAAGGTGCTCACTGCGGTGAGCCTGCCGAGATGGCCGGGACTGGGAGCGGCCACCCTGGTCCAGGTAGTGCCGTTCCAGTGCAGGATCAGCGTCGCCGTCCCGGTGCTTCCGACGGCCCATGCGTTAGAACCAGACAGGGCGCTTACCCCAAGCAGGCCGCCCGGCAGGCTTGTGACCGGGCCGCTCGCGGAGGACGGGGAAGCCGCCGCGCCGAGCGCAAGCACGAGGCAGGCCACCCCGCCGAGCCGGGTGCAAGAGCCGCATCCAGCGGCGGCGAAGAATCGGATGTGCTCATGGCCCCGCCCGAGGCCGCATCAGGCCATCAACGTATGCCCCGGCCGCGCCATCCGGGCAGACCCTTGACGGGCGGCACGGCCGCTGGCGCGGCCGGGCTTCGCTGGCGTGAGGACTCCCCGGTGGCGGGGTCATCCAGTCCGCTCAGGTCACGGAGCGTCGATCTCTAGTGACGATTGCGCGGTCCCGCTGCCGTGGGCATTACTCGCGACCACGACGACCTGGTACTGCCCCGTGGGCACGCGATGCCCCCTGCCGTTGAAGCCGTAGTACGGGATGGCGTGCGAGCCAGGCGCCAGAGCGGGCCTGGCTATCGTGCGCACCACCGTGCCGGTCTGATCGAGGACGAGGACCGTCACGTCGGAGCCCTGATTCAGGCTGAAGGTGATGGCGGTGTGCTCCTTGGGCTGGGCGGTGAATGCGGGCGGATTGAGGGCCAGTCCGCTGACTTGCGGGCCGTCAGTCGCGGGCGCCGTCGCGGTTCCGGTGGGGCTCGGCGCTGGCGATGCTGGTGCTGATGGAGACGCTGGTGGCGACGCTGGTGGCGATGCTGGTGCTGATGGCGGCGCTGGTGCTGGCCCCGTGGTGCTGGAGCCGGACTTGGCTACAAAGCTCTTCCAGACCGCGATCGAGGCAGCGTCCGTCAGCTTGAGGGTGGGGTATTGGGCGTTGCCGTTGAAATAGGTGGCGAACACGGCACCGCTGTGCATGAGGTAGTTGCCAACGTCTGACAGCCAGGCGGGGCGCCCTGCCGCGGTCGACAGCCCGAACTCGGCGAAGCCGTAGGGCAGGCCGACGCTCTTGGCCGCGGCAATCTCCTGGGCCATGAAAGTGTCCGGCGCTGCGGCTATCGGGTTCACGTTCTTGGCGCTGCCTGGAGGATAGGCGTCCCAGCCCAGCGTGCTGATGATGCCCCCGCCAGGCAGATAGTCCTTCCAGTTGCGGTGTGCACCTGGACGGAAGTCGTACCCACCCAGGATCAGCGTCGAATGCAGATCGGGGTTGTGCGCGGCGTTTGCGAGCGACACGACATGCGCCCAGGCGGCCTTGTAGTCAGCCAGTGTGAACTCGCCATCCGCGATGTTGCCCTCGGGCTCGTGAAAGTACGCCCAGTAGATGGGCTTCCCGGTGGGAGCGGTGTCGAAGAAGTGCGAGAGTGCCGCGTCGTCCTGTCCCGACAGGATCGCAGTCGGCTCTGCCTTGAAGCTCACGATGACCGCCGACTTGTTGGCTGCAGGCCGTCCTGTCGTCCAGGCATTGTCACTGGGCAGCCCCGAGTAATAGGTGCGGACGATTGCCATGTGACCGAACTCAGACGTTTCCTGCCCAAGGTCGGTCGCATTGATCGAAGCGCCAAGAAGCGGAGCGCGTGTATCGTCCGCTGCGAGTCGGGCCGTCTTTCCTGTGCCGAAGTGGAGTGCGGATCCTACGACCACCGCGAGAGCGGCCAGCAGACCGACTAGCAGAACAGTCAATGACGCTCTGATTCTCTTTCGTGGTGTGACCCTGGTAACCCGGCCTCGGCGCGAGCGCCCCACGTTGAACTCCTCTCCTTGGCCGCCTACCGGGTTAGCTGACGGGTTCGGGCCGGAGAAGCCCTACAGCAGCCGACTGCCCTACCGCGCACGGCCGCCGATTCACCCCCGGGAATACATGGGTCCCCGGCTCTCTGGCCGTACCAGAGACTCGGCGGGTTTGCTGCCTGTCCCTTCGGTGAGTCGGCAGCAACGGATATTAGCGTTGGACGCTAACGGAATTGAGACCGGGCGGTGGCGTGAATCAGAGAATCTCCGGACGTTGCGCTTTGTTGCGGTCGACTGCTCAGCGTGTCCGATTCCACTGGACCTCACTGTCAGTAACACTATCGGCGTTAGCATTGGCTATTACGATACGGTAACTTAGCGTTAACAAGACGGCCATAAGGCGCCGCGGCCTCGCCCTTGTCACGGGTGCTGACCTGCGAGTCTGTCGATGATGGAGCGCGTGATCCGCCCGGAGGCATGAGCAGCAGCCGGCCTCGGGGCGCAGTCCGGTAGCTGTCTAAGGATGGGCCGCATGAAGTCGGAGCGTGCCCGGCGCTGGACCTAGCCCGGGCACCGCGGTTTTTCGCGATGTCTGCACAGGTACGTTCGCTGCCCCCACACCCAGACCGCCCCAGCAGCACTGTGAGGCGTCGGCCTTAGCCGGCCGGGCGGCTCGCCGGGGGCTCGGCGTTCACGCCGGAAGGGCGGCGGGCGGCCCGCTGGCCGCTCGCGCGATGACGCCCGCGGCGGTGAGGTCACCACGCCTATCGAGCCCGCGCTCTAGAGGGCACGGCGACGAACCGGGGGTGACAGCACGTCCTGGGCGGCTTGAACACGCAGGCAGAGAGCACCGGCCGGGACGCCGCAGCCCGCCTTTGCCGTCGCAGGGCAGGGTGATGGCGTGCTCTGCGATCTCGTTGCTGGACGGGCCATCCTTGCGCTTCTTCCGCGGCCTCCCGCGGCCCTGGACGGCGCTGATCGCATCCTCGTTCTCCGATGCCCAGCCCGGACTGCGGCTGTTGCTCATGCCTCCTCACGGTCCGGTCATCGAGCAGCGCGCGAAGGGTCTCCAGCACGTCGGCGGCGCGGGCAGCAGCCTCGGTGGCCTCGATGTCTGGTCGTCCAGCACCACACCGCGAAGACGTGGGGCAGGTGCTGGGCCTTGGTGATGCACTCCGGGCAGAACGCGATGCGTTTGGGCGCGCACGCCAGCTCCATGTGGCGGAGGGTGACCCAGACGGCGTCAGGCTGGTCACACAGCACGCCCTGATACGGACGCGGCAGCTGAGGTGGACTGCAGCGGCCGGACGGCCGAGTACTACTCCTGGTACGAGATGTACCCGGCGTACCCGGTGAACTTCAGCAACACGGTGCGGCCCGGCGACCACTTCACCGGGTCGGTGACGTTCAACGGCGGCAGCAGCTACACGCTGAAGCTGAGCGACACCACCCGGGGCTGGAGCCACACCATCAACGCCTCGCTGAGCGGGGCTGCACGGCCAGCGGCGGGATCCTGCCGCTGGCGCACTTCAGCCCGGTCACCTTCACCAGCGCATCGGTGAATGGGTCGCCGATCGGCAACTTCAGCCCGACGCAGATCATCATGGTGAACAGCTCGGGCACGGCCAAGGACTCGGTCTCCTCGCTCAGCGGGGGGAACAGTTTCACGGTCAGCTGGCTGAGAAGTAACTAACCACCGGCGCCGGGCTCGTCCCCGGCCCAGCACTGCCCCGGCGGCCCAGGCGGCCGCCGGGGCAGTGCGCGGTTCCGGGCGTTAAGCAGAAAAGAGGCCCCGGGGCGCGCGGTGCGGGAGCGCGGCCCGTACCTTAGCCGGGGACAGCGCTGCCGCCGCCGGGCCGCGCGGCCACCCGGGAAGGAGACCCTCGATGGCTGCTGGGGTCCGCCGCATCGTGCCGCTCACCCTGGGCTGGGAGGACCTGCCCAAGTCCGTGTCGGTGGAGGGGGCATCCGGCGAGCAGATCCTGCGCGAGCCGGTGCCCGGCGTGCTGCTGCTGTGCGACGGCGGCTGGCTGCTGCTGGACACCGGGTTCAACGTCGCGCTGATCACCGACCCGGCGCTGCACACCCGGTTCTTCCCCAGCCCGGTCGAGCAGCCGGTGCTGCCCGGCCCGGGGGAGCCGCTGGCCGAGGCGCTGGCCGCGGCCGGTGTCGACCTGGCCGACATCCACGCGGTGGCCGTCAGCCATCTGCACTACGACCACGCGGGCGGGCTGAAGCACTTCGCGGGCCGGGTGCCGGTGCACCTGCAGCGGGCCGAGCTCGACTACGGCCTGTCCAGCCCGCCGGGCCCCGAGGAGAACGGGATCTTCCGGGTCGACTTCGACGACCCGCGGATCGACTGGCGGCTGGCTGACGGCGACGTGGAGATCGCGCCCGGGGTGACCGCCGTGCTGACCGCCGGGCACACGCCGGGCCATCAGAGTTTCGTGGTGCGGCTGGATGAATCGGCGGGCGGCGGGGGCTTCGTGTTCGCCTTCGACGCGGCCGACCTGACCGAGAACATCGAGCAGGAGGTGGCCGTCGGTGGCCGGATCGGGGCTGGCCCCGAGGTGAGCGTCGAGCAGATCCGAAAGCTCAAGCGGATCGCCGCCGACCGCGGCTACCGGCTGGTACCCGGGCATGACCCGGACGCCTGGCCCGCGCTCACCGCCCAGCTCGCCGCCGGGCCGCGCCCGGGGCTGACCTGGCGGGCCAGCACCCCGGCGGCCGGCGGCGAACGGGGATCCAGCAGGATCAGCCCTCCGGGTCGATGCCGTCGTAAGCGGGCACGCGCACCGTCCGGTGGCCCTTCGTGCCGCCCAGGATGACCTTCCGCAGCGACACGTCGTTGCTGGTGTCCGTCTCGTGCAGCACGCGCTGCGGGTTGGCCACTATCTCGATGTAGTAGGTGCCGTTGCGCAGGCCGGTGATGTTGAACGACTGGCCCGCCACCGACTGGAAGTAGGTGTCGGCCCAGCCGACCGGCAGCATCTCCCGCACCCACAGCGCCGTGGTCGAGCCGCACTGGCCGCCGGCGAAGCCGAGGAAGGACGGCTGCCACTGCGCGGCCGGCAGCAGCAGGTTGACCGGGTCGGTCGGCGCGATGCAGAAGCCGACCTTGTGGCTGCGCACCGCCAGCTGCATCTGGGAGTTGAGCAGCCGGTACTGCGCGAACTGCTCGAAGTGCCAGTGATGGTGGCCCTTCTTGGAGTCGAATCCCATCGTCCCGGCGCGCGCCCGGCCGATGATCTTCCCGTTCTCCGAGAAGTACTGGTAGGCCTTCATGATCGGCGACCCGTTGGACCGGAAACCTTCGACGTCCAGCGGTGCGTTGCCGCCTACCGACACGGTGGCGCCGAAGCCGAGCTGGTCGGACGCCGAGTTGTGCTTCGACTTCCGGATGTGCTGGGCGAAGATGCCCCACGAGGGGAGCGGGACCAGGTCCGGGAGCGCGCTGGCCGGCGGGTTCTGCAGACCCGGCACAGCCGGGGCGGAGGCCAGCGGACGTCCCCGCGGCTGGCCCGGTGCACGGCTGTGCAGGCCGCTCAGCGGCCGGGCCGCGGCGGCCGGGGCGGCCGCAGCCTGGCCGCAGCACCCCGATCCCTTGACCACGTTCACCCGGACCGTGGCCGTGGCGCTGGCGGCCGGGATGCCGAGCAGCTTCGTGTAGGTGGGCATGATGGTGTCGGTGACCGTGTAGTGCCCGAGACCCAGCCGGAACGAGGTGAAGACCTGCTCGGCCGGGTCCACCGCCCAGCCCTTGGCGATGCCCCAGACCAGCGACCTGGGGAAGGGATCGCCGACGCACTCCTGCGGGTACGGGGACGTGGCGGGGCCGTTAGGCGACGACCGCTCCGGGTCGTAGCTGTCCGGGCAGAACTCCATCCGGCGCGACCCGACCACCTTGCCGCGGGCGTTCCGGATTGTCATCCGGACGAAGTCCCGCAGGCCGGCCGGGACCTTGCCGATGACACTGCCCGGCCACGGAATCTGCTGGGTGCCCCCGCCGGGGAGGTGGACCACCTGGGTGATGCTCAGCGGCGTCGTGTAGTCCGGCCGCTGCACGTCGAGCCGCAGCGCGGAACCGAGCGAGGCGACCCAGATGCCAGGATCCAGATACACCCGGTGCCCGAAGCGCGGCACGGTCATGCTGCGCTGGGCGACGACCAGTTTTACTCGTGGCCCGCTGGCCGGGGCGGCCTGGGCCGCGCCCGCCACCGGGCCGAGGACGGAGGCAGCGGTTAACCCGGCCGCCGCCGCGGCGGCGCAGCGCAGCCGCCAGCTTGTTCCCACCATGAGCACCTCCACGGTTGCCCAGCCCCGCTCAGCACGGGGATGCGATGAACCCCCCTGAACGTACTGCCGATACCAGGCGCTGACCATGGCGGCGCGCCATGGTCAATGCAGGCTCAATCCGTCCGGGGGAGGGTTAGCTGAGCGCACCGCCAGGTTCTGTCCAGCCGGGGCAGCCGGTGGGACCAAGGGTTCAAGGAAACGTAAACCGTCACGCTAAGCTGGGGTGCGGGTAAGGGCCGGCGTCCCCCGCACCGGCATTCGGAGGAATTCTCAGGCATAGGCAGGGGGCACGGTGACGGAGGGGCCTTCGGCGCCAGGGGGATTCGGGGTCGGGTCGCGCCTGGCCAGCTACCGCCTGGACGAGATCATCGGCCGGGGCGGGATGGCGGTCGTCTACCGCGCCTACGACACGCGGCTGGAGCGCCAGGTTGCGGTCAAGGTGCTGGCGCCCGAGCTGGCCCAGAACGATGCGTTCCGGCAGCGGTTCATCCGCGAGTCCCGGACCGCGGCCGCGGTGGACCACCCGAACATCATCCCGATCTTCGAGGCCGGCGAGGCCGGCGGTGTGCTGTTCATCGCCATGCGCTTCGTGACCGGCCGGGACGTGCAGTCGCTGGTCGAGGCCGAGGGCCCGCTGCCGGTCAACCAGGTCTGCCACATCATCTCCCAGGTGGCCGCGGCGCTGGAGGCCGCGCACTCGCACGGGCTGGTGCACCGCGACGTCAAGCCCGCCAACATGCTGCTCGACGGTACCGCCAGCTACCCGGGGCACGCCTACCTGTCCGATTTCGGGCTGAGCAAGCACGCCCTGTCCAACAGCGCGCTGACCTCGACCGGCCAGCTGCTGGGCACGCTGGACTACATCGCGCCGGAGCAGATCGAAGGCCGCGGCGTGGACGGGCGGACCGACGAGTACGCGCTGGCCTGCGCCGCGTTCGCCATGTTCACCGGCGAACCCCCGTTCGCCCGGGACCAGGCGGTCGGCGTCATGTGGGCGCAGATGTCGAGCGAACCGCCCAAGCTGACCAGCCGCCGCCCCGACCTGCCCGCCGCGGTCAACGGGGTGATGGCCAAGGCCCTGGCCAAGTCGGCCGGGAACCGCTACGCGACCTGCCCGGAGTTCGCCGTGGCGCTGCGCCGCGCCTGCGGCCTGGACCGGGGCAGTGGCCGCCCGCCCGCCCGGCCGGGCCCGGCCGCTGCGGCCAGCCCTACCCAGGAAGAGACCGGGGCGCCGCCCGCCCACCCGATGACGGTCGCGGCCGCCGCGCCCGGCACCGGCGAACCCCCGGGGAGCGGTGAACCGCCCGGGAGCGGGGCGCCAGCCAGCCCCGGCGGCGTCCCTGGGACCGGAGGGCTGGAGGAGCCCAGCGCACCCAGCGAGCCCGGCGCGCCCGAGCCGGGAACGCCACGGGAGCCGACCCAGCCGGGGCAGCCGGTGCCGTCCTGGCATCCCGGGCCGTCCGGGCCACCCGACCAGCACCCGCTGACCGAGCGGCCCGAGCCGACCGCTGCTCCTGGCCGCGCCGCCGCCTCCTGGGAAGCGCCGCCGCCCGCCGGGGACGGCCCGCCCGCTGGGCGGGGCGGCCACCGAACGGGCCGGGGCCGCGCCGTACGAGCCAGCCCCCGGACCGGGCCCGGAGCGGACCGAGCCGCCGACCCAGGGCGGGCCGCGGGTGGCCGCCGAGCCGTCTGGTTCGCCGGACTGGCAGCGCCGCCGCCCGGCGGCCGGGCCGGGCGGGCCTGGCCGGCCGGACGGGCCGCAGGCCACCAGCCCGGTGTACCCGGCCCCCGGGCGGCGGCGCTCGCCCTGGCTGTCCCGGATCGGGGTGCTGGTGGTCGGCGTCGCGGTGCTGGCCGTCGGCGGGTACTTCCTGCTGTCCAGCGTGCTGCCGAAGGGCGGGTCGGGGGGCGAGGCGGCCGCCGGGGGCGGCCAGCTGGCCGCGCTGACCCTGCCCGGCTGCACCACCCAGGTGGCGCAGGCCAAAGACTTGTCCGACGTCGGCACGCAGCTGGTGAGCAGCGGCCCGCAGGCGTTCGACGTGGCCGTGGTGAAAGGGCGCGCGTTCGTGTCCGGCGGGGTCGGCGTGACCGTGATGAGCATGGCCCAGCCGGTGCCGGCCAGGCTGGGCAGCGCCTCGCTGAGTCACTCCCAGGGCGAGACGCTCACCCCCGACCATCAGCACCTGCTGGTCACCGGGGGCGACGGGCTGGCCGTGTTCCTGGTCAGCCAGCTGAAGCAGGGCTCGGCCCTCCCGGTGGGCACGCTGCACGCCCCCGGCGAGAAGCACGCGGTCGAGGTCGCGGTCACCCCGGACGGCAAGTTCGCGTTCGTCACCTACCAGAACAGCGGGCACGTCGGGGTGTTCAACCTGCAGCAGGCGCTGACCCAGGGCTTCGCCCCGGGCGACCTGGTCGGGCTGATCAAGGTCAGCCCGCAGCCGATCGGCATCGCGATGTCCCCGGACGGCGACCACGCGTTCGTGACCAGCAAGCAGGACAATGCGTCGCCGACGTCGACCGGCGTGGTGCAGGTCATCGACGTGCAGAAGGCCGAGACCAGTCCGGAGTCCTCGGTCATCCAGTCGGTGGACGCGGGGTGCGGGGCGAGCCGGGTGATCACCTCCGCGGACGGCAAGCAGGTGTGGGTCACCGCGTCCGACTCGAACGCGCTGCTCGGCTTCGACGCGGCCAAGCTGATCAGCGGCGACTCGCACGCGCTGATCGCCCGCGTGCCGGTCGGGCAGCTGCCGCTCGGGCTGATCCTGGTCCGGGGGGGCAGCCGCATCGTGGTGGCCGACTCCAACCGGGACAAGCACCCGGGCGATGAGTCCAACCTGGCCGTGGTGGACGTGGCCAAGGCGCTGGCCCACGACAAGTCGGCGCTGCTCGGCTACGTGCGCTCGGGGGTGACGCCCCGGCAGTTCGCGCTGGCCTCGCACGGCAGCAAGCTGCTGGTCACCAACACCGATTCCGGGCAGCTGCAGGTGCTCAGCGTCAAGCAGCTGCCGTGACCGGCCTGCCCGGCGAGCCGGCCGTCCAGATCACCCCGGACGGCCGGCGCCTCGACCTGCTGACCGCGGGCCCGGCTGACGGCCTGCCGCTGGTTTTCCATAACGGAACCCCGGGCGGGCTGGTCGCGTTCCCGGCCATGGTGGACGCGGCCGCCGCCCGCGGGCTGCGCACGGTGATGTATGCCCGGCCCGGCTATGGCGGCTCGACCCCGCAGCCCGGGCGCACCGTGGCCAGCGCCGCCGCGGACGTGGCGGCGGTGCTCGACGGGCTGGGGGCCGGCCCGTTCCTGACCGTGGGCTGGTCCGGCGGTGGCCCGCACGCCCTGGCCTGCGCCGCGGGCCTGCCCGGGCGGTGCCTGGCTGCCGCGACGGTGGCCGGGGTGGCGCCGTACGCCGCGCCCGGCCTGGACTGGCTGGATGGCATGGGCGCGGAGAACCTGGCCGAATTCGGCGCGGCCGAGCAGGGCGAGGCGGCGCTCACCGCGTACCTGGACGCGGCCGCGGCCGGGCTGAGCCGGGTCACCAGCGACCAGGTCGCGGCGAGCCTGGGTGACCTGGCGTCCCCCGCGGACCAGGCCGTGATCACCGCCGGCTTCGCCGAGTACCTGGCCGCCGCGTTCCGGGCCGCACTGCGCGGCGGCATCGCTGGCTGGCGCGACGACGACCTCGCCTTCGTCACCGGCTGGGGATTCCTGCTTAACGGCTCGTTCCAGGTGCCGGTGGCCGTCTGGCAGGGGGACGCGGACCGGATGGTGCCGTTCGGCCACGGTGCCTGGCTGGCCACCCAGCTGCCTGGGGCCCGGGCCCACCTGGAATCCGGCGAGGGGCATCTGACGCTCGTCGCCCGGAAGTTCGGGGCGGTGCTGGACGACCTGCTGGACCTGGCCGGCCAGCCAGCCCGGCCCGGATCCTAGGGTGGGCCCGGCCCGTCAGGGATGCAGGGCCAGGCCCTTGCACACCTTGTCCACGGCGTTGCGCGGCCCGTACACGGCCACGCCGGCCAGGTGCAGGTCGGCGGCGGGCACCGCGCGCACCACGGCCCGGTTGTCGTCGTCGTGCCCGGTGCTGAACATCTCCTCGGTGTAGACCGCGGCCGGCAGGTCACGGGCCACGGCCCGCTCCCGGACCCGGCTCAGGCCGTCCGCGTCGGCCGTGTAGACCAGTACCGGCTGGCGGAACAGTTCCAGGTAGCGGTTCCCCGACCCGTCCTCGTAGGGCTTGCCGATGGTCTCACCGAACGCGGCGGCCACGCCGCTGGCCAGGAACGCGGTGACGTTCAGCTGCTGCCAGACGGCCAGGTCACCGCGGATCGCGATGGCGATCTTCGTATCGAAGTGCATGAGGCCCAGTCTCAGCGGCTGGCCGCGGCCCGGTCTTGAACGCCAGTGCGGGCCGGGGCCGGGGAGCGTTACGTTGGAGAGGTGCATGCCGACCCGGCCGGCGACTGGTCCCGCTACTGGCGCTCTCCTGACGAGCCGCTGGAAGCGATGCACGCGCACTTCACCGGGCACGTGTACCACCGGCACAGCCACGACACGTACTCGTTCGGGGTCACCGAGTCCGGTGCGCAGTCGTTCACCTGCCGGCAGGCCGGGCACACCAGCACGGCCGGGATGGTCATGGCGTTCAACCCGGACGACCCGCACGACGGGCACGCCACCACCGGGGCGGGTTTCCGGTACCGGATGATCCACGTCGGGCCGGGCCTGGTCACCGACGCCCTGTCGGACATCAGCGGCCGGCCGGCCGGGCGGCCACTGTTCACCCGCCCGGTGGTGGACGATCCCGCGCTGGCCCGGGCCCTGCGCCGCCTGCACCGCGCGCTGACCGGGCAGGCCAGCCCGCTGGAACGCAGCGAACGGCTCAGCGCCGCGGTGGCACTGGCCGCCCGGTTCGCCGCGTCCGGGCCACCGGACCCGGCCGCGCTGACCGGGCCTGACGTGGCCAGGACCGCGCACCGGGTCCGGGAGTTCCTGGACGGGAACTACGCCGCCCCGGTCACCGGGGCCGAGCTGGCGGCGGCCGCCGGGCGCAGCCGTTATGCCGCCTACCGGGCCTTCCATGCCGTGCACGGGCTGGCCCCCAGCGACTACCAGCGCCAGCTGCGGCTGCGGGCGGTCCGGCAGTGGCTGGCCCAGGGCATGCCGCTGGCCGAGGCGGCCGCGGCCGCCGGCTTCGCCGACCAGGCGCACCTGACCCGGTGGTTCCGCCGCTGCTACGGCATCACCCCGGCCGCCTTCGTGCGCGCCGCGCCCGGACTCTAGCCCAGCCAGGCCGCCTGCCCCGCCCGGGCCTGGCCGCCCACCCCAGTTCAGGGGCTGGCTGCACACCCCAGCCCGGCAGGTGCTGCGCACCCGCATCGCGCCACCGGGTGAAGCGGTCAATGGTGTGGTGCCAGCCCGCCCGATCGCCGTCCTGGCAAGATGACGGCATGGAACGTGTGCTTGGAATCGGTGGATACTTCATGCGGGCCGCTGACCCGGCCGCCCTGAACGCGTGGTATCGCGATTGCCTGGGCCTGGACGCCGATGAGAACGGCCTGTGGCGTCAGGGAGCCGGGCTGACGGTGTTCGCGACGTTCGAGTCCGAGACCGACTACTTCGGGTCCCGCGCCCAGCAAACCATGCTCAACTACCGGGTCCGCGACCTGGATGCGATGCTCGCGCAATTGCGCGCTAAGGGAGCGGACGTGGCTAACGAGACGGAGGACATGGAGGGTGTCGGCCGGTTCGGCTGGGTCACCGATCCTGAGGGCAATCGGGTCGAGCTGTGGCAGCCCGCCTGACCGCCGAACACGCAAACGCCGAACTGCGCCTGCGCCGCCGCCGCCCATTCCTGGCCTGGACGGGCGGTGCGGTGCGGTCACGACGGGGTGCCCGTGCTGGCCAGGTTGTAGACGGTCACGCCGCCCACCGTCTGCTTGCTGAAGTGGGCCGCCACCCAGGCGGTGATCTGGGCCGACGTCCCCGAGCCGCCGCCGAAGGTGTTGCCGTTGGCCGCGATGAAGTAGTGCACCTCGTGCGCGGCGACCATCGCCTTGAACTGGGCCAGGGTGGGTGCCGCATCGGTGCCGTTGAAGCCGCCAATGGCCATCACCGGCTCGCCGCTGGCCAGCTGGAACGGCGCCGCGCTCTCCGCGCCAACGGTCGCCGCCGTCCACCGGTAGCCCGCCGCGCCGCTGGTCAGCAGCCTGATGATGGCAGCGGAGACCTGGGTGCGGCCGGCCAGGCCACCGGGACCGCCGCTGCCGCCGGGCGCCCCCCGGCCGCCGCTGGGCAGCCGCCCCGCCCGTCCGGTCCCAGTGCCAGTGCCCGTGCCCGTGCCGGTACCGGCGCCTGCGCCGGGCAGCTGTCCCGAGGTGCCGCCCGGTGGACGCCCGGATGCGCTGCCCGGCGCTCCGGCCGGGCCGGTGCCGGTGCCCTGGCCGGGGGCAGCGCCAGCGCCGGGACCGGTGCCGGTGCCACCGAAACCGGCCGCGCCTCCGGGGGCGCCCCCCGGCCCGCCGAACGCGCCCGCCGCCGGGCCGGCCGAGGGGAGCGCGCCGGTGTGCGCGGTGGCCGCGGTGTCCAGGCTGTAGGCGAGCGGGCCGGCCAGCCCGGCGGCCAGCGCCAGCGGCAGCACCGCCCCGAGCACGGCCCGCTCTGAGCCGCCCAGCCAGTGCTCGGCCACGATGACCGCGGCCGCGGCCACCCCGCAGGCCACGATCACCACGCGCAGCCATGGCAGCCAGGCCGGGGACTGGTCCAGCAGGACGTAGGCCCAGGCCGCGGTGACCAGCACGGTCGCGGCGAGTCCAGCCCGGACCAGCGGGTTCCGGCGGGCCTGCCATGCGGTGACGGCACCGATGCCGGCCAGCGCGGCGATCGCCGGGGCCAGCGCGACCGTGTAGTAGGGGTGGATGATGCCGGCCATGTAGCTGAACACCAGGCCGGTCACCAGCAGCCAGCCGCCCCACAGCAGCGCGGCGGCGCGCAGCCGGTCGGTCCGCGGCCGCCGCCAGGTCAGCCATACCAGGGCGGCCAGCGAAATCAGCGCGGCCGGCAGCAGCCAGCTGATCTGGCCGCCCATCTCGCTGGCGAACAGCCGGGTCAGCCCGGTGCCCCCGCCGAACGCCGCGCCGCCGCCCCGGGCGGCCCCGCCCGGCGCGGTGCCGAAGCCGACCGAGCCGGCCTCCTGGCCGTCCAGCCGGCCAAGCCCGTTATAGCCCAGGGCCAGCTGCAGCACGCTGTTGGTGGTCGAGCCGCCGATGTACGGGCGGTCCGCCGCCGGGGTGAACTGCACGATCGCCACCCACCAGCCCGCGGCCGCGACCAGCGCCAGCCCGCCAGCCAGCAGCTGCCAGATCCGCCGGCCCAGCCGGGCCGGCCCGGCCACCAGGTAGACCAGCGCGAACCCGGGCAGCACCAGGAACGCCTGGAGCATCTTGGCCAGGAACCCGAACCCGAGCAGTGCGCCCGCCAGCACGATCCAGCGCGTCCGGCCCGATTCCACCGCCCGGGTCACCGCGTACGCGGCCGCCGTCATCAGCAGCACCAGCAGGGCATCCGGGTTGTTGAACCGGAACATCAGGGTGGCTACCGGCGTAGTCGCCACTACCGCGGCGGCCAGCAGCCCGGCGGCTGGCCCCGACCAGCGCCGCACCGTGGCGTACAGGATGCCGGTCGCGGCCACGCCCTCGGCCGCCTGGGGCAGCAGCACGCTCCAGTAGTTGAGGCCGAACACCCGCGCGGACAGTTCCATCACCCACAGCGCGGCCGGCGTCTTGTCCACGGTGATGAAGTTTGCGGCGTCGAACGAGCCGAAGAAGAACGCCTTCCAGCTCCGGGTGCCCGCCTGCACCGCAGCGGAGTAGAAGTCGTTGGCCCAGCCGTTGCGGCTCAGCCCGGCCGCGTACAGCAGCGCCGTCGCGGCCAGCAGGCCGAGCAGGGCCGGCCGGGCCCACCGCGGGTCCTGCGCCGGGCCGCGCAGCAGCCGGGGCAGCCGGCCGCGCGGCTGGGCGGACCCGGCCGCGGGAAAGCGGCGGGGCCCGGTGGTGGTGGCGCTCATCGGTCAGATCCTTCCGGCTGGGCGGCGCGGTCCAGTGATGGCCGCAGCGTGGTCACGGTGGCGTGGCTGGCCCGGGCCGGGCCCGGGAACCGGGCCCGGAATACCCAGCACCGGTAGAGCAGGAACCGGAGCGCGGTGGCGGCCAGATTCGCCACCAGCAGGACGGTGACCTCAGCCACCCGCGGCGGCCGCGCGGCGGCCTGGTGCAGCCCGGCCAGCGCCCCCGAGGTCAGCAGCAGCCCGGCGCCGAAGGCCAGCAGGCCCTGGGCCTGGTGCCGGGCCGAGCCGGCCCGGACCTGGATGCCGAACGTGAAGCGCCGGTTGGCGGCGGTGTTGCCGATCGCGGTGAGCAGCAGGCTGATGGCGTTGGCCGGCTGCGCGGGCAGCCCGGTGCGCAGCACGAGATACAGCAGCAGATAGCCGAGCGTGCTGACCGCGCCGACGGCCAGGAACGTCACCAGCTGCCGGGGCAGCTCCCCGGGCCCGGCCGGCCCGGGCCGCCTGCGGCCGGGCCGCGACGGCCCAGCGCGGGCACCTGGATCGTGCCCCGGGCCAGGCCCCAGCCGACCCGGGTGATTCCCCGGAGGTCGGCCAGCGCGGTGGCGGCGATCCGCACCCGGGAATCGGGATCGTCCACCCAGTCCACCGGCACCTCGTGGATGCGCAGCCCGGCCCGCTGGGCCAGGACCAGCAGTTCGGTATCGAAGAACCAGCCGGTGTCGCTGGTGAGCGGGAGCAGGATGCGGGCCTTGTCCGCGCTGATCGCCTTGAAGCCGCACTGCGCGTCGGAGAACCGGGTCCCCAGCGTGGCGTGCAGCAGCAGGTTGTAGCAGCGGGAAATCACCTCGCGCCGCGGCCCGCGGATGACCCGGGCGTCCCGGGCCAGCCGGGTGCCGATAGCCACGTCGCTGTGCCCGGACAGCACCGGGGCGACCAGCGGGAGCAGCGCGTTCAGGTCAGTCGACAAATCGACATCCATGTACGCCAGCACGTCCGCGTCGCTGGCCGACCACTGGGTGCGCAGCGCCCGGCCCCGGCCCGGCTGGGCCAGTTGCACCGCCCGGACCTCACCGAGGGCCTGGGCCAGGCCGGTGGCGATGGCCCAGGTCCGGTCGGTGCTGCCGTTGTCGGCAATGGTCACCCGGGCGGTGAACGGGAAGCGGGTGCGCAGGTAGGTGACGAGGCGGCGGATGCTCGGGGCGAGATCCCGCTCCTCGTCGCGGACCGGCACCACGATCTCAACTCGTGGGGCTGCTGGTGCTGCTGGGACCTCCGGGTCCTCAGGGCGGTACAGGTGCGGCGGGGACGTCATGCTTCCAACCTGGCCCGCCGCCCTGGACCCGCCCTGGGCCCGCTCTATGCCCCCGCTATGAGAAACCGGCACGTGATGCTGACGTGGGGTACAGCCCGCTGGCCCCTACGTGAGCATCACGAGCCGTGGGTGGCTGGGTCCGGCTCGGCGGGCGCGCCGGCCAGCTGGGGGAGGGTGATCGTGAACCGGGTCTGGCCCGGCCTGCTGGTGACGGTGACGGTCCCGTGGTGCGCGGTGGTGACCGCGTGCACGATGGCCAGGCCGAGCCCGGTGCTGGTCGCGCCGGTGGTGGTGTGCGTGCGGGCGCTGTCGCCGCGGACGAACCGCTCGAACAGCGTGGGCAGCAGGCCGGGCGGGATGCCCGGCCCGTCGTCGGTGACCTCCAGCGTGACGGTGCCGGCCCCATCGGCGCTGGCCGTGGTCAGCCTGGTGGTGACGGTGCTGCCGGGCGGGGTGTGCTTGGCCGCGTTGCTCAGCAGGTTGGCCAGCACCTGGTGCAGCCGGTGCTCATCGCCGGGCACCATGACCGGCTCATCGGGCAGTTCCAGCAGCCACCGGTGCCCAGGGGTGGCGGCCCGGGCGTCGCTGGTCACGTCGATGGCCAGCCGGGTCACATCGACCGGCTCGCGGGCCAGCGGCCGCCCGGCGTCCAGCTGGGCCAGCAGCAGCAGCTCGTCGACCAGCACGCTCATCCGCGCCGACTCCGCCTCCACCCGGCTCAGTGCGTGCCCGATGTCGTCGGGTACCGGGCCCGGGTGGCGCAGCGCCAGCTCGGCGTAGCCGCGGATGGCGGCCAGCGGGGTGCGCAGCTCGTGACTGGCATCGGCGGCGAACCGGCGCAGCCGTGCCTCACTGGCCGCCCGGCGGGCCAGCGCGCCCGCCACGTGCCCGAGCATCCGGTTGAATGCCAGGCCGACCTGCCCGACCTCGGTCCGCGGGTTGGTGTCGGGCACCCGGTCAGACAGCTCGACCTCACCCGAGGCCAGCGGCAGCTGGGTGACCCGGGTCGCCGTCGCCGCCACCCGCCGCAGCGGGCGCAGTGACCACCGCACCAGTCCCGTGCCCAGCAGCCCGGTCAGCACCAGCGCGGCCGAGAACGCGACCAGCTCGGCCATTTCCACCTGGCGCAGCGTCGATTGCATCTCGGACAGCGGCAGCCCGGTGATGAGCACGTCGTCGTCCCGGCCCCGGATCGCCGTCAGCCGGTAGTCCCCATGCAGCGAACCCAGATCCCTGGTGTAGAACCGGCCGTCCGGCGGCAGCGCGGCCAGCTTGGCCTTGTCCGCCGCGGACAGCGGGGCGCTGCCGCCGATGACCCCCCAGTTGGTGACCGCGTGATCATCCAGCCGGGCGCCGAACGTGCCCGGGCCCAGCCCCGGCGCGTGGTTGCAGTCGAGCTTCGGGGTCCCGGGCGGGCGGTGCGGATCGTCGTGGTCCCCGTTCTGCTCCATGCAGGCGGCATACCGGCCGCCGGCGGCCTGCAGCTGGAAGTCGAGCTGGCCCAGCAGGGTATGGCTGAGCACCACGTACGTGGCGATGCCGACCCCGGCGCAGGCCAGCGCGAGCAGGGTGACCAGCCCGGCGATGAGCCTGCCGCGCAGTGTGCGCCCGGCCAGCCAGCGCCTCATCGGGGGTTCCGCCCTCAGCTGGCCGGCTTGAGCACGTAGCCGACCCCGCGGACGGTGTGGATGAGCGGCTCCCGGCCCGCGTCGATCTTCTTGCGCAGGTAACTGATGTACAGCTCGACCACGTGCGCCTGCCCGCCGAAGTCGTAGTTCCACACCCGGTCCAGGATCTGGGCCTTGGACAGCACCCGGCGCGGGTTGCGCATCAGGAAGCGCAGCAGCTCGAACTCGGTAGCGGTCAGGTCGATCAGGTCATCGCCGCGGCGCACCTCGCGGGCGTCCTCATCCATGGTCAGGTCCCCGACGGCCAGCTGGGTCTCGCCGCGGGCCCGGGCCAGCCCGGCGCGGCGCAGCAGCCCGCGCAGCCGGGCCAGGACTTCCTCCAGGCTGAACGGCTTGGTCACGTAGTCGTCGCCACCCGCGGTGATCCCGGCCACCCGGTCATCGACCGAGTCCCGGGCCGTCAGGAACAGGACGCACACCTGCGGGGAGTCCTGGCGGATGCGCCGCAGCACCTCCAGCCCGTCGAAGTCGGGCAGCATGATGTCCAGCACCACCGCGTCCGGCCGGAACTCGCGGGCGGTGCGCACCGCGGTCACGCCGTCCCCGGCGGTCCTGATCTCCCAGCCCTCATAGCGCAGCACGCTGGCCAGCAGCTCAGCCAGGCTCGGCTCGTCGTCGACCACCAGCACCCGGATCGGGCTGCCGTCTACCCGCTGTACCGGGGGCGCCTGCCCGGCCCGCGCCAGCTGCGCCCCCTGTGCCTCGGTCGTCATGCCCCCAGTATGGGCCGGCCCCCTAGACAGCCCTTCTGCACCAGCTCTGAGTTCCCTCTGAACCGGCAGCGCCATGCGGGAACCGTGACGTTCCCGAGTGAACTTCCTGTTGGACCAGCCGGTCCGGCTTCCGGTCCGGCGGCTGATGGCAGCGCTGGTCTGCTCCGTTGAGCAAGCCGGCCACGATCAAGGACTTGCCGGGCGCCGGCACCCGGCCAGTGAGGGGATGCATCGGGATTGACGATGGATCGCAGGTTGGGGAGCCTGGCCTGGTGAGCGGCGGCACCGAACCAGCCGGGGAGTTTGAGCAACTCTTCCGGGCCGTGTACCTGACCTTCCACCGGCGGGACGCGCCGCGCAGCCAGCTGGCGAACGCGTCGCTGGCTGTGCTTGAGCACCTGGCGCTGGCGGGGCCGCTCACGATCGGCGAGGCGGCGGCGCACCTGCGCCGGGCACAGTCGGTGGTGAGTGAGGTCGTCAGTCACCTGGAGCGCCAGGGGCTGCTGGAGCGGGAAAGCGACCCGGCCGACCGGCGCCGGACGCTGGTCTGGCTAACCGTGGCCGGGCAGACCACCCTCCGCCGCCAGCGCGAAGTGCTCAGCGAAGAACTGCTCGCCGGTGCGCTGGGGCGGATGCCCCCGGAACAGGTGGGCGCGCTGCTGGGCGCGCTCCGTGCGCTCGTTCAATCCGTAGCTCCATCCCCGGCTGCCGCCGGGCATAGCGAGGGGAACCCGTCATGACCACGACCAGCACCTGCGGAAGCTGCGGCATGCCGATCGAAACCGGCCGGTACTGCACCCACTGCACCGATGAGAACGGCCAGCTGCAGTCATTCGACCAGCGTTTCGAGCGGATGACCGCCTGGCAGGCGCGCCGCCACCCGGGCACGCCGCGCGAGGAGATCGAGCGCCAGACGCTCGACTACATGGCCACGATGCCTGCCTGGCGGGATCACCCGCGCATCATTTCGCGAACGAGCTAACGGGCCGGCCGGCGATGACCCCTTCACCCGGGCTGGCCCGGTGATCAGCGGCTGGCCGCCGGGAGCAGTTTCAGGGCCAGGACAGGGCAGTCGGTGACGGCCCGGCGGACGTGCTTGTCCAGCGCTCGCGGGACGGGGCCCGGCGCGATGATCGGGTACCCCCACTCATCCAGCGTGATCAGCTCGGGGAGCAGTTCCGCGCACAGGCCGTGACCAGAGCAGGCGGTCGGGTCGACGCGCAGTTCTTTCCGCATGTCAGTTCCAGTCCGCGGCGTCCATCGCGGTCTGCGCGGGCAGCGGCAGGAAGGGCCGCCGGGCCGGGTCCGCGCACCGCCCCTGGGTGTGCAGCCGGATCTCCTCGCGGAAGACCTGCAGCGCGCTGCGGACGAACCGGACCGTGCCGTCCGGGTGGTGGCAGGCTCCCCGGCCCTCCACCAGCCCGGCCCACCGCATCATGTCGGTGACTGCCCGCGGGTCCGGCCGGGGACTGGCCACTTCGTCGAGTGCGGCGGCGATCCGCGGCAGGCCGTTGAAACACGGCCCGCACTGCCCGGCCGACTCCAGCGCCAGGTAGCGGGTCACCCGGGCGGTCTCGGCGATGCCGCAGCGGTCCGCGGGCAGCGCCGCCAGGACCCCGGCGCCCACGAATGACCCGGCCGGGACGAGGTCCGCGTTGCTCAGCGTCAGCTGCCCGGCGTCCGCGGCGGGCAGCCAGGCGCCGTGATACCCGCCGCTGAGCACGGCCTGGGTCCCCGGCCCGAGGTGGACCAGGGCGCGCAGCGGGGTGCCGAGCTGGGTCTCCACCACATCCCGGCGGCCGTCGGCCTGGTGCAGCGTGCACAGCATGCTGCCCGGCTCGTCGGCCGTGCCCGCGCCGCGGAACCAGTCCGGCCCATACCGGGCGATGAGCGCCAGGTGGGCCAGGGTCTCCACGTTGTGCACCAGGGTCGGGCGGCCGGCCACGCCACGCTCGAAGACCCGCGGCGGCTTGAACCGGGGCATCGCGGGTTCCCCGCTGATCCGGCTGGCCAGCGCGGATTCCTCCCCGGCCAGGAACCGGGGTGGCGCGTCGATGATCTCCACCGGGACCCGGTCCAGCCCGGCCGCGGCCCGCTCCGCGACCGCCGCGCGCAGCTGATCCTGGAGGCGGTCGTTGCGGTGCACGTACAGCCCCACCGCGGCGGAGCTGACGGTCTCGGCCGCGAGCTGCAGCCCGTCCAGCACGAGGTGGGGCGAGATCCACAGCAGCGACTTGTCCTTGTCGCTGGCGGGCTCACCCTCCGCGCCGTTGCCGATGACCACCGGCCGGGTCGCGGCCTCGGCCACCGCGGCCAGCTTGCGGTACACCGGGAAGGCCGCCCCGCCACGCCCGGTCAGCCCGGCCGCCTTGAGCACCGGGATGAGCTGGCCCGGCTGGCCCAGGTAGGGGAGCGCGGTGAACCGGGACAGGTGGGTCCGCAGATCGACGGGCCCGGCCCCGCTGGCCGGGAACAGCCGGGGCAGCCCGCCGGGCTGGCCCGGCTGCGCCGGTGGGTGCTGACGGTGCCCGCCGCGCGGCTGGTCCCAGCGGGACCCAGCGGACTGCGGCACGGTGGTGCCCGGGGTCATCGGATATCGGCCCCGGGCGGCCGGGCGGCTGGTGCTTCCCGCCTCCCGCGCCGTGGCCCGCGGCCCGGCGACATCATTTCCAGCGTGGCTGCGGCCCGGCCCTCGCGCGGGATCTCCCGCCCGGCGTGGGCCATCCGCCAGCACCCGGCGACGGCCACCGCCAGCCAGCAGGCGATCGCGGTGTACAGCAGCAGCCCGTGGTGCAGGTCGGTGCTGCTGTACAGGCTGTGCACCACGGCCGATCCCCAGGCCGCGTAGCTGAACCAGTGCAGCCCGCGCCACATCCGGCGGCTCATCCGGGCCCGGAGCAGGCTGGTCACGATCAGCGCCAGCACGAGGTCGAGGGAGACCGCGCCCAGGCCGAGCCAGACCGGCTTGTACGACGACACGAACGGGATCACGATGGCGATCAGCTGGATGCTGACGTAGGAATCGGCGATCGCGGTGAGCACGTGCACCGCGACGAACACCACCGCCAGCAGGGACAGGTTACGGTGCAGCCCGGTGACCACGAACCTGGGGAATCCCGGCAGCCGGCCCTGCCGGTTCACCAGCATGCCGAGCAGCACCACCCCGGTCAGCAGCAGCAGGCTGACCACGCCGGTGGCCCGGCTGGCATACCAGAGCGCGGTGCTCTGGGTGATTCCGTTCATGTAGGTCCCTCTGGCCGGCGATCGGTCCGATAGTAAGCATCCCGGCCCGGTTGCTGTGTGCACTAAGGGGCGACTCTGAATACCTTCTGAACCACTTGGCCTGGCCTGCTCCGCCCTGATGAGCGGGGCAAAGTGCAAAGTCCGGTATACATACCACGCAGCAAACGCTGCCGCGGTTCGGCGCCATCGCCTGGTGGGCCGCGTCCCGCCGTCCTGGTGGAGGCCGCATGCCCAGACCGCCCGCAGCCCGGCGGCGCCGCCTCGGCGGCATCCTGCTCGACACCGGGCCGCTGGGGCGGGACCACGGCGGCTACCCGGGTGCCGGCGCCGGAGGCGACGGCGGTGGTCAGCCGGTGGGCGGCGCCGGGCGGGCGGTGGCCGTCTGCGTCCTCGTGTGGGCGTGGCGATCCCCGGGTTCGGCCTGGTCGGCTGGCTGCCTGCCGCCCTGGTGCTGCTCGCGGTGGCGGGCGGCGCCGACGTGATCTCGGCCGTTCCGCATGGTGATCGTGCAGCAAGTAACCCCGGACCAGATGCAGGGCCGGGTGAACAGCCTCAGGTACGCGGGCATCCAGGGCGGCCCACGGCTCGGCGACGCGGAGGCCGGGGCCGCCGCGGCCATCGGCGGGCCGCAGTTCGCCGCGTGGACCGGCGGCCTGCTGAGCGCCGCCACCGCGCTGCTGACCTGCTGGCTGCTGCCGGGGATCTGGCGCTATGACGCGCGCTCGCACGCTGACCCGGCATTGACCGCGGCCGGGTGAGCCGGCGGGTCAGGAGCCGCCGGACACGACGTGCGTAGGCGACGGGCTGGGGCCGGGGCCGGGGCCGTGGATGGCGTGCTGGCCGCGGGCGTGCTCACCGGGGCTGCGCTGGGCGGGGCGGCAGGCGCTGAGTCATGCCGGGCCCGGTGGTGGCGATGATGCTTGGCCGCGGCCGGGCTGGTGGCCTGGGCCTGGCTGACCGCTGAGCCGGATGAGCCCGGCCGGCTGCTGGGGGTGCTGGCCGGGGCCGTCGCGCCGGCCGGGGCTGTCGCGCTGGCCGCGGCGTGCGTCGAGCCGGGCAGGATGAGCGCGACGGCGCCCGCGGTGACCACGCCGACGGCGCCCACCGTGGCCGTGGCGGCCCGCAGGTGATCCTGGCTGCGCTGGCGCTGCGCCACTGCCGCGCGCACGCCTGCTCTGCGGTGATTCATCAGTCGCTGGCTCCCCGCGGGTCAGGGCGTGTCGTGACCGGTGGCGAGCCGGGTTCGCCCGGCCAGCCGTTCACGGTCCGCACGTTACCGGCTGCGTCCACCAGCCGGGCGGGCAAGCCGGATTTTGCCAGCCAGTCAGCGCCATCACGGCCTTTGATAATGGCCGCGGTGCTGGCCGTGTTCGCGTCCACGCAGGTAGCGGCGGCCACCGACACCGTGCGCCAGTACTCCGGGGCGGGCAGCCCGGTGCGCGGGTCGAGGATGTGGTGCAGCACCGCACCGCCGCGCCGCCAGCGCCGGGCGGTCGTGCTCGACGTGGCCAGCCCGCCGGCCTGGATGGCGACCACCGAGGCCGGGCCGACCGGGGGATCCTCGGGCCGCCCGGTCACATCCTGCACCCGCACCCGCCAGCCGCCGGCCGGCGGCTCGCCCGCCACCGAAATGTCCCCGCCCAGCCCGACCAGCACACCGCAGCCCAGCGCGGCGGCCAGCCGGGCCGCGGACCGGTCGGCGGCCCACGCCTTGGCGGTGGCCCCGAGGTCCAGCCGCACGCCCCGGGGCAGGATCAGCCGCCGGCCCGGCTCGTCGAGGTGGACGTGCTGCCAGCCCGGGGCCGCCCGGACGGCCAGCGTGACCGGCGGCCCCGAGGCGGGCAGCTGGGCGAAGTCACGGTCGTAGCCGATGGCCACCATGGCCGCGCCCACGGTCGGGTCCACGTCGCCGCCGGTCAGCGCGGCGGCGCGGAGCGCGACGCCGATCGCCTCGGCGAGCAGCGGGCTGACCTGGACCGGATCCGGGCCAGCCGCGGTGTCCAGGCTCATCAGCTCGGAGTCCGGCCGGAACCGGCTGCACGCCGCGTCCACGTCGGCCAGGTCGGCGGCGAGCAGGCGGCGGCCCGCAGGGAGCGCGGCCGGGTCGGTCACCACCAGCCACGCCTGGGTTCCCAGCGCGGTCCAGCCCGCTGACGCCGGAGCGGCCGTGCCGCTCCCGGTATCAGCCGGGTCCATCATGAGCCGCCCGAGGTGGCGGCGGCCGGCCCCGAACCGGCCGCCGGGGCCGACGATGACCCGAGGGAGCCCGAGTTCGACGCCGAGCCGGAACCGGTGCTGCCCGAGCTGTGCTGACCCGGGTCGTCCGACCCCGCTGAGTGCTCCGCGGCCGAGCCGCTGTTCGCCGTGGAGGACGCGGATGAGCTGCCATTACTGCTGTGCGCGGGGCCGGGCAGGTAGTAGGCGACCAGGCCGCCTGCGGCCAGGCCGAGGATACCCACGCCGGCCGTGGCGCCGCGCAGCCGCCGCCGCGCGCGCTCACGGCGGACCACGGCTGACACGGTCTGGTCGGGGTCAGGCATCGGGACTCCTTCCGCTGCGGGCGGTCAGCCGGATACTGCCCCGCGCGGATCTGCCCGGGATGCGTGACGCCTCTGGGCCAGCTCTGAAAGCGCGCGGCACACCCGTTAGCACGCACGGCCCGCCGCCCCGGTTCGGGCCGGCTTAGCCGGTACCCAGCACGCGGGCCAGCTTGGAGGCGGACGGCGAAGGCCGGGCGCCGGCCTCAGCCAGCCGCGCGGCGGCTGCGTCCAGCACCGCTGGTGTCCCGCAGACCAGCTCCACCTCGACTTCGCGCCAGGCATCGGTCTGCTGCCAGCGGGCCGGATCCACTGGGTCGGGCCGGGAACCGGTCACCCGGTCGTCGGCGACTTCGGCCAGCACGTCGCCCGCCGGGCCGATGAGCCGCCGGACGGTGCGCTCGGTCTGCAGCAGCGCGACCGGGACCAGCTGCTCGCCCGCGGTCCACGGGGCCACTTGGGCGGCGATCTCGTCCGGCACCCTCGCGGTGGGCTCGCCCAGCGGGAAACGCAGTTCGCGCCTGGTGTCGGCGCTGACCGGCAGCTTGATGTGCCAGCCTGCGTCGGTGCCGCCGGTCCGGCGGCGCAGCGTGATGTGCGCCGCGGCCAGCCGGAGGCCGGCAGTGTCGAAGTAGGTGGCGGTCAGGTCCTGGATCTCGGGCAGGCTCATCTGCCCAGTGCCGGGCCGGCCAGGTCAGGGACTGCGAAATCGGCGCCGACGTCGTACTTTCGCTCGGTCTCGATGACCTGCCGCTCGCCGGCCTGGTTCCCGTCCTGCCCGTCACTGGCCATGCTGTGAGACTACGGCCCGGCCGTGGCCGGACCGGTACGCGGGCCGAATTCTCCCGTCCGACGGCAAACGCGCGCCCGGCGATCTAGCTGGCTGGCGTGTTTCCGCCGTACGGTGGCAGTCACGATGCCAGACTGCGTGTCACGCTCCGTATTCAAACGAACTCTGGTGGCGAGTTCACCAGCCCGGCGGCGGGGACGGGGCGGGGCCGGGCTGCCTGGGACGGGGGTAGTACATGGGTCTCATTACGGATGCTTACAGCGCGGCCGAGGGATACGAGGCGGTGAGCCTGCCGCTGCCGCCTGGGGAACCGTCTGGGATTCATGGGCTGGATGGGGCGGTACTGCGCCGCCGCAGCGCCCGCCCGACCAAGCGGGCCGTGATCTACCCGCACTGCATGAACGACCATTTCGTGCCGGCCGACCTGGCCAGCTGGTACACCGACCGGGGATTCCATTTCTACGTCGTGGACCTGCGGCGGCTGGGCGATCCCGGGCGGCCGGCCCAGCAGAGGCGTCCGGCCGGACTCGAGGAGTACTTCGCCTGGCTGGACACGGCCGCCCGGCACGTGCGGGAGACCGACGGCATCGAGACCGTGGTGCTGTCCGCGCACGCGGCCGGGGCGCTGATCGCCGCGCTGTGGTGCCACGCCCGGCGGGGCAGCCAGCCCGCGGACGCGCTGATCCTGGCCAGCCCGTCCTTCGGGGCCGGATCGTGGGTGGTCCGCGCGGTGACCGGGAGCGGTTTCGCGGGCCCGGCCCGGCGGCCTCCGGCGCTGCTGGCCGTGGTCCGGCGGCGGGTCCGCCGCGGCCTGGACATCAGCTGCCCGGTGCTGGTGCTGTGCCCGTCAGCCGGCTGGGACGCGCCCGGCGGGACCGGCGGCCTGCTCGCGCTGCCGGTGGTCGCCGGGGGGAAGGCCACGATGCGCCTCGGCCCGCACGTGACCTGGCTGAAGGTGGACGGCGGCCAGCCCGGTGAGGCACTGCCCGACGGCCCGGGCCGGGGCCGGGTGTTCGACGAACTGGGCCGCTGGCTGAGCGCCTACCTGTCCGGCCAGATCCGCGACCAGCTGCTGTGACCGCTAGCTGACACTTACCGTGATGCTGGGGTAGCCGCTGGCGCCGTTGGGCTCGGGTGGTTCCTGCACCGCGGTCTGCGTGTAGCCGGTGGCGTCGGTGGCCCGCGCCTCGATGACGTGCGTGCCGTGGGTGGCGTCCCACTCCCACACCCACTGCCGCCAGGTGTCGATACCCGGCACCGTGGCCAGCCGGGCCTGCTCCCAGGGCCCGCGGTCCACCCGGACGTGCACCGCGTCGATGCCCTTGTGCTGGGCCCAGGCCACCCCGGCCACCGGGGTCTTGCCCGCCGTCACCGGGCCGCTGGGCACGTCGATGCGCGACTCGGTCTTGATCGGCCCCCGCTGCGACCAGCCGCGCTGGGCCCAGTAGGCCGGTTCCGCGGCGTACGTGGTCACCTTGATGTCCGTCACCCATTTGGTCGCCGACACGTACCCGTACAGCCCGGGGACCACCATGCGGACCGGGAACCCGTGCGCCACCGGCAGCGCGGTCCCGTTCATGGCCACCGCCAGCATCGCGTCCCGGCCATCCAGGACGGTCGCGATGGGCGTCCCCGACGTGAAGCCGTCGGTGGAGGTGCACAGCAACTGGTCCGCGCCCGCCCGCGGGCGGGCCGTGCGCAGCAGGCTGGCCAGGCTGGTGCCGAGCCACTTGGCGTTGCCGATGTACGGGCCGGCCACCGGGTTCGACACGCAGCACAGCGTGATCCAGTCCTCGATCAGCGGCCGCTTGAGCAGCTGGTCGAAGCTGATGTTGATCTCGCGTTCCACCATGCCGTGGATGCGCAGGTGCCAGGTCTGCGGGGCCACCTGAGGCAGGATCAGCGCGGTGTCCACCCGGTAGAACGAACCGTTCGGCGTGATGAACGGGCTCAGGCCCTTGATGTCCAGGTCGGTGCCGGGCGGCAGCGGCGGCGCCGGGTGGGCGGGCCGCGGGAAGCGCACGCTGGCCCGGGCCGCCGACACATTGGAGCGCTCCAGCAGGGCCCGCCCGGCAAACGCGCCGATACCCCCGGCAGCCAGCGCGATGGCGCTGGCGGTGAGGAAGCCGCGCCGCCCGGGCTGCCAGTTACCCGGCGGTCCGGCCGGCGGGCGGCGGGGCTGGGGCGGCCTGCCCGGGAAGTCAGGGGCTGGCCTGGTGCCGGATGCCGCCAGGTCGGCCGGGGATTGATCCGCGGGGACGCCAGCGAGTGGCGGGCCAGCCGGCGCCGGGCCAGTCCCGGCTGAGCCGCCGGTCGCCGTGTCAGCCGGGGCCGTGTCGGCCGGGGCAGTGTCCGAGGGGCGTGTCAGCCGGGGCCGTGTCAGCCGGGGGCGTGTCAGCGGGGGCCGTGTCGGCTCGGGCATTGTCCGGCGGGGCGGTGTCTGCCGGGGCGGGGTGGGCCAGGGCCGGGTCGGCGGGCACGTCGAACACCGGCGCGCTCGTGCCCCCGCGGCCCCGGGCCGTAGCCGGGACGGCCGGGGCCTGGTACCCGGCCGGCTGGGGCAGCCCGCCGGCGGTGCGCACCAACTGGTACAGCGCGTAGGCGCCCACCGCCGCCCCGATCAGCGTGGGCAGCACATCGACCGCCGCGGCCTTGGGCTGGTCCAGCTCAGCCAGGATGCCGACCAGCGCGAACACGCCCAGCCCGGCGAAGCCATAACTGAGCCGGTGCATGGCCAGCACCCCGATCACCGCGGAGAACACCGCGAGCAGCACCAGGATGCCGATGACCAGCGCGAGCTTGTCGTGCGAGCCGAACGTGGCGATGGCGAAGTTCTTGACCGCGGGCGGGGTATTGTCAATGGCCACGCTTCCGACCGCGGCCACCGGTGAGCCCTGGGGCCGGCTGAGACCGGCGACCAGCTGGGCGACTCCGAGCGCGACCCAGGCGGTGAGCAGGCCGACCAGCACACCGCGGATGGCACGTCGTGAGTCAGGGACAGCTTTCACAGGCACTATTCGTAGCCTACGGCGATCTGGATTGCCGGATATCGCGGCTGATGGGCAATCCATGCCCGGTTCCGGCAGCGAATAAAGGACGTGCCGTTGACCGATAACCCGTCATGGCGCCCGGGTGACCTGGGCCATGGCCAGCCCGGCCCGCCCGCTGACGATCTGGCTGCCCTGCTCACCCAGGTGGGGCGGGGGAATGACGCTGCGTTCGCGGCGGTCTACACGCGGATCAGCGGGCATGTGTTCGGCATCGCGCGGAGCGTGCTGCGCGACCCGGCCCAGGCCGAGGAAGTCGCCCAGGAAGTCCTGCTGGAGGTCTGGCGCGACGCGGCCCGTTTCGACGTGGCCCGGGGGAGCGCGATGGCCTGGGTGGTCACCCTCGCCCACCGCCGGGCGGTGGACCGGGTCCGCTCCGAGCAGGCCGCGTCCGCGCGCGAGCAGCGGGTGGCCCGGCCCGACATCTCCTACGACGTCGTGACGGAGGCCGTGCAGGCGCGGCTGGAAGCCGAGCGGGTCCGCCGCTGCCTGGGCTCGCTCACCCAGCTCCAGCAGGAGTCCATCACCCTCGCCTACTACCGGGGATGCACCTACCGTGAGGTGGCCGCCCTGCTGGACGTGCCGGTGGGGACGGTCAAGACCCGGATGCGCGACGGGCTGATCCGGCTTCGCGACTGCCTGGGGGTGGAGTAGCCGTGGGCAGATTCTCCTGGCGCCGGACCGATCCGCACACGCTGGCCGGCGCGTACGCGCTGGACGCCCTGGGCGGCGCCGACCAGGCCCGGTTCGAGCGGCACCTCAGCGGCTGCCCGGCGTGCAGCCAGGAGGCACGCGGGCTGCGTGAGGCCACCGCGCTGCTGGCCGAAACCGCGGTGACCCGGCCCCCGGACGGGCTGCGGGACCGGGTGCTGGCCGCCGCGGCCCGGACCCGGCAGGGCCAGCCCGCCACCAGCCCGGCGCGGCCGGCCTGGCCCGGCCGCCGGTGGGGGATGGCCATCGCCTGCGGCGTGCTGGCCATCGCGCTGGCCTTCGGCGGCATCGCCTACAGCGCACAGCATCAGCTGCACCAGATGCAGGCGCGCAGCCACGCGATCGCCGCCGTGCTCAACGCCCCGGACGCGACGATGATGACGGTGCGCGCGCCCTCGGGCCGCGGCCGGGCCACCATCGTCATGTCGCACCAGGCCCGCTCGCTCGTGTTCACCTCGGCGCGGCTGCCCGTCCTGCCCGCCGCGCACCGCTACGAGCTGTGGCTGATGGGCACGTCCGGGCCGCGGCCAGCGGGCATGCTGCCCGCTGGCCGCGACGGGATGACGCCGCCGATGATCGTCACCGGGCTGCGGGACGGCGACCAGGTCGCGGTGACCGTCGAGCCGGCCGACGGGTCCCGCCAGCCCACCACGCCGATGGTCTTGACGGCCACCCTGCCATCCTGAGCGCGGCGGGCGCACCGCGCAGCGGGCCGGCCGGTAGCCGCCCGTTTCCGCTCCCGTCAGCGGCAGGCTAACGTGGGGACCCGTGAAAGCATCTCCCGAGGCGCAGCAGCGGCTGCTTGAGTTGGCGGATCTCGATGCCGAGCTGAACCGGCTGGATCACCGCCGGCGGAGCCTGCCCGAGGCCGCCGAAGCCGAGCGGATCGAGGCCAGGGACCGCGAGCTGCGCGATGAGATCGCCGGCCTGGAGGCCCAGGAAACCGATCTCGCCCGGGAGCAGGGCAAGGCCGAGGCCGATGTGGAACAGGTCCGGTCCCGGGTCGGCCGGGACCAGGGACGGCTGGACGCCGGGCAGGTCTCCTCCGCCCGCGAGCTGGAGAACCTGCAGTCGGAGATCGTCTCGCTCGGCCGCCGGCAGTCCGACCTCGAAGAGATCGTGCTGGACGTGATGGAACGCCGGGAGACCGCGCAGAACCGGCGCGACGCGCTGGCCGCCGAGCGGACCGCGCTGGCCGACCAGCTGGGCGAGGTCACCGCGCGCCGGGACGCGGCACTGGCGGAGATCGCCGAGGAAGCCGGGAAGGCGCAGGACCGCCGGGCGGCCGTGGCCGCCGAGGAACCGGCCGACCTGATGGCGCTGTATGAGAAGATGCGCGCCCAGCACGGGGTGGGAGCGGCGGCGCTGCGCGGCGGCCGCTGCCAGGGCTGCCACCTCTCGCTGAACACCGTGGACCTGAACCGCATCCGGGCCGCCGATCCCGACGAAGTGCTGCGCTGCGAGGAATGCCGCCGGATCCTGGTCCGCACCCCCGAGTCCGGGCTGTGACGGCGCCCGGTGCCTGACAACGGGACCACGCCGGCCCGGCTGATCATCGAGGCGGACGGCGGCTCACGCGGCAATCCCGGGCCGGCCGGCTACGGCGCCGTGGTACGCGACGCGCTGACCGGGGTCGTGCTCGCCGAGCTGTGCGACAGCCTGGGCACGGCCACCAACAACGTGGCCGAGTACTCGGGGCTGGTCGCGGGGCTGAAGAAGGCGGCCGAGGTGGCCCCTGGCGCCGACGTCGAAGTGCGGATGGACTCCAAGCTCGTGGTCGAGCAGATGACCGGGCGCTGGCAGATCAAGCACCCGGCGCTCAGGCCGCTGGCCGCGCAGGCCCGCGACCTGTCCCGCGGCCTGGGCCGGATTACCTATCAGTGGGTGCCGCGGGCCAGGAACACGCATGCCGACCGGCTGGCCAACAAGGCCATGGACAGCGCCGCCGGGAAAGATGGCCGGGACGCGGGGCATGGCGGGGGAACAGGCCGTTCGGCGGATAAGGGGGTTTCCGGCCCTGGAGAGCAGGGCCCGCGCCCTGCGCCGCGGCCGGGCCCGGGCTGGACCGCGGCGCACAGCCACCCGGTGACCACCGTGCTGCTGCGGCACGGGGAGACCCCGCTGTCCGGCGAGCGGCGGTTCGCCGGCCGCGGCGACATCCCGCTCACCGAAACCGGGCAGCGCCAGGCCCGGGCGGCGGCGGAGCGGCTCGCGGAACGCGGTGGCATCCAGCTGATCGTGACCTCCCCGCTGGGGCGGGCGCGGCTCACCGCGGAGGCGGTGGCCGCGGCCACTGGGGCGCCGCTGCGGGTGGACGACGGCTGGATGGAGACGGACTTCGGCGAGTGGGAGGGGCTGAGCTACGCCGAGGCCATGCAGGCCTGGCCGGACGAGCTGGCCGCCTGGTCGAAGGACACCAGCGTGGCGCCGCCCGGCGGGGAGAGCTTCGCGGCGACCACCCGGCGGGTGCTGCCCGCGCTGGACCGGGTGCTGGACCGCGAGCCCGGCACGGTCGTGGTGGTCAGCCACGTGTCCCCGATCAAGATCGTGCTCCGGCACGCGCTGCTTGCCCCGCCGCCGGCGCTGCGCCGGATGCAGCTGGACGTGGCGTGCCTGTCCGAGGTCAACTGGTATCCCGACGGCCCCGCGGTGGTCCGCTCGCTGAATGACACTGCGCATCTTCAGCAGCGTTGGGCGGCGCTGAGCATTTATGCTGATGAACAAGGCGGGCGAGCCGGCCGGGCGGCCGCGCCGAGTCCGTGAGCGATCACGGCCCCGGTGAGGAAGGTCCGGGCTCCGCAGGGCAGGGTGGTCGGTAACGCCGACCCGGGGTGACCCGCGGGACAGTGCCACAGAAAGCAAACCGCCCAGGGCTGGTCCCTGGGTAAGGGTGAAACGGTGGTGTAAGAGACCACCAGCGCTCAGGGTGACCTGAGTGGCTTGGTAAACCCCACCCGGAGCAAGGTCAGAAGGGATCCCTCGCGGATTTGGTTCGGCGGGGGAGACTGCGCGAGCGATTGAGGGCGGCCCGCCCGAGCTCGCGGGTAGACCGCAGGAGGCTGTCAGCAATGGCAGTCCCAGATGGATGGCCGTCGGCCCGCTTCGGCGGGTGCACAGAACCCGGCCTACAGGCCGGCTCGCCCGCCGCCCATGGCTCTGACCTGCGCTTTGGCAGCGTCATGAAGCGGTGGGGGCACTTTGGGGGCACATCCGCGCCGAGCGGAACGCGTTGTCGAGCGCGTCGCGGGCGCGTCCGCTGGCCTCTGGGACCAGGTGCCCGTAGAGGTCAACGGTGGTCGTGATCGACTTGTGGCCAAGCCAGCGGGACACCTCGGAGATAGGGACTCCTTCAGCAAGCGCCGTGCTGGCGAACGTGTGTCTCAGATCATGAAAGGTGGTGTCTTCAGGGAGCCCAGTGGCGGCAATCGCGGGCTTCCAAATCTCGCGGTTGTAGTAGTCACGGCGTAGGAGCGTCCCTCTCGGGGTGCGGCACAGCACGGCGTTCTTGCCGAGTTCCAGCCTGGCCACGTGGTCGGTGACCCCATCCAGGAGGAATCGCGGCATGGGCACGTCGCGCAGCGACGCGGAGGTTTTCGGCGGTGCCAGGACCGGGCAGCGGTCAACGATTACGACCTGCTGATCGATGGTGATCATTCCGGTGGTGGGGTCGATGCGGTCCAGGGCGAGACCGAATGCCTCGCCCTGGCGGAGCCCAGCACCCGCACCCAGCAAGACGAGCAGCGCGTACCGCTGCGGCATGGCATCGGCCAGCGCGAGGACTTGAGCCGGAGTGAGCAACCGGACGATGGTCTTGCTGATTTCCGGTAGCCGGATGTCGATGCAGGGTGTCTTGCGGATGTAATCGTCGCGGACAGCGCCGCGCATGATGCTGGCGAAAATGACGTAGATAGTCTCAATGGTGCTTGGCGCGAGTCCCTTAACAGACTGGAGGTCTTTGATCCACTGCTGCACCATGGTGGGCCTGATAGCGGCCAGCCCGTAACTCGCCAAACACGGGCATTATGTGGTTTCTAAGATGCAGTTCGTAGGTGTCAACCGTTCCGGTCTTGTGCAGCCGTGATTTCATCCAGGTGGACGCGTAGTTCTGGAATGGTGTGCGGCCTATCCGGGGATCGATCCACTCGCCGCGGGCTTCGTCAGCATGCCGCTGGGCATCGAATGCTTCAGCACACGCCTCCGGGTCACGCCCGCTCTTCTTGGAGAAGCTGCGTTTGAGCTGCTCACCGCTCTCGCTGCGCCATCGGACCAGCCAGCGGTCTCCTCGCAGATGCTCCGAGGTCGGGTACAACTTGGTGCTGCCCCGGCTGTGCTCCTTGCACGGAAGCTCGCCCGGCCCTGGTTTGCTCTTGTGCCAGCGGTCAGAAACGCTCATGCCGCACCTTGCTGTCGGCGGAACCAGGCTTTAACGTCCTCTGGGTCATAGCGAAGATGGCGGCCTACACGGCCAGCCTTCGGGCCGATGCCGAGATAACGCCACTGGTAAAGCGTGGCTTTGGGAATCTGTAGATAGGCCGCCGTTTCCTCGGCGGTCCACAGCCGGTCTTGGACAGGTTTCATAACAACGTCACTCCTCCATTCGATCACATCGGTCTGTCAGGCGGCTCCTACGAGCTGTTCCTTGTTGCGGGCGCGAGCTGCCGAGGCGAGGGCCAGCTCGGCTTCGCCGCTGCCGATGTAGCCG
This sequence comes from uncultured Actinomycetes bacterium, assembly GCA_963711705.1. GTDB lineage: Bacteria > Actinomycetota > Actinomycetes > Streptosporangiales > Streptosporangiaceae > RYN-230. Next base: position 125,704 of record CAVQFM010000017.1, read on the forward strand.
GTGCCGTCGTAGGTCCAGCTCTTGAGGACCAGGACCACGGTGTCGTCCAGCGGCCGCCCCCAGGGGTCACGTTCACCATCGGGGCAGCGTTGGCGTTTGCGGTGCTCGGCGCGGGCGCGGCGCAGGTGGCCGAAGGTCGTGGAGTAACGCCGGGACTTGGTCAGGAAGTGACCGCCCCAGCCGAGCGCGTGGGCAGCCTCCTGCAGCCGGGGGTTGCCGGTGGCACGTGCGGGCGCCCAGCCGCCAGGCGGCAGCGATCATCTGCTTGTAGTGGCGAGAGCAGCGCAGGCTGTCGATATCCAGCCGCGAACGGAGAGGCCGGGACGGCAGGCCGGGATCGGTGAGGGACTTGGTGGCGTACTTGGCGATGTAGTTGGCGACCGCATCGACAGACAGCTTGCGCCCGGTGCCCGGCAACTCGTCGGCGGTAGGGCGGACCGGGCGGGGGTCGATCTGCGTGCCGAACCGGAGCACCAGGACCGGGCAGTCGGGGCGCTGCTCATCGGGGCCTTGGATCAGACGAACGGCGGCGGCGGCATCACGGATCGCGCCGGTAAGCAGGTCTGCCGTGAACCGTGCAGCGGGGGGCTGGTAGTCCTCGCCGGGAGCGTCGAGGCGGATAACGGCGTGAAAGTGCACGACGCCGCGTTCCTGGTATTCGGCCACCTTGACGTAGCGGACCCGGACCAGGGCGCGCAGCTGCCTCTGGGTGAGGCCAGCCCGGCGGGCCAGATGGCGGGGCAGGTAGGTGGTGAACCGGCGCCACAACTTGCCCGCGTAGGCGTTGAAGAGGACGGCAGCCTCATAGTCATAGCATTCGGCGCAGAGCGGCCGGCCGAGCCGGGGGTCGTCCTCGCTGTGGCGCCGTGGGCAGGAAATGTCGCGGCCATGCGGGCAGCGGCGTTCCTTGTGATCACGGCGCGGCCTGCACGGCAGCAGGGTTTTGCCGCGCATACGCCGCGAGTGCACCGGGCCGAAGGACGGGGCGGTGAAGGTTGCGAACACGCACGGGTGCCCGGCTACGGTCGCAGGGACGCCCTTGCCGCCGGTGAGCCCGGCGCGGACGAGCTGGCGGGCGTCCTGCTTGTAGACCTGCGAGCAGGGCGGGCAGACGGATTCGCGGCGGTTGCCGCACGGCATCAGCCGCACCCCGCCCGGCTCGGTGGCGGTGTCGTACATGGTCCGCCGCTCTCCGGTGGCCAGATCGATGGCGTCAACGCGGCCTTTAACCCGGACCGGCCGGGTGCAGCCACCACTGCGGGCGGCCTCGCGAGCATAGTCAGCCAACTCAGCCCAGGACAGGGTGAGCGCGGGGCGGCCGCCGGTTCCGCCCAGACCCAGACCAGCCATAGCCGCTGGGGGTACCGAGCTGACCGCGACCGCCGTCATGCAGCGGCGCTCCAGTGACCGCGCAGCCGGGCCGCAAATCTGGCGGTGCGCCGTGACGCGGCACCCTGGCGGCGTCCCGGCTTCGTTGGATCGAGGCTTGACTTCATGGGCGACTCCTTCACTCATCAGCGGGAGGAGCGCGCAGAAAATCAGGCCGCGTGCAGCGGCCAGCGGCCACGCGAGTTCTCGTGCATTGGCCGGGTGGCGAATCGGGGTGTCAGAGTTTAGAAAGGCAGTCGCGGGTCTGAGCCCTGGCGGAGCGCCTACCTCCGCAATGAAGCCAAGTTCGTTGTTGCCCTGGATGTGGGCTGGACCGCCACCTCGGCGGCGCCTCTACGGCTCCTCTGCATCGACTGTGCGGTAAGGATCGGCATCGCGCAAATCCGATGAGCCGCCACGCGAACTGTCCGTGATTGACCGTAGGAGTCCGTGAGAGTCCGTAGGCGTCCGCTGGTGGCCGCGAGTCCAGCTCGGATGTGACGTAAATCACACAGAAACAGCCCCGGTGGCCGCTCTCGCGTCCTCCCTCACGGCCGTCGGGCACGAGCTGGTGCCTGGATTTAGACGGATGACACTTGACAGCGCTCTCGATCCGTGTAAATGCTTAACTATGGAGATAGGTAAGCAGGCTAACTTGGATGACGGCGAGGCGTCGCCGCTGGTTTTCCGGCTCGATTCTCGCTCGGGCGTGCCGACATACCTCCAGTTAGTCCAGCAGGTTGAGCGCGCGTTGCGGCTGGGCCACCTACGGCGGGGCGACCGGCTTCCCAAGGTGAAGGAGGTCGTCGCCTCGCTCGCGATCAACCCGAACACGGTGCTCAAGGCCTATCGCGATCTCGAGTACAAGGGCCTGGCCGCGGGGCGGCCGGGCCAGGGGACCTTCATCGAGGCAGCTCCCGACACCCTGAACGTGGAGGAGCTGGCCGCCCTCCGGGAAAGCCTCGTCGAGGGCTGGCTTGCTGAGGCTGCCGCGGCGGGGCTCGATGATGAGGGGATCACCGATTTGTTCACGAGCGCGTTGCGGGATTTTCGTGATCGCCTCGGCGCACGGGGCCGCCAGGGCGGCGGCCGGCGTGAGCGGCCAGAGCGTGGCGAGGTAGTGGCGTGAACGTCATCGAGACGTCGGCGCTCGGCAAGCGCTACCGCAGTATCTGGGGGCTTCGCGACTGCACGCTGGCAGTCCCGGCCGGTCATGTCGCCGCTCTGGTGGGGCCAAATGGCGCGGGCAAGACGACGCTGCTGCACTGCGCGGTGGGGCTGGCCAGGCCCACGACCGGGCGCGTCACCGTGTTCGGCCACGTTCCCGCCGGATCCCTCGATGCACTCGAACGCGTCGCCTTCGTGGCCCAGGACGCGCCGTTGCACCAGTACCTTCCGGTTACCGCGATGCTCGACCTGAGCCGGAACCTTAACAAGTACTTCGACCGGAACCAGGCAACCCAGCGGCTGCGTTCCCTCGAAATCCCGCTACACCACAAGGTCGGCAAGCTCTCCGGTGGCCAGCAGGCTCAGCTCGCCCTGACCCTCGCTCTTGCTCGCCATCCCGACCTGCTCGTCCTCGACGAGCCGCTTGCCCGACTCGACCCGCTCGCGCGGCACGACTTCCTGGCGCACCTCATGGTGACGGTGGCGGAGGAAGGCCTGTCGGTGGTCTTTTCCTCCCACGTCGTCTCCGAGCTGGAGCGGGCTGCCGACTACCTCGTCGTGCTCGCCGGTGGCCGGGTGCAGATGGCGGGGGTGATCGACGACCTGCTTGCCGCGCACGCCATGCTGAGCGGCCCGGCGGATGAAGCCGACCGCATCCGCCAGCTCTTCCCGGTCGTGCAGGCACGAGAAGCAGGACGCCGCATCAGCCTGCTCGCCCGCACCCCGGTGGCAGCCGAGCTACCGGACGGTTGGGATTCCGACAGCGTGACCCTCGAAGAGCTCATTCTCGCCTACCTGCGAGACCCATCTGCATCCATACTTGCCCGGCCCGTTCGCAGCAGCCGCTCGTACCTCCGACGGGTCAGCCATGACAACGCTTAGCGCAAAAACACGGCCCCCCGGACGCGAGCACCCGCTTCCCTGGCGGCCGATGGCACGCGTGACCTGGCGGCAGCACCGTGGCGCGCTCATCACCCTGGTCGCCGCATCCGCCGCCTTGGCGCTCGCCATTGTGGCTGGAGAACTTGACGTACAGGGCCCGTACGCACGCTACGCCGCCGACGGCTGCATCATCCGCCCCATCCATGTGCCCTGCGGCACGCTCGCGAACACGATTGCCGCGGGCACGAACGGCCTCGATGCCCTCGTCATCGCCCTGCACGTTCTTCCCGTCCTCATCGGCGTGTTCCTCGGCGCACCGCTCATCGCCCGCGAGGTGGAGTCCGGAACCTTCCGCTTCACCTGGACCCAAGGGGTCGGCCGAACCCGCTTCGTGGCCATTACGATCGCGCTGCTTGCCGCGGTAGTTGCCGTGGCAACCTGCGCGCTCGGCGCCCTTCTCGCCTGGTACGCCCACCCCTTCGAAGCCGTAGGTCTCACGAGCCACTTCCAGGCCGGGTTCTTCGACACCGCCGCCCTTGCATTTCCGGCCTGGACGCTGTTCGCCTTGTGCATCGGCACATTCCTCGGGACCCTGATCGGGCGGGTCGTGACTGCGATGGCAGCGACCGCGGCGGCCGCGGGTGGCCTCCTTGTGGCGGCGTTCTGGGAGCTCGACCATCACTTGCTCAGCCTCGGGGCGGTCGCGATACCTGTGCGGCCGACCGGAGGACTGTTTCTCGGCCTGCTCAACATGCCCGCCGAGCCCGGGCTCGGGCCTCCGGGCAGCTGGCTCGTCAGGGGGTGGATCACCGGGCCAGGCGGCTACCAGCTCAGCAGTACGGCGGCCAGCAACCTTCAGAACCGCATGAACGCGGCTACCAGCAAGCCGGGAAGCAGCGAAGCTGCATGGATGTCACTCCACCACTACACATACTGGCTCAGCTACCAGCCAGCGGACCGCTTCTGGTACTTCCAGGCGATCACCGGCGCGGCACTCGCTGCACTGGCAACCGCCTTCGCGGTGATGACCGTCTGGCTCGTCCGCAGCCGCGGGTAGCCCTGGAGGGCACCGGTC
>CAVQFM010000018.1:0-258974 GCA_963711705.1 uncultured Actinomycetes bacterium
TCAGCACGTAATGGGCACCGCGCCCGGCCAGGTAGGTGGCGTGGTCACGCTGAGCATGCAGGGCATCGGCGGTGATGACCGCGCCGGCGATGTCCATGCGGTCCAGCAGTGCGCTGAACAAGGGAATCTCGTTGGTCTTTGCGCCCACCTCCACCTGGCCCAGGACCGCGCCATGAGCATGGTCCAGGGCGGCGAGCAGGTGCCGGCTGGCGTCGCCGCCGTGACCTGAGCCGCGTAAGGTCTTGCCGTCCACCGCGATCACCCGCCGGACGCCCTTTCCGGGTGCGGTGCGCCGCGGCCGCCCACTCGCCGGCCAGGTCATCGAAGGCATCCGCATCGAGGCGCTGCAAGGTCCGCCGGAACGTTGACTCCGACGGCACCGCGCCGGTCACCCCGAGCCTGGCCAGGGTCTCCCGATCGGCGTCGGCAGCCCATTCGGCGATCGCGGTGAACGAGCGCGCCCCGCCAAGCACCGCGCACACCGTCAGCCCCAAGATCACCAGCAGCCTGTGCCGCACTCCCGGCCGGCGCCGCGGATCAGCCACCCCGGCCAGCATCGTCAGCAGGCCCGGCGCATCGCCGGCGGTATCGCCCGCCAGCTCAGCCAGGTGGCCGATAGCAGGGTCGATAAGGAAAGATAACGGCGCGGGCATGGTTCCTCGGGAGCGATCAGGCTGGTGTGGTAACCGCCGTGATCGTCACAAGAGCCGTGCCCGCACTTTTACCTGTACATCACCGGCGTGTCGCCCGGCATGACATCACCCGCAGAGACTTTGCCGACCCCTTGGGATAACGGTGGTGGCAGAGTTAGCGGCCGAGCCCCAGATCCGCCCCATTTCCGTCGTCGCTTGGAGGCCAGCCAGGACCCGTCCAGGGCCACCGCCAGCGCGGACGCTGGGCTGGGGCGAGGCGGCGGCAAGGCGGTGTCTGGGGCTGACGCGGGGCAGGGCAACTGGTACGGTGATTATCCGGCTTGAGGGGGGCAATCATGCCTAGGCTCTTTGGTGCTCCGGCGGTGGCTGCTAACGGGGACGGGCGTTTAGAGCTATTCGTCTTCGGAATCGACGGGACGCTCTGGCATATCTGGCAGACTCAGTGGAGCAACGGCTGGTCTGGGTGGGCTGCCTTTCCGGGTGGTGGCGGAAATTGGCCCGCAGCGGTCACGCCGAGCGGTGATGGCAGGCTCGAGTTGTTCGTTGCCGGGGCCGACCTGGGACAGGCCTGGCAGACCGCATGGAGCAACGGCTGGTCGCCATTGGTAAATCGGGGATCACCACCGAGTCCCGTGCAGACCGGCTTCTTCGCCCCCGGCATCGCCGCGAACGCAGATGGCCGGCTGGAGCTTTTCGTGGCCAACGGATCGCTGGGCCGCCTGGAGCAAACCGCCTGGAGCGACGACGGGAGCTGGTCAGGATGGCTCGATCACGGCTCACCACCAGCGGGCGGGTTCGTTGTCGGGCCGGTCGAGGCGGCCCGGACCGCAGACGGGCGGATCGAAGTTTTCGTCGTTGACTCACACGGGGCGTTGTGGAACATCCGGCAGACGAGCGCCGGCAGCGGCTGGTCAGGGTGGAACTCCTTTGGCTCGCCGGGCAGCGGGCTAGATGACCGTCCAGCTCTCGCCCGCAACGCGGATGGCCGGCTGGATCTTTTCGTTCGCGGGACCGATGGTGCCCTGTGGCACCGGTGGCAAGTAGCGGTGACTGCGGGCGATAACTGGTCGGACTGGGTCTCTGAAGGCACAGCTGGCGTCGGCTTCCTCGATCACCCCGTCGTAGCGACCAGCGCCGACGCACGGCTGGAACTGTTCCTGGCCGGCGCAGATGGGAACATCTGGCACCGGTGGCAGATCACGGCCAGCAATGGCTGGTCACCGTGGACGTCGGAGGGCTCGGCAGGAGGAGGCTTCACCGACGCCGCGCCAGCGGTTGGCCGGAGCGGGGACGGCCGCCTCGAGCTGTTCGCCGTCGGCCGCGACGGCAACCTGTGGCACAAGTGGCAACCGACCGCCAACGTCAGCAACCAGTGGTCACCCTGGACATCTCACGGGCAACCCGAACCGCAGCCGCCGACCACCACGGTCCCTGACGTCAGGGAAATGCGGGCGACGGCCGCGGGCCATGCCGTCCAGGCAGCCCACCTCGTACCCGCGTTCACCGGCCAGCAAGGACCTAACGCCTGGGTCTTCTCCCAGTCACCCGCCGCCGACGCGACAGTGGCGCAGGGAAGCACCGTGCACATGCAGCTGCACACCGGCCCCATCCCCTAAAGCTTGTCGTTCAAGCATGTGGGTGCCCATAACCATGTCACAAGGCCTGATCTGCGGTTTCGCAAGTTCTGGAGCCTGAACTCCGGCAGGATGCGAGCGGTGGCCGTTCGACTGCTCTACTTGAGTCTTCTTCGTGTTCTCGGCTGGATCAGCCTGCTCGCCCGGTCGGAGGCGTCCAAGGACGCCGAGATCCTGGTGCTCCGCCACCAGGTTCTGGTCTTGCGCCGCCAGGTCGGCGCGCCCAAGCTGTCGTGGGCCGACCGGGCGATCATCTCCGCGCTGGTCCGCCGCATTCCCCGCACCAGACGGCTATGTGTACTCGTGACACCCCGGACCCTGCTGCGCTGGCACGCTCATCTGGTCAGGCGACGCTGGACCTGTGCCGCCCGGAAACTCGATCGTGTCGCTGACCTGCTCGTTTCGTCTACGCGGCTGGTGTGGTGATGGTTGGCTGGCCGGGTGCTGATGAAGATCGTCTACCTGCTCATGCGCTGGTTATTCGGCCTGGCTGTCCTGGTGGCCCGCAGTGACCGGGCGAAGGACGCCGAGTTGCTGGTGCTCCGGCACGAGAACGCGGTGCTGCGCCGGAACGCCGGCCGGGTGCGGTACGACCCAGCCGACCGGGCCTGGTTCGCCGCGCTCACCCGGTTCATCCCGCGCAGGCGCTGGGCCGAGGTCTTCCCCGTGACGCCCGCGACGCTGCTGGCCTGGCACCGCAGGCTCGCCGCCAGGAAATACGACACCAGCAGGCGGCGCAGGCCCGGCCGCCCGGCGACGGTCCGGAGCATCGCCCGGCTCACCGTCCGCCTGGCGCACGAGAACCCGCTCTGGGGTTACCGGCGTATCCACGGCGAGCTGACCAAGCTCGGCGCCACGGTCGCGGCGTCCACGGTCTACGAGATCCTCCGCGCCGCGGGCATCGACCCCGCGCCGCGCCGGGACGGACCGACCTGGCGGCAGTTCCTGCACGCGCAGGCCGCCGGGATCCTCGCCGCCGATTTCCTGCATGTGGACACGGTGGCGCTGACCAGGCTGTACGTGCTGGTGTTCATCGAGCACGGCACCCGCCGGATGCACATCGGCGGCGTCACCGCCCACCCCACCGGCGAGTGGACGGTACAGCAGGCCCGCAACCTGGCCCTGGACCTCGGCGACCGGTTCGGGGACTTCCGGTTCCTCATCCGTGACCGCGGATCAAACTTCACCCGCTCCTTCGACGCCGTCTTCCAGGCCACCGGCACCACGATCCTGCGCACCGCCGTGCAGGCGCCCCGGATGAACGCGATCTGCGAGCGCCTGATCGGTACCCTGCGCCGGGAGCTCCTGGACCGGATCCTCATCCTGAACCAGTCGCATCTGCGCGCCGTCCTGGCCGACTACCAGGAGCATTACAACACCGCCCGTCCCCATCAGGGCCTCGGCCAGCGCGTCCCGGACGTTGACCCTGCTCCCCGCGTCACCGCAGCAGACCCCGGCACATGCCAGATCCGCCGAAAACCGGTCCTGAGCGGCCTGATCAACGAGTACGAGCGAGCCGCCTGAAGACCGGGAAGGCCCAGGTCAAAGCCAGAATCCTATTTTCGAGCGGCACAGGATCTACCCGCTGGCCTGCCTGATCGCGATCGCGGTCTGCGCGTTCACCGCCGCCGGGAACGACCGGCTCACCGCGGTCGGGCAGTGGACCAGGCGGGCCAGCCAGGAAGACCTGGCCCGCCTGCGCGCTCCGCGGGACCCCGTTGCCGGCCGGTACCGGGCACCGGATGAGAAGACGATCCGGGTGGTGCTGGACCGACTGGACCCGCGGGCCCTGCCCGGGCCCTGCTCGGGTCACGCCGCAGCCGGCGCCCCGGCGGCCAGCGTGCGCGATTACCGGGTGCCTGGGTCCAAGCACCCGCACGAAAATGGGCACGAGGGCGGCGTACTGGTAACGCGCACCGACTGCATCCCCTGCCGCCCCCGTGAAGTCGGCGAGGTCGCCGCTCGTAGCTAGTGTCCGCGGGTTCTCGGCGCCGAGAACCCGTTCGATGACAGGTAGCAACGCAGGGCACTGGTCGCGGGTGCCAGTATTCGGCCTTATGCGAACGGCACCCGGCTGATCACTCAACTGGCGTGACGAGTATCCGAAACTCTGCTACGCGGCAGTTGGCCGGACTGGCGGCGCCGACGTCAACTGCCGGCACCCGGACTGCCGGCCCCAGTCTGCGCCATGGAGTCCGAGTGGGTTTCACAGTGGTCAACCGGGAGCCCTGGGGGGTTCCTCACCCAGGACGGCGGGCCATCGAACCCAGGAGCAAGCGGTGCGGTGAACCGCTTGCTCCGCCCCAAATCCGTCCGCCATATGTCCGTAACCACTGCTACGGGGGGGCTCACAGCGGCACATCATGAAACAGCGCGGCACAGAAGCAAGAAGGCCCGCGAGACCGGGAAAACCCAGCTCACGGGCCGTTTCGGCTGGTGGTGGCAGGTGTTGGGTTCGAACCAACGTAGGCTGAGCCGACGGTTTTACAGACCGCTCCCTTTGGCCACTCGGGCAACCTGCCTGGTGCCATCGCTCGGACGGCACAGTGAAGGATAGCGGACATCAGCGCTTCCCGCCCCACCCGGCCGCCCCACCCAGCCACCCAGCCACGGCCAGGTGAACAACGCACCTCGGATGCGCCCAGCCGGTCACGCGGCGCAGTAGCCTCTTGAATCGACGTTTCGCCGGCGCCCCGCGACCTCACGCCCCGGCGAACCGCAGGCACCACCAGCAACATACACATCACGAGCGGCGCGCAGCAGCAGCACGCAGCACCGATGGGAGAGGGGAGCCCCGGGTGGCGGACAGCAGTTTCGACATCGTCAGCAAGATCGACCACCAGGAAGTTGACAACGCGCTCAACCAGACCGCGAAAGAGATCTCCACTCGCTTCGACTTCCGCGGCGTGGGCGCGTCCATTGCCTGGTCCGGCGACCATGGCGTGGATATCCGGGCCAACAGCGAGGAACGCGCCAAGGCCGTCCTCGATGTCTTCAAGGACAAGCTGGTCCGGCGCCAGGTATCGCTGAAGATCGTGGACGCGGCCGACCCGAAGCCCTCCGGCAAGGAGTACCGGATCGGGATCCGCCTCAAGGAAGGCATCTCGCAGGAGGACACCAGGAAGATCAGCAAGATCATCCGGGACGAGGGGCCGAAGGGCGTGCGCGCCCAGGTGCAGGGCGAGGAACTGCGCGTCTCGTCCAAGAAAAAGGACGACCTGCAGGCCGTCATTTCCCTGGTCAAGGGCAAGGACCTCGACGTAGCCCTGCAGTTCGTCAACTTCCGCTAACTAGCCCGCCGGCGCCGGCCCTGGCCCTACGTTCCGCACCCGCCCCCTGGGCTGCCCCCAACCCCGGCCCCGTCCGCCCGCGGCTCCCCGCCGCGAGCTCCCTGCCGGCGAAGCTCCCTGCCGGCCAGATCAACCAGCCACACCGTCCGCCGCCTCGCCCGGCCCACCGGCGGCCAGCAGCTCCCGGGCCGGCGGCGCGCCGGGATCGTGGGCCGGCGGTGGCGGCACGGTCCACATCCACTCGCGCAGCCGGTCCCGCTCGTGGGTCAGCGCTCTGATGTCCCCGGCCGGGTAACTGAACTCTGGCGACCAGAACAGCGCGTCGTACGGGCAGACCTCGATACAGATCCCGCAGTACATGCACAGCGAGAAATCGATCGCGAACCGGTCCAGGGCGTTACGTACCCGCTGCCGCCCCCGCCCGGCCGGTACCCGGCCGGGATCCGCGCTCCCGCCATCCCCAGGCCGGCCCGGCCCGGGATCAACCGGCACCGGCTCCTTGTGTGACTCGATGTAGATGCACCAGTCCGGGCACTCCCGCGCGCACAACATGCACACCGTGCAGTTCTCTTCGAGCAGCCCGATCACCCCGCGGCTGCGGGCGGGCAGGTCGCCGGCCGCCCCCACACCGCCTGCATCTCCCGCGCCGCCCGCATCTACCACGACGCCCGCGTCCCCTGCCTCGCTCACCGCGTCGGCCTCCGCCCCGCCTGCGGACTCGCTCACGGCGCCGCCCATCCCTCGGGCACCCCGGGCGCGGCCACCCGCCGCCGCCCCCGCCCGGCCGCCTCGCGCTCACCCGGCTCCTTGGCCCCCGGCCATTCCTGCACCGCCCGTGCGGCCAGCGGGAAGTCCTTGCGCAGCGGGTGCCCCTCGAACGAGTCCGGCAGCAGCAGCCGGCCCGGCCGCGGATGCCCGTCGAACTCGACGCCGAACATCTCCCCGGTCTCCCGCTCGTGCCACGCCGCGCCCCGGTAGACCCCGGCCGCGCTGGCTAGCCGCGGCTCGCCCGCCAGCACGGTGCGCAGCAGCAGGTGGTGCCGCCCGGCCAGCGAGTACACGTGCGCGACCACGGCCAGGCCGGCGTCCTGCTCGTCCACGGCGGTGAGCCAGTCGAAGAAGTCGCATCCCAGCTCGTCCCGGGCGAACTCCAGCGCGGCCAGCCAGCCCGCCGCGGGCACGGTCACGGTGGCCACCGACTGACTTACCTCGCACTCGACCGAACTGCTCACCCCGCCAGCCAAACGAGAATCAATCCCCCCACCTGACCCCACCGCGCTCACTGGCCCGGCGCCAGCCCGGGGAAACCCCAAGCTCCCCAGCCCAGCCTGCACCCGGCCGGCGACTTCCTCAGGAGTCACTGGGACCCCGCCGCACGAGCACGTCCAGGCCGTCGAGCAGCGCCTCGGGCCGGGGCGGGCAGCCGGGCACGTAGACATCGACCGGGATCATCTGGTCCACACCCTTGGTCACGCAGTACGAGTCCCAGTACGGGCCGCCGCTGTTGGAGCAGGCGCCGAACGAGAGCACGAACTTAGGGTCCGGCACACGCTGGTAGGCGGCCAGCACCAGCGGGGCCAGCTTGTCGGTGACGGTGCCCGCCACGATCAGCACATTGGCCCGCATCCCGGGGTGTTCCGGGGCTGATGCCGGAGGGCCGGCCGACCGGTCCCGGCTCAGCGCCGCCGCGCATTCCACCGCGCAGCAGGCCAGGCCCGCGTCGAAGACCCAGAGCGAGTAACCGCGCCCGGTGTCCAGCACGACCGGCCCAGGATCAGCTGGCCAGCCGGGTTCGCCGCCCGGGCGGGGCAGGGGAAGATCCACCGCGGCCACCCACCCAGCCTACTCAGCCCGCCCGGGGCGGCCGCGCGGATGCCGCCGCGGTGAACCGGTGTGCGCGGCCCGACGTCATATACATAGCGGGAGAGGCTGCGCACCCAGTGTCACGCGCCGCTCGGCGCGCCTCTCCAGCGAGGGCCGCCCGACCCGATTAATGTGAGATAGATCACGACTGAGCCAGGAGGGCGTGCAGGCCGACGGAGTGCGGCAACAGCGCTGTAACATTAGACCAATCCCAAACACAGCCCGGACGCGCGGCGTGCCGGGTGTGGCGTTCGCTGGCCTCACGCTGCCCACAGCGTCCGGCTGCGGCGCGCCGAGGAGGTCCTTCGACTGTGACCAAGCAGGTCCAGCAACTCGATCGCGTCATAATCCGTTTCGCAGGTGACTCGGGCGACGGCATGCAGCTCGCCGGGGACCGGTTTACCCAGGAAACTGCGGCCTTTGGCAACGACCTGTCCACGCTGCCAAACTTCCCGGCCGAGATCCGCGCCCCCGCCGGCACCCTGCCCGGGGTTTCGAGCTTCCAGCTGCATTTTGCCGACCACGACATCCTGACCCCAGGTGACGCGCCGGACGTGCTCGTCGCGATGAACCCGGCGGCGCTCAAGGCCAACCTCAGTGACGTGCCCCGGGGCGCGGACATCATCGCCAACACCGACGAGTTCACCAAGCGCAACCTGTCCCGGATCGGCTACACCGCCAGCCCGCTGGAGGACGGCTCACTGTCCGCGTACAACGTGCACGCGGTGCCGGTCACGTCGATGACGGTCAAGGCGCTGGAAGAGTTCGACATTTCCCGGAAGGAAGCCGAGCGGGCGAAAAACATGTTCGCGCTCGGCCTGCTGTCCTGGCTGTACAACCGGCCGCCGGAGAGCACGCTGAAGTTCCTGGAGTCGAAGTTCGCCGCGAAGCCGGAAATCATGAAAGCGAACATCGCGGCGTTCCAGGCGGGCTGGAATTACGGCGAGACCACCGAGGCCTTTTCGGTTCAGTACGAAGTCAAGCCGGCCACGCTGAAGTCCGGCACATACCGGAACATCACCGGGAATTCGGCTCTCGCCCACGGCCTGGTCGCCGCGTCCCGGCGATCCGGTCTCCCGCTGTTCCTGGGCTCCTACCCGATCACGCCGGCCTCGGACATCCTGCACGAGCTGTCCAAGCTGAAGCGTTTCGGGGTCCGGACCTTCCAGGCCGAAGACGAGATCGCCGGGATCGGTGCGGCCCTCGGCGCGTCGTTCGGCGGCGCACTCGGTGTCAGCAGCACGTCCGGGCCGGGCATGACGCTCAAGGCCGAGACGATCGGCTTGGCCGTCTCGGTGGAACTGCCGCTGATCATCTGCGACATCCAGCGGGCCGGGCCGTCCACCGGCATGCCGACCAAGACCGAGCAGGCCGACCTGCTGATGGCGCTGTTCGGCCGGAACGGCGAGTCGCCGGTGGCCGTGCTGGCCCCGGCCACCCCGTCCGACTGCTTCGAGATCGCGTTCGAGGCGGTGCGGATCGCGACCAAGTACCGCACCCCGGTGATCATCCTGTCCGACGGGTACCTGGCCAATGGCTCGGAGCCCTGGCTCATCCCCCAGGTCGCCGACCTGCCGAAGCTGCGGGATGAGTTCTCCTTCGCCCGTCCCGGTGACTGGGCCGGCGACAACGGCCCCGAGTTCCTGCCGTTCCAGCGCGACCCGCAGACCCTGGCCCGGCCGTGGGCGGTGCCCGGCACGCCCGGTCTCGAGCACCGCATCGGCGGGATCGAGAAGGCCGACGTGTCCGGCTCGATCTCCTACGACCCGGACAACCACGACCGGATGGTCCGGCTGCGCCAGGCCAAGATCGACGGCATCGCCGCCGACATCCCGCCGCTGGACGTGGACGACCCGGACGGCAACGCCAAGGTGCTGGTGCTCGGCTGGGGCTCGACCTACGGCTCGATCGGCGCCGCGGTCCGCCGGGTGCGGGTGGCGGGCGGCTCGGTCGCCCAGGCCCACCTGCGGCACCTGTCCCCGTTCCCGGCCAACCTCGGCGAGGTGCTGGCCGGCTACGACAAGGTCCTCGTCCCCGAGATCAACCTGGGCCAGCTGGCGCTGCTGCTGCGCGGCCGGTACCTCATCGATGTGATCTCCTACAACCGGGTCCGCGGGCTGCCCTTCCGGGCCGCGGAACTGGCCGGCGTTATCCAGGATGTGCTCGCCAATGCCTGATCCAGCCAACAACCCCAACCCGATGAGCGACCACGCGAACGACGGGGCGGACACCGGTCACCGGCTGGCCTCGCTGACCCTGGTGCCCAAGGCCGACGACAAGCTGAGCACCAAGGACTTCAAGTCCGACCAGGAGGTCCGCTGGTGCCCGGGCTGCGGTGACTACGCGATCCTGGCCGCGTTCCAGTCGTTCCTGCCGGAGCTGGAGATTCCCCGGGAGAACCTGGCCATCATCTCCGGCATCGGCTGCTCCTCCCGGCTGCCGTACTACGTGAACAGCTACGGGATGCACTCGATCCACGGCCGGGCCCCGGCCCTGGCCACCGGGCTGGCCTCGTCCCGGCCGGACCTGTCGGTCTGGGTGATCACCGGCGACGGCGACGCGCTGTCCATCGGCGGCAATCACCTGATCCACGCGCTGCGCCGCAACGTCAACATCAAGATCCTGCTGTTCAACAACCGGATCTACGGGCTGACCAAGGGCCAGTATTCGCCCACGTCGGAGCAGGGCAAGGTGACCAAATCCACGCCATTCGGGTCGCTGGACACCCCGTTCAACCCGGTCTCGCTCGCGCTCGGCGCGGAGGCCAGCTTCGTGGCCCGGACCATCGACTCCGACCGCAAGCACCTGACCAGCGTGCTGCGGGCCGCAGCCGATCACCGGGGCGCGGCGTTCGTGGAGATCTACCAGAACTGCCCGATCTTCAACGATGACGCGTTCATCCCGCTGACCAGCCCGTCGACCCGGGAGGACACGGTCATCCGGCTGGAGCACGGGAGCCCGGTGCGGTTCGGCCCGGACCAGTCCCGCGGCCTGCGGTTCAGCCGCACCGGCTCGCTGGAAGTGGTGGACGCGAACGCGGTGGACGCCGACTCGCTGCTGGTGCACGACGCGCACGCGGCCGACCCGTCCTACGCGTTCGCCCTGTCCCGGCTGGACACCACGGACTTCGCGCACACCCCGATCGGGCTGCTGCGCCAGGTGGAGCGGCCCAGCTACGACGAGCTGATGGCCGAGCAGATCGGGGCCGCCCGCGAGAAGCAGGGCGAGGGTGACCTGGCCGCGCTGCTGGCCGGCGCCGACACCTGGCAGGTCGGCTAACCCGGGCGTGCCGTGAGCGTCCGGGTGGAACGGGACGGGCCAGTCAGCACCGTCATCCTGGACCGCCCCCAGGTCCGCAACGCCGTGGACGGCCCAACTGCCGCCGCGCTGGCCAGCGCCTTCGCCGAGTTCGAGGCGGACAGCAGGGCCGGCGTCGCCGTGCTGTGCGGCGCGGGCGGGACGTTCTGCGCGGGCGCCGATCTGGCCGCCATCGGCGGCCCGGACAGCAACCGGGTGGAGCCCGAGGGCGACGGGCCGATGGGGCCGACCCGGATGCAGCTGTCCAAGCCGGTGATCGCGGCGATTTCCGGTTACGCGGTGGCGGGCGGGCTGGAGCTCGCGCTCTGGTGCGACCTGCGGGTGGCCGAGGACGACGCGGTACTGGGCGTGTTCTGCCGGCGCTGGGGCGTCCCGCTGATCGACGGCGGCACGGTGCGGCTGCCCCGGCTGATCGGCCTGGGCCGGGCTCTGGACCTGATCCTCACTGGACGGGCCGTGGCGGCCGCCGAGGCGATGCAGATGGGCCTGGTCAGCCGGGTGGTGCCGCACGGCCAGGCGCGCGCGGCCGCGGAAGCGCTGGCCCGCGAGATCGCCGCGTTCCCTCAGGCCTGCCTGCGCAGTGACCGGCAGTCCGCGGTGCAGAGCCTGTCGCTGACCGATGCCGAGGCGATGGCCAACGAGTTCTGGCACGGGATGACCGCGCTGGCTGCCCCGGGGCTGGCCGAGGAGATCGGACGGTTCCGCGGCGGGGCCGGCCGGGGTGGCGCCCCGGCCTGACCGGCCCGGACCCCAGCCCTATCCCTCAGGCCAGCGCGACCGTAGATTACTAATTGTAATATCTGCGGCTTATTCGGGGGACGACATGACGGGACGCGCGGGGAAAACCCGGAACATCTTTCTGGTCTGGCTGATCTGGCCACTGATCACCCTTGGTATCTACCACTTCGTCTGGTGGTACAAGATCAACCGGGAGGCACGCGATTTCGACGACAACATCAAAGTAGACCCGATGCTGTCGCTGCTCGCCATCCTGATCGGGTGGGTGATCATCGTCCCGCCCTTCGTCTCGATCTACCGGACGGGCGACCGGATCGGGAAGATGCAGCAAGACGCCGGGATGGACGTGTCCTGCAGCGGCTTGCTGGGGCTGGTGCTCAGCTTCTTCGCCGGGCTGCACTCGCTGTACTACCAGTACGAGCTCAACCGGATCTGGGCCCGGCTGGGCAACCCGCAGGAAGGGTCGCTCGTCGCACTGCCGGTGGCCGCGGTTGCCCCGGCGGCCGCTCCGGCCAGCCCGGCCCCGGCCGCACCGGCTAGCCAGCCTCAGGCCGCACGGTCCGGCGGAACCGGCCTGCGGGCCACCGACGAGCCCAGCAAGACCAGCCAGGATGACGGGGAGTCACCAACGGGCGGCTGACCGACCACGGCCATCCCGGCAAGCGCCCCGGCACCGGCCAGGTCCGGCAGCTGCTCACCGCCGGACACCTCGTCCAGGCTGCGCCGGGCCGGCTCGGGCAGGGTACGGGTCAGCAGCAGGCCGAGGAACGCGAGGCCGGCGGTGAGCAGCAGGGTGCCGCGCAGCCCCAGCGACGCCTGCAGCAGCGGGAAGGCAAAGACACCGGCGAACGCGCCCAGTTTGCCCAGGCCGGCCGAGAGGCCGCGGTCCAGCCAGGCGATGGCCAGCAGGTAACCGGGCAGCGCCGCGGCCACGAAGATGGCCAGCTCGATGGCGATCCGGGTGCTGGTGGACGAGCCTGCCGAGCTCAGCCCGATGATCTGCGGCGCGGAGATCGTGTTGCCGGAGAACGCGTAGTCCAGCAGCAGCCAGCAGCCGGCGGCCACCGTCCCCCAAGGCGATCCTAAAAGAGATTGTCTTGAAGCGGATTATCTACTAGCGTCCCTACTGAGCGCACCATCACGCCCGGAGGTGACCGATGCGTACTCCTGTCCCCCCGGCTGGCCGCCGCTCCCGCGGGCTGGCACTGACCGTGCTGTGTGCGGCGACGCTGATGATCATCCTGGATGGCACGATCGTGACCGTGGCGCTGCCCGCCATCCAGCACGATCTCGGCTTCGCCCCGGCCGGCCTGAGCTGGGTGATGAACGCCTACCTGATCCCGTTCGGCGGCCTGCTGCTGCTCGCCGGGCGGCTGGGCGACCTGGCCGGCCGCAAGCGGGTCTTCCTGGCCGGGCTGGCCTTGTTCACCGCGGCCTCGCTGGCCTGTGGCCTGTCCGCCAGCCCGGCACTGCTGGTCGGGTCCCGGTTCGTGCAGGGCGCCGGCGCCGCGCTGGTGTCCTCGGTCAGCCTGGGCATGATCGCCACGCTGTACCCCGAGCCGCCCGGCCGGGCCCGGGCCATTGCCGCCTACAGTTTCGTCGGCGCGGCGGGTGCCTCCATCGGGCTGATCCTGGGCGGCGTGCTCACCCAGGCGCTCAGCTGGCACTGGATCTTCTTCGTCAACCTGCCCATCGGCGTGGCGGCCGGGCTGCCCGCCCTCCGCCTGCTGCCAGCCGACCGTGGCGCCGGGCGGTCCGGCGGGACCGACGGGCTGGGCGCCGTGCTGGTCACCGCCGGCCTGATGCTCGCGGTGTACGCCATCGTGCAGACGGATCGCTACGGCGCAACGTCACCGCACACCCTCGGGCCGGCGGTGCCGCGCTGGCCCTGCTGGCCGGGTTCGTCCTGCGCGAGGCGACGGCGGCCGCGCCACTCCTTCCGCTGCGGATATTCGCGTTCCGCGGCGTTTCCGGGGCCAACCTGGCGCAGGCGCCGGTCATCGCCGCCGCGTTCGGTTTCCAGGTGCTGATCACGCTGTATATGCAGCGGGTGCTCGGCTACGGCCCGGCCGCGGCCGGGCTGGGCCTGGTGCCCACCGCGGTGCTGATCGGGGCGGTCTCGCTCGGCCTGTCCGCCCGGCTGGGCGGGCGGTTCGGCGAGCGCCGCGTCCTGCTGGCCGGCCTGGCCCTGGTCGTGGTGGCGCTCGCCCTGCTCACCCGGCTGCCGGCCGGCGGCGGCTACGCCCCGCACGTGCTGCCCGCCCTGCTGCTGTTCGGCGCCGGGGGCGGCCTGACGCTGCCGGCCCTGGCCACCCTGGGCATGTCCGGCAGCACACCCCGCGACGCCGGGGTGGTCTCCGGCCTGTTCAACACCACGCAGCAGGTGGGCGCGGCGCTCGGGGTCGCCGTGCTGACCACGGTGGCGGCAGCGCGCACCGGCCGGCTGCAGGCCGCCGGGCTGGGCAGTGCGGCCGCGCTGTCCGGGGGCTACCGGCTGGCCTTCGGCATCGGCGCGATCCTCGGGCTCGCCGCCCTGGTGCTCGCGGCCACGGTGCTGCCCCGCCGCGCCAGCACGCCGGATACACCGGACGGCCCAGACCGCCCGGCCAGGCCGTCAGCGCGGGCCGTCCACGCCGGGGGCCAGGCCGATCCCGGCGATCAGCCGACTACCACACCCGCGGTGACCAGACTGTCCCGCCCGGTGGGCCGGGCCGGGGAGCCCACGTAGACCTGGCCGGGCTCAGTGTCCCTGAGCACGACCGCGCCCGCGCCGATGATGCAGTCCTCGGCCACCGTCACGGTTTCGAGGACGCAGCAGTTCGCCCCCAGGAACGAGCCCCGGCGGATCGTGACGCCGCCGCAGATCACCGCGTGCGGGCCGGTGTAGCAGTCGTCCTCCATCGTGGAGCTGTGCCCCACGCAGGTCCCGCTGCTGAGGAACACGTTGTTCCCGATGCGGACGTTGTGCTGCAGGGAGGTGAACTCCTGGGCGAACAGGTTCTCGCCATGCTCGGCGCTGGGCAGTATGAACGCGCGGTCACTGAAGCACGAGACACAGCTGAACCCGGCCTCCTTTACCGCGCTGTACAGACGGCTCCGGACCCGGTTCAGCTGAATATCGGACACCGCGATAAATGTCCGGTATTCGTCCGGGGGATAGGCCTTGGCCAGGGTTTCGAACGCGACTACCGGAAGGCCACGGTAGACGTCGTCGGTGATGAACGGCGATTCAGCCGAGAACGCGACGACCTCGTGCGGGGAACCGTTGCTGAAGTACTCGTGGGCGAGTGCGCCCTGCTCGCCGGTGCCGACGATTACGACGCGTTCACTCTTGGATTCTTTCCGCATTGAATGCCTGCCCCGTCCCGGTTTCCAGCCTGATGGCGGAACATTAGCGGCCACGGTCTCCGCCGTCTGGCTTTTTGCTTACAGGAAACTCTTAGGAAGTATTCAGGCGCAGCCGCAAACGATTGCGGGCTAGTGCGCCGTCCAGGCTCGCCCGGGTTACGGACAGCGTCCAGCTCCGCCCGGAAGGCGCGGTTCGTCGCGCGACCCCGGGATAACCGAGCCCGGGACCCCCATTTCGGTCACCCGGCGAACGATTTTCGGTCCCTCATGTCACTTCCGGGCAACAGTTCTGGGCACCGTGTGTAGCCAGCTCGTCGCTGGGTATCCGGGAGAGCGAACCAGCTCAGAGCCGCCCAGAAGCGCATCGAGGTGACGAAGATGTGGTGGCTTGACGTGATCATCGTGGTGCTGTTCGCCGCCGCCGTCTACGGGTTCGTCATCCTGGTCAAGTCCCAGACCAGGTACATGAGCAGGAAGACCAGCCGGACCGCCGCGGATATGTACGACGACTACGCCGACACACCCCGCCAGCAGCGCAGGGTTGCTCAGCAGCACGGCGGCGAGTGGCGGGACGATCCGGGCCCGCACCCATAGCTGTCAGGTCCGCCAGCTCCGGATGGGTATCAAGCCGGGCCCACACCCCGGATGGCCGGCTGCCTCCAGAAGATGCGCGCGCCGGGTTTCCGGTCGGTCCGGCCGGCCCGCGAGCCGCGACCCGGGCGCACCTGCTCGGCCTGGCCCGGCTCGGCCTGGTCAGCGCGGCCAGCCCGGCCGCAGCCCGGGCCCGGCGGTTAGCCGTGGGTACCCCGGCGGCGCGCTAATGGCCAGAAGTGTCATGCCATAGCCGGATAGGCGCAATATTGTCCGGGCATGAGGCTGAGCCTGCCGGGGAAAGTGCTGGCCGCGATGACTGGCCTGACGGTGGTGCTGGCCGGCACCGCAGGCTGCTCGCCTAATCGGTCACCGGGCCATCGGTCACCGGGCCATCCGTCACCGGGAACGCCGGTGACCGCAACGGTGCAGCGCTGGGGATCGTTTTTCGGCGGCCGGCCCGGCAACTTCGGCACCGAAACGTCGCCCGTGACCGTGACCCTGCCCGGCACCGTGGCCGAGGTCGGCAGCTCGAACTCGACCGAGTACGCGCTGCTGGCCGACGGCCGCCTGTATGCCTGGGGCCTGGGCAGCCAGGGGCAGCTGGGTGACGGAGGCCAGCGGGACTCCTTTCACCAGCCCGTCCTCGTGCGCTTCCCGCCAGGCGTGAAGATCGCGTCGATACCCACGGACGTCATGCCCTACGACAGCGCCCTGGCCGTGGACACGGCGGGGCGCGCCTGGGGCTGGGGCGATAACGGTGGCGGCGAACTCTGCCTGGGCAACCGGCGGGCCTACCGAACTCCGGTCCGGCTCCCGTTGGATCACGTGACGGCGCTGGCCGGGGCCAGCAATCACGCGGTGTACGACGCGGCGGGCACGGTCTACGCGTGCGGCCAGAACGTCGCGGGTGACCTGGGCGACGGCAGCACCCGCAGCAGCACCACGCCGGTACGGGTGGCCGGGCTCAGCGGCTCGCGGGTGACCAGGCTGGTGGCCGCGTTCGCCAACTCTGGGGCACTGCTGGCAGACGGCGCGTACTTCGACTGGGGCTACGATGCGCACGGCCAGCTCGGCGACCGGCGCACCCACCGGTCATCCGACGTCCCGGTCCGGGTGCGTCTCCCTGGCCCGGTGACACAGGTGGCCGAGGGCGGGTCCCTCTGGAACAACGGGCAGACGCTGGTGCTGCTGTCCAACGGCTCGCTGTGGGCCTGGGGCGATGACCGCGCCAGCCAGCTGGGCAACGGCAGCCGGCGGCCGCGGCCCGCGCCGGTGCGCATCCACCCGCCGGCCGGCGTGACCTACCAGCGGCTGGCCACCGGGTCGGCCACGTCGTATGCCGTGTCCACGGCGGGGAACGTCTACGCCTGGGGCGTCAGCCACGTCGGCCAGGTCGGTAACGGGCGCACCCGCACCGCAGCCGCCTCGGTGCTGGTGGCTTCCGGCGCGCGGTCGATCTCGGCCACCGCGAACAATGTGGTCATCAGCCTGCGCGGGGGGACCTGACGCAGGCCAGGCGGCAGGAACGCACCGCGGATGTACAGTTCAGGCGGGAAGTGCCCGCCCGGTACGGAGGGTGTCGTGGGCGACAGAAAGAAGTGGACTGACCTCAGCCAGCGCACCCGGCGGCTGCTCATCGCCGGGGCAGTGGCCGAGACCATCCTGAAAGCCGCGGCCCTGGTGGATCTGAAGCGCCGCCCGGCCAGCGAGATCCGGGGCCCGAAGTGGATCTGGATCCCGGCGGTGACGGTCATCAAC
This sequence comes from uncultured Actinomycetes bacterium, assembly GCA_963711705.1. Classification (GTDB taxonomy): domain Bacteria; phylum Actinomycetota; class Actinomycetes; order Streptosporangiales; family Streptosporangiaceae; genus RYN-230. Next base: position 17,197 of record CAVQFM010000018.1, read on the forward strand.
TCGTTTGGCTGTGCGCCGCTCGCCTACTTCATCTTCGGCCGGCGCCCTGAATCACACAGCGGCACCAGTGATCCACAGGCTGTGGGTAACTAATCCCGGCATACCCGCCCGAACTGCGCGGTAGCATCCAGGGTCTTGTGGAAATCCGTTCCGGGACCCGCGGCCGGTGACCTTGGCCCGGCTGGCCGGTTGCTCCCCTTCGCTACGATGGGGTTCCGTAATACCGTAGACACTGCAATACTGCTTTGATGCCCGCTCTCAGTATTGCCCTGCTCAACCTCAAGCCGGGCACGGGCAAGACCACCTCCGCGGTCTGGCTGGCACACATCTTTGCCCAGACGGGGAGGACTGTGCTGCTCGTGGACGCCGACCCATCGGGCAGCGCCCTGGAGTGGTCCGACCTCGCCGCCATGGACCCCGGGCTGCCACCGGCCACAGCGTTCCCATTCCGGATCGTGGCGCTGCCCTCGCGCAGCCTGCATCAGCGAGTGTCCGAGATCGCGCACGCGGACGACGTGGTCATCATCGACGCGCCGCAGCTGGAGGACCATGCGGCTATCGCCCGCTCGGCCATGCGGTACGTCGATGAGATCCTGATCCCATGCGCGCCGAGCCCGATTGAGATCAACCGCACCACGCCAGTGCGGGAGGAGATCAACGAGGTCGAGGCGATCCGGGACAGCCCGGCCCGGGCAGCGGTGCTGCTGAACCGCTGCATTGCCCGCGCGCACTCCACTACCAGCGCCCGCGAGGTGCTGGAGGGCCTAGGCTATGACGTGTTGCGGACGTCGGTGCCGCGGCGAGAGGTGTACGCCCAGAGTTTCGGCGTGCCGATTCCCAAGACAGGCCGCGACGTGTGGCGCGGCGTGGCCCACGACCTCATCGAGCGATGCGTTCCCCTTGGGAAGGTGCCGTCATGACAACCGAGCGGGAGCGGCGCAAGGCGCAGATGGCGGCGGCCGCCGCCCGGCGCACGGCGCCCGATGCCGCGCCAGCCGGCAAGACCGCGATCCGGTCCAAGCCGGTCCGGATCACTCTCGACCTGAGCCCGGAACTCTACCGGGAGCTGACCCGGTGGGCCCACTCGGCCGCCATCGAGCTGGATGTACCGCGCATCGCCCTGGCCGACGCGGTGCGGGCGATGATCCGGGTTACCACGGAGAGCCCGGACGGGGTGCTGGACCGGCTGCGCCGCGACCGGGAGCAGTAGCCCGGGTCAGCCGCTGATTTCCTCGGTGCGCTCGGGCAGCAGCAGCAGGGCACCGATCAGGAAGCACACCGCGCCCGCCAGGGTGCCGAGGTTGGCCCGCTCCGCGTTGCGCAGCTGGCCGGTGTCCGGGTTGACGTAACTGGCCACCGCGGAAATGCCGAAGGCGACGGACCCGGCCAGGTTGACCAGGGTTATCCACCAGGCCCAGGACCGGGGACGCCAGGCCAGCCAGGCATGGGCTACCTCGAACCAGGCCAGCGCGCTGGCCACCAGGAAGCAGACCGAGCCGATCGCGTCGGGCCGCCACACGTGCTGATGTGCGGTCTGCGCGGAGAGGTCGGCGGCCGTGGCGGTGCCGGTGCTGACGTTGAAGTAGACGGTGCCGACCAGCTGGACCGCCGTGGCCCACCAGTCGATCCGCCGCGGCTGATAGGTGAAGAACCGCCGGTGAGCCGGGTTCTGTTCCGGCGATGACGCGTCGACCGCCTCGCGGTAGGTGAGGAACGCGGCCGAGGTGAAGAACAGCGAGCCGATGAAGAACGTCACGTTGTCCCAGCGCGCGCCGACCGCGCTGGCATAGCCGGGCAGCGCGCCCACCGCGAACAGCAGCGATCCCACGGCGAACAGGACGGCGATCCACCAGCCCCGGGCCATCGGCGCCCACCAGGTGGAACCGGCGGCGGGCCGGCCACCGGGGTGCTTACGGCGGCGCCGTGATTCCCACCGGGTCACCGGGCCACCATTGTGGCCGACGGACCGCACGGCCGCGGCCATGCTGGCATCACGGCCGTCGCGATTCAGCTGGGACATATGGGTCCTGTCTGCTCGGCCCCGATTCTCCCAGACGCAGCGGCCAGAATGACCGCATTGACCAGGCCGGGCGACTCGACCGGCAGCAGGTGGCCTGGGCCAGCTAGCCGGCCGTGTCCCGAGCCCGGGCCGGGAAATCCGCTGTCCCGCCGGGCCGGGCCTGTCTTAGGTTGGCGTCATGACGGCCAGCCACATCCTGACGTTCGCCGCCATCGCCACGGTAATCATCGCGGTTCCTGGCCCGAGCGTGCTGTTCACCATCAGCCGGGCGCTCACCGTAGGCCGGACCTGCGCGCTGTTCACCGTGGCCGGCAACGAGCTGGGCGGGTGCGCCCAGGTCATCGCGGTGGCGTTCGGCGTCGGCGCCCTGCTGCAGCGCAGCGCCGCGGTCTTCTCGATCGTGAAGTGGGCCGGCGCCGGGTACCTGGTCTACCTGGGCATCCAGGCGGTCCGGCACCGGCGGTCGATGGCTGACGCGCTGGCCGCACGGGTCGCGCCGGTGCGGCCGCTGCGGGCCATCCGGGACGGGTTCGTGGTCGGCGTGACCAACCCGAAGACCAGCGTGTTCCTGGTCGTCGTGCTGCCCGGGTTCACCACCCGCGGCGCGGGCCATCTCCCGGTCCAGGTCCAGATGCTGATGCTCGGCATGCTGTTCCCGGCCATCGCGCTGGTGCTGGACAGCGTATGGGCGGCGGCGGCCGGGACCGCCCGGGAGTGGCTGGCCCGCTCCCCGCGGCGGCTGGCCCTGATCGGCGGCACCGGGGGTCTGGTCATGATCGGGCTGGGCATGAGCATCGCGGTCACCGGGCGCAAGGACTGAGCCGCCCGCCCGGCCGGCTGGTCAGCTCATTCGGTGACTCCGCTGCCCGGCCATGGGGTCCGCCCGGCCGGCGCGGGGTCGGCGGCTTCGTGGCCAGCAGGCTGGCCGTCTGTCTCCGGGCCGGCCGGTGCCGCCCCGGGCGGCTCGGGCTGGGCGAACCAGCGGGGCGGCTCGGCCCCGTCCCCGGCCCACTGGTCGTCGCCGGGCGCGGCGGCTTTCGGCTCGGGCAGGCCCTGCCGTCTGCGGTTGGCCCGGTCGGCGCCGCGCAGCACCACCTCGGCCATGGCCAGCTTGGCGTCCAGCGTGACATCGGCCACCGTGCTCAGGTCCAGCGGCACCCGGTTGGCCAGCGCCTGGTCCCACGGCGTCGCGACGACCGTGACCTGCGTTCCCTCGAAGCCTTCCCGGATCCGCGCGTGCCAGCGGGCCTGCTCCGGGTCGCTCTGGTTGAATTTATCCACCACGATCGTGGCTTCATCCATCAGGCTGTTGAGGTGCTTCTGTTCCTCCTCGCTCAGCGGCCGGTCCTTTTCGCCTTCGTAGTTCCGGTAACGGCTGAACACCTGGTCGATCGACCAGAAACCGAGCTGTGAGGCCTCCGTCACGAATACATACTTGTCGCCGTGCAGCAGCGTCCCGACCTGGAGCTTGGCAAACAGCCCGGTGCCACCGTCGTTGATGACGATGTTCGACATGCACTGGAGAAACTCCAGGACGGTCAGGTACTCATGCTCGCCGAAGTCCAGGCCGATGCACTCATTGGCGGTGTCGCCGCGGATGACCGCCACGCCCTGCAGCCAGGCGACGGCGTCCCGCAGGTCGGCGTAGACCTTGATGCTGCCTTCCGTGCAAGCCTGATAGAACCCCCGGACGGACAGCGTCCGCTCATGGGCCGGAAGGGCTTCCACCGGAACGCCGCCGAGCCGGATGTACCCATGGGGCATGTCGTCGTTGCTGTCGGCCAGGATGACCCGGTCGGCGGGCCGCACTGCGGCATAGATGGCGGCCAGGGTCACCGCCACGTCGGTCTTGCCGGTACCGCCGAAACCCGAGCCGAGGGTGATCACCCCGGACTTGAGCGAGGGCTCACGGAGCGCGTCGATGATCTGGCGGCGCCATTCCGCCGCTGCCTCGCGCCTGGCCCGCTCGCGGCGGCCCGCGGGGATGACCAGCCTCCGCCTGAGTGCCTGCCGGGACACCGCGCCGCGTCCCCCGTCCTGGGCTGGTGCCGGGGAGCCCGCCGCGGGCGGGGTGGGCGCGGCCCAGCTGGGCCGGTCACTTCCCGGGAAGTCGGTCCACCAGGCTCCCAGGTCGTCTGGGTAGTGGGACATCTCATCCCTCCAAAGTCCGGGTGCTGGTCTAGGCCAAAATAACCCACGCGGCGGCCAAGCCACACGGATCGTGTGCCGGCGCGGGTACCGGTCGTAGTCTGGGTCAGCTTGAGGGGGCCTCCACCGGCCCGCACCGCAGGACACCATTGCCCGAGCATCAGCTGCCGGGCCGCCGCCGCAATTGCGGGGATGCCGCGGCTGTGTGCCACCTGGCCCAGCCGGTGCGCGTGCCCGGGCAAACCCCAGATAGTTGGGGTACCCCGTGGGGGCCGTGCACCGAAGAATTCAGCCATGAACACTATCGAGCAGAACAAGGACACTGTCACTGCCTTCATCACCGCCCTGTTCAGCCACGGTGACTTGGGCGCCGTCGACGACTACCTGGCGCCGGACTTCGTGAACCATGACCCGCCCCTCGGCGTGCCCGCCGGCCGGGAAGGGATGCGAGCGGTCGCCGCGATGTTCCGCGCCGCCTTTCCTGACTGGCACAGCGATATGGAGTTCCTGGTGGGTGAGGGCGACCTGGTCGTCGAGGTATTCACGGCCCGGGGCACCCAGCAGGGCGAGATCTTCGGCGCGCCCGCGTCCGGCCGGGGCGCGCACCTGCCCGGGATCAATGTCTGGCGAGTCAGCCAGGGCCGGATCGTGGAGCGCTGGGGCCGCGTCAACGAACTCGGCCTGCTGCGCCAGCTCGGCCTGGTCCCGGCGTCCTGACCGGGCACTGGGCACCGTGGGGCAGCTCGCGGAGCAGGCGTATCGTCGTGCTCATGGCGCAGGCCGTAACGCCACACCAGGTCACGGCGCTCATCGCCCGGTGTTATGCGGGCCTCGACGCCTCCGGGCTCCGCCAGGAGGTGCTGCGCCGGCTGCGCCAGATGATGTCCGTGGACGCCGCGTTCTTCGCCACGGTCGACCCGGAGACGCTGCTGTTCACCTCGGCCGTCGCCGACGAACCGCTGCGCGCGGCCACGCCGCTCTTCCTGGGCAACGAATTCGGCTGCGATGACGTCAACAAGTTCGCCCGGCTGGCTGAGGCCGCCGATCCGGTCAGCTCGCTCGACCGGGCCACCCAGGGCTCACGCCCGCAGAGTGCCCGCTACCGCGAGATCATGAGCCCGCTCGGCCTGGGCGACGAGCTACGCGCTGCCCTGCTGGCCGGGAAGACCTGCTGGGGAGTGCTGTGCCTGCACCGGGAGGATGTCGCGCGCGGCTTCGCCCCCGCGGACCTGGACCTCGTCCGGCGCATCTCCCCGCACCTGGCCGAGGGGCTGCGGCGGGCCGCCACCCTGCCCCCAGCCGCAGGCACCACCCCGGCCGCGGGCATCGCCGGCCCGGCCGCCCCCGGCATGATCGTGCTGGACAGCCGCCTGGCCGTGGTGTCGATGAACCCGGAGGCCGGGCAGTGGCTCGCGGAGATCGATGACCCGGCCTGGGCGGGTCAGGGGCATCAGGGGGAGCAGGGGGTGCGCGAGCTGCCGATGGCGGTCTACGCCGCGGCCGCCGGCCTGATCCGGCTGGAAACGGGGCCCGCGCCGCCCTCGGCGGCCACCGTGCGGCTGCTGAGCCGGGCTGGGCGCTGGCTCTCGCTGCATGCCTCGCGGCTGGACGGCCCCCCCGAACCGCAGATCGGCGTGGTCGTGGCGCCCGCTCCCGCGGCGCAGGTCGGCTCGGTGCTGCTGCGTGCCTACGGCCTGACCGGCGCGCAGTCGCGGGTCGTCGCCCTGGTTATCAGGGGCCAGTCCACCCGCCAGATCGTTCAGCAGCTGCACATCTCGGCCAACACCGTGCAGGAGCACCTGACCAGTGCGTTCGACAAGTTCGGCGTCCGCAGCCGCCGCGAGCTGGTGGCCGCGGTACTGCCCGGACCGCCCGCCGCGCCTGGCGCCGGGAGTAACCGGCCACAGTCCCCAGGTCGTGCGGGCTGAAGCCGGTCAGCGCCGTCCGCCGCTCGTCGCTGGGCTTCACCGTGAGCGCTCACCGGCGCATCGCGAGGCCGGAGAGCGCCCGGAGCGCCTCGATGACGCTCTGCAGATGAACGTGCATCGCCTGCTGGGCGTCTTCCGGTTTCCGCGCGGCGATCGCCGCGACGATCGCCTCGTGCTGTGGCAGCGACACCGCTGGCCGGCCCGGCACCATGGACAGCGAGAACTGGTGGCGGACGGTCTGGTCGCGCAATTGGCGGAGCAGCCGGGCCGCGGTCTCGTGGGCGGCGATATCCCGGATGCCGGCGTGCAGCCGGACATTGAGCTCGCTGTAGATGAGGAACTCTGATTTCCCCACGGCCGTCCGCATGTCCTTGATTACCTTGCGGAACATCGCTATGTCCGATTTCGTGGCCCGCTCCGCCGTGCGCGCGGCGAGCAGGCCCTCAAGGAGGATACGGATCTCGGTGATCTCGATGGCCTCGGCGAGCGACACATCGCGGACCCGGGCACCCCGGTTCCGCTGAAACTCGACCAGTCCCTGGGCCGCCAATTCCTGCAGGGCAGACCGGAGGATAAACCTTGATGTGCCGAACCGCTCACACAGGTCGATCTCGACCAGGCGCTGCCTCGGGGCGAATTCGCCCGCGATAATCGCTGCGCGGAGAGCCTCGGTCACCACCGGCTTGGAATCCTCTGGCACTGCGCAACTCCCTCCCCAGGCAGCGGCCATACCCGGCCGCCCGCCTCCATGCTAGCAGTCAATGTCAACAAAAATGTCAACACAACCCCCCGCCCGGGACGATGGCCAGCGCAGGCTGGCTGCGCGGGCCGGGCCGGCGGCTGGCTACCCGAAGACGGTTCCATCGAAGAGCTTGCGCGCGGTCCGCACGACCCCGGCCCGGCGCACCAGCGGGGGCTGCTGCGAGGTGTCGAGCTCGACGTTGACCAGCAGATGGCCGGTGGGATGCTCGACGTCGAAGGGCTGCCCTGGGCCGGGTGGCCGGGCCAGCTCGGCACCAGCCGCCCCGGGCAGCAGCAGCGCGGTGACCGCGCTGACCGCGCCGAGCACGCCGATCGCAGTGTGCGGGTGGGTGGGGATGAAGGTGCGGGTGCAGATGGTGCCGCCGTCCCGGGCCGCGCTGACCAGCGTGGTCTTAGGCACCGGCGCCTGGCTGACGTCGCCCAGGCCCATGAGCTGGCCGGCCGCCAGCCGCACGGCCTGCACCCGGTCCCGCAGCCGGGCGTCGGCAGCCAGCTCGGCGTGCGGTTCGTACCCGGTGATCCCCAGGTCGGTGGCCCGCGCCACGACCACCGGCATGCCGTTGTCCACGCAGGTGACCTCGACCCCGCCGATCACATCGAGCACGTGGCCGGTCGGCAGCAGCTGCCCGGTGGCCGAGCCCGCGGTGCCGGCGAACAGCAGGCTGATGGGGGCCGCGGTGCCCGGTACCCCGGCGATCGCGGTCCGGCCCGAGTAGTCCGGGACGCCGCCCGGGGTGGCGAACGTCGCGGTCACCACGCTGCCGGAGTTGACCATCCGGATACGGGCCGTGGTCGATTCGCGGCCCGGCTCGATCAGGCCGCGCTCGACCGCGAATGGGCCGACCCCGGCCAGAATGTTCCCGCAGTTCTGCTGGTCGGTGACGGTCGGCTGGTCCACTCCGAGCTGGAGGAAGAGGTAATCAAGGTCGGCGTCGTCAGCTGGCGACGGCGAGACGACCGCCACCTTGGAGGCCAGCGAATGAGCACCGCCGAGCCCGTCGATCTGCAGCGGGTGACCGCTGCCCATGATCCGCACCAGCAGCGAATCCCGCTGGCCAGGATCGCCGGGCAGGTCCGAGGCGAGAAAATACAGGCCCTTCGATGTACCACCGCGCATCATCATGCACCGGATGCCCCGGGCGGCCGGTGGCTGTATCACTGTGCCTCCTGGCAGGCGTGCCGCACGCGGCGGCAGCAGCTCCCTTCGCGAAGGTAGCCCGATGCCACGGATATTGTCAACGATCTGCATCTTGACTCCGGCTGCCGGTGTGCCACCCGGCTGCCGATACGCCCTGGCCTGGCCAGGTCAGACCGGGACAGCTGGGCCACTCCGGAGCAGCGGGCCGAGGCCCCCATCCAGCGGCAGAAGTATCGCAAAGATTGTTGACATTAGGGACAGCAAGAGTCTAGGTTCTCGGCAGCCGGACCTTTCCCCCGGAACATGGCGGGAACGCGGCAGCCCGCGGAGGGTGGACATGCATAGCGACGCACGGCCGCCATGAACGCACCGGCGGGCGATAACAGTAAAGAAGGAATGCTGATAACCGGCGAGGCGGCCGGCGCCCCCGCTCACCGCACGCCACCGGTGGGTGCGTTGTGGTGAAAATGAAACTTCTCGATTGCGTATATCCGTATTGCGCATAGCCGTACGCCAAGCGCACACTAGCCTATGCCTTCATGCCGCAGTGCCCGGACCCCAAGCTGAGCGCTGGTTTAGCGGCAGGCCACGGACAGCGGTGTCCTGGGCGCCAGTGTCCGGCGGGCGCTGACGTCGAGGAGACGGAATGGAACGTCAGGAAGCGAGCGGCGTGGCCACTGAGCAGCGACCGGTCACCAGGCGCCCCTGCTGAAGGGGACTGGCTGCGGCCCAGTAGCCGCAGCCACGGTCCCATCTCTGCTATATGACCTCACAAGGAGATCGATGACAGATGAGTGACCAGACTGGGCAATCCAGCAGCATCAGCCAGCCTGGCGGCGTGAGCCGGCGCAACATGCTGCGGGCGGTAGGCGCTGGCGCGGCGGTTGTCGGGGGCGGCGGGCTGCTGCAGGCGTGCAGTTCGGGCATCAAGGGTTCCAGTTCGAGCAGTGCCAAGGCCATCACCATCGGCTGGATCCACCCGCTGACCGGCGCCCTGGCCGGGTTCGGCGCACCGGACAACTGGGTGATCTCCAAGATCAAGCAGACCACCCCGTACAAGAGCGGGTTCAAGATCGGCGGCAAGACCTACCCGGTCACTATCAAGTCCTACGACACCCAGTCCAGCCCGACCCGCGCCGGGGACCTGGCCAAGACGGCCATCCTGAGCGACAACGTGGACCTGCTGCTGGCCTCGTCCACGCCGGAGACCGTCAACGCCGTGGCCAGCCAGGCCGAATCGCTGGGCACGCCGCTGATCTGCGCCAACATCCCGTGGGAGTCCTGGTACATCAATCTCGGCGGCAACCCGGAGAAGCCGACGCTCAAGCCCAAGTACGTGGTCATGTACTTCCTGGGCGCCGAGCACCTGATCAAGTGCTTCATCCCGATGTGGGACCGGATCCACTCGCAGCTGCACACGAACAAGGTGGTCGCGGCCGCGTTCCCCAACGACTCAGACGGCAACGCGTTCCGCGCGGTGTTCCCGCCGATCGCCAAGGCCGCTGGCTACAAGATGGTGCTGTCGGCGGCCTACCCGGACGGGACCACGAACTACTCGTCGATGATCTCCCAGTTCAAGTCGGCCAACGCCGATTTCTTCACCAACGTGCCGCTGCCGCCGGACTTCGCCACCATGTGGAAGCAGTCCGTCCAGCAGGGCTTCAGGCCGAAGCTGGCGACGGTAGCCAAGGTGCTGCTGTTCCCGCCGGACGCTTACGCGCTGGGGCACCTGGCTTACAACATCGCCACCGACGCCTGGTGGGCGCCGTCGCTGCCGTGGACGTCCTCGTTCACCGGGGAGACCTGCCAGCAGCTGGCCAGCGATTTCGAGGCAGCCACGAATGGGCAGTGGAACTCCAACATCAGCAACTACAGCCTCTTCGAGGCCGCCCACGCGGCCCTCACCTCGGTGAGCGACCCGCACGACAAGAAGGAAGTCGCCGCCGCCATCCACAAGGTGAACCTCCCGGAGGCGGTGGCCGGGCCGCTGAACTTCGCCTCCGGCGGTCCCGCGCCGGGCGTGGCGATCACCCCGCCGGTCGGCATCCAGTGGCAGAAGGGCACCAAGTTCCCGGTTGAGGCCCAGGTCGTGGACAACACGCTGCAGCCGCACGCCAAGATCACCGCCGACCTGAAGCCGACCAACCAGTGACCAGATGACCAGCCCGCTGCTCGAACTCGACAGCGTGACGAAGCGGTTCGGCCGGGTCGTCATCGCGGAGGACCTGTCCCTGGCCGTCGGCGCCGGGGACACGGTCGGGATCGTGGGGCCGAACGGGGCCGGCAAGACCAGCCTGTTCGGCCTCATCTCCGGGGACCTCGCCCCGGACGCGGGCGAGGTCCGGTTCGCCGGGCGCACGGTCACCAGGCTGAACGCGGCTGCGCGGTGCCGGCTTGGCATCGGCCGCACCTACCAGGTGCCGCGGCCGTTCGGCGACATGACCGTGTTCGAGAACCTGCTCGTCGCCGCCCAGCAGGGCGGCGGGCTGCGGCGGCGGGCCAGTTACGCCGCCGCCGTCGGGGCGCTGGAGCGGGCCGGCATGTCCAGCCAGGCGAACATGCCGGCGGAACGGCTCGGCCTGCTTCAGCGCAAACGGCTGGAGCTGGCCCGCGCCCTGGCCACCCAGCCCACCATGCTGCTGCTGGACGAGGTGGCGGGCGGCCTCACCGATCCCGAGGTCGCCCAGCTGGTCGAGATCGTCCGCGGTGTCAACGCCGAGGGCATCACGGTGATCTGGATCGAGCACGTGGTGCGCGCGCTGACCCCGGTGGTGGGCCGGCTGATCTGCCTGTCCGGCGGCAAGTTCGTCGGCGACGGCGCACCCGCCCAGGTGCTGGCCGAGCCCGCGGTGCGCGAGGTCTTCCTCGGCACCGAAGTCACCGCGGCGCTGGCCGGCGGCTCCCTGGCGGCACCCTCGGCTGAGCCCGGGGACGGGGGCGGGACCGCGGGCGCGGAACGGGGCGAGCCGTGACCGCAGAGGCAGCCCACGACCGCACGGCCAACGGCGCGCCGCTGCTGGAGGTCAGCGGGCTGGTCGTGCACCACGGGCAGCTCCGGGCCCTGGACGCGATCTCATTGCAGGTGTTCCCCGGTGAGGTCTACGCGATCATCGGCGCGAACGGCGCGGGCAAGTCCACGCTGCTGCGCACGATCGCGGGCCTGCACCAGCCGACGGCCGGCTCGATCCGGTTCGACGGCCAGGAGGTGACCAGGCTCCGGCCCTGGCGCCGGGTCACCCAGGGGATCGTCATGGTCCCGGAGGGCAGGAGGCTGTTCGGATCGCTGACAGTCGAGGAGAACCTGCTGGTCGGCGCGTCCTACGCGCGGCCGGGCCCGTGGACCCTCGAGCGGGTGTATGAGGCGTTCAGCTGGATGCGGGAGCGGCGTAACCAGCCCACCGCCCAGCTGTCCGGCGGTGAGCAGCAGACGGTGGCCATCGGCCGGGCCCTGGTCGCCAACCCCCGCGTCCTGCTGCTCGATGAGCTGTCCCTCGGCCTGGCGCCCGTGGTGGTCCAGCGCATCTACGGGATGCTGCCGCAGGTCCTGGCGACCGGGCTCACCGTCCTGCTCGTCGAGCAGGACGTCAGCCAGGCCCTGCGGGTGGCTTCGCACATCCACTGCCTGCTGGAGGGCCAGACCACCCTGGAGGGCCGGCCCGATGAAGTCACCGCCGACCAGGTCGAGGCGGCCTACTTCGGCCTGGCCTCCTCGCCAGCGGCCAGCCCGGCCGCTGAAGGGAGCGAGTCGTTATGGCCTGGGTGAACGCCATCATCCAGGGGGTGCTGACCGGCGGCCTGTACGCGCTGTTCGCGTGCGGGCTGTCGCTGATGTTCGGCGTGATGAAGGTGGTGAACCTGGCGCACGGCGACCTGGCGGTGGTGGCCGGCTACATCGCGATCGGCATCATCACCGTCACGCACGTCCCCGTGCTCTGGTCGGTCGTCATCGTGGTGCCGGTGATGGCGGTGCTCGGCTACGCGCTGCAGCGCACTCTCATCCAGAGCGCGCTGGACCGCAGCGTGCTCATCACCCTGATAGTCACGTTCGGCCTGTCCGTCGTCATCGAGAACGGCCTGCTCCAGTTCTTCACCGCCAACAGCCGGGCCATCGGCACCGGGCTGTCCCTGGTCAGCGGCTCCTTCACGATCGGCTCGCAGATCCAGATCGGCTATCTGCTGGTGGTCATCTTCGCGGTCGCCGTGGTGGTGCTGCTCGGGCTGCAGTACTTCCTGTCCAGGTCCAGATACGGCCGGCTGATCCGCGCGGTCGCGGACGACCAGGAGGCGGCGCAGCTGGCCGGGGCCGACTACCGGCACGTGTTCGGCATCGCGGCCGCGCTCGCCTTCGGCACGGTGGCCCTGGCCGGCATCGCCTACGGCATGTACTCCCAGCTCAGCCCGACCACCGGGACCGACACGATCCTGCTGTTCGCGTTCGCCGCGGTGGTGATCGGCGGGCTCGGCTCGCTGTGGGGCACGCTGCTCGGCGGCGTGGTGCTGGGCGTGGCCCAGCAGATCGGCGCGCAGATCAACATCTCCTACGAGGTGCTGGCCGGCTACCTCGTGTTCCTGGCGGTGCTGGTGCTGCGGCCGCAGGGGCTCATCTACCGGAGGACACAGTCATGAGCCTGGCCACCGACATCACCACCACGCCGGCCGCCGGGTTCCGGGTCGCCCGGTCGCGCCGGAACGTGGCCTGGACCGGGGCGGCCGCGCTGATCGTGGTCGTGGTGCTCGCGTTTTTCCCGTACATCGTGTACGCCGGCACCACCACCATCCTGGTGCAGGCGTTCATCGTGCTCACCATGGCCAGCATGTGGAACCTGCTGGCCGGTTACGCCGGCCTGGTGTCAGTCGGGCAGCAGGCGTTCGTCGGGCTCGGCGCGTACTTCGTGCTGATCCTGGCCATCAACGGCGCGTCGCCGTTCGCCGCGCTGCCGGTCGCCGCGATCGGCTGCGGCGTGGTGGCGCTGCCGCTCTGGTGGCTGGTCTCCCGGCTGCGCAGCGGGTACTTCGCGATCGCCACCTGGGTGCTGGCCGCCACCATCATGCTGATCATCGAGCGGTTCTCCTCGATCGGTGGCGGGACCGGGATGCCGCTGCCCGGGTTCACCGGGATGGATCCCACGCTGCTCACCGCGTACACCTACTGGGCCGGGCTGGCTGTCACGGTCCTCACGCTGGTCGTCATCTACCTGCTGCTGCGCAGCCGGCTCGGGCTGGTGCTCACCGCGATCCGCGACGACGAGGTGGCCGCACGCAGCTCGGGGGCACGGGTCGGCCTGGCCCGGATGCTGGTGTTCCTGGTCGCGGGCGCGGGCTGCGGCGCCGCGGGCGCGCTGCTGGCCATCAGCCAGCTTCAGGTGCAGCCGAGCGCGGTGTTCAGCGTGCAGTGGACCGCGGAGATGGCGTTCGCGACCATCATCGGCGGGCTGGGCACGATCGAGGGGCCGATCATCGGGACCGCGGTCTACATGGTGCTCCAGCAGACGCTGTCCTCCTATAACGCGTGGTACCTGATCATCCTCGGCCTGGTCGCGATCGGGGTGGCGCTGTTCGCCCGGCGCGGGCTGTGGGGGCTGGTGGACGAGCACCTGAACGTGCGGCTGTTCCCGGTCGGCTACTGGCTCCGGCTGGACACCGACCGCCCCGCCGGCCGCGCCGGGCGCGCCCGCCTGGCCCGGGCGTCCAAGCTGACCACCCCTCCCGCTGACCAGTCGCCCAAGCAGTAGCGCGGTGCATTCTGTCCCGGCGGTGCGGTGCGGGCGTCATAACACCCGCAATGAACCGCACTGCTGCCAGGGGCGTCAGCCGGTGCGGTCCACCACGTAGTCACACAGGCCCTCGAAAGCGGCGCGGGCGGGCACGTCCGGCAGCCCGGCGATCTGCTCCCGGGCCAGGTCGGCCCAGCGCCGCAGGTCGGCCCGGGCCTGCTGCATGGCTGGATGGTTCCGGAGCAGACCCAGAGCCTCGGCGTGCAGCGCCTCGTCGGTCAGGTCGGCCGACTCCAGCAGCTCACGCAGCCGGGCGTCACCCGGGCGGCTGGACCGCAGCGCGTGCAGCACGGGCAGGCTGCGAACCCCTTCGCGCAGGTCGGTGCCGGGCGTCTTGCCCGACTGGTCGGACTCACTGGCCACGTCCAGGATGTCGTCGGACAGCTGCCAGGCCATGCCGATCGCCGCGCAGGCCGGCTCCAGCCGGCCGGCCACCTCGGCGGGCGCTCCCGCGAACATCGCCCCGAACCGGCCGGCCGTGGCCACCAGGGAAGCCGTCTTGTCCGTCACCACCCGCAGGTAGTGCTCCAGCGGATCCTGGCCCGGGAGCGGGCCGAGGGTCTCGGCTATCTGGCCGCTGACCAGCCGGGTGAACGTGTCCGCCTGGATCCTGACCGCTTCCGGCCCGAGCTGGGCCAGGATCTGCGACGCCCGGGCGAACAGGAAGTCCCCGGTCAGGATCGCGATGGTGTTGGTCCACCGCGAGTTGGCGCTCTCGTGGCCGCGGCGGATGGACGCCTCGTCCATCACGTCGTCGTGGTAGAGGGTGGCCAGGTGGGTCAGCTCGATCGCGGTGGCCGCCGCTACCACCCGCTCGTCGCGGGCGTTGCCGAACTGGCCGGCCAGCAGCACCAGCGTGGCCCGGAACCGTTTCCCGCCCGCGTCGATCAGGTGCGCGGAGGCCTCGGCCAGCAGCGCTTCCTCGGCTCGTGACGCCTCGGCCAGCTGGGTCTCGACCAGGCTGAGCCCGTCCAGGATTTCCGCGGCCAGCTCGGCATCGGTCAGCTCAACAGGGACGGCGGCGATCACTCGGGCTCCCGGTCATCGGTCAGCGACGGCCGCAGGCCGCCTCGGGCTGGCGACACCGCGGCCGGCGGGCAGTCCCCCCGCGGCGGCCATGCCATCGCCGTGCCCAAAATATGCCCTAGCTTGACCGGCGGACACTCGAGGGGGGCCCGCCGGAGCAGCAGACTCCCCGGGACACCCGCCGGAGGGGGCAGCCACGCCGGGCAGGCCCGCCAGAGGAGAAACCACGCTGGGCAGGCCCGCCCGGAGGGGAAGCCACCCTGGCGGGCCGGCCAGAAAGACGGGCCCCCGCCGTGGCAGGTCAGCGGACGAACAGGTGAGCGGCGGCATGGTTGGCCAGGCTGAGCAGCGGCTGCGGCACGATGCCGAACACCAGCGTGGCGACCACACCGAGGCCGACGGCCAGCCCGGTGAAGATGCCCGGGGTGACCACGGCCGGGCCGCCGGGCGCCGGGTCGCTGAAGAACATGAGCACGATCACCCGGACGTAGAAGAACGCGGCCACCGCGCTGGCGATCACGCCCACGATGACGAGCGGCACCGCGCCACCGGCGACAGCCGCCTGGAACACCGCGAACTTCCCGGTGAAGCCGCTGGTCAGCGGGATCCCGGCGAACGCGAGCAGGAAGAACGCGAAGACCCCGGCCACCAGCGGCGACCGCTTGCCCAGGCCCGCCCAGCTGGACAGGTGCGCCGCCTCGCCCGCCTGGTCGCGGACCAGGGTGACCACGGCGAACGCGCCAACCGTGGTGAAGCCGTACACCGCCAGGTAGAACAAACTGCTGGACAGGCCGGCGACGCTGGCCGCGATCACGCCGGTGAGCACGAACCCGCCGTGTGCGATGGAGGAGTAGGCCAGCAGCCGCTTCACGTCGGTCTGGGTGATCGCGATGATCGCGCCGACGACCATGGTCAGGATGGCCACGGCCCACATGGCCGGCCGCCAGTCCCAGGTCAGCTGGCCGAACGAGACGTAGAACACGCGCAGCAGCGCGCCGAACGCGGCCACCAGGGTGCAGGACGCCATCAGCGCGGTGACCGGGGTCGGCGCGCCCTGGTAGACGTCGGGCTTCCAGCTCTGGAACGGGACGGCACCGATCTTGAACAGCAGGCCGATGCCGAGCAGCGCCATCCCGGCGTAGAGCAGCGTGCTGCTGCCCAGGTTGCTGGTGGCCGCGGCCGCGATCGCGCCCAGCGAGACCGACCCGGCGTAGCCGTACAGCATGGCCACACCGAACAGGAAGAACGCCGAGGAGAACGCGCCGAGCAGGAAGTACTTCACCGATGCTTCCTGCGACAGCAGGCGGCGCCGCCGGGCCAGCCCGCACAGCAGGTACAGCGGGAGGGACAGCACTTCCAGCGCGACGAACATGGTGAGCAGGTCGTTGGCCGCCGGGAACAGCAGCATGCCGCCGAGCGCGAACAGGGTCAGCGGGTAGATCTCGGTATGCACCATCCCGGCCAGCTGGGCTGCGCGCTCCTCGGCGCTGCCCGGGGTGGTGGCCGCCTGGGCCACGAACGTGTCCTGGTCCCGCGAGGAGTCGGCCATGACCAGGACGCTGACCAGCCCCAGCACCAGGATCGTGCCCCAGACGAACAGGGTCGGGCCGTCCACGCCGACCGCGCCCATCGCGTCCACGCTGCCCGGGCTGCCGTGTGCGAACAGCGATCCGGTCGCGGCGACCACGATGGTCAGCACGAACGCCACCGCCAGGGCGCCCAGGGTCAGCACCAGCTGGACGGGCCGCCGCTGGGCGCGCGGCACGAACGCTTCCACCAGCACGCCGACCACCGCCACGCCGAACACCACCAGCATCGGCGACAGCTGGCCGTACTCGATGTGCGGCGTGGGGATGGGGGCCACCGCGAGATTCCCGGTCACGGGGTGCTTCCCTTCTGGAGCTGCGCTGCTCCGAGGCGGGCCACGAGGACGTCACCGTTGCCCAGCCGGAAAACGGCCGCATTGCTCGGAGTGGGGTGCTGCGGCCGCGGATCGGTGGCGTGCAGCTGGACCATCGTGTGCCGCACCGCCGGGTTGATGACGTCGAGCAGCGGCTTCGGGTACACGCCGAACACGATGAGCAGGGCGACCAGCGGCCCGACCGCCCACAGCTCACGGGGCCGCAGGTCGGGCATGGTGGCCACCTCCTCGCGCACCGGCCCGGTCATCGTGCGCTGGTACATCCACAGGATGTAGATCGAGGCCAGGATGATCCCGGCGGTGGCGAACGAGGCGGCCACCTTGTAGCGGGTGAACGTGCCCACCAGGACCAGGAACTCGCTGACGAAGGTGGACAGCCCGGGCAGCGACAGCCCGGCCAGGCCGGAGATGAGGAACAGCCCGGCCAGCATGGGGGCGACCTTCTGCACGCCGCCGTAGTCGGCGATCCGCTGCGACCGGCGCCGGGCGATCATGAACCCGGCCACCAGGAACAGCGCGCCGGTGGCGAACGCGTGGTTGACCATGTACAGCGTGGCGCCGGACTGGCCCTGGGTGGTCAGCGCGAAGATACCGAGCACGATGAACCCGAAGTGGGAGATGGACGTGTAGGCGATCAGCCGCTTGAGGTCCCGCTGGCCGATGGCCACGACCGCGCCGTACAGGATGCCGACGACCGCCAGCACGATGATCAGCGGCGTGAAGTACCTGGAGGCTTCGGGGAACAGCTGCAGGCAGTAGCGGATCATGCCGAACGTGCCGACCTTGTCCATCACGCCGACGAGCAGCACGGCGGTGCCGGGCTGGGCCGCGGTCGCCGAGTCGGGCAGCCAGGTGTGGAACGGCCACAGTGGCGCCTTGATGGCGAACGCGATGAAGAACCCGAGGAACAGCCACTTCTGCGTGACCGGGCTGAGCACCACGTGGGTCAGCGGGCCGAACAGGAACGTGCCGGGGTGCCCGGCGCGCGCGGAGTACACGTACAGCGCGATCACCGCGACCAGCATGATCAGCCCGCCGAACAGGCTGTACAGCAGGAACTTGACCGCGGCGTACTGGCGCTGGCCCACCCCGAAGCTGCCGATCAGGAAGTACATCGGGATCAGCATGGCCTCGAAGAACACGTAGAACAGGAACACGTCGGTGGCCGCGAACGCGCCGACCATCATCGTCTCCAGCACCAGCAGCAGCGCGAAGTAGGTCTTCACGCTGCGCCCGGGGCGGCCCGGCGCCGCCGCCTCGCCCGCGGCGGCGGGCGGGTCCGCGTCGTGCCACGAGGCGAGCACGACCACCGGCATGAGCACCGCGGTCATCCCGATCAGCACCAGGGCGATGCCGTCCACGCCAACCGCGTAGTGCACGCCGAACTGCGGGATCCACTGGTAGGTCTGGGTGAACTGGAACTCGGCGCCGTTGGGTGAGAAGCTGACCATCATCGCGATGGTCAGTCCCAGCGTGATCAGCGAGAACAGCAGCGCCAGCCGCTTGACGAGCAGGTGCCGGGCGGCCCGGTCCCCGTCGCCGCCGGGGGCGGAGCTGCCCGGGGTGAGGACTATGACCAGCGCGCCGACCAGCGGCACCGCGCCGATCACGGTCAGCCAGGGGAACGTGCTCATCGGGTTTGCCGCCTCACCAGGTCCGGGAGATCAGGGTCCAGGGATTTAGTCATCGTGGCCGCCTACAACCGGGCCAGCAGCAGCGCGCCGACCAGCAGCGCCCCGCCGACCAGCATGGACAGCGCATAGGAGCGGACGAATCCGTTCTGAATCCGGCGCAGCCGCCCGGATGTCCCGCCGATGGCCGCGGCCACCGTGTTCACCAGGCCGTCCACCCCGCGGTTGTCGAAGTACACCGACAGCCGGGTGAGCCACTGCCCGGGCCGCATCAGCAGCGACTCGTTGATCGCGTCCCCGTACAGGTCCTTGCGCGCGGCGGTGACCGGGAAGTTGCCGGCCGGGGCGGTCTCAGGTACCGGCCGGCGGCCGTACAGCACCCAGCCGAGCCCGACGGCCAGGACGATGAGCACCAGGGCCACGATCCCGGAGGTGCTGAAAACGGGTGGCTCCTCCGGGATGAAACCGGTCACCGGGCCGAGGAAATGGGCCAGCCGGTCGCCGAGGATCTCGAAGGCGCCGAAGCCGAGCGCGCCCAGCGCCAGCAGGATCACCGGCGAGGTCATCACCGGCGGCGCCTCGTGCGGGTGAGCGTCCTCGCGCCAGCGGCGCCGCCCGGTGAATGTCATGAGCACCACCCGGGTCATGTAGAACGCGGTCAGGCCGGCCCCGAGCAGCGCGGCAATGCCGACGATCCAGCCGGTCGCGCCGCCCTGGCCGAACGCGGCATCGATGACCGTGTCCTTGGCGAAGAACCCGGAGAACGGCGGGATGCCGATGATGGCCAGGTAACACGCGGTGAACGTGACGAAGGTGATCGGCAGGACCGGGCCCAGGCCGCCGTAGCGGCGCATGTCCACCTCGTCGTTCATCGCGTGCATGATCGACCCGGCCCCGAGGAACAGGCCGGCCTTGAAGAACCCGTGCGCGAGCAGCAGCGCGATCGCGAACGGGTAGCCCGCGGGGCCGATGCCGGCGGCCAGCATCATGTAGCCGATCTGGCTCATCGTCGATCCGGCCAGCGCCTTCTTGATGTCGTCCTTGGCACAGCTGATGATCGCGCCGAACAGCAGCGTGGCCGCGCCGACCACCATCACCGCCAGCCGCCCATCCGCGGTCAGGTCGAAGATCGGGCCGGACCGGACGATGAGGTAGACCCCGGCGGTGACCATGGTCGCCGCGTGGATCAGCGCCGACACCGGGGTCGGGCCTTCCATCGCATCGAGCAGCCAGGACTGCAGCGGCAGCTGGGCCGATTTGCCGCACGCGCCGAGCAGCAGCAGCAGGGCCAGCGCGGTGAGCACCCCGGGGCTGGCCGCGCCGGGATGGTGGAACACCCCGGCGAACGTGACCGTGCCGAACGTGCTGAACATCAGCATGATCCCCAGCGACAGCCCGGCGTCACCGACCCGGTTGGCGATGAATGCCTTCTTGGCCGCCGCCGCGGCCGACGGCTTGTACTGCCAGAACCCGATCAGCAGGTAGGAGGCGAGGCCAACGCCCTCCCAGCCCGCGTACAGCAGCAGGTAGTTGTCGGCCAGCACGAGCAGCAGCATGGCCGCGAGGAACAGGTTCATGTACCCGAAGAACCGGCGCCGCTCCGGGTCGTGGGCCATGTAGCCAACCGAGAAGATGAAGATCAGCGAGCCGACCCCGGTGATCAGCAGCACAAAGCACATCGACAGCTGATCCAGTTGCAGCGCCACGTTCACCTTGAACGCACCGACCGCGATCCAGGAGAACAGGTTCACATCCCGGCTGCGCTGGTAGTCCGGATATCCGAGCATGGCGGCGAAGGCGATCAGCGCGTAGGCGAACGCGGCCAGCGGCATGGCCACGCCCAGCAGGTGCCCCCAGCGGTTGGTCCGCTTCCCGCCGAGCAGCAGCACCACCGCGCCGATCAGCGGGAACACCAGCAGCAGCCACGCGGCGCGCTGCACACCGACGGCAGGTATGGTGCCCTCGATATGGGCGGCGGCCACGTGCGTGGCCGCAAGTGAGCCTGTCACTGAGCTACTCCTCGTGCTTCAGCAAGCGTCAGCTGGGGCCGGCCAGGGCCGGCGGTCAGCGGTCTAGTACTTCAGCAGGTTGGCGTCGTCCACCGACGCGGACCTGCGCGTGCGGAAGATCGCCATCAGGATGGCCAGGCCCACCACGACCTCGGCCGCGGCCACCACCATCACGAAGAACGCGATCACCTGGCCGTTGAGGTTGCCGTGCAGCCGGGCGAAGGCCACGAAGGCGAGGTTGACCGCGTTCAGCATGAGCTCAACGCACATGAAGATGACCATGGCGTTGCGCCGCACCAGCACGCCCACCGCGCCGATCACGAACAGGATCACGGCGAGCGCCACGAAGCTGCCGGGACTCATCCGCCATCACCTTCCTGGGCTGCGTCCTCCCGCGCGGGATCGCCGCCGGCCGGGCCACTGGCCGGGCTGGCGCCGAGCAGTGTGCGCCGCCCCTGGCTGACCTCAGCCTCCGCCACCCCGATCCGCTGGGTGATGACCTCGCTGACCGAGACCTCCGACGGGGTGCCGTCGGGCAGCAGGGCCGGCATGTCCACCGCGTTGTGCCGCGCGTAGGTCCCCGGGCCGGGCAGCGGCGAGGGCCGGCCGCTGGCCACCCGGAGCCGGGACAGGTCGCGCTGGGTCGGCTTGGGCGAGGTGCGCTCCCGGTGCGCCAGCACCATGGCGCCCACCGCCGCGGTGATCAGCAGTGCGCTGGTGATTTCGAACGGGAACACGTAGGTGGTGAAGATGAGCCGGGCGATCCCGTTCAGGTTGCCGGCGCCGAACGCCGGGCCGTTGGAGGCCGGGGCCGCCGAGCCCAGGACGGCGTGCCCGACGGTGAGCGTGAGCAGCACCAGCAGGCCGATGCCACCCAGCCCGGCGGCGGCCCGCTGGCCCCTGATCGTCTCGACGATGGAGTCCCTGGCCCTGATTCCCACGATCATCAGCACGAACAGGAACAGCATCAGCACCGCGCCGGTGTACACGATCACCTGGACGAAGGCCAGGAACGGCGCGCCGTTCACCGCGTACAGCGCCGCGAGGCAGAGCATGACCACGGCCAGCAGCACCGCGCAGTAGACCGCCTTGCGGACCAGGATCATGCCGAGCGCCGCGCTCACCGATACCACCGCGAGCAGCCAGAAGGTGATTTCCTGGGTGGTGGAGGCCACGTCGCTGATGGCCAGCACCCCACCGTGCGTCATCGCTGGTCTCCAGGCTCGTCGCCGGGCGTGGTGGCGGGCACCCCCGCGGCGCCGGTCTCGTGCGGCCGGCCCGCCTCGCCTTCCGGGCCCTCCGCCGGTTCCGCGGACCCCTCGGCCGGCGCGACCACCCCGGCCGACCGGAGGTTGTAGTAGTCCCGTTCGGTCTGGCCGAGCCGCATCTCGTGCGGGGGCTGCTCCATCCCCGGCAGCAGCGGCGCCAGCAGCTGCTCCTTGGTCCAGATCAGGCTCTCCCGGTTGTCGTCGGCCAGCTCGTAGTCGTTGGTCATGGTCAGCGCCCGGGTCGGGCACGCTTCCACGCACAGCCCGCACAGGATGCAGCGCAGGTAGTTGATCTGGTACACGTCGCCGTACCGCTCCCCCGGGGAGTAGCGCTCCTCCGGGGTGTTGTCCGCGCCCTCCACGTAGATCGCATCGGCCGGGCAGGCCCAGGCGCACAGCTCGCAGCCGATGCACTTCTCCAGCCCATCCGGCCACCGGTTGAGCTGGTGACGGCCGTGGAACCGGGGGGCGGTGGGCTTTTTCACTTCCGGGTACTCGACCGTGTCCACCTTCCGGAACATCTGCCGGAAGGTGACACCGAAGCCCTTGACGGGCCCGAGGAACTCAGGCACCGGTCACCTCCTTGGTGGGGCCGCTGGCACCGGGCGTGCCCTCCTCAGGGACCTGGGGCCGCCCGGTGACCGGGGACAAGGTGACCCCGGTCCCGTGGTAATGCGGCAGGTCCATCGGCGGGACCGGGAAGGCCGGCGCGTCGTCCGCGGCCCCGGCGCCCGCGGTAGCGGGCCGCTCGCCGGCGGGCAGCAGGTCAGCCTCGGCCGCCGCCTGCCGTCGCTGCAGGGCCGCGTCGCCCAGGAACAGCAGCGTGAACAGCGCGACGACCAGCAGGCCGCCGACCGTGTACACGGCCGGGCTGCCGCCGTGCTGGCGCCAGACCCGGATGGTGGCGATGACCAGGATCCAGACCAGGGAAGCCGGGATGAGCACCTTCCAGCCGAACCTCATCAGCTGGTCGTAGCGGATCCGGGGCAGCGTGCCGCGCAGCCAGACAAAACAGAACAGCAGGATGAGCACCTTGCCCAGGAACCACAGGAGCGGCCACCAGCCGGTGTTCGCGTCCGGCCACACGCTGATCGGCCACGGCGCATGCCAGCCGCCCAGGAACAGCGTGGTAGCCAGCCCGGACACCGTGATCATGGCGACGTACTCGCCCAGGTAGAACAGGGCGAACTTGAGTGAGGAGTACTCGGTGTGGTAGCCGCCGACCAGCTCACCCTCGCCCTCGGGCAGGTCGAACGGCAGCCGGTTGGTCTCGCCGACCATGGTGATCAGGTAGATCACGAACGACGGGAACAGCAGCACCGCGTACCAGGACGGGTAGTGCAGGGTGGCCCCGAACCAGTGGAACTCGGTGCCGCTGCCCGCCTGCGCGTTGACGATGGCCGTGGTGGACAGCGACCCGGAGTACAGGAAGACGGCGACGAACGACAGCCCCATCGCGATCTCGTAGCTGATCACCTGGGCCGACGAGCGCAGCGCGCCGAGCAGCGGGTAGGGCGACTCGGACGCCCAGCCGGCCAGCACGATCCCGTAGACCGCGATCGAGCTCATGGCCAGCACCAGCAGCACCGCGACCGGCAGGTCGGCCACCTGCAGCGGGGTGCGTACGCCGAAAATCGAGACCTCGGGCCCGAACGGGATGATCGCAAAACTGACGAACACCGGGATCACAGCGATCGCCGGGGCCAGCCAGAACAGCAGCTTGTCCACCCGCCGCGGGACGATGTCTTCCTTCAGCGGCAGCTTGAGCCCGTCCATCAGGGACTGCAGCAGGCCGAACGGCCCGGCCCGGTTCGGCCCGAGGCGCTGCTGCATCCGCCCGATGAGCCGGCGCTCCGCCCAGATCGTGAACAGCGTCGTGATCATCAGGAAGAGGAAGACGAACAGCACCTTGATGATGATCAGCCACCAGGGCTGGTGGTAGAAGCTGGCCAGGGTGGGGTCGGCGGCGGCGGCGGCGTTCGCCGCGCTGGCCAAGCCGGTCATGGCGTGCTCCTCGGTGCGTCCTGGCTGCCGTGCAGCGTCACCAGGCTGCCGTGGCCGGCCACCAGATCACGCCGGACATCACAGCCCTCTGAGCGGGCCGGCAGCCAGACCACCCCGTCCGGCATCCGGGTCACCTCCACCGGCACGGTCAGCGACCGTGCCCGGTGGCCACAGTGACCTTACCGCCGTCACCGGTGCCGGCCTGCGCCGCGGTCGCCGCCGACATGCGGGCGACCACCGGGCGCGCGGTGCCGGCCAGGAATGGCTCGCCGTCCTGCATCCGCCCGGCGTCCAGCAGCTGGTGCCAGGTGGCCAGCACGGCCTGGCCCGGGCCAGGCACCGGCACCGGCGCCTCAACCGCGGACACCCGGCCCGCCTGCCCGGCCGCGTCGGCGGGCCGCAGGCCGGACCAGGCGCCCAGGGCGATCAGCTCCTGCCGGGCCGCGGCCGCGTCGGGCAGCCCCAGATGGACGTCCATCTCGTCGGCGATCCGGCGCAGCACGTGCAGGTCGGATTCGACGCCGGGCTTGTCCAGCGCCGCCTCGAACGAGCCGGGGCGGCCCTCCCAGTTCACGAACGTGCCCGGCTTCTCGGCCACCGCCGCCACCGGCAGCACCACGTCGGCCCGGTCGGTGACCGGGCTGGTCCGCAGCTCCAGGCTGACCACGAACGGCGCCGCCTCGATGGCCGCGCAGGCCGCCTCCGGGTCGGCCAGGTCGCCCGGGTCCACGCCGCCGACCACGAGCGCGTCGATGTCGGTCTCGGTGGCGGCCAGGATGTGGCTGGTGTCCCGGCCCACGGCCGCGGGCAGCGCCGCTACTCCCCAGGCCCGGGCCACCTCGGCGCGGGCGGCCGAGTCGGTCACCGGGCGGCCGCCCGGGAGCAGGTTGGGCAGTGCGCCCGCCTCGATCGCGCCGCGCTCACCAGCCCGGCGCGGCACCCAGGCGAGCCGGGCCCCGGTCGCCCGGGCCAGCCGGTCGGCGGCGGCGAGCGCGCCCGGGACCTCGGCCAGCCGCTCACCGGCCAGGATGATGGCGCCCTCGGTGGCCAGCGCGGCGGCGGCCGCGCGGCCCGCCTCGTCCAGGCCGGTGCCGCTGATCAGCTGGCCGAGCGCGGTGGCCTCGCCGCCGGGCACCGTGGGCAGCAGCACCCCGGACATCCGGGCCAGGCCCCGGCTGGCCAGCGGGGCGATCGAGTAAACCTGGAGCGTGCCGCGGCGGGCCGCCTTGCGCAGCCGCAGGAAGACGATGGGTGATTCATCGTCCGGCTCGAACCCGGCCAGCAGCACGGCCGGGGCACGCTCCAGGTCGGCGTAACTGACCTGGATATCCCGGCCCGCCACGTTGGCGGCCAGGAAGTCGGCCTCCTCGGCGGAGTGCGGGCGGGCCCGCATGTCGATGTCATTGCTGCCCAGCGCGACCCGGGCGAACTTGGCGTAGGCGTAGGCGTCCTCGACGGTGAGCCGCCCGCCGGTCAGCACGGCGGCCCGGCCGCGCGCGGCGGCCAGCCCCTGGGCGGCCGCGGCGAACGCCTCCGGCCAGGAGGCCGGCCGCAGCACGCCCTCCTCGTCCCGGACCAGGGGCCCGTTGAACCGGTCCGGCTGGGTCGGGTAGGTGAACGCCCAGCGGCCCTTGTCGCAGTTCCACTCCTCGTTGACCTGCGGGTCGTTGCCCGCCAGCCGCCGGGTGACGGCCCCGCGCCGGTAGTCGGTCCGCTGCCGGCAGCCGGCCGCGCAGTGCTCGCACACGCTGGGCACCGACACCAGGTCGAAGGGCCGGGCCCGGAACCGGTACGCGGCGCTGGTGAGCGCGCCGACCGGGCAGATCTGCACGGTGTTGCCGGAGAAGTAGGAGTCGAACGGCTCGCCCGCGGCCACGCCGACCTGCTCCTGCGGGCCCCGCTCGAGCAGCTCGATCAGCGGGTCGCCCGCGATCTGCTCGGCGAACCGGGTGCACCGGGCGCACTGGATGCAGCGCTCCCGGTCCAGCAGCACCTGCGAGGACAGCGCGATCGGCTTCGGGAACGTCCGCTTGGGCCCGCTGAACCTGGTCTCACCCTGCCCGCTGGACATGGCCTGGTTCTGCAGCGGGCACTCGCCGCCCTTGTCGCACATCGGGCAGTCCAGCGGGTGGTTGAGCAGCAGGAACTCCATCATGCCGCGCTGCGCCTTCTCGGCCACCGGCGAGGTCAGCTGGGTGTGCACGACCATGCCGTCGGTGCACGTGGTGGTGCACGAGGCGGGCGGCTTGGGCTGGCCCTCGATGTGCACCAGGCACTGCCGGCAGGCCCCGACCGGATCCAGCAGCGGATGGTCGCAGAACCGGGGTATCTGGATGCCCAGCAGCTCCGCGGCCCGGATCACCAGGGTGCCCGTGGGCACGGTGATCTCGAAGCCGTCGATGGTGACGGTCACCCCGTCGCGGGTGGTGGCTGGCCCCGTGCTTGCTGCCACTGTCATCAGGCATGCTCCATCTGGAAGAGCGTGGACGCGGCCGGGTCGAACGGGCAGCCGCCCAGCCGCAGGTGCTCGAGGTACTCGTCGCGGAAGTACGTGATCGACGACTTGACCGGCGCCTCGATCGAGTCACCCAGCGCGCAGAACGCGCGGCCGGTGATGTTGGTGCAGATGTCGAGGAGCTTGTCCAGGTCGGCTTCGCTGCCCTGGCCGTTCTCCAGCGCCTCGAGCAGCTGGACCACCCAGTAACTGCCCTCCCGGCACGGGGTGCACTTGCCGCACGACTCGTGCCGGTAGAACTCGATCCACCGCAGCACGACCCGGACCACGCAGGTGGTCTCGTCGAACAGCTGTACCGACCGGGTGCCGAGCATCGACCCAGCCGCGGCCACCGACTCGTAGTCCAGCGGCACGTCCAGCTGCGCCTCGGTGAACAGCGGCGTGGACGACCCGCCTGGGGTCCAGAACTTCAGCCGGTGCCCGGCCCGGATGCCGCCGGCCAGCTCCAGCAGCTCGCGCAGCGTGGTACCGAGCGGCGCCTCGTACTGGCCGGGGATCGTCACGTGCCCGGACAGCGAGAAGATGCCGAAGCCCTTGGACCTCTCGGTGCCGAAGGAGGCGAAGTCCGCGGCCCCGTAGCCGAGGATGTAGGGCACGGTGGCGATCGACTCGACGTTGTTGACCACGGTGGGGCAGGCGTACAGGCCCTCCACCGCCGGGAACGGCGGCTTGAGCCGCGGCTGCCCGCGGTAGCCCTCCAGCGAGTCGAGCAGCGCGGTCTCCTCACCGCAGATGTAGGCGCCCGCGCCGGCGTGCACGACGACGTCGAGGTCGAACCCGGAGCCGAGGATGTCGGTGCCGAGGTAGCCCGCTTCGCGCGCCTCGGCCACGGCGTGGTGCAGCCGCCTGATCACGTGCAGTACCTCGCCGCGCACGTAGATGAAGGCCAGGTGCGCGTCGATCGCGTAGGACGCGATGATCAGGCCCTCGACCAGCGCGTGCGGGTTGGCCAGCAGGGTCGGCATGTCCTTGCACGCGCCCGGTTCCGACTCGTCCGCGTTCACCACGAGGTAGTGCGGCTTGCCGCCGCCCTTGGGAATGAAGCCCCACTTCAGCCCGGTGGGGAAGCCCGCGCCGCCGCGGCCGCGCAGCACGGAGTCCTTCATGGTCTGGATGACCTCGTCGGGCGGCATGCCCAGCGCCTTGGGCAGCGCCCGGTACCCGCCGTCGCGCAGGTAGCCGGCCAGCGTGAACGAGTCCGGCTCGTCCCAGCGGGCGGTGAGTTCCGGCGTCAGCACCGAGGTCACGGCTTGCTCCCTGTGTCGGTCCGGGAGGACGATTCCCCGGAGCCTCCCGATCGCCGCTCCGCAGCGAGGTCCTCATCAGGTGTCCAGCCCTGCGCCTTGGCCAGGCGCAGGCCGGCCAGGCTGGGCTCGCCCACGGTGCGCCCGGTGGTGGCCTGGCCGTCAGGGAACCCGGCCAGGATGCGCGAGGCCTGCTTCCAGGTACATAGCCGGGCCGCGCCGCGGGTCGGCGTGACGTCGGCGCCGGCGCGCAGGCCGTCCACCAGCGCCCGGGCCGACCAGGGAGTCTGGTTGTCGAAGAACTCCCAGTTGACCATGACAACCGGGGCGTAGTCGCAGGCCGCGTTGCACTCCAGGTGCTCCAGGCTGAGCTTGCCGTCCTCGGTGGTCTCGTCGTTGCCGACGCCCAGGTACTCCTTCAGGTCGGCGAAGATCACGTCGCCGCCCATCACCGCGCACAGCGAGTTGGTGCACACGCCGACGTGGTACTCGCCGACCGGCTGGTGCTTGAACATGGTGTAGAACGAGGCCACCGCGGTGACCTCGGCCTCGGTCAGCCCGAGCAGCTCGGCGCAGAACTCGATGCCGTCCTGGGTGACGTAGCCCTCCTCGGCCTGCACCAGGTGCAGCAGGGGCAGCAGCGCCGACCGGGACTGCGGGTAGCGCTCGATGATCTGCGCGGCATCCGGTTCCAGCCGGGCCCGCACCTCCTGGGACAGCGCCATTACCTGTCCACGCCTCCCATCAGAAGCGGAGTAGCAACACGGGCACGCGGGTGACGGCTCACCGGTCCACGCCTCCCATGATCGGATCAAGGCTGGCCACCGCCGAGATGATGTCGGCGATCAGGCCGCCCTCGGTCATCGCCGGGAGGGCCTGCAGGTGGGTGAAGGACGGGTCGCGGACGTGCGCGCGGTACGGCCGGGTGCCGCCGTCGCTGACCGCGTGACAGCCCAGCTCGCCGCGCGGTGACTCGACAGCCGTGTAGACCTGTCCGGGCGGCACCCGGAAGCCCTCGGTCACCAGCTTGAAGTGATGGATCAGCGCTTCCATGGACTGGCTCATGATGTGCGCGATGTGGTCCGGCGAGTTGCCCAGGCCGTCGAGGCCCAGGGCCAGCTGGGCGGGCCAGCCGATCTTCTTGTTGGCCACCATGACCGGGCCGGGCCCGGCCGAGGCCAGCCGGTCGGCGCATTCCGCGATGATCTTGACGGACTCGTCGATCTCGTCCATCCGGACCAGGTACCGGCCGAAAGCGTCACAGCTGGTCTGGGTGGGCACGCCGAACTCGTAGGTCTCATAGCCGCAGTACGGCTGGCTCTTGCGCAGGTCCCAGGGCAGCCCGGTGGTCCGCAGTATTGGGCCGGTGACCCCGTAGGTCATGCAGCCGGCCAGGTCCAGATAGGCGATGTTCTTGGTGCGCGCGTGGTACAGCGGGTTGGCGTCCATCAGCGACCGCAGCTCGGCCGTCTGCTGCGGCATCACCCCGATAAGTTCCCGGATCGCGTCCAGCGCGCCAGCCGGGAGGTCCTGTGACACACCGCCGGGGCGCACGTAGGCATGGTTCATCCGCAAGCCGGTGATCAGCTCGCACACGTCGAGCACCTTCTCACGGATCCGCAGCCCGTACAGGAACACGGTGGTGGCGCCGAGTTCCAGACCGAACGTGCCGACGGCGGTCACGTGCGAGGAGATGCGGTTGAGCTCCATCATCAGCACCCGCAGCATGTTGGCGCGCTCCGGGATCTCGGCCTCGATGCCGAGCAGCTTCTCCACGGCCAGGCAGTACGCGGCCTCATTGAAGATCGGCGCGAGGTAGTCCGCCCTGGTGATGAACGTGACGCCCTGCGTCCAGGTGCGGAACTCCATGTTCTTCTCGATGCCGGTGTGCAGGTACCCGATGACCGGCCGCAGCTCGACGACGGTCTCCCCGTCCAGGGTCAGGATCAGCCGCAGCACGCCGTGCGTCGAGGGGTGCTGCGGGCCCATGTTGATGACCATGCGCTCGGTGTCGGTCTTGTCCCCGGCCTCCTGGGCGGCCCGGACGACCTCGTCCCAGTCCTGGCCACCGACGTTGTAGACGCGGCCTTCCGCGCCTTCGCTGGTGTCCGCTCCGGGGGAGGGCCCGCCCGGGCCCGCGGCGCTGGCGTCCGTGGTCACTGGTATGACCTCCGCTCTTCCGGTGGCGGCACCGTGGCGCCGCGGTACTCGACCGGGATGCCGCCCAACGGGTAGTCCTTCCGCTGCGGGTGGCCCTTCCAGTCGTCGGGCATCTCGATCCTGGTCAGCCCGGGATGCCCGTCGAAGATGAGGCCGAAGAAGTCCCACGTCTCCCGCTCGTGCCAGTCGCACGTCGGGTAGACACCGACCAGGGACGGGATGTGCGGGTCGGCGTCCGGCACGCTCACCTCGAGCCGGATCCGCCGGTTGTGGGTGATCGACAGCAGGTGGTAGACCGCGTGCAGCTCGCGGCCGGTGTCGGCCGGGTAGTGCACCCCGGACACGCCGCCGCACAGCTCGAAGCCGAGGGCCGGCTCATCGCGCAGCAGCCGGGCCACCTCGACCAGGTGCTCGGGCCGGACATGCAGAGTGAGCTCGCCGCGGTCCACGATCACCCGTTCCACCGCGTCGCCGAAATCACTGCCGCTGGCCTCGAGCCGGGTGGCCAGCGCGTCGGTGATCTCGTCGAAGTACGAGCCGTACGGCCGCGGCGTGGACGGCAGCGGCGCGCGGCGGACCTGGAGCCCGCCGTAGCCGGAGGTGTCCCCGCTGGTCTCGGTGCCGAACATGCCGGTCCGCACCACCTGCTCCTGCAGCCGTTGCTGGCCGGCCAGCGCCGCCTCATCCGGCTGCGCCTCGCCGGGCGGGGTCTGGCCGGGTGGAGTCGCCTCGCTCACCGGCCCGCCTCCCGCGCCGCGGGCTGCCCGGCCGTGGCGTCCGGGCCGGCCGCTGGCGCCGCGCCAGGTGGCGGCAGGCTGGCCGGCGTGCCCAGCAGGGTCGGGCCGGTGTGCGGCTGGCTGGCGGCCAGGTCGGCGGCCAGCGGCAGCCGGCGCAGCCGGGCCTGCTCCAGTTCCTGCACCTCCAGCTCGCGGTTGACGCCGAGCTTCATGTTCTGGATCTTGTCGTGCAGCTTCACGATCGAGTCGAGCAGCATCTCCGGGCGCGGCGGGCAGCCGGGCAGGTAGATGTCCACCGGGACGATGTGATCCACGCCCTGCACGATCGCGTAGTTGTTGAACATGCCGCCGCTGGACGCGCACACGCCCATCGAGATCACCCATTTGGGGTTGGACATTCTGGTCGTAGATCTGCCGGAGCACCGGCGCCATCTTCTGGCTCACCCGGCCGGCCACGATCATCAGGTCAGCCTGGCGGGGCGTGTTGGACGCCCGTTCCATGCCGAACCGCGCCAGGTCGTGCCGCGGGCCCCCGACGGCGAACAGCTCGATCGCGCAGCAGGCCAGCCCGAACGTGGCGGGCCAGACGGAAGTCTTGCGCGCGTAGCCGGCCACCTTCTCGACCGTGGTGAGCAGAATCCCGCTCGGCAGCTTCTCTTCGACACCCATCGGCTAGTCCCACTCCAGACCGCCGCGTCGCCACACGTAGGCGTACGCGACCAGAACAGTGACGATGAACAGCACCATTTCGACGAGCCCGAACGCGCCCAGCCGGTCGAAGGCCACGGCCCACGGGTAGAGGAACACGATCTCGATGTCGAAGAGGATGAACAGCATCGCCGTGATGTAGTACTTCACCGGGAACCGGCTGCCGACCGGCTGCGGCGACGGCTCGATCCCGCACTCGTAGAAGTCGAGTTTCGCCCGGTTCCAGCGCTTGGGGCCAACCACTGACCCCATCACGAGCGAAAAGATCGCGAAGGCGGCGGCCAGCCCGCCGAGCACCAGGATCGGGACATACAGGCTCAGCACGAGGCGCCTCCTTTCTCCTTCTCGTGACGGCTGGCCCGGCCGGAATGCCTAAGCCGCCGGCGTCATCTTAGACAGTGCGTTAATCACCCGGTCCGCCGCATCGCCGCCACGCGGGTCGGTGAGGTTGCCCAGCAGCTTCACCACGAACCGCATCAGCGCCGGGCGCGGCATCCCGTGCCTGGTGGCGAACTGCATGAAACGCGGGTGGCCGATCGCCGTAACGAACGTGCGCGCGAGAGTGTAGTAGCCACCGTAGGCGTCTTTCAGCGCCCTGGGGTAGCCGGCCAGCACCCGCTCCGCGCCCGCCGCGTCCGGCCGGGCCAGCGCCTGCGCGATCACCTCGGCGGCCAGCTGGCCCGCTTCCATCGCGTAGGCGATGCCCTCGCCGTTGAACGGGTTGACCATGCCACCCGAGTCCCCGGCGAGCAGCAGCCCGCGGGTGTAGTGCGGGGTCCGGTTGAAACCCATCGGCAGCGCGGCGCCGCGGATGGGCGCCGTCCGGTTCTGCTCGGTGTAGCCCCACTCGGCGGGCATGCCCGCCAGCCAGCGGCGCAGCAGCTCGCGGTAGTCCACGTGGCCGAACGAGGCGGACGTGTTCAGCAGGCCGAGGCCCACGTTGCTGGTGCCGTCGCCCATCCCGAAGATCCAGCCGTACCCGGGCAGCTGCTGGCCGCCGTCCCACAGATCCAGCCAGGCCTCGAGCCAGTCATCCTCGTGCCGCGGGCTGGTGTAGTAGGTCCGCACCGCCACCCCCAGCGGCCGGTCGTCCCGCTTGCGCAGGCCCATGGCCAGGGACAGCCGGGAGGAGTTCCCGTCCGCGGCGACCACGACCCGCGCCCGGTAGGTGACGTCCGGCTCCTCCGGCGCGGCCGTGGGCCGGGCGGTCACGCCGGCCATCCGCCCGGTGCGGTCGAGCACCGGGCCGGTCACCGTCACCCCTTCGAGCAGCCGCGCGCCCGCCCGCTGCGCGGCCTGGGCCAGTGTCTCGTCGAAGTCCAGCCGGGACCGTACCAGGCCGTACCCCGGGTAGCTGGACAGTTCCGGCCAGGGCAGCTCCAGCCGGAACCCGCCGCCGATAACGCGCAGGCCCTTGTTGCGCAGCCAGCCGTCCTCCTCGCCGATGGGCACTCCCATGCCGACCAGCGCCTTGACCGCGCGCGGGGTGAGGCCGTCGCCGCACACCTTCTCCCGCGGGAACGTGGCCTTCTCCAGCAACAGCACGTCCAGCCCAGACCGGGCCAGGTAGCAGGCGGCCGCTGAGCCGGCCCGGCCCCGACCACGATCACGTCGGCTTCGGGCAGGCGGCCCGGGCCGCTGGGCCACGCCGCTGCCGATACGGACGGAGTGGCCGGAACGGGGCTGGGGGGCACTTCCTGGGTCACGGACCGGATGTCCTATTCAGAAGTTCGCGTCAGTCAGCTGCTGGGCTGATCCCGCCGGCCCCGGCGGCTAGGAGGCCGCGGCCTGGGCCCGTCAGCCGGCTGCGATTGACGCTCCATGTTCTTTACTATCTTGTGAACCGCTTCACAAGTACTCATTCCGGAGTCTAGACCTACCCCAGCGGCCCCGGCGAACCCACCCCGCACGGTCGGCCCGGGCTCAGCCAGGGCCGGTGCCAGGGCCTCAGGCTCAGTCATCAGCCGGGCGCCGGGCGACGTGGATAGCCACCACGCCCATGGTCAGGTCACGCCAGCGTACTGCCGACCATCCGGCGGCTGCGATCCGGCGGGCCAGCTCGGGCTGGGCGGGCCAGTCCTTGATGGACTCGGCCAGGTAGGCGTAGGCGTCCGGGCTGGGCGACAGCCGCCGCGCGATGGCCGGCAGCGCGGTGGTCAGGTACTTCTCGTAGGCCGCGTTCAGCTGCCGGCCGGGCAGGTGGCCGAACTCGCAGATGACCAGGCGGCCACCGGGCCGGGTGACCCGGCGCATCTCGGCCAGGGCCGCGTCCGGGTCGGCCACGTTGCGCAGCCCGAACGAGATCGTCACCGCGTCGAAGGCCTGGTCTGCGAACGGCAGCCGGACCGCGTCACCGGCCACGAAGGCGACCGGCCCGGCCGGCGGCAGCACCGGGGACGGATCGTTAAGGCGGATGGGGGCGGCGGTGGCGGCGGCCGGGCGCAGCTTACGGGCGCCCACCTGGAGCATGCCCAGCGAGAAGTCGCACGCCACGCAGTCCGCGCCGCCGGCGGTGAAGGTCCGCGACGAGGTGCCGGTGCCGGCCGCGAGGTCGAGTACCCGCTCGCCGGGCCGGGCGCTGACGGTGCGGGCCACCACCCGGCGCCACCACCGGTCCTGGCCCAGCGACAGCACGTCGTTCAGCAGGTCGTAGCGCTCGGCGACGCGGTCGAACATGGCGGACACATCGCCGGGCCGCTTGTCCAGGTTGGGGCGTGTCATGCGCCCAGCCTGGCACAGCCGCCGGCCAGCCCGGCACGCCCGGCCCGGCGGGCGCCGGGTGCCCTGCGCGGCGGGCGCTCAGTGCCCTTCGGTGATCATGCCGGCGCCGACCGTGACGTTGGTCGCCTCGTCGATGAGGATGAGCCCGCCGGTCTGCCGGTTGCGGGTGTACGGGTCACAGAACAGCGGCTGGGTCAGCCGCAGGCTCACCCGGCCGACCTCATTCAGCCCGAGCTGGGCCGCGGTCTCGTCCCGGTGCAGGGTGTTCACGTCCAGCCGGTAGTGCAGGTCACGCACGATGGCCTTGGCCGTCCGCGAGGTGTGCTTGACCACCAGCCGGTCCCGCGCGGCCAGCGGCCGGCTCTCGGCCATCCAGCACACCATGGCCTCCACGTCCTGGGTGACCAGCGGCTGGTTGTGCGGGCGGCAGATCATGTCGCCGCGCGAGATGTCCAGGTCGTCCTCGAGCACCAGCGTCACCGACATCGGCGCGTAGGCCTCGGGCACCGGGCCGCGGGCGGTGTCGATGCGGTCGATCCGGGTGGTCAGCCCGGACGGCAGGTGCATCACCTCGTCGCCCGGCTTGAGCACGCCGCCCGCCACCTGCCCGGCGTAACCCCGGTAGTCGTGCAGCTCGGGGTCGGTGGCCTGGTGCGGCCGGATCACGTACTGCACCGGGAAGCGC
Organism: uncultured Actinomycetes bacterium; assembly: GCA_963711705.1. Taxonomy (GTDB): domain Bacteria; phylum Actinomycetota; class Actinomycetes; order Streptosporangiales; family Streptosporangiaceae; genus RYN-230. Next base: position 51,596 of record CAVQFM010000018.1, read on the forward strand.
ACGTCGATCAGATTGCGGTCGGACGCGATGTGCACGTGCTCCAGGTGATGCAGCAGCGACGGGCCGTCGTGCCAGGGCATCTTGTCCGAGCGCTGCACCACGTTGTCGCCGTGCAGCGCCGAGATCGGGATGAAACTCAGGTCGCCGATCTCCAGCTTGGCCGCGAACGCGGCGAACTCCTCGCTGATCCGCTCGAACACGCTCTGGTCGTAGTCGACCAGGTCCATCTTGTTCACCGCGAGGACCAGGTGCGGCACCCGCAGCAGGGTGGTCAGGAACGCGTGCCGCCGGCTCTGCTCGGTCAGCCCGTTGCGCGCGTCCACCAGCACGATGGCCAGGTCGGCGGTGGACGCGCCGGTGACCATGTTGCGGGTGTACTGGATGTGCCCGGGGGTGTCGGCGATGATGAACTTGCGCCGCGGCGTGGCGAAATACCGGTAGGCCACGTCGATCGTGATGCCCTGCTCCCGCTCGGCGCGCAGGCCGTCGGTGAGCAGCGCCAGGTTCGTGTAGTCCTCGCCCCGGGCCTTGCTGGTCCGCTCGACCGCGGCCAGCTGGTCCTCGAAGATCGCCTTGGAGTCGAACAGCAGCCGCCCGATCAGCGTGCTCTTGCCGTCGTCGACCGAGCCGGCCGTGGCCAGCCGCAGGATGTCCATGGGCCTGCTGCTGTCCGGGGAGATGACGTCCTCCACGGTCGCCGTCATCAGAAGTACCCCTCCCGCTTGCGGTCTTCCATAGCTGCCTCACTGGTCCGGTCGTCGGCCCGGGTCTGGCCGCGCTCGGTGATCCGGGTGGCCGCGATCTCGGCGATCACGTCGGACACGGTGGTCGCGGTGGACTCGACCGCGCCGGTGCAGGACATGTCTCCCACCGTGCGGTAGCGGACGGTCGTGTCGAACACCCGCTCGCTCTCGTCCCGGGTGGTGAACTCGCTGTCGGCCAGCAGGATGCCGTCCCGCTCGAACACCCGCCGCGGGTGCGCGAAGTAGATCGACGGGATCTCCAGCTTCTCCCGCGCGATGTACTGCCAGATATCCAGCTCGGTCCAGTTGGACAGCGGGAACACCCGGATGTGCTCGCCCATCTTGATCCGGGTGTTGTAGATGCTCCACAGCTCGGGCCGCTGGTTCTTCGGGTCCCACTGGCCGAACTCGTCGCGGAACGAGAACACCCGCTCCTTGGCCCGGGCCTTCTCCTCGTCCCGGCGCGCGCCGCCGAACACCGCGTCGAACCGGTGCTCCTCGATCGCGTCCAGCAGCGTGGTGGTCTGCAGCCGGTTACGGCTGGCCCACCGCCCGGTCTCCTCGGCGACCCGGCCCTGGTCGATGGACTCCTGCACCGAGGCCACCACCAGCTGCACCCCGGCCTCGGCCACCCGGCGGTCCCGGTAGTCGAGCACCTCGGGGAAGTTGTGCCCGGTGTCCACGTGCATCACCGGGAACGGCACCTTGGCCGGCCAGAACGCCCGTTCGGCCAGGGCCAGCATGACGATGGAGTCCTTGCCGCCGGAGAACAGCAGCACCGGCCGCTCGAACTCGGCGGCCACCTCCCGCATGATGTGGATGGACTCCGCCTCAAGGAACTCCAGCTGGGACAGCGAGTAGTCGGAACGCGTCACGGCCATCAACCAAACTCCGGATCGTCGGCATCTCGTCGGCACGGGCTAGAACTGAGCTACTGCGGAGCAGAACAACCAGCCGCGCGCAATGCATCCAGCAGCGTCGGGGCGAGCCCCGCTGGGCAGATAAGGATATCCGGCAGGGAAGGGTCGGCCTGGTTATACGCAAGCTTTGACCCGTCCAGCCGGGACGCGTGCAGGCCCGCGGCCTGCGCGACCGCCACCGGCGCGGCGGAATCCCATTCATACTGGCCACCGCTGTGCACATAGGCATCGGCGGCACCGCTGATCACGGCGGCCGCTTTGGCGCCGGCCGAGCCCAGCGGCACCAGGGTCAGCTTGATCTCGTCGGCCAGCTTGTCCAGCAGCGCGGGCGGCCGGGTCCGGCTGACCAGCACGCGCAGCGGGCCGCCCGGCGGCGCGGGCGGCGGGGGTGGCGGCTGCGCGGTGCTCAGCACCGTGCCCTGCGCGGGCAGCGCGACCGCGCCCGCGGTCAGCTCGCCGCGCTCCCACAGCGCCACGTGCACCGCCCAGTCGGCCCGGCCTGGCTCACCGAATTCCCGGGTCCCGTCCAGCGGGTCCACGATCCACACCCGGTCCGCGGCCAGCCGGGCCGGATCGTCCTTGCCTTCCTCGGACAGCACCGCATCGCGGGGGCGGAGCCGGGCCAGCTCGGCGGCGAGGAACTCGTGCGACTGCCGGTCCCCCTGCTGGCGCAGGGCGGCCGGGTCGGCTGGATCGGCGCTGGCCCGCAGGCTGAGCAGGCGGCGGCCAGCCTCGGTGGCCAGGTCATGGGCCAGGCGGCTGTCATCGGTGGTCATCAGGCAGGCTCCCTCTGCGGCCGGGCACGGGCCCATACAGGCTAGGCCATGCCTGCCCGGCGCGGCGCCACCCAGCGGCCGGCGGCGTGCTAATAAGCGCCGTGGCCGCGGATCACCGCGGACCAGGTCTTCCACAGGATCTGCAGGTCGAGGGCCAGCGACCAGTTTTCTACATAACGAAGGTCGAGCCGGACTGCCTCATCCCACGGCAAGTCGGAACGGCCGTTGACCTGCCACAGCCCGGTGATCCCCGGCTTCACCACCAGCCGGCGGCGCATGTGGTCGCCGTACTTGGCCGCCTCGTTGGGCAGCGCGGGCCGCGGGCCGACCAGGGACATGTCCCCGACCAGCACGTTGAACAGCTGCGGCAGCTCGTCCAGCGAGTAGCGGCGCAGCAGCCCGCCCGCCTTGGTCACCCGCGGGTCCCTGCGCAGCTTGAACAGCGCGCCCGCCCCCTCGTTCAGGTCGGCCAGCTCGACCTTGCGCTGCTCGGCGTCCACCACCATGGTGCGGAACTTCCACACCGAGAACGTGTGCCCGTCCTTGCCGACCCGGGTCTGCCGGAAGAACACCGGCCCGCGGTCGCCCAGCTTGACGGCCAGCATGACCACGGCGAACACCGGGGCCAGCAGGATGATCGCGGTCAGCGCGACCGCCTTGTCGAACACGGTCTTCAGGGCCTGCTTGCCCCCGCCCAGCTCGGGGTGGTCCACGTGCAGCAGGGTGAGCCCGGCCACCGGGCGGATCGTGGTGCGCGGGCCGGCCACGTCCAGCAGGGCCGGCGCGACGCACATGTCGGTGCCGGTCTTCTCCAGGTCCCAGGCCAGCTCGCGGAGCCGGATGCCGTTCATCTCCGGGCAGGCCAGCACGGCCACCGTGTCCGCACCGAGATGGCCGACGGTGTCGGTCACGCTGCCCAGGCCGCCGTAGACCGGGACGCCCGCGATCTCGTGCAGCATGCTGCCGCCGGCCAGGCACGCACCGACCACGGACAGGCCGTGGTAGGTGCCGCGGCGCAGCTCGCCGATGAGGTCGGCGACGGCCGGGGCGTGCCCGACCGCGAGCACCTTGCGCATGTACGCGCCCTTGCTGCGCTGGTGGTGCAGGTGCCGCCGGAGCCGGTGCCGGACGACCAGGTCGAAGACGGTCACGGTGGGCAGCGCGATGACCACGTAGCCGCGCGCGGTGTCGAACTTCACCGCGTACGAGGCGATGGCGATCAGCGCGGTCAGCGTCACCGCCGCGTTGATCACCCGGCGGAACTCATCCGAGCCCACCCCGATGAACCGCGGGTCATAGCCGCCGGTCAGGGCCAGCGCGCCGACCCACAGCAACGGCAGCAGGCCGGTGAATGCGAGGTATACGCCCGGGGTGTAATGGTTCGCGTCGAACCGGACTTCGTAGGCCAGGGCACCCGCGGCCAGAGCGCACAAGCAGTCCGCGAGCGCCGTACGGCGCAGGTAGGCACTAGTCCACGAGGCCGGGCCGGTCGCGGCCCGGGCCGGGGCCCGCCGAGCGCTCGGGACCGCCGTGCTACCAGATGACACCCAACCCCACCGTCCTTGATCCGCCCCGCCCATCACCCCCGGGCACATATTCAAGACGCCCGACGAAAGCTGATGGTTGACCGCTGCTGGGGTACTGGCTGAGGAATCGTCCGGGGATGACACAGTTCCCTGCCCGTTACTCTCCGTCGACAAGCTCGCCAGGTGCTTTCCGCTGCCGGGCCGCTCGGCTAGCTGCGGCGGCGCTCACTAGCTGCGGCTGCTCTCATCGCGCAGCCAGGCCGAGTACTCCCGGCGCTTCACTTCGCGCCGGGCCCGCCGCCGCGCCAGCACCGCCACCGCCAGGAACACCACGACCTGCGGGGCCAGCCGCGGCTCGGCGCGCACCAGGTCCAGCAGGTCCCGGGGCCGGGTCCGGGCCGTCGAGGCCGGGGCACCCTCGGCCGCCTCGACCTGGTTCACGCCCATGGTCGCGCGCACCCGGCGGCGCAGCAGGTCGCGGAAGGTCCGCGGGGTGTGCACGACGACCCGGGCCCCGGGCACGATGACCCGCTCGGCGGGCTGGAAGGCCAGCGACGCGACCAGGTCGTCGGCCAGCAGCGGCGGCAGGCCGGCCACCCGGGCGTAGCCCGCCTCGCTGAGCCCGATGACGCCGCGGCCGAACAGCCCGCTGCGCACTTCCGGCAGCCGCTCCCAGACCGCGTAGTACGCACGTACCAGCCAGGGCCGGCCGGCCAGGTCGAGGTCGCGCTGCGGGCCGCCGGCCAGCGCCCCCGGGCGGCTCAGCGCCGCGCCCAGCGCCTGGATGTCGGCCGCGCCCAGTTCCACGTCGGCGTCCACGTAGATCCGCGGGAAGCCCTTGGCCGCCTCGTCCCCCGCGCGCAGCGCGTCCCGCTTGGAGGCGACCGGGATGGACAGCACCCGTACCGGGGGGCCGAACGACGCGGCCACCTCCGCCGTATCATCGGTGCAGCCATTGGTCACCACGATCACGTCCAGCTCGTCAGGCTGGGCGGTCCCGCTGGCCGGGGCGGCCGGGCGGCGCGAGCTGGCCAAGCAGGCGCCCGATCACCCGGGCCTCGTTGTGTGCCGGAACGACGACTGTCACCACAACGGGCAAGTATGCCCGCCGGTTCCGGTCACGTCAGGGCATGGGCCGGGCCGGGCCGGAATTGGCCGGAACAGACCAGGGAGCTCAGCTGTGGACGATGCCCGGATCCTTCCCTCGGCCGACGTCGACGAGCGCGCCGCGCTCGGCGCGGGCAGCACGATCTGGCATCTGGCCCAGGTCCGCGAGCACGCCCAGCTGGGCCGCGGCTGCATCGTCGGCCGCGGCGCCTACGTGGGCCCGGGGGTGATCATCGGCGACCACGTCAAGCTGCAGAACTACGCGCTGGTCTACGAGCCGGCCCGGCTGGAGGACGGCGTGTTCATCGGGCCCGCGGCCGTGCTCACCAACGACATGTACCCCCGGTCCACCGACACCGGCGGGAAGGTCAAGCGGCCGGATGACTGGGACGCCCAGGGCGTGGTGGTCCGCGAGGGCGCCTCGCTCGGCGCCCGCGTGGTGGTGGTCGCGGGCTGCGTGATCGGCCGCTGGGCACTGGTCGCGGCGGGCGCCGTGGTCACCCGGGACGTGGCCGACTTCGCGCTGGTCGCCGGGGTGCCGGCCCGCCGGATCGGCTGGGTCGGCCGGGCTGGCGTGCCACTGAAGGAGGCCGGGGACGGCCGGTGGCACTGCCCGCAGACCGGCGAGGAGTACACCGAAACCGGTGGGCTGCTCCGAACCGCCGGATGACCGGGCGGCAGGTACCAAACTGCGGCAAAGTGTGACCAGCGTGTCATCCCGCTGACCAGCCTGCGCGTCCAGTTAGTGACCGGTCGGTCGGCACGGGCACGCTGCCCATCGACGGCCGGACGCGCTCAACCACGAGCGCCGCCAACCAAATGACTGATCGGGGAGGATGCTGCATGTCGCCTATCGGGCTGGCCGTGGTCGGCGCGGGGTACTGGGGGCCCAATCTCGTCCGGGCCGCCCGGGTGACCCCCGCGTTCCGCCTGACCTGGCTGTGCGACCGGGACCTGGGCCGCGCCCAGGCCGCCCTGGATCAGTACACGCCGGTCCGCGCGACCGCCAGCTACGAGCAGGTACTGGCCGACCCGGAGGTCGCCGCGGTGGCCATCGCCACCCCGGCCGCCACCCACTTCGACCTGGTCCGCGCCGCGCTGGAGGCCGGCAAGCACGTCCTGGTGGAAAAGCCACTGACCTCCTCGGTGGCCGAGGCCGAGAAGCTGGTCGACCTGGCCCAGCGCACCGGCCGGTCGCTGATGTGCGATCACACGTACTGCTACACGGCGGCGGTGCGCCGGATCCGCGAGCTGATCCGGTCCGGGGAGATCGGCGAGCTCCAGTTCGTCGACTCGGTCCGGGTCAACCTGGGGCTGGTGCAGCCCGACGTGGATGTGCTCTGGGACCTGGCCCCGCACGACCTGTCCATCCTGGACTTCGTGCTGCCGGACGGGGTGACGCCGGTGGCGGTGGCGGCGCACACCGCCGACCCGGTCGGCACCGGCCGGGCCTGCCTGGCCTACCTGTCCCTGTGGCTGTCCAACGGCGTGCTGGCCCACGTGAACGTGAACTGGCTGAGCCCGATCAAGATCCGGACCACGATCATCGGCGGCACCCGGCGGACGATCGTCTGGGACGACATGAACCCGCCCGCCCGGCTGATGGTGCACGACCGCGGGGTGGAGCGGCTGCCCGCCGACACGGTCGGGCCGGATGAGCGCAGGCAGACGCTGATCTCCTACCGGACCGGCGACAGCAGCATCCCGGCCCTGCCGGAAAAGGAGCCGCTGCTCTCGGTCATGGCCGAGTTCGCCAGCTCGATCAGCGAAGGCCGGGCGCCGCTCACCGACGCGGGCTCCGGCCTGCGCGTCCTCGCCGTCCTCGAGGCCGCGTCGCGCAGCGCGGAGCAGGACGGGGCCCGGGTCCCGGTCGCCAGTCAGGCAGTCACGGAGGCAAGCAAATGATCAAGGGACAGCGCTGTCTGGTCACCGGCGGTGCGGGCACCATCGGCTCGACGATCGTGGACCAGCTGGTCGCGGCGGACGCGGCCGAGGTGATCGTGCTGGACAACCTGGTCCGGGGCCGCCGGGACAACCTGGCCGGGGCGCTGGAGTCCGGGAAGGTCACCCTGACCGAAGGCGACATCCGGGACCGTGAGCTGGTCACCAGGCTGATGGCCGGCATCGACCTGGTCTTCCACCAGGCCGCCATCCGGATCACCCAGTGCGCCACCGAGCCCCGGCTCGCCCTGGAGGTGCTGGTCGACGGGACTTACGAGGTGGTCGAGGCAGCCGCGGACGCCGGGGTAGGCAAGGTGGTCGCCGCGTCCTCGGCGTCGGTGTACGGCCTGGCCGAGCAGTTCCCCACGCCGGAGCGGCAGCATCCCTACGACAACGACACGCTGTACGGCGCGGCCAAGACCTTCAACGAGGGCCTGCTGCGCAGCTTCCAGGCCATGCGCGGGCTGGACTACGTGGCGCTGCGGTACTTCAACGTGTACGGCCCGCGGATGGACATCCACGGCCTGTACACCGAGGTGCTGATCCGGTGGATGGAGCGGATCGAGGCCGGGCAGCCGCCGCTCATCCTCGGCGACGGCCAGCAGACCATGGACTTCGTGTTCACCGAGGACATCGCCCGGGCCAACCTGCTGGCCGCGGCGAGCGACGTGTCCGGCGAGGTGTTCAACATCGGCAGCTGCACCGAGACGAGCCTGACCGAACTGGCCCAGCTGCTGATCCGGGTGATGGGCGCCGACCTCGACCTGGAGTTCGGGCCGCCGCGCAGCACCAACGGGGTGACCCGCCGGCTGGCCGACGTGTCCCGCGCCGCCGAGCTGCTCGGCTGGAAGGCCGAGGTCAACCTGGAGCAGGGCCTGCACCGGCTGGTCGACTGGTGGCGGGCGCAGCGGGCGGCCGGGACCGCGCCGTCATGATCCCGGTGATGCGGCCCTGGCTGGGCCAGGAAGAGGCGGACGCGGTCGCGGCCACGGTCGCGTCCGGCTGGGTGGCGCAGGGCCCGCGGGTGGCCGAGTTCGAGGCCGCGTTCGCCAGCGCCCTGGGCACCGGGCACGCGGTGGCGCTGTCCTCCTGCACCACGGCCCTGCACCTGACGCTGATCGCCGCCGGGATCGGCCCGGGCGACGAGGTCGTGGTCCCGTCCCTGTCGTTCATCGCCACCGCCAACGCGGTGCGCTACGTGGGCGCGGAGCCGGTGTTCGCCGACGTGGACGAGGCGACCCAGAACCTGGTCCCGGCCACGGTCGAGCCGTGCCTGACCGGGCGGACCCGGGCGGTCATCCTGGTCGACCAGGCCGGGATGCCCGCCGACCTGGACGGCATCCGCGCGCTGTGCGAGCCGCGGGACGTCGCGGTGATCGAGGACGCCGCCTGCGCGGCGGGCTCGGTGTACCGGGGCCGGCCGGTGGGCGCGACGGCGTTCCTGGCCGCGTTCTCCTTCCACCCGCGCAAGCTGCTCACCACGGGTGAGGGCGGGATGATCGTCACCGCGGACGGGGAGGTCGCCGCGCGGCTGCGCCGGCTCCGCGAGCACGGCATGAATGTCAGCGCGGCGCAGCGGCACGCCAGCCAGCAGCCGGTCATCGAGAGCTACCTCGAGGTCGGCTACAACTACCGGATGACCGACATGCAGGCCGCGCTCGGCCTGGTCCAGCTGGGCAAGCTGGATCGCATGATCGCCCGGCGGCGCGCGCTGGCCGAGCGCTACCAGGAGCTGCTGGCCGGCATCCCGGGCCTGACCGTGGTCCGCGACCCGGACTACGGCCGGACCAACTACCAGGCGTTCTGGGTGCTGCTGCCGCCCAGCTTCCCGGTCGGCCGGGGTGAGCTGCTCCGGCTGCTGGCCGAGGCCGGGGTGTCGGCCCGGCGCGGCATCATGGCCTCGCACCTGGAGCCCGCTTACGCGGGCCACCAGGCCCGGCCGCTGCCGGTGACCGAGCGGCTGACCGCTGACTCGCTGATCCTGCCGCTGTTCCACCAGATGACCGAGGACGAGCAGGACCAGGTGGTATCGGTGCTGCGCGCCGCGGCCAGCCTGCCGCAGCCCGCGGGGAGCCGGTGACGGCGGTCCCGCTGCCGGGCCTGGACAACCGCCGCCTGGTCCGGCTGATGGCCGCGGCCGTGCAGCGCTGCGGGCTGGACCTCACCGGCCGGGTCGTGCTGACCGAGGCGGCCAGCGGCGCGTACGCGGTCACCCCGGTGCTGGCCGCGCTGGCCGGGGCGCAGGTCTGCGCGCTGGCCGCCACGACGCGCTACGCGAGCGCGGCGCAGCTGGCCGAGGGGACCACGGAACTGGCCCGGCTGGCCGGGGTGGCCGGCCGGATCGAGCTGATCACCGGGAAGACCGCGGGCGTGCTCGGCGCCGCGGACATCGTGACCAACAGCGGCCAGGTGCGGCCCATCGACGCGGCCGTGGTCGCCCAGCTGAAGCCATCCGCGGTGATCCCGCTGATGTACGAGGCCTGGGAGTTCCGCGGCGCCGACGTCGATCTGGGCGCGTGCCGCCGCCGCGGTATCCCGGTCGCGGGCACCAGCGAGACCCATCCGGCGGTGGATGTGTTCTCGTTCCTCGGGCCGATGGCGGTCAAGCAACTGCACGACGCCGGGCTGCCGGTCTACGGCAGCGACCTGCTGCTGCTGTGCGACAACCAGTTCGCCCCGTTCATCGCGGACTACCTGCGGGCCAGCGGCGCGCGGGTGGCCCAGGCGGCCGCGCTGACCGAGCCCACGCTGGCCGATGCCGCGCTGGCCAGCGCCGGGCTGACCGGCCCGCCGGACGCGGTCATCCTCGCGCTGCGGCCCGCGGCCGCGCCAGTGCTGGGCGCGGCCGGGGCCGCGTGGCTGGCTGACCGGGCCCCCGGGGCGGTACTGGTCCAGTACTGGGGAGACGTGGACCGGGCGGCGGCCGCCGCGGCCGGGGTGCCGGTGTGGCCGCTGGACGCCCCGGCGGCCGGGCACATGGGCGTGCTGCCGTCGGCGGTCGGCCCGGAACCGGTGGTGCGCCTGCAAGCCGGCGGCCTGAAGGTAGGCGAGGTACTGGCCCGCGGTCTGGACCAGGCCCCGGCCGGGGATCTCGCCTTCGTCCAGCCGCTGTAGTCCTGGCCCCAGCGTGGTTCCGGCTTGCGCCCCTCAGGGGGTCTTGACGTGGAAGGTGGTAAAGCTGTCCCGCCCGGTGGGCCGGGCCGGATTGCCGATGTAAACCTGTCCCGGCTCGGTGTTGGCCAGCACGTTCGCGCTCGCGCCGATAATGCAGTCCGCACCCACCGTCAGCTCGCCGGATATGCAGCAATTGGCACCCACGAACGAGCTGCGGCCTATCCGGCACATTCCGCAGATGACGCAGTGCGGGCCGGTGAAAACGTCATCCTCGATCACCGAGCTATGGCCGACCACGGTCCCGCTGGACAGGAAGACGTTATCCCCGACGCGGACGTCGTGCTGCACCGCGGTGTGCTCCTGGATGAACGTATTTTCGCCGATCTCGGCGCTGGGCAGCACGAACGCGTGGCTGCTGACGTAGCTGACGCAGTGGAAACCCGCCTCCTTGACCCCGTCGAACAGCCGCCTGCGCACCCGGTTGAGCTGGGTCAGGGACACGGACACGAAAGCCCGGTATTCCTCCGGCGGGTAGAGCTTCGCGAGTTCCTCGAAGGGGACCAGCGGGAGGCCGCAGAAAGTGTCGGTCGTGATGAACGGGGTTTCCGCGCTAAAGGCGACGACCTCGTGCGGGGAGTCGTAACAGAAATAGTCATAGGCGAGCGAGGCCGTCTCGCCCGTGCCGACGATAACGACGCGCTCGCCCGTGGATTCTGCCTGCAGCGGGTGCCGCCGGCCCCGCACTTGTCCGCCAGCCATGCGATGCACAATATCGGCCCAGCGCCGTGCTTCGCACATGCGAAGCGCTGGCCGGCGTCCTGGCCCGCGGGCCGGTCAGCCGCGGATGACCGACGCGCCGTGCCGCATGGCCGGCGCCTGCAGCTGCTCGTTCAGCTCGGTGAAGAGGTCACCCGCGGTCACCCCGGCCCACTGTGCGGGCAGCAGCTCCAGGGGCAGGCCCGGGTCCAGGTAGGGCAGCCGCTGCCAGGCGATCAGCATCGAGACATATTCGCGGAAGGCCTGCTGGCCGGTGGGGACCTGGCGGGCGAGCCGCCGGGCCAGTGGCCGGTAGCCCTGGATGAACTGCTGGTACTCGGTGGCCAGCGCATCCAGGTCCCACCACTGCCGGACCTTGGCGGCCAGATCGGAATAGCCCAGGTGATCGGCCTGGAAGATGTCCACGTAGCCGCTCAGGCCGCGCCGGGCCAGGACCTCGGTGGCCTCGCCCGCCAGGTGCCCGGGGGCGAGCCACACCCCGGGCGCCACGGTGCCGAAACCGAGCCGGGACAGCCTGGTGCGCAGCTCGTGACGCCGGTCCCGCTCGGTTTCCGGTACCGAGAACACGACCAGGGCCCAGCCATCCTTGATCGTGGCCCGGTGCTGGCCGAAGATCCGGGCGTCACCTTCCCGCAGCACCTCCAGCGACGTGGGGGACAGCGCGTAACCCGCCGCTCCCGCTCGCGGCATGCTGCGCAGCAGGCCGCGCCGCTTGAGCCGGGACACCGAGGAGCGGACCGCCTGGCCCTCCACGCCGAGGTCGCCCATCAGGCGGACCAGGGACGCGATCGACAGCCAGTCCTGCTCATCCCGGGCATACAGCCCATAGATGGTGATGATCAGCTGGCGTGGCCGCGGCCCGGCGGGCTGGCCGTCCACCCGGGCCGCTGCGGACACGGTCCTCCCCCGCTAATGTTGCGCCCGGCGCCAGCCTCGGCCGCGGGCTAGCCTTACGCGTTTGCGTAACCCTCGTCGCAAACGCAGCATACTGCCCGGGGATGAGATAACCACTCCTTTGGCTTGCGATTGCCATTCCGCGACCCTGATGGTTACAGTCCGAGCCTGGAGCTGACGGAGGAGACCCGAATAGTGGAGTCGAGTGCGGTATGAGCACGGTGGCCACCTGGACGGGCCTGACCAGGCCCTATACCGCTGAGGATGCCGAGGCCTGGGATGACCTGGTAGCGCGGTCGGTCAACGGGACCATGCTGCACACCCGCCGGTTCCTCGGCTATCACGGGGACCGGTTCCGTGACCGGTCGCTGGTGATCACCAAGTCCAACGGCAAGCTGTGCGGGGTGCTGCCGGCCGCCGAGGACCCGGCCGATGCAGCCCTGGTGAGCAGCCATCCCGGCCTGACCTACGGCGGCCTGGTCCATGACGGGACGCTGTACGGCGGGCCGCTGATCCTGGCCTTCCAGGAGATCGCCGCGCAATTCCGGGCGCTCGGCTACCAGCGGCTGCGTTACCGGGCCGTGCCGTCGATCTACCACTCTTCCCCGGCCGCGGATGATCAGTACGCGCTGTCCCGGCTCGGTGCCGATCAGTACCGCCGCGACCTGGCCGCGGTGATCAAGCTGGCCCGCCGGGGCCGGGTGTGGTCCGGCCGGAAAGCCTGGCGCAAGCGGGCTGAGGTAGCCGGGGTGTGCGTCGAGGGAGACTGGGCCGACATCGCCGAGTACTGGCGGATCCTGACGGAGAACCTGGCCTCCCGGCACGACTCGAAGCCGACGCATTCGCTGGCCGAGATGAGCTACCTGCACGACCGGTTCCCGGACCAGGTCCTGCTGCTCACCGCGAAGCTCGGCGGCACGCTGGTCGCCGGGAACCTGTTCTTCGTGGAGGGGCCGGTGCTGCAGGCCCGGTACACCGCCACCACCGAAGAGGGCCGGAAGGTATCCGCCACCGACCTGGTCATCGAGCGGGGCATCGCGCTGGCCGCGGAGCAGGGCTGTGAGTACTACTCGATGGGCACCAGCACCCTGGACGGGGGGCGCTGGCTCAACGAGTCGCAGTACGCTTTCAAGGTTTCCTTCGGCGGCGGCGGCGTCATCCACGAAACCTGTGAGCTCGACCTGCGGAGCACTCCGGCCGGGCCGGAAGCGGCCAGCTGACCGGCGGCTCCCGGCCGGGTGAGGCGAACCAGTCAGGTTGTGCATTTTCCTTGACTGCCGTCATTAGCGGGGCATACTGCTCCTTACTGGTTTCTCTTCCTGGGGGTCCCGTCCGTGAAGCTCTCGCCGTCCGCGCATGCCGACACGTTCTGCCGCGACAACCTCCCGCCTGCTGACCAGTGGCCGACGCTCCGCTTTGACCTGCCCGAGCTCCAGTACCCGGAGCGGCTCAACTGCGCCACGGCGCTGCTCGACGAGGTCGCCGCGGCGCACGGGCCGGACCGCCCATGCCTGCTGACCGCCGTGGACAGCTGGACCTACGGGGAGCTGCTCATCCGGGCCAACCAGATAGCCCACGTGCTGACCGAGGACTTCGGCGTGCTGCCCGGGCACCGGGTGCTGCTGCGCGGGCCGAACAACCCCTGGCTCGTCGCGTCCTGGTTCGGTGTGCTGAAGGCGGGCGGCGTCGTGGTCACCACCATGCCCATGCTGCGCAGCCTCGAGCTGGGCCCGCTGGCCAAGCTGACCAAGCCGGCCGTGGCTATCTGCGACCACCGGTTCACCGAGGAACTGGCCAGCGCCGCCCCTGACCTGCCGCTGGTGCCGTACGGCGGGACCAGCGACGGCGACCTGATCAAGCGGTCCGCGGCCAAGCCCGGCACGTTCGCCGACGTGGCCACGGCCGCCGACGATGTCGCCATGCTGGCCGCCACGTCGGGCACGACCGGCACGCCCAAGGCCACCATGCACTTCCACCGTGACGTGCTGGCCATCGCCGACACGTTCGGCAAGTACCTGGTGCAGAGCCAGCCGACCGACGTGTTCACCGGGACGCCCCCGCTGGCCTTCACGTTCGGCCTGGGCGGGCTGCTGGTCTTCCCGATGCGGGCCGGGGCGGCCACGCTGCTGGTGGAGAAGGCCACCCCGGCCGAGCTGGCCGACGCGGTGGCCCGCTTCGGGGTCACCGTGGTGTCCACCTCCCCGACCGCCTACCGGGCCATGCTGAAGGCGGGCAAGGCCGGCTGCCTGCGCGGGCTGCGCACCGCGGTGTCGGCCGGCGAGCACCTGCCCAAGGGCGTGTGGGAGGACTTCTTCGAGCAGACCGGGGTCCGCCTGGTGGACGGTATCGGCAGCACCGAGATGCTGCACGTCTTCGTCGCCGCCACCGGCGACGCCATCCGGCCGGGCTCGACCGGCACGGCGGTCCCCGGCTACCAGGCGGACGTGCTCGGGCCGGACGGCCGCCCAGCGGCCGACGGCGAGATGGGCCGGCTGGCCGTCACCGGCCCCACCGGCTGCCGCTACCTGGCTGACCCGCGGCAGGCCGAGTACGTGCAGGACGGCTGGAACATCACCGGCGACACCTACATCCGCGATGCCGACGGCTACCTGTGGTACCAGGGCCGCAGCGACGACATGATCGTTTCCGCGGGCTACAACATCGCGCCGGCCGAGATCGAGCGGGCCCTGGAGCTGCACCCGGACGTGGCCGAGTGCGCCGTGGTGGGCAAGCCCGACGCAGACCGGGGCATGATCGTGCACGCCGCCGTGGTGCTGGCCGACGGGGCCGCCGCCGGTGACCAGAAAGTCGCCGAGCTGCAGGACTTCATGAAGCAGCGGATGGCACCGTACAAGTACCCGCGGTCCATCGAGTTCGTGGCGGCGCTGCCCAGGACGGCGACCGGGAAGGTGCAGCGGTTCCGGCTGCGCGGGTAACCGCCGCGGACCCGCGCCCGGCCGCGACGGAATTGCCAGCTTACGAGCGGGTGGCTACACTCCCCGGCGGGCAACCCTTTGCGGGGACCAGGGGCAGGTAGGGGGCACACGCGGTGGCAGCGGAGCTCATCCGGGGCTACGGTCCCGGCGACGCGGATGCCTGGGACGATCTAGTCGCCCGTTCGGTGAACGGGACCATGCTGCACACCAGGCGCTACCTCTCTTACCACGGTGAGCGGTTCCGGGACCGGTCGGTCCTCGTCACCAATTCCCGGGGCTGGCCCATCGGCGCCTTCCCGGCCGCCGACGACCCGGCCAGCACCTCCGTGGTGACCAGCCATCCCGGCCTGACCTACGGCGGGCTGGTGCACGACGGCTCGCTGACCGGCGCGTCGATGATGCGCGTGCTGACCGCGATCGCCGCGCACTACCGGGACCTCGGCCTGGACCGGCTGCGCTACAAGGCGCTGCCAGAGATCTACCAGGCCCGGCCCGCCGCGGACGATCTGCACGCGCTGTACCGGCTGGGCGCCAGCCGGTACAGCTGCGATCTGGCCGCGGCGATCAGCCTGTCCGCCCGGGGCCGGGTGGCGGCCAGCCGCCGGCAGCGGCGCCGCCGCGCCGAGGCGGCGGGCGTCCGGGTCGGCGAAGGGTGGCCGGATGCCGCCGCGTACTGGCAGGTGCTCGAGGGCAACCTGGGCCGGCGGCACGGCGCGGCGCCCACCCATTCGCTGGCCGAGATCGAGTACCTGCACGACCGGTTCCCCAAGGAGATCATCCTGATCACCGCCAGAATCGGCGATGAACTGGTGGGGGGCAACCTGTTCACCGCCGAGGGCCCGGTGCTCCAGGTCCGGTACACGGCCACCACCGAGACGGGCCGCGCCGTGTGCGCCACCGACCTGGTGGTGGAGCGGGGCATCGCCCTGGCCAGCGAACTGGGCTGCCGGTACTTCTCATTCGGCACCAGCACGATGCAGGCCGGGCACGAGCTGAACGAGGCCCAGTACGACTTCAAGATCTCATTCGGCGCCGGGGGGGTCACCCACGACAGCTACGAACTCACGCTCGACTTAGCCCCGCCCTCCGGCGGACACTCCGCCCCCGCCAGCTCCCAGCCTGACGTGCGATAATGGGCTAGTCGAGTGACATTTGCCGATCCGTCTCACCCACCCCGCATGGTAGGGTCTTGATGCGATTTGACGGCTGCGCAGCGGGTGTGGGCTGTACTCAGCGCGCTGGCCAGCGGCCAGCTTTCCGGGCTGGCGGTCGTTGCCTGGTCCTGACCGATCCCAGCTGGCCAGGCTGGAACGAAATGGTGGTGTCCTCCCTGCCTGCCGCGGCCGGGCCCGGTTCCCCCGGGCTTGCCTGATCTGCCTGGGGGTTGGCGTACCTTGACTTCTTCCGCGCGCGGCATGATGCCTGCCGATGACCCGGGCCCGGGTCGCGGTGGCATGCCCGGCGGCGGGTCAGGTCACGGCGGTCGCGGCGGCGGGTCAGGTCACGGCGGTCGCGGCGGCGGGCCCGGTTACAACGGCCGTGGCGGCGGCGGAGGCTATCCCGGTCACGGCGGCGGGTCCGGCTACGACGGGAACGGCGGCGGATCCGGCCACGACGGCCATGGCGGCGGATCCGGGCACGACGGAACGGCGGCGGGCCCGGCCACGACGGGAACGGCGCTGACCGGCCGACCCGGACCGGCACCTACGGCCACCACCGGCCCCCGCAGGGCCGGCGCCGCGCCAAGCGCCCGCTGACCCGCCGGATCGGCGGCGGGATCGGCCGGATCTTCCTCGACGCGGTCTCCGCCCGGTCCGGCACCCTGGTCATCGGGCTGGTGCTGGCCCGGATGCTGACCCCGCGGGAATTCGGCGCGTTCGGCGTGGTCGTGGTGGCGCTGCTGGGCGCGCAGAGCATCGGCCAGCTCGGCGCGGGCAGCGCGCTGACCCTGTGGCGGACCGCTCCGGAGGATGTCGCGCCGACCGTGACCACGGTGGCGCTGGCCTCCAGCGCCGCGGTGTACGCGGCCGTCTACGCGGGCGCGCCCGCGCTCGCCGCCACCATGGGCACCCCGTGGGCCGCCCAGGTAATCCGGGTCGCGGCGCTCAGCGTGCTGGTCAGCGGCCTGGTCACCGCGCCACGGGCCATGCTGCAGCGCCGGGCCCCGTGGCTGCGAGTGATGATCGAGCAGGTTGACAACTGGATCGGGGTCGCGGTCACCATCGGCCTGGTGGCCACCGGGCACGGGCTGATGGGCTTCGCGGTGGGCCGGATCGCCGGCAGCCTGGTCTCCGCCGCGCTGTTCATCGCGTTCTCGCCGCGGGCCATGCGGATCGGCCTCCGGCGCGGCCGGGTGCGGGCTGTGCTGCAGGTGGCGCTGCCGTTCGCGGCCTCGGGCCTGCTCGCGTTCGCCATCACCAACGTGGACCAGATCGTCGTCGGGCAGCTGCTGCACCCCGCTGACCTCGGCTACTACGTGCTCGCGCTGTGCCTGGCCACCTGGCCGGTGACGGTGCTGTCCCAGCCGGTGCGCGATGCCGCCCCGGTCGCGTTCGCCCGGTTCCGGCGCGGGCCGCAGATCGTCGGCAGCGCCTTCATGTCCTCAGCCAACCTGCTGGCCGCGCTGACCCTCCCGGTGTGCGTGCTGATCAGCAGCCTGGCCGTGCCCCTGATCCACCTGGTGTACGGCCCGGCGTGGGCCCCGGCCGCCCCGGTGCTGGTCTGGCTGGCCCCGCTGGCCACGATCCGGGTGTTCTACGCGCTGGCCAACGACTACTTCACCGTCCTCGCCGCGTCCCGCCGCGGGCTCATCTTCCAGCTGATGTGGCTGGTCACCCTGATCCCCGCGCTGTCCGCCGCGGCCTACCAGCACGGCCTGGTGGCGGTGGCGGTGGTCAGCGTGTGCGTCGCGCTGCTGTTCCTGGTGCCCTGGTTCCTGACCGAGCTGAGACCCCTGGCCATCTGGCCGCGGCTGCCCGGCGCCGGCCTGGCTGTGCCCATTGCCGTATCGGCGGGCGTGTGGGTCATCGTGTTCGCGGCCCAGCGGCTGGGGCATGGGGACGGGCTGGAGCTGACCATCGGCGGAGCGGCGGCCCTGGCCGCCATGGGCCTGCTCGCGTTCCGGCTGCGCACTGTGTACATAGCCGTGCGGCAGGCAGCCGCGGGCGCGCAACGCCGGCCCGGCCGGGTGGCCGAGGTCATCGGCCCCGCCCTGGCCGTGGTGGTGGAACCGCCGATGTACCCGATGGCCGCGTCGCTGCGGCCCCGGGTGCTCGCCGCCGAGCAGGCGCCGAAGGACCTGGAGAGCCGGGTCCGGTCCGGCACCCGGTGGAGCCTGCTGAACACGATCGTCGTCCGGATCAGCAACTTCGCCGTCGGGGTGGTGCTGGCCCGGACCGTGTTCGGCCCGTCGGTGTTCGGGCTGTACGCGGTGTCCCAGATCGTGCTGGCCGTGCTGCTGAGCGCCAACGAGCTGGGGGTCAGCGCGGCGATCATCCGGTGGGAAGGCGACATCCGCAGCTTCGCCCGGACCGTGTTCACGCTGTCCGTGGTGTCCAGCACGATCATCTACATCGGGCTGTACGCGGCCGCGGGCTCCATCGCCCGGCTGCTCGGCTCGCCCGACGCCACCTACATGCTCCGTATCCTGTGCATCTGCGTGATCATCGACGGGCTGGCCAGCGTGCCGCTGGCCCTGCTGACCCGGGAGTTCGCGCAGGGCCGGCGCATGGTGGTCAACCTGTCCAACTTCGTGGTGAGCACCGGGGTGACCGTGTGGCTGGCCTTCGCCGGCCAGGGCGCGATGAGCTTCGCCTGGGGCTCGCTGGCCGGCTGCACGGTAGCGCTGATCGTGGCCACGGTGGCCGCGCCCATGTTCGTGCTGCCCGGCTGGAACACCGCGCAGGCCCGCCAGCTGCTTCAGTTCGGCCTGCCGCTGGCCGGTGCGAGCCTGCTCACCCTGGGTGTGTTCAACGTGGACTCGGCCATCGTCGGCGCCACGCTGGGCGCCGCCATGCTGGGTCTCTACCAGCTCGCCTTCAACATCTCCAGCTGGCCGGTGAGCAGCATTTCGCAAGCAGTGCAGCGGGTGTCGTTCGCGGGCTTCTCCCGGGTCGCCGATTCCGGGAAGGGCATGACCGAGGCGTTCAGCCGGGCCCTCGGGCTGCTGATGGCGCTGACCGTGCCCGCCTGCGTGCTGCTGGCCACCACGGCCGCGCCGCTGATCCGCACCGTGTACGGCGAGCGGTGGGTACCCGCCGCGCACGCACTCAGCCTGCTGGCCATGCTCGGCCTGCTCCGGGTGGCCTATGGGCTCTTCTACGACGCCATGGCGGCGGTCGGCCGGCGCAACACACTCATGACCATCCAGGGGATCTGGCTGGTCACACTCCTCCCGGTGCTGTTGCTCGGCGCCCGGCTGCGCGGCATCACCGGGGTCGCCGCCGGTCACGTGGTCGTCGCCGCCGTCATCGTCGGCCCGGCGTTCCTGTGGGCCCTGTCGCGGGCCGGCATCAGCGTGGGCTCGATGGCCAAAGCCTGCCTGCGGCCGGCCGTCGGCGGCGTCCTGATGGCCACGGCGTCCCTGCTCATCCTGCACGAGCTGGGGCAGGGTTTGCTCGGGCTGGCCGCGGCGATCATCGCCGGCTTCATCGTGTACCTGCCGGTGGTCTACCCGATGCGCGCGCTGCTGCGGCGCGCCCCGGGCCCGCCCGAACCGGCCGGGGCCAGCGCGGCCGGCCCCGGTGACCCGGACCCGCAGCTGGCCCGCACCGGAAGACTGGACGAGCCGCAGGTGGACCTTGACTACTGAGCTGAGCCAGCTGGTCTGGATAGCCCCGGTGCCGTGGGACGGCATCCCCGGCACGGACTGGCAGATGGCGTCGGCCATGACCCGCCACGCCAACGTGCTGTGGGTCGACCCGCCGCTGTCCGTGGTGACCCCGGCCCGGCTGAGCGGCGAGAACGCGGGCGGGCTCACCCCCTCGTTGTCCGCGCCCGCCCCCGGGATCACCCGGCTGAGCACGGTCGCGCTGCCCGGTCTCACCCGGCCCGGCGTCCGGGCCACCACCGCGCCGCTGCTGCGGGCGCAGATCCGCTGGGCGCTGCGGCGGCTCCGGGTGCGGCCAGCCGCGGTGGTGTCCGGTTACCTCGACGACGTGCTCGGCCGCTGGGACCCGGCCGTCAGCGTGCTGTACTGCACCGACGACCACGTGGCCGGGGCCGGCCTGATGGGCCTGTCGGCGGCGCGGCTGCGAGCCCAGGAACGCGCCGCGCTGCGCCGGTCCGACGTGGTCGCGGTGGTGTCACCGACGCTGGCGGAACACTGGGCGGCGCTCGGCGCCGACCCGGTGCTGATCCCGAACGGCTGCTCGGACGCCAGCCCCGCCCCGGACGATCAGGCCGCCGCCACCGGGCTGCGGCGGCCGGTGCTCGGCCTGGTCGGCCAGCTGTCCGAGCGGATCGACCTGGACATTCTGCTCGCGCTCAGCGATGCCGGTTTCGAGCTGCTGATCGTGGGCCCGTGTGACCCGCGCTGGGCACCCGAGCGGTTCGCGGCGCTGGCCGCGCGGCCCGGTGTGCGGTACACGGGCCGGGTCCCGCCCGCCGACGTGCCCGGCTACCTGGCCGCCATCGACATCGGGATCACCCCGTACACCAGCAGCGAATTCAACCGCGCGTCGTTCCCGCTGAAGACCCTCGAGTACCTGGCCGCGGGGCGGCCAGTGGTGAGCAGCGACCTGCCCGGCGCCCGGTGGCTGCACGACGATCTGGCCGCGGCCGATCAGGCGCCGGCCGAGATCATGACCCTGGCCAGCACCCCGGCCGAGTTCGTCAGCGCGGTGCGCCGGCTGGCCGCTCAGCCCGGCGGCGGGGTGGACCCCGCCCTCCCGGGCGCACTGGACCCGGCTCAGCCTGATGGCGGGGTGGCGGCGCCACCCGGGGGTGCCTGGGAGGTGGCCCGCCGGGACCGGTGCCGGGCCTTCGCCCGGCGGCACTCCTGGGCCCGCCGGGCGGACGCGCTGGCCGCGGCCATCGGCCTGCGGCCGGCCGGGGCGGCGCCGTCACCGGTGGCCGGCCCCCGGCCACCCGAAGCCGACAGCCACCAGCCACCCGGAGCTGACACCCACCAGCCACCCGGGGCCAGATCCCACCAGCCCCACCAGCCGCAAGCGGCGCTCCCCCGGGAACCCGGCCCGGACGCCCAGATTCGGGCATGAATTACATGGCTAGCCGGATATCACCGGATTTCCTCAGTAAATTTGGTACCGCTGTGAACTGGGAAGCTTGGCCGGGCCCAGCTGGCCAGGCCAGGGTGGCCGCACACGGCCGGGCAGGCAGGGCAGCGTTGGCAGCGCAGGGGGGGTCGCAGCGGTGAGGGTGCTCGTCTACCCGCACACGATGGAGATCGGCGGATCACAGCTGAACGCGGTCGAGATCGCGGCCGCGGTGCGCGACCGCGGGCACGACGTGACCGTGGTCAGCCGGCCCGGCCCGCTGGTCGAGACCGTGCGCCAGCTGCGGCTGCCCCACGTCACGCTGGATCCCCGCGCCACCCGCACCCTGTCCACCCGGGCGCTCGGCCACCTCACCGCGCTGGCCCGGGAGCGCAGCATCGACGTCGTGCACGGCTACGAGTGGCCACCCGGCGTGGAGGCGATCCTCGGCCCCCGGCTGCGGCTCGGCGTGCCGGTCGTGTGCACAGTCATGTCCGGCACCGTCGCGCCATTCCTGCCGCGCACGCTGCCGCTGATCGTCGGTACCGAAGAGCTGCGGCGGTATGAGGAATCGGCGGGCCGCCCCCTGGTCCGGCTGCTGGAGCCGCCGGTCGACGTGCGCGCGAACGCGCCTGCCTACCAGGCCGGGCCGTTCCGCGCCGAGCTGGGCCTGGACCCGGACGTGCCGCTGGTGGCGTTGGTCTGCCGGATGGTGTCGCTGAAGCTGGAAGGCGTGCTCTCCGCGTGCGACGCGGCCGGTGAGCTGGCCGGGTCGGGCACCCCGGTGCAGCTGGTGCTGGTCGGTGACGGCGCGGCCCGGCCGGCCGCCGAGGAGGCCGCAGCCAGGGCGAATGCCCGGGCCGGACGGCGGGTGGTGACTCTGGCCGGGGAGATGTTCGACCCGCGGCCGGCCTATGCGGCCGCGGACGTCGTCCTCGGCATGGGCGGCTCCGCACTGCGCGGGATGGCGTTCGGCAAGCCGCTCGTGGTGCAGGGCGTCGGCGGCTTCTGGAAGCTGCTCACCCCCGAATCCGCACCGTTGTTCCTGGCCCAGGGCTGGGGCGGCACCTGTCACGACGCCGACTGGCGCGGGGCGGGCGCGGCCCGGCTGACCGCGATCCTGCGGGTGCTGCTGGATGACCCGGCCAGCCGGGCCCGGCTCGGCAAGTATGGCCGGAGCCTGGTGGCGGAGCGGTTCAGCCTGGATCACGCGGCCGCCATCCAGGAGGAGGTCTACAGCCTGGCCACCGACGCCGACGCCCGCCCGGCCCAGGCCCAGCTGGCCATGGATGCGCTGCGGACCGGGTCCGGCGCCTGGTGGCACAAGGCCCGGCGGCGCTGGCAGCGCTGGCGCGGGACCGTGGACATCGAAGACTTTAATAAGGTCACTGTGGGGTCGGGAGGAAGCACCATCGTGGTAGATCCGGAGGCGCGAGCACGGTGACCGGAGCTAAGGATGGCACCGCGGGGCAGCACCCCGCACCGCCGGAGCCGGGCGCCCGGCCGGTACCGCTGGTCGACCTGGCCGCCCAGCACGCGGCCGTGGCCGACGAGGTCGCGGCCGGCTGGGCCCAGGTCCTGGCGCGCACCGCGTTCATCGGCGGGCCGCAGGTCGCGGTGTTCGAGGCCGAGTACGCCGCGTTCATCGGCACCGGCCACTGTGTCGGCGCGGCCAACGGCACGGACGCCATCGAGATCGCGCTGCGCGGGCTCGGGGTCGGCCCGGGTGACGAGTGCATCCTGCCCGCCAACACGTTCATCGCGACGGCCGAGGCGGTGTCCCGGGCCGGGGCCACCCCGGTCCTGGTGGACTGCGCCGACGACGGGACCTACCTGATAGACCCGGCGGCGGTGGCGGCCGCGGTCACCCCGCGTACCCGGGCCATCATCCCGGTGCACCTGTATGGGCAGGCCGCGCCGGTCGAGCAGCTGATGCCGCTGGCCGAGCAGTTCGGCGGATGGGTGGTGGAGGACGCGGCCCAGTCCCAGGGCGCCCGCCGCCACGGCGCCGGCGCGGGCGCGCTCGGTCACGCGGCCGCGACCAGCTTCTACCCCGGCAAGAACCTCGGCGCCTATGGCGACGCGGGCGCGGCGCTCACCGCCTCGGCCGAGCTAGCCGCGCGGATGCGGATGATCCGCGACCACGGCTCGCCCCGTAAGTACGAGCACGACGTGCTCGGGCTCAACAGCCGGCTGGACACCCTGCAGGCGGTCGTGCTGTCCGCGAAGCTGCGCCACCTGGCCGGCTGGAACGCGGCCCGGCGGGCTGCCGCACAGCGCTACGACATGCTGCTGGCCGGGATCGACGAGATCGTGCTGCCCCAGACTCTGGACGGCAACGAGCACGTCTGGCATCTGTACGTGATCCGGGTTCCCGACCGGGACCGGGTCCTCAAGGAACTGCACGCCGCCGGGATCGGCGCGGGCATCCACTACCCGGTGCCCGTTCACCGCACCGCGGCGTTCGCCGGGCTCGGTTACCCGGAAGGCAGCTTCCCCGTGACCGAGCAGGCCGCCCAGGAAATCCTCAGCCTCCCGCTATTCGCTGAGATCACCACCGAACAGCAAGAACGCGTGGCGCTCGTGCTCCAGGCCGCGCTGCGTTAGGAGGAATGCGGGATGGTCCAGCGACGAAGACGGCAGGGGCGGCACCGGGCCCGGCTGCTGCTGACCGTGGCGGCCAGTGTCCTGCTCGTGGCGGCCGCGGTGGCCGCCGGGCTCGCACTGACCCAGCACAACCAGAGCGCGAACACGGCCAGTTCGGAGCTGACCCCCGGGGCCTCGTCAGCAGCGTCCGGGCCGGTCACCTCGCCACCCGAGTCGGCGCTGGCATCGGCGCCGTCGGCCCAGGGCTCGGGCAAGAAGGCCCACTCACACGGGGCCAAACCGGAAGTGCTGAGGTCCATCAACTGCGGGCCGAACCCGCACCTGTGCGGCTTCCCGGACGAGACCAACACCGGCGTGCCCGCGGGCGCGGCGCTGCGCTCGGTGCCGGGCGACGTCTCCAGCGGCCCGGGCTGGACGTCGAACTCCTCGGGCGACGTCGAGGTTTCCGGCAATGGCGCGGTATTCGAGGGCTACATCGTGCACGGCTACGTCGACGTGACCGGCTCGAACGTGACGATCAAGGGCAATGAGATCATCAACTCGGGCAATGACATCGACGGCGACGGCGTCAACCTGAGCGGTAACCCGAGCAACGTGACCATCGAGAACAACACGATTTACAGCCCGTACGGCAACCACGGCACCAGCGGCATATTCGCCGGGATCAAAGACATCAACGGCGAGACCCGCGGCACCCAGGTGCTGGGCAACAACATCGCGGATGCCTCGACCGGCGTGCAGATCTATATGGGGCTGATCGAGAACAACTACATCCACGACTCGACACCCGCCTCGCCGAGCAGCCACCTCAACGGCACCACGTCCAACGGGTCGACGGTCCCGCTGACCATTCAGCACAACACGGTGTTCAACCCGAACGGGCAGACGGACGCGGTCAGCCTGTTCGAGGACTTCGGCCCCGAGGCCAACGTGGTGATCAACAACAACCTGCTGGCCGGCGGCGGGTACGTGGTCTACGGCGGGCAGAACGACGGCGGGCCGCAGGCCTACAACATCCGGATCACGAACAACCGGTTCAGCACGATCTACTACCCGCAGTCCGGCTACTACGGCTACATCACCGCTTTCGATCCCAGCGCGCCGGGCAACGTGTGGTCCGGGAACGTCCTGGACACGAACAACAAGCCGCTGAGCCCGTAGCACCCAGGTCCGCCCCCGGCCCGCGGCTGGGCCGGGGCGGGCCGGCTCGGCCTCGGCGTGTCCTAGCCGGCCTGGGACGCCAGCGGGGCCTGCCGCCCGCCGAGTACCTCGGCGTAGATCGTCTCCATGTGCCGGATCTTGCTGTCCCACAGTGCGATGGCGGTGGCCCGGGCCCGGGCCCCGTCGCCGAGCCGGCTGCGCAGCCCCGGGTCAGCCAGCCGGGTGATGGCGCCGGCCAGGTCGCGTGCGTACTGCTCCGGGGTGACCGGGTGCACCCGGAGGCCGCAGGATTCGTCGACCACGTTCCCCGGGCCACCGATATCGCTGACGATCAGCGGCAAGCCGTACGCCATGGCCTCGAACGCGACGTTCCCGCCCGGCTCCCGGTAGCTGGGGAACAGGAACACGTCCGCCGCCCGGTAGAACCCGGCGACCTGCTCGCGGGACTGCCAGCCATGGAAGGTGACCTGGCTGGACAGCCCGAGCTCGGTGACGAGCGCCGCGCAGGCGGCCCGGTCCGGGCCCTCGCCCACGATGTCCAGCACGGCCGGCACGTCACGGGCCAGGCTGAGCGCGCGGATCGCGTCCCGGGCGCCCTTGGTACGGACCAGCCGGCCCACGAACAGCAGCCGCAGCGGCCCGTCTGGGCGGCCGCCCCGGCCGGCCGGAGCGGCCAGCTCGGTGATCCCGGTCTCGCTCATCACCTCGAACCGCCGCACGGGCAGGCCGTCCAGGAAATCCCGCACGTAGGGCGCGATGCCGAGCACGCAGCCGGCCTGCTCGTAGGTCCGCCGCAGAGCCGGGTCGAAACGCATTCGCAGCGCGTCGAGCCGCCGCAGGCCCACGTACCACGGGGCAGTGCCTTCTTCCGCGGCGAAGGCCGGCGGCGATGTCAGGCTGCCGCCGACCGGGCCGATCAGGTACGGGATACCAAGCCCGCGGACCGGGCACGGGTAGCGCATGGCCACCGGGACCGGCTGGTGGGCCAGGTCGAACCGCTCACCGCGGGCCAGCGCCCGGCGGACCCACCGCCGGGCCCGGAAGTAAAACGGCACATACCCCGGCTTGAGCATGCTGTTCAGCCGCTCCGCGCGGCCGAGCCCGGCCGGCTCGGCCCACTCGATGACCCGCGCCTGCGGAAACTGCCCGGCCGCGGGCCTGCTGCCGTGCTTGTGATAGGTCAGCAGCGTCACCTCGTGCCGGGCGGACAGCAGCCGGACCCACTGATAGCCGACCCACGCCTCGCCGACGTCAGCACCGTCACAGGTGGGGGCAATCAGCAGCAACTTGACCATAGGCCAACGTTATCGGCCGGACGCCGCGGACCGGGTAATGTCCGGGCCCCCCCGCCCTTATGATCGCAGTCGTGCTTTCTGACCTGGCCGTCGTCATCGTCACCTACAACAGCGCCCGGGAGATCGGGGACCTGCTCGACTCGCTTCCTGGCGCCCTGGACGGGTGCACCGCCGAGGTGGTCGTGGTGGACAACGGGTCCACCGACGGCACCGCCGATCTGGTAGCGGCCCGGGACGACTGCCAGGTGGTGCGGTCGGCCAACGTGGGATACGCGGGCGGGATCAACCGCGGGGTCCGCGAAGCCGGCCCGGCCGGCGCGATTCTCGTGCTCAACCCGGACGTGCGGCTCACCCCGCACTCGGTGCCGCCGCTGCTGGCGGCGCTGCAGGAGCCCGGCACCGGGATCGTGGTCCCGCAGTTGCGGGCGCCGGACGGCAGCCTGGAACCGTCCCTGCGGCGCACGCCGACCCTGCTGCGCGCGGTGGGCCTGGAGAAGACCGGGATGGCCGCCGTCTCCGAGCGGATCATCAGCCCGGCCGAGTACCGCTATCCGCACGTGGTGGACTGGGCGCAGGGCGCGGTGGTCCTGATATCCCGGGACTGTTTCGACAAGCTCAGCGGCTGGGACGAGTCGTATTTCCTGTATTCCGAGGAAACCGACTTCTCGCTGCGCGCCCGCGATCTCGGCCTGCTCACCCGCTACGAGCCCGGATCTCTGGCGGTGCATATCGGTGGCGCCTCCGGCCGCAACAACAAGACGCACTCGATGCAGATCATCAACCGGGTCCGGCTGTACCGGCGGCGTAACAGTGTGCTCGCCGCCTGGTGCTATTACTGGCTCACCATCGCCAGCGAACTGACCTGGGTGGCCCGTGGGCATCCGCAGTCCTGGTTCGCCATCCGGGCCCTGCTCAGGCCGTCCCTGCGCCCCGCCGAGCTGGGCTGCTCGGACCGGCGGCTACCGCGGTGATCCGGGTGCCGGGTGGCCCATCCGGGCACCCCGGATATCTGCATATTTGGCCTGGATAATTAGGCCTCACCGGGTACTCTGAAACGAGGCTTTTGGCCGGTGGCGGGCTCTGTGCTGGCCGCGTGTAGCGCCACGCAGCAACCCCGGGGGGCAAGATGAACCTGCACGGAGGAACCGCACGGTGACTGCCCAGCTCATTCAGCACCCCGCGGAGATAACCGGGCGCCGGCGCACCGATGCGGTTAGCCTGCTCACCTTTTACACGTTCCTGCTGTTCGTCATTCCGTCCCCGCTGACGTTCTCGCCGCTCGGCGGGGCGGGCGGCCCGGACACCATTTTCGGCTGCGTGCTGCTCGTCATGTACCTGGTCACGCTGGTGGTTCCCGGGCTGGCCCTGGCCCGCGGGCGGCAGCCGGTCCGGGTGGCGGCGGTCATTCTCACCTGCGTGGTCATCGCCGCCTACATTTCCGCGAACCGGCGCGCGCTGCCGTCGCTGGAGCAGAACGGCGCCGACCGGGGCATCATCCTGATGCTCGGCTGGCTCGGGATCATGCTGGTGGCGGCGGACGGCATCCCGACCATGGAGCGCCTCAAGACCCTGTTCAGCCGGATCACGGTCGCCGCCACGGCGGTGTCCTGCCTGGCTATCACGCAGTTCGCCACCGGGCTGGACCTGGCCAAGTACATCCAGATTCCGGGGCTGAGCGCGCAGACCCTGTTCACCGACCTGCTGAACCGCAACGGCCTCAACCGCCCGTCGGCCACCGCCATCGACCCCATCGAACTGGCCTGTGTGCTGGCGATCTGCCTGCCGATCGCGGTGCACCGGGCCCGGTTCGCCCCGCCCGGCAAGCGGCTTCAGCGCTGGCTGCAAGCGGCCCTGATCGCCACCGCGCTGCCGATGACGGTGTCCAGGACCGGAGTCATCGCGCTGATCGTGGCCAGCCTGGTGATCCTGCCGACGTGGCCGAAGCGGGACCGGCGCATCGCCTACGTGGTCGGGCTGTTCGGGGTGGCCTGCATGTATGCGGCCATCCCGGGCCTGCTTGGCGAGTTCCGCTCGCTGTTCGGCCAGGTCGGCTCGGACACCAGCAGCACCTCGCGGACGGGCGCGTTCTCCTCGGCCCTGCCGTTCATCCAGGAGCATCCGTGGCTCGGCCGCGGCTTTGGCACGTTCCTGCCGTCGACCTATTTCTTCACCGACGACCAGTACCTGCTGTCGCTCATCGAGATCGGCTTCATCGGCCTGCTGGCCCTGCTGGGGCTGTTCATCACCGGGTGGATGTGTGCGCGGAACGCCCGCCGCCTGTCGACCGATCCGGAGATCCGCGATCTGGGTCAGACCCTGGCCGCCTGTGTCGCGGTGCCCACCGTGGCGTTCGCCACGTTCGACGCGCTGTCCTTCGCCCAGGCGGCCAGCCTGACGTTCCTGATCATCGGCTGCGTGGGGGCGTACTGGCGGCTGGCCCGGGCCCAGCCCGCGCCCCCCGTCACGTCCAACGGCTTCCCGGGCGGCGGCTGGCCGGCGTCGCCGAAACCACCGCAGCCGCGGCAGCCTCCCCCGCCGAAGCTGGGCCCATGGGGCGCCCCAGACTTCAGCGACACTGACCCGATCCCGGTGATCCGCGACCCCATCGCCCGCTGACCCGCGACCCCGCCGCGCCGCCCGCGACCCGCATCGCCTGCCGGTCCGCGACCCCACTCGCCCGCTGACCCAGCCATCCGGCCGCTGCCCCAGCCCTCCAGCCAGCCCGCACCCAGCACTGCGGTGCCTTTGGTCAGCGCGGTGCATCGTGTGTGCTGGGACACCCGGAAGGCACCGCGCTGACCAAACGCACCGCGCAGTGCCGGAGGTGCGGTGCATTGTGTGTGCTGGGACGCGGCCAGAACCCCGCAACGCACCGCAGTGACCAAAGCGCCGCAGTACCGGTTAGAGGAATGACCTGGAGGGTGGGGCCCAGCTAGAGGTGGGCCGGAGTCAGATGCGGCTGTTCTCCGACTGACGCCGTGACTGATAGTCCTCGCCGCCGCCGTCGCCGGACCCGCTGCGGCGGCTGCTGCTGCCCGGCGGCGGGCTGCTGTACCGCCGCTCGGTCGCCGCCCGGTCCGCGCGGTCTGCCTGGTACTGGTCGGCGCGCGGCGGGGCATAGTCCGGCCGGACCGGCGCGCCGTACCTGGGCGCCCGGGGCTCCGCCTGCGGCGGCCGGCTCTCCGGCGGCGTTGGCGCGCCGGGTGTCCCGTAATAAGCGGGCTGCGGGGTGCGCTGGGTCTCCTCGGAGTCGATCTGCTCCTCGGGCCCGGGCTGGCCAGCGGGCTGGGTCGCTGAGGCGAAGGTGGTGCTGGCCCGGCGGTCCCGGTCACCGCGCCGCTTGCCGATCTCCCCGTCCACGATCAGCGGGATGGCGAAGGTCAGCACCAGGCCGAGCCCCAGGATGATCACGATGGTCCTGGCCTTCTTGCTGACCAGGAGCTTCGCCGTGGGATCGCTGGAGACCACTCCGCTGGTGATCCGGTTCTGCGCCTGGTAGCCGCCCTGGATGTAGTTGAGCCGGGCCTGCACCGCCGCGGTGACGCCGCGCAGCGTGTTCTCCACCTGGGCCTGGTTGCTGCCGGTGACCGTGACATCCAGGATGGGGCCGGTCGTGTTCGGGTCGTCCGCGATCGTGAACGAGCTGGAGTAGCCCTTGGCCGCCAGGGCGGCGACCGAGGTCGGCGCCGAGACCTCGCGCAGCACGATGTCACCGGCCACGTTGAGTGAGCCGCCGAAGCTCATCAGCGGGTTGTTGCCGTTGATCTTCGCCGCCTGCTTCGACGGGTACAGCACGATCATCGACTCCGCCTGGTAGGGCCCAGGGATCTTGACCCACGCCGCCGCGGCCACGAACAGCGTCAGCAGGAACAAAAAGGACGTGAGGATCCACCGCCTGCGCAAGGTGCGCCCTGACTCCACCAGATCCATTAACCCGCCCCACTGTCGAGACCGCTACACCCGTGCGACGCACCGGCTGCCTAGATGGTTTACCGATCCGCCATGATCGGCCCGTATTCCGCGTTGTCCCCCTGGCCCGCGAGGGGCGGCAAGCACGGCCCTCGTCATGGTACCGGCGGGTGCGAGCCGATGGCAGCGCAATGATTCGGGTTCCGCCTGGCTTGGCCAAATCTTGGCTGGTCGTTTCGGACTTTCAGCCGCCGGCGGGCAGCAGCACTTATCCTGGCTTGTATCGTTCGTACCGGGGCGCTGGATGGGCTGCGCCGGGGCAGGGGGGTCGAGGAGCATGCCGGAGCACTGGCCGGTGGCCGGAATGGGACACGTCGGGTGAGCCTGTTCGGAGCTTTCGCCATGCTGCGCAGGCATTTTGTTGCCGTGCTGGTGATTCTGGTGGTCGCGGCGGGAGTGGAGTACAGCTTCAAGCACGCCGCGCCGGTCTACGCCGAGACCGGCACGCTGGTCTTCATCCCGCCGACCTCCGGTGCTCACCCCAACGCCTACGCCGCAGTCGGCGGTTCATTGCTGGAAGCAGCGGGTTACCTGGCCGCAAAGGCGATGAGCCCGCAGGAACAGCAGCTGGTGCAGGCCCAGGGCGGCACCACCCAGTATGACGTTGAGCTGCTGAACAGCTACAACCTGCAGTACCCGAACTTCAGCAACGCTTACCTGGTGGTGACCACGACATCCCCAGATCCGGTCGCCGCGCACCGCACCTACGGTGCGGTAACCCAGCTGCTGTACAAGCAGTTCCGGCAGCAGCAGGCAGCATCTGATGTGGCGCTGAATAACCGGGTTCTGATGGTCATGGCCGGGGACACTGGCCCGCTCGCCCAGCAGGGATCATCGAAACGCGCCCTGATCGGGCTGGCCATTCTGACCATTATCGCGGTCTTCGCGGCAGCCGCGTTCCTGGACAAGCACCCCATCCGGCTGCGCCGGACCGGCTCGCTGTCCGGCGCGGGGCGCCCGGCGGGCAAGGTGCCGCCGGGCCGCGCCGTCCCCGAATAGACCCGCCCCGGCTGGATGCCGGCCTAGGCCAGATCGGTCGGCCGCGGGTGCCCCGCTGGCCTTCCGCCCGCGAGCAGGGTGGCCGCGATACGCTCCCCGGCCCGGCCATCCCACAGTGCGGGGCAGCGCCGCGGCGGCGGCGTGTCCAGCACGCTCAGCGCGGTCTTGACGATCCGCTCCCGGTCCCGGCCCACCAGCTGATTGGTTCCTTCGGTCAGCGTGATGGGGCGCTCGGTGTTGTCCCGCAGGGTCAGGCAGGGCACCCCCAGCACGGTGGTCTCTTCCTGCACCCCGCCGGAGTCGGTCAGTACCAGCCGGGCCGATGCCTGCAATGCGACGAAGTCGAGGTAGCCAGCGGGCGGGATCACCCGCACCTGGCCGGACAGGCCGTGGCTGCGGAGCTGATCGGCGGCCCGCGGGTGCGCGGGCAGCACGATCGGGCACACCTGCGCCAGCTCGTCCAGGGCCGCCAGCAGCGTGCTCAGCGCGCCAGGGTCGTCCACGTTGGCCGGGCGGTGCAGGGTGACCAGGGCGTACCCGCCGCGGCTGAGCCCGAGCCGGGACAGGACGTCCGAGGCCAGCGCCCGGTCCAGGTTCGCCAGCAGGGTGTCCACCATGACGTTGCCCGCCAGGTGGATCTGGTCGGCCCGGTAACCCTCGGCCCGCAGGTTGTCCACGGCGTCGGCGGACGGCGCGAACAGGTAGTCACTCACCCGGTCGGTGACCACCCGGTTCACCTCTTCGGGCATGTCCCAGTCCCGGCTGCGCAGCCCGGCTTCCACGTGCGCCAGCAGGGCGCCGGACTTGGCCGTGACCAGCGCGCAGCCCAGCGTGGAGTTGACGTCGCCGACGACCACCACCACGTCCGGCCGCAACTGCCCGGCCAGCGGCTCGAACGCGGCCATCACCTTGCCGGTCTGCACGGCGTGGCTGCCCGAGCCCACCTGGAGGAAGTGGTCCGGCGGCCGGATGCCGAGCTCAGCGAAGAACACGTCGTTCATGGCCGCGTCGTAGTGCTGCCCGGTGTGCACCAGGATCACCTCGGCCCCGGCCGCCTCCAGGGCGTCCATGACCGGCTTGACCTTCATGTAGTTCGGCCGCGCACCAGCGACGCACACAATCCGCATCAGGGCGTGTCCCCGCAGCTCAGAGCGTCTCGACGTTGGGGCCGGTCAGGCGGCGCCGGCAGTCGAATACGTACCGCGCGTGCTGGCTGATGGCCGCGTAGTCGAACGCGTCGTGGTCGGTGAGCAGCACGACGGCGTCCGCCTCAGCCAGCTCGGCCGCCGTGGGTTCCACCCGGGGCACCCGTCCATCCACGGCGGTGCCCTCGACCACGTGCGGGTCAGCCGCGCGCAACTGCGCGCCCATCGCGGTCAGCAGCTGGGCCACCCGGACCGCAGGGGATTCCCGGGCGTCCCCGGTGTTCTTCTTGTACGCCAGCCCGAGCAGCAGGATCCGCGCCCCGCGGACCGGGCGGCCCCGGTCGTTGAACGACATCATGATCCGGTGCGCCACGTAGTCCGGCATGTGCCGGTTGATGTCGTCGGCGAGCTCGACGAACCGGAAGCTCTTGCCGAGCGCGCGCTCCACCCGCCAGGACAGGTAGGACGGGTCGATGGGCAGGCAGTGCCCGCCCACCCCCGGGCCCGGGGTGAACGGCATGAACCCGAACGGCTTGGACGAGGCCGCCTCGATCGACTCCCAGACGTTGATGTCCATGTCGTGGGCGAACATGGCCAGCTCGTTGACCAATGCGATATTGACGTGCCGGAAGGTGTTCTCCACCAGCTTGGCCAGTTCGGCCTCGCGGGGGGTGGAGACCACGACGGTCTGCTGCACGACCGTGTCGTAGAACGCCTTGATCACCCGCAGCGACTCGGCGTCGATCCCAGACACGATCTTGGGTGTGGTTACCAGCGTCCACGTCGAGTTGCCCGGGTCGATGCGCTCGGGGCTGAAGCCGAGGTGGAAGTCGCGCCCGGCCACCAGCCCGGACCCCTCCTCCAGCAGCGGAAGCACCTTCTCCTGCGTGGTCCCCGGGTAGGAGGTGGATTCGACGACCACGGCCGCGCCTGGGCGCAGGTGCGCCGCGAGCGTGCGGGAGGCCGCCTCCAGGTAGGTGAGGTCCGGTAGCCCGTCCCGCAGCGGGGTTGGCGCCGCAACCACCGCGACGTCGAACCCGGCGCAGGCCGCGCTGTCCGTGGACGCCCGGAACCGGCCGCTTTCCAGCGCCTGCTTGAGGTCCCCGGACGGAACGTCCTCGATGTAGGACTCCCCGGCCTCGAGCAGCTTCACCCGGGCCTCGTCGGTGTCATAGCCGACGACCTGATGGCCCACTTCGGCCGCGCGCATGGCCAGCGGCAGGCCGACGTATCCGAGGCCAACGACAACGACTGTGGTCACGCGTGCTCTCCTGCCTTGTCGCGGCGCAGCATCTCCCGCCCGACCAGGGCGATGAACGACAGATTGGTGGTCAGGTACCGGCGGCCGAGCCGGATCGGCTCCTGCTGCGCGCGGTAGAGCCATTCCAGTCCGTGATCCTGGTACCACTGCGGGGCCCGGCGGGTCACCCCGGCCAGGATGTCGAACGAACCGCCGACCCCGTGCACCACCCGGGCCTTGGTGGCCGTCCCCCATTCGTCCAGGAACAGTTCCTTGCGCGGAGAGGACATGCCCACGAACAGGATGTCGGTCTGGCAGCGCCGGATGTCCTCGGCGATCTCGGCCTCCTGGCCGGCCTGGTAGTACCCGTCGTGCGACCCGGCCACCGGCAGCTGGGGGAACCGGCGGCCGGCCTCATCGATCACCCGGGCCAGTACGTCCGGCTTGGCGCCCAGGAAATAGACCCGGTAGCCGCTGCGCTCGGCCTCGCCCAGCAACTGCATGAACAGGTCGATGCCGGCCACCCGCTCCGGCAGCGGCGCGCGCAGCAGCCGGCTGGCCCACACCACCGACTGCCCGTCGGCCAGCACCATGCCAGACCCGGCCACCGCCGAGCGCAGCCCGGCGTTACGCCGCATGGCCACGATCTTCGCGGCATTGACCACGCCGATGGCCAGGTGCTCACCGTGGTCGATCGCGTCGGTGCACCGCGCGACGGCCTGGTCCATGGTCACGGCGTCGATGGACAGGCCGAACAGCTCGCGCTGCGGCCGGCCAGCGCTGTTGTGGTTCATTGGTCCCCCCGTCGTGAGAGCAGCCGCCTGCCCACCGCTAAGAAAGCCACGTCATCAGCAGCCAGCCCAGCTCGTAGGGCCGGCACTCATGGTCTACGGAGCGGGGCGGGTAGACCCGGTCCAGCAGCTGGACCCGGAAGCCGGGAGACAGCCGGGTGGCCACCGCGCGCAGGCCACGCACCAGCTTGCGGTGATCAGCCCGGGCCACCTTCCGCCAGGTGATCGGCGGCTCGTCGAGCACCAGCCGCACGTCCGCCTCGGGCGGGCCGGCCAGCCAGCGCAGCCCGCGGCACACCTCGTCCAGGTGCGTGTCGCCGCCCGCGTCGGCCAGGTCCAGCAGTGCCATCGGGGCCATCGCGTGCTGGTGCACGGTGTACACCGGATAACCCTCGACGACCCCGCCGGTCCGTGAGTCATAGTGCCACCACCACTGGCCGCCCGCCCCCTGAGCGCCGCAGATGACCCGGGCGATTTTGTTGGCCGTGGCCAGTGCCTCGGGATCGGCCGAGCTGTGATGCAGCCGGGCGAGCGCCTGGACCGGGTACACCTGGTCGGCGAAACTGCCTACGTGCGAGCGGTACCACGGGGTACCCCCGCCGATGACGTGCGGATAGGCGCCCGCGCCCGGCGCGGCCAGCAGCCGCCTGCGCGCCACGGCCAGATGCTCTTCCACGTCGGCCTGGCCTCGGGCCGCGACCAGCGCGGACACGACCCAGGCCGCGGAGACCACGTCCACCGGGCCTGCCTGGCGGTCCAGCTGGCCCAGCCGGGTCACCGCGTGCGGCAGCTCGCTGTGCCCGGCCGCGGCCGCCGCCCAGCAGACCAGCGCGACGTCGCCGACCCCGGTGATGTCATCCAGCTTCTTGGCCAGCAGGCCGACCAGGTCCTGGCCGGTGTGACCGGCCAGCACGGAGCGCTGCTCGGCCTCGGGGAGACGGAGCAGGCCGAGCGCGGCGATCGCCGCATAGCGCAGGCTCCGCCCGGAGTCGCGCAGCTGCCAGCCACCGGCCGGAGTGGGCTCGCCGATGGTGGTGAACACGAACTCGCCGTCCACGTACTGCCCAGCCAGCCGCGCGATTGCGATGCTGAGCAACTGCTCAAGCAATTCTGCGCTCTGCTTATCCCGCTCGGCGACCAGGCCCAGCCGGGTGGCTGGCCCGTCACCACTGCGCTGCCACGGGCCGACCGCAACGGCCTGACCAGGGATCAGTCCCGTGCGCAATGCTTCCGTGCAACCCAGCCTCCACCAGTGGCCCCACCTGCCCGTCACGTGCTGGCACGCACTCCCGGGCGTGGCACCGAGGCAGCGGGCGCAAAAAATCCCGAAACTACCCGTACGACGCCTAGCCCAGCAGGACCGATGACCATCCCGGGGCCCTGTTACCGTTTTGTTATCTATCCCGCTGGCCGGGCTTTGTGCCATGTGCAGGTCGCGCCGTGGGCCGGCTACCTTGTCCCCGTCGGGAAGACCGCCGGGGGGCCTGGTCAAGCGGGCCCGCAGCCGCCGAGGCCGCCCAGCCCGATCTGACCGAGGAGATAAAAGATGGACCCGCTTGGCATCCAGGGTGCCTGGTCGGTTACCCCGCGTATCCATACGGACGACCGGGGAAGCTTCCTGGAATGGTTCCGTCCCAATGACCTGGCCCTGGCGCTGGGCTATCGGCTAGACATTGCCCAGGCCAATTGCTCGGTGTCCCGCCGGGGCGTGCTGCGTGGTGTGCATTTCGCCGACATCCCTCCGGGCCAGGCGAAATACATAAGCTGCCTGCACGGCGCGATTCTGGACGTGGTGGTGGATATCAGGGTTGGCTCGCCCACCTACGCCCGCTGGGAAGCGGTGCGGCTGGACGATGTGAACCGGAGGTCAGTGTTCCTGGCGGAAGGGCTCGGGCATGCGTTCATGGCGCTGACCGACCAGGCCACCGCGCTGTACCTGTGCTCTACGCCCTATGCGCCGGGCCGCGAGCACGGCGTGCACCCGCTCGATCCGGGCCTGGGCATTGCCTGGCCCCCGGACCTGGAGCCGGTGCTGTCCGCTAAGGACGCGGCGGCCCCGTCGCTGGAGCAGGCGAGGGTGGCGGGCATCCTGCCCGACTACGCCAGCTGCCTGGGCTATGCCGCCCAGCTCCAGGAGCATGACCCCACCGATGGCCAGCCCGCCCCGGCCTGAGCACCCGGCCTGAGCAACCCGGCCCACCCGGGCCTGACCACCCGGCCCCCGGCCTGAGCACCCGGCCCGCGCCAGTCCGCCGCGGCCGGCCGCGGCGGCACGTCAGCCGCTGCTGGCCGCGACCGCGAGCAGCCCGGGCAGTGCCTCGCGCAGCGCCAGCTGCCAGTCGCCGATCGGGGTCCAGCCCGGCCCGGGCCCAGGCGTCATGACCCAGCACGCTGTAACCCGGCCGCGGGGCAGGCCGGGCCAGCGCGGCGCTGCTGACCGGGCTGATCCGGTCCGGGTCGGCGCCGACCAGCCGGAACACTTCCTGGGCCAGCCCGAACCAGGTGGTCTCCCCGGAACTCGTCGCGTGATAGATCCCGGGCGGGGCGGCCGCCCCGATCAGGGCGGCGATCCGCCCGGCCACGTCCATCGTCCAGGTGGGCTGCCCGCGCTGGTCGTCCACCACCTGGACCGGCCCCGGGCTGCGCGCCTTGCCGATCATCGCCCGGACGAAGCTGCCGCCGTGCGCCCCGTACAGCCAGGCGGTGCGCAGCACGTAACCCCGCAGCCCCGGCTGGCCCAGCACGGCCTGCTCACCAGCCAGCTTGGTCCGGCCGTACGCGGTCCGCGGCGCGGGCCCGCCGTCTTCCGGGTACGGCTCGCTGGCCTGGCCGTCGAAGACGTAGTCGGTGGACAGCTGGACCAGCGCGGCGCCGGCCGCGGCGCACTGCGCGGCCAGGCCCGCCACCGCCTGCCCGTTGACCCGG
Source organism: uncultured Actinomycetes bacterium (assembly GCA_963711705.1). GTDB lineage: Bacteria > Actinomycetota > Actinomycetes > Streptosporangiales > Streptosporangiaceae > RYN-230. The sequence goes on from CAVQFM010000018.1 coordinate 88,677, forward strand.
AGCGCCGCGGCCTCGTCGGCCTCGGCGGCATCGACCGCGGTCCACGCCGCGCAGTTGACCACCACGTCCGGCGGCCAGCGGCCCAGGGCCGCCTGGACCTGGCCGGCATCGGTGATGTCGAGGTCGGCGCGGCTCAGCCCGGTGACCGGCGCACCGCACCGGTCGAGGACGGTGACGAGATCCCGGCCGAGCATCCCCCCGGCGCCGGTGATCAGCCACCGGCTCATCTGGCCGCCGCGCCCGGCTGCTTGAGCGGCTCCCACCAGTCCCGGTGGTCCATGTACCAGCGCACGGTGCTGGCCAGCCCGGCGGCGAACGGGGTGCGCGGGGCGTAGCCGAGCGACCGGAGCGCGCTGTCGTCGAGGCAGTACCGCCGGTCGTGCCCCTTCCGGTCGGTCACCGGGGTGACCATGTCCCAGTCGGCCTTGCAGCTGTCCAGGATGGCCTGGGTCAGCTCGAGGTTGGTCAGCTCCGCGTCCCCGTTGATGTGGTAGATCCCCGCGGGCACCCCGCGCTCCAGGACCAGCTGGATGCCGCGGCAATGGTCGTCCACGTGGATCCAGCCGCGGACGTTGCGGCCATCGCCGTACAGCGGCACCGGCTGGCCGTCCAGCAGGTTGGTCACGAACAGCGGGACGACCTTCTCCGGGAACTGGTAGGGGCCGTAGTTGTTGCAGCACCGGGTGATGCTGACGTTGAGCCCGTGGGTCACCGCGTAGGCCCGCGCCATCAGGTCCCCGCCGGCTTTGGCCGCCGAGTACGGGGAGTTCGGCGCCAGCGGCGCGTCCTCGGCCCAGCATCCGGACTCGATGCTGCCGTAGACCTCGTCGGTGGACACCTGGACCACCCGGCTCACTCCCGTTTCCAGGCATGCCTGCAGCAGGACCTGGACGCCGACGGTATTGGCGGTGACGAAGTCGGCGGCGCCGCCGATGGACCGGTCCACGTGCGACTCGGCGGCGAAGTTGAGCACCGCGTCGTGACCGGGCAGCAGCGAGCGGAGCAGCGCCGCGTCGCCGATGTCACCGCGGGTGAAACGCAGCCGCGGATCGCTGTCGACCGGTTCCAGGTTGGCCAGGTTGCCGGCGTAGGTCAGCTTGTCCAGCACGGTCACCCCGGCCGGCTCGAAGCCGGGATAACCCCCGGTCAGTACCGTGCGGACATAGTGCGACCCGATGAACCCGGCGCCGCCGGTGACCAGAATCCTCATGAGCTGATCTGCACCTTGCTGTGATCCCCCAGAATGAGCCGGTGGGCCTTGGGTACCGCGGGCGCGGGCGTCACTTCCACCGCCCGGCCGATGATCGAGGCCTCGATGCGGCGCACCCCGGTGATAGACGCCGAGCGGAGCACGATGGAGTACTCGATCTCGCTGCCGGTGATGGCGCAGTCCTCGGCCACTGAGGTGAACGGGCCGATGTAGGAGTCGGCGACCTGGGTGCGCGCCCCGACGATAGCGGGGCCGACGATGCGCGAGCCGCTGACCTCGGCCCCCTCCTCGATCACCACCCGGCCGATCAGCTCGCACCCAGGATGGACCACGCCGCGCTGGGCTGGCTCGATGGTCTCCAGCACGAGCCGGTTGACTTCGAGCATGTCGGCGACGTTGCCGGTGTCCTTCCAGTAACCGGAGATGGTGGTCGAGGTCACCTTCCGGCCGCTGTCGATCAGCCACTGGATAGCCTCGGTGATCTCCAGCTCGCCGCGCCACGACGGCTTGAGCGCGCGCACCGCCTCGTGCACGCACGGGGTGAACAGGTACACGCCGACCAGCGCCAGGTCGCTCTTGGGCTGCCGCGGCTTCTCCTCCAGGCCGACGACCTGGCCGGACCCATCGAGTTCGGCCACCCCGAACTCCCGGGGGTCCGGCACCTGGGTCAGCATGATCTGCGCGTCCGGCCGGGTGCCGCGGAACTCCTCGACCAGCGCGGAGATACCGCCGACGATGAAGTTGTCGCCCAGGTACATGACGAAGTCGTCGTCACCCAGGAAATCCCGCGCGACCAGGACCGCGTGCGCCAGGCCGAGCGGTGCCTCCTGCTGGATATAGGTGACGCGGAGCCCGAACGCGGAGCCATCTCCCACCGCCTCGCGGATGGCCGGGGCCGTGTCGCCGACCACCACGCCGACGTCGGTGATGCCCGACTCCCGGATCGCCTCGAGGCCGTAGAACAGGACCGGTTTGTTCGCCACCGGGAGCAGTTGCTTGGCCGAGGTGTGCGTGATCGGGCGTAGCCGCGTCCCCGCACCCCCCGACAGGACCAGGGCCTTCATGCAGCGAAAGTAGCGTCCCCCCGGCCACGGAGCAAAGCGAAGTGACGGAAAATCCGCCCGGGCCGGAGCTCCGGTTACCCGGAATTCACCCGCCTGCCGCCGGCGATTCGCCGTGGAACGCATTCTGCGCTGCCGCCAGCCCGGTGCTGAGCAGGGCCTCCACCGCATCGGCGGCCCGGTCGATGAGGAACGGCAGCTCTTTACGTTCCGCAGCGGAAAAGTCACGCAGCACGAACGCGGCCGGGTCCATCCGCCCCGGGGGCCGGCCGATCCCGAACCGGACCCGGTAGTAGTCGCGGCTGCCGAGCGAGGCGGTCACCGAGCGCAGACCGTTATGACCGTTGTCCCCGCCATCCAGCTTGAGCCTTATCGTGCCAAACGGAAGATCCAGCTCGTCGTGGATGACCACGATCTGACCAGGGGTCAGGTGGTAATAGCCGCGCAGCCCGGCCACTGGGCCGCCGGATTCGTTCATGTAGCTGAGCGGCTTGGCCACGGTCACCGCCTGCCCGGCCAGCCGCCCGTCCACGGTCGCGGCGCGGAACTTGCCCGCCCGGAACCGGCCGCCCATCCGGCGGGCCAGTTCGTCGGCCACCATGGACCCGGCGTTGTGCCGGTGGCCGGCGTAGCCGGGCCCGGGGTTGCCGAGCCCGACGATCAGCCAGCGTTCATCGGCCATGCCAGTTCCGTTCCGCGTCGCCTGCTCCGCGGCCGCCGCCCGCCCTGGCCAGCGTAGCCCGAACCGCACAGCGCGTTCCTCCGCCCTGTTCCAGGAGGCCCGGGACAATGACCGCGGGCATCACTCGGATAGCTGCCCGCCCCGGGCCCGGCCAGACGGCGGTGGCTACTCCGCGGCGGGCGAAGACTCGCCCGCGGCCTCCCCCGCTTCGCCCTCCGGCACCGGCGCGGGCTCGGCGGCGGCAGCCGCCTCGGCCTCTGGCGCACCGATCTCGGCTTCCAGCTGCTCAGCGGTGGGCGCGGCGATCACGTGCAGCACCAGCGTTTCCGGTTCCATGGCCAGCGTGGACCCGGCAGGCAGCTGCAGATCGCCGGCGTGCACGGACGTACCGACTTCCATGTCCTGCACGTTGACCTCGACCCCGGCGGGGATGTTGGTGGCCTCGGCTTCCAGGGACACCTGGATGATCTGCTGGTCGAGCAGGCCGCCCGGGAAGATCTCGCCGGTCACCTGGATGGGGACCTCCACGGTGACCTTCTCGCCGCGGCGCACCAGGATCAGGTCGACGTGCTCGATCGTCCCGCGGATCGGGTTGCGCTGGACCGCCTTCGGCAGCACCAGCTGGTTGCCGCCGGGCAGGCCGTCCAGCCGGATCAGCACGTTCGCGGTCTTCAGGGCCATCATGACCTCGTGACCGGGCAGCGTGACGTGCCGGGTGTCCGTGCCGTGGCCATACAGCACGGCGGGAACCCGGCCGGCGAGACGCTCACGGCGGGCCGGGCCCTTGCCGAATTCGGTGCGCGGCTCTGCCGCGATGCGGACCTCGGGCACGGTACTTACTCCCTACAGCGGACTGGATTGCCGATGCGGCGTCTTCCCCGGGTCAACCCACGGCACACCGGGCCACACACGACAGCCGACAGGCACGCCAAACAGCGTGCCTGTCGGAGTCTAGCTCACCGCGGGCAGTCTGCTGGCCACGGCCGCGGACCGGGCTATTCGTGCTTCTGGACGTGACGGGCATAACAAAGGTTCCGCCGGTCCCGCGTTGCGGAGGGACCGGCGGAATCCGTGTCCTGCGCAGGCCGGCTACTGCTCGGACTCGTCGTCCATGGCCGGCTCGGCCTCGTGATCCATCGCCGGCGCCACCTCATGATCCATCGCCGGCGCCACCTCATGATCCATCGCCGGCGCCGCGTCATGGGTCATCGCCGGCGCCACCTCATGATCCATCGCCGGCGCCACCTCATGGTCCATCGTCGGCTGCGCCTCGTGATCCATCGCCGGCTGCGCCTCATCGTCCATCGCGGGCTCCACCTCGTGGTCCATCCGCGGTGTCTCGTCGGCCGGGTTCCCCATAACCGCACTCTCCTCTGCTCTGCCCCCAGGTAAGGGATGAGTGACACGTGAAGGAGCATCGTATGGTCCCAGCGGTACGGAATCTCCGGCTATGCGGGCATCGCTTACCTACGCGAACGTCACACCTTTGTTGCCTGGCCCACGGCTGTGCCGCGGCGCCAGGTCTCAGGCGACTCCCGGCTGTCCCGTCCCGCCCGGGCGTTCCAGGCGGGTTATCCGGGCGCGCAGCTCAGCGGCCTGCGCCTGGTCCCCAACTGATTCGAACAAGTCGATCGCCCGGGACCAGGATTTGCGCGAGTCCGCCTGGCGTCCGGCGACCAGCTCGGCCTGGCCGAGCTGCTTCAGCGTCTGCGCCTCGGCCATCCGCTCCCCGACCGCTTGACGGATATGCCAGGCCCGGCCCAGGCAGTCCAGCGCCTCGGCGATCTGACCGCGCTGCAGGAAGGCATGCCCCAGATGGTGCAGTGCATAGCCTTCACCCCGGGCGTCGCCGACCGCGCTGAAGATCTCCCGGGCCTGCTCCAGCCAGCCGATCGCCTCATCGACCCGGCCGAAGTGCAGGCCCGCTTCACCCAGGTTGATCAGGGCAACAGCTTCGCCGTAGCGGTGCCCGAGCCGCCGGAAAATGTCCAGCCCCTGCTGCTGGGCGTCCATTGCTTCCTGGAAGCGGCCGAGCCGCAGGTAGGCGTCGGCGAGATTGTTGGCCACCTGGGCCTCGTGCAGCTGGTCGCCTGCCGCGCGCCGGATGGTCATCGCCTGCTCGAAATAGGCGACGGCGTCGTCGCTGATCCCGCTGCCGTGCGAAAGCCGTGCCGAGGTTGTTCAGCACCGACGCCTCGCCGAGCGGGTCACCTAGCTCGCGGATACTGTCCAGCGCAAGCTGATGGGTCGCACCCAGTCGGCCCGGTAGGTACGCCGGTTGAAGAAGCTGAGCGCGGCCACTGGCAACTGCCAGGCGATCCGTCCAGACCGGCCGCCGCGGCCTGCTGGTGGCCGCCACCAGATTCGGCGCGCTCCAGCTCGCACCAGTTCAGCGCCTCGTCCAGGGACCGAGAAGGTCAGCGGCACGTAGCTCATCGGCTCGAGCGGGCGCGAGCGCGAACAGATAACGGTGGGAGACAGCGATCTGCGCGACGCCGCCGACCGTGTGCAGATACCAGTCGAGCACCCGAGGATGGCCTCATCGCGGACCGCTCAGTGTTTCCTCACCCACGGCGCGGTCAGCCGCGTAGGTCCTGAGGAGGTCATGGAACCGGTAACGGTCCTCAGCCGACGACTGCAGGAACTGGGCATCGACCAGCACTTCGAGGGCATCCGCCACCGGAAATGTCCGGCTGCCCGATCAGCGCGGCCGCGGCGGGCAGCCCGAACTCCCGGCCCTGCCACATGCCCAGCAGGCGGAAGGCGTGCGCCGGGTCCACGCCGCCCTCGTACTGGCCGGGCAGGCTGGCGAAACTCACCTCGAAACAGGCCCGGACAGCCAGGTCCCCGGTCCTCAGCTCATCCAGCCGGCGATGTTCGTCCGACAGCCGCCGGGCCAGGGTGCGCACGGTCCAGCCACCCCGGGCGGCGAGCCGGGCACCGGCGATCCGGATGGCCAGCGGCAGCCCGGCGCAGGCGGTCAGCACATCGTCGGTGGCGCGCTGGTTCCGCAGCCGCCCGGTCCGGGCCGATGATGCCGGCGAACAGGCCCCGCGCCTCGGCCGGCTGGAGCACGTCCAGATCGACGAACCGGCTCCCGGCCAGATCCGGCATCCGGTTGCGGGTGGTGACCAGCACGGCACACGAAGCCGAGCCCGGCAACAGGGGCCGGACCTGCGCGGCATCCCGGGCATCGTCGAGGACGACCAGGATCCTGCGGTCGGTCAGCAGGCTCCGGTACCACGCTGCGCGTTCTTCCTCGTCGGCCGGGATCCGGGCGGGCTCCACACCCAGATCACGCAGGAAGCGGGCGAGCACGTCGCCGGGCGGAACCGGCCGCGCGTTGGGCCCCACCAGGCTGGCATACAGCTGCCCGTCGGAGAAATGCGCACGTACCAGGTGAGCGGTGTGCACGGCGAGTGTCGTCTTGCCCAGCCCGCCGGCCCCGATCACGGCGGCCACCACGACCGCCCCCGGGCTCTCTGGCCGGTGCCGGCCGGCCAGCATCTCCTGCAGTACCGCGACGTGCTCAGCGCGGCCCGTGAAATCCGGGATGTCCGCAGGCAGCTGGGCGACCACCGGCAGCGGCCCACCCGGCGGCTGGGACCCGGCCACCGCAGGCTCCGGGTCTTGCTGGCCCGCTTCGCCGACGGGGGCGGGTTGGGCCGCCCCGGCAGGCGGGGAGGTGGCGAAGGGTGAGTCGGGGGCGGATTTCGTTATGGATCCTGGTGCGGCGGGACCGGTGTCGGCCTGCAGCAGCTGCTCGTAGAGATGCCGGAGCTCGGCGCTGGGGTCAACGCCGAGCTCATCGGCGATCACGCTGCGGGCCTGCGCGTAGGCCTCCAGCGCCTGGGCCTGCCGGCCCGAGTTGAACAGAGCGCGCATGAGCAGCGCCCACAAGCCCTCGCGGAGCGGATGATCGGCGAGCAGGCGGCGGATCTCGCCCACCACCTCGGCTGACCGGCCGCAGGCCAGGTCGGCCGAGATCCGCAGCTCCAGTGCTTCGGTCCGGGATTCCTCCAGGCGGCTGGCCTCCGCGCTGACCAGCGGTGAGGGCGGCACGTCGGCCAGCGCCCGGCTGCCCCGCCACAGGCCGAGGGCCTCGGCGAGCAGGCCCGCGGCCGGCTGGGCCGCCCCGGCCGCCAGTTCCTTCCGGCCCGCGGCCGCCAGCCGGCTGAACCGGTGCGCATCGATGTCGTCGGCCGGGACCAGCAGCTGGTACCCGGGGGCGCGGGTCACCAGCAGCTGGCTTTCGGCGTCCCCGATGAGCCTGCGCAGCCGGAGGACGTAGACGCTGATCAGGTTGGTGGCCCGGGCCGGCGTGTCCTCCGGCCACACCTCGCTGATCAGCTGGTCGGTGGAGACGATCTGGCCGGCCTGCAACAAGAGCACCGCCAGCACCGTGCGCCACTTGGGTGCGTTGATGCCGCTCCAGCTGCCGTCAACCTGGACCTCGAGGGGCCCAAGCATCTGAAACCGCATCGATCGAGCCTCGTTCACCCTCAGCTGGCTGCCCCCGGCGGCTAACCGCCTAAGCAGAGACGGTGTCACTCAATCATGAACCAAGCCGGCCATCCGGGCCGATACCCGGCCGAGGTGTCGCCGGGTCAGCCCCGCTGCTGGGCTCAATCACGGATCAATCGTGGCGTAAGAACCCGCTGCCATTGTCGTACGTAGCCGGGAGAGCGGCGAACCGGAGAACCGGCGGGGGAGCCAAACCGGGAGGGCAGACCGGATCACAGCGGACGGCTCATACGGGGGCGCAGTCCGCGAAATCCCCTGGTCAGGGCGGGTATGCGTGCGCCCGCCCTGACCAGGGACGGTCTTGATCTGGCTCGGCCCGGGGGCACGGCGCGCGCCGCATCACGGGGGGCCTGGAGCGGTGGCCGCCGTCTTCGTCGCTTGCGGGGGCGAAGACAGCGGTCACCTTCGGCGTGTGCTCAGCTCTGGCCGTCGAAGAGGCTGGTCACCGAGCCGTCACTGAACACCTCGGTGATCGCCCGGGCGATCAGCGGCGCGATGGACAGCACGGTGAGCTTGTCGAACAGGCTGTCGTGCGCGATCGGCAGCGTGTTCGTCACGATCACCTCGCTGATCCGCGAGTTCTTCAGGCCGTCCACGGCACCGCCGGACAGCACGCCGTGCGTGGCGGTGACAATGACCTTCGCCGCGCCCTGCTCGAACAGTGCGTCGGCCGCCTTGATGATGGTGGTGCCGGTGTCGATCATGTCGTCCACCACGATGCAGGTCCGCCCGGCCACCTTCCCGACGACCTCGGAAACCGCCACCTTGTTGGCCACGTCCGGGTCACGCCGCTTGTGGATGATGGCCAGCGGGCTGCCCAGCCGGTCGGTCCACCGCTCACAGACCCGGACCCGGCCCGCGTCCGGCGCCACGACGGTGACCTGGGAGACGTCCAGGTTGCCCTCGATGTAGGAAGCCAGGATCGGCAGCGCGAACAGGTGGTCGACCGGGCCGTCGAAGAATCCCTGGATCTGCGCGGTGTGCAGGTCCACGGCCATGATCCGGTCCGCGCCGGCGGTCAGGAACAGGTCCGCCATCAGCCGCGCCGAGATGGGCTCCCGGCCACGGCTCTTCTTGTCCTGGCGGGCGTAGCCGAAGAACGGCGCGACCACGGTGATCCGCTTGGCCGAGGCCCGCTTGAGCGCGTCGACCATGATCAGCTGTTCCATGATCCACTGATTGATGGGTGACGTGTGGCTCTGCACCACGAACGCGTCACTGCCGCGGACCGACTCCATGAACCGGACGAAGATCTCGCCATTGGCGAAGTCGAACAGCCGGGCCGGGGTGGGTTCGATGCCGAGGTTGTGGGCGATCTCGCTGGTCAGTTCGGGGTGAGACCGGCCGGAGAAAAGCATCAGCTTCTTCTCGCCGGTCGCGGTAATGCCGGTCACGCGTCCTGAACTCCCTCACTCGTCACGGCGCTCACCGCCGGCCTGGGACCACGGTGGATCGGCCGGGGCGACCCTGGTCCCCGGGGGAAGATAGGCGAACGGCCCCACCACCGCGCCCGGGCCGATCGTGGCCTGACGGCACACGGCCTGGGTGATGCTGGCACCCTCGCCAACGGTCGTGTCACGGAGCAGGCACCCGGGACCGACCCGGGCACCAGCCGCGACCATGGTCGCGCCCTCCAACTGGGTGCCGGGGCGGATCTCGACGTCGCGATCGAGCCGTACCCCGGTGTCGATCCAGGTCGACGCCGGATCGACGATCGTCACGCCCGCCCGCATCCAGGTGCCGAGCAGCCGTGCGTTCATGATCTGCCGGGCCCGCGCCAGCTGGGCCCGGTCGTTCACGCCGAGGACCTCCTCGGGGTCCGCCAGGGTCAGCGAGGCCACGCGGTGACCCTCGGCGCGCAAGATGGCCACCACGTCGGTGAGATACTCCTCACCCTTGGCGTTGTCCGTGGGCACCCGCTTGACGGCGTCGCCGAGCAGCTGCGCCTCGAATGCGTAGACGCCCGAATTGATCTCATCGATGGCCTGCTGCTCCGGCGTGGCGTCGGCCTGCTCGATGATGGCCAGGAACGCACCCTGGCCGTCGCGGATGATCCGGCCGTACCCGGTCGGATCGGGCACCCGCGCGGTGAGCGCGGTGGCCGCGGCCTGCCGCTGCTGATGCTCCCGGACCAGCTCGGTCAGGGTCGAACCGCGCAGCAGTGGCGCGTCGGCGTAGGTGACCACGACCGTGCCGTGATCGAGCCCGACCTCCTCGATCACGGTGCGTACCGCGTGGCCCGTGCCGCCCTGGCGGTGCTGGACCACGGCCTGGGCGTCTGGGGCGTGCTTGGCCAGGTACGCGGTGACCTCGCGGCGCCGGTGCCCGACGACCACGATGAGCCGGACCGGATCCGCTTCCCGGGCAGCGGCGAGCGCGTGTCCCAGCAAGGTGTCACCGCAGATCTCATGCAGCACCTTGGGGGTGTCGGATTTCATCCGCGTACCTTCGCCCGCGGCGAGGACGATGACCGCAGCCGGACGGCTCACACTCACGTCGTGGTGCTCCTCGGTTGCTGCTCCCCGGTGCCGGGATCCCGCTCCCGGTCGCGCCTCTCGCACGAACTGCCCGGCTGACACTGCTCAGCCGGGGGATCAGTTCACGCGCCCGACTCTCGCAGGATACCGTCCGGCCAGTCGTGAGGCTGCTGGTTGGGTGGGTAAAGCCCCTGCTCAGCAGAACGTAGCCGGGCCGGCACGAGCTGCCAGCTGGGGTTGCTGCCAGGCGCGTTGTGCTAGGCCCGTGGGCTGACGCTGGGTGCTTCCAGCGGCTCGACCCGGAGCCGCACGGTGCCGCCATCCAGGCAGTCGCCGGTGCGGACGTCCCACTTCCAGTGATGCCGCGGGCACTCGAGCACGCCGTCGCACACCGTGGCGAAGCTCAGGTCCTCGCCCGCATGCGGGCAGTACCGCTGCATCCGCAGCCCGTCCCGCTCGATGGTCTCGGTATTCTCCCGTTCCCGGACCAGCTGCATGGTCTGGGCCGGATGGTTCCCGTAGCGGAGCAGGCTCATCAGCGTCAGGTCGAAGACGTCCGGCGCCCGGTGCAGGGTCAGCCGCATGGACAGCAGCGCCTCTTCCCAGCCGGTCTCGCCTGCCAGCACCGCGCGCAGCACCCGGGGCGGCACCCGGAGCGTGTAATCCACATCGATCGGCTCGTCCTCGAACACGAACTGCTCAGCGAGCCGGCCCAGCCTGATGCCCCAGTGCATGCCGTCCGCGACGAGCCGGATGTCCTTGCGGTAGTCGCCCAGGAACCGCTTGTTCCACTGCTGTAGCCGGCGGAAGTACTCCTCCAGCTCCAGCGCGGTCACCGGATCGCCGGGCGAGGAGTAGTACTCCCGCCACTCGGCGCTCCGCCGGGCCCGGTAGCCGGCCAGGTACTGCTCTGGGTCAGCCGGCCACGGGTCGGCCCCGCTGCGCACCGGGTGGGGCACTTCACCCACTGCCAGCTGGCCCAGCTCGTCGCCCGGTGCGATGCGCAGCACGCGGGTACCGGGGCAGGCGGCCGCGAACTCGGCGCTGACGCCGTCCCAGATCGGGAAGATGGTGGCGGCGCGGTCGTTGTAGGCGGCCAGCGCGGGGTCCAGGAAACATGGCGGGCCGGCCGAAGGCAGATAGGTCCGGGCCCCGGTCAGCTGCACCTTCAGGATCAGCGTCTCCATCAGGCTGGCCCGCACCGAGGCGACCTTCTGCGCCATGACCCCAGCCGGGTACTGGTAGCAGTTCGGGTACCACATCGCGCCGGAGTACTGGGCGGCCAGCAGGTCGATGTCCGGGGGCAGCTCGGCCAGCGAGGTGTTGCAGTCGTTCAGGTCGAGGAACCGGAACCCGCCCAGGTCGAGCAGCAGGCCGCTGTCCTCCTTGTGGCTGGTGTCCAGCAGCATGGTCGCGGTGAAACCGCCGGCCAGCGTGTGCTGGTCGCGGTGGCCGAGCAGGACCAGGTTCTCGAAACCCAGCGCCGTCAGCCGCCGGGCCATGGCCTTTGACCGGTACCGGGGCACCAGGACGGTGAGCCGCCGGTCGAGCTGGGACAGCAGGCGCTCGTCGAAGTGATCCTCGTGCGCGTGCGACAGATACAGCGCGTCGAAACTGCCCCCGGTCACCTCGGGCAGCAGGTGACGGTTGTCCGGGTACGGGAACCAGGCGCCCAGGAACGCCGGGTAGAACCACGGGTCGATGAGCAGCCGGACGCCCGCGTGGCTGACGATGAAGCCCGCGTGCCCCAGATAACGGACAGCAGTGTCCCCAGATGCCGTGGCCCGCCCCATGCCGATCCCCTCCGCCGCATCGGCAACCCCGGCCGATGCTAGCTTTACCTGCCCATGGGGTAAGGCCTTTCGCCCTGATCCGGGTCGGTGCCACTTCGCCACGGTTGCCGGGATCGGCCGCGCCAGCCCAGTTTCTGTCGGTGCCAGTTACTACGGTCCGAAGATGGATTCGGCTCAATTACCCGAGCAGCCCGGCGGTTCTGCCCGGCACTCACGCCGTCCGCCAGCAGGCGTTCGAGCAGCTCCGCGAGCGCGCCATCGCCCTGCGCCGCTCCGGCCGCTCCCGCCGGGAGATCAAGGAAATCCTCGGCATCACCAGCAACGCCACCCTGGACCGGGCGCTGCGCGGCGAGCCACCACCCGAGTGGACCCGCCGCCCCCGGGCCAAGGACGACCTGCACGCGCAAGCCCGTCAGCTACGGGAAAAGGGCCTCGACTACGAGGAGATAGCCGGGGCCTTAGGAGTCTCGAAGAGTTCAGTCTCGCTCTGGGTCCGCGACATGCCCCGTCCCATGCGTCTCAGCTACGAGGAGTCCCGGAAACGGTCCGCCGAGGGTACCCGCCGGTTCTGGGCCGCGGAGCGGACGATCCGGGAAGCCAAACGGGAGACGGTCCGGGCCGCGGCTGCCACCGAGATCGGCAGCTGTCCCCGCGCGAACTGCTTATCGCCGGCGCGATCGCTTACTGGTGCGAAGGTGCCAAGAGCAAGCCGCCCAGACTGGAAGAGTGTGTCGTCTTCGTCAACAGCGACCCTGGGCTGATCAAGCTCTTCCTGCGCTTCCTCGAAGTGGCCGGAGTCGAGTTCGCCCGCTTGAGATTCCGCGTACAAATTCATGAGACAGCGGATATGGCCACCGCCGAGCAGTTCTGGTCAACCATTACGGGGGCCGAACCCGCACAGTTCCACCGGGCTACGCTCAAACGGCACAACCCCCGGACCATCCGAAAGAACGTGGGCGCCGACTATCACGGCTGCTTGATCATCAGAGTCAACCAGGGAGCTGATCTTTACAGGAGGATCGAAGGCTGGGTCCGCGGAGCGATGGCCTTGCCGGATACTCCTTGATCCGACCCAGGGAAGTTCTACAATTTCGTGACGAAACGTAAGCTCCCGGGAGAGGATTCGAACCTCTGTTGAGGGCACCAAAAACCCTAGTCCTGCCTGGCTAGACGACCCGGGATCGAGACTTCACCGCAGACTCTACCGGCCCGGCTGGCTGAGCCCACGGCAGTAGTCGACCCCTCCAATCTGACCAGCAATAGCAAATCACCCGCTGAAGCGACGCCACACGTTCCGTGAGGTACGACTACTGCTGGTGCAGTATCTCGCTATACGAGACGGACGAGACGGCTACTTAGGGCCAGCGAGCTGATCACTTGGTGAAATATTCGGACTGGGCTTGTACAACTTACGGTTTCGTAGGTTACGGTGACGTAAGTGTCATGAATTACGCGGAGCTGGGTAGTGCGGTCGGGACAGCAGCGCCGTACCGCCCCCCGAGCCCGAGAGCAGAGCGAGGTCACCATGACTGCCTTCCCCGAGACCGTCCCGGCTGAGACCGCGGCGGCCCAGGTGCCGCCCGTGGTCACCAGGCGCACCCCGCTGCCCGAGATCGAGCCCGAGCCGAACGGCCCGCTGGCACGGGTGCTCATCGCCGCGTTCGTGGTGGTGCCGCTGCTCGGGCTGCTGGCCGCGGTGCCGCTGGCCGCGCTCTGGGGCCTGGTCAGCTGGCACGACGCGGTGATCGGGCTGGTCTTCTATGTGGTCTCCGGGATGGGGATCAGCATGGGTTTCCACCGCTACTTCACGCACTCTTCGTTCAAGGCGAACCGGGGGCTGCGGTATGCGCTGGCCGTCGCGGGCAGCCTGGCCATCGAGGGGCCGGTGCTGGTCTGGGTGGCCGACCACCGGCGGCACCACAAGTACAGCGACAAAGAGGGCGACCCGCACTCGCCGTGGCGGTTCGGCAACGACTGGAAGGCGCTCACCAAGGGCCTCGGCTACGCGCACATCGGCTGGCTGTTCGACCCGAACCGGACCTCGCAGGCGAGGTTCTGCCCGGACCTGCTGGCCGACGCCACCCTGCGCCGGATCTCCCGGCTGTTCCCGCTCTGGCTGGTCATCTCGCTGCTCGCTCCGGCCCTGATTGGCGGCCTGTGGTCGATGTCGGTGGCGGGTGCGCTCACCGCGTTCGTCTGGGCCAGCCTGGTCCGGATCTGCCTGCTGCACCACGTGACCTGGTCGATCAACTCGGTCTGCCACACGTTCGGCAACGAGGACTTCGAGGTGCGGGACAAGTCCCGCAACGTGGCCTGGCTGGCCATCCCGTCGTTCGGCGAGTCCTGGCACAACCTGCACCACTCCGACCCGACCTGCGCGCGGCACGGGGCGCTCAAGGGCCAGATCGACATCAGCGCCCGGGTGATCGCCTGGGCCGAACGGCTGGGCTGGGCCTACGACGTCCGCTGGCCAGACGGGGCGCGGCTGTCCACCCGGCTGACCGGCCTGCGGAGCAAGGAACTCGGCCCGATGACCGACCGGGGCGAGCGGCGCGCCGCCAAGCCAGGTGACCAGAAGGCCGCCTGATGGCCATGATGGGCTGGTGACCACATCGGGCTCGGGCGCCAATCACCGCAAGCGGATGACCGGAAAGGAACGCCGCGAACAGCTGCTGGACATCGGCCGCCGGCTGTTCGCCGAGCGGGGATTCGAAGGCACGTCCATCGAGGAGATCGCCGCGCAGGCCGGCGTGTCCAAGCCGGTGGTCTACGAGCACTTCGGCGGCAAGGAAGGGCTCTACGCGGTCGTGGTAGACCGCGAGGTGGAACGCCTGCTGTCGATGGCCACCAACATCCTGGACGGCGCGCACACCAGGGAGAAATTCGAGGCCGCCGCGGTCGTCCTGCTCAAGTACATCGAGGACGACTCGGACGGATTCCGCATCCTGGTCCGTGACTCGCACCCGGCCTCGGGCTCAGGCACCTTCGGCAGTCTGATCAGCGACATCGCCAGCCAGGTGGAATACATCCTGTCCGACTTCTTCGCGGCCCGCGGCTACGACCCGAAGCTGGTCCCGATGTACGCGCAGATGCTCGTCGGCATGGTGGCGATGACCGGGCAGTGGTGGCTGGATGCCCGCAAGCCGAAGCTGGAAGAGGTCGCCGCCCACCTGATCAACCTGGCCTGGAACGGATTGTCGCAGCTGGATGCCAAGCCGCGGATCTCGGCCGAAGCGGCCAGACGGGCCCGCCACTAACCGCCTGCGGCCCGCCGCTCCGGCTGCCCAGCCGGGCCAGTTACCGCCGGGCGACGACGAAGACACGCCGGAACGGCAGCACCGTGCCGTACGCCGCGGGCGGGTAGGCCGCGCGGAGCCGCTCGCCGTACTCGGCGCTGAACTCGGCGCCCTGTTCCTGGGTCAGCGCGGCCAGCACCGGCCGCAGGCCGCTGCCCTTGTACCAATTCAGGACGGCGTCGTCGCCGGGCAGCACGTGCAGGTAGGTGGTCTCCCAGGCGTCCACCTCGCAGCCGGCCGCGGCGAGCACGCCGAGGTAGCTGGCTGGCTCACCGGCCTGCCGGTTCAGTTGCACGCCGCGGAGCAGCGGCTGCCACCGGGCCGACGCGGCCAGCTCGCGCATGATCGTGTGACTGGGCTGGTCGAAGTTGCCGGGAAGCTGGAACGCCAGCCAGCCGCCCGGCGCCAGCCAGCTGGCCCACGTGGTCAGCAGGCGCAGATGTCCCGGCACCCACTGCAGCACCGCGTTGCAGGTGAGCACGTCGACCAGCTGCCCGGGCCGCCAGTCCCGGATGTCGGCCTGGACGAACGCCAGCCGCCGCGCAGGCTGGCCCGGCTGACCGGGCCCGGCCGCTTCGGCCCGCGCTGCCTCGATCATCGCCGCCGAGTTGTCCACCCCGAGCACGTGCGCGGCTGGCCAGCGCGCGGCCAGCACGGCGGTCAGGTTCCCCGGCCCGCAGCCCAGGTCGACGACGTAGTCCGGGCTGTCGGCCTGCACCCGGGTGAGCAGATCGAAGAACGGCCGGGCCCGTTCCGTGGCGAACTGCAGGTAAGTGGCGGGATTCCACATCCGCTCGTCACCGCTTCTCTTGACGTCGAGATACATGATGGGCACTGTCTACTCTGACCACACTCTTGATGTCAAGAGATATGCTGCCCGCATGGACGAACATCCCGGCCACCCTGGTCAGCGGCGGGACGAGGTCGATGACCTCGTCGCCGCGTGGCGGGCCGAGCGACCGGACCTGGACGTGGAGCCGCTCCAGGTGCTCAGCCGGGTGTCCCGGCTGGCCCGGCACCTCGACCGGGCCCGCCGCGCCGCCTTCGCCGCGCACGGCCTGGAGATCTGGGAATTCGACGTGCTGTCCGCGCTGCGCCGGCAGGGGCCGCCCTATCAGCTGACCCCGGGCGCGCTGCTCCGGGCCACCCTGGTCACCTCGGGCACGATGACCAACCGGGTGG
The DNA here is from genome assembly GCA_963711705.1 of uncultured Actinomycetes bacterium. GTDB lineage: Bacteria > Actinomycetota > Actinomycetes > Streptosporangiales > Streptosporangiaceae > RYN-230. The sequence goes on from CAVQFM010000018.1 coordinate 104,902, forward strand.
ACCGGCTGGCCGAGGCCGGGCTGGTCCGCCGGGAGCCAGACCTCCAGGACCGCCGCGGCGTGCTGGTCACGCTGACCGCGACCGGCCGGGCCCGGGTCGACGCCGCCCTGGACGACCTGGTCAAGAACGAGCACGCGATGCTCGACGGCCTCACCCCGGCCGACCGGCGCACCCTGGCCGACCTCCTCCGCGTCCTCCTCGCCCCCCTGGACGCTTAGCGCGGTGCATTGAGTCAGCGCGGTGCCTTTGGGGCGTTCCGGCACACAGGATGTACCGCGCTGATGGATTCGGACCTCAGCTGGTGGAGTGCTCGGCGGCTTGCAGCCACTGGTCTTCCAGGCGGGTCTTCTCGTCCTGGACGCCGCGCAACTCGGCGCCGAGCTCGGTCAGCCGGACATAGTCGGAGGCGTGCTCGGCCAGCTCGGCGGTCAGCTCGGCTTCCCGGCTGGTGAGCCGGTCGATCTGGCGTTCCAGCCGCTGCATCTCCTTGCGCGCGGCACGCTGCACCGCGGCACTGCCCGGCGGAGCCGCCTTACCCGACCCGGCACCCAGCGCCGCACCGCCGCCCGGCCCGGCGCCGGTCGGCCCAGTGCCGGCCAACCCTGGGCCGGGCGGGCCGGAGCCGGGCGGGCCGGAGCCGCCAGCGGCCGGGCGGCTCACCCCGCCCCGGGCGGCGCGGGACCGGCCCGCACCGTCGGGTTCCAGGCGCAGCCGCAGGTACTCATCGATCCCGCCGGGCAGGTAGGACAGCCGCCCGTCGCCGAGCAGGGCCAGCACGTGGTCGGTGACCCGTTCCAGGAAGTACCGGTCGTGGCTGACCAGCACCAGCGACCCGGGCCAGCCGTCCAGCAGGTCTTCCAGCTCGGTCAGCGTGTCCACGTCCAGGTCGTTGGTGGGCTCGTCGAGGAAGAGCACGTTTGGCTCGCCGGCCAGCAGCCGCAGCAGCTGGAGCCGCCGCCGTTCACCGCCGGACAGGTCACCGGCGGGTGTCCACTGGGTGTCGCCACGCAGTCCCAGCCGGTCGAGCAGCTGGCTGGCCGCAGCCGCTCCCTGCGCGGACTCGAGGGTGCCATGTACCTCGGTCACGGCCTCCCGGGGGGTGAGCGAGGGGTCCAGGTCAGCGTCGGTCTGCCGCAGGTAGCCCAGGCGCACGGTCTTGCCGCGGGTGATCCGCCCGGTCACCCGAAGCCCATCGCCGGTTCCGGCCTCGCCGCCACCATCCGGCTGGCCAGAATGTGGACGCAAACCGCTGCTGCCACGACGGTTTCCGTCCACATTTGGGCGGTCCACCAGGTCGTCCGGGGCGTCCGCTAGGTCCGCCGGGGGGTCCGCCAGGTCGGCCGGGGCAGTCGACAGCCGGGGCGTCCGCTAGGTCGGACGGGTCGGACGGGGTGGCCGCCAGGTCGGACGGGCCGGGCCGCCAGGTCGGACGGGGCATCCGACCGGGTCGGCCGCTAGGTCGTCCGGGCCGGCCAGCAGGTCGAGAAGGGTGCTCTTCCCGCTGCCGTTGGGGCCGATCAGCCCGACCCGGTCGCCCGGCCCAAGCTGCCACGTGACGTCGTCCAGGAGGACCCGCCGGCCAGCCGTGACCGTCACGTCTGAGGCGTCGATGACGGTCTTGCCGAGCCGGGCGGTGGCCAGCCGGGCCAGTTCCACGCCGTCCCGCGGCGGGGGTTCGGTGCCGATCAGCGCGTTGGCCGCCTCTACCCGGAACCGCGGCTTGCTCGTCCGGGCGGGCGGACCGCGGCGCAGCCAGGCCAGCTCCTTGCGCAGCAGGTTGCGCCGCCGCCGGTCGGTGGCCTCGGTGATCCGCTGCCGTTCCGCCCGGGCCAGCACGTACGCGGCATAACCCCCGTCGTAGCCGTGCAGCCGCCCGCCGGCCAGCTCCCACGTCCGGTTGCAGACCGCGTCCAGGAACCAGCGGTCGTGCGTCACCACGACCAGGGCCTCGCCGCGCTGGGCCAGATGCCGGGCCAGCCAGTCGATGGCCTCCACATCGAGATGGTTGGTCGGCTCGTCCAGCAGCAGCAGGTCGTGCTCCCCGATCAGCACGGCGGCCAGGGCTACCCGGCGCGATTCGCCGCCGGACAGCCGCTCAGCCGGGCTGGCCAGGTCCACCCCGGACAGCAGGGCAGCCAGCACCGACCTGGTCCGCGGGCTGGCCGCCCACTCATGCTGGGGCCGGTCGCCGACGACCAGGCTGGCCACGCTGCCGGCCAGCTCGCTGCGCTGGGGCAGCATCCCGATGCGCAGGTCCCGGGTCCGGGTGGCCCGGCCCGCGTCCAGCGCCTCCCGGCCGCCCAGCACGGCCAGCAGCGTGCTCTTCCCGGCGCCATTGCGGCCGACAACACCGATCCGGTCCCCGGCGGCCACCCCGGCCGACACGTGATCGAGCAGCAGCCGAGGGCCGTACGCCTTGACCGCGCCCTCCAGGTTGACCAGGTTGGCCGGCGCCATCACCGACGGCCCACCGGCCCACCGGCCGGCCATCCCAACAGCCACCCCAAAGGCCACTCCACCGGCTTGCTCATCCGCGAGCTCACGGCCGGCTCACCGGCCGGCCATCCGCCGGGACGCTGATCACGGTCGCCCCGGGGGCCGGCCCGGTCACCGTGACCACCGACCGGCACACCCCGGTCCCGGTCAGCGCGACCGCCAGGTCCCGGGCGTGCTTGCCGTCCCGGGCCAGGTAGGCGCAGGTGGGCCCGGACCCGGACACGATCGCGCCGAGCGCGCCGTGCTCCTGCCCGGCGGCCAGGGCCTGGCGCAGCCGGGGCAGCAGGGAGATCGCGGCGGGCTGCAGATCGTTGGACAGCAGCGGGCCAAGCTCCGCCGGGTCGCCGGACCGCAGCGCGGCCATCAGCCTGGTGTTCAGCTGCGGCGGACCAGCCGCACCAGCCGCACCAGCCGCAGACGTACGCTCCGAACCAGGAACACCAGGCACCGCAGCAGCACCAGACGCATCAGGCGAGGTGGCCTGCGCTTCCCGGAGCCGGTCGCACGCGGCGTACACCGCGGGCGTGGACAGCACTTCCGCGGCGAACGCCAGCACCCAGTGATAGGTCCCGGTGGCCAGCGCCGGGGTGACCTGGTCACCGCGGCCCAGCCCGATGGCTGTGCCGCCGAACAGGGCGAAACCGACGTCGCTGCCCACCTGGCCAGCGACCTCGGCCAGCTCCTGCTGGCTGAGCCCAGCGCCCCACAGCTCGTTGCAGGCGACCAGCGCGGCCGCCGCGTCGGCGCTGCCCCCGGCCAGGCCGGCCGCGACCGGGATCCGTTTCCTGATCTCGATGGCCACCCCGGGCGAGTCCCGCACGCCCGGCCCGACCGCCTCGACCAGCGCGGCGACCGCCCGCGCGGCCAGGTTGTCCGCGTCCAGCGGGACGCGGTCGGCGCCCTCCCCGGTGACCACCACACTGTCGGTGTCCGCCGGGCTGACCGTGACCTCATCGAACAGCGCGAGGGCATGGAACACGGTCACCAGGTCGTGGTAGCCATCGCTGCGTCGCGGGCCCACCGACAGCTGGAGGTTCACCTTCGCGGGCACCCGCGCGGTCACGGCGGTCACGGTTCCCCGATCGTAGCCGCCGCGGCGATCCGGGCGAACGCGCCGACCCCCAGCGACTCGCCCCGCGCGCCCGGGTCCACCCCGGCCGCGCGCAGGATCCGCTCGGCGGCCGCGGCCGAGCCCGCCCAGCCGGCCAGCGCGGCGCGGAGGGTCTTGCGCCGCTGCGCGAACGCCGCGTCCACCACGGCGAACACCTCGTCCCTGGACACCCCGGCCACGGCCGGCGGCTCCCGCCGGGTGAACGACACCAGCCCCGAATCCACGTTGGGCACCGGCCAGAACACGCTGCGCGGCACCGCCCCGGCCCGCCGCGCGGCCGCGTACCAGGCCAGCTTGACCGAGGGCACCCCGTAGACCCGGCTGCCCGGGGCGGCGGTCATCCGGTCCGCGACCTCGGCCTGCACCATGACCAGCCCATGCCGCAGCGACGGCACCGTGGCCAGCAGGTGCAGCACCACGGGGACCGCGACGTTGTAAGGCAGATTGGCCACCAGCGCGGTCGGCGGGTCACCCGGCACGGCACTGATCCGGGCGGCATCGGCAGTGACCACGCGGAGGCGTTCGGCAAATTGGGCGGCGCGGGACGCGACGGTCACCGGTAGCTCCGCGGCCAGCTGGGGATCTACCTCCACCGCGGTCACCTGGCGCACCGCGGGCAGCAGGGCCAGGGTGAGCGAGCCGAAGCCGGGGCCCACCTCCAGCACGACCTCGCCGGGCGCCAGGCCGGCCAGCGACACGATGCGCCGGACCGTGCCCGCGTCGGTGACGAAGTTCTGGCCCAGCCGCTTGGCCGGCCGCAGGTTCAGCCGGCCCGCGATCTCCCGGATGTCGGCCGGGCTGAGCAGCGCCGGGACCTGCGCTACCACGGGCCGAACAGGCGCTGGCCGGTGGTCTCGATGATCGCGCACAGCTCGGCCACGTCCAGCTGCTTGATGGCCGCCAGTGCGCGCAGCGTGTGCGCCACCTGCGCGGGCGAGTTCGACTTGCCGCGGTTCGGCACCGGGGTCAGGAACGGCGCGTCGGTCTCGGCCAGCAGCTGCCCGGCCGGCGTCACCGCCGCCGCCTCGCGCAGCTGCGGCGCGTTGGCGAAGGTCAGCGTGCCCGCGAAGCTGAGCACGTAGCCCGCGTCCGCGCACCGCTTGGCCAGGTCCGCGTCCCCGGAGAAGCAGTGGAAGATGACCCGCTCCGGCGGCCCCTCCTCGGCCAGGATGCGCAGGATGTCCTCGTGCGCGTCCCGGTCGTGGATCATCAGCGGCTTGCCCACCTGCTTGGCGATCGCGATGTGCGCCCGGAACCAGTCCTGCTGCAGGTCATGCGGCGCATCGTCCCAGTAGTAGTCCAGCCCGGTCTCGCCCACCGCCCGCACCTGCGGCGCCGCGGCCAGGCTGGCTATCTCGGCCAGCACGGCCTGCTTTTGCTTAACGGTCTGTGCCGCCGACTGGGTCTCGTTCGGGTGGATGGCTACCGCCGCGTAGACCTGGTCGTGGTCGGCCGCGGTGGTCACCGCCGAGTACGCGGACGGCAGGTCGGTGCCGACCGTGACCACCCGGGTGATGTTCGCGGCCGCGGCCTGGGCCAGCACGCGGTCCACCGGGCCGGGGATCAGCTCCAGGTGGCAGTGGCTGTCGAAGGCACTGGCCGGCAGTGGCTCCGGGTCCGGCGCGGGCGGGCGGCCGAACTGGTCGGCGGCCGGAGTGCTCACCGGCGGGCCGGGGTCACGGGCCCTCCAGCCGGCGCAGTTCCTCGTCCACGATGGACGGGTCGAGCTTGGCGAACAGCGGGGCCGGCGGGGCCAGCGGGGTGCCCGGCTTGATCGGCCGCGACTCCCAGCGCGCCGCGTCGCCGTCGTAGTCGCCGGTGATGACCGGGTAGGACGGGCCGCCTTCCTCGTCCACCTCCTCGATCCGCGGCATCCCGGACCAGGTCCCCTCGCCGCCCAGCATCCGGTGCACCTTCTCCGACGACTGCGGCAGGAACGGGGTGAGCAGGGTCTTGGTGTCGTCCACCAGCTGCAGCACCACGTGCAGGATCGAGCGCATCCGCGCCGGGTCGGACTCGCGCAGCTTCCACGGGGCCTGGTCGGACATGTACTTGTTGGCCTCGGCCGCGGCCCGCATGGCCTCGGTGGCGGCCAGCTTGAACCGGGACCGGCCCAGCGCGCTGCCGACCCGGTCGAAGCCCTGGCGGGAGCGCTCCAGCAGGTCCTGGTCGGCGCTGGTCAGCTCGCCGGGCCCGGGGATGGACCCGATGTTCCGCGCGGCGAACGAGACCGAGCGGTTGACCAGGTTGCCCCAGGTCGCGACCAGCTCGTCGTTGTTGCGCCGGAGGAACTCGCGCCAGGTGAAGTCGGTGTCCTGGTTCTCCGGGCCGGCCACCGCCACGTAGTAGCGCAGCGCGTCCACGTCGTAGCGGTCCAGGAAGTCACGCACGTAGATGACCACGGCCCGGGACGAGGAGAACTTCCGGCCCTCCATCGTGAGGTACTCGCTGGACACGATCTCGGACGGGACGTTCAGCGCACCGAGCGAGCCGGGTGTGCCGTCCTTCGCGCCCTGGCCGTTGTAGCCGAACAGCATCGCGGGCCAGATCTCGGAGTGGAAGACGATGTTGTCCTTGCCCATGAAGTAGTAGGACTCGGCCTCGGGCGCCTGCCACCAGGCCCGCCAGGCGTCCGGGTCGCCGGACCGGCGGGCCCACTCGATGGACGCCGACAGGTAGCCGATCACCGCGTCGAACCAGACGTAGATCCGCTTGTCCGGCCGGTCCCGCCAGCCGTCCAGCGGGACCGGCACGCCCCAGTCCAGGTCCCGGGTGATGGCCCGGGGGTGCAGGTCGTCGAGCAGGTTGAGGGAGAAGTTGAGCACGTTCGGCCGCCACTGCCCGGCCTTGCCCTGCAGCCACTTGCCCAGCACCTCGGTGAACGCGGGCAGGTCGAGGAAGTACTGCTCGGTCTCGGTGAACCTGGGCGCCTCCCCGTTGATCTTGGAGCGCGGGTTGATCAGGTCGACCGGGTCGAGCTGGTTGCCGCAGTTGTCGCACTGGTCGCCGCGGGCGTGCTCGTACCCGCAGATCGGGCAGGTGCCCTCGATGTACCGGTCAGGCAGGGTCCGGCCGGTGGACGGGGAGATCGCGCCCAGCGTGGTCTGCGGGAAGATGTAGCCGTTCTTCAGCAGGCCGAGGAAGATCTCCTGGGTGACCGCGTAGTGGTTGCGGGTCGTGGTCCGGGTGAACAGGTTGTAGGACAGCCCGAGCGAGCTCAGGTCCTCGGCGATCACCCGGTTGTACCGGTCGGCCAGCTCCCGGGGCGTGACACCCTCGGCGTCCGCGGCCACCTGGATCGGGGTGCCGTGCTCGTCGGTCCCGCTGACCATCAGCACCTGGTGGCCCGACATCCGCTGGTACCGGCTGAACATGTCGGACGGCAGCCCGAAGCCGGAGACGTGGCCGATGTGCCGGGGGCCGTTCGCGTACGGCCAGGCCGGCGCGGTGAGAATATGCCGGGTCGTCAGGGACATGGGTCCAGCCTAGGGGCAGTCCGGGCAGGCCCTGACCCATTTAGCTGGGCCACCGCGCCGCCCGCGGGACGGCCATCAGGGTGCGTCCTGGGACCGCCGGGCGGCCGTCAGGGTGCGTCCTGGGACCGCCGGGCGGCCAGCACCGCGTCGTACACGTCGCCCCGGCGCAGACCCGACTCCCGGGCGACCGCCCCGATGGCCGCGGTGCGGGCCTCGCCCGCGGCCACCCGCCGGGCCACCTCGGCCACGGCCCCGGCCAGGCTGAGCCGGGGGCCGTCCTCAGCACCCCCGATGACCAGAGTGATCTCGCCCAGCACGTCGGTGGCCCCGGCCCAGCCGGCCAGCTCGGCCAGGGTGCCGCGGCGGATCTCCTCGTAGGTCTTGGTCAGTTCCCGGCAGACCACGGCGCGCCGGCCCGCGCCGAACGCGGCGGCCAGCTCGGCCAGGGTGGCCGCGGTCCGCCGGGGCGACTCGAACAGCACCATGGTCCGGCGCTCGGTGGCCAGCTCGGCGAACCGGCGGGCCCGGTCGCCGGCCCGGCGCGGCGGGTACCCCTCGAAGCAGAACCGGTCGGTCGGCAGCCCGGACACGGCCAGCGCGGCGGTCAGCGCGGACGGCCCGGGCAGCACGGTGACCCGGGCCCCGGCCGCCGCGGCGGCGGCCACTATGCGGTATCCCGGGTCGCTGATCCCGGGCATCCCGGCGTCGGACACCAGCAGCACGTCCTGGCCCTGCTGAAGCAGGCTGACCAGCCCGGCCGCGCGCTCGCTCTCGTGCACGTCCCAGTAGGGCACGATCTTGGCGGTCAGCTGGACGCCGAGCGCGACGGCCAGCCGGCGCAGCCGCCTGGTGTCCTCGGCCGCGACGACCGTGGCCGTGGCCAGCGCCTGGGCGAGCAGCGGCGAGGCGTCGCCGGGCCGCCCGATCGGGGCGCCAGCGACGGTCAGGGTGCCAAGCTCGGGGCCGCTCATGCCGGGCTCACGCTATGTCCTGTTCGCGAATACGTTGTGATCTGGTCCACCAGATAGGGCCAGGCACCAATACGATGTTCCACGATGATGGCATCCCGGACGGCCGCCAAGCCGGCCACTGACCGCACGGCCCGCATCTCCGCGCTGCGGGCCCGGATGGTGCCCGCCATGCCCAGCGACATGTTCCTGGGCTGGGCGGGGTTCTGGGGCTGGGCCGGGCCGGTCCTCATCACCCTGTTCGGCGCGTTCCTGCGGTTCAACCGGCTGCAGGTGCCGCGCAAGGTCATCTTCGACGAGACCTACTACGTGCCGGACGCCTACGGCATCCTGCGCTTCGGCGTCGAGCACAACTACGTGGCCAACCGCAACGGGCTGCTGGCCCGCGGGGACCCGCACATCTTCACGCACGGCGGCGAGTTCGTGGTGCACCCGCCGCTGGGCAAGATCTTCATCGCGTTCGGCGAGTGGACGTTCGGGCTGAACTCGTTCGGCTGGCGGTTCTCGGCCGCGCTGATCGGGACGCTGGCCATCCTGCTGCTGGCCCGGATCACCCGCCGGATGACCAGGTCGACACTGCTCGGCTGCGTGGCGGGCCTGCTGATGGCGCTGGACGGGCTGGAATTCGTGATGAGCCGGACCGCGCTGCTGGACATCTTCCTGATGTTCTGGGTGCTGGCCGCGTTCGGCTGCCTGGTGGTGGACCGCGACTTCGTCCGGGACCGGCTGGTCACCGCGGCCGAGGAGTCGCCGGGCCGCACGGACCTGCCCCAGCTGCCGGTGCGCTGGTGGCGGATCGGCGCCGGGGTGTGCATCGGCTTCGCCCTCGCCTCGAAATGGGACGCGATCTGGTATCTGCTCGGCTTCGCCGGGCTGGCCCTGGCCTGGGACGTGGGCGCCCGCCGCGCGGCGGGTTTCACCGGGGGCCTGCGGGCCACGCTGCGGCAGAACCGGTGGCTGCCGGCCTGGTTCGGCCTGCTGCCGCTGGGGGTGTACGTCGTCACCTGGGCCGGCTGGTTCTTCACCAGTTCCGGCTATGACCGGCAGTGGGCGGCCAACGGCGGGACACACATCCCGGTGGTCTCCGCGATCGCCTCGTTCGTGGAGTACCAGAAGCAGATCCTCCAGTTCCACCTCGGCCTGACCACGCATCATCCATACCAGTCCCAGCCGTGGACCTGGCTGGTGATGAGCAGGCCGGTGGCGTTCTCCTGGGCCTGCCCGGCGGGCGGCGGGAAGGGCGCCTGCGCCAGCAGCACCGCGCAGGAAGTGCTGGCCATCGGCACCCCGCTGATCTGGTGGGCGTCGATCGCCACGCTGCTGGTCTGCCTGGTCTGGTGGCTGACCCGGCGGGACTGGCGGGCCGGGGCGGTACTGCTCAGCGTGGCGGTGGGCTGGCTGCCCTGGTTCTGGTTCGCCTGGCACGACCACCGGACCGAGTTCTTCTTCTACGCGCTGGAATTCGAGCCGTTCCTGATCATCTCGATCACGTTGTGCCTGGGCCTGATCATCGGGTCAGCGCAGGCGTCCACCATGCGGCGGACCATCGGCGCGTCAGTGGCAGGCGCCTACCTGCTCGGGGTGCTGCTGAACTTCGCGTACCTGTACCCGATCCTGTCGGGCGAGATCATCCCGTACACGTCCTGGCTGTCCCACATGTGGTATCACGGCTGGATCTGACCAGCGGGCGTTACGGGATACGGTCCAGCCCGGCTGGCTCGGGCACCGGCAGCCGTTCCATCTCGCCCGGCTCGAACTTGACCAGCCCGCCCGCGTACACCCGGCCCTGGTCAGCCGTGACCGACCGGCCCAGGAAGGCGGCGAGCGCGTCCAGGATGGCCGGGGCCAGCGGCTGGCGCGGGTAGAGGCCGTGCGCGATGTTGACGTACCGCGCGCCGGCCAGGTTGCGCACGAATACCGGCGGACGGCGGCCCATGTAGCTGGCCAGGATCGGCGGCGGCTCAGCCAGCCGGACCCGCCACCAGGGCGTGCGATGCCGGGCCACGTAGCCGTCGGCCGCCCCGGCCGCGGTGGCCGCGCGCAGGAACCGGGCCACCGCGGCCCGTTCCGCCGCGGCCAGCTCACCGAGGTCGGCAGGCAGGTCGATGACCTGGCGCAGTTCGGCGTGGGCCGGCAGCACCCGGCCGGCCGCGATCAGCTCACGGGCCCGGGTCACCGCCCGGAACTGGAACCGCGCCGGGATGAGCGGGTGCCCGCCCGGGGTGATCCATACCGCGTTCGCGCCGGTCACCTGCCCGCGGTGGACCCGGCACAGCTCGCCGAGCTCGACGTGACCGGCGGGCAGGGCGGCCGGGTGCCGGGCGCGTGGCTGCTGGCGGGCTGGCCGTTCGCGGCTGACGGGTGGCCCGGGCAGCAGTGGGCCCCAGCGGCGGGCCGCCCGGAGCACCCCGGCGGGCACCGGGGTACCGCCGGCCAGATCGCCGAGCTCGCCCGGGCTGGCCACCCGGCGCAGCCGCACGGCCCGGGGGGCCGGGCCCGGCCGGAAACAGGTGATCACCGAGGTGGCCACGGCGTCCGCGAACACCGGGACGGCCGGCTCGACCAGGTGAACGGACCGGCCACCCAGCACGCCCAGCAACAGCCCCCGGATCAGGCCGCCGTAGTTGACGTCCAGCCACTCGGCCGCGGTGATCAGCGCACCAGCATCGCCGGGCACCGCATGCTGGGCGGTGGCCAGGAAGAAGTGGGCGTGCAGGCCGGCCAGCCCACTGGCGGCCAGGTCATGCCGGGCGGCGGTCCGCCGCAGCCAGTCCTTCCACTGCCCCGGGATCTGGTGGTGCCGGACGTAGGGCGGGTTACCCAGGAACAGCGTGGGCCCGGCCACCGGCGGCAGGCACAGCTGGCGGTAGTCCCCGAGTACCACCCGGGACCGCGCGGCCAGGCCGGCCGCGGCCAGGCTGGCCCGGCCGATGATCGCGGCCAGTGGGTCGATCTCCACCCCGACCAGTTCAGCCTGCGGCCAGTGCCGCCCGGCGGCGATGAGGAAACGGGCCGAGCCACACCCGGGGTCCACCACCCGCGCCGGGCGGAGCCCACCGCCGGACGCCCAGCCGATCATGCTGCTGATGATCGCCGGCGGGGTGAACGTCTGGCCCAGCTGGCGGCGTTCGGCCTGGTCCCGCAGGGCACAGAAGGCGTCCCCCAGCGGGTCCTGCCCGGCCTGGATCTGCTCCCGGGCCAGTTCGGTATCGAGGCTGCGGCCTGGATCGCCGGCTGGGCCGGTGTCCTGGCCGGCCCGCTGCCACCTGGGGTTTCCCCGCTGCACCAGCCGCTGCTCCGCAGTGGACCAGCCCGCGACGTCAGCCGCTCCCAGCAGGCAGGCCGCGGACATCAGCGCGGGCCCGGTTAGCTGCTGGCCAGGGCGGGCAGTGCTGGTCACCCAGCCCATTCTGGCCGGACTGACCCGGTGGACCCATCCACCTAGCCGTGTGGCACCGAAAAGTTACTGTAGGTACTAGCAAGGCTCACAGTTCACGTTCAGGAATCTTTGAGATTGTGCGGGTAAGAAGGAACCACGGACAGCGGGGGAAAATTGTGACCCTAGTCACCGAGCCGTATGGGGCTTCCCATACGTCTTTAAAGTGACAGGTAGCGATGAAGCGGAGCAGCCGATGGGGACAACCGAAGAGGCACCGGACCGGGACCGGCGGTTCGAGCAGGATGTCTTGCCTGCTCTTGGCCAGCTGTACCCGGCCGCGCTCCGGATGACCCGTAACCCCACTGACGCGGAGGACCTGGTCCAGGAGACCTCGGCCAAGGCCTACGCCGCGTTCCACCAGTTCCGGCCCGGTACGAACCTCAAGGCATGGCTGCACCGCATCCTGGCCAACACGTTCATCAACAGCTACCGCAAGCGGCGCCGCGAGCCCCGGCAGGCATCGAGCGGTGATTTCCAGGAGTGGCAGCTGCCCGCCGACCCGCTGGCCGCGCAGGCCCGGTCGGCTGAGGCCGAGGCCCTGGACCGGCTGGCCGACTCCGAGATCCTGCGCGCCCTGCGTGACCTGCCCGAAGAGTTCCGGGTCGCGGTCTACCTGGCCGATATCGAGGGCTATGCGTATAAGGAGATCGCCGAGATCATGGGCACGCCCATCGGCACGGTGATGTCCCGGCTGCACCGCGGCCGCGGCCGGCTGCGGGACAAGCTGTCGGCGTACCGCCCCGGCCCGGGTCCCGGCTTCGCCCTGTGACGGGCTGACCGCCAGGGCCTTACCAGGTGAAGCCGGCGCCGGGGACCCGTTCCCAGCCGAGCGCGGTTGGGTCGTAGACCCGCTCGACGTACACCTGGTGCCAGAGCGAGAACACGATCAGCACCCAGATGTGCCGCCAGCTGATCTCGGGATCGCCAGCCCGGAACCGCTCCAGCATGGCCAGCGCCGCGGCCTGGTCGATCCACTGGCCGGTCTGCGCCTCGCGGAGCAGCCGTTCGGCGAAACCGTACATTTCACCCTTGAGCCAGAAGCCGACCGGCACCGGGAAGCCGAGCTTGGCCCGCTCGGCCGCGGCCTTGGGCAGTACCTCGCTCATCGCCTCGCGCAGCGCCAGCTTGGTGGTGCCGTTGCCGATCTTCTCCTCCCGGGCCAGCCGCGCGGCCACCGCCATCACCTCACGGTCGAGGAACGGCACGCGCAGTTCGAGGCTGTGCGCCATCGTCATCCGGTCGGCCTTGACCAGGATGTCGCCGTGCAGCCAGGTGTTGATGTCCACCAGCTGCATGGTCGAGGTGTCATCCAGGTCAGCCGCGGCGGCCTGATCGTAGATCGGGTCGGTGACCGCGTACGCGCTGCTGCCGGGTGTCCTGGCGCCCCGGGCGATCAGGTCCACCTGGCCGTCGATGAACACGTGCGCGTTGCCGATGTACCGCTCCCGCAGCGGGGTGGAGGTGCGTTCCAGGAACCCCTTGCCCTTGACCCCGGCTGGGATCATCGCCGCCGCCCGCTTCAGCGGGAACCGCGCCAGCTCGGGCAGTCGCTCACCGGCGCGGACAAAGCCGGGCTGGTGGTAAATGGCGTAGCCGCCGAACAGCTCGTCCGAGCCTTCGCCGGACAGCACCACCTTGACGTGCTTACTCGCCTCCCGGGCCACGAACCACAGCGGCACCGCCGCGGCGTCCGCCATCGGGTCGTCCAGGTGCCAGATGATCCGGGGCAGGTTGGCGAAGAACTCCTCGGCGCTGATCAGGTACGGGATCGACTTGACGCCGAGCGCGGCCGCGGTTTCCTGGGCCCGGTCGATCTCGCTGTAGCCCTCCCGCTCGAATCCGACCGTGAAGGTCAGCAGGTCAGGCCGGTGCTCGGCAGCCAGCGCACAGATGGCCGCGGAGTCGATGCCACCGGACAGGAACGCGCCCAGCGGCGCGTCACTGCGCAGGTGCACGGCCACCGAGTCCCGCATGACGGCCAGGATCCGGGCTGGGGTGACCGGGTCCGGGGTCCGGGCCGGCCGCAGGTCGGCCCGCCAGTAGCGGTACACGTCCACGTTGCCGCCCGGCCTGGCGATCATCGCGTGACCGGGCGGGAGCACCCGGATCGGCGGGGTGAGCGCCTCGGGCGGAGGCACGTACTGGAAGGCCAGGTAGTGCCGCAGTGCGTCGGGGTCGAGGGCCGTCAGTTCGCCCGGGCCGGCCAGGCACTTGCGCTCCGAGGCGAAGCGGAGCAGCCGCCCGGCGCCGGGCGGCCCGGCCGGGCTGGCCATCTCACCGGCACCCGGGAACCCGTTCCCGTCCTCGCCCCGGCCCGGGCCACCGCGGCCAGGTGCATCGCCGTTGGCCCGGCCTGGGTCGCCGGGGGCGCTGGCCGCACCAGGGGCGCCATCGAAAACACTGGTGGCGGGGGGTTCCGGGACATGGCCGCGGCCGGCCGCGTGCCGGCCCCGGCCGCCCGATCCCCCCGCGGCCGAGCGGCCCGATGCCCGGCTGGCGGGCCCAGGGCGGGCCACCGGGCCAGCGGCCGCGTGGCGGCCGCCCAGCGCGCCACCCCGCTCTGGCTCACTGGCCGGCCGGGGTTCCGAGGCAGGCGTGTCAGTGGGCCAGTCCGGCTGAGGCAGCCGATCCAGGGTGTAGTAGAAGGGCTTGATGCCGAACTGGTCCCGGGCACAGAACAGCTCGCGGGTCCAGGTGTCCCAGATCGCGAAGGCGAACATGCCGCGCAGCCGGTGCACGACTTCCTTGCCGACCAGCGCGTACATCTCCAGCAGGACTTCGGAGTCGGAGGCCGAGCGCAGCGCCACGCCCTGCTGCCGCAGTTCCTGGCCGAGTTCCACGTAGTTGTAGATCTCGCCGTTGTAGACCATCCAGTAGCGGCCGTCAGCGGAGCGCATGGGCTGGTGACCACCGGGAGACAGGTCGATGATGGCCAGGCGCTTGTAGCCGAGGGCGACGTCGGGGTCGGTGTAGAACCCCTCGTCGTCCGGTCCACGATGGCTGATCCGCTCGGTAGCGGTGTGCACCCAGCTCTGATCCGGGTCTGCCTCAAGAGCTAGGGCCAGGCAGCCGACGATTCCGCACATCGATGTCCCTAACGAAAGTGTCTGGTTGTCTCAGCCGGTCCTACCGGCCCCGATCCTATGGGCAGGACAGACTCTGCGTGGCCGGGCTGCGCAGGCCGCCTGCCAGGGCAGGCGAACTTGGGGCACGGCTGTCCCAGCAGGCTCACTCGCCACGCCAGACCGGTGGCCGCTTCTCGGCGAAGGCCACGGCGCCCTCCTTGGCGTCCGCGGAGGTGAACACCGCTCTGGTGACCTCGCTCTGCCGGGCAAACGCCGTATCGGCTGGCCAGTCCGCCGATTCCACGATCACCCGCTTGGTGGCCGCCAGCGCCAGCGGTGCGTTCTGCGCGATCCGGGCGGCCAGCTCGGTGGCCCTGGCCAGCGCCTGGCCAGCGGGCGCCAGCTGGGTGATCAGCCCGGCCTGGTGCAGCCGGGCCGCTGGCACGCGGTCTCCGGTCAGCGCCACCTCCATGGCCAGGTGGTAGGGCACCCGGCTGGGCAGCCGCAGCAGCCCACCCGCCGCCGCCACCAGGCCCCGGGTTACCTCGGGCAGGCCGAACTGCGCTTCCTCGCTGGCCACGATGAGGTCACAGGCGAGAGCCAGCTCGAAGCCACCGGCCAGCGCGTATCCCTCGACCGCGGCGATGGCCGGCTTGCTCGGCGGCCGCTCCACGATGCCGCCGAAGCCCCGGCCGCCCGCCATCGGGTTCTGCCCGGCCAGGAAGCCCTTCAGGTCCATCCCGGCGCTGAACGTGCCGCCCGCCCCGGTCAGCACGATGACCCGGATGTCCTTGCGGTCATCCAGCTCATCGAGGCTTGCCGCGACGCCCGCCGCGACCGCTTCGTTGACGGCGTTGCGTGCTTCGGGCCGGTTGATGGTGATGACCGCGACTGGGCCGTCTATGTCGCAGCGGACGGCCTCGTCGCTAGTGCCGTGGCCCGGGCCTTCTGGCATGGCGCTCCCTGGCGTCGTTTACCGGTTATCGCATTATCGCTATCGGTTACCGCATTGTCCGGGATTGCCCGGCAAGCCAGGGTCCGGCATCGCGCCGGCGGCCAGGCCCTGATGAACTTTTTACCGCCATGCTGGCAGCATCCATGCAGCTAGACGCGCTTTGGCCGGACAGGTTGCGGCGACTCGGCCAGATCTGTCTGGTCGGGGCGGTGAATAGCCGACAGTTTTGGGGGTAACGTGCTGGCCGTGGAGGGTTCGGCTCCCCTCATCCGGGTCTTAACTCTGACCCTGAGGGTCTGCATGGGCGCGTTCGGCGGGCTAGCCGCCGCGCTCGTCCTGCTGTTCCTCCTCGCGGGCCGCGCGTCGGCGGATGACAGCCCCACTGCGGCACCCCCCGGCAGTGGCCCGGTAGCGGGCCTGGCCAGCGGCGTGACCGGGACGGTCGGCTCGGCGCTGAGCGGCTCGGCCGCCACGGTGCAGGGCCTGTCGCCGAGCCCAGGCTCGGGGTCGCAGGCGCAGCCGCCAGGATCGCCCTCGGCCAGCCAGCCGAGTCAGCCGGGCCAGACCGCGCCGACTGCGCAGGCTCCCGCCAGCCCGGCCGCTCCCGTTCCGGCCGCCAGCCAGCCCCCGGCGGAAAGCCAGTCCGCACCGGCCAGCCCCGTGAGCCAGCCGCCTGCGCCGGTCCAGCCCGATTCAGCCAGCCCGGCCCCGGCCGACAGCCAAGCCGCTCAGGCCACCCCGTCCAGCCCCGCCCCAGCCAGCGGCCAGGCCACCCCGGCCCGCCCGGCCGCGGCTGACAACCAAGCCACCCCGGCTGCGTCGGCCCCTCCGGCCAGCCCGGCGCCTTCCGCGGGCCAGACCAGCCCGGCCGCGCCGGCGGCGGCGGCGGTCAGCGCGCCAGCAGCAGTCAGCGGGTCTGGCAGCAGCGCGGGCCAGCCGGGCTCGCCGGTCGCCTCGGCCGTGTCCAGCCTCAGTGGCGCCGTGCAAGGGCTGACCCCCAGCCCGGGCCAGGCGTCCACCCCAAGCCAGGCCAGTGCGCCGAGCCAGGCCAGCACCCCGAGCCAGGCCAGTGCACCGTCGCCCACCGGCCCCACCGCGCAGCCCGTCCCGGTCGGCCCGGTAGCCAGCGCCGCGGCGCCCGCTGACCCGGCCCCGGCCGTGATCAGCACCGTCACCAGCGCCGTCGGCACCCTCACCGGGACGGCCGCAGGTGGCCCCGGCAGCGCCCCGCAGAGCCTCACCTCCGCCGTCCCTGGCCCGTCCGGGACCCCGGCCGCCACCCCGCCGGCACCGGCCAGCCAGGCTCCCGCGCTCCCGTCGGTCACCAGCACCGTGACCCAGGCCGCAGGGTCCGTACTGGGATCGGGCACCGGCGCACCGAGCGCTGGTGCCGCGCCAGCCGGGCCGAGCCAGGGGCCGCTGAGCGCGGCCCAGCTGCCCGGCCTCGCGGGCGGGGCCGGCCCGGCAGGTGGCGCACTGTCCGGCCTCACCGCCGCCGTCGCCGGTGCCAGCGGGTCCGGGACTCCCACGGCCGCCGGGACGGCCGGGGCTGTGCTCCCCGCCGCGACCGGAATCACCGGGTCAGTCCTCCCGGCCACCACCGCGGCCCTGACCGGACCCACCGGGTCGGCGCCCTCGGCCGTCACTGGCGTCACTGGATCGGTCCTCCCGACGGTCACCAGCACGGTCAGCGGGGTTACCGGAACCGCCCTGCCGACGGCCACCGGCGCCGTCCTCGGAGCGACCGGGGCGGCCCCGCCGGTCGTCACGGGGACCCTCACCGGGCCCACCGGATCGGCGCTGCCGACGATCGCGAGCAGCGTGACCGGACTGACTGGCTCGGTCCTCCCGGCCGTGACCGGCACGGCGGGCAGCGTCACTGGGTCGCTGCTCCCACCGGTCACCGGGACCGTAACCGGGCTCACCGGCTCGGCCCTCCCGACCGTGACCGGGACGGTCACCGGACTCACCAGCTCGGTCCTCCCGGCCGTCACCGGGACCGTCACCGGACTCACCGGCTCGGTCCTGCCGGCCGTCACCGGGCTCACCGGCTCCGTGCTCCCCGCCGTGACCGGCTCGTCTACCGGCGTAACCGGGCTGACCGGCTCGGTCCTCCCGGCCGTCACCGGGACTCTCACCGGGCTGACCGGCTCGGTCCTGCCGGCTGTCACCGGGCTCACCGGCTCGGTCCTGCCCGTCGTCACCGGGCTCACCGGGTCGGTCCTGCCCGTGGTCACCGGGCTCACCGGGTCGCTGCTGCCGGTGGTCACCGGCACCCTCACTGGCGTGACCGGAGCGGTGCTCCCCACACTGACCGGCACCGTGACCGGGCTCACCGGGTCCTTGCTCCCCGTCGTCACCGGGATTACCGGGTCGGTTCTCCCGGCGGTCACCGGCACCCTGACCGGGCTCACGGGATCTGTGCTCCCAGCCGTCGCCGGGCTGGCCGGAGCCGTGCTCCCGGCCGCCACCGGGACGCTGGCTCCCGTGGTCTCTACCGTCGCTGGCGGGGTGGCCGGGATCAGCAGCGGGGTGCTGCCCCCGGCGGCCGGTGGCGGGACGTTCATCCCCACCCCCGGACTCGTGGGGCCGCCAGGCCCGGGCCGGACTGCCCCGTTCTCGGCGCCTGGTGGCTCAGCGGCCACGGCGCTGGCGGCCGGGGCGAGCGCAGGACTGGCCGGGCTGGCCAGTTCCCCGGCCGGCGCCGGGGCCGGCATGCCCGGGTGGCCGGCGCCGGCCGCGCCGACCGCACCCCGCCTGCCCAGCGCCCCTGGTGGCGGCGCGGGCAGTGGCATCCCCGGCAGCGGCGGCGGGGGCGGTGGCCCGGCGGGCGTGGCCGCGGCCCTGATCACCCTGTTGATGCTTGTCCTGCTGCGGCTGGCGCGCCGCAGCGTTGTGCAGCCGGTATGGCGGTCTTACCTGCCTGAGGTACCGCCCGCGTAAGTCCCTTTCCTTCCCAGTCCGGTTAGCGCCTCCGGCGCCGGGCCGACGGCCTGCTGCGCCGAATTCCGTGGAAGGAAAGTGATAGCACCGTGCGTACGTGGACCAAGTCCGCGTGCGTGGTGCTCGCCTGGATGATCCTGCCGGTCTGGTGGGTAACGGCCGCCTTGGCCACACCCCATCACCCGGGTCCAGCGAGCACGCGCACCGCAGCAATCAGAACCATCAGCAGTAGCAGTACCGAGCTCATCCGCACCAGCACACTCGCCACCGCACCCGCGCGGACGGCCAGCCCGGCACCGCGCCATGCCGGGCACCCGGCCGCCAGGTACGCCGTGCAGCCCGGCGACTCCCTGTCCGCCATCGCCACCCGCCTGGCCATACCTGGCGGCTGGCCCGCGCTGTACGCGGCCAACCGGAAGGCCATCGGCCCCGACCCGGGCCTGATCCGCCCGGGTACCCGGCTGCGGCTGCCCCCGCTGCGGGTGCCTGCCCGCTACCGGGTCGCCGCCGGGGACACCCTGTCGGGCATCGCGGCCCGGTACGCGGTCCGCGGTGGCTGGCCCGCGCTGTACGCGGCCAACCGGAAGGCCATCGGCCCCAACCCCGGCGCCATCGATCCCGGCACCGTCCTGCGGCTGCCCCAACCCACCCGGGTGAGCTCACCGGGCCCGGCCAGTCACCCGCACCCGGCGCCTCCACCACCCCCACCGGGCGGCACCCCGCACCACAGCCCGCCCACCCCGGCGGCCACCCCGGCCGCCACCGGCATGCCCCGCTGGCTCAAGAGTCATGCTGGCCAGCGTCGGCCTGCTCGTCCTGGCCGCGCTGGCGGCCGAGCCGCTGCTGCGCACGGCCGGCCGGCGCCGCCGGCCACCGGCCGCCGTCACGGCCGGGTCATCCGGCGCGGCCCTGCCACCAGGGCCGGATCACGAGCCCGCGCCGGCCAGCCCGCCCCTACCGAGCCGCTCCCGGCGGGCTCGCATCATCCTGGCCGACCACGACCGGCTCGTCGTCACCCGCTCGGAACGCGACGGGACCGTCTACGTGCTCCGGCCCCCGGGTGAAGATCCGCAGGCCATCCTGCGCGTTGCCCGGCTCGTCCTGCCCGAGGGGCCCTACGACGAACTGTCCAGGCAGCTAGGCGTGCCCGCCATCAGGCAGGTGATCTAGCCATGGCCGCACAGTTGCCCGGGCGCAGACGCCATTGGGGGGTGGGCATCCCGCGGCGGCGTGCGTCGCTGATCGCAGGACTTCTGCTCCCTGTCGTGCTCGCGGTGGGGGCGATAGCCGGGCCCAGCCCGGCCGCCCCTATCCGGCAGGCCACCAATGGGCATGCGGCCACTCAGCCGGCCACCACCGTCCAGATGATTCGGCGGCCATCTCCCGCTCGCACTGACCCCGGCTGTTCCGGTACTGAGCGTCGGGTCCAACGACCGTCACCTCAGCCAGTCGCCATCCGGGGCGGCTAGCGGCCGTGTGACGGGCAGCCGTCGGTCCAGCCGGCCGGGCACCAGCGGCCAGCACAACGGCATGGGCCAGGGCCAGTGCCAGCACCAGCCCCCGGCCTACCCTCCCGGGCGGGTCTTCGCCAAAGGACGCGCTGACAGCCAGTCAGGCGGGCCGGTGGCGGCTACCCCGCCGGGTGGGCCAGGCGCGGCCAGACCGCCGGGTGGCGTGGCGGCCGCCACGCAAGCGCGGGCGGAAGCGGCCACGACCCCACCGCGGCCGGAAGCGGCCACCCGGCGGGGCCAGACCACCCCGCCGGCTGTCCACGTGTCACCCAGCCAGCCCACCGCCGGGAGCCTGATGCAGGGCATCCCGCAGACCCAGCGCCAGGTTGGGTGACGCCAGGTACCGCCACGCCACGGCCAGTCCCGTGACCGGACGGGACCAGCCCAAGCCGCCACGGATGATTTAGGCCACTACAGAAGGGACCCAGCCAAGCCAGCACAGCGTCGCGCAAGATTCACACCGAGCCGCCAGCCCGGCTGCGAGCTGGGCTGGGACGGCCCCCGCCACGCGGCCTGCGGCTGCGAGGTGGATCGGGCACTGCCAGCCACGGAGCCTGCGGCTGTGAGGTGGGCCGGGGCAGCGCCAGCCGCGCGGCCTGGGACCGCGAGGTGGGCCGGAGCAGCACGCTTCGAGGCCTATGGCTGCGAGCTGGGCCGGGCCAGCGCCCGCCACGCGGCCTATGGCTGCGAGGTGGGTCGGCAGCGCCAGCCGCACGGCCCAGGGCCGCGAGGTGGGCCGGGGCAGCACGCTTCGAGGCCGGTGGCCGGAAGCTAGCCGTCGGTCGGCTCCTGCGCAGATCGCTTGCGCAGCGACTCGACCAGCGCGGCCACATGGCGCCGGTCCTCTGGCGTCAGCTCGTCGATGCTGGCGATGAGGAGTTCCCGCTCCCGGTCCCCGGGGTGCTCCCGCGGCACCGGGACCTCGTCGTAGTAGTGCAGCCCGGTGGACTCGGCGGCGGCCGCGCGCACCGCGGACACCGGCACTTCGAGACCCTTGGCCAGCCCATCCAGCGTGGCCGGGCGCGGCGGCCGGGCCAGGTTACGGGTCATCGCGAGCGTGTACACGGTGGACCGTGGCAATCCACCGCGCCGGGCCACCTCGCCGTAGGACCAGCCATGTTCGCGCAGTCGGTGATGGATCAGGCGCTGCAGCGGGTTGAGATCGGGTTCCAAGCGTCGGCCTCGTCGACTGGGCTGGTCAGCAGGGGAATCCGGCTCGGCCCCGGTCGCGTGCGCCGTCATCACCAGCCCAGCCATCTCCGTCTGTTGGGCAGTCGGTAACAGTCCGCAGCCCTTGCCTTACGGGATGATAGTCCGACTACTGTACGGTCATGACCGAACAGTGTGTACGGCAAAGAGCGTACACCAGGTTCGGGCCCGGCACCACAGAGGTACCGGGCGGTCCCTAAAAGGGCCCGTACGCCCGTGGCAGCGGGCGCCCCGATCTGCCTGGAGAGGCAGGTCACTCCCGAAGGAGGCTCCATGTCCACTGTACCTGCCGTGACCATGCAAGAACTCGAGCTGGAGACCGCTGAGCTGCTGCCCAGCCGGGAGACCCTGTGGGTGTGCCACTCGTCGCCCACAGCAGCACCACCAACTACTCTTCTACCCAGGTGGCTGCTCGGGAACGGCAACACCAACCAGGCGGGAGTCCTAACCTCTCGCTCTGAACGACAACCCAGCGGCAACGAAATCGGATCAGCTTGCAGTCCTTGCCGGTAGTCGATCACGGCGTACAGGCCTGCTGTGCAGCGCCGAGGGGGCTGCACAGCAGCGAGGGGAGGGCCACCCGAGCCGCTTCGGGTGGCCCTCCCCTCTTGCGCACCAGCCCCGGCCGCCGTCCCAGCCAATCCCGCAGCCCCAGTGAGCACGACGGAGGAGCAGACCGATGACCGTGACCGCAGGGCGTGTGCCCGCCGAGCGCACGGCACCGGCGCCGGCCCCGGCGGACGTGCCCGAGCCCGGGCCCGGCGCCCCGGCTGGCCGACGGGGTCGAACTGCTCGGCGAGTACCAGAACTCCGGCTACAGCCAGCCGCCCATCGCTGGTGCGGCGGCCCGACGGCCAGGTCATCCAGATGTCCCAGCTGCTGTACCAGGTGACCAGCCGGATCGACGGCTCGCGGAGCCCGGAGGCCATCGCGGACGCGGTCAGCGCTGACCTCGGCCGGTCCCTCAGCGCCGACCAGGTACGGCAGCTCCTCACGGCCAAACTGCTGCCGCTGGGCATCGTCACCAGCGAGGCGGCCCCGGCCACGCCGCCCACCGCCAACCCGCTGCTCGCGCTCCGGGCACGGGGCACGCTGCTGCCCGAGCAGACCGCGAACCTCGCGGGCGCAGTGCTCCGGCCACTGTTCCGGCGGCCGGTCGTGCTGGCCGTGGTGGCCAGCGTGCTGGCCCTGGACTACTGGCTGTTCGTCATCCACGGCCTGGGCGCCGGGGTGGAGCAGGTGCTGCGCGATCCGATGGACCTGCTCGTGGTGCTCGGGCTCACCGTGGCCTCTGCCGTGTTCCACGAATGCGGGCACGCGACCGGATGCCGGTACGGCGGCGCGCGGCCCGGCCGGATCGGCGTTGGCATCTACCTGGTGTGGCCGTCGTTCTTCACCAACGTCACCGACTCCTACCGGCTCAGCCGGGCCGGCCGGCTGCGGACCGACCTCGGCGGCCTGTACTTCAACCTGATCTTCATGCTGGCGCTGGCCGGCATCTACGCCGGCACCTCAGCCGAGGTCCTGCTCCTGGTCATCGCCGTCACCCACCTGGAGATGCTGGAGCAGCTGCTCCCGTTCGTCCGCTTCGACGGCTACTTCATCCTCAGCGACATCGTCGGCGTGCCGGACCTGTTCGCCCGGGTCGCTCCCATCCTGCGCAGCGCCGTATCCCGGGGCCGCCGTGATCCGCGGGTCACCGGCCTGCGACGTCACGCGCGGATCGTGGTGACCGGCTGGGTCGTGTGCGTCATCCCGCTGCTCGCCGTCAGCCTCGGGTACCTGCTGCTGCACCTGCCCCAGATCAACCGCGCACTCTGGCATGCCGGGAGCCATCAGGCCAGCCTCATGTCGGCTCACCTCGCGGACCACAGCTACGCGATGGCCGCGCTCGACGTCGTCGGCATCGCCTTGGTGACCCTGTCGCTGGCTGGCTCGCTCTACATCATCATCGGGCTGGCCCGGCGGCTGGCCGTCACGGGCCTGCGCTGGTCGGCCGGCCATCCGGCGCGCCGCCTGCTCGCCGCTACGGCCGGCCTGGCGGTCCTGGCCGCGCTGGCCGCGTTCTGGGGCACCCAGGGCCAGTTCCACGGCTGGTAAGCCCGGCCGCCGCGTCCTGGCCGCCGCTCGTCACCGGCCGCGGGTAACCGGGCAGCGGCGGCTGGCCAGTTCTGCGCGCCGTGCGTATTGCTTACTTGGGCTGGAAGCGGATGCCACCGTCGAACCGGATGACCTCTGCGTTCATGTAGTCGTTCTCGATCAGCGCCTGAACCAGGTGCGCGAACTCGGCGGCGGTGCCCATCCGCTTGGGGAACACCACCGGCGCGGCCAGCTTGGCCTTGAAGTCCTCGCTGGCCTGGCCGGTGCCGTAGATCGGGGTGTCGATGATCCCCGGGCAGATCGTGTTCACCCGGACCCCGATCACGGACAGGTCGCGGGCGGCCGGGACGGTCATCCCGATGATCCCGCCCTTGGACGCCGAGTAGGCCACCTGGCCGGTCTGGCCCTCGATGCCGGCCACCGAGGCGGTGTTGATCACCACCCCCCGCTGGCTGTCCGCGTCGGCCGGCTCGGTGCGGGCGATCGCCGCGCTGCCGATCCGCATCAGGTTGAACGTGCCGATCAGGTTGATGTCGATGACCTTGCGGAACGACGCCAGGTCGTGCGGGGTGCCGTCCCGGCCCACCGTCCGCGCGGCCCAGCCGATCCCGGCGCAGTTCACCACGATCCGCAACGGCGCGGACTGTGCCGCAGCCGCGTCCACGGCGGCGGTGACCGAGCCCTCGTCCGCCACATCCGTCTTCACGAACAGGCCGCCGGTCTCCGCCGCGACCGCCTTGCCCTGCTCTTCGTTCAGGTCGGCGACGACAGTCACGACGCCAGCAGCGGCGAGCCTGCGGGCCACGCCCGCACCGAGCCCACTGGCGCCGCCGGAGATGATCGCTGCGGTTCCGTTCAGTTTCATGGGCGGGAGCATACTTCCCGCCCGCCCGGGCCGACCGAACCGGGTTCGGAATTGCCAGCTGAGCCGCGGGCCCGGGACGGATTTGTCGGTAGCCCGGTCTACGATCGGGAGATCAGCACGTGTACCGATGACACGTGGCAGGGCCGGCCCGGCCGGGGCTGCGGTGCGGAGTCCCGGCGGAGCAGGACCGGGGAACAGGAGCACGCGTGAGTAAGTTCCGGGGGAATCCATGGGCCGTGCTGCTGGTCGTCTCGCTCGGGTTCTTCATGACGCTGCTCGACCTGACGATCGTGAACATCGCCGTGCCCGACATGATCACGGAGCTGCACGCGTCCCTCGATGACATCCTCTGGGTGATCAACGCCTACGCACTGGTGCTCGCGGTGCTGGTCATCACCGCGGGACGGCTCGGTGACCTGATCGGGCCGCGGATCATGTTCGCTGGCGGGGTAGCGGTCTTCACCCTGGCCTCGGCCGCCTGCGGCGCGGCCCCGAGCCCGGGCTGGCTGATCGGGTTCCGGGCGGTGCAGGGCCTGGGCGCGGCCATGCTCATGCCGCAGACACTGACGATCATCACCAACACCTTCCCGGCCGACCGGCGCGGCGTGGCGTTCGGTGTCTGGGGCGCGGTGGCCGGGGTGGCCACGATCGCCGGGCCGACGCTCGGCGGGCTGCTGGTCACGGCGTTCGACTGGCGGTGGATCTTCTACGTCAACCTGCCGTTCGGCGTGATCGCCCTGGTGCTGACGTTCCTCATCATCCCGGACATGCGGCCCGGCCGGCGGCACCGGATCGACGTGCCCGGTGTGCTACTGGCCAGCGCCGGCCTGCTGGCCATCTGCTATGGCCTGGTCGAGGGGCAGAAGTACAACTGGGGCACGATCACGTCGTTCATCAGCATCCCGCTGGTGCTCGGCGCCGGAGTGGTGCTGCTGCTCGCCTTCCTGCTGCTGCAGCGGATGACCCAGGACAAGGAGCCGCTGGTGCCGTTCGCGCTGTTCCGGGACCGGAACTACGCGGTGGTGAACTGGGTGTCCGGCACGCTGGCCGTCGGCATGATGGGCATCTTCCTGCCGTTCACCATCTACCTGCAGTCGGTGCTCGGCTTCACTGCGCTGCGGGCCGGGCTGACCCTGGCGCCCGCCTCGCTGATGTCGATGTTCCTGGCCCCGGTGGCCGGGCGGCTGACCGACAAGATCGGCGGCAAGTACATCCTGATGAGCGGCCTGACGCTGTTCGCGGTGGGCATGGGCTGGGCCGCGGCCGTGGCCACCACCACATCCGCGTGGTATGTCTTCCTCGCCCCGCTGATCGTGGCCGGGGCCGGCATGGGCTGCATCTTCGCCCCGATGGTGACCGTGGCCATGCGCAACATCGACCCGCGGATGGCCGGGGCGGCCTCGGGCGTGCTCAACACCGTCCGGCAGGTCGGCCTGGTCATCGGCACCGCGGCCGTGGGCGCGCTGCTGCAGAACCGCCTGGTGTCGACGATGACCAGCCAGGCCACCACCCGTTCGGCCGCGCTGCCCGCGCAGCTGCGCGGCCCGTTCGTGGCCGGGATCAAGCACTCGGCCAGCAACGGCATCCAGGTCGGCGCCGGGCAGAACGGCGGGGCGGCCAAGCTGCCACCGGGGCTGCCGGCCCGGGTGATGGCCGAGATCGCGCGGATCGGCCACGACGTGTTCACGTTCGGCTTTGTGAGCGCGATGCGCTCGACGTTCCTGCTGACCGTCATCCTGCTGCTGGTGGGCGCGCTCAGCTGCTTCCTGCTGCAGAACCGCCAGCCGGCCGGGCCCGCGCTGCCGGATCTGGTACCCGGGGAGCGGGCTGGCGCTGCTCCGGCCCAGCCCGGGCCCGAGCCGGCCCCGCACCAGGCCTGAGCCGGGCGGCGGGCTACCGGCTCAGGCCGGGCGGGGCGCCTCAGCCTGCTGGTTCGAACACGGGTGGGGACCAGAGGCCGGGCAGGTCCTCCGGATCGGGTTCGAACGGGAAGCGGGCGGCGAAGGCGGGCTCCAGGTCGGAGAGCCAGGCAGCGTCCGGGTCGTACCGGGCGAAGAACGGCTTGCCCACCAGGTCCGGGTCGCGGGCCTGGATCATGTGCAGGACAAATACCTTCTGCCCAGCTATCTCGGTGATCCCGTCAACGCAGACTTTGCCGGGCGTCGCCGACATCGAAGGCCCGCGGACGGTCCGGCACAGCCCGGACACCTGCCGGTAGGCCGCGCTGTAGATGCCGTAGGCGCGGGTCAGCGAGACCGCGAAGTAATCCTGGGGCCCGGTGTCCCGTTCCACGAACATGTAGTAGGGCACCATGCCCATCCGGACCTGGGCCCGCCACATCGCGCCCCAGGTCGCCGGGTCGTCGTTGATCGTCCTGATCAGCGGGGCCTGGGTCCTGATCACGGCCCCGGTAGCCCTGATCCGGCGCACCGCCTCGGCCACCAGCGGTGGCTCGAGCTCCCGGGGGTGGGAGAAGTGCGCCATGAAAGCCAGGGCCCGGCCGGACGCGATGACCCGCTCGAACAGGCGCAGCGTCTCATCCGCGTCCGGGTCGGAGACGAACCGCTGCGGCCAGTAGGCCAGCGCCTTGCTCCCGATCCGCACCGACTCGATGTGCTCGAGGCCGGGCTCCAGCAGGGGCTCGAGATAGCGGCGCAGTACCGGGGCGCCCATGATCATCGGATCACCGCCGGTGACCAGGACGCTGGTCACCTCGCGGTGCTGCCGCAGGTAGTCCATGACCCGGCTGATGTCGGCCGTGGCCATCTTGAGCTCGGGCTCGTCCACGAACTGCGCCCACCGGAAGCAGTACGTGCAGTAGGCATGGCAGGTCTGGCCCTGCTTGGGGAAGATCAGCACCGTCTCGGGGTACTTGTGCTGCACTCCGGGCAGCGGCTCGTCGCCAAGATCGGGGATGTTCAGGGCCAGCTGGCCGGCCGGATGCGGGTTGAGCCGCATGCGTACCTCGTGGGCCGCGGCGCTGATGTCCACATCGCTCGCGCCGCAGGCCAGCAGGTCCGCGATGCGCCGCACATCGTCAGCTGGAAGCATGTCAGCCTGGGGGAACACCAGCCGGTAGATCGGGTCGTCGGGGGCGGCGGCCCAGTCGATCAGGTCCTCGACTACATAAGAGTTGGTCCGGAAGGGCAGGACGGCACCGACGGCACGGACGGCGAGCCGGTCCTCGTGGGAGAGGCCCGCCCGCGCGGTCAGTTCGTCCAGGTGCTTCGCGGTGTAGGCCCGAAACCGCCGTCCACCAGCTGGTGGTGCTGACACTGTCTGCCGAATAACAGTCACGCGTCTCCCTCCGGTCGGTAGCGCCCCCGGCGGCCTTGCCGGGGTGCACGTCGTGCTGGCCGGCGGCTGGCAAGCTTCCCGCCGCACTCCCCCCTTCAGCTGCTGCTAGTTCAGACACTGCTAGCGGGACGAAAGCTCCCATACAGGACTCAATACAACAAACGTACGTTGAGGAAACGCTGAAACAGCATTGACGGTTTCCTTGGCTTGCTTCCTGGTCCCCGTCAGCTAACTGGCAACCCAGCCGGGCCGCTGGCGGCTGCTTCCCCTTTAGTGGCCGCCACGACACCTGAAGCGCTCCTTTGCCATCTTATTACTTTGCCCAATGTCCGCTTCCCCAGGTCCCAGATCGTGCCAGATGGTTACCCGGTCGGCGGATGATCAACCATGATCCCCGCGTGATCAGCGGGCACCGCTCATGCCGACGATGGCGGCACGGCCAGGCAGTGAGAGGCTTGGGGCCATGCTGGTCCTCCCACACCCCCGGCACGCCTGCCCCAGCCGTCGGCTGGGGCAGTGACCGGCGCCCCCGGGGAGCTGCCGTGCTAGACCAATCAGCGCCGGGTACCGCGCCGGAACGGGCTGACATCGTGGTGGACGCGATGGGTGGTGATCATGGCCCGGAGCAGGTCGTCGCCGGGGCGGCCGCGGCCGCGGCGACCATGCGGGCCCCGGTGATCCTCACCGGCCGCCCAGCCGAGCTGCGCACCCTGATCGCCGCGCACCAGGAGGTGGCGGGGCTGCTGCGGGTCATCCCGGCCGAGGATGCCATCGGGATGGGCGAAGGAGCCCTGGCCAGCTGGCGGCGCCCGCGGTCCAGCGTGGCCATCGCCTGCCAGCTCGTCCGGCGCGGCCAGGCCGCGGCCGTGGTCTCGGCCGGCTCGACCGGGGGCATCGTCGCGACCGCACGGCTGCGGCTGCGCTCCGTGCCTGGGCTGCTCCGGCCCGCCCTGGCCGTGGTGCTGCCCACCCGCCCCACACCGACGGTACTGGTCAACGCGGGGGCCATCGCCGACCCAAAGCCAGAGACGCTGCTCCAGTTCGCCCAGCTCGGCGTGGCCTACGCGCAGGTCGCGCACGGCATCGCCGAGCCCACCGTCGGCCTGCTCTCCATCGGCGAGGAGCCGGGAAAGGGCAACAAGCTGATCCGGCGGGCGCACGAACTGCTGGCCGCGCCGCCGCCGCACGGCGCCCTGCCGATCCGCTTCGCGGGCAACGTCGAAGGCGGTGACCTGATGGCGGGCCGGGTGAACGTGATCGTCGCCGACGGCTTCACCGGCAACGTGGCGCTGAAGACCCTGGAGGGCGCGACCCGGTTCGCCGCGCAGCAGCTGCGGGCCGTGCTGCAGGACTCGCGGGCGGCCCGGGTCGGCGCCCTGCTGCAACGGCGCGGGCTGCGCGAACTCCGGGGCCGCCTGGACTCCGAGACCTACGGCGGCGCGGCCCTGCTCGGCCTGGAAGGCACCATCGTCATCGCGCACGGCGCTTCCACCGCGCGGGGCATCACCTCCGCCTGCCTGCTCGCCGCGGAACTGGTCAAAGGGCAGATCACCGAGAAGATCAGGGAACGGCTCGGGCACAGCCGCCACTTCCTGCGCCGGGCCTAGCCCTGTTCTCCCGGGTGCCCGCTCCGCCCGGATCGCCGTGTCACGGCGCTATGGCCGCCAGTCATCGCCAGACCGGTAGCTCCCGGGGC
Organism: uncultured Actinomycetes bacterium; assembly: GCA_963711705.1. GTDB lineage: Bacteria > Actinomycetota > Actinomycetes > Streptosporangiales > Streptosporangiaceae > RYN-230. Next base: position 134,033 of record CAVQFM010000018.1, read on the forward strand.
CGTCGTCCAGGGCTGGGGACGGATCGCCCCATGGGGCGGCGGGGTCTGCAGCGGGCCACGCCTGAGCCGTCGCCGGGCCAGCCAGCAGGCCAAGGGCATCGGCCACGGCGAGCGCACCCGACCTGTTGCGCACGCCAAGCTTCCGGAACAGGCGCGTCTGGATATTCTCAACGGTCTTCGGGGCGATCCCGAGGGCCTGGGCCGTTTGCCGGATCGAGTAGCCCTGGCCGGCCGCCTGAAGGATGTCGCTCTCCCGGGCCGTCAGCTGGGGGATCCCGCCCGCCCCGGGTACCTGGTAGTCCCACCTGGCGCGCACGGCGCCAAGCAGCAGCCGCATAGGCGCTGAGTCGACCACGAGATACCCCTGGCCCACCATGGTCAGCACGGAGCGGAAGTGGTCCTCGATCTTGTCGGCTGGCACGAGCGCACAGGCCCCGTTGGCCAGTGCGTCCGCGAGTTCCGGCGGGTCAAACGGCTTGCTGTGCACCAGGATCGCTGGTACGCCGAGTTCCCTGGCCAGTTCCCAGTCCGGTGGCCCGGGATCGACAAGTGCGGCCACGATCGGGCCGCGGTGCCAGCGCGCCCAGTGTGCGTCAGCTGCTGGCCCGTGCTCCCGGATCAGGACAAAGGGCAGCTGGCCGGTGGCCAGCACCCGCACCACCTGATCCCGTGCCCAGCAGGACGGCCCGGACACCACGGTCAGCAGCGGGAATTCCCCGGCGGCCGGTGCCGGCCGGCGCGGGGCTGGTGCGGTCCACTGGTCGAGCATGCCGAGCGAGACCGCCCGGGAAACGGCGTGCGCGCCACTGTGCACGCCCATCTTGGCGTAGATGCGGCGCTTGAGATTCTCCACGGTCAGCGGGCTGAGCTTGAGCAGGGCCGCAATCTCGGAGACGCTGTGCCCGGAGCCCGTCAGGCCGACCAGCTCGAGTTCCCGCTCGGACAGGCCGCCTTGCCCAGCCCGGGTATGCCGCCCAGGCCCGCGCCGCAGTAGTGAGAGCACGGCAGCGAGGCCGTGCGACTCAGGGACGAGGTAGGCAATGCCCGCACGGGTGGCGGCCGCGAGGTCCTGCCGCGAGGCGTCCCGGTAGGTCACGATCAGGTTCAGCTCGGGAAAGCGCGGTATGAGGGCACCGACGAGGACGGCGAACTCGCGCAGCCGTGGCCCGGCATCGAGGATCGCCACATCAGGCCGGGCCAGCTGGCAGAGCTCCGGGAGATCACCCAGCTCTGCGATCTTGCCCACCACGGTGATGTCTGGCCTGACCGACAGGCACGCCGACAGCGTGTCACGGTGCAGCCGCCGTGCAGACTGCACCGCCACCCTGATGGTCACGCGAGCGGGTGGTGCGGCCATCGTTGTTCGGGACTCCGGTAGGTCCGGCACCTGACGGGGCCAGTGGGGTAACGCAGTCTATTCCGGACGGCTAAGTGGCGGCCGGCTTATAGGCCTTTATCCAGGTATCTCACTTGATGTCGCAACTAACCGCGTTCGGCGCTAGGTGCGCGGGGGTGCCGGGCTGCCTGGCCTGGCTGGGAGGGATCTCCCGGGTCGGTGGCCCCCGGCGGGCGTCGGCGCGGCCCGCCGGGCTGCCAGTCAGTCCGCAGGAGGATGGAGCGTGATCGCCATGGTCCCGGTGAAGATCTCCTCATTGAGGATGTAGGCGAACCCGGCGATATACAGGACGGCAAGCGGCGCGACCGCCAGCCACACCAGCCACTGCTTGCCAGCCGCCCGCTGCTGTGTGATCCACCGCCGCACCGGCGGCAGCCGGAGGACGACGAGCGGGATGCTGATCGCCATGGCCTGGTAGAAGCGCTGGTGGAAGATCGGGTCACCATCCCCATCGGCTTGCGCCGAAGGGTGTGAAGCCGTCGAGCAGCAGCAGGTGGAGGACGATCATGCCCCAGATGACGTAGGTCGTGCGCACTGCAGCCGCTTCCAGTATTTCCCCAGCTTCCGCTGGGACCGGCGGGGCGACATTGACCCTGGCCACCATCCGCCCGGAAGACCCGGTGCTGCCAGGTGACGGCCGCCGCGCCTTCCGGGCCGGCCGGCGGGCGCTCCTGCGCCTGGCCCGGCTGAGGGTAAGCGTGAGGCTGGTGACGGCCACCACGATGAGCGCCGCGCCGAGCGCCTCTGCCTTGCTGATCCCGAGGTGAGGTGCGGTGGCCGCGGCCGCAACTGGCCGAGGTGACCGCTGCGGCGGCCGCACGCTGGCCACGGTCTCACCCGGCAGCGGCCCGGTGTGGACGCCGGGCCCGGCTGCCCCCGGGGGCAGCCGAAGGACCCAGCCAGACTCGATCACGTGAGGGTTCGTCAGCCGCCCACCGACCGGCTGAAGGCGGCCCTTGTTCAGGTCGAAGATTTCAAGGTAGCGGTGGCCGTCACCCAGGGTCCGGGCTGCGATCTCATACAGCGTCATCGCGGCACCGGCCCCAGTCTTCGGGACGATGTAGTACGTGGCTGGCGGGGACGGCGCCGCAGAGCCAAGCGCTCGCGGGCCTGAGCTGTCTGCGGAGGCAGCTGGCCCGGCCCACAGGACGGCGGACAGGGCGATGGGGGCGAAGACGGCCACCATCCGGGCGACACTCATGCTGCTGCGGACGGGGATCCGCAGACGGCCGGCCGCGACGTTGTGGGAACCCCTCCTGAGACTCAAGTCGTCCTGTCCTCTCGTACGCCAGCATTCACCGCGGCCGTTCACCGCGACGCGTCCCTGGATGTGCTCCCGGGCAGCACGTTAGGACGACCACCCGGCCGTTGGACAGGACAGGAAACCCTCGGGGGACGGGAAGCCCTTGGGGGTCCCCCTTAAGGGTGAGCTTGGGCCGGTCCTGCCCCTGGCCCTGCTGACGGATGGTGCCAGGCGGCTGTCCTGATGCCCATGGCGCAGCACGCCGCCGGCTCCCCGGCCGGCACCACCCACCGCAGCGGGCCTAATCGATGGACAGGCCTCGCTAGGCTTGATCCATGGCTGATCCCCGGGAGGTTCTCGCGCAGCGGGTGCAGGATGCGCTCGGTGCTGCTTTCGGCGCTGAGTACGCGGACGCCGACCCGGTGATCCGGCCCTCTTCGTTCGCGGACTTCCAGTCCAACGCGGCCCTGCCGCTGGCCAGGAAGCTCGGCCGGGCGCCGCGGGACATCGCCGCGGACATCATCCGCCACCTCGACCTGACCGGCGTGGCCGAGCCGCCCGAGGTGAGCGGGCCCGGGTTCATCAACCTCACCCTCACCCCGGAGTGGGTGGCCGCCCGGGCCACGGAGGAACTGGCCGACCCGCGGCTGGGCACGCCGCAGGCCGACCCGGCGCAGCGCATCGTGGTCGAGTACTCCTCGCCGAACGTGGCCAAGGAAATGCACGTCGGGCACTTGCGCACCACGATCGTGGGTGACGCGGTGGCCCGGATCCTGGAGTTCGCCGGCCATGAGGTGATCCGGGACAACCACCTGGGTGACTGGGGCACACCGTTCGGCATGCTCATCGAGCACCTGCTCGACGTGGGCGAGGGCTCGCCCGAGGCTGGCCTGCTGACGACCGACCCCAACGCCTTCTACCAGGCAGCCCGGGCCAAGTTCGAGGGCGACCCGGCGTTTACCGAGCGGGCCCGGCGCCGGGTGGTGCTGCTTCAGGGCGGCGACCCGGACACGCTCCGGCTGTGGCGGGACCTGGTCAGCATGTCACTGCGCTACCTCAACCGGATATACCACCTGCTCGGCGTCATGCTCACCGACGCCGACATCCGCGGGGAGAGCTTTTACAACGACATGCTGGCCGAGGTCTGCGATGAGCTGAAGGCCAGCGGGGTCGCGGTGATCAGCGACGGGGCGCTGTGCGCGTTCCCGCCCGGCTTCACCGGCCGGGACGGTGAGCCCCTCCCGGTGATCATCCGCAAGCGGGACGGCGGCTACAACTACTCCACCAGCGACCTGGCCACCATCCGGTTCCGGATCCGGGACCTGCACGTGGACCGGGCCATCTACGTGGTCGGCGCGGCCCAGGCGCTGCACTTCCAGATGGTCTTCGCGGTGGCCCGGCAGGCGGGGTGGATCCCGCCCGGTGCCCGGTTCGAGCACGCCCAGGTCGGCAACGTGCTGGGCCCCGACGGGAAGATCCTGCGCACCCGGTCCGGGGACGCCATCAAGCTGAACGACCTGCTCCAGGAGGGTGTCGAGCGGGCCCGGCTGGTGTTCGACGAGCTGAACACCAGCCCGGACCTGGACGAGGCGGAACGGGCCTCGATCGCCGAGGCCGTCGGCATCGGCGCGATCAAGTACGCCGACCTGTCCACGGCCCGGGACAGCGAGTACGTCTTCGACTGGGACCGGATGATCTCCTTCAAGGGGAACACCGGGCCCTACCTCCAGTACGCCACGGCGCGGATCCGGTCCATCTTCCGCCGGGCCGGGCTCGACCCGGCTACCGTCAGCGGGCCGATCAAGCTGTCCGAGCCGCCCGAGCGGGCCCTGGCCCTGCGCCTGCTGGGGTTCGGCACGGCTGTCCGGCAGGCGGGCGCGGCCGCGGAGCCGCACCTGCTGGCGACCTACCTGTTCGACGTGGCCAGTTCGTTCACCACGTTCTACGAGCAGTGCCCGGTGCTCAACGCGCCCGGGCAAACCGCCCGGGACACCCGGCTGGCGCTGTCCGCGCTGACCCTGCGGGTGCTGGTGACCGGGCTGGGCCTGCTCGGTATCCCGGTCCCGGACCGGATGTAGCACCGGGCCGCCTGCACCTGGTCTCCGGGCGGCACCCCGGCACCCGGTCTCCGGGCGGTACCTCGGCATCCGGTCTCCGGGCGAATCCGCAGCCGGCTCCCAGGGAAATCCCAGACTTTGCCTGCTCGCGTCCCAGGACACCCCGGAATGCTCGGATGGCATGGACAACATGTACCGGCCCACTGGCGGGGACCCGCAGGACTCCCGGTCCACCGAGCAGTTCTGGGCCATGAACCCCGGCCCGTCTGGCCGCCCGCGGCCCGGGCCTTTCCCCCCGGAAGCACCCGGCATGCGCCAGCACTACGCGCGCGACCGGCGCCGCGCGCTGCACTGGACCATCGGGCTGACGGCGGCCGTGGTACTCGCGGCGGCCGGGGTCATCGCCGGGATATCGCTGGGTGGCGGCTCCGCCCCGGCGGCCAGCACTTCGGCGGCCGGGAACACGTCCGCGGCCGGGACCGGGCCGGCACCCGGAAGCCAGGCGGCCGCGCTGAACAGCGCGCTCAATTCGGCGGACGCGCCGGGCACGCTGTCGCTCACTTCGGCCACGTCGGCCGCGGGCACGATGAACAACGGCGCCGCGAGGGCAGCCGTGGCGCATCCGTGCCTGCGGGCCGCGCGGGCAGCGAGGGCCGCGCGGATCGCCGGGCGGCCGCGGGCGGCCCGGGCGGCAGCCGGCCACTGCCGGTGGCTGCGCCACCGCATCTTCCGGGCCGTGCTGCTGCGGGGCATCGACGGGCAGTTCACCTTCCGCACCGCGCACGGTATCCGCACTCTCGCCTTCGAGCGCGGCACCGTCCAGTCGGTCAGCAGCAGCGCGATCGTGGTCCAGGCCAGTGACGGCACCACCTGGACCTGGGACCTGGCCGCCAAACACCGTGGTCCGGGAGAACGGCGCCAAGACGCAGCGCAGCGCGCTGGCCACCGGGCAGCCCGTCTGGGTCGGCGGGCCAGTGGTCTCGGGCGCCAAGGACGCCCGGCTCATCGTGATCCGGCCGCCCAGCCCGGGCTCGCGGACTAGCCCCGCACCCTCGCCGTCAGCATCCGGCAGCTGACCGGCGATCCGGCCGGCTCCCGCAGGTTTCCAGCCCGCGGGAGCCGGTCCCGCCCGGCAGCCGGTCCCGGTCCGGGCAGCACCCGGTCCGGGCGGCACCCCGGCCCGGGCGGCACCCGGCCCGGGACCGGCCCGGGACGGCACCCCTCCGGGGCTACCCTTCCGGCACTACCCTTTGTCCAGCTACCCCGCTGCCTTTCCCGCCGGGCCAGGTGATCACTTGAGGCGATGACCGACAACGACCGGATTCCGCAGGTGCTCGTCGTGGACGACGAGCCGAACATCCGTGAGCTGGTGCAGGTGGCACTCAAGTTCCACGGGTGCGCGGTGCGCGCCGCGGCCACCGGGATGGACGCGCTGCGGCAGGCGGAAGCCGCCCCGACCGACCTCATCGTGCTCGACGTCATGCTGCCCGACCTGGACGGCTTCGAGGTGTGCCGGCGGCTGCGGGCCGCTGGCAACGACGTGCCGGTGATCTTCCTGACCGCGCGGGACACCTCCTCGGACACGGTGACCGGGCTGGCGCTGGGCGGCGACGACTACGTCACCAAGCCGTTCTCGGTCGAGGCGCTGGTGGCCCGGGTGCGGGCGGTGCTGCGGCGGGCCGCGCGGACGGCGGGCGACGGGGCGGGTGGCCCGGACCCCGGGCTGCTCCGCGCCGGGGACCTGGAGCTGGACGAATCACGCTGGGCCGTGCACCGGGCCGGCACCCCGGTCGAGTTGTCGCCAACCGAGTTCCGGCTGCTCGCCTACCTGATGCGGCACCAGGGACGGGTGCTCACCCGGGCCCAGCTGCTGGAGAACGTGTGGGGCTGGGACTACGCCGGGCAGTCCCAGATCGTCGAGACCTACGTCAGCTACCTGCGGCACAAGCTCGATCCGCTGGGCCCGCCGCTGATCCACACCCAGCGCGGCGTCGGCTACAGCCTGCGCCCCGGCAGCCCCAGGCGGCCCAGGCAGCCCCGGCCCGCCGGACGGCCCGGGAACCTCCGGCGGGCCTGGCCGCCCGGGCGGCAGGCCGGAGGGATGACCGGTTCCGGGCGGCTGTCGCTGCGCGCCCGCCTGCTCGTGCTGCTCATCGCGGTGACAGCCGTGTTCCTGCTGATCATGGGCGGGGTCAGCGCGCTGGTGCTGAGCAAGCGGCTCGGCAGCCAGTTCAACGAAGAGCTGGTCACCGCCGCGCAGCGCACGCCACGGCAGATCGCCAGCAACCCGGGCGACTACGCGGCGGTCGAGGTCACCCGGGTCCCGCTGGCGGTCCGGCCGGTGACCGGCGAACACGTCGGTCACCAGGGAGCTGACCGCCGCCGTGCAGGACCTGATCGCCACGCATACCGCCCGCGACTATGTCGGCGTCCAGCCGTTCGCGGTCCCCGGGACAGCCGGGCCGCGGCTGCGCGCGGTGGCCCGGGTGGTCCGGGCCAGCAACAGCCGGGCCGGGGTGCTCGTCGTGGCCCGGCCGGTCGCCGCGGTCAACGCCCAGGTCGGCGGGATCGTGGTGGCCGAGCTGATCACCGGCGCCGCACTGCTCCTGCTGCTCGCGGTGAGCGGGCGCTGGCTGATCGGCCGCGGGCTGGCCCCGCTCGGCCAGATGGCCAGCACCGCGCACCAGATCACCACCCGGGGGGATCTGACCGCGCGGATGCCGGATGCCGATGACAGCACCGAGGTGGGCCGGCTCGGCGCGGCCATCAACACGATGCTGGACCGGATCCAGCACGCGTTCGGCGCCCGGCTGCGCTCGGAGCAGAAGGTGCGGCAGTTCGCCGCGGACGCCTCGCACGAGCTGCGCACCCCGCTGACCACGATCCGCGGCTATGCCGAGCTGTACCGGCAAGGTGCGCTCGGCCCCGACCAGCTGCCGAACGCGATGCGCCGGATCGAGCAGGAGTCACAGCGGATGAGCACGCTCGTGGCCGAACTGCTCGAACTCGCCCGGCTGGACCGCACCTCCTCCCTCGACCTGGCCGAAACGGATCTGGCCGGGCTGGTCCGGGACGCGGCCGCGGACGCCTCAGCCGTGGAACCGGACCGCCCGGTCAAGGCCGAGACACCGGACCGGCTGATCGCCGTGGTGGACGAGGCCCGGATCCGGCAGGTGCTGGCCAACCTGCTGGGCAACGTCCGCGAGCACACCCCGCCGGGCACCCCGGTCGCGGTCCGGCTGGCCCCGGTGCGCGGCGGGGCGGTGCTGGAGGTCGCGGACGCTGGCCCGGGCCTGTCCGAGCCGGATGCGGCCCGGGCCTTCGACCGGTTCCACCGCGGCGCCGGCCGCCCCGGCAACGGGACCGCGGACCACACCGGCGCCAGCGCAGACCCGGCCGGCCAGGCCGAAGGGCTGGGCGGCGGCAGCGGCCTGGGCCTGTCCATCGTGCAGGCCATCGCGATGGCCCACGGCGGCCAGGCTCAGCTGGAGTCGCAGCCCGGCCGCGGTACCCGGGTCCGGGTCTGGCTGCCCACTGGGACGGCCGCAGGATGACCCGGGCCGCCGCTATCCGCCGACCGGGTCGCCGGCCGGGCTGGGCAGGTGCTCGAACAGGTAGTAGACGGCGAGCAGGCCGTAGATGATCAGCGCGATGACCGGCAGGCCGAACGCCGCGATCACGGTGCCGGCCACGTAGACGAGCAGGCCACCGGTGAACCCGGGTATCGAGCGCCGCAGCGCCTCCGGGTGGGCCTGCCCGCCCAGCTGCGCGGCGTGGGTGACGACGTAGATCCACAGCCCGTCGAAGCCGAACGAGATAAAGATCATCACCAGCCCGTAGGTCACCGCGGCCGCCGCGCCCCCGCTGCCCAGCAGGTGCTCGGCCACGATCGAGGTGGGGAACGGGATGACCACCACCCCCATCAGCAAGAACAGGTTCAGCACCAGCAGCGGCCGGTCCACCCGGGTGATGTTGGCCATGATCGAGTGGTGGTTCATCCACATGATGCCGATGGTGAGGAAGCTGACCACGTAGGCGAAGTAGGCCGGCCATTCGTGCAGCAGCTGCCAGGTCAGCGTGTGCCCGTCCGCCGCGGGCAGCCGCAGGTCCAGTACGAGCAGGGTGATCGCGATCGCGAACACCCCGTCGCTGAACGCCTCCGCCCGCTTGCTGTCCATGTCCCCGGGCGCGGGCTACTCGGTCGGCCCGGCCGGGTCCGCGGGCGCAGGCGGGTCGGCTGTCGCGGGGGAATCCGCCATCCCGGGCGCGTCCGCGGTCGCGGCCGGGTCGCCCGGCGCGGCCGCACCCACCGCGGCGGGCGGCGGCACCGACCGGGCCAGCAACTGCGCCACGTCCACCACTTCCAGGCTCTCCTTGGCCTCCCCGGCGGCCTTCTTGGCGCTGATCGCGTCGCCCAGCATGACCAGGCAGTACGGGCACGCGGTGGACACCGTGTCCGGTTCGGTGCCCAGCGCCTCGTCGATCCGCTCGGTGTTGATCCGCTTGCCGATCCGCTCTTCCATCCACATCCGGGCCCCGCCGGCCCCGCAGCAGAAGCCGCGTTCCTTGCACCGGTGCATCTCCTGCGCCCGCACCCCGGGCACCTGCTCCATGATCTCCCGGGGCGGCGAGTACACCTTGTTGTGCCGCCCGAGGAAGCACGGGTCGTGATAGGTGATCTTCTCGTCCACCTCGCCGACCGGGGTCAGCCTGCCCTCGGCGACCAGCTTGGCCAGCAGCTGGGTGTGGTGGATCACCTGGTAGTTCCCGCCCAGCTGCGGGTACTCGTTGGCCAGCGTGTTGAAGCAGTGCGGGCAGGACGCCACCACGGTGCGCGGCGCGGCCTCGTTCAGCGTCTCCACGTTCTGCTGGGCCAGCATGGAGAACACGAACTCGTTGCCGATCCGGCGGGCCGGGTCCCCGGTGCACGTCTCGGCCGGGCCGAGCACCGCGAACTTCACCCCGGCCGTGTGCAGCAGGGTGGCGATGGCCCGGGTGGTCTTCTTGGCCCGGTCTTCCAGCGCGCCCGCGCAGCCCACCCAGAACAGGTATTCCACGTCGTCGCCCAGCGGCCCCCCGGCCACCGGCACCTCGAAGTCCAGGCCCTCCATCCAGTCGGTGCGCCGCGCGGCACCCATGCCCCACGGGTCGCCCTTGTTCTCCAGGTTCTTCAGCATCCCGGCCGCCTCGACCGGGAACGCCGACTCGATCAGCACCTGATGCCGCCGCATCCCGTTGATGTGGTCGATGTGCTCGATGTCCACCGGGCACTCGTGCACGCACGCCCCGCAGTTCGTGCAGGCCCACAGTGCGTCCGGGTCGATCACCCCGTCGTCGCTGGCCCCGCCGACCAGCGGCCGGGCCGCCTCGGCCGCCGTCGCCTCGGGCAGCTTGGCCCGGGCCTCGTCGCTGCCGGCCAGCGTCCACGGCGCCTTCTTCAGCGCGTGGTCGCGCAGGTCCAGGATGATCATCTTGGGTGACAGCGGCTTGTCCGTGACCCAGGCCGGGCACTGCGACTGGCACCGCCCGCACTCGGTGCAGGTGCCCATGTCCAGCAGGCCCTTCCAGGTGAAATCCTCGATCTTCCCCAGCCCGAAGACGTCGGTGTCCGGGTCCGCCTCCTCGAAATCGAGCACCTGGCCGTTGCTGCGCATCGGCTCCAGCGCGCGCAGCCCGTCCGGCCGCCGGGAGAACAGCACGTTGAGCCCGGCCAGGACGATGTGCAGGTGCTTGGAGTACGTGACGAAGACCAGGAAAGCCAGGATCACGGCCAGCTGGGCCAGGATGAACGTGGTCTCCAGCACGCTGTTGACCCCGGTGCCCAGCGGGGCCAGCCAGTGCCCGACGATCTGGGACGCGAACGCGCCATGCGGGTAGGGGAAGACCCCGGTGTTGATCTGCGCGCCGCGGTAGATCAGCAGGGTGGCAATGACGAGGAAAATCCCTAGCAGAACGATCCAGGCCGCGCCGGTGTGGCTGCCAGCGAACCTGGACTCGCGCCCTTCGCGGTCCGGATCGTTGCGCAGCCGGATGACCGCGAACGTGATGATGCCGGCCAGCACACCGACGGCGAACAGGTCCTCGATGAAGCCGATGAACGCCCAGTGCCCGATGCCCGGGATGGCGAACGTCCGGGAAAACAGGTCACCGTAGGCCTCGATGATCGTCAGCAGCAGGACGATGAAACCCCAGAAGGTCAGCGCGTGGGCCACGCCGGGCACGGTCCATTGCAGCAGCTTGCGCTGCCCGATCACCTCGGTGGCCTGGACTTCGGCGTCCCGGCCGGGGTGCGCGCGCACCGCGGCGATCCGCTCCGGCGCGGGCTGCCCGGCCCGGGCCACCCGCTGCAGCCACCAGAGCCGGCGGGCAGCCAGGGCGAAGGCGGCCACGGTCAGGGCCAGGCCGATGACGATCCGCAAGACCACGAAGTCCTCCTCGTGCGGCGCCGGGCAGGCAGGCTCCTGCGCAGTGCAGGCTGCCAGCGTACGCCGGACCATGCCGACCGCATGATCAAGAGCCCGCGCGGGCCGCCCTCTTACTGATGGGTAACTTAGCGCCCGCGAGCCTCACCAGCAACGGGGCTCCTGATACCTGCGGTGATTACCCGGCCCCAGGGGAATGATTCGCCGTGGAGCGAAGTTGAGCCAACTAGACGCAACTATGTTGCCGGGGGTGACCGCCTCTGGCAGGCTTGAGCCCGGAAGACTCAAGTCTAGAACCACAACCACACACACAGGGATCACACATGGCACGTGCGGTAGGTATCGACCTCGGAACCACGAACTCCGTCGTCGCAGTTCTCGAAGGTGGCGAGCCAACGGTTATCGCCAACGCGGAGGGGTCGCGGACTACTCCGTCCGTGGTGGCCTTCGCCAAGAACGGCGAGGTGCTCGTGGGCGAGGTAGCCAAGCGCCAGGCGGTGACCAACGTCGACCGTACGATCCGCTCGGTCAAGCGCCAGATGGGCACCGACTGGAACGTCAAGATCGACGACAAGAAGTTCACCGCCCAGCAGATCAGCGCGTTCATCCTGCAGAAGCTGAAGAGGGACGCGGAGTCCTACCTGGGTGAGACCATCACCGACGCGGTGATCACCGTCCCCGCGTACTTCAGTGACGCGCAGCGCCAGGCCACCAAGGAGGCCGGCCAGATCGCGGGGCTGAATGTGCTGCGCATCATCAACGAGCCGACGTCCGCGGCGCTCGCCTATCACCTGGAGAAGGAGGGCGAGGCCACCATCCTCGTGTTCGACCTGGGTGGCGGCACGTTCGACGTCTCGCTGCTGGAAGTCGGCGACGGCGTGGTCGAGGTGAAGGCCACCAGCGGCGACAACCACCTCGGCGGTGACGACTGGGACCAGCGGATCGTGGACTGGCTGGTGCAGGACTTCAAGAACGGCTACGGCGTGGACCTGTCCAAGGACAAGATGGCGCTGCAGCGGCTGCGCGAGTCCGCGGAGAAGGCCAAGATCGAGCTGTCCGGCTCGGCCGAGACCACGATCAACCTGCCCTACATCACCCACTCTGAGCAGGGCCCGCTGCACCTGGACACCAAGCTCACCCGGGCCGAGTTCCAGAAGATGACCTCCGACCTGCTCGACCGGTGCAAGAGCCCGTTCCAGCAGGTGATCAAGGACGGCAACACCAAGCTCAGCGACATCCAGCACGTGGTGCTGGTCGGTGGCTCCACCCGGATGCCCGCCGTCGTTGACCTGGTGAAGGAGCTGACCGGCGGCAAGGAGCCGAACAAGGGCGTCAACCCGGACGAGGTCGTCGCCGTGGGCGCCTGCCTGCAGGCCGGCGTGCTCAGGGGCGAGGTCAAGGACGTCCTGCTGCTCGACGTGACCCCGCTGTCGCTGGGCATCGAGACCAAGGGCGGCATCTTCACCAAGCTCATTGAGCGCAACACCACGATCCCGACCAAGCGGTCGGAGATCTTCACCACCGCGGACGACAACCAGCCCTCGGTGCAGATCCAGGTGTTCCAGGGTGAGCGGGAGATCGCCGCGTACAACAAGAAGCTCGGCATGTTCGAGCTGTCCGGTCTCGCGCCCGCGCCGCGCGGCATCCCGCAGATCGAGGTCGCCTTCGACATCGACGCCAACGGGATCGTCAACGTCTCGGCCAAGGACCTGGGCACCGGCAAGGAGCAGCGGGTGACCATCACCGGCGGTTCCGCGCTGAAGAAGGAAGACATCGAGCGGATGATGGCCGACGCGGAGAAGTTCGCCGCCGAGGACGCCGCCCGCCGCGAGGAGGCCGAGGTCCGCAACCGCGCGGACACCCTGGCCTACCAGACGGAGAAGTTCCTGAACGAGAACTCCGAGAAGGTCCCGGACGACATCAAGTCCGAGGTGGAGTCCGCGATCGCCGACCTGAAGAAGGCCCTCGAGGGCACCGACACCGACGCGATCAAGGACGCGACCGACAAGGCGGCCACGGCCAGCCAGAAGATGGGTACCGCCATCTACGCGCAGTCGCAGGCCAGCGCGGCCAGTGACACGCCCGCTGAGGACACCGCCGGGCAGCAGGCCACGGATGACGACGAGGTCGTCGACGCCGAGATCGTGGACGAGGAGCGGCGGCCGGGCGAAGGTGGCGCCGCCTGATGAACTCGCCAGAGGACACCAACGCAGGGCCGGTGATCCGTGACCTCAGGCGCATCGACCCGGTAACCGGGCAGGTCAGGGACCCAGGCCAGCAGGGGCGCCGGGACGGCGACTCCCGCCTGGCCGGCAAGCCCCGGCCCGGCCGGCACGCGGCCTCCAAGCCGGGTGGCACCGGGGCGCGGCCAGCGGCCGGGCAGCCGGGAGGCGCCCCGGGGGCTCAGCCTCCGGGCGCGCGACCCCAGGCGCCCGCCGGCGGCCAGGGTTCCAGCAGCGAGGCCACCGGGTGCGCCCGGCGGGACTCCTCCCGCCGGGTCGCCCGGGGCCCCGGGCGGGCAGGCGGCTGACGCCGCCCTGACCCTGGCGCTGGCCGAGCGCACCGCGGATCTGCAGCGGGTTCAGGCGGAGTACGCCAACTACCGCAAGCGGGTCGAGCGGGACCGGGTGGCGGTACGGGAGCAGGCGCTGGCCAACGTGCTGAGCGCGCTGCTGCCGGTGCTGGACGACATCGGCCGGGCCCGCGAGCACGGCGAGCTGACCGGCGGGTTCAAGTCCGTCGGTGAGTCGCTGGAGACGACCGCCGCGAAGCTGGGGCTGGAAAGCTTCGGCGACGCGGGGGAGCCGTTCGACCCACGGGTCCACGAGGCACTGATGCACTCTTACTCGCCTGAGGTGACCGAGCCGACCGCCGTCCAGATACTGCAGCCCGGCTACAAGGTCGGCGACCGGATCATCCGGCCGGCCCGGGTCGCGGTGGCCGAGCCCACCGACGGGCCCGGAGCCGATCACGAGGACGAGGCGTCTCCCGCTGCGCGCGGGAGCCAGCAGCGGCCAGATCAGCCACGGGGAAATCCGGCGGGAAACAATTGAACCCCCGGGAGAGGTAAGTGAGCACAAAGGATTACCTCGAGAAGGACTATTACAAGGTCCTGGGCGTCTCCAAGAGCGCCAGCGCGGACGAGATCAAGAAGTCGTACCGCAAGCTGGCCCGCAAGTATCACCCGGACGCCAACAAGGGTGATGCCAAGGCGGAGGAGCGCTTCAAAGAAATCTCCGAGGCTTACAACACGCTGTCCGACAGCGGCCGGCGCAAGGAGTACGACGAGGCCCGCTCGCTGTTCGGCGGCGGGTTCCGCGGCGGCCGGACCGCTGGCCAGCCCGCTGGCGGGTTCGGCGGGTTCGACCTCGGCGACCTGTTCGGCGGGGGCACCACGGCCGGCGGCAACGCAGGCGGCGGCCTGGGCGACCTGTTCGGCGGGGTGTTCAACCGGGGCGGCACGCGCACCACGCAGGCCCGGCCCCGGCGCGGCACCGACGTGGAGACGGAGACGTCACTGTCGTTCAGCGACTCGCTGGACGGGGTGACCGTCAGCCTGCGGCTGGCCGGTGAGGGCGCCTGCCCGACCTGCCAGGGCACTGGCGCCAAGGCGGGCACCGTGCCGCGGGTCTGCCCGAACTGCCAGGGGACTGGCCAGGAGAGCAAGAACCTGGGCAGCTTCGCGTTCTCCGAGCCGTGCCACGAATGCCGTGGCCGCGGGCTCGTCGTCGACGACCCGTGCCCGGTCTGCTCCGGCAGCGGGCGGGCGATGAGCACCCGGACCATCCAGGCGCGCATCCCGGCGGGCGTGGCCGACGGCCAGCGGATCAAGCTGAAGGGCAAGGGCGCACCCGGCGAGCGGGGCGGCCCGGCCGGCGACCTCTACGTGCGGGTGCATGTCACCCCGCACCCGGTCTTCGGCCGGAACGGGCACAACCTGACCGTCACCGTGCCGGTGACCTTCCCCGAGGCCACGCTGGGCGCGGAGATCAAGGTGCCCGCGCACCGCGGTGCCCCGGTCAGTGTCCGGATCCCGGCTGGCACGCCCAACGGCCGGACCTTCCGGGTCCGCGGCAAGGGGGTGCGGCGCAAGGACGGGACCAACGGGGACCTGCTGGTCACCGTGCAGGTGCAGGTACCGCAGAACGTCAGCTCGCAGGCCAGGAAGGCGCTGGAGTCGTTCCGCGAGGCGACGGCCGGCCAGGACCCGCGTGATGACCTGCTGCAGCGGGCCAGGAGTGCGTGATGAACGGCGTCATGACAGCACAGCTGGGCGGCCGGGGGTAAGGACATGAGCATCCCGTTCGATCTGTCCGACGAGACTCCGGTATACGTCATCTCGGTGGCCGCCCAGCTGGCTGGCCTGCACCCGCAGACCCTCCGGTACTACGACAAGCTGGGGCTGGTCTCGCCCGGCCGGTCGGCCGGGCGCAGCCGCCGGTACTCGCTGCGCGACGTGCTGGTGCTGCGCGAGGTGCAGCGGCTGTCCCAGGAGGACGGGGTCAACCTGTCCGGGATCAAGCGGATCCTGGAGCTGTCCGAGGAACTCCGCCGGCACCAGCAGCACGTGGCCGAGGTGACGGCGGAGATCACCCAGCTGCGCACCGAGCTGGAATCGACCCGGGCCGTGGCCGCCCGGCTGGCCGGCCTGCTGCGCAGCCGCTCGGGCGGCGCGCAGCTGGTTCCGGTGCGGGAGACGGGCAGCGCGGTCACCCCGGGCCAGGACGCCAGGCCGGCCGCCGTGCACCGCCGGGCCATCCCGATGGCGGGGCGCACCCGCGGCCAGGCGCACGCCGCCCGCGGCGGTCAGGAACTGCCGCCGGACCCGGGCTGATCCCCGGGCCGCCGGACCGAGAACTACCGGATCGACCCGATCCAGAAAGCAACCCATGGACGACAAGCTCACTCGCAAAAGCCAGGAAGCACTATCTGAAGCCGTCCGGCGGGCGACCACCGATGGCAACCCGCACGTCGAGCCGCTGCACTTGCTGGCCGCCCTGGTCAGCCAGAGCGAAGGCGTCGCGCGGCCCCTGCTGCGCGCCGTCGGCGCTGACCCGGCCGCGGTGCTGCAGACCGCCGAGAGCATGATCGCCCGGCTGCCCAAGGCGGCCGGCACCACGGTGAGCGCACCTGACATGTCCCGGCCGCTGCTGGCCACCCTGGCCACCGCGGCCAAGCAGGCGCGGGAGCTGGACGACGAGTACGTGTCCACCGAGCACCTGCTGGCCGGGCTGGCCAAGGACGGCGGCCAGGCCGCTGACGTGCTGCGCCGGGCCGGTGCCGGGCCGGACGAACTGCTCGGCGCGTTCGAGAAGGTGCGCGGGCACGCCCGGGTCACCACCGAGGACCCCGAGGGGACCTACAAGGCGCTGGAGAAGTACGGGATCGACCTGACCCAGCAGGCCCGTGACGGTGCGCTCGACCCGGTGATCGGCCGGGACGCGGAGATCCGGCGGGTGATCCAGGTGCTCTCCCGGCGGACCAAGAACAACCCGGTGCTGATCGGCGAGCCCGGCGTGGGCAAGACCGCCGTCGTGGAGGGCCTGGCCCAGCGGATCGTGGCCGGTGACGTGCCGGAGTCCCTGCGCGGCAAGCGGCTGGTCGCCCTCGACCTGGGCTCCATGGTCGCCGGGGCCAAGTACCGCGGTGAGTTCGAAGAGCGGCTGAAGGCCGTGCTGAACGAGATCAAGGAGAGCGACGGCCAGGTCATCACGTTCATCGACGAACTGCACACGGTGGTTGGCGCGGGTGCCGCCGAGGGCGCGATGGACGCGGGCAACATGCTCAAGCCGATGCTGGCCCGCGGCGAGCTCCGCATGGTCGGCGCGACCACGCTGGATGAGTTCCGCGAGCGGATCGAGAAGGACCCGGCCCTGGAGCGACGCTTCCAGCAGGTGTTCGTGGGCGAGCCCTCGGTGGAGGACACGATCGCGATCCTGCGCGGGCTCAAGGGCCGCTACGAGGCGCACCACAAGGTGCAGATCTCGGACGCCGCCCTGGTGGCCGCGGCGGCCCTGTCCGACCGCTACATCACCGCGCGCTTCCTGCCCGACAAGGCGATCGACCTGATCGACGAGGCCGCCTCCCGGCTCCGGATGGAGATCGACTCGCGGCCGGTCGAGATCGACGAGCTGCAGCGGTCCGTGGACCGGATGAAGATGCAGGAGATGGCGCTGGCCAAGGAGGCCGACGCGGCCAGCAAGGAGCGGCTGGAGCGGCTCCGGGCTGACCTGGCCGACCGGCAGGAGCAGCTGACCGCCCTGGTCGCACGCTGGGAGCGGGAGAAGGCCGGGCTGAACCGCGTCGGTGAGCTGAAGCAGCGCATCGACGACCTGAAAGGGCAGGCGGAGCGGGCCCAGCGGGACGCCGACTTCGCCACCGCCTCCAAGATCATGTACGGCGAGATCCCCACGCTGGAACTGGAACTCGCCGCCGCGACCGCGGACGCCGACCAGGAGGCCGGCCCGGCCCCCGACGGCGGCGTGCCCAGCGAGGCACCGATGGTCAAGGAAGAGGTCGGCCCGGACGACGTGGCTGACGTGGTCGGGTCGTGGACCGGCATCCCGGCCTGGCGCTGCTGGAGGGTGAGACCGGCAAGCTGCTGCGGATGGAAGACGAGCTGGGCCAGCGCATCATCGGCCAGGCCCGCGCGGTCCAGGCAGTGGCGGACGCGGTTCGCCGGTCCCGGGCCGGGGTGGCCGACCCGGACCGGCCCGCGGGCTCGTTCCTGTTCCTCGGGCCCACCGGGGTCGGCAAGACCGAGCTGGCCAAGGCGCTGGCCGGGTTCCTGTTCGACGACGAGCGCGCCATGGTGCGCATCGACATGAGCGAGTACAGCGAGAAGCACTCGGTCGCCCGGCTGGTCGGCGCGCCGCCCGGCTACGTGGGGTATGAGGAAGGCGGCCAGCTGACCGAGGTGGTCCGCCGCCGTCCCTACTGCGTGGTGCTGCTGGATGAGGTGGAGAAAGCCCACCCCGAGGTCTTCGACATCCTGCTCCAGGTGCTGGACGACGGCCGGCTGACCGACGGCCAGGGCCGGACCGTCGACTTCCGCAACACGATCCTGATTCTCACCTCCAACCTCGGCTCGCAGTTCATCGCCGACCCGGCGCTGAGCGAGGAAGCCAAGCGCGACGCGGTGATGAAGGTCGTGCAGGCCACGTTCAAGCCGGAGTTCCTGAACCGGCTGGACGACGTGATCCTGTTCGACTCGCTGTCCACCGAGGAACTCAGCCGGATCGTCGACCTGCAGGTGGCCCGGCTGGGCCGCCGGCTCGCCGACCGCCGGCTCACCCTCCAGGTCACCTCTGGTGCCCGGGAGTGGCTGGCGATGACCGGGTTCGACCCGGTCTACGGGGCCCGGCCGCTGCGCCGGCTGATCCAGTCAGCCATCGGCGACCAGCTGGCCCGCGCCCTGCTGTCCGGCGAGATCGGCGACGGCGACCAGGTGCTGGTCGACCTGGACCCGGCCTCGGACGCGCTGACCGTGCGGCCCGTGCAGCCAGGTCAGCTGTTGGCGGCCGGGGCGGCCGGGCCGGACGGCGGCTCGTCCAGCAGCCGGTCGTAATCATCCTCGGGCAGCCCGAGGTCGTTTCGGATCCGGTAGCGCAGGGTCAGCAGCAGCCGCAGTTCATTCGGGTCACCGTTGGCCGGGACCCGGACCGGGTGGGCGGGCTGGGCCGGGATGCCCGCGTCCCAGCCGTCCCCCAGGCGGCCCAGGCACAGCCCGACCCCGGTAGTCGCCCAGCGCAGCGCGCCTGCCAGGTCGGATCGTTCCACCAGCAGTTCCGCTACCAGGTCGTAGATCCGCGGATCGGCCGGCCGTTCGTCCTCGATCTGCCGGATCAGCGCCTCGGCGTCAGCCGCGCGGTCCATCATGAACAGCGCCCGGGCCAGCGGCACCCGGGGATCGCTGAACACCGGGCCGCCGTCGTCCAGCGCCCGCTGGAAACCCTGCGCGGCGGCGGCCGGCTCGTCGGCCAGCAGCCATTGCTCCCCGGCCCGCAGGTACGCCTCGGAGCGGGGGAAGTCATCAGTCTGGGTACCGGTGGCGGCAAGACTGATCATCTGCTCGGCGGCCGCGCGGTGATCACCGCTAAACGCCGCATCGAACTCAATCGCGTCGAACATGTCGCGAGTCAGTACCACCACGTGACGGGACGTACCCAGCCCGAGACCGGTTCCAACGCCGCGAATGAACTCAGTCACGGGGAAACGACGCTATCTGCGCGAGCGTTCCAGAGCATCCCAGAACCCGCGGCGCAGCGCGTGCCGGGTCTCGTCGTGCAGCAGGGAGTCGATGGGCAGGGCCGAGTCCTGGAGCAGCCTGGCTTCCAGGTCTGATGGCATTCGCGGCTTACGGGCAAGTACGGCCTCCAGCCAGAGCGCCGGCGCCTCACGGGCCACCGACTGACCGAATTCAAACCCCTCCGCGTGCGCGGCCTGGACCGCGTCCGCGAGTGGCATTGCCTGGCCCGGCGGGACAGGAGCTTGGGGGGAGGACGGCGGCGGCCCGCTGTACGGGCTCTGCGGCGGCATGTAGCCCGGCCCGGCAGACGGCCCGGGCCTCAGCTGATCCTGGGGGTCCAGGCCGTACGGGCCAGGCGGATACGAGCGCTGCCCGCCCGAAGTACCCGGCCCGGCCGGACTGCCCGGCGGGTAACCCTGGCCCGGCAGACCCTGGTCGGCCGGCCCGGGTGAGCCCGGCATCGGCGGCCTGGGCACGTCCTGGGCTGGACCCCGGAACGAGTCGGCCGACGGCGCAGCGTAGAGCGGCTGGCTCCCGGCAAGCCCGCCCACCTCCTCAGCCGCAGGCTGGGCATGAGAGCCGCGCACCCGCGGGTCCGGCAGCCCCGGCGAGGGCGGCCCAGCGGGCCCGCCCGGCGCGGCGTGCTGGCCCGGCACGGCCTGCTGGCCCGGCACGGCCTGCTGGCCCGGCACGGCCTGCTGGCCCGGCACGGCCTGCTGGCCCGGCATGACCTGGCCGGGCAGGCTCTGACCTGACATTGACTGCTGACCGGGCATGGTCGAGTGCCCCGGCATGCTCTGCGGGCCGGGCATGCTCTGCTGATCCGGACCGCCCGGCTGGCCGGGGTCCAGCTGCTGCCCCGGCATGTTCTGCTGCCCTGGGATGTCCTGCTGGCCGGGCATGCTCTGCTGGCCCGGCATGGTCGAGCTGCCCCGGCATGCTCTGCTGGCCTGGGCATGCCCGGCTGCGCGGCCGCTGGCCCGCTCCCCATGCGCGGCTGGGACGGCATATCCGGCGGCGCGGCGGCCGCCGGGCTGGCCGGCCGGTTCTGGGCCGCGGGCCCGGGCATCCCCGCCTGGCCCAGCGGGTCTGGCCGCCCGGCCGGGCTGCCGGGCTGGCGTTCGGCCGGGCCGGTGGGCTGGCGCCGGGGCAGCCCGGACGGCGCCCCCGGTTCCGGGCCCGGCTGCGCCGCGCGCTGGTATTCCGCTACCACCGGGGCGGTGTAGATGGCCGGCGGCGCCGGGATGAGAGCCGGCCGCCAGTGCCTGGTGACCGCCCAGCGGGCCGATGACCGGCCCATGCCCGTTGGTCAGCGCCCGCCCGGCGGGCAGGGCGAGCTGGTAAGGATCGCCGGCGCGGAGCGCATCAGCCCCGGAGACCAGTTCGGTGTACGGCCGCAGGTGGCCCTCGCCGATCTCGATGATGTCGTCGCATTCCTGGCGCAGGCTGCGCGAGATGGTCCAGTTGCCACCCACCGTGATGTGCACGATCAGCACCCGGATCCCGAGGTCCTGCACGTCCGCGACGACCTGGGACAGGTCTTCCTCGGCACTGACCAGGACGGCGTCGCTGATCGCATTGTTGCGCGCCAGGGTGGTCAGGTCGCGGCGGATCTCGCCTTCTACCCCCTCGCGCCGGCCCGGCCGCATCCGGCCCAGCCGGAGTTTCAGCCCGGGCAGATCAGCGAGCGTGTCGTGCTCGGCACCACGGCGGCCCTCGACAGTAGCCTCATACCAGTAGCAGCGCAGCAGCGGGAGGCTGGTCCGCTCCCGGGCGACGCTCCCGAAAAACTGGAGAAGGCCTGCATAATCCCAGGATACGGACTCTCGGTGGCGGGTTCCGTGGACGGCCATCGCGCCATCCGCCAGCACGTAGCCCGCGTCCACGAACAGCGCGCACCGGTCCACGCGACACCGTCCTTCCCTCGACGCGAGACGTTACCAGCGCCCAGCCGTCAGTGTGATGGATCGCGCGCAGGTCGTGGCCCTCCCGGACACAGAAGTCCGCTCTCGGCAAAAGCGTCCCCGCCATCTGCGGGTGACCCGGCAGAATCATCCGCCATGCGACTTCTTGTTCTCGGGGGTACCCGGTTCCTGGGGCGTGCCATCGTGGACGAAGCGATCAGCCGTGGCTACGACGTCACGACCTTCTCACGGGGGCTGAGCGGCGAGCCCCGGCCGGGTGCCGAGGCGCTGCACGGAGACCGTACCAGCTACCCGGACCTGCTCAGGCTGGCTGAACGAGATTTTGACGCGGCCATCGACACCTCCGTGATCGCCCCGGTCCACGTGGCCGCGTCAGCCCAGATCCTGGCCGGCCGCATCAGCCACTACACCTACGTCTCCACCATCTCGGTCTATGCCGGCTTCCCCGGCGAGCCGGTCACCGAGGAGTCCCCGGTGCTGCCCTGCCCGCCGGACGCCACCGGCACCGTGGAGACGCTGGGCTACGGCGAGCTGAAGGCGGGTGCGGAGCGGGCCGTGCAGCAGGTCTTCCCGGGGCGGAACCTGATCGCCCGGCCCGGGCTGATCGTCGGGCCGCACGAGAACGTCGGGCGGCTGCCCTGGTGGCTGACCCGGATGGCGGCGGGTGGCCGGGTCATCGCGCCAGGCGGCCCGGCGCGGCCCATCCGGGTGACCGACGCCCGTGACCTGGCCTCCTGGCTGATCGACAACACCAGGCGCGGCATCCCCGGGGCCGTCAACGTGCCCGGCCCGGAGGGGACGACCTGGGGCGAGCTGCTGGCCGCCTGCCGGGAGGTCTCCGCCGCCGGGCGGGCCAGCGCGGCCGAGCTGCGCTGGGTGCCCGACGACGTGCTGCTCGCGGCCGGCGTCGAGCCGTGGATGGAGCTGCCCATGTGGGCACCGGACACCCCGGAGTTCGCCGCCATCTGGGAGGTGAGCGGCGACCGCGCGCTGCGCACCGGGATCCGCTACCGGCCGCTCACCGATACCGTGCACGACACCTGGAGCTGGCTGCGCCGGGACGCGGCCGCCGCCGGCGAACCGGCTTTCGAGCACCGCCCCGGCATGGGCCTGGACCGGGCCAAAGAACAGTCGATCCTGGCCACCCTGGACTGAGGACCGGCTGGGTAGGCTCGTCAGGCGTGACCGACCGCGATGAGCTGCTGCAACTGATCAAGGACCAGGCCGTGGTGCACGGCGATTTCGTGCTCTCCTCCGGCCAGCGGGCCACCTGGTACATCGACCTGCGCCAGATCCTGCTCAGCGGGCGGGCCGCGCCACTGGCCGGGCGGGTGATGCTCGATCTCACCCGGGACCTGGACTACACCGCGGTCGGCGGCCTCACCCTCGGTGCCGACCCGGTGGCCACGGCCATGCTGCACGCCGCAGCGGCGTCCGGGCAGTCGCTGGATGCTTTCGTTGTGCGGAAAGAAGAAAAGGCGCATGGCCTGCAGCGCCGCATCGAAGGCCCAGCGGTAGCGGGCCGGAAGGTGCTGGCTGTCGAGGACACCTCGACCACCGGGGCGTCGGTACTGACCGCGGTGGACGCGCTGACCGAGGCCGGGGCGCAGGTCGTCGGGGTGGCCGTGCTGGTCGAACGGGGCGCGCGCGGCCCGGTGACCGCGCGCGGGCTGCCCTACCTGGCCGCCTACGACATTGGCGACCTGGGCCTGGGCTGAGGCTCAGACGGCGGCGGGGACTGGGGCTGAGGCTGAGGCTGAGGCTGCGCGTGAGACTGGGGCTGCACCCGGTGCCGCGCGGGGCCGGCCGGCAGCGCTCCGGCCTGCTCGCGGCGGACCTCCCGGAGCCGGTAGAGGATGAGCGCCACGATGGCGATGACCGCCACGACCGCGATCCCGTACCCGGCCAGCGCGATGCCGTGCGCAATGCTCTGCCAGGTGCTGCTCAGCCCGTAGCCGATCAGCGAGATCACCGTCACCCACACGGCCGTGCCGATGAGGCTGAGCACGCCGAACAGCGGCGCGGGCATCTTGATGAAACCGGCCACGATCGAGATGAACGTGCGCACCACCGGCAGCGCCCGGCCCACCGGCACCGCCCAGACGCCCCGGCCGGCGAAGAACCGCTCCGCGCGGTCGATGTCGGCATTCGTGATCAGCAGGTACCGGCCGAACCGGCTGACCAGCGGCCGCTCGCCGACCCGGCCCACCGTGTAGGCCACGAACGAGCCGATGAGCTCGGCCACCGTCCCGACGATGATCACGGCGACGATGTTGAGATGCCCCTCACCAGCCAGCACCCCGGCGAAGCCGAATGTGATCTCCGAGGGAATCGGCACGCAGCACGCCTCAAGGAACCCGAACAGGAAGACTGCGGCGAGGCCGAACTGGCTGAGAAAGCTCTCCATAGCTCACTGTTGTACCGCATCCCAGCCGTGCCCTGACCCGCAGTAGCCAGGCTTAGCAGAGCCTTAACCACCATATTTGCCCCCGCCGAGGGAGCTGAGCACCGTGTGCCACGGTCCCCCGCGACCGCGCCCACTAGCCTGGCGGGCGAGCCGGGCCGCAGCCCGCCGGACCGTTTCACCGATACTTGAACCCACGCACTAGCCAGGAGCCGATCGTCATGCCTATCGCTACCCCAGAGGTCTACGCGCAGATGCTGGACCAGGCCAAGGAACGGGGGTTCGCCTACCCGGCCATCAACGTGACTTCCAGCCAGACGCTGAACGCCGCGCTGCGCGGGTTCGCCGACGCGGAAAGCGACGGGATCATCCAGGTCTCCACTGGTGGCGCCGAGTACCTGTCCGGCCAGGCGGTCAAGGACATGGTGACCGGGTCCATCGCGCTGGCCGACTTCGCCCGCGCGGTCGCGGTGCAGTACCCGGTGCAGATCGCCCTGCATACCGACCACTGCCCCCAGGGCAAGCTGGACGGGTTCATGCGCCCGCTGGTCAAACTGTCCCAGGAGCGGGTGGCCCGCGGTGCGGAACCGCTGTTCAACTCGCACATGTGGGACGGGTCGGCGGTGCCGCTGGCTGAGAACCTGGACATCGCCAGCGAGCTGCTCGATGAGTGCGCCAGGGCGCACACGATCATGGAGATGGAAATCGGGGTGGTCGGCGGCGAGGAAGACGGCGTCACCGGTGAGATGAACGAGAAGCTGTACAGCACGCCCGCCGACGCGATGGCGGTGGCCGAGAAGCTCGGGCTCGGCGAGCGCGGCCGCTACCTGCTGGCCGCGACCTTCGGCAACGTGCACGGCGTGTACAAGCCGGGTCATGTCACGCTGCGCCCGTCGATCCTCAAGGAGATCCAGGACGCGGTGGGGGCCAAGTACGGCCGGGAGAAGCCGTTCGACCTGGTGTTCCACGGCGGCTCGGGCTCGGCGCTGGAGGAGATCCGGGAGGCCATCTCCTACGGCGTGGTCAAGATGAACGTGGACACCGACACCCAGTACGCGTTCACCCGGCCGGTCGCGGACCACATGTTCCGCAACTACGACGGCGTGCTGAAGATCGATGGCGAGGTCGGCAACAAGAAGGCCTACGACCCGCGGTCGTTCGGCAAGGCAGCCGAGGCCGGGATGACCGCCCGGGTGACGCGGGCCTGCGAGGACCTGCTGTCCGCGGGCACCAAGCTCGGCTGAGCCCAAGCCGCCCCACCGCCGTCCGGAGGCCCGCACGCATGCCGCTGCGAACCGTCGCCGTACTGTCCGACATTCACGGGGTGCTGCCCGCGCTGGACAGCGTGCTGGCCGAGCCGGACGTGGCCAGCGCCGACCGCGTCGTGCTCACCGGCGACCTGGCCGCGGGCCCGCTGCCGGTGGCCACCCTGGACCGGCTGGCCGGCCTGGGTGACCGGGCGCTGTGGGTGCGCGGCAACGCCGACCGCGAGCTGGTGCAGCTGGCCCGCGGCGACGTGGCCGGGGTGCCCGATCCCATCGCCCCGTGGGCGGCCGGCCAGCTGCGCGCCGACCAGGTGGACCGGCTGGCCGGGCTGCCGCCCACGGTGACCGCCGAGGTGGCCGGGCTGGGCGAGGTGCTGTTCTGCCACGCCACGCCGCGGGATGACGAGGAGGTCGTGCTGGCCGACTCCCGGATGGAGCGGTGGGCGGACGTCCTCAGCGGGCTGCCCGCCGGGATAAGCACGGTGGTCTTCGGGCACACGCACATGCCGTTCTGCCGGCTGGCCGGCGGCCGCCTGGTGGTCAACCCGGGCAGCGTCGGCATGCCCTACGGAAGGGCCGGGGCGCACTGGGCGCTGCTCGGCCCAGGCGTGCAGCTGCGGCGCACCGAATTCGATGCCGCCGCGGCCTGCGCGCAGATCACCGCCGAGTCCGGCTACCCGGACGCGGCCGGGTGGGCGGACTACTTCGTGCGCGCCCGGGCCACCGACACCGAGGCGCTGGCCGCGTTCGCCCCCCGCGACGGCCGCCCCGCTAGCTAGTCCGGCCTCATAGTCCGGCCTGGGTTGCGCATCATGACAGACTGCCGGAACGCGGCGCCGACGGTGGCAGCCACTTGCCCTGGCACCCGGGTAATCTCCGCCCACGTGAAATGCACCACCTGGTAGCCGGCCGCGCGCAGCCTGGCGTCCCGGTTCAGCTGGGCCATGGCCCTGGCCTGACTGGTGTACTTAACTGCCCCGTCGGCCTCGGCGATCGTCTGAAATTCCCGCCACAGGTAGTCCACGCGGCCGATGACCTCGTCATCATCGCCGATCCAGACTTGCAGGTCCGGCTGTGGGAGGCCGAACTCGTGGAACGCCACCCGGCCTATCGACTCGAGCACCGACTCCGCCCGGGGATCGCTGAACGCCACCACGCACCGAGCCCGCTGCACCCCGGGCCATTGCTGGCAGTACTCCAGAACCGCGTCCAGTTCTGCCCTGGACGCCTTCCGGTCATGTAGCGCAGAGTCGGCAACTGCCACCCCCGCGGCGAACGGCTGTGTCCGGGCCAGATCGATGACGGTCCGGGCCACGGCCGTGAGCGGGATGCCACGGCGGCGGACGACATGATCAGCGGCAACCGCCGCGACATGAACGCGGACGCCGGGTCGCCCAGTCCGGCTGCCACGGTCTTCCGGGGACCGCGTTATTTCGACCAGCCCGGGCGACTGAGACCAGACCAGGCCCAGCCCATGCGCGAGCGCCGCGGAGCGGTGACTGCCGACCGCACGCCACCCGGTCGCGGCGAGCGCAGCGGCCACGTGGAGCAAGTGCTCATCCGCTAGCTGCCCCGCGCCGCCGGGCCGGTCCGTGGCCCGGCCGTCCCCGGACATTGCTGCCACCAGCTTGGTGGCGGCATAAACGCCCGTGAGCAGCGGCTGCAGCGAGCCCTCCCGAACGAGGCCGCGGATCCGGTAGGGCGATAACCCGGCCGCCAGCAGCTCAGCCGTAGTCCGCACCCCGTCCCGGATGTCCCCATCCCCGCCAGCAATGCCTGCCACGCCTTCAGGCTGGCGCCAACCACCGACATTTCACGTCTTTCGTCAACGTGCTGTCCGTTTTATACGGATTTTCCGTCACGGAATCCGTGAAAAGTCGAGTTTGGCCGGGTGTAGACCACCGCAACGGGGTGGCACGGCGGGCGGGGGGTGGCAGTGCCAGCCCGGGGGCACGGCAGGATAAGGAGTCATGGAGCACCAGAACCTCTTTGCCGGGCCACCCGCCACCTACCTGCCGGAAGACCCGGCCGCCGCGGAACTCGCCGCAGGCGCCGATCCCGCCGCCGTCGCCGCCGCCCACCCGGCCTGCCTGGCCGCCTGGGCCGCCCTGGCCGAGCAGGCGCTGGACCGGGGTGAGTGGGTCACCGCGTACGCGTACGCCCGGACCGGCTACCACCGGGGCCTGGACCAGCTGCGCCGCTCGGGCTGGACGGGGCACGGCCCGATCCCCTGGGAGCACGAGCCGAACCAGGGCTTCCTGCGCTCGCTGCACGCGCTGGGCCAGGCCGCTGGCGCCATCGGCGAGCAGGACGAGGAGCGGCGCTGCCAGGAGTTCCTCCAGGACAGCAGCCCGGCCGCCGCGGCCGCGCTGACCCCGGGCTAGCACGCGCGACGTCGGACCGGGCCCAGCCGGTGGAGTAACCTCGGTCTCCGCAAGCGGGGCGTGGCCTCCGCACCCGGGGGGCGAGGCCTGGAAGGGACTGGTCTTATGCCGGCCATTGTGCTTGTCGGCGCGCAGTGGGGTGACGAGGGCAAGGGCAAGGCAACCGACCTGCTCGGCGACCGCGTCCAGTACGTGGTCCGTTACCAGGGCGGAAACAACGCCGGCCACACGGTGGTCATCGGCGACGACAGCTACGCCCTGCACCTGCTGCCGTCGGGCGTGCTGTCCCCCGAGGTCACCCCGGTTATCGGCAACGGGGTGGTGATCGATCCCGAGGTGCTGCTGCGCGAGATCGACGGCCTGCGCGAGCGCGGCGTGTCCTGCGAGCGCCTGCTCATCTCGGCCAACGCGCACCTGATCATGCCGTATCACCGGGCCCTGGATAAGGTCACCGAGCGGTACCTGGGCAGCGCGCGGATCGGCACCACCGGCCGCGGCATCGGCCCGACCTACGCGGACAAGGTGGCCCGGACCGGCATCCGCGTCCAGGACCTCCTCGACCCCGGCATCCTCAGCCAGAAGCTGGAACTCGTGCTGCGCGAGCGTAACCAGGTGCTGGCCAAGGTGTACAACCGGCGCGGGATCGAGGCGGACACCATCGCCAAGGAGTACCTGGGCTACGCCGAGCAGATCCGCCCGTACGTGGCCGACACCGGGCTGGTGCTCAACCAGGCGCTGGACGATGGCAGGACGGTGCTGCTGGAGGGGGCCCAGGCCACGATGCTGGACGTGGACCACGGCACCTACCCGTTCGTCACCTCGTCCTCGCCGACCACCGGGGGCGCCTGCGCGGGCGCGGGCATCGGCCCGACCCGGATCACCAAGGTGGTCGGGATCCTCAAGGCGTACACCACCCGGGTCGGGGCCGGGCCGTTCCCCACCGAACTCACCGGCGCCCAGGGCGAGTGGCTGCGCAAGTCCGGCGGCGAGTTCGGCGTGACCACCGGCCGGCCGCGGCGCACCGGCTGGTTCGACGCCGTGGTGGCCCGCTACTCGACCCGGGTCAACGGGATCACCGACTACTTCATCACCAAGCTCGACGTGCTGTCCGGGCTGGAGCGGGTGCCGGTGTGCGTGGCCTACGACGTGGCCGGCGCCCGGCACGACGAGATCCCGATGACGCAGACCGACTTCCACCACGCCACGCCCGTGTACGAGTACCTGGACGGCTGGTGGGAGGACATCTCCACGGCGCGGGAGTTCACCGACCTGCCGGCCAGCGCGCAGCGCTACGTGCGGGCGCTGGAGGAAATGATCGGCGCCCCGGTGGCCGCGGTCGGCACCGGACCGCGCCGCGACCAGACCCTCCAGCTCCGCCCCCTAGCCTGAACGCAACCGCCGCCCACTCGCCCGCGACCTCCCGGGGCCAGACTTGTAACTGTAATTACAGGTAGGCTCGCGCCGTGCGAGTCCTCCTCCTCGGCTCCGGCGGCCGCGAGCACGCACTGGCCCGGGCGCTCGCCGCCGACCCGGACGTCACCGACCTGCATGTGGCCCCGGGCAACCCGGGGATCGCCGAGCTCGCCCACCGGCACGAGGTCACGGTGACCGACGCCGGGCAGGTGACCGGGCTGGCCCGGGCGACCCGGGCCGACCTGGTCGTGGTGGGGCCGGAGGCGCCACTGGTCGCCGGGGTGGCCGATGCGCTCCGCGCATCGGGTATCTCCTGCTTCGGCCCGAGCCGCCGGGCCGCCGCCATCGAGGGGTCCAAGTCGTACGCCAAGCACATCATGCAGGCCGCCGGGATCCCCACCGCCGAGGCGTACACCTGTGAGACCAGCGGCCAGGCGGACGCCGCCCTGGCCGAACTGGGGCCGCCGTACGTGGTCAAGGCCGATGGCCTGGCCGCGGGCAAGGGCGTGCTGGTGACCACCGACCTGGCCGCCGCCCGGGCGCACGCGGCGGCCTGCGGCACGGTGGTCATCGAGGAGTTCCTGGACGGCCCCGAGGTATCGCTGTTCGCCGTCTGCGACGGGGCCAGCGCGGTGCCACTGCTGGCCGCGCAGGACTTCAAGCGGGCCCACGATGGCGGCCACGGCCCGAACACCGGCGGCATGGGCGCCTACACCCCGCTGCCCTGGGCCCCGCCCGGCCTGGCCAGCGAGGTGCTGGGCACGGTCATCCAGCCCGCCCTGGACGAGCTGCGCCGGCGCGGCACCCCCTACCGCGGGCTGCTGTACGCCGGGCTGAGCCTGACCGCGGCCGGCCCGCGGGTGGTGGAGTTCAACGCCCGGTTCGGCGACCCAGAGACCCAGGTGGTGCTGGACCGGCTGGCCAGCCCGCTGGGCGGGCTGCTGGCCGCGGCCGCCTCCGGATCGCTGGGCGGCGTCGCCCCGCCCAGGTGGGCGGCGGGCGCGGCGGTCACCGTGGTCATCGCGGCCGAGGGCTACCCGGGCCAGCCGGTCTCCGGCGACGAGATCACTGGCCTGGCGGCAGCCGGGCGGGTGCCCGGCGCCTACGTGCTGCACGCGGGCACCCGGACCGACGGCGCGGGTCACCTGGTGTCGGCCGGCGGCCGGGTGCTCAATGTGGTCGGCACCGGCCCCGATCTGGCCGCCGCCCGCGCCGTGGCCTACCAGGCCGCCGGGGACATCGAGATGCGCGGTGGCTGGTACCGCACTGACATCGCCCAGCGGGCGGCAGGACGGCCGGCCCAGGCCAGCCCGTGACCAGCGAACCACCCCCGTCCAGCACCAGCCCGCTGCCCGCGGGCCAGGTTCCCGGGCCGGACGCGCCGTTGCGGGTCAGCACGCTGGAGCTGTTCTTCGACCTGGTCTTCGCGTTCACCCTCACCCAGCTGTCCGCACTGCTGGATGGCAGCCGCATGTCCGCCACCTCGATCGTCCAGGTGCTGCTGGTGTTCGGCGTGCTGTGGTGGATGTACGGCGGCTACGCCTGGCTGACCAACACCCGCACCCCGGACCGGACCCCCGAGCGGCTGCTCCTGCTGCTCGGCATGGCCGGGTTCCTGGTGGTCGGGCTGGCCATCCGGAACGGCTTCGGCGACTCCAGGTCGGGCGCGAGCGGCATCTACCTGGGTCTCGGTTACCTGACCGTGGTGTGCGTGCATGGCGGGCTCTATTACCGGGTCAACCGGAACATCATCCGGATAGTCCCGATCAACCTCAGCTCGGCGCTGCTGGTCCTGGTGGCCGGGCTGACCAGCGGCCTGGCGGCGTACCTGCTGTGGACCGCCGCGCTGGCCATCCAGGTGCTGTCGCCCCTGGTGGTGCGGGTCGGTGGCCGGTTCGAGATCGCCCCGGCGCATTTCGCCGAGCGGCATGGTGCGCTGGTCATCGTGGCGCTGGGCGAGTCGGTCGCCGCGGTCGGCATCGGCGCCGCCGAGCACCCGCTGGACGCGCAGATCGTGCTGGCGGCCGTGCTCGGCCTCGGCGTGTCGGCGGCGCTGTGGTGGATCTACTTCGGCGGCGCAGACGACGAGCTGGCCGCCGCGGCCATGGCCCGGGCGCCCCGCATGCGGCGGCCATCTCTCGCCCTGTCCGCGTACTTCTACCCGCACATCCCGATACTGCTCGGTGTGGTGGGGCTGGCCGCTGGGGTGCACCTGACCATCGGCCACGCGGCCCAGCCGCATCCGGCCGGCCAGGCCCTGGCCATCGGGGGCGGCGCGGCACTGTTCCTGGCCGGGGACGCCGCGTTCCGCCGGGTGCTGCGCCTCGGCCCGGTCTGGCCGCGCCTGGTCACCGCGCTGTTCGCGCTGGCCACGGCGGCGCTGGGGGCCACCGTGGCGGTCGAGGCGCAGCTGATCGTGCTGCTGGCCGGGCTGGCCGCCATGCTGGCCGCCGAGCGCGTTCCCGCTATTGGCGCGGTGCAAAGGGGGCGCCCGGGCGCCACAAACTCACCGCAGTGACCAAACTCACCGCGCTGGCCAGTGTGCGCGATGCGCGAGGATAGAGCCCGTGATCGAGCGTTACACACGGCCCGAGATGGGCCAGGTCTGGAGCGATGCGCACAAGTACCAGCTGTGGGCCCGGGTGGAGACGCTGGTCCTGGCGGCGCACGCCAAAGCCGGGACCGTGCCCGCCAGCGCGGTGGGCCCGGTCCGCGCGGCCCCGCCGCCCACCCCGGAGGCGGTCGCCGAGGTGGAAGCGGTCACCGACCACGACGTGATCGCGTTCCTGACCGCCTGGGCCGACAACACGACCCCGCGCGAGGCCGCGGCCTACGTGCACTACGGGATGACGTCCTCGGACCTGCTGGACACCGCGCTGGCGCTGCAGCTGGCCGAGGCCACCGACCTGCTGGTGGCCGGGGCCACCCGGCTGGTCGCCGTGCTGCGCGAGCACGCCCTGGCGCACCGCGGCACGCTGCGGGTGGGCCGGACGCATGGCATCCACGCCGAGCCGGACGTGTGGGGGCACCGGGTCGCCGACTTCGCGTTCGCCATGGCCCGCAGCCGGGACCGGCTGGCCCGGGCCCGGGACGCGGTCGCGGTCGGCAAGCTGTCCGGCCCGGTCGGCACGTACTCCAACATCGACCCGGCCATCGAGGCCAGCGTCATGGCCGAGCTGGGGCTGCGCCCCGCGGACGTGTCCACCCAGGTGGTGTTCAGGGACGGCATCGCGGAATGGATCAGCGCCCTGGCGGTGACCGCCACCGTGTGCGAGGCCATCGCGCTGGAGATCAGGCACGGGCAGCGGACCGAGGTCCGCGAACTGGCCGAGCCGTTCCGGGTGGGCCAGAAGGGCTCGTCCGCGATGCCGCACAAGAGGAACCCGATCCGCGCCGAGCGGATCGGCGGCATCGCCCGGATCGTCCGCGGATACGTCACCCCGGTCACGGAGGGCATCCCGCTGTGGCACGAACGGGACATCTCACACTCCAGCACCGAGCGGATCGCGCTGCCGGACGCGGCCATCGCCACCGACTACCTGCTGCACCTGACCACCAGCGTGATGCAGGGCCTGGTGGTGGACGGGGCCCGGATGCGGGCCAACCTGGAGTCCACTGGCGGGCTCATCTACACCTCCAGCATCCTGCTCGAACTGGTGGCCGCCGGGATGTCCCGGGAAGACGCGTACGCCCTGGTCCAGGCGGCGGCGATGACCACCTGGCAGACCGGGGCCCCGCTGCGGGAGACGCTGCGCGCGGAGGCGGCCGCCCGGGGCGTCACGCTGGACGAGGCCCGGCTGGCTGAGGTCAGCCAGCCGGAGCGGTACGTGGCCCGGCTCGGCCCGGTCTTCGACCGGCTGGAGCGCCTCACATGAGCCAGCGGGCCGCGTACCGCCGGCGCCCGGCAGGCCCGCGATGACCGGCGGGCTGAAGCTGCTGTACAGCGGGAAGGTCCGCGACGTTTACGAAATGACGGACGGGCTGCTGCTGATCGTGGCCTCGGACCGGATTTCCGCTTTCGATCACGTGCTGGCCACGCCAGTACCGGACAAAGGGAAGATCCTTACCCAGCTGTCACTTTGGTGGTTCGAACAACTCGCCGAAGTGGTGCCCAATCATCTGGCCGATGCGGAGATCCCGGCCGAGTTCGCTGGCCGCGCGATGGCCTGCCACCGGCTGGCCATGGTCCCGTTCGAGTGCGTGGCCCGCGGCTACCTGGCCGGGTCGGGGCTGCGGGAGTACCGGGAGACCGGGTCGGTGTGCGGGGTGCCCTTGCCGCCCGGGCTGGCCGAGGGGTCAAAGCTGCCGGAGCCCATCTTCACCCCGGCCACCAAGGCACCGCGCGGGCAGCATGACCAGAACATCCCGGTCTCCGAGGTGGCCGCGGCGGCTGGCCCGGAGGTCGCCGCCAGCCTGGCCCGGATCACCCTGGAGGTGTACCGGCGCGGCGCCGCCATCGCCGCCCAGCACGGCATTCTGGTCGCCGATACCAAGATCGAACTCGGCTTCGACCCGGCTGGCCGGCTGCGGCTGGGCGACGAAGTTCTCACCCCGGATTCGTCCCGGCTGTGGCCGGCCAGCCAGTGGCGGCCCGGCCGGCCACAAGTGTCATTTGACAAGCAGATCGTCCGTGACTGGCTAGACTCGCCCGAGTCCGGCTGGGCACATCGGGACAGCGAGCCGCCCCCAGCACTGCCCGATCAGGTGGTCGAGCAGACCCGCGCGAGCTACATCGAGGCATATGAGCGCATCACTGGACGGCAGTGGGTATGACTGCCGTGACATGGCTGGAGGTGGCCCCGCGCTGCTCAGGGACGGTGGCGCAGCAGCCCCGTTCCCGGCGGAGGCGGGGGGCCGGGCCGCCCGGTGGGATACTGGCCTGGAGGGTGCAGAAGGGTTCCCGGCTGGCCCCGCCGCCGCGGGCTTGGCGCAAGGCAACGCCCTGCCTGGGCCAGCCGCAGGCCGGGACGTTGCGTTTCCGAGGGACAGGAGCTTTAGCCCAATGACGACTGGCGCCGAGACCTGCTACCGCGTGCGAGGCGGGATTCCGCTCCAGGGCACGGTCTTCGTCCAGGGCGCCAAGAACGCCGCGCTCAAGATGATCGCCGCCTCGCTGCTCGCCGCCGAAGGCCGCACGGTGCTGCGCAACGTGCCGCCCATCGAGGACGTCCGCCGGGCGGTGGAACTGGCGCAGGCCGTGGGCGCAGTGGTGAAGTTCCACGAGTCCGAGCGCACTCTCGTGGTCGACGCCTCCAATCTGACCAGCCCGGTGCTGCCCGCCGAGATCGCGCGCCGGTTCCGCGGCTCGGTGCTGTTCGTGCCGGCCCTGCTGCACCGGCTCGGCGAAGCGGTGATCGAGGGCATCGGCGGCTGCAACCTGGGCAGCCGGAACCTCGACTTCCACTACCGGGGCTTCGCCCGGCTCGGCGCCATCGTGGACGAGGGCGAGAGCGTCATCCACATCAAGGCGGGCAAGCTGCGCGGCGCGCACCTGTACCTGGACACGCCGTCGCACACCGGCACCGAGAACCTGATCATGGCGGCCAGCATGGCCCCCGGCACCACCGTGATCGACAACTGTGCGCTCGAGCCCGAGGTGCTCGACGTGATCGCGTTCCTGACCAAGATGGGCGCGGACATCAGCGGCGGCGGCACCGGCTTCGTGACGGTGCGCGGGGTGAGCGAGCTGACCGCGACCGAGCACACGGTGATGCCGGACCGGATCGACGCGGGCGTGTTCGCCATGGCCGCCGCCATCACCGGCGGTGAGCTGAACCTGGTCGGCGCCTCGCTGGAGCACTTCGGCGTGGTCCGCTGGAAGCTGGAGCAGATGGGCGTGGAGTTCTCCGCCAAGGGTGCGGTCCTCCAGGTCCGGCGGGAGCGCACGCTGCGCCCGATCAACGTGATCACCAGCCCGTATCCCGGGTTCGCCACCGACCTGCAGTCGCCGATCATGGCGCTCAGCTCGCTGGCCGACGGGACCAGCTACATCCGGGAGACCATCTACGACGGCCGGTACACCCTGGTCGGCGAGCTGAACAAGATGGGCGCCAAGGTCGAGGTGGACGGCGGCAACGTGGTCATCGTGCACGGCCCGTCCGTGCTGAAGGGGACCAAGGTGGTCGCGCACGACCTGCGCACCGGGATCGCGCTGATCCTGGCCGGGCTGTGCGCGGAAGGCGAGACCGTGGTCGCGCCCGGTTACCTGATCGACCGGGGGCACGCCGCGGTCGCCGAGCGGCTCACCACCCTGGGCGCGGACATCACGGCCGAGGAGAGCGGCTGACCTGACCCGCTGGCCTGGGTGGCTGGACTGGTAGCTGGACCTGGGCCGCAGGCTGCCCAGCAGCAGCCAGCCCCGGGCCTTCCTGCAGAAAATGTGACGTTGCACGAAACAGCCGGCCGATTCCCCTCCACGGCCCCGGCTGGCGGGTTACCAAATATACGATCGTGCAATCGTTGCAGCGTAAGGGGTCTCCTGATGACTTCCGGGCTTCAGCGGCATGCCCCGGCCGGCGGCTGCTTAATGACCGCCATATCCGCTGGCGCGTGCCCGCCGACGCGGGCACGCCTGCCAGCTGCCGCCGTCAGCCGCGCGCCGGGCCCCCCGGGGGGGCGTCCGTGACCGGCCAGCGCCAGCCAGCGGGCGAACTCACCATCGGCATCGTCGGTCCCCATGACCTGGTGGAGCGGATCATGCTGTCCGGGACCGTGCAGGCCGGCGGCATGCCTGCCGCCGCGCCCGGGCACCCGGCGGTGACCGCGCCGCCGGCCGCCAACGGCAGCTCCGCCGGGCCGGCCCGGCGGCTCATCGCCGTGGCCTACCGGAGCGAGCAGGAAGCCGCCGACAAGGTGCTGCGTCTCGGCCCCGGCATCGACGCCTGCCTGTTCGCCAGCCAGGTGCCCTACGAGTACGCCCGCCGGGCAGGCAGCCTGCGCGTCCCCGGGACCTACGTGCCGCTGTCCGGCAGCGCCCTGTTCGCGGCACTGCTCCGCGCGTCCCGGGAGCTGGACCTCGACCTCAGCCGGATCAGCGTGGACGTGCTGAGCCGGGCGGACATCGAGGACGCGTTCAGCGAGCTCGGCGTGCCCGCGGGTGGCGTGCACGTCCGCGAGGACGTCGCCAGCGCGGCGACGCTGGCCGCCTTCCACGAGCGGCTGTTCCGGCGGGAAGAGATCACCGTCGCGTTCACCTGCCTGCAGTCCGTGGCCCAGCGGCTGGCCGCGGCGGACGTTCCCGTCCGCGCCCTGCGCCCGACCAGCAGCGCGATCCGGTCCGCCCTGCGCACCGCCACCCTGCTGGCCGCCGGCCGCAGGCTGGAGGAGGCCCAGCTGGCGGTGGCCCTGGTCGAGGTGCCCACGCTGCGGGACACCTCGCGCCGTTCCTCCCCGCGGCACGCCCGCGAGGAACTGCTGCTCACCGTGCACCGGTTCCTGGTCCAGGAGGCCCAGCGGATGCACGCCACGGTCAGCCCGGTCAGCGATCACTGCTTCCTGGTCACCGCGACCCGCGGCTCGCTGGCCGCGGTGACCGACGGGTTCCGCGTTCCCCCGTTCAGCGAGCGGGCCCGCACCGAACTCGGCATCGCCGTCGAGGTCGGCATCGGGATGGGCCGGACCGCGCAGGATGCCGAGGCGCACGCGCAGGCGGCGCTGTCCCGGTCGCACGTGGCCGCCGGGACCCGGGGCTTCGCCCTGGACCGGGAGGGCATGGCGCTGGTCCCCTCGCCCCGCCACCCGGCCGCCCCGGCCGCGGACCCGGTCCGGCCGCGGGGCCTGGAAACCCTGTCCCGGCTGGCTGACAAGCTGGCGGGCAGCGACAGCGCACTGGTGGTGGACGCGGAGACCGCGGGCCGGGTGCTCGGCGTCACCGCGCGGACCGCGCGGCGGCTGCTGCACGGGCTGGTCGAGGAGGGGCTGGCCTGGCCGCTGCCGCCGAGCCGGGCGCCACAGCCGGGCCGGCCCCGGCAGTTCTACCGCCTGGTCACCGAGAAACTGGACCGCCGCGCCCCCCGCTGACCTGGCAACTCAGTCGCGGGCCGATGCCAGCCGCGGGGTAATTTCGTTAAGCCTGCCGGGTGCCTGAGTGAGTGGCGGGCAGGTCAGTGGCGGCGGGGGTAACCACGGGCCACGGCGAGGAACGTGTCGTTGGCGTCGTGATCGCCGATCGAGATCCGGGCGCCCTCGGCGCCGAACGGCCGGATGGCCACCCCGGCCTGGGCGCAGGCGGCCGCGAACTCCTGGGTGTCCGCGCCGAGCCGCAGCCAGACGAAGTTGGCCTCGGTGGGCGGCACCGACCAGCCCTGCTCACGCAGTTCACCGGCCACCCGGGACCGCTCCTTGACCACCGCGTCCACCCGTTCGAGCAGTTCCGCCTCGGCGGCCAGCGAAGCTATCGCGGCGGCTTGCGCGACCGCGTTGACGCTGAACGGGAGCATGGTCTTGCGCACCGCCCCGGCCACCGGCGGGTGCGCGATCATGAAGCCGACGCGCAGCCCGGCCAGGCCGTAGGCCTTGGAGAAGGTGCGCAGCACGGCGACGTTGGGGCGCTCCCGGTAGAGCGAGATGCCGTCCGGCACGCCGGGGTCGCGCACGTATTCCGAGTAGGCCTCGTCCAGCACGACCAGGCAGTCGGGCGGGACCCGGTCCAGGAACGCGGCCAGCTCACCGGTGTGCACCACGGTGCCGGTCGGGTTGTTCGGGTTGCACACGAAGATCACCCGGGTGCGGCTGGTGATCGCGTCGGCCATCGCGTCCAGGTGGTGCGTTTCGGCGCGCAGCGGCACGGTCACCGGCTCGGCCGCGGACAGCGCGACCAGTGTCGGGTAGGCCTCGAACGAGCGCCACGCGTAGAGCACCTGCGCGGCGGGCTCACCAACCGCTTCGAGCAGCTGCTGGGTCACCCCGACCGAGCCGCAGCCCACCGCGATGTGCCCGGCGGGCACCGCGAACCGCGCGGCGATCGCCTCGGTCAGCGCGGCGGCCCCGTTGTCCGGGTAGCGGTGCACGTCGCCGGCGGCCTCAGCGATGACCTTCAGCACCGAGGGCAGCGGGCCGAACGGGGTCTCGTTCGAGGACAGCTTGTGGGACCGGCCGTCCGGCCCTACCACCCGGCGGCCCGGCTGGTAGGGGGCGAACTCGTCAAGCAGCGCCCGGAAGCGGGGCGATTCCTGGGACACCAGCGTCCTCCCTCGCCGTCAACGTGCCCATCCTATGGCGGGCCGCTGGGTGCTGCCCCAGGTGGCGGCACCGCCCTCCGCCGGGCCAGCGCGCGGCAGGCCGCCGTAATCTGCTGGGGTGGCGGCGGGTGAGGTCTACCGGGAGCTGGGCGAGGCGGCGTGGGCCTGGGTGCTAGGCCAGGTCCGGGAGGACGGCGGCCCGTGGCTGCCCGAGGTGATCCCCGGCGAGGGGCAGCCAGCTGGGCCAGATGAGGATCGCGACTCGCTGTACGCGGGGATCGCTGGCCTGGCACCGGTGCTAGCCGAGATCGGCCAGTACCGCGCGCACAGCGGCACCGAGCAGGCCCTCGCGGCGGGCATCGTGACCCGGCTCTCGGCCATGGCGCGAACCCGGACCGAGCCCTCGCTGTACAGCGGGCTGGGCGGGGACGTGACCGCGCTGAGGCTGCTCGGCCCGGGCCGCGAGCAGGTGGCGCTGGGCCGGCTCGCTGGCCTGATGACCCCGGCCGGCTGGCCTACCACGCTGGGGGTCGGGCCCGGGCCGACCACGCCCCTGACGGATCTGGTGCTGGGCACCGCGGGCGTGGTGCTGGCCGCGATCTGGGCGGGCGGTGAGCACACCAGGCGGATCGCGGCGGTCGGCGGTGAGTCCCTGCTGCGGGCGGCCGACCAGACCGCGGACGGGCTGGACTGGGGTATCTGGCCCGGCGCGCCGACCCGGATGCCGAACTACTCGCACGGGACCGCCGGGGTAGCCACGGCACTGGCGGTAGCCGGGGCGGCGCTGGGCCGTGACGACTTCATCGCCGCGGCGCGGCGCGGCGCGCAGCACCTGCTGGCCGTGGGCTCACTGGACGGCGACGGGTTCGTGGTCCCGCACACCCTGCCCCGTTCCCGCTGGCACGTGGACCCGGTGACCTACACCTGGTGCCACGGATCAGCGGGCACTTCGCAGCTGTTCGCCGCGCTGGCCGAGGCCGGGGTGGGCCGGGTCGGCGGGCACGAGGTCACCGAGCTGCGGCGACGGTGCCTGCACGCGATCCTCGCGGCGGGCGTGCCCCAGCGGCTCCGCCCCGGGTTCTGGGACAACGACGGCCGCTGCTGCGGCACCGCCGGGGTGGGCGACATCCTGCTCGACGCGGCGCAGGACGCCGCGGACCAGGCCGACAGTGCCGGCCACCGCGCAGCGCGGCGCGGACCAGGCGCTGGTGCGTGCCGCGCGCACCATGGCCGACGCCCTGGCCGGCCGGGCCATCCGCGACGGGGCTGGCGCCCGGTGGCGGTTCCTGGAGCATCGCCAGGAACCACCGCTGCTGCCCCCCGGCACCGGGTGGATGCAGGGCGCCGCGGGGATCGCCGCCTTCCTCCTCCGGCTGGCCCGGGTCATGGACGACGGGCTGGGCGCGCCGGTCGTGGACCGTCCCGACCAGTGGTGGGCCGTGCCAGCCCGGCTGCGCACCGTCCACATCTAGTTCGTACACAGTGGGTCGCACCCACGTTCGCGTTTGGTTCGCGACCACCCTCGCGCCGGGTTGGCCGGGGTGGGTGGGGCACTTGTTGCCCAGGAAGCGGGCATTGACGCTCTGGCTGGTGTGGGTTCTGATCAAAGAGGGTCACCCGGGGAGCGGCCGCGGGTGGGCAGCCCGCGGGGGGAGGTGGCATGGCCTCCCACCCGGTGAGCAGGCGGGCCGCGCTGGCCGCGCTGGGGGGTGCGGCCGCCGGGGCGGCCCTCTCCGGCGTCCTCCCGGACCGGCTGCGCGCGGCCTCGGGTGGCTGGTCCAGCGGTTACGTGCCGGACGGCGCGGCCGGGCTGGCCCGGGCGCTCCCGCTGCGGTCGGTCCGGCTGCTGGACAGCCCGATGCGGGCCAACCAGGCCCGCAACACGGCGTACCTGATGTTCGTGGACCCGGACCGGCTGCTGCGCTCGTTCCGGCGGAACGTGGGCCTGCCCTCGGCGGCCGAGCCGTGCGGCGGCTGGGAATCCCCCTGGTCCCTGGTCCGCGGGCACTGCACCGGGCACCTGATGTCCGGGCTGGCGCTCACCTACGCGAACACCGGGGACCAGGCGGCCGCGGACAAGGGCAGCTACCTGGTGGACGAGCTGGCCCGGTGCCAGGCCCGGGCCCGGGTGACCGGCTTCCACGAGGGGTACCTGTCGGCCTTCCCGGAGAGCTTCTTCGGGCGGCTGGAAGCCGGCCTGAAGGTGTGGTCGCCCTATTACATGATCCACAAGATCATGGCCGGCCTGATCGACCAGCACGAACTGGCCGGGAATGCCCGCGCGCTGGACCTGGCGGCCCGGCTGGGCGACTGGGTGGGCTGGCGCACCGCGCGGCTGTCCTACCCGCACATGCAGCGGATCCTGACCATCGAGCACGGCGGTATCGCCGAATCGCTGGCCAACCTGTACCGGCTCACCTGGGACCGGTCCTACCTGCGCACCGCAGCCCGGTTCTACCAGGCCAGCGTGTTCGACCCGCTGGCCCGCGGCCAGGACAACCTGCCCGGCCGGCACGCCAACACCACAATCCCGAAAATCATCGCCTGCCTGCGGATGTGGGAGGAGACCGGGGACGAGCGGTACCACGACATCGCGGCGAATTTCTGGCGGATCGTCACCGGTCAGCACTGCTACGTCATCGGCGGCACCAGTAACTGGGAGCACTGGCATGAGCCCGGTGTGATCGCCGGGCAGCTGAGCAACCGCACCTGCGAGAACTGCTGCAGCTACAACATGCTGAAGCTGACCAGGCTGCTGCACTTCCACCAGCCGCACCGGGTGGACCTGCTCGACTACTACGAGCGGGTGCTGTTCAACCAGATGCTCGGCGAGCAGGACCCACGGTCCGCGCATGGTTTCAACATCTACTACACCGGGCTGTCGCCCGCCGCGTTCAAGCGCCAGCCGCCGTTCATGGGGACGGACCCCAACGTCTACTCGACCAACTACCGCAATTTCTCCTGTGACGACGGCACCGGAATGGAAACCCAGGCCAAGTTCGCCGACACCATCTATTCACGTGATCCGCACGGCCTTTTCGTCAATTTGTTCATCCCGTCCGAGGTGACCTGGGGCCAGGACCGGATGATCCTCCGGCAGAGCACCGGCTTCCCGGACGAGCCCGCTACCCACCTGCGGGTCATCGCGGGGGCGGCCCGGATAGCGCTGCGGGTCCGCATCCCGGCCTGGGCCGCCCGGCCGGCCCGGGCCTGGCTGAACGGCACCGAGCTGGCCCAGCGCACCGCGCCCGGCAGCTGGCTGGTGATCCGGCGGCACTGGCGGGCAGGTGACTCACTCGACGTGAGCCTGCCGATGACGCTGGCCCTGGACGCCGCACCGGACAACCCGGCCGTGCAGGCGGTCACCTACGGCCCCGTCGTGCTCAGCGGTGGTTATGGCGCCCAGGCGGACATGCCGATGCCGGTGCTTAATACCGGATCACTCACGCTCGCCGCCAGGAAGCCATTAATGTTCCAGGCCAGCACGAGCGCCGGGACCATCCCCCTCATCCCGATCGCAAGGATGCACCATGAGCATTACAACGTGTACTGGCTCACCTGACCTGGGGACCCGGGGCCGGGGCTATCAGGTGATAACCACGCTAGGTAGAGTGACGCCGTGAACCGACTTGGCGAACTCGAACGAGCGATCATGGACGTGCTGTGGGAGAGCGAGAGCCAGCTGACGGTCCGCCAGGTTGGCAGTAGGCTTACCGACCGGGACCTGGCTCACACCACGGTGATGACCGTCCTGGACCGATTGGCCAAGAAGGGTTTCGCCCGGCGCGAGCGAGACGGGCGGGCCTGGCTGTACCGAGCCACGGCGAGCCGAGAAGCGTACGTGACCGAACTGATGCTTCACGCGCTCGACCAGACCGGCGACCGGTCGGCCGCGCTCGCCAGCTTCGCCCGCCGCGTATCGGACAACGAGGCACGGGTGCTGCGGCGAGCCCTGGAGACAGGCGGAGATTCCGCCAGGAGCTGACCTGCCGTGCATTCCACCGTGCTGGTTCTGGCGGCCGTAGCGATCGGCCTGGTGCCGGCCGTGACTGGGCTGGCCACCGCACGCTGGCCGCACCGGTCCCCGGCCGCTGCCATCCTGCTCTGGCAGGCCATGGGCCTGAGCTGGGGAGTTGCCGCCATCGGCACCCTGGCCGCGCTCGGCGCGGGCGTCAGCCCGGACGGCTCAGGCGTGCTGGGCGACGCGCTCGGCGTGCTGAACCGGGCCGTGCACGACCTGGTCGGTGAGGTGCAGCCGCCCGGCTTGGTCGCCGCGCTGCGGCTGCTCTGCCTGGGAGCCGCGGCGGCGCTGTTCATGCTGCTCAGCTGGGTACTGCTGGCCGCCTCGGGGGCCGTGCTGCGGGATCGCCGGCGGCACCGGGCCCTGCTCAGCCTGCTGGCCCACGGGGACCCCAAGGTGCCCGGCGCGCTCGTAGTGGACCATCCGGCGGCCGCCGCGTACTGCGTCCCCGGGCTGCGGTCCCAGATCGTGATCAGCGCCGGCGCGATCGACCTGCTGGACCAGGCCGAACTGGCCGCGGTGCTGGCCCACGAGCGGGCGCACATCAGGGAGCGCCACGACCTGGTGCTGCTCCCGTTCACCGCGCTGGGCCGGGCCTTCCCGTGGTCGGTCTCGGTGCAGCGGGCCTACGCGGCAGTCGCGCTGCTGGTGGAGATGCTCGCTGACGATCACGCGCTGCGGCAGCGGCCCGCCCGCGAGCTGGTCACCGCGCTGATCCGGGTCGGGGCGGCGGGTCACCCGGCCACCCCGGCGTGCGCACTGGCCGCCGTCGGCGGGGTAGGCGACAGCGGGGTGGCCACCCGCGTCGAGCGCCTGCTCACCCCCGCTCCCGGGCTCTCCCTGCCCGCCCTCGCGCTGGTCTGCGGCGTGGCTGCGGCCCTGGTGATCGTCCCGGCCGCGCTCCTGGTGCTGCCGCTGTAGCCCGGCCGGACCGGCCGGGCTCACCGGGCACGAAAGCCAGCTGGCCCGAAATGGGCGGTGCCAGCTGGGTGGGCACGAAGGCCGGCTGGCAAGGTACGGTCGTGCCTGGGTGCCGGGCCAGGCAGCTGGGCAGGGCACTGGATGGAGGGGTGGCGCGTTGAATCCCGCAGGCGGCCGGAAGCAGAACCTGAGCTGGCTGGTCACGGACTTCGCCGAGCGGGTTCCCGACGTGGACCATGCCCTGGTGGTGTCCTCTGACGGGGTACCGATGGCGGTCTCCGAGGGGGTAGCACCCAGCCACGCGGAGCAGCTGTCCGCGATCACCTCGGGCCTGGTCAGCCTGGCCTGCGGGGTCGCGCGGGTCTTCGACGGCGGCGCCGTAACCCAGACGCTGGTGACCATGGGCCACGGCACCCTGGTGATCATGTCGATCAGCGACGGATCGAGTCTCGCCACCGTGACCACGGCCGAAGCCGATCTGGACCTGGTGGCCTATGAGATGACCATGCTGGCCGAGGCGGCCGGCGGCGTGCTCACCCCCCGCGCCCGCTGACCGGACCCGCGGCCGGAAGCGGGCCAGCCGGGTCAGCTGGAGGTCGCGGCGTAACCGGTAAGCACACTCCCGATCGAGGCCCCGGCTACCGGCAGGCGGGCGCCTCTTCGCGTCTGCGCCGATAGGCTTCTTGCATGGGCGAAATGCAGTGGCGCACGCACCGGCTCGAACTGGACGA
This sequence comes from uncultured Actinomycetes bacterium, assembly GCA_963711705.1. Lineage (GTDB taxonomy): Bacteria > Actinomycetota > Actinomycetes > Streptosporangiales > Streptosporangiaceae > RYN-230. The sequence goes on from CAVQFM010000018.1 coordinate 177,642, forward strand.
CCAGACGCTGCGCGAGTGGGAGGCCCAGGTTCTCGGGGCCAGCCCAGAGGGGATCGTCCTGGACCGGTCAGCCTTCTATCCGGGCGGTGGGGGCCAGCCGCCGGACCATGGCGTCCTGCTGTGGGGCGGCGTGCAGACCAGGATTGTGGACGCGCGCAAAGGCGACGACCTGTACCTGATCCCAGCCGAGGGTGATCCGCTGCCCGTGCCAGGTACCTCGGTGCGCGGCGCGATCGAGGATGAGCGCAGGACCGCGCTGATGCGCACTCATTCTGGCCTGCACGTGCTGTGCGGCGTGGTATTCCGTGATTTCGGCGCACCGGTGACCGGCGGCAACATGGAGCCATTGACCGCCCGGATGGACTTCAACCTCCCGGACATTCCGCCTGGCTTTCGCGACGCTGTCGAGACCGCGTGCAATGCCGAGGTGCAGGCGGACCGTCGCATCGACGTGCGAGTCCTGCCCCGGGACGAGGCGTTCGCTCTGCCCGACATCATCCGCACCGCTACCAACCTGGTACCGCCAGACGTCAAGGACGTGCGGATCATCGACATCGTTGGCCTGGACCAGCAGGCGGACGGCGGTACGCATGTCGCCTCCACCCGCCAGGTCGGCCGGATCGAGGTCGTCAAGATCGAGAGTAAAGGCAAAGGCTTCCGCCGGCTGCGTATCCGCGTCGCGGACTAACAAGCTGGCCGATTTACCAACCGGTGACGCTGCGGGCTGCGCGCGGCGGTCACCAGGGCCCGTACGGGCCGGAACTCGACCCGTCGCGGAATTCGCGGACCTTGGGCCGGACGTCGGTCAGGTAGATGGCCGCGGCCACGAAGGCCGCGATCGGCAGGATGCCAACAGCGCCGAATCCACCGGACAGGACACCCAGGTACAGCCCGACCACCACGGCTACGCCGAGGATGATGAGCCAGAGCGGCTTGGTCTGCTTGCCCGCGGCCTGGTAAGCCTTGCCCGGGCGGCGCAGCGCGTCCGTGAAGGCCCAGACCTCGACGGCAAGGGCGGCGATCGCCAGTACCTCAAGGAACCAGTAGAGCGGGCTCATGGCCCCGGTGTTCAGCAACACAATGCCAGGCTATCCGGTCTGGAGGGGGACTGGTACCACAAAACCCAGCCTCCCGTCCAGACCTGCTGATGCTGCTCGCTAGCCGCGCTTGCGGGCCGTGCCGCCCTTGCCGTTCAGGGCGGTCTTCCCGTGCAGCACCCGCGCGCCGTCCGAGGCCAGCTTGTCGTATTCCTTGACCGCCCAGGTGCGGGCCGTCGTCATGTAGTCGGTCGCCAGCGTGGTCAGCGTCCCATCGCTGCGCCAGCGGGCGATCCGCGCGGGCAGTTCCCGCAGCGCGGTGCTGGCCAGTGCGCCAGCACCGGCAGCGGCCTGCACGGGCTTGCTATCGGTGAGCTTGCGGACCTCGGTCCGCACGGCAATGCCACGGTTCATGTCTGATTTCACCCTTCCTGGCCGGCCTGTCCGGGCCGGCCGTGTACTTCCGGGCCAGCCCGGCCGGGCCCGGCCGGGCCGGGCTGGCTGGCTGACCCGGGCGCGGGCACCGGCTCGTGCGGTGCCGCGTCGGTTGCGCCCAGCGGTTCTGCCACCGCGAGCGGGTCATCGTCGTCCTCGTCATCCTGGGCCGTGGGCCGGCCAGCCGGACCGCCGGGACCGGCCGCGCTGGCTGGTGACCCGGCATCCGCGAGGACCCCGGCCGCATCGGCCGCGGGCTCCGCCGCACCCGCCCGGGCCGCGGCGGCTTCCTTGCGGAAGGAGTCGTAGATCTCCAGCAGCACCTGCTTCTGCCGTTCGGTGAGCTCCGGCTCGGCGAGTACCGCCGCCCGGACCCCGGAATCGGCCGGCCGGTCCTCCAGGATCCCGGCCTGCACGTACAGCGCTTCTGCGGAGATCCGCAGGCCCTTGGCGATCTGCTGCAAGATCTCCGCGCTCGGCCGGCGCAAGCCCCGCTCGATCTGGCTCAGGTACGGGTTGGATACCCCCGCGGCCGCAGCCAGCTGGCGCAGCGAGATCTTCGCCTGCTCCCGCTGCTCCTTGATGTATTCACCGATGGAGCTGACTCGCATAGGACTCACGAACCCAGTGAATCAAATCGTGCTTGCAATTGCAAACGCACAGCAAGCACCGCCAGCAGCCGGTCCCGGCCTGGATCTGGGCGGGCGCGTTACGGCGGCAGCGTGGCGCGGATCCAGCCGACGGTCTCCTCCCCGCCGATGACCGGGACGTGGGCGATCTCATCCAGCGCCGTAGCTGCCGCGGCGGGGCCGGTAGCCACGCCGAGCCGGCCGAGCAGGGCCACGGCCACCGGGGGCAGGGCCCGGGCGGCCCCGTCCTCGACCTTGACGGCTATGGCGCGGCCATCGGCCAGCGCCAGCCCGTTGACGCCTTCGGCCCCGGACTTCACCAGCAGGCCGGGCACCGCCGTCATCAGGGCCCGCTCCGCACGCGTGGTCCCTGAGGTCCACTCCGGGTAGGCGCGCATCGCGTCGGCGACCTTGCGTTCCGGCGTGGCCGGCGGCGCGGTGACCATGGCCTGGAAGGCCCGGGCCAGGCCGGTCAGGGACAGGGCGAACAGCGGGGCACCGCAGCCGTCCACCCCGGTGGCCGTGACCGGCTCGCCCGCCAGGTCCTCGATCGTGGCCCGGATCGCCAGCTGGAGTGGATGGCCGGGATCGCGGTAACTGCCGGTGGGCCAGCCCGCCGCCACGCAGCTGGCCAGCATCGCCGCGTGCTTGCCCGAACAGTTCATGTGCACCCGGTCCGGACCGCCACCGTGGCTGAGGATCTCCCGCTGCGACGCCTCGTCCATGGGCAGTGCGGGCGGGCATTGCAGCGTGCTCTCCGGCAGGCCGGCCCGGCTCAGGATCTCCCGCACCCCGGCGACGTGGAAGTCCTCGCCGGAGTGGCTGGCGGCGGCCAGCGCGAGCAGCTTGCCGTCCAGGTCGAGGCCACAGCGCAGCATCGCCGCGGCCTGCATTGGCTTGCTGGCCGACCGTGGGAACATGGGCTCGGTGACCTGGCCCGCCGCCCAGGCTGGCTGGCCGTCCGCGCCGAGTATCAGGGCCGCGCCGCGATGGCGTGATTCGACGAACCCTGACCGGACCACCTCGGCCAGCACCGGTGACTCAGCTACGGCTGCTCACCCCCAGCAGCACCCGGGCCTCGTCCGGCAGCATCGGTGGCCGCTGGGCCAGTCCGGCCAGGGCCGCGGCGCGCTCGACCAGTTCGGCGTTGCCCGTCACCGGGCGCCCGCGGGCGAACGACGTGGTGTCCTCCATGCCAACCCGCAGGTGCCCGCCGGCGCCCAGCGCGCCGAGCATCACCGGCAGGGTGGTGCGGCCGATCCCGGTGGCCGACCAGGTGGCGCAGGCGGCAGCGCGGCGACCGCCGCGGTCAGCGCGGCCTTGTCGGACTCGGCACCGGTCGGTGCGACGGTGATCAGCGTCGCCGCGGCCGCGGGACGCGCGGGCGGCCCGGGAGCTCCGGCGGAGCGGGCGGCCACACTGCTGTTCAATGTCATGACGGGCAGAATGCATCCTCGGTCAAGGTCACGTCCAGCCCGCCGGCCGGGCGGGCGCCGGATTCAGGGTGCGGCCGGTAATACTGAGCCGCGCGGCGTGACCGGGTCCTGGCCGGCCGGGACGGTCCCGTTCCTGGCTGGCCCGCCCGGCTCCGGGTGGTCCTGGCGCGCGGTGGCCTGAGCTGAGCTGTCCTGGCCGCCGGTGATCTGGATCGAACCGTCCCGGCTGCCGATGAAGTGGACCGGGCCGGGCTGGGTCCCGTTGGCCCGGGCCGGACCGGGCCCGGCGGTGACCGCGTCACTGACGGCCAGGTTGGCCCGGGCGAACTCCAGGGCCTCGGCCAGGTCGGCCAGGCGGGCCTCCTGGGTGGGCGCCCGGAACGTCTTGACCTCCAGCACGACGACGCCGCGGTAGTCCTGGGCCGCCAGCCTGCGCAGCAGCGGCGCGCACGGCTGGGTGCCGCGGCCGGGCACCAGGTGCTCGTCCCGGTAGGCGAGCCCGGTGCCGTCGGCCAGGTGCACGTGGGCCAGCCGGTCACCGAGCTCATCGGCCATGGCCAGGGCGTCCGAGCCGCTCACCGCGGTGTGCGAGAGATCCAGCGTGACGTGCGGGTAGTCCATGTCCACCGGGTTCCAGGTCGGCGCGTACGGCGCCACCTCGGCACCGCCCGCGCGGAGCGGGAACATGTTCTCCACGGCGAACCGCACGTCGGTCTCGTCCTGCATCCGGGCCAGGCCGGTGGTGAAGTCCCGGGCGTAGTCCCGCTGCCAGCGGAACGGCGGATGCGCCACGACCACCCGGGCGCCCAGCTGCTCGGCCACGTCCTTGGCCCGCAGCAGCTTGCCCCAGGGATCACGGCCCCAGACCCGCTGCGTGATCAGCAGGCAGGGCGCGTGCACCGCGAGCACCGGGACACCGTGGTAGTCCGAGAGCCGCCGGAGCGCGTCCACGTCCTGGCTGACCGCGTCCGGGGTGACCATCACCTCGACTCCGTCGTAACCCAGGCGGGCCGCTACCTCGAACGCATCCGGTGCCCTGTCTGGGTAGACCGAAGCGGTTGATAGCGCCACCAGGTGCCGCGGAGCGCTGTCCGCAGTGCTCACCGTGACTCCTTCCGCACCCCAGTTCCACACCCCGGCGACGATTGTGCTCCCGCAACCCAGCTTATGCGCCCGCCGCAGTGGTTCACTGCCGGGCACACCGGTATCCGGTACCGCCACCCTGTCGGCATCTGCCGGTACCGTCCTGGCCATGGCGAAGTCATCTGCGGGCCCGGCGTTCCAGTGCACGGAATGCGGCTGGCGCACCACCAAGTGGTCCGGGCGCTGTGGCGAGTGCCAGGCGTGGGGCACCGTGGAGCAGGCCGCGGCCCCGCGGCCGCTGCGGTCCAGCCCCGGGCCGGGCGGCCTGCCCGGCGCGGCCGCGCAGTACAGCGGGGTGGCGCCGGCCAGCCCCGCCGTGTCCATCACCGCGGTGGACGCCACCGCCGCGGGCGCCCGGCCGACCGGCCTCGGTGAGCTGGACCGGGTGCTGGGCGGCGGCCTGGTCCCCGGCGCGGTCGTGCTGCTGGCCGGGGAACCGGGGGTGGGCAAGTCCACCCTGCTATTGGCGGCGGGCAGGCACGCGGCCCAGACCGGCCCGGTGCTGTACATCACCGGCGAGGAGTCAGCCGCCCAGGTGCGGCTGCGCGCGGACCGGATCGGCGCCGTGGCCGGCAACCTCTACCTGGCCGCGGAGACCGACCTGGCCGCGCTGCTCGGGCACGTGGCGGTGGTCAAGCCAAAGCTGCTGATCGTCGATTCCGTGCAGACCATCAGTGCGGGCGGCGTGGAAGCGGCGCCGGGCGGGGTCACCCAGATCCGGGAGGTCACCGCGGCCCTGATCGCGGTGGCCAAGCAGCACGCGATCACCACCGTGCTGGTCGGGCACGTCACCAAGGACGGCTCGATCGCCGGCCCGCGGGCCCTGGAGCACCTGGTCGATGTGGTGCTGCACTTCGAGGGCGACCGGCACGCCCAGTTCCGCGTGGTCCGGGCGGTCAAGAACAGGTACGGCCCGACGGACGAGATCGGCTGCTTCGACCTGGGCGAGCAGGGGATCACCGAGGTCCCCGACCCGAGCGGGATGTTCCTGTCCCACCGGGCCGACCCGGTGCCGGGTACCTGCGTGACGGTCGCCCTGGAGGGCCGCCGCCCGCTGCTCGCCGAGGTGCAGACGCTGGTGGCCCAGTCCCCGCTGGAGAACCCGCGCCGGGTCACCTCCGGGCTCGACCCGTCCCGGGTCGGCATGGTCCTGGCCGTGCTCGGCCGGCGGGCCGAGCTGATGATTGGCAAGCAGGACGTGTACGCGGCCACGGTGGGCGGGGTCCGGCTCACCGAGCCATCGGTGGATCTGGCCATCGCGCTCTCGCTGGCCAGCGGGATGATCAACCTCAGCGTCCCGGGGTGGGTGGTGGCGATCGGTGAGGTGGGCCTGGCCGGCGAGGTGCGCCGGGTTACCGGCCCGGGCCGCCGGGTGGCCGAGGCGGAGCGGATGGGATTCCGGCTGGCCATCGTGCCCGCGGGCTCCGGGACGGCCGGGCCCGGCGAACAGCGGAAGGGGGTCCGGCCGGGCGGCATCGAGGTCCGCGAGGTGACCGATATCCGGGAAGCGATGACCACCGCGTTCAGCGGGTTATCCGGCCGCCCGGTGTGCACAGCCACCGGCCTGGGCCGCCAGGCCCCGTTAAACTAAGGCCCGTCCGATAACCTCCCGGGGGTCGCGTGCCGCCAACCGACGTGCCGCCAAGTGACAGGGGCCCCGCCCAGCCACGCAGCACAGACGAGCGCCGCCGGTCCATGCTGGCCGCGCTGGCACCCGGCACCGAGCTGCGGGACGGGCTGGAGCGCATCCTGCGCGGCAACACCGGGGCGCTCATCGTGCTCGGCGACGGCCCCGCGGTGGACGAGGTGTGTACCGGCGGGTTCGAGCTGCGGGTGCCGTTCTCCGCGACCGGGCTCCGCGAGCTGGCCAAAATGGACGGCGCCATCGTGCTGGACAGCGGCGCGCAGCACATCGTGCGGGCGGCCGTGCACCTGGTTCCCGACCCCACCCTGCCCACCGGGGAGTCGGGTACCCGGCACCGGACCGCGGAGCGGGTCAGCCGGCAGACCGGGTGCCCGGTGATCTCGGTGAGCAAGTCGATGCGGATCATCGGGCTGTACCTGGACGGGACGCGGCACGTGCTGGAAGGCTCGGCCGCCATCCTGTCCCGGGCCAACCAGGCGCTGGCCACCCTGGAGCGGTACAAGCTGCGGCTGGACGAGGTGTCCGGGACGCTGACCGCGCATGAGATCGAGGACCTGGCCACCGTCCGGGATGTGACCGCGGTGGCGCAGCGGCTGGAGATGGTCCGGCGCATCGCGGGCGAAATCGAGGGTTACCAGGTCGAGCTGGGCACCGACGGGCGGCTGCTGGCCCTCCAGTTCGACGAGCTCATCGCTGGCCGCGACTTCGAGCGCCACCTGGTCGTGCAGGACTACCTGCCATCGGCCGGGGACGGGGACACGGGCGGCCAGATCGCCCGGGTCCTCGCCGAGCTGGCGGCGCTGTCCCCGGAGGATCTGCTCGACCTGGGCCGGGTGGCGGCGGTGCTCCGGCTCGGCGGGCCCAGCATGCTGGACGAGCCGGTCGAGCCGCGCGGGTACCGCTTGCTGGCCAAGGTCCCGCGGCTGCCGGCCCCGGCCGCGGAGCGGCTCGTCGCGCATTTCGGCGGGCTGCACAAGCTCCTCGCGGCCACCGTCGCCGAACTGCAGAGCGTGGACGGCGTCACCGAGCCGCACGCCCGCGCGGCCCGCGAGGGGCTGTCCCGGCTGGCCGAGATGACGCTGCTGGAGCGGTACTCCTGAGCCAGTGACCGGCGGTCAGGCCCTGGACGAGCTCAGCACGAAGATCATCGGCTGACTGCGGATCTTGCCGCTGCGCGCGGTCGCGGTGTACGTGCCGGGACGGGCCCACTTTCGCGGCAGATGGCAGCGGGGCGCTGAGACCTTCCGGTTCCAGCTGATCTGGATCACCGCGGGAACGCCCCGGACCAGCCGGGTGGTGTGTGGCCGGGTGGACGCCTGGCAGTCCGCGGAACCCCAGACCCGGTGGTCCCCGGACTTGATGATCAGCTGGATGTTGCCCGGGCTCACGTCGAACATGCAGGCCCGCACGGCCGTGGAGACCACGTCGAGCTGGAACTGCGGGATGGCGTGCGCCTGGTAGCGGTACCGGGTGGCGAACAGGCTGAGCACGACGTCGGCCCGCGGGCACCCCTGGGACGCGTGCTGGCCGGCCGGGCTGGCCTGATGCTTCCCGGCCCGGTGCTTGGCCGTGGCCGAGGACGTCGCCGTCGGGGTGGGCGAGGGCGTCAGCGACCAGGTCGCGGACGGGCTGGGCGTGCCCGCCAGCGGGGTGGACGGCCCGGCCGGCGTGGCGGAGTGCCGGCCACCGACCGAGGTCACGTTGGCGCTCTGGCTCGTGCCGCTGCTGCCGAGCGTGCCGTTCACGGTCCACACGACCAGCCCGAGCACGGCGATCCCCCCGGCCAGCGCGATGACCCTGCGCCGCCAGTAGACATCGCCCCGGCCCGGCCTGTATTGCCTCGGCATGCTCGCAGTATTGCCCGGCCGGGCCGGTCAAGCTCGCCGACCCGCCGGGCGGCGGCATTATTCCAGGCTGAGTAGCCCGCCGTAGCACCTTTACCCATACGCAGACCAGCAGGTGCACGGCCAACCGCTGCGTGCGATGATCCACATTGATGGCCACCCCCGACAGCACGGCGATCCTGCACTGGTATGCGGCGCATCAGCGGGATCTGCCCTGGCGCCACCCAGAAGCCACCCCGTGGGCCGTTCTGGTCAGCGAGATCATGCTGCAGCAGACGCCGGTCAGCCGGGTCCTGCCGGTCTACACGGCCTGGCTGGCCCGCTGGCCGACACCAGCCGCGCTGGCCGCCGCGACAGCCGGGGATGCGCTGCGCGCGTGGGGCCGGCTGGGCTACCCGCGGCGCGCGATCCGGCTGTACCAGACAGCCCAGGCGCTGGTGGAGCGGCACGGCGGAGCGGTACCCGCGTCGGTGACCGCGTTGCTGGCCCTGCCCGGGATCGGGCCGTACACGGCCGCGGCGGTGGCCAGCTTCGCGTTCGGCCAGCGGCACGCGGTGCTGGACACGAATGTCCGCCGGGTGCTGGCCCGGCTGATCAGCGGGCAGGAACTGCCGCCGGTCAGCGCGTCAGCCGCCGAGCGGAAGCTGGCCGAGTCGCTGCTCCCGGAAGAGCCGGCCGTGGCCGCGCGCTGGTCGGTCGCGGTGATGGAACTCGGCGCCCTGGTCTGCACGGCCGCCAGACCGCAGTGCACCAGCTGCCCGGTGGCCGGAAGCTGCGCCTGGCGGCTGGCCGGTCACCCGCCAGGCGGCGGGGCCCGGCGCAGCCAGGGGTATGAGGGCACCGACCGGCAGTGCCGCGGGCGGCTGCTCGCGGTGCTCCGTGCGGCCGACGGCCCGGTACCCGGCTCGCGGCTGGACGCGGCCTGGCCGGGGCGGCTCCAGCGCAACCGGGCCCTGGACAGCCTGGTGGCCGACGGCCTGGTCGACCCGCTGCCCGGCGGGCACTACGCCTTGCCCGGGCTGGCCAAGCCGAGCCCGCCCGGCGCGTGGCGCGGCGGTCTGACCAGCCAGGCTCCGCCAGCGCACCGGACGACCCGGGCCCGGGCCAAGCGCGGCTGCGGCGCCCGGGGAGGCGGGAAATGCGACGGCCCCGCTGGTCCTGATGGCTCAGGAACCAGCGGGGCCGTTGCGCCGGGTCAGGCCGGCTCGGTCCTGCTGCCAGGCGAGGCCCCGCCGCGCTCGGCCGGGGCAGCGCCGCGCTCGGCCGGGGCAGCGCCGCTGCTGACCTCCTCGGGCGGCGCGTCGGGCACCGCGTCCGGCTTGGGCACACCCTTGAACGTGAACTGGGCTTCCTCGCCGGTGCCCTTGACGTCCACGATGACGATCTGGCCTGCCTTCAGCTCACCGAACAGGATCTTCTCGGACAGGGCGTCCTCCATCGACCGCTGGATCGTGCGCCGCAGCGGCCGGGCGCCGAGCACTGGGTCGTAACCCCGGTCCGCCAGCAGCTTCTTGGCTGCCGGGCGCAGTTCCAGGCCCATGTCCCGGTCCCGCAGCCGCTCGTCCACCTTGGCGATCATCAGATCGACGATCTCGACGATCTCGTCCTGGGTCAGCTGGTGGAACACGATCGTGTCGTCCACCCGGTTCAGGAACTCAGGCCGGAAGTGATGCTTGAGCTCCTCGTTCACCTTGGACTTCATCCGGTCGTACGAGCCCTTCGACTCGCCCTGGCGGGCGAAGCCGACCGACACGCCCTTGGAGATGTCCCTGGTACCCAGGTTGGTGGTCATGATGATGACCGTGTTCTTGAAGTCCACCACCCGGCCCTGGGCATCGGTCAGCCGCCCGTCCTCCAGAATCTGGAGCAGGGAGTTGAAGATGTCCTGGTGGGCCTTTTCGATCTCGTCGAACAAGACTACGGAGAACGGCTTGCGGCGCACCTTTTCGGTCAGCTGGCCGCCCTCCTCGTAGCCGACATAACCAGGCGGCGAGCCGAACAGCCGGGACACCGTGTGCTTCTCCATGTACTCGCTCATGTCGAGCTGGATCAGCGAATCCTCGTCCCCGAAAAGGAATTCCGCGAGGGTCTTGGACAACTCGGTCTTGCCGACTCCAGAAGGCCCGGCGAAGATGAATGATCCACCTGGGCGCTTGGGGTCCTTCAGCCCGGCACGGGTCCGCCTGATGGCCTGGGATAGCGCCTTGATCGCGTCGTTCTGCCCGATGACGCGCCGGTGCAGCTCATCCTCCATGCGGAGCAGCCGCTGCGACTCTTCCTCGGTCAGCTTGAACACCGGGATACCGGTCGCGGTGGCCAGGACTTCGGCGATGAGTTCCTCATTCACCTCGGCGACGACGTCCATGTCGCCGGCCTTCCACTCCTTCTCCCGGGCTTCCTTCTTCGCGATCAGCTGCTTCTCGTTGTCCCGCAGCGCCGCGGCCTTCTCGAAGTCCTGCGAGTCGATCGCAGACTCCTTTTCCCGGCGCACCTGGGCGATTTTCTCGTCATACTCGCGCAGGTCCGGCGGTGCGGTCATCCGGCGGATGCGCATCCGCGAGCCAGCCTCGTCGATCAGGTCGATCGCCTTGTCCGGCAGGAACCGGTCGCTGATGTAGCGGTCAGCCAGCTGGGCCGCGGCCACCAGCGCCCCGTCGGTGATGGACACCCGGTGGTGCGCCTCGTACCGGTCGCGCAGGCCCTTGAGGATCTCGATGGTGTGCGAGATCGTCGGCTCGGCCACCTGGATCGGCTGGAACCGGCGCTCCAGCGCCGCGTCCTTCTCCAGGTGCTTGCGGTATTCATCGAGCGTGGTCGCCCCGATGGTCTGAAGCTCGCCGCGGGCCAGCATCGGCTTCAGGATCGAGGCGGCGTCGATCGCACCCTCGGCGGCCCCGGCGCCGACCAGAGTGTGCAGCTCGTCGATGAACAGGATGATGTCGCCGCGGGTCCGGATCTCCTTGAGCACCTTCTTCAGCCGCTCTTCGAAGTCACCGCGGTAGCGCGACCCGGCCACCAGGGCCCCCAGGTCAAGCGTGTACAGCTGCTTGTCCTTGAGGGTCTCCGGCACCTCGCTCTTGACGATCTTCTGGGCCAGCCCTTCCACCACGGCGGTCTTGCCCACGCCGGGCTCGCCGACCAGCACCGGGTTGTTCTTGGTGCGCCGGGAGAGCACCTGCATGACCCGCTCGATTTCCTTCTCCCGGCCGATCACCGGGTCGAGCTTGCCTTCCCGGGCGCCCTGGGTCAGGTTCCGGCCGAACTGGTCGAGCACCAGGGAGGTGGACGGGGCCGACTCCGAGGGGGCACCGGCGGCCGCGGGCTCCTTGCCCTGGTAGCCGTGCAGCAGCTGGATGACCTGCTGGCGCACCCGGTTCAGGTCCGCGCCCAGCTTGACCAGCACCTGCGCGGCCACGCCCTCACCCTCGCGGATGAGGCCGAGCAGGATGTGCTCGGTGCCGATGTAGTTGTGCCCGAGCTGCAGCGCTTCGCGCAGCGACAGCTCCAGCACCTTCTTCGCACGCGGGGTGAACGGGATATGCCCGGAAGGTGCCTGCTGGCCCTGGCCGATTATCTCCTCAACCTGCTGGCGTACGGCCTCCAGGCTGATCCCCAGGGACTCAAGGGCCTTGGCCGCCACGCCCTCGCCCTCGTGGATCAGGCCCAGCAGGATGTGCTCGGTGCCGATGTAGTTGTGGTTCAGCATCCTGGCTTCTTCCTGTGCCAGAACCACAACTCTCCGCGCCCGGTCGGTAAACCTTTCGAACATCGCCTCGCTCCTCACAGAGCGGTTGGGGGGACCCAGATGTCCGGTTCTCCGGGGCCCGTCCCTTCCGCATGGTAGCCCGCATGCCGGGGCGGTGTGCCGCGGGATATGCCGCACATAAGTAGAGACTTCCCCGGCAGGGGGGCCTTCACCCCATCCAACCCCCCGCGGGGGCAAAGGTGTTCCCTGTACGCCGCAAGCGAACGCTCGGACCTGCTGCGACGGGGTCTGGCCACGTCCTGGTACACGCGGGCGGCGGCCGGGAAGTTCACCCCGCGCTCAGCGTCAGGAACGCCCGCCCGGCGCGGAACCCGGGACGCCCGGCCCCGGGCGGGACAGGGCTACCAGCCCGGCCGCCGGAACCACCCGGCCGCCGGAACCACCCAGGCGGCGACCACCCAGGCGGCGGGTGCGGGAACGCCAGCCCGGGCGGAGGAGAAACAGAAGCGTCTCAAAACAAGGCACAGGGCCCGCACGAGCCCCGTGGCGTAACCAGTGGGGCGCCAGCACGTGGCACCCAGAACTGGTACGCCGCGAGGCACCTGCGGGCCCCCTCGGCAGAAATCCTTAGTGGGCGGCGTCGTACTCCGAGATGATCTGGGCGGGTATACGGCCCCGCTCGCTCACCTTGTAGCCGCGCTGTTTGGCCCACGCCCGGATTTCCGAGCTCCGCTCGCGGCCTGGCCCGGTGCGGGCGCGCCGCCGGCGGCCGCCTCCGCCTCCGCCACCGCTCGCCTTGCGGGCGTGATCAACGTAGGGAGCAAACTCTTTGCGGAGCTTGCTCGCGTTTTCAGTGCTGAGGTCGATCTCGTAGGTCGTGCCGTCGAGGCTGAAGGCCACGGTCTCGGTCGCCTCGCCCCCATCAAGGTCGTCGACCAGGAGCACCTGAACCTTTTGTGCCATGGGTGCCAGCCCTTCCGCTGGAGCAAGTTCTTTAGGTTGCCCAAAGATATACCATGCACCGCTTGTCTTTGCCAATTCATGTCACCGAAATCGCATCAAGAGTTCTCTCTGCGCATGGACAGGCGGACTAGCCGGGAGATTACTGTAACTCTCCGTAATCAAGCATGGATAGGGCGGCGGCAAACTGCTGCGCCGATCTATGGTGCCTCTACTGGTGTGCCCGCGCTAGCTTCTCCAGCGCCCGCTAGCTCTCGCCCCGATCGGATGATGTGGCCGACTCAGAACCCTCTGTGTGCGGAATCCCACTGTCACCGGAAATATCGCCGGAGTACTCGTCATCTGCGGACTCACGCTTGGGGCCAAGCTGGTGCCGCAGGAAGAGCCCCACTCCGATCAGGAAGGCGACGCAGACAACCACCGGAGGTGTCAGTGCGGCCAGGTCACTGAGCACGGCGCACTCCTTTCCGCGACCCGGTTCTCATCCAGTCTGCGAGCTCACCGCGGCCGCGCTGACAGTGATCACGCTAACAACCGATTGCTGTTTTGCCCGACCAGCCGCAGCCACACTTATACATTGTCCCGCATAGCCAAACAGCCGCCACACCGCCCTGCCACTTCCGGTGCGGACCGGGGCCTGGCTCAGGCGATCTCGCGCGGCCAGCCCACCCGCACGGCACCGCGCCGGCCCGGCGGCAACCGGCCACCCCAGACCACTGCCCGGCAGCCGCGGGCCCGTCCGGCAGGCCATCGGCCCCGGGCCGGGGCGACCCGCCGGTGCCGCCAAGAACACCCATAGTGTCAGGGCTTCATGACAGGATCCGAGACAGCGCCGGCGCACGGCCGCAACCGCGCCGGGCGGCTCGCTGCACGGCCAGCTGGCCGGCCCAGCAGGCCGGCCGAGGCATAAGCCGCAGATAGAGAAAGAGCCAGCTAACCGGGATGTTCCACGCCGACTTGCACATCCACTCCCGGTTCTCCCGCGCTTGCAGCCGGAACTGCGATATTCCGGCGCTCGCCTGGTGGGCCCGGCGGAAGGGCGTAACGGTCGTCGGGACCGGCGACTTCACCCATCCCGGCTGGGCCGAAGAACTCCACGAGACGCTGGTGCCGGCCGAGCCCGGACTGTTCCAGTTGCGCCCGGATCTGGCCGCGCGGCTAAGCCGCGATTCGGCCGCTAGCTGCGGCGGGCCCGTCCGTTTCCTGCTGTCCACCGAGATATCCACCATCTACCGGGCCGGCGAGCGGACCCGGAAGGTACATCACCTGCTGTATGCACCCTCGTTAGCAGCGGCGGGCCAGATCTCGGCCGCGCTGGCCAAGGTGGGCAACCTGGCTTCCGACGGCCGCCCGATTCTCGGTCTCGACTCGCGCCATCTGCTGGACATCACGCTGAACGCCGGTCCCGGGTGCTATCTGGTTCCGGCCCATATCTGGACACCATGGTTCGCGGTGCTGGGCTCGAAATCCGGTTTCGACGCGGTCGCCGACTGTTACGGCGACCTGGCTGATCATGTGTTCGCCGTCGAGACGGGGCTGTCCTCGGACCCGCCGATGAACTGGATGTGCTCTTCACTGGACCGATATCGGCTGGTCAGCAATTCCGACGCGCACTCCCCGCCGATGATCGGCCGTGAGGCGACCACACTGGACACGGAACTCGACTACTTCGCGATCGAGCGCGCGCTGCGCACTGGCGCGGGCCTGACCGGCACCATCAATTTCTTTCCCGAGGGCGGCCGCTATCACCTCGATGGGCACCGCAAGTGCGAGGTCCGGCTGGCGCCCAGGGAATCAGCCGGGCACGGCGGGCTGTGCCCGGCCTGCGGCAAGCCACTGACCATTGGCGTGCTGAACCGGGTAGCCGAACTCGCGGACCGCCCGGGCGGATTCCGGCCCGCGGGCGCGGCCCAATCCACCAACCTGGTGGCACTGCCCGAGATCCTCAGCGAGATCCTTGGCACCGGGCCGAAAAGCAAGAAGGTCACCGCCGAGACCGGCCGGCTGGTGGCCGCGCTCGGGCCGGAACTGGCCATCCTGCTCGACGTGCCGCTGGCCGAGGTGAGCCGGGCCGGCGGCAGCACGCTCGGCGAGGCGGTGGCCCGGCTGCGGGCCGGCACGGTGCACAAGGAGGCCGGCTACGACGGCGAGTACGGGGTGATCCGGCTGTTCCGCCCCGGCGAACTCGAGTCCGCCGGGGCGCTGTTCGAGGTGCCCGCCCCGCTCCCGCGCCCGGCCAGCCCAGCACCGGCCAGCCCGGCACCGGACAGCCCGGCACCGGCCGGCCCGGGACAGCCGGGTCCGCCGGCCGGCCCGGTGGGCGCTGGCCCGGGCGGCACGGCCGCCAGGCACCGCCCGCCCGGGAAGGATGCCGGGGCGCGGGGTCATGGGGCGGGCCAGAGCGTTCAGGAAAAAGGGGCCTCGCGGGCTGCGGACCTGCTCGCTGGGCTGGACCCCGACCAGCGCGCGGCCGCCCTGGCCGCCGCGCCGCTGATGATCATCGCGGGCCCGGGGACCGGCAAGACGCGGACGCTGACCCGGCGGATCGCGGCGGCCGTGGCGCAGCAGCAGGTACCCGCCGAGGGCTGCCTCGCGCTCACCTTCACCCGGCGGGCGGCCGGGGAGATGCGGGACCGGCTGGCCGCCCTGCTCGGGCGGCGCGCGGCGCGGCTGACCGTGACCACCTTCCACGGGCTGGGGCTGGCCATCCTGCGCGAGCAGCCGGGCCGGGCCGGGCTGCCGGCCGGGTTCGGCGTGGCCGACGAGCAGGCCGCGCTGGCGGTGGCGACCGAACTGGCGGGCTCGCCGCGGGACGGGCGGGCGCTGCTGGCCGAGGCGGCGGCCAGCGCCGAGCGCCGCCAGGACCTGCGCAAGGCGCTGGCCATCCGCGGGCTGGTGGACTTCGACGGCCTGGTCGAACTGCCGGGCGAACTGCTGGCCGGCGACCCGGCGCTGGCCGCCCGGCTGCGCGAGCGGTGGCCGCAGATCAGCGTCGATGAGTACCAGGACATCGACGCGGCGCAGTACGCGCTGCTCCGGCTGCTGGCCGGCGAGGGCGCCGGGCTGACCGTGATCGGCGACCCGGACCAGGCCATTTATGGCTTCCGCGGCGCGGACGTGCAGTTCTTCCTGCGCTTCGCGGCGGACTTCCCGGCCGCCAGCACGGCCCGGCTGAGCACTTGCTACCGGTCCAGCCCGGCCATCGTGGCGGGCGCGGCCGCGGCCATCGCGCCCGGCACGCTGGTCCCCGGCCGGGTGCTGCGCCCGGCCCCGGCCGCCGCGCGGCCACCGCCGCGGGCAGCAAGATCACCTTTCACGAGGCGGCCGACCCGGCGGGCGAAGCGGCCTGGATCGCCGAGGCCATCGACCGGCTGCTCGGCGGGACATCGCTGCACTCGCTGGACAGCGGGCGGGCCGACGGTCACGGCCACGAGGGCCTCGGCCTGGCCGACATCGCCGTCCTGTACCGGACCGACGCGCAGGCGGCCGCGCTGGGCCAGGGCCTGACCCGGGCCGGGCTGCCGTTCCAGAAGCGGTCGCACGATTATCTTGAACGCCGCCCCGGCGTAGCTGAGATCGTCCGGGAACTGAAGCTGGCCAGCGGCGGTCCGGCCCGGGACGGGCCGGGCGCGGCCGCGGCGGGCGGGGCAGCGGGCGGGTCGGCGCGCGGCGCGGCTGACCCCGGGCTGAGCGTGCGGCACCAGCTGCGCGGCGCGGTGCACCGGCTGGCCGGCCGGGCGGCCGGTGGCGGGGATGAGGGTGGCGGGCTGTCCGCCACCGACCTGCGCGCGGCCGGCGAGGTGCTGGACCCGCTGGCCGCCCGGTGCGGCGATGACCTGCCCCGGTTCTACACCGAGATCGCGCTCGGCGCCGAAGTGGACGCGCTCGATCCGCGGGCCGACGCGATCAGCCTGCTGACCCTGCACGCGGCCAAAGGCCTGGAATTCGAGGTGGTGTTCCTGGCCGGCTGCGAGCGGGACCTGCTGCCGCTGTGGCTGCCCGGTGCCGGGCACCGGGTCGATCTGGCCGAGGAGCGGCGGCTGCTGTTCGTCGGCATGACCCGGGCCCGGGAGCACCTGCTGATCAGCTGCGCGGCCCGGCGGGCGCGCCGCGGGCGCGGCACCGAGACCGGGGCGTCGCCGTTCCTGGCCGCGCTCGGGGCGGGCCTGCTGGACCGGTCAGCCCCACCCCGGGCGCGCCGCCCGGCTGACCGCCCGCTCCGGCTGTTCTGATCCCGGCCGGCCGGGCAGCCAGCCGGGCCCGCCGGGCCGCGCGGTCACAGGTGCAGCAGCATCCTGGTGTTGCCCAGCGTGTTGGGCTTGACCCGGTCCAGGTCCAGGAATTCGGCCACGCCCTCGTCATAGGAGCGGAGCAGTTCGGCGTACACCTCGTGGGATACCGGGGTGCCCTCGATCGCCTGGAACCCGTGCTGGGCGAAGAAGCCGGTCGCGAAGGTCAGCACGAAGACCCGGGCCACCCCGACCTGGCGCGCGCTGTCCAGCAGGGCCCCGACCAGCCGGTGCCCGATGCCCTGGCCCTGGCAGCTGTCATGCACCGCGATCGTGCGTATCTCGGCCAGGTCCTCCCACATGACGTGCAGCGCGCCGCAGCCGACCACGGCCTGATCGCTGACCCGCTCGGCCACCCAGAACTCCTGGACGTCTTCGTAGAGGGTGACCGTGGCCTTGCTCAGCACCCGGCCGGACGCCACGTTCTCGGCGACCAGGCCCGCGATGGCCCGGATGTCGCGGGTCTGCGCCCGCCGGATGGTGTGCTGCATCGCCCGCACACCTTAGCCGCTGGCCCGCACGCGCCGGCCACCAGCCGCCTGTCCGTTTTCCCATACGCGCTGTCATCTAGTAATCACTAACTGCCCATCAGTGCTGCGCCCCGGATTTGCCGCTGCCGATCACGCGCCGATCACGGCTCAGGGAAGATCCGGTGGCATCCGAGCGACACCCTCGTGAACTGGGCAAACTCGTCACGGCCGGATCAGTTAATGAGCCCGTCCGGCGCGGCTGGCGGCGGCTGGGCGCAGCGGGCCAAACGCGCCGGGCCCGGCGGCCGGTTTATCGCCGACCGGAGTCCGGCGCCAGGCGGAAGATTCTGCCGTTCAGGTCACCGAGTGATCCGTGATCCATTAATGTCCACGCTGTCACAGTGCTGCGCTCCACCCCCAGAGTGTCAGCACGGACCGCCGAGTTCCTGTGCCGCGTACGCGGCACAGGAAGCCGGGGACCCAGGTTCCCGGGGTGAATCCGCCCGCGGACGCACCTGCGCTTCGCGCCGCAGCGGTAGGGCTCCTCTGGCCCGAACCCGTCAGCTAACCCGGCAGGCGGATGAGGAGAGGAGAGCACGTGGAGCGCTTGCCTTCCGGCAGGCAGGTTCGCAGCGGGGTACGGCGGGCCCGTACCGGGCTGTCCGGTGCGGTCAGGTCCCGGCGCCGCCTGTGGCGGCGGGCCGCCGCGATAGGGAGCGTGGCCGCGCTGGCCAGCGTGCTGCTGCCCGGCGCCGCCGGCTATGCCGCGACCAGCGACCCGCAGCCCAGCCTGGACAACCTGGTCGCCCAGGCGAAGGCGCTGGCGCACCAGATCGATGTGCTGAGCGAGCAGTACGACGGGCTGCACATCCAGCTCACCGAGGCCCGCGCGCAGGCCAAGACGGCCCAGACCACCTACCAGCAGGACGCCAAGCGGCTGGTCTCCGGCCAGACCGCGATCGGCCAGCTGGCCGCCGAGAGCTACATGAACGGCGGCATGGGAACCCCGCTGCAGATCCTCACCTCCGGCGACACCAGCACGATGCTCAGCCGGGCGGCGATCATGCAGCAGATCCAGCAGGAGAACGGGGACCGGGTCTCCCAGCTGTCCACCGCGGTAGCCGCGGCCCAGCGCGCCCACGACACCGCCGTGCAGCAGTCCAGGAAGGTGGCCAAGCTGGCCGCGTCCATGGCGGCCAAGAAGGCGGTCATCCAGGGCAAGGTCAACAAGCTGAACAGCGCCGTGTTCTCCCAGGCGATGAGCATCTTCGACCAGACCGGGCACTACCCGGACATCAACCTGCCCACCGCCAACACGGTCGGCGGGCAGGCGCTGCAGGCCGCGCTGACCCGCCGGGGCGACCCGTACGTGTGGGGCGCGGCCGGGCCGTCCACGTTCGACTGCTCCGGCCTGGTGATGTGGGCCTACCAGCAGGTGGGCATCAGCCTGCCGCACTACACCGGCTCGCAGTGGACGATGGGCGAGCACATCTCCCGCAGCCAGCTGGAGCCGGGCGACCTGGTGTTCTTCTACCCCGACATCAGCCACGTCGGGCTCTATGTGGGCGATGGCATGATGCTGGACGCTCCCGCCACCGGCCAGGTGGTGCAGATCCAGCCGGTGATGTGGAACGTGTACGTGGGGGCCGTCCGCATCGTCTGACGGCCGGCTCCCTGGGTCGCGGGCTCGCGGCCGGCCGGGTTGCGCCCGGCCGTTACCCGGTGACGAAGACCGGGGTGGCCGAGACCGGCAGCCGGATCTGGCCGCCACTGACCTGGCCGGTCACCGGCTGGCCGAACGCGTCCGTGACGGTCGCCGGGCCCGCGGTCCACGGCCAGCTGACGGTGACCGGTGGCTCGTCCTCCCCGTGGAACGCGTCGCGGTGGTCCCAGAGCACGAGCAGCGGGGCGCGGCCGGCCCGGTCAACCTCGAACACCCGCAGCGTGGGCCGGGAGCTGTCCCCGGCCTGGCGCACCGCCTGCGCGCCGGCCAGGTGCCCGGCGAGCCGGGCAAAGGTATCCGCCGCCGGGTGCCGGACGGCGAGCTCGCCGCCGGTGTAGCCGAGCAGCGGCAGCTTGCCGATCATCAGGTGCATCATCTGGTGGTGATCGACCGGCCCCGGGTATTCCGGGGCCAGGTTCCAGTACGCGGTCCGGTGCACGCCACTGGCCAGGGCCAGCATGGTGCGCATGACCACCTGGCGGCAGTTGATCCGCTGCCGCCTGGCCTCCAGCTCGGCCGGGCAGCCGGCCATGAACATCTGCAGCGTGGCCGGGAGGTCAGCCATCCGCGCGTACAGCGCGGTCATCGCGCGGCGTTCCGGGGTGTCCAGGGCCGCCCGCTCGGCCAGCTCGCCCGTGCTCTGCGAGGGCGGGGCACCCGCCGCGGTCTCGGCGAACGCGGCCGCGAACACCTGCTGCATGACCGCCATCGCGTCCGGGAACTCGAACGGCTGCGGGCCCGCGTGCTCACCGGCCACCACCGGCTTGAGGTAGCCGTGCGCCCGCATGAACTGCCGGGCGGTGTCCAGGTACTCAGGGATCCGGGCCAGGTCGCCGTACAGGTGCACGCTGAACAGGTCGAAGTAGTCGCGCCCGGCGCTGGCCAGGTAGTCGAAGAACTGCCGGGGCGCGCTCCCCGGCTCGCTGCTGAGCACGTCGAAGCCGCAGCCGCCGAGCACCACCGCGGCGGCCGGGTCGGCCTCTTTCACCGCGCGGTACATGGTCGCCAGCTGGGCCACGTACTCGGCGGCGGTGCCCGCCCACAGCAGGTCGGTGTTGCTCGGCTCGTTGTCGCACTGCCAGTACTGCACCCGCCCGGCGCAGTGCCGCACCAGCCGGCCGACGAATTCGCCGTACGCCTGCTGGTCGCGGGCGGGCGAGGGGGGCAGGAAGTCGGTCGGCTGCCGGGTGGCCCACGGTGAGCTGGAGCACAGCGTGATCCAGACCTCCTCGGCCCCGCTCAGCTGGTCCAGCAGAGTGTCCACCACGTCCCAGGTGTAGCGGCCGGGCTCGGGTTCGACCTGGCCCCAGTACAGGTACGCGCGGACCAGGCCGGCCCCCAGCTCCCGGCTCTGCGGGACGAACTCGCCGGGCGCGCCGAACAGCCCGTAGCTGATCCCGCGCACCACGCCCAGCCGGATCCCCGGCGGGTCGAAGGCGCTGGTGGTGGTCAGGCCGCTGGCCCGGGTGCTGGTCGAACTGGCCCCGGCCGGGTGGCTGGTCGGGGCGGTGACGCCGGCCATCGTGGACTGCCTCCTTGACTCAGAGTTTATGTCGTATATCTGTGATTTATATCGTATACTCAGCTGGTGCGCAAACCACTTACCGGCCCGGCCGGGCTCATCTGGACCGAGCCGCCGCCCCCCGCCCGGCAGCGCAGCCTCGGCCGGGAGGAGATCGTGGCCGCGGCGATCGCGCTGGCCGACGAGGGCGGGCCAGCCGCGGTGACCATGCACGCGGTGGCGGCCCGGCTGGGCTCCTACACCGCGATGGCGCTGTACCGGTACGTGCACAGCAAGGACGGCCTGGTGGACCTGATGCTCGACGCGGCCACCGCCGAGGTCGAGGTGCCCGCTGGGCCCGGGCCGGACTGGCGGGCCGGCCTGCACGACCTGGCCACCCGGACCCGGGAGATGACCAGGCGGCACCCGTGGTTCCCGGTACTGTTCCACACCAGGCCGCCGGCCGGGCCGCACATGATGCGGCGGCTGGAGTTCATGCTGCAGGTGCTTACCGCGCAGGGAGCCAGCGTCGCCGACGCGATGACCTATGCCGCGCTCATCGACCGGCACATCTTCGGCAGCGGGCTGCAGGAGGCCGAGGAAGCCGAGATGAACCGCAGGCACGGGCTCGACGATCCGGCCAGCATGGCGGCCGCGCTGGCCGCCGTGCACGAGCTGGCCGCGGCCAGCGGCCAGCACCCGCGGCTGGCCGAGTGGCTGGCCCACCCGGCCGGCCCGTCCGCGGATGAGCAGTTCGAGCTCGGGCTCGGCTTCCTGCTCGACGGGATCGCCGGCCGGCTGCCCGGCCCGCACGGCTAGCCCGGCTAGAGCGGACCCGCCCGGACCCCCGGTACCGGCCCGCCGCTTACTGCGGCCGGACCAGCGGGAACAACGTGGTCTCCCGGATGGTCTCGCCGGTCAGCATGCCCAGCAGCCGGTCTACGCCCATGCCCATCCCACCGGTCGGCGGCATCCCGTACTCGAGGGCCTGCAGGAAGTCCTCGTCGAGCTGCATGGCCTCCGGATCGCCGCCGGCGGCCAGCAGCGACTGGGCGGTCAGCCGCTGCCGCTCCTCGACCGGGTCAGTCAGCTCCGAGTACGCGGTGGCGATCTCGGTGCCGAACGCCACCAGGTCCCAGCGCTCGGCCAGCCGCGGGTCAGCCCGGTGCGCCCGGGTCAGCGGGGAGACCTCGACCGGGAAGTCACGGTAGAAGGTGGGCGCCACGGTCGGCTCCTCGACCAGCCGCTCGTACATCTCCAGCACGATCTGGCCATGACCCCAGCCGGGCTGCACCGGCACCTCCGCCTGCTCGCACAGCTTGCGCAGTTCCGCCACGCCGGTGCCGGGAGTGACCTCCGCGCCGGCCGCGGCCGAGATCGCGCCGTACACGGTCGCGGAGCGCCATTCCCCGCTGATGTCGAACTCCTGCCCGTCGGGCCGGCGGGCCACCGGGGCGCCATACAGGGCCACCGCCGCGTGCTGGATCAGTCCCCGGGTGAGGGTGGCCATCGTGTCGTAGTCGCCGTACGCCTGGTACGCCTCGAGCATGGTGAACTCGGGGTTGTGGCTGGCGTCCGCGCCCTCGTTGCGGAAGATGCGGCCGATCTCGTAGACCCGCTCGATGCCGCCCACGATCAGCCGCTTGAGGTACAGCTCCAGCGCGATCCGCAGATACAGCTCCATGTTGTAGGCGTTGATGTGGGTGCGGAACGGCCGGGCGTTGGCCCCGCCGTACAGCGGCTGCAGCACCGGCGTCTCCACCTCAAGGAAACCCCGGTCGGCCAGGTCCTGCCGCAGCGACCGGAGCACCACGCCGCGGTTCTCCGCCTGCCGCCGGGCGGCCGGGTTGACGATCAGGTCCACATAACGGCGCCGCACCCGGGTCTCGGGGTCACTGAGCCCCTTGTGCTTTTCGGGCAGCGGCCGCAGGCCCTTGGCGGTGATCGCGTAGCGGTCGGCGAGGACGGACAGCTCGCCCCGCCGGGAGGAGATGACCTCGCCTTCCACGCCGATGTGGTCGCCGAGGTCCACGTCCCGCTTCCAGTCGGCCAGCGCGCCGGGGCCGACCCGGTCCGCGGAGATCATCACCTGGATGTCGCCGGTCCCGTCGCGGATGGTCGCGAACGACAGCTTCCCGCCGATCCGGGACAGCATCACCCGGCCGGTGACCCCCACCCGGTCGCCGGTGAAGGTGTCGGGCGCCAGGTCCGGGTATTTGGCGCGCACCTCGCCGATGGTGGCCGTGCGCGGGAACCCGGCCGGGTACGGGTCCGCGCCCGAGTCCAGCAGCCGCTGCCGCTTGTCCAGCCGGACCCGCATCTGCTCGGAATGCGCGTCCCCGGCCATAGCCGGGTGCTCCTGGTGGCTGCCTGGGGCCTGCTCATCCTCCACCCGGTGAAGGCTACCGCTGACCGGGCACCTGGCCGCCAGCGGCCAGGCCGGGACGCGGGCGTAACTGGGTCGGCGGCCGGGCCGCCCGGCCGATACAGTCCAAACCGTGCAGATCGCGACAGGGGAATTCGAGTTCGACGACAACCCGGCCCGGGTGGACCGGGACCGGCTGTGGCGGTTCCTGTCCCAGGAGGCGTACTGGGGCCGGTGGCGGACCAGGCCGGTCATCGAGCAGCAGCTGGACAGCGCCTGGCGGGTGGTCGGTGTGTACCAGCGGGCCACCGGCATCATGGTCGGCTTTGCCCGGGCCGTGTCGGACGGCGCCGGTTTCGCCTACCTGGCCGACGTCTACATCGACAAGGACTTCCGCGGCCAGGGCCTGGGTGTGGCGCTGGTCGACGTGATGATCGAGCAGGGCCCGGGCGCCGCGTTCCGGTGGACCCTGCACACCTCCGACGCTCACGGCCTGTACCAGCGGTTCGGCTTCACCCAGCCGGACCGGACCTACCTGGAGCGCCCCGGGCGGCACCAGCCCACGAGCTGACGTTGTTGCGCTCGAACACCAGCCGCAGCCCGATCAGGGTGAGCCACGGCTCGTGCGCGTCGATGATGCTCACCTCGTCGATCACCAGCGGGGCCAGCCCGCCGGTGGCGATGATGGTCACCGACTCGGGGTCCTCCGGTGCCAGTTCGGCGGCCATCCGCCGGGCGATGCCCTCGACCTGGCCGGCGAACCCGAAGATGATGCCGGACTGCAGGGCCTCCACGGTGTTCTTGCCGATCACGTGCTGCGGGCGGGCCAGCTCGACCTTGAGCAGCTGCGCGGCCCGGCGGGTCAGCGCGTCCACCGAGATCTCGATGCCGGGCGCGAGCGCCCCGCCGACGAACTCGCCGCGCGCGCTGACCGCGTCGAAGTTGGTGGACGTGCCGAAGTCCACCACCACCGCGGGGCCGCCGTACAGGTGCACGGCGGCGACCGTGTTCATGATCCGGTCGCTGCCGACTTCCTTGGGGTTGTCCATCCGCACCGACACCCCGGTGCGCACCCCGGGCTCCACGATCAGCGACGGGATGTCCCCGTAATAGCGGCGGCACATCTCGCGCATCTCGTGCAGCACCGACGGCACGGTGGAACACAGCGCGATCCCGCTGATGTCCGGGTCCTTGACCAGTGAGCTGTGGCCCAGCAGGCCCTGCAGCACGACCGCGATCTCGTCGGCGGTGCGGACCGGGTCGGTGGCGATCCGCCAGTGCTCCACGATCTGGTCGTCGTCGAAGATACCCAGCACCGTGTTGGTGTTCCCGACGTCAATGGTCAGCAGCATGCCACTCCCGGCGGTCCTCGGTGCCCGCCGCCGCAGCCGGCGGGGCGTCCTGGGCGGCGAAGCTCAGCGGCGTGTTGTCGATCAGCCGGGTGGTCCCGATCCGCGCGGCCACCAGCAGCAGCGCCGGGCCGGTCAGCTCGTCACCAGCCGGCTCGAAGCGGTCCGGGTCGACGAGGGCCAGGTAGTCCAGCTGCAGCGGCGGGTCGGTGGTCACTCCCAGCACCTCGCCCGCCGCCTTGAGCACGGCGGCCGGCCCAGCGTGCGCCGCGTCCCGCCCGGCCCGCAGCGCCACCGGGAGCAGCAGCGCGGTGCGCCGTTCCGGCCCGGACAGGAACTTGTTCCGGCTGGAGACCGCCAGCCCATCCGGGTCGCGGACGGTCGCCACCCCGGTGATGTCCAGGCCAGCGTCCAGGTCGGCGGCCATCCGGCGGATCAGCGCCAGCTGCTGGGCGTCCTTCTCGCCGAACACCGCCACGTCCGGGCGGACCAGGTGGAACAGTTTCAGCACCACGGTGAGCACGCCAGCGAAATGCCCGGGCCGCGACTCACCCTCCAGCACCTGGCCCATCGGCCCCGGATCCACCGTGACCAGCGGTGCCCGCGGGTACATCTCGGCCTGGCCCGGCGCGAAGATCAGGTCGGCGCCCTCCTCCGCGCAGGCCAGCACGTCGGCGGGCATGGTGCGCGGGTAGCGGTCCAGGTCCTCACCCGCCCCGAACTGCAGCGGGTTGACGAAGATGGACACCACGACGCTGCCGTCCGGGGTGGCGATGTCCCGGGCGCGGCGGAGCAGGGCCCGGTGCCCCTCATGCAGCGCCCCCATGGTGGGCACCAGGACGATGGGATGGCTGAGCCCGCGCCGGGCCGCGGCCAGGCCCAGCCGGGTGCGGGCCACGACCGGCATCATCGCGGGGCCCCGGCCAGCACGTCGAGCAGCCGCTGGGCGTCGTCGGGGGTGAGGATGCCAGCGGCCAGCGCGCGGTCCGCGGTCAGCCGGGCCAGCGCCACGTAGGCCCGCAGCGCCTCGGGTGACGTGTGCCGCAGCGCCTGGACATGCTCGGCCACCGTGTCCGCGTCTCCCCGGGCGACCGGCCCGGTCAGGCCGGCGTCCCCGAGCCGCAGCGCGTTGTCCAGCGCGGCGGACAGCAGCGGCCCGAGCATCCGGGCCGGCTCGGCCACCCCGGCCGCGCGGAGCAGGTCGGCGGACTGGGCCACCAGGGCGACGAGGTGGTTGGCCGCGCTGGCCAGGCCCGCGTGGTACAGCCCGCGGGCCTCCTCCTCGATGAACACCGGCTCGCCACCCATCTCGATCACCAGGGCCTCGGCGGCCGGCCGGAGCGGCTCCGGCGCGGTGACCCCGAACGAGACCCCGGCCAGCCGGTCGAGGTCGTCCGGCCGGCCGGTGAAGGTCATCACCGGGTGCATGGCCAGCGGCAGCGCCCCCTGCCGGGTGGCGGGGTCCAGCACACCGATGCCGTGCCGGCCGCTGGCGTGCGCGAGCAGCAGGCCCGCCAGCGGCGCATCGGTGGCGGCCAGCCCGGACACCAGGCCGGGCAGCACGTCGTCGGGGACGGTGAGCAGGACCAGGTCGGCAGCGGCCAGCACGTCGAGCGGGCGCTCGACCGCCGCGCCGGGCAGCATCCGCCGGGCCAGGTCGAGGGACCGCCCGGACACGGCGGAGACCGCGACCACCTGATGGCCAGCCCGGTCCAGCGCCGCGCCCAGCACCGAGCCGACCCGGCCAGTGCCGATCACCCCGACTCTGAGCCGGGCCGGGCGGTCGCTGGCTTCGGCGGCCGGCTGCGGCTGCGCTCCGGGCATGGCCGGGTGCGCTGGGGCCGGCTGGCGGGCTGGGTCCCCCATCGCCTCCGTGTTCCTCTCGCTGGCGTCCGCGGCCGTTGCCGGACGGCAACGCTCAGCATAACCGGCACGGTGCCGGGGCCTGCCCGGCCACGGGGATGCGGCCGGGCGCCCGGCGCCGGGCCGCGGGGGCCGGGCCGGGGCGGGGTGGCCGGGCCGGGGCGGGGTGGCCGGCCACGGCCGGGCCGCCGTCCCTGCGGGGCGGCACTAGAGTCTGCGGGGTGTGGATGACCTGGCGGGCCGCCATGCGGGAGGCGCTGTACGGCAGCGGCGGCTTTTACGCGCGCGGTGAGCGCCCCGCCGCCCACTTCCGTACTTCGGTCCATGCCTCGGCCAGGTACGCGGCGGCCATGCTGGCGCTGCTCCGCGAGGTTGACGCCGCGCTCGGCCAGCCACCCCGGCTGGACCTGGTCGAACGTGGGCGCCGGGCAGGGTGAGCTGCTGGCCGGGATGCTGGACCTGGCCCAGCGGCGGGCCTGCCCGGATGCCCCGCCAGGTACCGCGCCACTGGCCGGGCGGATCGTCGCGCACGCGGTCGAGGCAGCGCCGCGGCCATCCGGGCTCGGCCCGCAGATCCGCTGGCGCCCGGAGCCGCCCGACCGGATCACCGGGCTGGTCATCGCCAGCGAGTGGCTGGACAACATCCCGCTGGACGTGGCCGTGCTGACCCCGGACGGCCCGCGGATCGTGCTGGTGGATCCGGCCACCGGCGCGGAACGGGACGGCCCCGCCGCCAGCCCGGCCGAGCTGTCCTGGCTGCGCGAGTGGTGGCCACTGCGCCAGCCCGGCGCCCGGGCCGAGCTCGGCCATTCCCGGAGCGCCGCCTGGGCCGGCCTGATCGGCCGGCTTGACCGCGGGCTGGCCGTGGCCGCCGACTACGGCCATCAGCAGACCAGCCGCCCGGTGGCCGGGTCGATGGCCGGTTACCTGGGCGGCCGCCCAGTGCGCCCGATCCCCGATGGCTCACGGGATATCACGGCGCATGTGGCCATCGACGCCTGCGCCGCGGCCGGGACGGCCGCCGGGGCCACGCACACCCTGCTCACCACGCAGCGGGCGGCGCTGCGGGCGCTCGGCCTGGCCGGCCGGCGGCCGCCACTGAGCTGGGCGGAACGCGACCCGGCCGGGTACCTGTCCGCGCTGCGGGCGGCGGCCGAGGAGGCGGAGCTGACCGAGGCCACCGGGCTCGGCGGGTTCAGCTGGCTGGTCCAGGCGGTGCGGGTGCCGCTGCCCCGGCCGCTGCTGAGCCTGCTGCCCAGTGCGCACCCACCGCTGGACGGCGCGCACCCACCGCCGGACAGCGCGCAGGCACCGCTGGCTGCGGGACGGGCGAGGTCATGACCGGGCACGATGAGCCCGGCCCGGCGGAGCGAGCGGGACAGTACGCCGAAGCGGTCACCACCGGGTGGGCGGCCGACCCGGCCCACCGCGCCGGTGGCGGCCCAGCCCCCGGCCCCGCGGCAGGCCCTGCCGCCCGGCGCGGACCTGGTGCTCAACCTGGGCGCGGCGCACCCGTCCGGTCATGGCCTGCTCAGGCTCCGGCTGATGCTGGACGGTGACCGGGTGCTGGCGGCCGACCCGGTCATCGGGTACGTGCACCGGGGAGCCGAGAAACTGTTCGAGGCCCGGGACTACCGGCAGATCATCGTGCTGGCCAACCGGCATGACTGGCTGGGCGCGTTCGCCAGCGAACTGGGCGTGGTGCTGGCCGCGGAGCGGCTGGCCGGCATCGAGGTGCCGCCCCGTGGCGTCTGGGCCCGGACCCTGCTGGCCGAGCTCAACCGGGTGCTCAGCCACCTCGCCTTTCTCAGCTCGTACCCGCCCGAGCTGGCCGGCCCGGGCGCGGCGGGCGCGGGCGCGGCCAGCGCCCGGGAACTGCTGCAGGGGCTGATGGAGGAGGTCTCCGGGGGCCGGATGCATTACATGTTCAACCGGGTCGGCGGGCTGAAAGAGGAACTTCCGGCCGGCTGGCTGAGCCGGGCCGGGGCCGCCGCCGGCCGGGTCCGGGCCGCGCTGCCGCAGATCGGCGCGATCGTCCGCGAGGACGCGCAGTTCCGCAGCCGGACCAGGGACGTGGGGCGGCTCACCGGGGAGCAGGTACGCCAGTACGGGGTGAGCGGCCCGGCCGCCCGGGCCTCGGGGGTGGATTTCGACCTGCGGCGGGACGAGCCGTACCTGGCCTACGCCGAACTGGCCAGCACGCTGCGGGTGGTGACCCGGGCCGAGGGTGACTGCCTGGCCCGGTTCGAGTGCCTGCTCGACCAGGCCGCGGTGTCGCTCGACCTGGTGGACGCGTGCGCCAGCCGGCTGGCCAGCCTGCCGCCCGGCCCGCTCAGCGCCCGGATGCCCAAGGTGATCAGGATCCCGGAAGGTCAGGTCTACGCCTGGACCGAGGGCCCGCTCGGGCTGAACGGTTATTTCCTGGTATCCCGGGGCGGCAAGACGCCGTGGCGGCTGAAGGTGCGGTCCGCGTCGTTCAGCAATGTCCAGGTCCTCGGTGAGCTGCTGCCCGGTCACCGGGTGGCTGACCTGACCGCCATCCTGGGCTCGATGTTCTTCGTCGTGGGTGACATGGACCGCTGAGGCGGGCCCGGCGGCGGTCAGCCGTCCTGGCCGCCGGGCGCCGGCCGCCGGGCGGTGGCCACGAACGTGCCGCGTCCCTGCCGGGTGATGATGAGCCCGCGCTCGCGCAGCACCTTCATCGCGTGCCGCACGGTCTGGTACGCGACCCCGTACTCCTCGGCCAGGTCCCGCTCGGACGGCAGCTTGTGAGTGATCTCACCGGCCTCGATGCGCACGGCGAGGTTGTTCGCGACCTGCACATAGGCGAAGTCGGGGCCGAGCGGATCTACCGGTGACACACCCACGTGATCAAGGTATGCACCACCGCGAGCTATCTAAACTCTTACTAGCTCTCAGTGCTCTGATTGCTCTATAGTGCATCCATGACCGACGGTGATGCGGATGGCCCGCCGCCCAGCTGGTGGCCGTATGCCGCGGAACTGCCAGGCTGGCATGTCTGGCGCGGGATCAGCGGCCTGGTGTACGCCAGCTGGCGGGACGTCTCCCCGCCGGTGGTGGTCCGCGGCGAGGACGCGGTCGATTTACGCGACGCGATCCGCCGCGAGCAGTTCCTCCGGTGCGGAGAAGACGAGCGGGCCAAGCCGGGAGACGAGTTCCGGAGCCCCGGCTGAGCTCCGGCCCAGCCGCACAGCGGGGTTCCGGAGCACCGGCCCCAGCCGCGCGGCGGGCCGCCCGCCGCCCCGGGCTGGCCCCGGCCACGGGACGCTAGCGACGCGTCTGCCGCCGCCCGGTTTCCTCGTCCTGCTCCTCATCCTGGTCAGGCGGCAGCCGCAGGCTGTGCTCCAGGTACAGCGCACCGAGCAGCAGGACGACCGCGGCCACCAGCGTGCCCGCCGCGGTGACCGCGTCGCTGCGCGGCACCGGTTTGTCCAGCGAGCCCAGCAGGTAGACCAGGAAGCCCAGGGTCAGGCCGCCGATGGCCGCGGCCGCGTGCGAGCTGGCCTTGCCGAGCGCGGCCATCCGGACCGCGGCCAGCGGGTTCACCGGCTTGAGGCCGGATCCGCCGCGGATCCGGGTGCGCAGATTCCGGCCGCTGGCCGCCTCGGCCACACCGAGCAGCAGCATGGCAATGGCCGCGGTCCACGGCAGCGGCGGGAGCGAGGTGTAAATGCCGCGCACCACCAGCCAGGCCACCACCGCGCAGACGGCCGCGACCGCCACCAGCACCCAGGGCTTGGTCGGGCTCATCACGGCGACCGCAGGGTGACGTCGTCGAGGCGCCGCACGCCGGACCGGCCGACCGCGGTGAGCAGATCAGCCACCCGGCCCTGGCCGGGCAGTTCGGCCTGCGGGTCAGCGTCCAGCCAGGGCGCCAGCACGAAAGCGCGCTCCCGCGCTCTCGGGTGCGGGAGCGTCAGCCGGGGGTCATCGCTCACCTCGTCACCGTAAACGATGATGTCGACATCCAGTGTCCGCGGACCCCACGCCTCGGTGCGGGTGCGCCGGAACGCCGCCTCCGTGGCGTGGCAGCGGGCTAGCAGCTCCGCCGGGGTCAGCGTGGTGTCCCCGACCAGCACCGCGTTCAGGTAGTCCGGCTGCGGCGGCCCGCCGACCGGCGCGGTCGCGTAGACCGGCGACAGCGCGGCCAGCGTCAGGCCCGGGCCAGCCAGCAGGGTGCGCACCCCGCCTTGCAGGTTGGCCAGCCGGTCGCCCAGGTTGCTGCCGAGGGCCAGCACCGTGTGCACCGCTGGCGGGCGGCCGGTCATCCGCCCCGCCGCCGGATGGTCACCGACACGTCGTGGACGGGATGCCCGACCGGAGCCTGCGGCTTGTGCACGGTGATCTCCACCTCGCGGGCCAGCGGGCCGGCCAGGGCCGCGTCGGCCAGCCGCTGGGCCAGGGTCTCGATGAGCCGGACCGGGGGCCCGGCCGCGATGGCCACCAGGCGGTCCGCCAGCGCCGCGTAGTTCACGGTCAGCGACAGGTCGTCGGTGGCCGCCGCGGGCGCGGTATCCAGCCAGAGCACCGCGTCGATGAGGAACTCCTGCCCCTCCTGGCGTTCGCTGTCCAGCACCCCGTGGTAGCCGAAGACGCGGAGCCCGCGCACCTCGATCCGGTCCAGGCCGCTGCCGGGCACGCTCATCCCTCCTCCCCGGGCGGCGCCTGGCTGGCCGCCTGCGCCTGCCCGCCGGCCTGCCGCGCCTGCCCAGCGGCCTGCCGCCAGGCCTCGGCCACCCGGACCGCGTCCGCGTTGCCCGGGACCTGGTGCACCCGCGTGCACCAGGCGCCCGCGGTGGCGGCCAGGGCGGTCACCGCCTGGCTGGCGTCATCGGAGCCCACGAACGGCCGGGGGGTGCCGTCCGGCGCGGCCAGCAGGCGGCCCAGGAAGCGCTTGCGGGACGCGCCGATGAGCACCGGGAACCCGGCCGCCCGGCCGTCGAGCGTGCTGATCCGGTGCAGGCTGGTCAGCAGCGCCCAGTTGTGCTCGGGGCGCTTGGCGAAGCCCAGCCCAGGGTCCAGGACGATCATGGCCGGGGCCACGCCTTCCCGGGTCACCACGTCGACCCGGCGGCTCAGTTCCTCGGCCACTTCGCGCACCACGTCACGGTAAACAGCCCTCGAGTCCATGGTGTGACTGTGCCCCCGCCAGTGCATCACCACGTAGGGCACCCCGGCCGCCGCGACCAGCCTGGGCATCTGCGGATCGGCCAGGCCGCCGCTGACGTCGTTGACCAGCCGCGCCCCCGCCCGCAGCGCATGCTCGGCCACCTCGGCCCGCATCGTGTCCACGCTGACCGGCAGGCCGGCCGCGACCAGCCCGGCGATCACCGGGCCGACCCGGCGCAGTTCCTCCGCGGCGGTGATCCGCTGCGCACCGGGCCGGGTGGACTCCCCGCCCACATCCACGATGTCCGCGCCCTGGCCGGCCAGTTCCAGCCCGTGCGCGATCGCGGCGTCGGCACCGAACCACGTGCCGCCGTCCGAAAAGGAATCGGGAGTGACGTTCACCACGCCCATGACCAGGCACCGGCCCGGGTCCGGGAATCCCGGCGGCCCGGCCGGGCGGGTGGCGTCGCCGATCACGGGGGTAACCCTACGCGGCACCCGCAACCGGCTGGCCCGGGTCTGCGCCCCTGATACGAACGTGATCATGACTTTGGGGCTAATAGATCCGGCCCAAAGTCATGATCACGAACCCGCGCTCACCCTTCGGGGGCAGAACGGGCTAGTCGCTTGGCTGGCTGGGGTGGCGTAATTTCGCCTGCTGCCGCTGCACCTGGCCCATGCCCAGGGCCCGGGCCGCCCGGCGGGTGCACCGGCGGGTGAACCGGCGCAGCCCCAGCTTGGGCCAGACCAGGAACGCCTCGGCCTCCAGCGCGGCCAGCGCGACCCGGGGCGCGTCGGACGCCCCGGGGAACACGAAGAACCTGGGCACCCAGGCCGGCGCGAACTTCGCGTTGAACTTGTACAGCGACTCGATCTGGAACCACCGGGAGGCGAACAGCAGGATGCCTCGCCAGGCGCGGAGCACCGGCCCGGCGCCGATCCGCTCACCGCGCTCCAGCGCGGAGCGGAACACCGCGAAGTTCAGCGAGATGCGCTTGATCCCGAGTCCGTCGGCGGCCTTGATCGTCTCCACGATGAGGAAGTCGTTGACCCCGGGCTGCGCGGACCGGTCCCGCCGCATCAGGTCCAGGGACAGCCCGTCGGTGCCCCACGGCACGAAGTGCAGCACGCCCCGCAACTCCCCGCCCTCCACCGCGGTGGCGATCACGCAGCAGTCGTCGGCCGGCGCGCCCAGCCGGCCCAGCGCCATGGAGAAGCCGCGCTCGGTGGAACTGCCCCGCCAGGAGCCGGCCTGCTCGGCGCACCCGGTCAGCTCCGGCCGCTCGATGTCGCCCACCCGGCGCACCTGGGCCGTGTAGCCGGCCCGCTCGACCCGGGCCACCATCTGCCGGACGTTGCGCATCGACCGGCCCTTGAGGCTGAACCCGGCCACCTCGACGATGGCCTCGTCGCCCAGTTCCAGCGCGGTCAGCCCGCCCTCCCGGCACCACACCTCGGCGGCCTGCTCCCCACAGCCCATCACCGCGGGCACCCAGGCGTGCCGGGCGGCCTCGTCGAGGAACGCGTGGATGGCCCCGGGCCACGCCTCCGGGTCGCCGAGCGGGTCCCCGCCCGCCAGCATGACGCCGGACACCACCCGGTACCCGATGCAGGACTTGCCGGTCGGCGACCAGATGACGCTCTTGTCGCTGCGCAGCGTGAAGTAGCCCAGGGAGTCCCGGTCACCGTACCGGGCCAGCAGGTCGCGGACCCGCTGCGCGTCCTGCTGGCCCAGCCGGTTCGCGGACCGGGCCGGGCGGAAGAACAGGTACGCCGTGACCACCAGGGTGAACAGCCCGAGTGCGCTGGTCAGCAGCACGAACAGGTCGGCGCGCCGGTCCGGGACGAACCGGACCGGGCCGGACACGCCGACCAGGCCGTAGATCACGTGGACCACCCGCTGCCACAGCGAGTAGTCCTGGGCCAGCCCGCGGGCGAGCAGGATGTAGGTGAGCCCAATGGCCACGTCGGCCACCACCAGGGCGCAGAACACCCACAGCGCCCGCCACCGGGTGCGCGGATCACCGACCGCGTAGAACTCGTCCCGGTAGTACAGCAGGGCGCCGAGCAGCAGCGCGGACACCGCGGCGGTGATGACCCGGTCGTGCCGCAGCCCGATCAGGTGCACCACCACGCTGGCCGCCAGCAGCAGGGTGACCGCTTCCCAGGCACGCCGCTTCCGGCGCCGGAGGGCGTGCGAGAGCATCAGCAGCAGCAGGCCGATGATGACCGTGAGGGTGTGCGTGACGTCGATCAGGGTGCCCGGCACGAAGGCGTGGATCCGGTTCAGCCGGGTGGTGTAGATCAGGCCGGGCCGGACGATCTCCACGATGTCGGCCAGCCCGATCAGCAGGCACAGCCAGCCTGCGGTGACCGGTACCCAGCGGCGCTGATGCCTGCGGTCGGGCGGCCTGGTCGCCTGCTCTGGCGGCGCGGGCGATTCGGCGACGCTCACGGCTCTGCCTCCGCCCGCAGGCTTTCCTTCGGTGTCAGACATCTGGGTCACGCCCTGAATCACAGGCCACAAGAGTAGTCATGCGCTGCACATAGTGCGGGTATTCCGCACAAGGGGAACGTTACCCGCTGGCGCGGCGCCCAAATAGCAAGCTCATCGCTTCCATTCGGGTGCGATTGCTGTCCCTGATGATCCCGCGAACTGCCGATGTGACTGTCTTTGCGCCTGGTTTACGTACGCCCCGCATGGACATGCACAGATGCTCGGCCTCGATCACCACCAGGACACCCCGCGGTTCGAGCACGTTCATCAGCCCGTCGGCTATCTGGCTGGTCATGCGTTCCTGCACCTGCGGGCGGCGGGCGTAAACATCGACCAGCCGGGCCAGCTTGGACAATCCGGTGATCTGGCCCTTCTCATTCGGGATATAGCCAATGTGTGCAGAACCAAAAAAGGGGGTCAAATGGTGTTCACAGGTGCTGTACACCTCAATGTCGCGAACCAGCACCAGCTCGTCGTGATCCGCGTCGAACACCGTGGTGAGCACATCCTCGGCGCGCTGCCCCAGGCCGGAGAACTGTTCCGCGAAGGCCCGGGCCACCCGGGCCGGGGTGTCCCGCAGGCCATCCCGGTCCGGGTCCTCGCCGATGGCGAGCAGGATCTCGCGGACCGCGCGCTCGATGCGCGCGGCGTCGAAGTCCTTGCTCACGGGCGGGCCCGTGAGCTCACCGGCCTTCGCCGGAGCCGGACGGGCCCTGGCCCTGCCCGCCTCCGGGCTGCTGGCTGCTGGACTGGCCGGAACCGCCGCCGATGGCGCCGGTCTGGCCGTTGCCCGCCGCCGGGTGGTCGTTGACCTCGGCAGCGGTCAGCGCCAGTTCCTTGGGTGTCAGCACCGGCGGCCGGTCGGACGGCAGCCGCTTGCCGTACCCGGTGTAGGAGCCGCGGGTCGGGCGCTTCTCGATCGGCGCGAAGATCTGGAGCACTTCCTTCCGGCTCAGCGTCTCCTTGTCCATCAGGTTCAGCACCAGGTCGTCCAGGACCTCCCGGTAGGTGACCAGGATCTCCCAGGCCTCATCGTGCGCGGCCTCGATGAGCCGGCGCACCTCCTCGTCGATGGTGGAGGCGATCTCCTCGGAGTAGTCCCTCGTGTGCGACATCTCCCGGCCCAGGAACGGCTCGCCGTCGCCGGTGCCGAACTTCCGGGCGCCCAGCCGCTCGCTCATCCCGTACTCGGTCACCATGCCGCGGGCGATGGAGCTGGCCTTCTCGATGTCATTGGCCGCGCCGGTGGTCGGCTCGTGGAACACGAGCTCCTCGGCGGTCCGCCCGCCCAGCAGCATGGCCAGCTGGTCCATCATTTCCGAGCGGGTGACCAGGAACTTGTCCTCCTGCGGCGCGGACGCGGTGTAGCCGAGCGCCCGGCCGCGCGGGATGATGGTGATCTTATGCACCGGGTCGGCGTTCGGCAGCGCGTGACCGACCAGCGCGTGCCCGCCCTCGTGGTAGGCGATGAGCTTGCGCTCCCTCTCCGACAGCAGCACGCTCTTGCGCTCCGGCCCGGCCATCACCCGGTCGATGGACTCCTCCAGGTTGGCCATGGTGATCAGGTTGCCGTTGTGCCGCGCGGTCAGCAGCGCGCCCTCGTTGATCACGTTGGCCAGGTCGGCGCCGGTGAAGCCGGCCGTGCGCCGGGCGATCACGTCCAGGTCCACGTCGGGTGCGAACGGCTTGCCGCGGGCGTGCACCTTGAGGATGCCGCGCCGCCCGGCCAGGTCCGGCTGGGCCACCACGATCTGCCGGTCGAACCGGCCCGGCCGCAGCAGCGCCGGGTCCAGGATGTCCGGCCGGTTGGTGGCCGCGATGACGATGACGCCGCCCTTGACGTCGAACCCGTCCAGCTCGACCAGCAGCTGGTTCAGCGTCTGCTCGCGCTCGTCGTGCCCGCCGCCGAAACCGGCGCCGCGGTGCCGCCCGACGGCGTCGATCTCGTCCACGAACACGATGGCCGGGGCGTTCGCCTTGGCCTGCTCGAACAGGTCGCGGACCCGGGACGCGCCGACGCCGACGAACATCTCGACGAAGTCCGAGCCGGAGATGGAGTAGAACGGCACCCCGGCCTCACCGGCCACCGCCCGGGCCAGCAGCGTCTTGCCGGTGCCCGGCGGGCCGTAGAGCAGCACGCCCTTGGGGATCTTGGCCCCGATGGCCTGGAACTTGGCCGGGTTCTGCAGGAAATCCTTGATCTCCTGGAGTTCCTCGATGGCCTCGTCCGCACCGGCCACGTCGGCAAAGGTGGTCTTCGGCGTGTCCTTGGTAATGAGCTTGGCTTTGGATTTCCCGAAGTTCATCACCCGGGAGCCGCCACCCTGCATCTGGTTCAGCATGAAGAAGAAGATCAGGATGACCAGCAGGAACGGCAGCCAGCCGAGAATCAGGCCCCAGACCGAGCTGCCCTTGGGCACCTCGACGTTGTAACCCTGCGGGGGAAGCTTCTGCTGCAGGACCTGGGCCAGCTGCTGGCCCTGGTTGCCCACCCAGGAGGCCTGGTACTTCTGGCCGGACTTGGTGGTGACCTGGATGGTCTGATCCTTGTCGATCAGCAGTGCCGACTTCACCTGGCCGCTGTTGATCAGCGAGACGACCGTCGAGGTGTCCTTCTGCGTGTACGAGGTGCCTGAGCTGGCATATTCGTAGACGACGAAGAAGACAAGCAGCATCACAAGGACCGCCACGAACGGCCCGCGGAAATAACGCTTCAGATCCATCGGTGCACGGCCCCGCCAGTCCTGCGCGGGTTCCTCCTGCCCAGCTTCACGTTCCGCCACCCCCGGCAGAACTGCCTTGCGCTTGTGTGAGCATGCCTGGCTTCCTCAGTGTTTACCGGCAGCGCTGTCATTCCCGGCCGCGCTGCCAGGAATACCCGACGGTACACCCCGGCCTGCGTGCCCGGCACGCAGAAGGTGCCGCCGGGACGCAGCCAGCCTTCGCACACGTCAACGCTCCTGATCGCTGATCCTGTTCCCCTCCCCGGCCCCGCTGCGCGGCGGCGGCCCGGCTGACCTCTAGCCAGCGGCATCCCCGTCCTCCGGGGCGGAGTCATCTCCTTTGTACACCTGCGGTGCGAGCGTCCCGATAAACGGCAGATTGCGGTACCGCTCCGCGTAGTCCAGGCCGTAGCCGACGACGAACTCGTTGGCGATATCGAAGCCGGTGTAGGCCACGTCCACGTCCATCGTGGCCGCCGCCGGTTTGCGCAGCATGACGCACACCCGGACCGACGCCGGACCGCGCGACTCCAGGTTCCCGACCAGCCAGGACAGGGTCAGCCCGGAGTCCACGATGTCCTCGACCACGAGCACGTGCTTGCCGGTGATGTCGGCGTCCAGGTCCTTGAGGATGCGCACCACGCCGGAGGATCTGGTGCCCGAGCCGTAGGAGGACACGGCCATCCAGTCCATCTCGACCGGCAGGTGCATGGCCCGGGCCAGGTCGGCCATGACCATGACCGCCCCCTTGAGCACCCCGACGAGCAGAAGTTCGCGGCCGGCGTAATCCGCGTCGATCTGCGCCGCCAGTTCCGCCACCCGGGTCTGCAGCCGCTCGGCGGGGATCAGGATCTCCTTGATGTCGGCGCCCACATCAGTCGCGTCCACCAGCAGCCTCCGCCTCGGTCTGGTCCCGGCGGGTTCAGCCTGCCCCGCTGAAGAGCAGCTTCCCATACCGGCGCTGGACGTGGATCCCCCCGGGCAGGTCGGCCCCGCGCTGCCCGTGCCAGCCGGTCACCAGCGCGTCCAGCGCCGCGACGTGACTGGCGCTCAGCGAGCCGCCCGGGCAGCCCGCCGCGAGCGCCGCCGAGCGCAGCACCCGCCCCCGGACAGCTGCCGCCAGCCCGTCCAGACCGTCGATATCCAGAACGGCTCTAAGCTCCGCCGCTGCCCCCACCCCGGCGTGCGCCGCCGGGTCCGCGGGTTGCGCGGTGGCCACCCCGCCGCCCCCGGGCACCGGGGTGCCGCCCGGGCCACTGCCCGCACGGCCCGCGGCCCCGGCCCGCGCCACCCCCGGGCCCGGTCCGGCCCGGTGGATGCGCCACTCCTCCGCGGCGGCGATCGCGTCCAGGGCGGCGCAGTCCGCGCTCAGCTGGGCGGCGCTGCGGGCCAGTGCCTCGGCGATGCCCGGGCCGAGCGCCGCTTCCAGCGCGGGCAGCGCCTGGTGCCGGACCCGGGCCCGGGCATACGACGGGTCGAAGTTGTGCGGGTCGTCCCACGGCTCCAGCTGCAGCGCCTGGCAGGCCTCGCGCAGCGCGGCCCGGGACAGGCCGAGCAGCGGCCGGCGCAGCCGGCCGCGCCGGGCCGGCATCCCGGCCAGCGCCCGGGCCCCGGATCCCCGGGCCAGCCCGAGCAGTACGGTCTCGGCCTGGTCGTCCCGGCTGTGAGCGAGCAGCACCGCGGCCGCCCCGGTCTGCTCCGCCACCTGCTCCAGGGCCGCGTACCGGGCGGTCCGCGCGGCGGCCTCCGGGCCGCCGCGGCCCGGGCCGCTGGCCACCGTGACCGTGGCGATCCGCACCGGGTCCAGCCCGAGCCGGCCGAGCAGCGCCGCCACCTGGGCCGCCCGGTCCGCCGATCCGTCCTGCAGCCCGTGGTCCACGGTCACCCCGCCGCCGCGCAGGCCGAGCCGGGGTGCCTCGTGGGCCAGCGCGGCCGCCAGGGCCAGTGAATCGGCCCCGCCCGAGCAGGCCGCCAGCACCAGGTCGCCGGGGGCCAGGCCGGCCAGGCCGGCCCGCACGCCGCCCCGGACCGCGGCCACCGCGGGGTGCGGGCCCATGACTATGGCCTGGGGCGTGTCGCCCAGCGGGCCTCGCCCCGGGCGGCGGGACACACGCTGATCAGCCGCCAGCGGGCAGGGCGTCGCTCCGGCCCACCCGGTCCAGCCACAGCTGCGGGGTGACGAACTCGTCCTTGGTCGGCAGCGACTGCGGGGACACCCACACCTTGTTGAAGGTGGCCATGCCCGCCTCTTCCACGATGGTCTTCACGAACCGCGAGCCCTGCGCGTACTGCTTCATCTTCAGGTCGATGCCGAGGATCCGGCGCAGCGTGCGCTCCAGCCGGCTTGCGCTGCCGCGCCGCTCGTTGAACTTGGCCCTGATCTGCGCGACAGACGGCACCACCTGCGGGCCGACCGCGTCCATCACGTAGTCCCCGTGCCCTTCGACCAGGGTCATCACGCTGGTCAGCCGGTCCAGGATGGCCCGCTGCTTGGGGCTCTGGATGGCCTCGATGACGCTGTCCCCGCCGCCGTCGCGGACCGCGCCCGCCACCGCGTCCGCGGCCGACCGCAGCCGCTCCAGGATCGTTGCCGGGTCCAGGTCGGAGGCGAGCAGGAACTCGGTCATCTGCTGCTGGACGTAGCCGCGCAGCCAGGGCACCCCGGTGAACTGGGTCCGGTGGGTCTCCTCGTGCAGGCACACCCAGCGCCGGAAGTCGTGCGGGTCAACGCCGAGTTCCCGCTCGACCATCAGGATGTTCGGCGCGACCAGGGTCAGCCGCCCGGCCGGCGCGACCCCGTTGGGCGCGGCCGGGTCGGGCGGCAGGAACAGCTCGTACTGGCCGAGCACCCGGCCGGACAGATAGGCCAGGATCAGCCCGGCCTGCACGCCGGTGATCCGGGAGCCGACCGAGCCGACCACGCCGCCGGGCAGCGGGGCGTTGCTGCGTTCCCGCAGGTGCTGGGTGAGCGGGTCGAGGACCACCCGGAACCCGTCCACGTTGGCCCGGATCCAGCCGGGCCGGTCCACGATGGCGACCCAGCCGCCGTCATCCTCCGGGCTGGCCATCCCGGTCAGCGACCGGACCGGCTCGGACACGGTGGCGGCGAGCGCACGCAGTTCTGCGACCACCGCCCGTGCCTCACCCAGGCTCACCTGAGGCCCCGGCCGGGCCCAGCGGACCCCGGTCGAAATGGCCACGTCCCAATCGATCATCTGCGCGCTGCTCACCCCTCCACCGTACGTGCTCGGCAGCCCGGTACGGGCCCACCGGGCCATGCTGGCCCGTAGTCCTCACCCGCCGCGGCAGCCGCACCGGGCCAGCGCGCTGGCCAGTGCGTCGATGCCGGCCGCCGCCTTCGGCAGCCGGGCCGCTGGCACCTGGTTGGTCATGAACGCGAAGGCCAGCACCCGCCCGCTGGCGTCGTTGACCAGGCCGGCCAGGGTGGCCACGCTGCTCAGGTTGCCGGTCTTGGCCTGGATCACGCCCAGCCCGGGCTCGCCGACGTCGCCGAACACGCTCTGCCCCGGGGCCAGCGTCCCGGAGAAACCGGCTACCGGCAGGCCGGTGATGGCCGGCCGCAGCCCGGGGTGCCCGGGACCGGACGCCAGGCTGACCACCCGGGCCAGCGTGCTGGGCGCGATCCGGTCCTGGGGGGAGAGACCGGACCCGTCCACCAGGTGGATGCCGGTGGACACGCCCAGCGAGCGCAGCACGCTGGTCACCGCGGCGGCCGAGCCGCTGAACGTGGCCGGCCGGTGGGTGTGCAGCGCCACCTGGCGGGCCAGGTTCTCGGCGATCACATTGTTGCTCTCCCGGAGCATCCAGCCGACGATCGCGGACAGCGGCGGCGAGGCGACCGAGGCCAGGGTGGCCGCGTGCGGCCGGGCGGCCTGCCCGCTCACCGGGCCGGTGACCCGGATGCCGTCGGCCCGCAGGAACGCGGCGAACGCGTCCCCGGCCTGCGCCGCCGGGTCGGGCGACCGGGGCCGGAAGTTGCCCGGGTCATCGGCGTCCTGCGGGGCGCCGGATCTGGTCAGCCGGCCCTGGTCCACCTCGAGCGCGGTGATCGCGGTCACGTTGCCGGTGCTGATGTAGGCCATCGGCCAGCCCGGGGCCAGCGGCGGCCCGGTGAACAGCGAGGCGTCGTAGCCGAGCCGGACCGAGGACCGGCCGCGGGCGTGCAGCGCCCGGGCGGTGGCCGCGGCCAGCGACCGCAGCGTGGCGGGCTGCGGGTAGTCGCGGGCGGGCGGGCGGCCCGCGGCCAGCGTGGGGTCACCCCCGCCGACCAGCACGATGGAGCCGGCCCGGCCGCCACCCGGGTGGTGAACCGGGCCGCCGGGCCGAGCACGCTCAGCGCGGCCACCGCGGTGACCAGTTTCGCGGTGGAGGCCGGCTGGAGCAGGGACGACGCACCGCTGGCCCACAGCACCCGGCCGGACGCGGGGTCGGCGACCACCCCGGCCACCTGCTTGCCGAGCGCGGCCGAGGACACCAGCGGCGACAGCGCCGCGGCCAGGCCGCCGCCGGTCGGCAGCGGGGCGGACGGCGCCGCGCCGGGCAGCACCGGGACCGCCGGGGGCACCGGCCGGGTGGCCACCCGCGGGATCTTCCACAGCGCGAGGCGGGCGGGCAGCAGGCTGGCCACGGCGGCGCCGGCCCCGAGCGTGCACACGTTGATCATGGCCAGCGTGATCACCATGGCCCGCAGGCCGCTGGGCCACACCCGGTTGGCCACCGCCAGTCTCCTCACGAGATGCTTAGATTCAGGCACCGGAGTCAATCACTTTCGTGGCCAGGGAGCGACATCGTGGAATTTGATGTGATCGTCGAGATCCCCAAAGGGCAACGCAACAAGTATGAGGTGGACCACGAGACCGGGCGCATCCGGCTGGACCGGATGCTGTTCACGTCAACCCGGTACCCGTCTGACTACGGGTTCGTCGAGAACACGCTGGCCGACGACGGTGACCCGCTCGACGCGCTGGTGCTGCTCGAAGAGCCGACGTTCCCCGGCTGCCTGATCCGCTGCCGGGCCATTGGGATGTTCCGGATGAAGGACGAGAAAGGGCTCGACGACAAGGTCTTGTGCGTGGCGGCCACCGACCCCCGGATGTCCGGGCTGACCGATATCGGCGACGTCAACGAGTTCGACCTGCTGGAAATCCAGCACTTCTTCGAGGTGTACAAGGCGCTCGAGCCCGGCAAGTCGGTCGAGATCGGCGGCTGGGTGGGCAGGCCGCAAGCCGAGGAGGAGATCGAGGTCAGCCGCCGCCGGCTGCTGGAATCCCCGGACTGAACTGGCCGGGCCTGACCTGGGCCGCCTGCTCGCAGCAGCCCCCGACATGCGCGACACTGGGCATATAACGTGCACAAGGAGGCACCCGTGGAACACGCAGATGACGTGCTCAGCCGGGCGCCGCTGTTCGAAGCGCTCGATGAGGAGAGCGCCAAAGCGCTGCGGGCCCTGATCACCGAGGTGGACCTGGTCCGGGGCCAGCGGCTGTTCGACGAAGGCGATGCCGGCGACCGGCTGTATGTAGTGCTGGACGGCAAGATCAAGCTGACCCGCGCCGCCCCGGATGGCCGGGAGAACCTGCTCAGCGTGCTCGGCCCGGGCGAGATGTTCGGCGAACTGTCCCTGTTCGACCCGCGCCCGCGCACGTCGAGCGCGGTCGCGGTGACCGAGTCCAGGCTGGCCGCGCTGGCCCACGACGAGCTGCGGGACTGGCTGACCGGCCGGCCCGACGTCTCACTGCACCTGCTGCGGGCGCTGGCCCAGCGGCTGCGCCGGACCAACGACGTGATGGCCGACCTGGTGTTCACCGACGTACCCGGCCGGGTGGCCAAGGCCCTGCTCGATCTGGCCGACCGGTTCGGCGAGCAGACCGCCGAAGGCGTGCAGGTCCACCACGACCTCACCCAGGAGGAACTGGCCCAGCTGGTCGGGGCGTCCCGGGAGACGGTGAACAAGGCGCTGGCCGATTTCGCCGCGCGCGGCTGGCTGACCCTGTCCGCCAAGTCCGTGCTGATCATCGACCCCGAGCGGCTGGCCAAGCGGGCCCACTGAGCGGGGGCCCGGCCCGTCACTCAGGTACCACCTGAGCCATCAGCACCGCTGACCCCAGGGGGTAGCTCGCCCCGGGCGGCCAGGTAGCGGAGCTGGGCCTGGACCGACCACCGGGCGAACGGCCATAGCGCCTGGTCCACGTCGGCGTACACCCGCGCCACGATCTGCTGCTCGGTGCGGTCCCCGGCGTCCAGCGCGGCCCGGATCTCGGCCAGCCGGTCCCGGCGGTGCGCGATGTAGAAGTCGAGCACCGCGGCCGGGTCGGCCAGCAGCGGGCCGTGCCCGGGCAGCAGCATGCCCAGCTGCGCCTGGTCGGCCAGGGCCCGCAGCCGGTCCAGAGTGGCCAGGTAGTCGCCCAGGTCGCCGTCTTCGGCGATCACCGTGGTGCCCCGGCCCAGCACAGTGTCCCCGGTCAGCAGCGCGCCGTCGGCC
Source organism: uncultured Actinomycetes bacterium (assembly GCA_963711705.1). Classification (GTDB taxonomy): domain Bacteria; phylum Actinomycetota; class Actinomycetes; order Streptosporangiales; family Streptosporangiaceae; genus RYN-230. The sequence continues at coordinate 220,889 of CAVQFM010000018.1, forward strand.
GGCAGCAGCAGGCACACCGAGTCGGCGGTGTGCCCGGGCGCGGCCACCACCCGCACCTCGCACCCGGCGTCGGTCAGCACGTCCCCGGGGGCCAGGCCGCTGTCGTCACCGCGCCGCAGCTGCGGATCCGCGGCCGCGACCGGCGCCCCGGTCAGTTCGGCCAGCCGGCCCGCGCCCGCGGAGTGGTCCAGGTGCCCGTGGGTGAGCAGGATGCGCACGATCCGCCGCCCGCCGCCCCGGCCCGCGCGGCCACCCGGCGCAGGTGCGCCTCGTCGTCCGGCCCGGGATCGACGACCAGCGCAGTCGGCGACCCTGGCTCGGCGATCAGCCACGTGTTGGTTCCGTTAAGCGTCATGAGTCCCGGGTTGGGGGCGAGCACGCACTCGGCCCGCGAGGTACCGGCCCGGTCGATCGCGTCCTCGCTGCCCTGGTTCACAGCGGGTACCCGACGTCGTCGGGAACCGTCAGCCAGTAGCCCCCGTCCGCCTCCACGACGACCGGGGTAACCGGCCGCATGGACCGCTCGGCCCGCAGCGCCGCGGCCACGCCCGGGTAGGAGAGCAGGCCGGCCAGGCAGGTGGCGGTGGGCGGCAGCAGGAACAGCTCGCCCGCACCGGCCGCGCGGATGGCCTCGGCCGGCCGGGCCCAGGTGACGTGTTCGGCCTCGCCGCCGACATCCCGGGTCCGCTGGCCGGGCGGCAGCGCCGCGGCGAAGAACCTGGTGTCATAGCGCCGTGACTCAGTCACCGGGGTGATCCACCGGGCCCAGGGGCGCAGCAGGTCAGAGCGGAGCACCAGGCCGCGGCGGCCGAGCAGCTGGGCCAGGGACAGCGACCGGTCCAGCAGCGCGGTCCGGTCCGCCTCCCAGCCGGCGCCGCTCGTGTCGGCCACCAGCGTGCTGGCCGTGGGGCCGGCCAGCAGCACCCCGGACTCCTCGAACGTCTCCCGGACCGCGGCGCAGACCAGGGCCCGGGCCAGCCCGGGCGGCGCGTCGAGCAGGCCGCCCCAGGCTGCCGCCTCCGGGCCGGCCCAGGCCACCTCGTCCTCGGTGTCCCGGGGATCCACCGACCCGCCGGGAAAGGCGGACGCCCCGGCGGCGAACGCCATCGAGCGGGCCCGGCGCAGCAGGTAGACCTCGATGCCGAGATCCTCGCCCGGCGGCGGGCCGCCCGGGCCGGCCGGGCCGCCGGCCTGGGCCGCCCGGGCCGGGCGCAGCAGCAGGACCGAAGCCGCGTCGCGCGGCACCGCCTGCGGCCGCCGCCCGGCGAAGAACTCGCTGGCCTGCTCGGCGTAGGCGCCGCCGAGCCGGACGATCGGGCGGCCTGGCGCGGCGGGACGGTCAGTCACTGACCTCGGCGATCAGCTCCACCTCGACCGGGGTGTCGAGCGGCAGCACCGCCATCCCGACCGCGCTGCGGGCGTGCTTGCCGGCCTCGCCGAACACTTCGAGCAGCAGCTCGCTGGCCCCGTTGATCACCTGGGCCTGCTGGGTGAAGTCGGGCGCGCTGGACACGAACCCGACGACTTTCACCACCCGCCGCACGGCGGACAGGCTCCCGGTCACCGACACCACCGCGGCCAGCGCGTTCAGCGCGCAGACCCGGGCCAGCCCGGCCGCCTCGGTCACCGAGACCCCGGCGCCCACCTTGCCGGTCATCATCAGCGCACCGTCCACCATCGGCAGCTGGCCCGACGTGTACACGTAGCTGCCGCTGCGCACGGCGGGCACGTAGGCGGCCAGCGGCGGGGTGACCACCGGCAGCTCCAGGCCGAGCGCGGCCAGCCGCTCCTCCGGCGACCCGCCCGGCGCGGCCCCGGCCGTCATGAATCCCCCTTGGGCCGCTTCATGTACGCCACGAGCTGCTCGGCGTTGGGCCCGGGGGTCAGGGCCACCAGCTCCCAGCCGTCGTCGCCCCAGTTGTCCAGGATCTGCTTGGTCGCGTGCACCAGCAGCGGCACGGTCGCGTACTCCCATTTCTGCATGGCGACACCCTAGCGACCCGGGGCCGCGGGCCGGCAGGCGCTAAGCCTGCTCGCCGTGGCGGCCGGCCCGCGGTCAGGCCGGGCCGTCAGGGCCGGGCGGGCGGAGCCGTGCCGTCCGGTGCGCCGGCCGGGCCTTCGGGAGCAGCCGGGCCGTCCTGGGGGGCAGCCGGGCCGCCGGGAGCGCCTGGCCGCACCATCCGGCGCGCTGGGCGCCTCGCTGTCCGCGGCCTCGGGGGGCGGCGGGATGGCCGACTCATCCAGCTCGGGCACGGGGGCCTTGGCGATCTCCGGCAGCGGCGCGTCCGCGATCGCCGGCGCGTCCGGCCCGCCCACCTCGGCCGCGGCTTCCGCCGCGGCCAACTCGGCATCGCCGGTGTCCTCGAGCGGCGGGGGCGGGGTGGCAGGCGTAGGCGGGGCAGGCGCGTACCTCTCGAAGAACCGCAGGAGCTCGACCGGCACAGGCATGACCAGGGTGCTGTTCTTCTCTGCGGCCACCTCGACCACGGTCTGCAGCAACCGCAGCTGCAGCGCGGCCGGGTCGCGGGCCATCACGTTGGCCGCCGCGGCCAGCCGCTTGGACGCCTGGTACTCACCGTCCGCGGAGATGATCCTGGCCCGGCGTTCCCGTTCGGCTTCGGCCTGCCGCGACATGGAGCGCTTCATTTGCTCCGGCAGGTTCACGTCCTTGAGCTCGACCCGCTCGACCCGGATGCCCCACGGGCCCTCGGTCGGCTCGTCGATGATGCGGCGCAGCTCCCGGTTGACGGTGTCCCTGTCGGCGAGGAGCTGGTCCATCTCGGACTGGCCGATGACCGAGCGCAGCGAGGTCTGTGCCTGCTGAGAGACCGCGAACATGTAGTTCTGCACGTTGACGACCGCTTTGATCGGGTCGACCACCCGGAAGTACACCACCGCGTCCACCCGGACAGTCACGTTGTCCTTGGTGATGCCCTCCTGAGCGGGCACCGCCATGGCGACGATCTGCATGTTGACCTTCTGCATGCGGTCACCGACAGGCCTGATGATCGTCAGCCCCGCCCCCCGCGGGGGGTAAAGTATCTTGCCGAACCGGAACACAATCCCCTGCTCGTACTGCTGCACCACGCGCAGCGAGCGGCCCACCGTGACCAGCCCACCAATGACGATCAGCACGAGGATGACCACCAGGGCTGCGACCATGGGATACACCTCTTCTCAAGCCACCGGGCCCATTTCCCGGCCGCCTGGGGCCCGGTTTTTGCGCCCGCCGGCCTAGGTTTTGCCCACCAGCCTAGTGACGCTGAGCGGGTTGTCGGGCAATTGGCCCGCAGGCGCCACGTCAATGGCCGACACCTGTGTTACGGACCGCTGCCAGATGCGGTTCGCGGCCCTCCGGCCCGGGTCCCGGCCAGCCCGGCGGCGTCAGGATTGGTCCGCAGGCAGCGATAGCCTCCTAAAGGTGAGGACGCGGGACACGGATTGGGAAGGTGTCCGGCTGCACGTCGTCACCGGCAAGGGCGGGACAGGCAAGACGACGGTAGCCGGGGCACTGGCTATCGCTCTCGCCGCTGGCGGCCGCCGGGTCCTGCTCATGGAGGTCGAGGGCCGTCAGGGGATCGCCCGCCTGTTCGACAGCCCGCCGCTGCCCTACACCGAGCGCCGGGTCGCGGTGGCGCCGGCCACCGCCACCCTGCCGGGTGGCGAGGTGGACGGGCTGGCCGCCGATCCCGAGGCGGCGCTGGTCGAGTACCTGGAGATGTTCTACAACCTGCGCCACGCCGGTACCGCGCTGACCCGGCTCGGGGTGGTCGACTTCGTCACGACCATCGCCCCGGGGCTGCGCGACGTGCTGCTGTCCGGGAAGGCGGTGGAGGCGACCCGGCGGCGCCGCGGAGGCCGGCTGCGCTACGACGCGGTGGTCATGGACGCCCCGCCGACCGGCCGGATCGGCAAGTTCCTCAACGTCGCCACCGAGGTCTCGGGCCTGGCCAAGGTGGGGCCGATCCGTGGGCACGCGGACACCGTGCAGAGCGTGATCAAGTCACCGCAGACCGCCGTGCACTTCGTCACGGTGCTGGAGGAGATGCCGGTCCAGGAGACGCTGGATGGCATCGCGGAGCTGCGCGGGCTGGCCCAGGGCGGGCTGCAGCTCGGCGGCATCATGATCAACATGGTCCAGCCCGAGGAACTGGCTGACGACCAGCTGCACGCGGCCGCCGCTGGCCAGCTGGACGAGCACGATCTGGATCTGGGCCTGAAAGCGGCCGGGGTGGAAGACCGCCGCGGGCTGGCCCACAGCCTGGCCACCGAGCTGGCCGAGCATGCCCGGGAGGCGCTGGCCCAGCGGGCCCAGCGGGCCCGGCTCAGCGGGGTGGACCAGCCGCGCTACGAGCTGCCGCTGATCACCGGGCCGATGGACCTGGCCGGCCTGTACCGGCTGGCCGCGGCGCTCCGCGAGCAGGGGGCGGCCTGATGCCGGAACCGCAACCCCCCACGCTCGACGTGGACCGGCTGCTGGACGACCCGCGCAGCCGGATCATCGTGTGCTGCGGTTCCGGCGGCGTCGGCAAGACCACATCGGCCGCGGCCCTGGGCCTGCGGGCCGCCGAGCGGGGCCGGCACGTGGTGGTGCTCACCGTGGATCCGGCCCGGCGGCTGGCCCAGTCCATGGGCCTGTCCTCGCTGGACAACACGCCGCGGCTGGTCGAGGGCACGCAGGCCGGGGCAGCGGGCGGCAGCCTGCACGCGATGATGCTGGACATGAAGCGGACCTTCGACGAGATCGTCGAAGCGCATTCCGACCCGGACCGGGCCGCGCAGATCCTGGCCAACCCGTTCTACCAGTCGCTGTCGTCCAGCTTCGCCGGCACCCAGGAGTACATGGCCATGGAAAAGCTCGGCCAGCTGCGGCGGGCCGATGAGTGGGACCTGATCGTCGTGGACACCCCGCCGAGCCGGTCGGCGCTGGACTTCCTGGACGCCCCGCAGCGGCTGGGCCGGTTCCTGGACGGCCGGCTGATCCGCCTGCTGACCGGGCCGACCAAGACCGGCGGCCGGGCCTACCTGAAGCTGGTGACGACCGGGTTCACCATGGTCACCGGGGTCATTACCAAGGTGATCGGCATGCAGCTGCTGCGCGACGTGCAGACCTTCGTGGCCGCGTTCGACACGATGTTCGGCGGCTTCCGGGAGCGCGCCGAGGACACCTACCGGCTGCTCCAGGCCCCCGGTACCGCGTTCCTGGTCATCGCCACGCCGGAGCCGGACGCGCTGCGCGAGGCGTCCTACTTCGTCGAACGGCTGACCTCGGACCAGATGCCGCTGGCGGGCCTGATCGTCAACCGGGTGCACCGGTCGGCTGCGCCGCAGCTGTCCGCCGCGCGCAGCCTGGCCGCGGCGGAGGCGCTGGAGACGGTGCCGCTGCGCGCGGGCAACGGCCAGGCCGCAGCGGGCGGGGAGGACGCCGGGACACCACACCCGGCCGCCACCGCGACCCGGTACCCGCTCACCGTGACCGCGCTGCGGTTGCACGCCGAGCGTATGCAGCTGGCTGACCGGGAACGCCGCCAGGAAGAAGGCTTCACCGCAGCCCATCCGGCCATCCCGGTGACCGAGGTCCCGGCGCAGCCGGAAGACGTGCATGACCTCGATGGGCTGCGCGCCGTGGGGGGCGAGCTGGCCCGGGGAGTCCGGCTCAGCTAGCGGCGCTGATAGCTGAGGGGCTTGGTCGCTGGGAGCTAGGTACGGCCGGAACAGCCGCGGCTGGGGGCTGGGGCCCCGTCAGCTGGCCACTAGCTCGTCTGAAGAGGTCTGCTCGTACTGGTTACGAGCGTTCTCCAGCAGCGCACGCCAGGACGTCACGTCCGGGCGGCGGCGAAGCAACGCACGGCGCTCACGCTCGGTCATGCCGCCCCAGACGCCGAACTCGATGCGGTTGTCCAGCGCATCGGCCAGGCATTCGGTGCGGACGGTGCAGCCGCGGCAGATCAGCTTGGCCCGGTTCTGCGCCGCACCCTGGACGAAGAGCTCGTCCGGGTCAGTTCCCTTGCATGCGGCGCGGGCGGTCCAGTCTGCGATCCACATGTGGCCCACTCCTCCTGATCGTCACGGCCCGGGAGGTCGTCACGCCGGATGGCGTTCACCTGCGGTCCAGGGGCAGACGCTAGCGCATCTGCTTTCGTTGTCGTCGTTGCGGAAAAGTAACTTACGGAAGTTGGCGGCTGCGCGCCAGAGCCCGTTGGGCCCATTTCAGGAATAGTCCGCCTGGGCCATGCCATGATTGCCGAGTAGTCACCGGCCCGCCACGCGGAGCGAGCCTCCGGCGAGCGGACCTGCTTCCTCCCGGGCAGGGCGTACCCTGAGGACCGTGCTGACTCCAGGAGCGTGGGCGAAAGCCGCCGTGGCCGGGCGTCTGGTCACGTTGTCCGCCGTCGGCGGGCTGCTGGCAGCGGCCCTGGTGCTGCCCGCGGTGGGCGCGGTGGGCATCTTCACCCGCAACCAGGCCAACAAGTTCAACACGCTGAAGACAGGCAGCATCTCCCAGCTGCCGGTGCGCTCCGAGATCCTGGACAGCAAGGGCCGGCTGATCGCGTACTACTACCCGCGCGGCATCGACCGTGAGCCGGTGAGCTTCGCCCAGATCGCGCCCATCATGCGCAAGGCGATCGTGGCCATCGAGGACTCCCGGTTCTACCAGCACGGCGCCATCGACTTCCGGGGCACGCTGCGCGCCCTGGTCAACGACGTGCAGCACAAGCAGGTCCAGGGCGGCTCCACCCTCACCCAGCAATACGTGAAGAACGCGCTCATCCTGACCGCGCCCAACCTGCAGATGGCCCAGCAGGCGTACGCGCCGACACTGAGCCGGAAGATCAAGGAACTGCGGCTGGCCATCGAGGTCGAGAACCACATGTCGAAGGAACAGATCGTGGCGGGTTACCTGAACGCCGCGTTCTTCGGCACCTTCTACGGCAACCAGGCCGTCGGCGTGGGGGCGGCCGCCGAGCGCTACTTCGGGACCACCGCGGCCAAGCTGACTCTGACCCAGTCTGCCCTGCTGGCCGGCATGGTGGAGAACCCGGTCGCGTTCAACCCAGTGGATCATCCGGACGTGGCGCTCAAGCGGCGCAACGTGGTCCTGGCCCGGATGGCCCAGCTGCATGTCATCACCCACTCCCAGGCGATGGCGGCTGGCCGCCAGCCGCTCGGGCTGAAACTCAACCCGCTGCAGACGGGCTGCACCAGCGCCTCGGCCAAGAGCGCGGCGTTCTTCTGCGACTACGTCGTGTCCCTGATGAAGCAGAACCAGGCATTCTCGACCGCCTGGAACATGCTGAACAGCACCGGTGGGCTGAAGATCTACACCACGCTGAGCCGCCAGGACCAGCACGCGGCCAAGCAGGCGGTGAACTACATGGTCCCGCAGCCGCCGAACGGGATCAACCCGGGTGGCAACGCCGCCTCCGAGGTGCTGATCAGGCCGGGGACCGGGCAGGTGCTGGCCATCGCCAACGACCGGTCCTACGGGAACGGCCCGCACCAGACCACCCAGAACTACGCGGTGAACTCGCAGTACAACGGCGGTGCCGGCGTGCAGACCGGCTCCTCGTCCAAGCTGTTCGTGCTGCTCACCGCGCTGAACCAGGGTGTGCCGTTCGGCTTCGTGCAGACCGTGCCCGCGGCCACCACGCTGACCGGCTTCACCAACTGCGCGGGAGCACCGGCCGGGGAAGGTGACGCCGGGCCTGGCTCCTACACGCTGATCAACGACTCCCCGTCCGAGAAGGGCCCGTTCACCCTCTATCTGGGCACCACCCAGTCGGTGAACATCTACTACGCGATGCTGGAGCGCAAGGTCGGGCTGTGCAATGTGGTGAAGACCGCGCAGGCGCTCGGCCTGCGCCGGGCGGACGGCAGGTCGCTGATGAAGTGGGACGGGAACTCGCCGCCCGCCGACGACCTCCCGTCATTCACCCTCGGCTCGGTCAACGTGTCCCCGATGAGCATGGCGGCCGCGTACGCCACGGTGGCGGCGCGCGGCGTCTACTGCCGGCCGATCGCCGTCAACAAGATCCTCACCCGCACCGGCCAGAAGCTCCCGGTGCAGCCGGCCAACTGCCACCGGGTCATCTCCGCGGCCGTGGCCGATGCCGCGAGCTACGTCCTGCAGGGCGTGCTGACCACCGGGACGGCGGCCGGGGTAGGCATCGGGCGCCCGGCGGCCGGGAAGACCGGGACCTCGGACAACTTCGACTTCGCTGCTTTCGGCGGTTACACCCCCAACCTGGCTGGCTACGTCTCGGTGTTCAACCCGCTCAGCCCGATCGACCACCCGATGAGCGGCACCGGCTCGTGCTACCGGCTCGGCTGCCCGGGCGAGATGTTCGGCGCGAACGCTCCGGCCCACGTCTGGCAGATGACGTTCCAGCACGCCTACTTCCCCAGCCCGCCCGCCAACTTCGTCGGCGTCCCCCTCGGCAGCCCGCTGTTCGCCCTGGGCAACGGGCAGACCCCGCCGGCGAAGAAGAAGCACGGCCACCCGGGCGGTGGTGGGGCGGTGGTGGCGGTGGCGGTCACGGTGGTGGTGGCGGCGGGGGTGGCCCCGGCCCAGGCGGTGGCGGTGGCGGTGGCGGCCCCAACCACTGAGCACCGGCGGTCCGCTCAGCCCCGGCTGGTCAGCCCCGGCTGGTCAGCTGGCGGCGCACTTCGGCCGCCACCCGGCCCCCGTCCGCCCGGCCCGCGATCCGCGGCGTGACCGCCTTCATGACCTGGCCCATGGCACCCATGCCGGCCGCCCCGGACTGCTCGATCTCGGCGGTCACGATGACCGCGATCTCGTCATCGCCGAGCTGGGCGGGCAGGTAGCCATCCAGCACCTCGCCTTCAGCCTGCTCGGCGGCAGCCTGCTCGGTGCGGCCCGCGGTGGCGAAGGCATCGGCGGCTTCCCGGCGCCGTTTGGCTTCCCTGGTCAGCACCTTGAGTACCTCGTCATCGCTGAGCTCACGAGCGGTAGCGCCGGCCACTTCCGCGTTGGACACCGCGGTCAGCGCCATGCGCAGAGTGCGGGTGCGGACCTCGTCGCGCGCCTTCATCGCGGTGGTCAGGTCGGAGCGCAACTGGTCCTTGAGTGCTGCCATGAGTCCATCCTGCCGTCTCCTGCTGCGCTCTGGGCGCCCGGGCCAGGGCACCTGATCCACATGGCACCATAGGGAGATGCGATCACGAGCCGTCCAGGCCCTCGGGACCGCGGCCGTTCTGGGCGGAGCTGCCTTCGCCTACGGGTCGGTGGTCGAGCGGAACTGGTTCGCCCTGCGCCGCTACGAGGTACCCGTACTTCGTGCGGGCATGGCCCCGATGCGGGTGCTGCACATCTCCGATGCGCACCTGACGCCCGGGCGGCACCGGCTGCTCTCCTGGATCAGGTCCCTGGACGCACTCGAGCCCGACCTGGTGGTGAACACCGGCGACTCCATCGCCCACCCCCGGGCGGTGCAGCCGTTCCTGGAGGCGCTCGGCCCGCTGCTGGACCGGCCCGGCGTGTTCGTGTACGGCTCCAATGACCTGTACTCGCCCGCGCCCAAGAACCCGCTGCGCTACCTGTGGCGCGATAGCAGCAGCGAGAACCGCCGGCGCGTCCCCGACCTGCCGTGGGCCGAACTGGGCGAGGGCATGGCCGCGGCCGGCTGGCTGGACGCCAACAACAAGCGCGGCCGGGTCAAGGCCGCCGACCTCGACATCGAGGTGGGCGGGGTACACGACTCCCACACCAAGCGCGACCGGTACGAGGACATCGCCGGGCCCACTGACCCCACGGCTGACCTGCGGCTGGGCGTCATGCACTCACCCGAGCCGCGGAACCTGGACCGGTTCGCCGCCGACGGCTATGACCTGCTGCTGGCCGGCCACACCCATGGCGGCCAGCTGTGTGTGCCCGGGTACGGGGCGCTGGTCACCAACTGCGGCATCGACCGGGAGCGGGTCAGCGGCCTGCACCGGCACCCGGCCGGGCCCGGTGCGCCGGGTGAGCATCGCGCCTGGCTGCACGTATCCACTGGGCTCGGCACCTCCCCGTGGGCACCGGCCCGGTTCGCCTGCCGGCCGGAGGCCACGCTGCTCACGCTGGTCCCCGGGATCGGCTAGACTTCCGGGGGTTCCGGGGACCATGCAGGCCCCCGGGCACCGCGGCCGCGAGAGCGGCCAGCGGGGTGTGGCGCAGCTTGGCAGCGCGCTTCGTTCGGGACGAAGAGGCCGCCGGTTCAAATCCGGCCACCCCGACCAAATGATCACATGTCAGCGCTCTGACTTGCGATCATGCTGGCTTACGCAGGTCCGTATTGTCCGGTTTTGGGAGCCGATCTTGAGCCAGGATCGGCGCGGACACCTATGACCGATTCGCGCCGTTGAGCCAGCGCTGAACTGATCACAGAAGGTGGCGGCCACGCGGCCAGATCGCCGATTCCGCACTCTCAGTCGATGACCGGTTCGCTGTGGGGCTGAGCCATGCAGAACGACCGCTTCTGGCGCCGTCTGCTGGTGCGGCTGACGTGGCCGAGCGCCGCATGTACAGCTCCCGCAAAACGGTATTGCTCAGTGAACTTACGTAAGGTACCTTACGTTCATGCGTGATGGCGCGGATGTGGTAGCTGCACAGGACCTGAGGCTCGCGATCGGCCGGGTGGCGCGGCGGCTGCGGCAGCTGTACGCGACCGAGCGTGAGGGCGCGGCGAACTTCATCGAGCTGGGCATCCTCGTGCGCCTTGAGCGTGAGGGCCCCACTTCCCCGAGCACGCTCGCCGCGGGTGAGGACGTCACCTCGCAAGCGATCGCTGGCGTGGTTCGCGACTTGGAGCGGCGGGCGCTGGTGGAAAGAACCGGCGGCCAAACCGACCGCCGCAGGGTGGTTGTGGCGATCACTGACGCCGGGCGGGAACTTCTCATGAACCGGGAGCACGTTGTCGTCGGCGCCATGATGAGAGCGCTGGCCGATGAATACACACCCGCCGAGCGGCGCCAGCTCGAGTCCGTGGTTCCCCTGCTCAACCACCTGGCCAAGAGTCTTTGACCCCGACCTAAGAGGAACTGACGATGACCGGTGTCCGCCCCGACGTCCGCGCTTTCTTCCAGCGCTATGACCGCGCCAGCCACGACTTCGATAGTGACGCGCTGACAAGCTCATTCTGTGACGTGTTCCTGAGCCTGGACGCGAGCTCAGCAGTGGCCCTGTCCCGGCAGGCGCTGCTGGCGGCTCTTCCGCGCCGCAAACAGCTCTTCGAGGCCATCGGCAGCGACGGCCTGGAGCTGGCGGACATCAACGAGATGCCACTGGACGACCTGCACACACTCGTGCGGACGTCATGGAATCTCCGGATGCACCACGAGCCGCCAGGCGGCCCCATCTGCTTGCGCTCGACCTTCATCCTGCGCAAGGACGACGGGGCGTGGCGCATCGTGCTTTACCTCAACCATCAGGACATGAACAAGCTGTTCACCGAGCTCGCTCCCGCCCAGGGGTGACCACGGCCGTCAATCGCACCCAGGCCATGGTCCGCGCCCTGCGTCCTACCTCCATGGGTCTACCTCTGGCGACCCGGACCCGCCGCCCAGGTCGCGCCAAGTTCACTCCACCCAAGAGGTGCTCGAATTCAGGGCTGAATAGCAAGCGAGGAGCAATGTCTACATCAGATACCAACCGTGCGGCCGGCGATATCCGGGTAGCCGCCATGACACCGCCGCTGGCTCCGGCAGCACCCGTTAGTCAGCCCGCTCGGCGGTTGCGGGTACTGGGCGCGCTGGCCGGCATCACCGGCCCGGTACTGCTGGCCGTGTATTTCACCGCCCCGGCGCTGGCCCGCTGGCCGTCCGCGGGAGTGTCCCCCGGCACGCTGATCGCCTACGCCACCGCCCACCGGCTGCTGTTTTACGGCGGCGGGTGGCTGCAGGTCTCCGGGGCGCTGCTGAGCATCGTGTTCTTCCTGGTTTTGCTGCAGCTCAGCGGCGCCCGCGGCACCCTAGCCGGGTCTGCCACCGTCACCGGGTGCGCCCTGCTGCTGTCAGTGGTGGTGATCGAGGCCGCCCTGCTGGAGGCGGTGCCCGTCGCCGCCGCGAACGGCGACCGGGCCACGGTCGCGACCGCGTTCGCTCTGAGCAACGGGGTGTTCGCCCGCATCTTCCCGCTCGCCCCGGCACCGTTGGTCTTCGCCGGGACCGGATTCGCCCTATCCGGGACCAGCATCCTGCCCCGGGTGTTCGCCCGTACCGCGGTGCTGATCTCCGGGCTCTTCCTGATCGCGGGCCTCGCGGCGGCGTTCGCCACGGCCGGGCTGATCCTCGCCGTCGTGATGTCGATCGTGGAAGCTGTCTGGATCGCGGCCGCCGCCATCGCCTTGGCCCGGACGACGGGGCGTACCCGGCGGTAGCTCCCGGCTTCGGGAAGACAAGCAAGGCAGGCGTCGTCGCCGTGCTGCGGCCCGGCTGTCCTCGACCGAAGCCCCCCAAAGTGGATGGCCAACGCGTTTGCGCAGCTGGTAGCGGCCGGTAATGTCGCTGGGGACTCAGCTGTCGGGCGTGACCGCATCCAATCGGCGCCGAACCTCCGACGTGTTCACGCCGAGAGCGCGCAGCAGCACCGCCGCAGGATCTGGTGGTTGGAGAGTGAGGATCTGGGCCAGCACCTGCTGGGCCGTGACCTGGGTCTTCCGGCGCATGGGCTTGACCGCTTCCTCAAGCACTTTCTTTGCCGCGGGCGTCATGCGGAGGCGATCTTTTTTCATGACGGCTCTGATCGTCGGCTTCTTCGGCACGGCGCGCATCGGCAGTGGGGGAGCGTCGGTGCCGGACCCCATGCCCAGGGCACCCAGGGCTTCCTGATCGAGCGACTCAAGGGCCTGCCGAGCTTGCTGCAGGCTCACGCCCAACACGACTTCGATCGAGGGATCCTCCAGCAAGCCGAGCAAGACGTGATCGGTGCCAGTTCGGCGATCACCTCGGCGACGGGCCTCCTCACTGGCCCGCAGATAGATGGTCCAGGGGTGAAGCACCTCTGGCACAACGGATTCAGTGGTCATGATGAGTCCTTGTTGTATTTGGTGTGCACGGATTGGCGGGTGACGCCCAAAGCGTCTCCGATCTGCTGCCACGACCAGCCCTTTTCCCGGGCCGACGCGACGTGGTTCGCTTCGACCCTCTCAGCCAGGCGATGTAGCGCCAACGAGGCGCGAAGCCCAATTGCCGGGTCATCCGACGAGAGATTCACGCTGAGTTTTTCGATGTCCATGGCTGTCAGTATAGACTGACATCCTTGATTTGTCAATCTAAACTGACACAGCAGATCGCCACCCCGGAGTGCCCCAGATGGCCGGGTCACGGACGCGATCATTCTGGACCAGAAGGCCGAATCCTTGTTGCCGCAAGCGGTTGGATCGTCCCGCGACAGACCATCCTGCGGAGGGACGGCTGGATCGCGTAGGTCCCGAAGGTGCCCCAAAACGCGCGGGCGAGTCATCCGTCAGCACTGCCCCCATCCGTCGGGTACCTGGGATACCCAATGCTGGTCCGAGAGCTGACCGCTTACCCTGCAAGCGCGCCGAATGTCGCATCTAGTGCGGCCGACCGGTTGAACACGCAAGGCTCAGGTAGCGCATAAGGCGGATAGTTGTTGGTCACGCCTTCTTGATCGGGTAATCACGTGGGGTGGCTTCGGGCCGCCGGCTGGCACAGATGGCTGCTGTCCGGGCGGCAGATAGGATCATGGCACCGGCCCGCACGCGCGGCCCGCGGTGCCGGGTGCTGCCGGGGAGGTCGCCATGCTGGAGGCGTTCGCGGATCTGTCCACACCGCTGGTGGCCGATGCCTGCTTGCGCTGTAGTGTTCCGCTGCAGGCCGCCCCTTCGGGAATCCGGCCGGTCGTGGCCGGCCAGGGGATCGCTGGGCGGGTTCTGCCGGTGCGGCACTACGGCAGCGTGGACGTGTTCCTGGAGGCATTTGGCCGGGCACAAGCCGGCGACGTGCTGGTCATCGACAACGGCGGCCGCTCGGACGAGGCATGCGTCGGCGACCTGGTGGTGCTGGAGGCCGAGGCAGCCGGTATGGCGGCCCTGGTGGTGTGGGGCCTGCACCGCGACACGCCGGAACTGGCCACGATCGGCCTTCCGGTCTTCAGTTACGGGAGCTACCCTGCCGGGCCGGTGCGGCTGGACGAGCGGGAGCCCGAGGCGCTGGTCACCGCGCGGTTCGGGCCGCACCTGGTCAGCGCCGGGGACATCGTCTTCGCCGATGACGACGGCGTGTTGTTCGTCGCGGCACAGCGTGCCGAGCAGGTGCTGGTCACAGCGCACCAGATCTGGCAGAGCGAGCGGGAACAAGCTCGCCGGATCCGGGAGGGCCAGACACTGCGCCAGCAGACCGCTTTCGATGACTACCTGGCCAGGCACGCCGCTGACCCCTCATACACCTTCCGGCGGCATCTGCGCCGCATCGGCGGGGCCATCGAAGAATAGGATCATCTCCTTGGCGGCGGGCCTCGCCCCGCTCCGGGCTGTCACCGCTAACCGGCCAGCCGGATAACAGGAGGCTGGATCCGGCGACGGCCATCTTCCGGCAGCCGCGAAGTGCGGCCACACGGTGCGGGGGCACATGCAAGCCCGGACGTTCAGGTACCGTCATCCCACACGGGGTGGGCAGCCAAGATCACGGGGTGGCCATCGTCTTGACCGCTGCCCTCGCACGGCCGCAGCTCTGCGGCAACCCCCGCTCCCTCTGACAGCCGCCCGGGAAACCAGCCGCCAGCGGACACAGAATGACCATTCGGAATCGCGTTACCCGACATTCCGACCGGCCCGACCCAGCGCCAGAACGGCGGCTCGGCGCGCGTTCTCCTCGAGCTTCCCGATCACTCAGTGTGATGCCATCTGACTAGCCCAATGCCGACCGCTGATTCGACGGGGCGCAACCGGCTGTGGCGCGCAGGCTCGCCGCGCGTCAGGCCTGGCAAGATCTCGCGGGCCAGGCCGACCGGATCATTCCTCCCGCTTCAGCCGTGGCCTTCGCCTGAGTTCGCGGGCGGCCGCGGATCTCCGCCAGTCACGGTCATCCCAGGCCACGGACGGCCCCGGCCGGTCCCGGACACCGGGGCGCATGCTGGGAAAGCGTGTTGCTGTCGCCGCCGATCTCCAGCTGGGAGACCAGTAGGCAGCGCTCTGGGCGGTGCCCGATTCTGGGAGCGAAAGGGGAGCGGAGGCCTTCCGTCAGGTGCGCTCAGACACGGTCCAGGAAGCCGACCGAGGGTCTGTGACCTGCGCAGACGCCCGTGAACTGACCTTTTGCACGTCAGCGCGCCCTGTTCGGGACGAAGAGGCCGCCGGTTCAAATCCGGCCACCCCGACCAGAACTGGCGGCCGGCCGAGCGCATTCTCCATCGGCTGTTAGTGCGCAGGCCGCATCAGCCTGGCGAGGCCGCCGCCCTCCCTGAGTTCGGTAGGTTGGGGCAGGTGGAACGCCGCCACACACAGGCAGCACCGCCCACCCCGGAAATCCCCTCCGGGGAGGACCGCGCCTCCATCGAGTCTGACGGGGCTGACGAGCTGGTCGCCGGCCAGTACGCCGACCGCCCGCAGCTTCGGCCCGTGCTTGACGCGGTGCTGGCGGCGCTGCCGGTCCTGGGCCCGGTGACAGTGCAGGCCCGCAAGACATGCGTCAGCCTGGCCACACCGCGCCGTGTCTTCGCCGTGGTCCAGGCGACGACCAAGAACAGGGTGGACCTCGGCCTGCGGCTGGACCACGAAGGTCCCGGCGGCCGGCTGCTCGCCGCGCGGGACCTCGGCGCCGCCACCGTGCGGATTCCGCTGACCCGGCGGGAGGACGTTGACGCCGAGGTCTGCGGCTGGCTGCGCCGCACCTACGACGAGAACGCGGCACCGCCCCCGGCGCGGCGTCCCCCTCGGCGCCAAGCCCCGAGGCTCGGGACGCTCAGCGTGGTGATCGAGGCCGTCGGCCTGCCTGGGCTCACCTGGCCACCGGACGCGGCCGGTGAGCACCACAACGTTCATATCGCGCTGTCCACCAAGAGCAAGGAGCAACCCGCACTGGTCGTACCGGGCAAGCCCTGGCTGGCCTCCGAGCCGGTGCCGGGGGATGCGCCGGCGGCACGCTGGGAGGCCCCGGTCACCGTGCGGCATGATGCGGACGGCTTCGACTTCAGCGGGCCCAATGTGCGGGGCGACCGCGCCGACCGCCACCTTTTTCTCGCCTGGGGCAACGTGCACAGCGACGGCACGCTGCGGCTGATCCGCGGCAGCAAGCTGGGGCTTACTCGCCTTGATGGCCAACTCGTCGAGGAAGCCATGCGCCCTGGGCACCGGCTCGTCGCCTGGATCCGGCTGACCGGCACCCGGGGGGAGCCCGCCCTCACCTGGTCGGCAGAACTAGCCAATGCAGAACCTGGCTAAGGAGCACAACCCAGCTGCTCGGTAACGGCCAGGCGCAGCAGTTCGGGACTTGAGCCTAGCGCCGTGAGGACCGCGGCCAGCCCGGGGCTGCCGGCATCGAGCAGCGATAGGAGGGCATGCCCGCTGGTCGGGAAGCTGGCCCCGCCCTCGTTCCCGAATAGTGCTTTCTTCAGCCCGGGGGTCATTTTCGGCTCGCACAGCGGCCCCCAGGACAGGCGTCGGCCCACCGGGCTGCGGTAGAGCTCGTCGATGGCGTGCGGGCCGTATTCGGCGCGCATCTGGCGCTGGATGGCGGGCAGATCCACGCCCAGCGTGGCCAGCAGGTCGGCGGCGTTCCAGCGGGGCCCGTCCCCGCGGCCCGAGGAGATGACGTCGGCGACGGCGGCCCGAGCGGCCAGCAGAGTGATGCCCTGGCTGGCCAGAATCTCCCGCGCCGTGGGGTCTTTGTCGGTGAGCAGCGCCAGCAGCAAATGCTCACAGCCCACGTAGCCGTGCCGGGCCCGGTCGGCCTCGGTACCCGCCGCGGAAAGCAGGCGGTTGCGGACCGGATCGCGGGCCGGCGTGGCGCGGCGGGTCATGTGCGCCTCCGGCCAGCGAAACGGCGGCTGGCGTACTTTCGGTGCACCGACTGGCGGGTTATGCCCAGCGCGTCGGCGATCCGTTCCCACGTCCAGCCATCTTCCCGGGCGGCCTTCACCTGAAGGGCCTCCAGTTGCTCCAGCATTTGGCGCAGAGCGGCGACAGCGGCCAGCCCGACCTCCGGGTCGCGATGGCTGGCGGCTTCGGCGAGCGATATTGCCTCGGACATGTTTGTCAGCCTACGCTGACAAACCAGTTTGTCAACCAAAGCTGACAAGAGGCGCGCCGCGGAACAGGCCCTGGTGTTTCGGCTCGGTCATCGCTGGCTGAGACACGCAGCGGCACGCTGGCTTCCTCTTCCGGCCAGGGCCAGATCTAACCTTGGGCCAGACGCCGAGTGAGGAGCTGATCATGGAGCTCACCTTGCTGACGGTCCCGGCCTGCCCGAACGCCGCAGTCTTCGAGGAGCGGCTTGCGGCTGTGCTGGCCGACTTCCCGGACGCGGTGGTCCGGCGCCGCGAGGTCTCCGATGAGCGTGAGGCGGCGGAGGCGGGGATGCACGGCTCACCAACGCTGCTGATCGACGCGCTCGACCCCTTTGCCGTGCCGGGCCAGGTACCAAGCTTGTCGTGCCGGCTCTACCGGGACGCGTCCGGGCACACCGAAGGGGCCCCGCCGGTGGATGCGCTGCGCCGGGTACTGCGGCAGGCCAGCGCGCGTGGCTAGACCCTCGGCAGCCTTGTTGCCCAGGATCAGTGCCTAGCGGACAGGTGCCCACGCCAGCGCCAAAGGGCAGGTATGTGCCTTGGCCCCAGCCTCGCGCAGCTCCAGCAGCAGCCTGGCGACGGGCCTAGCTCTTCGAGGCTGACGCGGACGGCGGCCCGGGCAGCCAGGGACTCCCGCGAGGGCGGTAGACGCGGGACTCACGCTCCCGCTTGACTGAGGTCATGCCGGGAGCAAGTGAGCAGACGCGACGAGTGAAGATCCTCAACGCCAACTGGGCGCCAGGTCGTGAGGGTGGCGATGGGCGGTTCGAGGTCATGATCGTGACCGATGACGACCAGCGGCACAGTGTGCCCGCGAGTCCAGCCTCGATGAGTGCGCTGGTGGCGCTGGCTGGCGCGGACACGGTGCTGGCCTGGGATCCGGAGGGCCCAACTCTCATCGTGGCCAACATTGTGGGCCAGATGCCGTGGACCGCCCGGGCAGGCACCTGAAGATAAGGCAGCTGGGAGCGGGTCAGGTGCCCGCGATGCTGCTGCGGCGTTCGAGGAGTGTCACGTCCCGCCAGCGGCCATGATGGCAGCCGATGCGCTGGCGGGTGCCGACGAGGCGGAATCCAGCCTGCTGGTGTAGCCGGAGGCTGGCGGTGTTTTCGGGGAAGATCGCGGTTTGGATGGTCCAGATGCCGTCGGCTTCCGTGGAGCCGATGAGCGCGGCGAGCAGGGCGGCACCGATGCCTCGGCCCTGAGCGGCGCCGTGAACGTAGATGGAGTGCTCGATGACGCCGCGGTAGACGGGACGTGATGAAACGGCGGCAGCTGCAGCCCAGCCGAGTAGGTCCCCGGCGGCGGAGACCGCGACGTGCCGGTGCCGGGGCAGCCGGGCCTGATCGAAGGCGTCCCAGGTAGGGGCCGTGGTCTCGAAGCTGGCCTGCCTGGTGTCCAGGCCAGCCTGGTAGATGGCGAGCACCTGTTCGGCGTCGGCTGCGGTCATAGGCCGGATCAGTATGCCGTCGGGTGCGGCGGGCCGGACCGCCTGGACGATGACCGAGTTCAGGCCGGTTGCCGCTTCCCCTGCTGTGGTGATGGTGATGTGGGTGAACCCGGCGTCAAGCAGGTGGCTGCGGTATTCGCTGGCGGTGAGGGTGCCAGTGGTGCAGTTGGTCAGCCGTTCGGCTTCGGCGCGCTGCGCTGGGTCGAGACCTTCGCTGGCGATGATGTCGCTGACCCCGATCCGGCCACCGGGGCGCAGCACACGGTACGCCTCGGCCAGCACACGGGGCTTATCGGCGGACAGGTTGATGACGCAGTTGGAGATGACCACGTCCACGGCGGCTTCGGGCAGCGGGATGTCCTCGATGTGCCCGTGCAGGAACTCGGCGTCGGCTACCCCGGCGGCCGCGGCGTTGTCCCGGGCGAGGGCGATCATGTCAGGTGAGCCGTCCAGGCCGTATGCCTTCCCGCCTGGGGCGACCCGACGAGCCGACAGCAGCACGTCGATCCCCCCGCCCGAGCCAAGGTCCAGCACGGTCTCGCCGGGGTGCAGCCGGGCGACGGCGACCGGGTTGCCGCAGCCCAGACTGGCGCGGAGCGCTCCGTCGGGCAGGCCGCTGGTGTCGTCGTATCCGGCGGCGCCAAAGCAGCCCGCGTCGAATTCGTCTGGACCGCAGTCAACGATCTGCTGGCCGGAGCGGGCGGCCCGGGCTAGACCCGAGTAGCGGGCGGTGACAGTCTCCCGTATGTCCTCCAGGCCGGGTGGCTGGCTGGCGGGCGGCATGGCGGTCCTCCAGGGGGATGGGTCAGCGGGCAACGGTGGGCGGGACCGGTGAGGGTTTGCCCATGACCAGGTCCGCGGCGGTAGGGAAGCACTCGACGCAGTTCTCGTTGATCCGGTATAGCCGGGAGGTGCCGCGGTCCTCGGCGATCACGAACCCCACCGCGGCCAGCTGCTTGAGGTGTGCGGACACCGTGGACTGGCCCACTGGCACGGCGGCGACGATCTGCTTGACGGTCAGGGGCTGACCGGTGCGGGCCAGCAGGGAGACGACCTGGACCCGGGTGCCATCGGCCAGCGCCCGGAACCAGGCGGCGTAGGTGTCAGCAACCTCGCGGTCAAGAGGCTTCACGTCTTTCATCGTTAATCGACGATAGACGATCAAAGCTGCCAGGACAACCCTGAGGAGAATCCCAGCCCGAGCAGTTACCGAGAGCCGATCAGCAGGCCGAGGCTGGCCAGCGCGGCGGCCTGCGCCCGGTAGTAGACCCAGACTCCCCGCTTCTCGCGTTCAACCAGGCCAGCTTCATGCAGGACCTTGAGGTGGTGGCTGATGGTCGGCTGCGACAGGTCGAACGCAACTGTCAGGTCGCAGACGCATGCCTCGCCGCCCGGATGCGAGGCGATCAGGGACATCAGCCGCAGCCGGACCGGGTCGGCGAGCGCCTTCAGCAGCGGCGCGACCTGCTCGGCCTGGTCCAGGGAGAGCGGTACCTGGGACAGCGGGGCACAGCACAGCGCCTCACCACCCTGCTGGGACGGCAGCGTGAGCTGCGGCCCAGGTGCGCAGCACTCGACCGTCCCGGCCTGATCCAGCACCGTCAGGGACTTCGACATGCGTCTATATTGACAGACTCCAATGTCCCATGGCAAACTCGGCGGCGGAAGTAGACATAGACAGTCATCAATATTCGGGAGGCCCTGTCATGTCCCGCCGTCTTCAGCTCGCCCTCAACGTCAACGACATCGACCAGGCCGTTGAGTTCTACGCCAAGCTGTTCGGCGCCGGGCCGGCCAAGCGCCGGCCCGGCTACGCCAATTTCGCTATCGCCGAGCCTCCGCTCAAGCTCGTCCTGCTGGAAAACCCCGGCCAGGGGGGCAGCCTGAACCACCTCGGCGTCGAGGTCCCCGACACCGAGACGGTCGAGGCCGAGCAGGCCCGCCTGGCCGAGGCTGGCCTCGCCGGAGCCGAGGAACAGGGCACCGTCTGCTGCTATGCCCAGCAGGACAAGTTCTGGGTCCAGGGCGCACCCAACGGCGAGTCCTGGGAGATCTATACCGTCCTGGCCGACAGCCCGACCTTCTACGGCGAAGGCCACGGCCCGGCATGCTGCGGCGGACCCGGCGGCCACACTGACCAGCCGGCCACCGCAGAGGCGAAGTGCTGCTAGCCGATCAGGCTGGCAGGCAGCTCACCCAGCTGACTGTGGGCCCGGCGGAATCGATCCGCTGGGCCCACGATGCCACTTCCCAGGCGCGGCCATTAACCAGCCAGGACGGCCCGTAGTGTTCGCGCGCTGAAAGCGATACGGGCGGTGCTCGCGGCCATGGCCGCGAGCGTCACCCAGGTCAAAGATGGGATGGCGAGCATCACGCTGGTGATCATCACAGTGTCGAGCACGGTGATGCCGGCGCACCCGGCGGTTCCGGCCCGGGCAGCCAGCCGGTACCGCGTACCGAACGCAGCAGTTACGAGCAGGGCAACGACGGCGATGAGGATCAGGCCGGGCAGGATGCGGGCCACTGGCGGGATAGGCCAGGTCCAGGCGCGGCTGGTGATCAGTGCTGCAGCCCAGCAGGCGCCGACAGCAGGCCCGATCCCCAGCAGCCTGCGGGCGGTCCGGCGGGCGGGATTCACGCTGGCGAACTCAGCCAAGATGAGCTGCGGTTCGCCGAATTCAGCGACTGCGGATTCGGCGGCGCGGTCGGGTGCGAGGCCCTGCTGACGATAGGACTCGTACGTTTCGGTCAGCCCATCAGCCAGTTCCTCGGCGACCGACGCGGGGAGCTGCACGGACAGGGTGGCCAGGTAGTCGCGGATCAGGCGGGGTTCGGGCATGGCCTGCTCTCCAGCGCCGCGCTCACCATGGCCGAGAAGTCCCGCCAGTCAGCCCGCCGGCCCGACAGGGCCCGGCGGCCTGCTGCGGTCAGCTGATACTCACGCCGACGGCGGCCGCCTACCACCGACCATGACCCAGTGATCAGGCCGGCCTGCTCCAGCCGCCGCAACGCCGGGTAGATCGTCCCGGTCGGCAGATCCAGCCGCCCACCCGTACTGTCTCGCAGAGCCTCGATTACTGCGTACCCGTGCCGCGGCCCATCCTCGAGCGAAGCCAGCAGCATCGCGTCCAGGTGGCCCTTCAGCGCCTCAGCCCGCATACGTAGTAACGCTACCCTAGGCCTTCCAGCCAGGCAATCCACCGGGTAAGGTGAGCCCTATAGGTAGCAATGCTACATATTGAGTGAAGCCTCATCCGTTGGCGGATGGAGAAAGGTAGACATGTGACCGCGAGCCGCATCCTGGGCGACCAAGTGGGCTCCACCGCTCCGGTTTTCCTGGCGTTCCTCGCCATCCACGTCATCGCGGGGCTGACCGCCGTGATCACCGGGGCGGTCGCCGCTTTGGTCCGCAAGGGAAGCCCGCGGCATATCCGGGCTGGGCGCTGGTTCTACCGCGCCATCACCGTCGTCTTCGTTACCGCCACCGCCCTGGCGGTCATGCGCTGGCGGCAGGACTACTACCTGTTCATCATCGGCGCCGTCGCCTTCACGGCTGCGACCATCGGCTATGAGCACCGCCGCCGGCACCGCCCGGGGGACACCGGCCATATCACCGGCATGGGCATCGGCTACACCGCCATGCTCACTGCCTTCTATGTCGATAACGGTCCCCATCTGCCCGTCTGGGACCACTTGCCAACCTTGGCGTTCTGGCTGCTGCCGTCCGCGATCGCAGCCCCTCTCATCGCCCGTGCGGTCAGGCGCGCCCGGCAGCCAGGTACCGCGGTCGCGGCGGAATCCTCCAGCGACTCCCAGCCCAGATTCCCGGGTGCGGCGCTGCACGGCGAAGCGCGATCCGATGACCACACGGGAAAGTCATGAGGATGCGAGGCCCGGTGCGAAGTGCTCGATGCGGTGGCTGAGCTCGGTCAGCGCTGCATCGAAGCTGGCGGTATCACCGGCGGGAACCGGGTCGGGGACCGACCAGTGCACGGCTGCCTGGCGGCCCAGTTCTTCGTGGGCCAGGTCACACACGGTGATGACGAGATCGCCGTGCTGACGGACGTCGCTGATGTGACGGGGCCGCAGGCGGCGCATGGGCAGGCGGTGGCGCCGGGCTGCGGCGATGGCACCTGGCTCGATGCGCGCAGCGGGGTGGGTGCCGGCCGAGGCCGCGGGAACAGCGCTGGCCCGGCGCCACAATGCCGCGGCCAGGTGCGAGCGAGCGGAGTTGGCCGTGCACACGAACAGAACCCGCGCAGCCGTGCTCGCCGCCGGGGGGATCAGCGATTCGAGGGCGCCGGGGACCAGTTGGAGGTAGGTGCGGCGGCGGTCGCCTTCCGAGCGGCGGCGGGTGATCAGCCCGGCCTGCTCCAGCACATGCAAGTGGTGTGCGAGCAGGTTGGACGGCATCGCGAGCACCGCGGCGAGTTCCGACGGGGACGTGTCACCGGCGCCGAGGGTGTCGATGATGTGCAGCCGCGCCGGGTCGGCCAGCGCCGCATGCATGGCCGCCCGGCCCGCCACGCCCGAAGTTAGCTCAGTATTCATTGACTCAATCTTGACTGAGCTAATGGCAGACCGTCAAGATGGGTGCCGTGAACAGCGCACCTGTCATGCTGTGGCGCCGCCTGCTGGCCGAGTTTCTGGGCAGCGCGTTCCTGGCCGCCATCGTGATCGGCTCCGGTATCGCCGCGCAGCGCCTGTCCCCGGGCCAGACCGGCCTGGAATTGCTGGAGAACGCGGCGGCGACCGCGGCCGGGCTGTTCGCGATCATCTTGATGTTCGGCCCGGTGTCGGGCGCGCATTTCAACCCGGTGGTGTCCTTCGCGGACGCCGTATTCGGCGGGCTGAGCTGGCGTGACGCTGCTGCTTACCTGCCCACCCAGGTTGCGGGATGCATCGTGGGTGCGGTGGCGGCGAACCTGATGTTCGCCCAGGCCGCGGTCAGCATCTCCACCAAGCACCGGGCCACGCCCGCGCACTTCCTGTCCGAGGTGATCGCCACCCTGGGGCTGATCGTGGTGATCTTCGCCCTGGCCCGGTCGGGGCGCAGCCGGTCAGCGGCCGCGGCGGTCGGCGCGTACATCGGGGCGGCGTACTTCTTCACCTCCTCGACCAGCTTCGCCAACCCGGCCATCACGGTCGGCCGGATGTTCTCCGACACCTTCGCTGGCATCGCTCCCTCGTCCGCGCCGGCGTTCATCGCCGCCCAGGTCATCGGCGGCGCCCTGGCCGTGGTGGTGATCCGGGCGCTGTATCCGCGCCTCACCCCGGAGCAGGCCGCCGACATCATCGTGCCCCATCACCAGGGCCAGGCCGGGCAGCCGGACCGTGCCCCGGCCAGCGACGGCGCCATCCCGCCAGCCGGGCAGAGCCACCACCAGCCCCGGTAGCCCACCGCAGACGGGAGCCACAGCCATGCACCTGGTCATGATCGGCGGCAGCGACGCCGGGATCTCCGCGGCCCTGCGGGCCCGCGAACTCGACCCGGGCGCCGAGGTGACGGTGGTCGTCGCGGACGCCTACCCGAACTTCTCGATCTGCGGGATCCCCTACTACCTCTCCGGGGAAGTTGCCCACTGGCGCAACCTCGCCCACCGCACCGTGGCTGACCTGGAAGCCACCGGGATGAGCCTGCGGCTGGACACCACCGCCCGCCGCATCGACGCCGGTGGCCGCAAGCTCCTGGTCACCGCCCCGGACGGCGCCGAGGAACTCCTCAGCTATGACAAGCTCATCGTCGGCACCGGCGCCGTCCCGGTCCACCCCCCGATCAGCGGCCTGGATGCCCTCGGCCCTGGGGACGGGGTGCACCTGCTGCACTCGATGGGCGACACCTTCGCCGTCATGGACACACTGCAGGAGGCCGCGCCAGCGTCCGCGGTGATCGTCGGCGCCGGGTACATCGGCCTGGAAATGGCCGACGCGCTCACCACCCGCGGCCTAGCCGTCATCCAGATGGAACAGCTCCCGCAGGTGCTGCCCACCGTCGACCCCGCGCTCGGCGCGCATGTGCATGCCCAGCTCACCCAGCATGGCGCCGAAGTCCTGACCGGCACCACCGCCCGCCAGATCCGCCGGGCCCCCGCCGGCGCGGGCGGCCGCCTGCGCGTCGACGCCACCGCCTCAGACGGCTCGACCGTGACCCGGCTGGCGGACATGGTCCTGGTCGTCGTCGGGGTCCGCCCCGACACCACCCTCGCCGCCGACGCAGGCGCCACGCTGGGAGTCAAGGGCGCGATCGCCGTGGACCCCGGCATGCGCACCAACCTCCCCGGCGTGTTCGCCGCGGGGGACTGCGTCATCACCCACCACCGGCTGCTCGGCCAGACCTACCTGCCCCTCGGCACCACCGCCCACAAGCAGGGCCGGGTCGCGGGCGAGAACGCGCTCGGCGGGAACCGGGAATTCGCCGGCAGCCTCGGCACCCAGGTGGTCAAGATCTTCGATCAGGCGGCCGCGCGCACCGGGCTGCGCGACCACGAAGCCGCAGCGGCCGGGTTCGACCCGGTCACCGTCGCGTCCGAGGCCGACGACCACAAGGCGTATTACCCCGGCAGCCATCGCATCGCGATGCGGTTCACCGGTGACCGCCACACCGGGCGGCTGCTCGGCGTGCAGCTGTTCGGCCACCGGCACGCCGAGATCGCCAAACGCATCGACATCGCCGCCACCGCCATCTTCCACGGCATGACCATCGACGGCCTCAGCGACCTCGACCTGTCTTACACCCCGCCGCTGGGCAGCCCCTGGGACGCCATCCAGATGGGCGCCCAGGCCTGGGCCCGGGAAACCCGGCGGCCCTAACACGAGACCTCAAAGCAGAGGAACTAGCCATGCCAGGGCACAACGCACGACCCGGCCCATCTGCCCACCACGTACCGCACCGGGCCATCTGGTCCATCGCCGCCGCGATCATCGTCCTCGCCCTCGCCGGGTGCACCACCACCGCGACCACGACAAACACCTCGGCGACAGATGTGGCCACCGCCAGCCCCGCCACCGGCGGCCACACACTCACGCTCACCGGCGCTGGATCGACCTTCGACGCGCCGTTCTTCAACCTGGCCTTCGCCCGGTACCACCAGGAACACCCCGGCGTGGCCATCAGCTACTCCGCTGTGGGCAGCGGCGCGGGCATCACCACGTTCAGCGCCAGGCAGGCCGATTTCGGCGCCTCTGACGTGCCCATGACCGCCAGCGAGCAGGCCGCCGCCAAAGGCGGACCGATCACGCAAGTGCCCGTCGCCCTGGGCGGCGAAGGCGTGGCCTACAACCTGAACCTCCCAGCCGGTGCCCGGCTGCACCTGACCGGCCCGGTGCTCGCCCGCATCTTCCTCGGCCAGATCACCACCTGGAACGACCCGGCCATCACCGCCCTCAACCCCGGCATCACCCTGCCCAGCGCACGGATCAACGTCGTCCACCGCTCCGACGGCAGCGGCACCACCTACATCTTCAGCAACTACCTCTCCCGCGCCGATCCAGCCTGGGCCGCCAACGTCGGCACCGGCAAGACCCTCCACTGGCCGGCCGGGGAAGGCGCCGACGGCAACGCCGGTGTCGCCGCCGCGGTGTTCAGGACCCCCTTCTCCATCGGCTACATCGAGCAGGCCTACTCACGAGGCCTGCTGCTGCCCTTCGCCGCCATCCGCAACCAGGCCGGCCACTACGTCACGCCGACCGCCCAGACCGTGGCCGCCGCCGCCGCGCAGAAACCAGCCATCACCCCCACCGACTTCTCCATCGTCGACCAGCCCGGCACCAGCAGCTACCCGATCAGCGGCTACAGCTGGGCACTCGTCTACACCCACCAAACCAGCCACACCAAAGGACAAGCCCTCGTCGCCATGCTGGACTGGCTCACCCACGGCGGCCAGGCCCAAGCCGCCGCCACCACCTACGTCCCGCTGCCACCCCAGATCCGGCAGCTCGCCCGTACCATGCTCCAGCAGATCACCGACTCCACTGGCACGCACCTCCTGGGGTGATCGCACCTCCCCGCATCCAGCGACTCGGCCACCATCTCCAGCAAGCCATCAGCCATGTCCCCGGTTCCAGGCAAAACGCGCGACAGCCGACGCGTCATGTGGGCACCGTCGGGACCTAGCCCCCTGTTGCTCTTGCGGAGCGAAGTGCACGATGGTCGTGTGACCACAGGGGGGGTGCCTGGGCCTGCTCCGGCCGGCCCGAAGCGGGTTCGCCCGGCGACCTCTAATCGGGCCGCCTTGCTGGCCGCGGGCCTGGCCTTTTTTATCATCGTCCTCGATATCACCGTGGTTAGCGTTGCCCTGCCGTCAATCGGCCGTGAGCTGCACGGCGGCCTGGCCGGGCTGGAGTGGATCGTCGATGGCTACGTCGTGGTCTTCTCCGCGCTCCTGCTCTCCAGCGGCACACTGTCGGATCGCCTTGGTGCCTCGCGTGCCCTGGCTGCTGGTTTCATCGGCTTCACCCTGGCCTCCGCTGCCTGCGGGCTCGCACCTGCGCTGGCCTTCCTGCTGGCCGCCCGGGTGGTCCAGGGCGCCGCTGCCGCGATCATGCTGCCCGCCTCCCTTGCCCTGGTCCGTCAGAATTTCACGGATGCGAAGAAGCTGGCCCGGGCGATCGCGATCTGGACCGCCGCTGGCGGCGTAGCCGTGGCTGCCGGGCCGGTGGTTGGCGGGCTGCTCACCGGCACCATCGGCTGGCGCGCCATTTTCTTCGTGAACGTCCCCGCCGGCCTGCTCGGCGTCGTGGCGCTCTCCCGCGTCAGGCCGTCTCCCCGGCATCCGGCTCACTTTGACCTGCCCGGTCAGATCGCCGCCATCGTCGCGGTAGCGGCGCTCGCCGTCGGCGTCATCCAGGGAGGACACCAGGGTTTCGATTCGCCGGTTGTGGTGGTTTCCCTGGCGGCATTTGCTGTCGCCGCGGTGGCCTTCGTGACGGTGGAGCGTCGCGTCGCGGTGCCCATGGTGCCGCTCGGGATCTTCACCTCCAAGACGGTCTCCTCGACCACGGTGGCCGGGCTGATCGTGAGCTTCGCCTTCTACGGCCAGGTGTTCGTCCTGAGCCTGTTCTTCCAGCAGGCTCTCGGTCACTCACCCACTGTCACCGGGCTGATGTTCGTTCCGATGACGGCGGTGGTCGCCGGCGTGAACCTGCTCGCGGGCCGGCTCGTGCAGCGGCACGGGCCACGCCTACCGCTCGTAGCTGGCCTGCTCGTCTTCGGCGGCGGGCTGCTCGGGTGCCTCGCCTTCGGCCACGGGACGCCGATCGCAGTGATCGAGTTCCTCCTCCTCCCCATCGGAATCGGAGCCGGACTGACGATCCCGCCGCTGACCACCGCGTTCATGGATGACATCCGTCCCGGACAGGCCGGGATTGGCGCCGGTGTGCTCAACTCTTCCCGCCAGCTCGGGAGCGCGCTTGGCGTGGCGGTGTTCGGGGCGCTGCTCGACGCGAACTTCATGACCGGCCTGCACCTCTCGTTCCTCATCAGCGGCACTACGGTGCTCGCGGCAGCGGTCCTCACCCTGCGGTACGTCCGGCCAGGGCTCGCACGGACGTTGGGGTGATGGACAGGAAATACGCGGCCGCCGCGGTGGATCGGCGCTTGGACGCCGAAGGGAGAGTTACCCGATCCAGCCGACTTGCCGCATGGCCCAGCCGGCGTTCCAGATCTTGGTCATGTGGCTGATCTTGCCGTCCTCGAACTCCATCACCTAGACGTAGTCGGTGCTGGCGCTCTTGCCGGTTGGGGGCACTGGGCGCCCTCGCGAGCGACGTTGGATTGCCAGCCGGGATCGGTGCGTGCCTGGGCGTCATGGGATTGAGCTTGGCAGTTCATGGATCCGCTGGTGGCCGTGGCCCGCCGCTGGCTCGTCGTTGGGTGCGGTCAGCCCGAGCTGCCCGGAGTTCGGGATCACTTTGAGCCGGGGTGGTGGCGGGCTGACGCGCGCCACGGTGAAGAACAGGTCCTCCGGTCCCAAAGAGTGCCTCTCGGCGTGGGCAGTGAGCTTGGCGACCAGTTGCGCGCTGAGCTTCAGCCGACGGTGCTTCTTTCCTTTCGGGTAGTCCCGGACCATGGACTGGCCGCTGTCGGGATGGAACCTCGGGCTGAGCTCGACCTGTACCCGGCTCACGGTCAGGATTCGGGTCCTAGTATCGAGGTCCCGTGGCTTCAGCTCGGCGAGCTCGCCCCAGCGCAAGCCACTCTCGATAGCGGTCTCGACCATGAGCTGCGCACCGTCCGCGGGGAGCGCCTGGTACAGAGCATCGAACTGTTCCGGGGTCACGATAGTAAGCAGCACCGGCGGGACAGTCGGGGTCTTCACGCCCTTGCACGGGTGCAGGAACGCCCTAGGTATCTTCTGAGTCCAGCGACCTTGCCTGCCGCATCCGCTTGCCGTCTCCGTGAACCTGGCGCAAGTCGGCCCGGGCCAGCACCTCGTCGGCCAGCTCGGCCGGGGTGAGCCTGTCCGAGCGCAGCATGAGCGTCCCGCCCGGCTGCCGGGCAGCGGCGACGATGGCCGCATCTATGCGGCTCAGGGCCCACTCGCGGGCCGGATGGTTCGCCTCCGGGTTGCCGGGGATGTCCACGCGGGCATCGAGCCGCTCCCGGAGCACGTCTGCGTCCGCCTCCAGGAAGACGTGCAGGACCTCCTCGCCCGCGTCGGCAAGGCCGCCGAGGATCTCGGCCCGGTAGGCGTCGCGGATCAGCGACATCGGGACGATGAGCGTGTCCGCGTGGTGCCTGCGCAGCGACAGCGCCGTCGCGACGACCAGTTCCCGCCAGCTCGGCAGGTCCTGGAAATCGTCGTTGGGCCGCATCCACTTCCACAGCATGAGGCCGACGTCCTCCGGGTTATATACGACGGCGTCCGGGAGCCGCCGATGCAGTTCCTCCGCGAGCGTCGTCTTCCCCGCTCTGAACGCGCCGTTGATCCAGATGATCACCGGCACAAGCTATCCGGTTAATTCCCCCGGGGAGCTTCCAGTCTCCCAAGAGCAGTGGGCGGACGGGGCCAACTCGGCGCTGGAGCGCGGTCTCTCGGAGCTGTCCGCGATCCAGGAGGCGGACGCCGTCGTGCGGCACACGAGCGAGCGGGAAGACCAGTAGCAAACCTCCCCAAGGCGCACCCGGCGGTCAGCAGGGCTGCGCCGCATTGACGCTTCACTGTCACAGGCCCATCCCCGCTAGTGCCGCGTCAGGCAGTGTTCGCCCTGTTCTCCAACGCAGTTCGGAGCCGCGCGTTCTGGGGCCCTCCACTCCCTTCCTCTGCTATTCAGGTTGCTTAGGATCCCTTGGGGAGGACGCTTTGGGCGCGGCAACGACGATCGTGAATGCGAAGGTATTCGACGGGACGAAGTCGCGGGACTGGACTTCGGTCCGGTTCGCTGACGGCCTGATCACCAGGTGCTCGGCCGCCTCGGCCGCCCAAGAGGGCGACGAAGTTATCGACGCGGGCGGCGGGACGGTGCTTCCCGGTCTGATCGACGCGCACGTGCACCTAGTGCCCGGCGCTCTCGCGCAATCGTTGACCTTCGGCGTTACCACCGTTCTCGACATGTTCAGCAAACCCGACCTGGTGGCCAGCGCTAAGGAGCAGGCCGACTCCCGTCCGGACGTGGCCGACGTGCGCTCCTCGGGTGTCGGTGCCACCGCGCCCGACGGCCACCCGTCGATGATGTACGCCCCGTTCCCTACGTTGACCGCCGCTGGCCAGGCCGGGCAGTTCGTGGCGGAACGGATCGCGGCGGGCTCGGACTATCTGAAGATCATCTCCGGCACCGGGGGTCTATGGCCCTCGCTGGACCCCGAAACCATCCAGGCACTGGTCAGTGCCGCGCACACCCGCGGCCTGCTCGTCGTCGCTCATGTGAGCTCGGTGGCCGGTGTCGAGGAGGTCGTGTCCGCCGGTGTCGATGTGGTGGCCCACGTCCCTGCGAACGCCGAGCTGGACAAGGCCCTGGCCGGACGCATGGCCGAGGCCGGAATCGTGGTCGGCCCGACGCTGGCCACCATCGAGAACACCCTCGGCGAACCGGGTGGCGCGGCGGTGGCAGGGGACCCACGGCTCGCTGATGCGCTCGGCGACGCCTGGGCACGCCGGTTGACTTCGGATGCCCCGGGAGGGCATGGCCGGCAAATGCCGCCCTACTCCCGGGCCGAGGACAACGTGCGGCGACTGGCCGATGCGGGGGTCACTGTGCT
Organism: uncultured Actinomycetes bacterium; assembly: GCA_963711705.1. Taxonomy (GTDB): domain Bacteria; phylum Actinomycetota; class Actinomycetes; order Streptosporangiales; family Streptosporangiaceae; genus RYN-230. The sequence continues at coordinate 251,783 of CAVQFM010000018.1, forward strand.
GGCGGGCACCGACGCCCCGAACCCGGGGACCGTGTTCGGGGCAAGCCTGCACCGGGAGCTCGAACTCCTTGTCCGGTGCGGCATCAGCCCGGCGCAGGCCCTGGCCGCTGCCACGGCTGAACCGGCACGAGTGTTCGGCCTCGCCGACCGAGGACGTGTCGCGGCCGGGCAGCGCGCGGACCTGGTCCTGGTGTCCGGTGACCCGTTGACGGACATCACCGCGACGCGCGCCATTGAGCGGATATGGCGCGGGGGCATAGCCTGCGACCGGCACGCCTTCGTCGCGAGCGCTGCCGAAGCTGAGCAGCTTGACGCTTTCGACGCCCAGCTCGCCAAGGTCGTGGCAGCCGTGCGCGAACGCTGGTCCAACTGATCCGGGGAAGGCCCCCTTGACCGCGGGTCCCGTAGTTGTGCGACGCGATCCTCGATCGGCTCACCGTCGGCGGCGACATCATCAAGACGTGTCCACCGCAACCAAGTGACGCCAGGGTTCACCGACACGACCGACCGCAACGGGCGCAACGCCAGAATTCAGGCTCTGGCTCAAGTGCCGGCAGCCACAGTGGCGGGTCTCCCACGCGCTCCCCGAGAGGGCGAACGTTGTATGACACGGCACTAGCTCAACGCCCCAAGATTGCGTGACCACTGATGGGTGTCCGCGCCTCACGAGACGAGTTACTCAGTTAGTCACGCAGACGACCCAAGGATGTCGCCGAGGCAAGCAGTTTGGCCTCGGCCTGTTGAGTGCGTAGGTGCCGCGGCCGGTGTAGCTCGTCCTCCCTCGCTGCTTGATGATCTCAATCGAGTCCGCCGGTCAAGGCCAAGCAGCACGGCTCCGAGGATCGTTTCCGTCGGACCGGCTAATTCTGCCTCGCCCGTTGACGGCGGTACGAGGAGCACCGACGTTAGCGGTCGTCCTCGCGGTACGGAACTTCCTGGCGCTGTTCGAGCACGTCTTCTTCGGGCTCGTCGTCGGGAATATCTACTGGCGTCGAGGGCTGCTCACGATCCTCGGCGTCATGGTCGGCATACTCGTCGTCGGCGTACTCGTCCTCGGGGTTGCTATCGGTGCTGGATGTCATGGCTGCGAGTCTTGCCTGCAGGTGGCCCGGGACGCAAACAAGCAGCCGGGCCGGTGCCGGACAGTTGGCGCCCGGCGACAGGGTCGCTTGCTGAGGAAACTCAGGCCGGACATAGCCCAAGGTGGCAGGCACCGTGCGGTCCCCAGCGGTCTTGGTGCTGGCCAGCAGTACTCCCGGCGCCTAAGCTGTCCGGCCTGCGAGTCTTGCAAGGGTCAGCAGCTGAGTGACTAACCGAGTGACAACTAGAGCAGCGCGGGGTTCCAGGGTTGCATGAGCATCCCCGGCTGGTCCGGTAGGTGGCGACGACGAAGGTTCTGAGGCCGGTGATGCCGGGCCTCGCGGATTTGATTGCCACTGCGGTGGCCTGGCCACTGATGACCCGCATGAGGGAAGTGGCTCAGCCTGTGATCAGGGCCTGGGCCGGTTGCAGCACATGAATGGGAGCCGTTGCCGGGCTCCTGCCGCCCTGGGACCGTGGCCGATGGGTTGCTGCCCGCCGTGCCGCCGGAGCTGAGTAGCTCGTCGCCGAGCTGCCCCTCACCCCCAGCCCGCTCCAGGCCACAGGCCCGGGCCGCCTCCACGTACCGCCGGACCGTCTTACGGTCCACCCCCGCCAGCCGGGCCACCGAGCGAAACCCCTCACCCCGCACCCACAGCCGCAGCACTTCCCTGACCTCATGCACCCCGACCTCCCGGAACACCACTGCTGCCCCCCAGATCCCCCCCGAACGGTCCTGGCAGCGAGTGTGAACCGGGAGCGGCAAGTCCTCGCTTCCCCGGCTCCGGGTGGTCCCATAACTGGCGAACGGGTGGTCCCATGCCGCTGGCAAAACTCAGCTCAGCCCGGCCCCATGCTCCTGGCGGGTGACAGCCAACGTGGGAGCCAACCGGGCGGACGACCCGTGATCGCAGCGGACGAAAGCGAATGACAGGCCCGGAGAATGCCAAGGCTACGGATCAGAGCGAACCCAGCCGGACAGCAAGGATGGTGTCTGCGGATCAGATGCTCCGTGCTCGTTGTGTCCCGAACCTTCAGTCGCTCGCGGACAGCCCTTGACCCTGCTGGCCTGCGAAGGCGCCAGGCCGATTCAGCGTGATACAGCCAGAAAGCCCCCGAGAAGCGGAATCGCGTCATGATGCTCTCGTGGACCAAGACCAGCGACGTGACTTGCTGCGCAGAGCAGAAGATGAGGTTCGCCGCGCCAGCAGGGAACACGGATGGGACTCAGCCCAGGCCCGGGCGGAGCGACAGCGGCAACTGGGCCTGGAACGAAGCACTGCGGCCGAGCTGGGCCTGCCATACGCCCAGCGCGTTGACCTTGGAGTGAGGTGGGATGCGGGCACCCCTATGCCGGTGCTGCTATCCGGTCTGCGAACCTTCGTGGCCTTCTACCTGAGTGTCCACGATCCGCAAGTGGACGGAACTAACCTTCGCGCGACAGATCCGCAGGCGGATCATGGTATTGGCATCGTGGAGTTCAAGAGGGCGACGAGCGTCAAGATCGGCTCCCCGAACGACGAGGTACTCCGCGGGCACCCCCTCTGGGGCAGTGGGCTGGAGCTCTACAGCGCACATGAGGTTGAGAATTCGCCCTGGATCACCGAGCTGATGGAAGTGGATCGCGCTCATGAACGCTTCGACGAAAGCCAGTGGACCGGGAGACGCCATTTCATACTCACCTTCCATGACGAAACCCTTGAATGCGTCGCGAAGTGGACGATCACACGGATCGCGCCGGGCACCACCATGCCAGGAGTCCTAACTCGGCTCAGCGCTGAAGCGCTTTGATAGGAAGGCCCACGGCAGCGGGCCCTGCGTGCCCGTTGTGTGCCCGACGACATGGTGAATCACCGGCCATCACGGTCAACCACGGTCAGAACTCCGAGCAGGAAACCTGCTGGTCAGGTCCAGGCCTGATACGGCCTCCTAAGCAGTAGGTCGCGCCTTCAAGTTCAGGACAGAAGGATCAACACCCATTCATGCCTCAGGATCGCTTGACCGCACTCTGACCCGCAGGATTTGGCGGCATTTCGCGGCATCCGGTGTTCAAAGAGGTGACCGGTGACACAGCCCGGCAGGGGTGCGCACTAACAGCGGCTCGTGAGGTCCTAGCAGGTTCTCATCTTTTCCGTCGCCTCGGGGCCGCGGCGCGTTCCTGCTTTGGCTGGTGTGCTATGCGCGGGTTTCAGCCTCCGGGGAACAGAACGTGACCTCGGGGTAGCGTGGTGACGGGTGGTCCAGCAACGATTGCGGTTTGCTGCGCAGGTGCTGGTCGAAGAAGGCCCGGACGTAGGCGCGGGTGATGTCCAGGGACCTGGCTCCGGGGAGGCCGGCGCCGGTGTCGATGCCGACCTGATCGGCCAGTAGCGCGAGGTCGGTGAAGGAGGCGTGTATCGCTCCGGCAACCAGGAGCCACCGCTTCCAGCCGGTCAGGAGTTCCCAGTCACGCTCCCAGGTGCTCGCGGGGCCTGGCTTCCCGGGGACACCTCCTCGGCTTCCCGGGGTGTAGTTGGATTGCTTGCCCAGGAAGAGAAACGGCCGTGACAGGCCGTCATCCGGGATCTGGGCGTGAGTGGCGCCGTCCATGTCGATGCCGGCGCGGATGCGGGAGTCGGCCAGCATGGCGGAGATGGCGGCTGCGCCGCCGGCGGAGTGGCCAGCCATCGCCATCCGGGACGGGTCGATCAGCGCGGCGCCCTGCCATGCCGGGTGCGCGCCGGTCAGCTCGCCGAGCACGAAGGAGACATCCGCTGCCCGGCCTGCCACTACCTTCTCGCCCCTGTCCTGCCGGGGTGCCTGACGGGCGAGGCAGGTGGTGACCCGCCCATCGGGAAAGGCCGTGGCGAAGCTCTCGTACGTGTGATCAATTCCGGCCACGACGTAGCCGTGGCTGGCCAGGTCCTCGGCCAGCGCGGTGAGCGCGCTGCGGGGATTGGTGAAGCCGGGCGAGAGCACCACGAGGGGCAGGGCACCCTGACGCCCGGCCGGCGTGGCGTCGCTGACCGCGTTGGTCCGGACCGTGCTCAGCGCGTCCGGCGGCACGCCGGTGATGCCCCTGCTGGTGAGTTGGAGTTCCGACTCCGCTGGCGTCATGTACCGGGCTCGCCGCCCGTCCGACGACGTCGCCGGATACCACAGTGAGACCATCAGCTCTCGTGCGCTCACTTCCGCGACCCAGGGATCGGGGCGGGAGGTGTCTGTCAGGCACAACGACGTGGTGCCGGCCGGGCACGGACCGGTCGGCTCGGGCAGGGACGGCGTGTGCCCCCGCGCGGCCAGCGCGTCACCGGCGTCTGCGGACGTTCCCATACCGCCAATCATCGCCTGCCGACGGCGATCAGGCCCGAGCCGGGAGTGGCCGGGTCCTGCTCGGTGAGCAGAGCGAGGAGGACCAGGCGGTGCAGTGGTACCGCAAGGCCGCCGACGCCGGACGTCGTGATGGATGACGGGGTTAGTTTGGCTTAGCTCAGCACCCAATTAGTCCGTCGTACATGGAGCGAATCGGTCGCACGCGACGGTGTGGCGGGTTCAGGCGACAAGCAGGCGAAGGCCAAGCTCTGCTGCGTCGAGATCGACGAGGTCGCGGTTGCGTTCGGCCCACCGGCCTGAGGCGAGGTCGTTACGGAGGCTGTGCACTGCCCTCTGCTCGGCGTCCGGCCCGACTCTGGCCCAGACCGATACTCCGCGACGGACATTCTCGTCCAGGTATGCCTCGGGCCGGCGCCGATAGGCCTCGAAGAAGCCGTCAGCGCAGTCCCACGGAATGAGCACCGGCTCCATCCGGGCTCCGATCGCGCGAGCCTGCTCGGTCAGCGAAGGCCGGCCGACAAGGAGATCCGCGACCTCAGGCAGGTAGTCACGAGTCAGCCAGAACCGACGACGCCATCCGGTGTCACTGCTGTCGTGCGTGAACACCACCACGCGGCGAGCAACGCGCCGCATCTCGCGCAGGCCGGCGATCGGGTCCGGCCAGTGATGGACGGTGGAGAAAGCCATCGCGGCGTCGAAAGACTGGTCCTCGAACGGAAGGCTCTCCGCGGTGGCAGCCACGCACGGCGCTGCGTCTGCGGGGCGCTGCGCACGCATGAGCGCCGACGGTTCTACCGCAAGGACGTGGCGGTCCGGGGGCTCGTAGGATCCGGTGCCCGCCCCGACGTTCAGTATGGTCCGGGCATCGCCGAGCGCAGCCCAGATCCGCGCAGCGATACGCGGTTCTGTGCGCCGTGTCACGGTGTAGGTGGCTCCGATGGTGTCGTACAACTGGGCGCTGGACATTGACACTGCCTTCTGGTCGGTTGATGTGCTCTGGGTTTCCCGGAGGCGGGTTGCTGGTGTGGAGGGCCGTACTCAAGGATCATGCTGGGTTGATCGGCCCGCCACCCGAAGGCACGCTCACCTGTGGCCCAGGCTGCCATTGGGACGCAGACCACTTCTTTGTCAGGGTGCCGGTGACCGTCCGAATCCGTCCGGGTTTTCAGCTCTGGCGCGCCGTACTCTCAGAGCAGAAGGCACCGGCTCTACAGAGGGGCGGCCGGTCAGGATGACAGACATCGATCCCCAGGCGGATATCGAGCTCCACTCCGCCGACGAGCATGTGACGGTTCGGGTACCGCTGGATGGGGCGGTGACCGGGGAGTGGCTCCGGTGCTATCAGGAGCTTGCGCTAGCTACGAAGGTGCCCGTACAGGCTCAGGTACATGATGAGCGGGCCTGGATTGTGGTCAGTGTCCCAGCCACCAGTGACCAGGGGGAGGTGGTGGCGACGATGGAGGCCGCCCGCGCCCTGATCGCTGAGGCCGACGCTGCTGCACGGCCACCCGCGACGGCGAAGGCGGAGGCCAGTGTCCGCGACTGGTGGGCTGGCAGGCGGGCAAGCGCTCCCGGCAGGCCGGTATCTGGGACCGGGGCCGCGGGGGCGGGCAGAGAAACGCTGGCCAATGGCCATCACGCTGCTCCTGGCGATAGCCGTGCCGCTACTGCTCCCGGCCAGGTTCAGCCTCGGCCCGACCTGGTCAGTCCCGGCGGTCGAGGCACTGCTCCTGGTGGCCATCGTCGCCATTGACCGGGGTCGCATCGACCGCTGGTCGGCAGCCGGCCGGGCGCTGTCCCTGGCGCTGGTAGCTGTGCTGGTCGCCGACGCGGCCGGGGTCACCGGCCGGCTGATCGTCGATCTCGTTGAGGGCGGCCCGGAGACAAAGTCGGCGACGGATCTGCTCAAGACCGGCTTCCTGGTCTGGCTCTACACGATCATCGCCTTTGCCTTCGTCTACTGGGTGCTGGACGGAGGCGGCCCTGAATCGCGTTTCCTGGCCCCGCCGGAGTTCCCCGACCTCGCCTTCCCCGCCCAGCTCAACCCGGGGATAGCTCCGCCGGGCTGGCGCCCTGAATTCTTCGACTACCTCTACCTCGGCTTCACCGACGCCACCGCGTTCAGCCCGACCGATGTGATGCCGCTCGCCCGCTGGGGCAAACTGGCCATGACTGTGCAGTCGGTCTGCTCCCTCATGATTCTGGGACTGGTGATTGCCCGGGCGGCCAATATCTTGAAGTAGCCGCGCACCAGCCGAGACGCCCGCCTGAAGCCGTTCGGCGGCCTGCCGCTTGCTGTGCTCCCGGAGCGCTTCCACTGGTCTTTTGGGGAGTTTGAGGAGGCGGCGGCTCTTGCGGGGCCCTCCGTTGCCGTCAGGCCATGCTCGCTGTTTCGGGCGTCCTCCGCCTCCGCTGGCCTGCCTGGCGTTCTGCAGGTCATCACGTAGTTCCTTGACAGGCTGTCTAGCGATTTAGCTATAGTGCTAGCTACCTAGATAAATGGAGGCCTGGTGATCGAGTTCCATCTGGACGGCCGGTCCGGCGTCGCGCCGTACATGCAGCTGATCCACCAGGTACGGCACGCGCTGCGGCTCGGATCTGCTGCGCGAGGGTGACCAGCCCTGCCCAAGGTCAAGGACGTGGCCGCGGGCCTGGCGATCAACCCGAACACGGTGCTCAAGGCCTACCGGGAGCTGGAATACGAAGGGCTGGTGGCGGCCCGGCCGGGGATCGGGACGTTCGTGACCGGCACGCTGGACGGCGGCTCGCTGGCCGCGCACGGGCCGCTGCGCCGCGACCT
>CAVQFM010000019.1:0-674362 GCA_963711705.1 uncultured Actinomycetes bacterium
CATCACACCTCCACCATTGGGGTTCCGCTCCTTACAGGCCACGAGCACGCCGATCTGCTGTGCTGAGGCGTGAGAACTTCCCCAGATCAGGGTGCGCCGCCGGGCGTGGGCGAGACACTCCCGGCGCTCAGCCGCAAGTTCGCGCAGCGGACTCCAGAGTCGTGCCCGTGCCCATCGCCTACCCGGATGGACGGTGCGTGACGGTGTGATGTCTCCAGACATCGAGGGCACCCCAGCCCCTCATCAGGGCCGGGGTGCCCGCTGCCCGGCGATTGCCTGGAAATGGCTCACATGTTGCGCGGATCGTCTTTCGGGTCCAGGTATTCGAGGCCAAGCGGCCCGATGGCCGTCACCTGGGTGATGTACTCACCGGATTTTGCCCAGTGGAAATGAGGGGTACTGCCGGGCAGGACGATGACGGCCCCTGGCGGGTAGGCTTCCAGCTTTTCGCCGTCAAACTCTCTGCCCAGGCCGATGTAGAAAACGCCAGAAATAACCGTGTAGACGCGATCCTCCGGGTGCCAGTGCGGCATCAGCTTGACGCCGGAGGGCACCTTGACCCTGATCACGTAGGGTCCAGGTTCGGTAGGCTGGCCGACCACGATGGCCAGCCGGGCCGACGCTGGGAACGCCGGGAACGGCTTCCAGTCGATGTCATCGGGCCGGACCGACCTAAATACGGCCTGGTCTGGTTGGTGGGTGCGCATCGCCAGTGGACCTCCGGACTCGGTGACGGGCTGCTCTGACGCCGCTAGAAACCACCGTCTCACGCCGGCCGGAGCGCTTGTGACTTCCGGCAGCTCAGGTCACCGCAGGCCGCAGCCCGCCGGATCGGTCGAGGCTGCGCTAACGGGAGGCAATCGTTAGTTCCTCGATGTGGGCGGTATAGGCGTCCGAGACGACCGTATACAAGAACTGACCCGCCGGGCCCTCACCGACCGGTGAGTTGACCAGGACCACCAGTTCCATGTTCAGCGGCAGGAAGAATGCCACGCCCTGCTCCCGCTGGCCCGAGCCGTTGTACCAGAAACCATTCCTGGCGTAGTAGCGCCCGAGCGGAGTCGATACCGACCAGTCGATGCCAAAGCCGTCGTCCAGCATGGCCTGCGCCTGGGCGGTGCTGACGATGGCACCGCTGCGCCGGAAGGTCGCCATGACCTTGAGCAGCTCGTCTACTGACATGTGCCATCCGGCCCCGCCGGCCATTGACGTCAGGTCGCCGGAATTCCAGCCGTTACCGGTCACCGGGAAGTTGTAGGCGAGGGCGTCCACCGCATCATGAGTGAAGTCCGGTCCGGTCACGTTCGCGGGCGCGAAGACCCGGCCAGCTACGTACGACGCGTAGGCCCTGATCGTGATGAGGTCCCAGAAGATATCGGTGAACTCGTTGCCGAACAGCCAGCCAGGCCATTCCGGCAAGGTCCAGTCCACGGGGATGTTGCCGTTGATCGTGGCGAGCAGGATCCGGCACAACCCGAAGTTCATGTTCTGGTAGGAGTACTCACCTATATGGGTCGTCCCGGTCGCGATCTGTGACTTCATCCACTCGAGATCCGACCGGGAGTTGGTGGCGCCGAACGCCAGTCCCGACGTGTGCGTCATCAGCTCAGCGAACGTGACCCGGCTGACGTTGGGGCCCTTGACCCAGTACCCGGGCAGGTAATTGATGATCGGCGTGCTGGGTGAGATTCCGGTCTTATCCAGGAGCCTGGTCATCGCGATCGCGGTCACGATCTTGCTCAGGCTCGCAACGTGCATCCGGGTGTCAGGCGTCCAGATCTCGCTGCCGTCCTGCAGCTCCTTCGCCCAGTTCTGGTCGGCCAGCGCGATCGTCGAGCCGTTCTCGGTCAGCCGGATCGAATAGCCCGCGACGTTACCGGTCAGCTGCTCCTCCAGCGCGCGGATGAATCCGGTTGCGTCAAAGCGGTACAGCGCCGGCCCCGGCGGCCAGACGAAATGCCTGACCGGCACGCCCTCGCGTCCCCGGTCGGAGGCTGCCCCCCGCAGATGGTCCGGCCACATCACATGGGCCCGCACCGCGGCCTCGTCGATGTCCACGCCGCGGACCTGATCCAGCGCTGCAGCCAGCCCTTCCTCGGGTCCGCCCATCACTTCTGCCCTTCCGCTCATCCCTCCGGCCCCAGCGGGCCGTCAGAGGGACAGAGCCGCTGGCGTAACCCCTGATACACCCGGCTCTGGCTTCGACGCAGTAGCCGGGCGTGCGGGTCTGGCTAGGCGAGGAACGCGTCCGCGATGGCCTGCACGTGGCGGGCGTCGGTACCGCAGCACCCACCGAGAATAGAGACCGAGGGGTGCTGTGCGCACAGGCTCTGGTAGTCGCTGGCCAGCTCAGCCGGGTCCCCAGCGTCCAGGACTGGCGACTCATCCAGCTCGGCCTGGCTTTTCCTGGAGGCATTCGCGCGGACGCTCCGGACGCGGGCCCCGACCGCCCCACCGGGCAGGGCTGATGCGAAGTGGGACGGGTGGGCACAGTTGACCCCGTAGTAGGCCGGAGAACTGCCAGTGGCGGCGTCGACGGCGGCGATCGCCTCGGCCAGGGTGGTGCCGTCGGGGAGACGGCCGTCGGTCCCGGTGGTGAAGGAGATGGCGGCGGGAATCCCGGCGTCAGCGGCGGCCCGGGCGATCCCGATCGCCTCGGCGGGGTAGCTGATGGTCATCGCGTGCACCTGATCGGCCTGAGTCGCCGCGAGGGTTTCGATCTGCTCGCGGTGATAGCCCTGCGCCCGGTCCTCGTCCATGCGTTCGGCCGGGTCATAGGCGTCGGCCCGCGGCCCGATGCATCCGCTGATCACCACGGGTGAGCGTGCCGCATCCCGGTACGCGTCCCGTACCCGGCACAGCAGATCGGCGGCGGCGCGGTTGGCCCGGCGCAGTTCGGCCGCTGGATGCCCGGTCCGCGAGCCCCAGTCCCGGCTGGCCCGCCAGGTCGGCGCCTCCAGGATCACACCGCAGCCGTGCTGTACCGCGATGTCGGCATGACGGCGGAAGTACGCCTCCAGGGCGGCTGCCCCGCGGGCGTCATCCAGCAGAACGAATGCCGCGAACTCCGGCAGGTCGAGCCCTTCATTGAAGATGAGGTCGGTCTCCAGCCCAGAGTCGGTGAGGAACATCTCGCCGCCCAGCTGCGGCAACGCGTTGCGGTACACGTGCTCGACCCCCTGAGAACAGCTAATGACGTGCGCAGATTGTATTCGGCTGGCTAGGCCAGCAGCAGCCAGCGACGCCGGCTGCCATCATGCGGCTCACTCCTGCGCTGGCTGGTCATGGCTAGGCCGCACGCCAGATGATGTGCTGGGGCTGCGGATCGCCGTGGCCCGTGGTCCGGGTGAGCATCACCACCTGCACCTGGAACTCGAAGAGATGCTGCTGCGCATCCGGCGCCGGCATAGCGGACTCGACGCGCTCCTCGGCGAACTGCCGGGCCAGCTGGTCCCGGGTGGCGGGGTCCTGGACGTGGCTGGCCGCCCCGCTCAGATAGAAGGCGTCCTCGTTGTCTTCGAGGGGGAACGAGTGCATCGCGTACCGCCCATCGCGGTGCAGGTCTGTCTGCTTGGGCGACGGGACGATGAATGCGTACAGCCCGGTCCCGGTCAGCAGCGGGCACATCGGGTGCAGCCGTGGGCCGCCGTCGGCCCGAACGGTGCCCAGGAACGCCAGCCCCACGCCGTAGTGGTACAGCAGTCCAGCGCCCTGCCGGGCCAGTTCCGGCTGCTGGGCCTGGAAGTCCGGCCAGGAGATCACGCCGAGCGAGCCTGGCAAATTCAGGCCGGCCTGTCAACGCCCTCCCGGCCGGGCTGGATGCGGGCAGCGCCGGCCCCCGCGAACGGTCAGCCAGACCCCCATGGCACCTGGCCGACCCGGGCCGGAGGTGGCGCCGGGAGCGGGGCTGGCCCGCGGTCCCGGGCACCTGGCTGCCAGCCACGCGGCTGCGGTGGCTCGGGGAAGCCCGGGTGGCCATCGGGCAGCCGGGAGCGCCCTGTGGTCCACCGGTCCATGCATCCGCGCATGTCCTGGCAGTACCAGCGGACGTCGGGGCAGGCGCTGCCGCCGTCGGCCACCAGCCGGCTGACCGGCAGGCGGATTCCGCACATCCAGCAGGACTCGACGGCGGTCCCCGCTGCGGCGTGGACCATACGCTCGTCACCAGCCATGATCAGCCCCCCTCGGGGATCGGCCGGCCGCGGCCGGGTCGGCCTGCAGACGGCAGGAGCCACTCAGCACCAGCGATCGGGCCCAGCAGCCGTCCCGGCAGTCTGACACGCCAACGCCCGGCACACCAAGCCCGGCCGGCCGGCCGTGATCGTACGGACGTGGTCAGTTACCCCCAGCCGCCTCGCCGGCCATCGCGGTGACCCCGCGCAGCCAGCCGGCCACCACCTAGTCATTCCGCCCGGAGCAGCCGGGCCGGCCGGGACCGCGCGGCCAGCAGCGCTGGCCCGGCGGCCAGGGCGTTCGCCGCGACCAGTACCGCGGCCGCCAGCGCCGCGATCACCAGCGAGGGCACGGCGACGACTGGCACCACGCCGAAATTCGTGGCGAACGCACGCCAGACGAACTGGCCGAGGGCGAGGCCCAGGGGCACGCCCACTATCACCCCGATCACCGCGATGGTCGTCGCCTGCCAGCAGACCACCGCGGCCACCTGACGGCGGACGAACCCGAGCACCTTCAGCAGCCCGGTCTCCCGGCGCCGCCGGGCCACGCTGACCAGCAGCAGATGCACCATGGTCGCCGCACCGAACAGCGACAGCATGATGCCGAACAGCAATGGGAAGTTCACCGCCTCGCCGAAATCGACCAGCTCAGTCGGCTTGCTGGGCTGGACCGCGTACGCGGAGTACCGGTGCATCTGCCGGCCCAGCGCCGCCGCCCCGGCCGGCCCGGGAACTGACCGGACCAGCACCGACCAGACGATGCCCTCCCGCGCGGCACTCTGGCAGCCGGGGCGGGACTTTCCCGCCGGGCACTGCGCGTGGATCAGCGCGCTGACCGTCATCGCGGCCCCGCTGCCCAGGCCGCCGGTGCCGAAGCTGGACGGGAAGGACGCCCGGCCGACCACCTTGAACACCGCATGGTGTGCCGCGCCGGACGTGTCGGTAACTATCACCCGGACGGTGCCGCCCGGCCGGGCCCCGACACTGCGCATGGTGGTCGCGCCGAGCATGAGTTCACGGTCATGAGCGGGCAGCCGGCCGTCCACCCTGGAAATGAGCGCTGGGCCGCGGACCGGGGTGACGGCAAGCACCCCGACGTGGCGGCCGTTCAGGGTGGCCGTCACGGTAGTGGCCAGGGAGATCCGCGCGATCCCCGGGTCCCGGCGCAGGCTGGCCAGCAGCGGCCTCGTGACCACCGCCCCGGAACCCGATCCCTGGTTGGCGAACGACACCTGGAACGGCACGCCATACAGCGCGGGCGAAGACAGCAGGTGGGCCAGGCTGCCGCCGAACACGGCGGTCGCACACAGCGCGGCCACAGCCAGCACCGTGCCCAGCAGAGCCGTCCCGACCGGTGCGGGCGGCCCGTCATACCGCCGCTGCAGCGCGCTGCGGATGCCGAGCAGCACACTGGGCGGCGCACCTACCGCAGCGGCAGCGCTGACCAGCACGGCCCGTCCGGCCTGCGGCGGGACAGTCGCGGGCCGCCCCCGGGCCTGGCGTATGGCGGGCCAGAGTGCCAGCACGGCCACCGCGGCCACCGTCAGCCCGGCACCCAGCAGGAAGACCAGCGGGTCGAAGACCAGGCCGCCGGGGGCCGCCAGCCGGGCCGCCCCCACCGGGGTCAGCGGGGAGAGCGCCGTCGCCAGCAGCAGCGCGCCCGCCGCCCCCAGGGCCCCGACGATGATCGCGCGGGTCATGCTGACCAGCACGAATTCCCGCGACCTGAGGCCCAGCGCGGTCAGCGCGCCGTGGTCAGCGCCCTCGGCGGCGGACTGCCGGGCGAGCGCCTGCCCGATGACGGCCAGCCCGGCCAGCGCGGCCAGGCCAGCGAGCACCCACCAGCCGACCGCCTGCGGCCTGAGGCCCCGCTGCACCGTGGCCGCGTCGATGTCCAGGTCATCGACGCCCAGCACGTGCATCGGCTGCAGCTTGCTGTCCAGCGCGGGCACGGCGGCCGCGCCGCCCCGGAGCCGGATGAAGTCCGCTCGCAGCACTGGTACCTGGGGATTCACGGCCCGGGCGAACGCCGCCGTGGGGAACAGGTCATAGCGCACCCCGCTGCCGGCCGGGAACTCGTTCTGGGTGACGACGAAACCCACCACCCGCAGGGTCAGCTGGGGGCCGGCTGGCCGCGGCGGCCGCTTCGCGGAATTGTTCAGCGCTTGCGCCTGCTGCCGGGCGAACATCGGCACCTTGATCACGGTGCCGAGCCGCACGCCGTTGTCCCGGGCCAGGGTGTAGGAGGCCAGCACTTCATGCGGGTTGGCCTGATCCGGCATCCGCCCGGAGAGCAGCTGCACCATCCGGGGCAGGCTGGACGGCGCCACCTCGAAGATCCCGAAGGCGCCGAAGTCGATCGGCCGGCGGCAGGACGCGCAGCTGGGAGGCGCGGGGAACGGCAGCAGCGCCTGCGTCACCTCGGCCCCGTCCAGCCGGGCGGCCAGCTGGGACAGCGGCGGCGCGCCGTAGACCAGGGCGTCGTAACCATGCCGGGCGACGAAGCCGGGGAACGCGGCCGCGGTGCGCCGGCCGCTGGACGCGGCCGCCAGTACCAGCCCGCCGACCACCGCCACCAGCAGGCTCAGGGCCAGCCAGGACTTCCAGAACTGCCGCAGCCGGGCGCGGAGCACCATCCCCGCTGCCTGCATGGTGATCTCACCCCCGTGCGCCCGCCTGTAGGCAGTCTTGCGCACCGGCGGGGATCGGCAAGGTGGCCACCTGCCAGCGGCTGATTCGTGTTAGCACCACCACCGGCTCGGTGCTGGGGACCGCTCCCCGAGCCCAGGTCAGGGGCCGATGCCACCCCTGCTGGGCGCCACTCGGCCCGCCGGAAGCGGCTTTCCCCCGCTGCGGGTGAGGCGCGCCGCCCGGCCCGGGCGGATACTGCGGGAACAGGGGGCCGGCCACGGCGCGTGGCTGGACACCGGCCGCCATGCTGCCGGCGGCCCCGGCCCGCAGGGAGTTACCATGCCACACCGTTCCCCGCCTGGCTGGTAGCCACCGATGGCTGCGCGGACGCAGGCTGCGGCCCGCGCGATGGCGGCCGAGGCGTTCATGTTCGGCTACCCGCTCGTGCTGACCGACGTCACCCGGGCCGTGACCATGGCCATGCCGCAGCGTGGCGGCCGGGTATCAGCCAACGAGTTCGTGCACCTGCGGGAATTCCCCGACGCCTCGTTCTGCGGGGTGGTGAGCCCCAACGCCGACACGCTGTACTCGGTGGCCTGGCTGGATCTGGCCGCCGAACCGGTCGTGCTGGACGTGCCCGCCAGCGGCGGGCGTTACTACCTGCTGCCCATGCTGTCCAGCTGGAGCGACGTGTTCGCCGCACCTGGCACCCGCACGACCGGGAACGGCCCAGGCACGTTCGCGGTCACCGGACCCGGCTGGCCGGGCGGCCTGCCCGCCGGTGTCCAGGAGATCCGCTCACCCACCTCGATGGCCTGGATGATCGGCCGCACCCAGGCCGGCGGCAAGGCCGACTATGAGGACGTGCACCGGTTCCAGGACGGGCTCTCGCTACGGCCGCTGTCCGCCTGGGCCGGCCAGCGCCCGGCGGCCCGGGAGGCCCCGGCCGGCCCGGCCACCGGCATCGCCGCCGCGCCACCAGATCAGGTGGAGGCGATGGACGCAGCCGCCTTCTTCGGCCGGCTGGCCGCGCTGCTGGTGACCAACCCGCCCACGGCGGCCGACGCGCCCGCCATGCGGCGGTTCGCGGCGATCGGGCTGGCGGCTGGCTCATTCCGGCCGGACCCCGGCCTGGCCAGCGCCCTGAATGCCGGGGTGCGGGACGCCCTGGCCCAGCTCAAGGGGATGCGGGCGCAGCCGCCCGGGCTGATCAACGGCTGGTCCATCGACCGGGACCTCGGCCGGTACGGCACCAACTACCGGCAGCGGGCCTTCGTCGCGCTGTTCGGCCTCGGCGCCAACCTGCCCGAGGACGCGGTCTACCCGCACACCGTGGTGGATTCCGGCGGGCGGCCACTGTCTGGCGCGCACCGCTATGTGCTGCACTTCGCGCCTGGCCAGACGCCCCCAGCGCACGCCTTCTGGTCGCTGACCTTGTACAACGAGCATCAGTATTTCGCCACGAACCCGCTGGGCCGGTACGCGCTCGGCGACCGTGACCCGCTCACGTTCAACCGCGACGGTTCCCTGGACCTGCGGCTCCAGCACGGCAGCCCGGGTCAGCGGGCGGAGCCGAACTGGCTGCCCGCCCCGGCCGGCCCGTTCAGCCTCGTCCTGCGGGTCTACTGGCCGAAACGGGAACTGCTCGACGGCACCTGGGCCCCGCCCGCCGTGCGGCGGGTCCGCTGACGGCCGCCACCAGCGCCCCCCACCAGCGACCGCCCCCGCCAGCGACCGCCCGGCTAGCGGGTGCGGCGGCGCAGCAGGAAAGGCATCAGGGCCGACTCCAGCTGCACCCGGACGTTCATCTTGCTCTCGCCGTCCCGGCGCTCGGCGAAGTGGATGGGCAGCTCGACGATCTTCAGGCCCGCCCGGACCGAGCGGTAGTTCATCTCGACCTGGAAGCTGTAACCGTTGCTGCGCACGCTGGCCACGTCGATGGCCTGCAAGGCCGAGCTGCGCCAGATCTTGAACCCGGCGGTGACGTCCCGGATGCCCAGCCGCAGCAGGGCGCGGACGTAGCTGTTGGCAAAGACGGACAGGGCCCGGCGATGCCAGGACCACTCTTCCGCCAGGCTGGCCCCGGCCACGTAACGGGAACCGATGACCACGTCGGCGCTGGCCGACAGCAGGGTGCCGAGCATCTGCGGCAGGTAGGCAGGCGCGTGCGACAGGTCACTGTCCATCTGGACCACGAACTCGGCGCCGGCCGCGATGGCCTGGGTCATGCCGTCCACGTAGGCGCGGCCGAGTCCCTGTTTGCCCGGCCGGTGCACGACGGTCATCCGGTCCTGGCCATACTCCGCGGCCAGCCGGTCGGCGATCTCGCCGGTGCCGTCGGGCGAGTTGTCGTCGGCCACCAGCAGCCGCAGCTGGGACAGCGGGAGGCGGAACAGCTCAGGGACTATTACCGGCAGGTTGGCCGCCTCGTTGTAGGTGGGCAGCACCACGGTGACGGCTGCCGACCGCCACGGCTCAGGCAGCTCCACCACACGCTCTGCTGGTGCCCGCTGCTGAAGCGCCATTGTCGTCCTTCCGGGCTTGGCCGGCCGCACGGCCGGTCCCCGGGCCAGTCATCGCGTGACCGGCCCGGCGGCGGGGGTTGCGCTGCCAACCTTACGGTCAGTCACGGCCAGCTGATTACCGGAGCGGCAGATGCCACATCCGGTTACCCGGGCGCACCCCGGACCGCGATCTGGGTGAGGAACGGCAGGCTGACGCCCAGGTGAGCGACCCGGAACGACCGGGCGTCGATCGCCACCAGCTGACCCCGCCCGGACACCGCAAACAGCCACCGGCCGTCGGGTGACCAGGCCAGCGTCTGGTCGGACGGGAACGGGCCGCCCGGCAGGTCGATGGCGTGATCGGCCCCGGTGCTGAGGTTGACCAGGTGCAGGCTGACCCGGCTCATGCCGCCCAGCACGAACACCGCTGCGGCTGACCCATCCGGCGCGATCACTCCGGGCGGCCAGACTTTGGCGGGCACGGCCGGCCCGGGCAGCGTGCGCAGGAGCCGTAGCGTCCCGCCCGACGTGTCGAGCACCACATTGCGGCAGTGCCGCCGGTGCGGGCAGCTCATCGCCAGCCAGCGGTGCGGCCCGACCGCCGTGGGCTGGA
This sequence comes from uncultured Actinomycetes bacterium, assembly GCA_963711705.1. Lineage (GTDB taxonomy): Bacteria > Actinomycetota > Actinomycetes > Streptosporangiales > Streptosporangiaceae > RYN-230. The sequence continues at coordinate 9,924 of CAVQFM010000019.1, forward strand.
GGCGGAGCCGGCGCAGCCCGCCCGGCCCCGCGTCAAAGGTCCCGGTGGGACCGGTGAGCAGGACATTCCCGTTGCCATCCGGGGTGGCGGTGAGCAGCGTGGGCCCGCTGCGTGGCAGCGGCACGGACAGCAGGGGCTGGCCGGCCAGGTTCACCAGGGAAAGCGTGAGATGCACCCGGCCGTCGGAGCCGGCCCACACATGACCGGGGTCCGGGCCACTGACCACCGGGCCGCCCCGGGCCAGCTGGCCCGACAGGCCGGTGGGCGGCCGGCCGTCGGGGACGCGGTAACCAGGCACGAAATCGATCGGCCGGATGATCACCTGGCGCGGGCCGATCAGGAAGGACACCGGCCCGCCGCTGTCCAGCGGCGGGATCGCCGTCTGGGTGATCCGCCCGGCGGCGAACTGGATGGCCACCACCCGCTCGGGCCCGCGGCCAAACAGTTCCCATCCGCCGGTGATCCCGAGCAGCCGGTGACCGGAGCTGGTGACCGACACGGGCCGGGGTGCGGACGGCTGGTGCGGGCCGCCATGCCCGCTGACCAGGACGGCCACCGCGGCCAGCAGCCCCGCACTCACCACCAACCCGCCCAGCCAGCGGCGGCGGGGCCTGGTCAGCCACCGCGGCATCCGGGGCCAGCGGATGTCCCGCTCCGGGCCACCAAAGCTGACCTCGTCCCGGTCTGAGTCCACAGCTCATCATGCGGTCACCGGCCCGCGGCCCACCAGTCCCCGCCGGTTAACCAGCACCGAGAGTGGTTAAGGAGCAGCAAAGACCTGTTCGCGACCGGCCGGCCCGGGTAGGGCACCGGCACTGCCCACCCACCCATGGGCAGCCAGGAAAGGAGGCGATCCAATGCTGTCCCAGGCTGGCCCACAGCTCGTGGGCGCGCTCAACCCGCTGAGCTCCACCTCGCTGCTGGCCAGCCTCGGTGCCTTCGGCGTGTTCCTGGTGCTGTTCGCCGAGACCGGGCTGCTCATCGGCTTCTTCCTGCCGGGCGACTCGCTGCTGTTCACCGCCGGGCTGCTGTGCACGTCCACCGCTGGCCATCCCGCCCGCCTCTCACTGCCGCTCGTCCTGCTGGCCGCGGCGGGCGGTGCGCTGCTCGGCGCGCAGACTGGCTTCTACATCGGGCGGGCCGGCGGCCAGCCCCTGCTCCGGCGCAGCCGCAACAAGTACTTGCGCACCGGAGCCGAGCGGGCCGAACGGCTGCTGGCCCGCTATGGCTACGGCAAGGCCATCGTGCTGGCCCGCTTCATCCCGGTCGTGCGCACCGTGCTCAACCCGCTGGCCGGCGCGTTCGGCGTGTCCACCCGTACGTTTACCTGCTGGCAGGTGGTCGGCGGGCTGTTGTGGTCGGTCGGCGTCACGCTGGCCGGCTACACGCTGGGCTCCGCCATTCCCAGCCTCGACACGTACCTGCTGCCGGTGATCGCGGTGATCGTCCTGCTGTCGCTGATCCCGATCGGTGTCGAGGTGTGGCGGACCCGATCCGAGGTCCGGGCGTCCGGCCAGCCACCCGGCCAGGCCGGCCAGCAGCCAGATCAGGCCGGCCAGCAGCCAGACCACGCCGGCCAGCAGCCAGACCAGGCCGACGACGGCGCGCCCACGGCCACCGGCCAGCAGCCGGACCAGGCCGGCGGCGGGCCAGCCTCCACCGGCCAGCACCGCGACCAGGCACCAGCCCGGCCCGCCCGGCCCTGATCCCGGCCCGTATCCGTGCCCCGGGACCACCCGGAGCCGGCCAGGATGGTCGGCGTGCCGAGCGACCGCCACCGGCTGCGGGCCACCTTCGACTCCGCTGCCCACCTGTACCAGCAGGCCCGCCCCGGCTATCCGGCCGAACTGTACGACGAGCTGATCCGGCTGGCCGGCCTGCGGCCCCCAGCCCGGCTGCTGGAGATCGGCTGCGCGACCGGCAAGGCCACGGTCCCGCTGGCCGAACGCGGCTTCCGGATCACCTGCCTGGAGCTCGGGCCCCGGCTGGCTGCCACGGCCCGGGACAACCTGGCCCGCTTCCCGGCCGTGACCGTCACCGAGGCGGACTTCGACACCTGGCTAGCGCCGCCGGGCGGGGCGTTCGACCTGGTCTTCGCGGCGACCGCGTGGCACTGGACCGACCCGGCCACCCGCTACCAGCGGGCCTGGACGCTGCTCGCTCCCGGCGGCCACCTCGCGTTCTGGGAGGCCAGCCACGTGTTCGCGGTCGACGGCGATCCGATCTTCGATGACATCCAGCGGCTCTACCAGGAGATCGGCGAAGGGCTGCCACCCGGCGCGGTCCAGCCCCGGCCCGGCGAACTGCCCGACAGCCGGGCGGAGATCGAGGCCAGCGGCTTGTTCGCGGACGTGACCGTGCGGCAGTTCGACTGGGCGGTGAGCTACACCGCGGCCGAGTACCTCAGCCTGCTCAGTACCTTCTCCGGGCACATCGAGATGGCCCCGGGGCAGCGCGATCACCTCTACCAGGGCATCCAGCGGCTGCTGGCCGACCGGCCGGATGGGCGGCTCCGCCGGCACTGGGGGGCCGCGCTGCACATCGCCCGGCGCGCAGACCGCTGACCCGCCCGCACCAGGCTGCGCTCACAGATCCGGCAGCCCCAGGTCGAGATTGGGCCGCTCGATACCGCCGTCCACTTCGAGGATCTTGCCGGAAGCGGCTACGGCCCGCCCTGCCAGCCGGTCACCCGCGCTGTACCCCGAAGTCCACCCCGGCCCAGGCCGCCCGCCGCGGGGAGGGCTGCTCAACCGCCAGCCGGTCAGCGTGATCCCAGATCCGGACCGGCGTCTGGCTGGCCGTCACCGGCGGCCAGCCCGGGTCGGCCCCGTACGCGAACGCGACCCACGCGGCCAGCATCCGCCGGGCCAGCGCCTCATCGCTGCGGGTCGGCGTGGCCTCGCCGAACACCAGCCGGACCGCTGGCCCGTCCTGGAGATCACCGAAGCCGAACGGCAGATCCGCGCCATGACAGGCGCCGAACGCGCCATCCGCGGCAGGGCTGGGCCAGGCGAACCGGGCCAGGTAGGTCTCGGCACCCGCCCGCCCGCGTGCCTCGGCCAGCCGGGTGGTGTACTCGCCGAACAGGAAGTCGGTGCCGAGCATCGCGTACACCTCGGCCAGCGGCAGCCCGGCGGCGGCCGCGCGGTACTGGGCGAACCCGGCCGCGGACAGCCCGAACGCCTGGCCCAGCGCGGCCACATCGCCCTCGGTGCACTCGGCCGGGCCGTCCTCCCCCACGCTGAACGTCCGGAACTCATCCACCGTGTGCGTGGCCAGCAGCGCGACATCCGGGGCCGCGGCCGCGGCCTGCAGCGGGCCCGCGGTGAGCAGCTCGCCGGGGAGGGCCGGCGCGATATCGCCGGCCGCCGGGCCGCTGGCCGCGGCCCCGTCCGGCCCCGGGCTGCCGACCACCGGGCTGTAGATCGTCGGCAGGTAGTGCCGGGCCCCGCTGGCCGGGTCCTTGCGGAACCGCTCCAGGACCGCGGACTGGGCGGCGAGGATCGCCGCGTCGCTGAGCCCGGCGAATGAGGCCACGTTGTAGCCGGCCCCGGCGCTGTCCGCCACCTGCTGCCCGATCGACGCGGCCAGCCTGGTGCTGAAGTACTCGCTGGGCACGCTGTGCGCGATGACCCGCTGGAACAGGCCCGCGGCCGCGGGCAGCACCATCAGCGCGGCGGCCGAGCCCGCACCGGCCGACTGGCCGGCCACGGTGATCCGGCCAGGATCACCGCCGAAGTGGGCGATGTTCGCCCGGGTCCAGCGCAGCGCGGCCAGCTGGTCGAGCAGACCGCGGTTGTCCGGCGCCCCGGGCAGGTGCCCGAACCCGGCAAAGCCCACCCGGTAGTTGAACGTGACCACCACGAGCCCGGCCCGCACCAGCTCGTAGGGCAGGTAGAAGTCGGCTCCGCCGACCGTGTAAGCACCGCCGTAGATCCACAGCAGCACGGGCCGCGGCGCCCCCGCGGCTGCCGGACCCCAGACGTTGACGGTCAGCGGGTTACCCTCGCCGTCCGGTTCCCAGGGGGCGAACCCGGGCAGGCGGCCCGGGGGCTGCACGGGCATCGGCCCGAACTCCAGGGCGTCCCGGACGCCGGCCCACTGCGGCGCTGGCCCCGGGGCGGCGAACCGGCCAGCGCCCCGGGGCGCCGGCCGCGTACGGGATACCCCGGTAGGCCACCACCCCGTCCGCCACGACCGCGCCGCGGACCAGGCCGCCGGTGGTCGGCCGGACGCGGGACTCGGTACTGGGCATCCCCAGGAACATACCGCCCAGCAGGGGACTAGCGGAACATATCCTCCAGCCACGAGCGCCAGGCCAGCGTGGTCTTGTCCAGATCGACGTCGGCCCCGAACAGGTGGTGGCTGAGACCGACCGGCATCCCGAACGCGTTACGGCCGAAGAAACGGTAGAGGCCATCGGCGCTGCGCACCCCGATGAAGTGCGGAGCAGCGTAGTCCACGACGCCCTCCACCGGGTCCAGGCCCGGCACGGCCAGCCGCACCCGGTCACCTACCCCGCCGGAGGCGGTCAGCCCGAGCTCCCGGCGGAGCACGCCGAACGCGCCGGTCGTCACCGAGGCAGCGGGCCCCTCGGCGGTCACGTAGGTCACCGTGCGGCCCTGGAAATACTGCAGGTACTGGCCGAGAGTGTGCAGGTAGAAGCTGGTGTGCAAGGTGGCCGCGTCGTACTGGTTGTCCCAGTCGTCGGTGATGATCCCGCTGTGCACGTAGCGCAGCAGGGCGGTCCCGCCATCCCGGGCCTCGATGATGTACTCCAGCGCGTTGAACACGCCATCTGGCCCGTCCGCCCGCACCGCGATGTGCCGGGGCGGGTCGAACACCGTCACCGTGTGGCCGGCCCATACCTCCCCTACCCGGCTGGGCGCGCCCTCGCCGGTCGGGAACATCCAGGATGCGGTGCCGTCGCCGGTGGCGATCGCGGCCCACACCTGCTCGGCGGTGGCGGGCAGTTCCACTTCCCGCCGGATCTCGAATTCGCGTGGCATGACTTACTCCTCTGCTGTGTTGCCGGTACCGCCGTCTGGCCCCGGGGCCGTCCCCGGCGCGCCCCCGTCCGGGCCTGCGTTGCTCCCGCCGGCCGGGGCTGGCGGGCGGGTGATGCTCGGGTGCAGCGCCACCACCAGCCGGTGCTGCCGCCCGCCGGGCGCACCAGCCCGGTGATACTGGGCGGCCAGGTCATTGACCGTGCGGCTCAGCTCCCGGGCGAAGGCGGCGCGGTCCGCGGCCGAGCCGAAGCGGATCTCACTGTCGATGGCGAACGTGGCCACCGGCTGGCCCGCCGCGCGGGCCCCGGCGATCAGCTCACCCACCTCCCGCACCAGCCGGGCGGCCAGGCTGAGCAGCCACCGGGCGGACAGCTGATCCGGGGCCCGGCCCGGATCGGGCGCCACCGCGGGCAGTGCGGCCGGGGAGATCACGTAGGAGGCGGCCGTCGCCCGCAGCACGCGCTCGATGCAGTTTCCCCGCCGGTGCTCGGCCACCAGCTCGACCAGGCCGTGCCGCTCCAGCGCCCGGAGGTGATAGTTGATCTTCTGCCGGGTCAGGCCGGTGCGGGCGGCCAGCGTGCTGGCCGAGCCGGGCTCGGCCAGCGCGGCCAGCAGCCGGGCCCGCATCGGGTCCAGTGAGGCCTCGGCCGCGGCCGGGTCGTCGATCACCGCCACATCGTCGAACACCCGGCCATCTTGCCCACGGACAAGAAAATTTGTCAAGGATAATATTTCAGTCGGCGGACGTGGCGAAGCTGGCCATGGAGTGCCGTAACCGCCAACGTTTGCCGCTATGGTGCCTCCCGTTAGCCGATGCCAGCACGGTGCAGGCGCTCACGAGCCGCATTCTCGGTGAGTGAGCGGACGGGCTGTCCGGCCGCGTGCTGGCACCTGGCATCGTAGGCCCGCGTCCAGACACCGGCTGCCCACGACAGTTCGAGTTCGTCCGCGCTGAGTTCCCGGCCGTGCGCATCGCGGTATGCCGACCAGGAACCGCTGCGTTTCCTCGACGGTGGCCAGCTGTTTCACGCTGACGCTCGAATACAGTGCGGCGGCGAATCCGGCGAGAGACAGCTTCGCTGTCGGCGGTCACGCTGTCCCAGTCGTGAACCACCAGCAGCTTGTCCCCGTTCCAGCGCAGGTTGGCGGCGAGCCAGTCGCAGTGGCCGATCACTGCTTCGGACACGCCGGCCCGCAGCCGGTCACGGGCACGGCGCCCGATGTCATCGATCCACACGGGACCGGTCACTTCGTTGAGGTTGACGTCAAAGTCCTCGGGATGCGGCCACAGCCCGGCCCCGGCATGATTCCAGTCCGCCCACGACGGTGGCGGGTCAAGAGTGGGCACCTCGGCTGGCCGCGGGGCGAGGGTGACCAGCCGCGCGAACGCCCCAGCGAAGGCCCAGGCCGAGCGGCCCGCGCTGGGGAGCAAGGCGCCGCCGGGGACGTAGGCCTCAGCGGTAGCCACGCCGTCACCGAAAGCGGCGGCGCCGGTGAGCGGCTCGGGACACGGATAGCCGGACTCGAACAGGCGGAGACGCTGGACTTCCACGCATGCCGCCATCCGCGGCGAATCGGGACGTACCTTGACCACGACGGCCCGGCTATCAGCCAGCCGGAGCCCGATGACCGCTGAGAGATACCCGGACCTGAAGATCTCGCCCGCCGGCGGGCTGCCGAGATGCTCCTGGCACCACTGAGCCAGGCGGACAGGATCAACGGCAGGCAGGCGAGGTGACACCTGGTCATCCTCACACGAACGACCCCGGGGCAACTCGCCGCCGGTGGCCGCTATCAGATCCTTCGTCCACCGCCCGCGCCGGAACGGGGCAAACGTTGCCGGTCGGGGCGCTAGCAGCGCCAGCGGCCGCCACGCCGATGGCGCCGGCCGTGACGCCGCTGGGAAATGCAGCAATTCCGGGTAGTGCCCGATAGATGCAAACAGGCAGCTAGCGGCGGTTGGCCGCACTGGGCCCATCGTGCACCGGGATGGTCCGCCCTTTCCATTCGCCGCCCCGCCCAGCATGATGGCGGCGGGCGGAATCGGCGGTCATCGCGGCGTAGAGCAGGGCGACCAGCGGCAGCATCGCCGCGCGCCACGGGCGGAGCCGGTACAGCCGCAGCACCGGCAGGTAGCTGATGGCCATCAGCGCCCAGGCCACCAGGCCCGCCAGCAGGCACCAGGCCGCGGCCGGCCCGGCCCCGGCGGCCAGCCCGGCCAGCCCGGCGACGGCTGCCGCCGGTGCCACCACGTACAGCCAGGCCAGGCCGAGCAGGGTGGCTGCCAGCAGGGCCGGCGAGTAACGGAGCTGGGTATAAGCGCTGCGCGCGACCATGTCCCACAGCCCGGCCAGCTGAGGGTAGGGCCGCTGGCTGCGCACCTGGGTGGTGAACCCGAGCCAGCACCGGGCCCGGGCCGGGCCGCGTTTCAGCAGCCGGCCGAGCGCGACGTCGTCGATCCGGGCGTCCCGGATCGGGGCCAGCCCGCCCGCGGCGGCCAGCGTGGTGCGGCGGACCAGCATGCAGCCGCCGGCCGCGGCGGCGGTGCGTGAGCCCGGCCGGTTCACCCACCGGAACGGGTACAGCTGGGCGAAGAAGTAGACGAACGCGGGGACGATGAAGCGCTCCCAGCCGGTGTCCGCGCGCAGCTGGGCCATCTGCGAGACCAGGGCGCGGTCGTCGGTCACCGCCGCCCGGACCAGCTCGGCCAGGGTGCCGGGCGCATAGCTGATGTCGGCGTCGGTGAACAGCACGAAGTCGCATTCCCCGGCCGCGCGCAGGCCCTGGGCCATGGCGTGCACCTTGCCCGCCCACCCGGGCGGGGTGGCCCCGGCCGGCACGATGCGTGGCGTCCGGCCTGCCGGCCCCGGGCCGCCGAGCGCGGCGGCGGTCGCGGCGGTGCCATCGGTGCTCGCGTCGTCCACCAGCACCACCGAGAACTCCCCCGGGTAGTCCTGGGTGAGCAGGCTGGGCAGGGTGACCGGGAGGATGGCGGCCTCGTCCCGGGCCGGGACGACGGCCACCACGCTCGGCCACTGCCCCGGGCCTGGCCCGGCGGGCCCGGGCGCCCCGGGCAGGCGCTGGTCGGTGCGCCAGTACCCGCCGTGCGCGGCCACCAGGTAGACCCATGCGATGGCGGCCAGCACGGCCGCGCCAGCCAGAACCGGCATTGGCCAAGCCTGGCATATACCTCTGGCCAGCCTGCGGTTGGCCAGCTACCCGGGCCGGCCAGCTCCACCGGTCAGCCGCGGGCCTGCCCGTCCTGCGGGCCGTCCAGGCGGACCACCTCGGCCCGGGCTTCGCTGGCCTCCGGCCCGGTGGCCAGGTTCTTCTTGATCGAGTCGAGGATGGTCAGGCCCTGGCCGACCAGGCCCGCGGCGATCTCACTGAGGCCATCCGCGCCGTTCAGCACGTTGACGTTCGCGCCGGCCAGGCCGCCCGCGGCCTCCTTGACGATCTGCGGGAGCTGGTCGATGAGCAGCCGGTCCAGCGCCACCCGGTTGTTCGACGCCGCCGCCTCGGCCTGGATCCGCATCCGCTCCGCATCGGCCTTGGCCAGGATGCGCACCTTCTCCGCTTCTGCCTCGGCGGGCTTGACCACCTCGGCCACCAGCTGGCGCTGGCGCAGCTCGGCCTGGCGCTGGGCCAGTTCCGACTGGGCGTTGATGACCCCGATCTGCGTCTGCGCCTGCATGAGCGGGCCGGCCTGCGCCGCTTCGGCCTGTGCCTTGTCGATTTCCGCCTTGTACTGGGCCTGCACCACGGCCGTCTGCCGGGCGTACTCGGCCTGCTTGCGCTGTGACTCCTGCTGCGCCTGGGCCGCCGCCTGGGTGGCCTGAGCCTGGGCGATCTGCGCCTGGCGCTGGATCGCGGCGTTGTGCGGGGCAGCCATCGCGTCGATGTAGCCCGAGTTCAGGTCGTCGATGGACTGGATCTGCAGCGAGTTGACGGTCAGGCCGATCTTGGCCATCTCCGCCTTCGAGCCGTCCAGCACCTCGGTGGCCAGCTTCTGGCGCTCGGTGACGATCTCCTCCACCGTCATGGACCCGATGATGGAGCGCAGGTGGCCAGCGAAGATCCGTCCGGTGAGGGTGGACATCTGGTCCTGGTCGGACAGGAAGCGCTGGCCGGCGTTGACGATGCTCTCCTCGTCGTTGCCGACCTTGAACGCGATCACCGAGCGCACGTTGAGCGCGATGCCCTGCTTGGTGACGCACTGCTCGGCCACCTCGGCCTCGTTCATGGCCAGGGTCAGGTAGCGGGCCTTGCGGAAGAACGGGAGCACGAACGCGCCGTGCCCGGTGACGACCCGGAACGGGGCGCCGTTGCGGCCATATCTCCCCCCGGAGATGAGCATGGCTTCGTCGGGGGCCGGGACGCGGTATCCAAGCATGATCGGGCTCCTTCAGGCGGTGCTGGCTGGTAAGGGTTCAGGAAAGGGATTGAGCGGATCGGTCCACTCGCTGACATCCACTGTCCGCGTGCCGCGCGATTCGAGGACCAGCACGGTCTTGCCCTTGGCAATCGGCTCGGCCGACCAGGCGATATAGGCCTCGGTGCCACCGCGGATCCTGAGCAGTACCTCGCCCGGCCCGCCCGGCCCGCGGGTGGCCACGCACAGGACGCCGATGCTGCCGATCAGGGATGGCTCCCCAGGCACCGCGCAACTCCTTGTTCACCCTGGTTATTGATTCACACACTAGACCCCCCACGAGGAGCGCACGCCTGGCCGGGGAGCCAGAACGGCATCAATCGGGTATCGGTGCGGGCGGATGGCGGCCGGGCCCGCGGGGCTGGGTCAGCGGAGGCTAGACCAGCAGCGGGAACCGCTCCGCGTCCGCGCCCAGCCGGGCGCGATCCGCACGGGTCAGCGGAACCCGCCCGGTGCCTTTCAGCGCGCCGCTGACTCCATCCCAGCCGGCCGGCAGCGGGTGGCCGAGCAGGCCGTCCAGCACCCGGCGGACCAGCGCCAGCGGGGCTGGATCCGGCCGCGGCGCGGCGGGCAGCGCCACGGTGAGATCGAGGAAGTGGACCGCCGCCTCGACCGCGAGCGTGGCGGTGAAGTCGGCCGGCCGCAGCACATGACCCTGGGTGGCGACCCCGGCGGCCGGGCACGCCCGGGCGGCCCGGCAGGCGGCCGCGGACGTCTCGGACCATTCCCAGGCCAGTGCGCCCGGCGGGTAAGCGGACGCGGCGACCCGGACGTAGCGGGCATGCGCCGCCGCGGCCGCCTGGGCCGCGGCGGCGGCCTCGCCAGCAGCGGGCGCGTAGTCCTGCCAGTAGGACACATCGTCGCAGTCAGGCGGCTGAGCCGACGGGGTGGCGAAGGTCCGCAGCGCCCGGCGGGCATCCAGCAACTGGTGGTAGAGCACATCGGCAACGGCCCAGCCCGCGCACCGGCTGGGCCGCATCAGGTCCGCCTCGCCGAGCCCGGAGACCACCTCGGTCACCTGGCGGTAGGCCGTGTCGAGTGCGTCCAGCGCGGTGTCCCGCCCTACTTCTGCCACGGCACCATGGTGGCACTGGCCAATTTCCGGGTGGGCCGGAATAGCCGGCCGGGGTGCCGCGTTGTTCACCATCGCTGGTGTGTTCGTGTCCCCCGGGCCGCAACTCATCTGCCTTCGCGGAATACCGTCCGGCTGGAGCCGCGTCGTGCCACTCGCCGAGAGGCGACCGGCACACCAGCACCTAGCACCGAGGCCCGCGGAGTCCTGCTCCGCGGGCCTCGGTTGTCAGGGCGGGTACCCCGGCGCACGACCGGGCCGGGAACTGCACCACTACCGGCCGGCCTGCCATTCCAGCCACTCAACGCCCGTGGCCGACAGGACGTCGGCGCCGGTGGGCAGGGCGTCCTGGGCGCCCGGACGGGTCACCGCGGTAGCGCCGACCGCACAGGCGAGCCGGACCGCCTCCGCCGGGGGCGTGCCCGCCGCGACCGCCACCGCCAGCGCGGCCACGAATGCGTCCCCCGCGCCCACGCTGTCCACGCTGCCCACGCGGAACCCGGGCACCGCACCGGTCCCGTCGCGGGTGCCGTACACCGCCCCGGCCGGGCCCAGGGTGATCGCCGCGTGCTGGGCCCCGGCCCGGGTCAGCTCGGCAGCAGCCGACCTGGCCGCCGCCGGGCCGGTCACCGGGCGGCCCAGGATCATGCCTGCCTCCGGCGCGTTGACCACCAGCCAGTCCACCCCGGGCCCGATGAGCGGGCGCGCCCCGGCCGGCACCGGCGCCAGGTTCAGCACCGAGGTGACCTGGGTCGCGCGGGCCCGGTCCAGGGCGGCGGCGAGTACCGGCACCGGGATCTCCGCGGACAGCACCAGCACATCGGCCGGGGCCGCGAACGCCGCGGCCACCTCGGGCGCCCCGGCCAGGCCGTTGGCGCCGGGCGCGACCGTGATCGAGTTCTCACCGGCCGCGTCCACGGTGATCAGCGCGATCCCGGAACTGGTGCTGGCCACGGTGCGGACCCCGGTGACGTCCACCCCGCCGGTGTGCAACGCCGTCGTCAGGGCCGCGCCGAAGTCATCGTCGCCACAGCAGCCGGTCATCCGGACGGCCGCGCCGAGCCGGGCCGCGGCCAGGGCACAGTTGCCGCCCTTGCCGCCCGGCAGCAGCCGGGCGGCCGAGCCGAGCACCGTCTCCCCCGGGCCGGCCAGCCGGGGCACGGTGACCGAGATGTCCATGTTCATGCTGCCCAGCACGGTCACCCGCGGACGCTGTCTGCATAGGCCCTCCTCACGCTCTCCCATGATCGTGGCCGATTTGGGTCGCCAGGTAACGCAAACCGGCCGCGATCACGCCGGGGTGGATGGGATCAGCCGGGCCCGGGGGTGCACCAGTGGGTGATGGCCGCGCGCGCGGCCCGCTCCCGGGCGGCTGGGTCCGGGTCGTCGCAGGCCCACGCCAGGTAGCCGTCCGGGCGGACTAAAGCCGCGGCGGGCAGCCGGGCCCCTTCGCACCCGGTGTAGCCGACGCTGCGCACCGGCCCGGGCCACTCGCCGCCCGCCCCTCCCCCGGTTGCCAGGCCCGCCGGGCCGGCCGCTCCGCCATCCCGGTGCAGCAGGACGAACCGCCCGTCGTGAAACAGGTCGTACACCCGCTGGCTGCGGCCATCCGGGTAGGTCAGCCGGGCGGGCGGCAGCCGCCGGCCAGCCAGCCGGTGCGGGCGGGCCGTGGTGACCGGCGGCCCGGGCTGATCCGCGGGCGGGTAGCCGATGGCAATGCCCGAATAACTGCGGGCCAGCCAGGTCTGCACCGGGGGCAGCGGCACGACCACCCGGTGCGCGGCCCAGCGCAGCGCCCGCCGCGGCCAGCTTCGGGCGGTATTCAGCCGGAACTGGCGGCCAGTGAGGGTGAGGACGGCAGCCCCCACGGGATGGCGTTCGGAATGATAGGTGTCGAGCAGCCAGCTGGGTGCCCAGCCGGCCAGCGCGGCACCCAGCTTCCAGCCCAGGTTGACCGCGTCCTGCAACCCGGTGTTCATGCCCTGGGCACCGGCCGGGGAATGGGTGTGCGCCGCGTCACCGGCCAGGAAGATCCGGCCCCGGCGGTAGGCCGGGACCTGGCGGCTCTCGCTGCGGTAGCGCGCGGACCAGTACAGGTCGCGGGCCCCGAACGCCTGGCCGGTGATCCGGGTCAGGCCGTCGCGGACCTCGGCCAGGCTGACCGGTTCGGTGACCGGCACGCCGGCCCGGGCGAAGTCATACAGGACCAGGCGGCACGAGCCGTCCCGGAACGGGAACACCAGCAGCATGCCGCCCCCGGACAGGTCGCCGTACGTGTCGGTCATCGGCAGCCCGTCCAGGAACAGGTCGGCCAGGATGACCGAGCCGGGGTTGGGCGCGCCGGGGAACGGCAGGCCCACCGTCTCCCGGACGAAACTGCGCGTCCCGTCACAGCCGGCCAGGTAGGCGGCGTGGTACGTGGCGCCGTCCGCCACCTGGACCCGCACCCCGGCACCGTCCTGCTCGATCTGGGTGACCGGGGACGACCAGCGGATGGTGGCGCCCAGTTCGCGGGCCCGGCCAGCCAGCAGCCGCTCGATCTCGTGCTGCGGAATGTCGAGCAGGTAGGGAAAGTCGCCGTCCAGCCGGCCGAAGCCGATGACCGCGCCTTTCAGGCCGAGCGGGAAGGACGGCACCGCCAGCCCGGCCGCGGCGAAGGTGGCCGCCTGGCCGCGCAGATCGAGCATTTCCATGCTGCGCGCGTGCAGGCAGATCGCGCGGGATTGGGCGCGCGGGCCGTCCCGCCGCTCCAGCACCAGGCAATCCACTCCGGCTAAGGCGAGTTCGGCGGCCAGCATCAGTCCGGTCGGCCCGGCGCCGACCACAATTACCTGATCCTGCCCCGTGTGTCCCACTAGTCCTCCTGACCGCGGCCGGGGGCCGGGCGGGCCCGGCCACTCCGCCTGAATCGGTGGCCTGAGCACGGCTAATGGGGCATAACTTAACGAATAACGGATGGAACGTAGCGAGCACGCCAGGCCAGGACACTTAACCCAACATCAGGTACGGTGGGGAAGATCACTGCGCTGCTGTCAAACGTCTCCGTCCGGACCCTCATCCTGGGTATCGATGAGGCCGGACGGGTCATTCAGCATGACCGGAACGCACCGGAAATCCTGCCCCTCGATCCTGTCTCCCTGGTTGGCGCGCACCTGAGCGATCTGGTCGCCGAGCCCACCGCGGCCGAGCCCGCGGTGACCAGCCTGCTGGACGCGGTCCGGGATGGCCGGGAGGCCACCGCCGTGCTCGCGCTGAGCACCCGGGAAGGCCGCCGGGTCGAGGCGGTGGTGAGCGTCCAGCCGATGCACGGCGACACCCCGGGGCTGGCCGCGCTGGCCGTGCTGCGGATGCCGCCGACCCGGCACGAGCGGTTCGTCGACCCGGCGCTGATGCGCCACTCGCTGCTCGACGACACGTTCCGGCAGATCGGCGCGACCCTCGACCTGGACCAGGTGGCCCGGGGGCTGATCAACATCCTGGTGCCGCACTTTTCCAACTCGGCCGGGCTGCTGGTGCTGGAGAGCGTGGCCGCGGGCGACGAGTTCCCGGTCAACCCGCCGGACGGCTCGCAGCTGCTGCGGCGGCTGGCGGTGGCGTCCGACGACGGCTCCCCAGGCTGGGACGCCGCCTTCCCCACCGGGGAGGTGCTGCTGTACCCGCCGGACACGCCCTACGTGGAATGCATGCAGACCGGCAAGCCGGTCCGGGTGACCACGCTGGATACGGCCGGGGCGGTCAGCATCGCGGAATCGTGGCTGCGCCGCCCGGTGGCCCAGCTGCTGTCCGACACGTCCATGCTGCTCATGCCGCTGGCCACCAAAGACAGCATGCTGGGCTTTTTCGTGTGCACCCGCAAGGCGGGCTACCGGCCATTCGACGACTACGACTCCGAGATCGGCATGGAGTTCGCCTCCCGCGCAGCGATCTTCATCGACAACGCCCGGCAGTACAACCGGGAGCGCACTACCGCGCTCACCTTGCAGCGCAGCCTGCTGCCCACCGGGCTGTCCGCCCCGTCCTCGGTGGAAGTGCGGCACCGGTACCTGCCAGGCAGCAAGCTGATCGAGGTCGGCGGCGACTGGTACGAGTCGATCGCGCTGCCCGGGGCCCGGGCCGCGCTGGTGGTCGGGGACGTGGCCGGGCACGGCGTGCGCGCCGCGGTGACCATGGGCCGGCTGCGCACCGCGATCCACACCCTGGCCATGCTGGAACTGCCGCCCGCCGAATCCCTGCATCAGCTCAACGAGCTGATGACCTCGCTGGGCGAGCGGGAGCCGCACTTCGCCACCTGCGCCTACGCGATGTACGACGCGGTGTCCGGGAGCTGCGAGATCGCCTCGGCCGGGCATCTCCCCCCGCTGCTGGTCCGCCCGGACGGCAGCACCGAGTTCCTGGACACGTCCCCGGCGCCGCCGCTGGGCGTGGGCGAGATCCCGATCGAGAGCCGCACGTTCCAGATCGAGGACGGCAGCCTGCTGGTGCTGTACACCGACGGGCTGGTCGAGGACCGGCAGCGGGACATCGACGACGGCCTGAACTTCCTGCGCAGCGTGTTCGACGGCGGTGCGGGCGAGCGCACCCTGGACGACCTGTGCCGGGCGGCCCTGGCCGGCGTGTACGCGCACCAGCAGCGGGACGACATCGCGATCCTGATCGCCCGGCTGAGCCGGATTCCCGCCGACAATCACGTCAGCTGGCCGCTGTCCCCCGAGCTGACCTCGGTGGCGCACGCGCGGCAGCTGATCCGTGGCCCGCTGGAGCGCTGGAAGCTTGACGAGCTGGTGCCCACCACCGAGCTGCTCGTGTCGGAGCTGGTCACCAACGCCATCCGGTACGCGGTCGGCGAGGTGACCCTGCGGCTGGTGCTGGAAGAGTCGCTGGTCGTCGAGGTACTGGACAACTCCGCGGCCCTGCCGCGGCTGCGGCACGCGGGCCGGGACGAGGAGTGCGGCCGCGGCCTGGAGGTGGTCAGCCAGCTCTCCACGCACTGGGGCGCCCGGCGGACCCGGCAGGGCAAGATCGTCTGGTGCGAGCAGCAGCTGCCGCGTAGCTAGGCGGGCCTGAGCTGGTCAGGTCGCCGCGCCCCTGGTGTCCTGCCGGATGGACAGCTTGCCGTGCTGCATGATGCCGATCCGCTGGGCCCGCCGGGCGACCGCGCTGTCGTGGGTGACCAGGACCAGGGTCATCCCGCTGGTCCGCCACAGCTGCTCCAGCAGGCCCATGATGTCGTCCCTGGTGTCCTCGTCCAGGTTGCCGGTGGGCTCGTCGGCCAGCACCACCTTGGGCTGCTTGACCAGGGCCCGGGCGATGGCCACCCGCTGCTGCTGGCCGCCGGACAGCTCGCCCGGCAGGTGCCGCAGCCGGTCCCCCAGGCCGACGGTGTCCAGCGCCCCGGCCGCCCGGGCCTCGCGCTCGTCCTTGCCGGTGCCCAGCGGGACCAGGGCCACTTCCACGTTCTCCAGCGCGCTCAGCGTGGGGATCAGGTTGAACGTCTGGAAGATGAACCCGATCGCGGCGGCCCGGACCCGGGTGACCTGGGCCTCACGCAGGGCGGCCAGGTCCTGCCCGTCGAAGTCCACGATCCCCGAGGTGGGCCGGTCCAGGCCACCGAGAATCTGCAGCAGCGTGGTCTTGCCGTGCCCGGTCGGGCCCTGGATGGCCAGCCACTCGCCATCCTCGATAACCAGGTCCACGCCGGCCAGGGCGTCCACCGTGACCCGGCCCTTCTGGTAGCGCTTGGTCACGCCGGTCAGCTTGTACATGATCCCTCTCCCACTCACTCGACCCTGGACAATGCCGCAGCGGGCCGCAGCCGGGCCGCCCGCCAGCCACCGAACGTCCCGGCGATCAGGCCGCCGGCGATGGCCAGCACCACGGCCAGCACCACGGCACCGATGGTGACCGGTGCGCTGAGGTGAACCACAACGTTGTGCGTGTCCGCGGCGGCCCGGCCGAAGAACCCGCCAGGCCCGCCACCGGACCCGCCCGGCGGGCCGCCGAACCCGCCCTGGCCACCGCCGAAGGTCCGGGCCCCGCCCGGGGTGGCCGAGCCGGTGGTGGCACCCAGCGACGCGGTCAGCGGCCGGGCGAGCTTGCTGACCAGGGCGGCCCCGGCAAAGCCGAGCGCCACCCCGGCAGCGCCGCCCAGGATGCCGATGACGATCGACTCACCCATGACCTGGCCGGTGATCCGGCCGCTCCGCCAGCCGAGCGCCTTGAGCGTGCCGAACTCGCGGACCCGGCGGGTCACCGCGGCCATGGTCAGCAGGCTGGCCAGCAGGAACGCGGCGATCAGCACGGCGACCGCCAGCCACTTGCCGAGGTTGTTGGCCAGGCTGGCCGCGCTGGACAGCGACCCGGTCACCTGGCTGGCCAGGCTGCTGGAGGTGGTCACGGTGGCCTTGGGCAGCAGCCCGGAGATCTCGCTGGCCACGCCGCTGATGTTCGATGCGCTGGTGGCGGCCACGTAGATCGTGTTCACTTTGCCTGTCATCCCGGCCAGGGCCTGCGCCCGGCCGAGCGGGATGAACACGTCCGGGGCGTTGCTGCCCGCGCTGGCGATCCCGACCACCTTGAAGCTGGTCTTGGCCACGGTCACCGTGGAGCCGACCTTCAGCTTGTGCTGGTGGGCGTAGTCGGCGTTGATCACGGCGGTGCTGGCGCTGGCGTCCGCGCTGGTGAACGTGCGGCCGGAGGTCAGCCTGGCCGCACTGAGCGGGCCCAGCGCCCCGGTGGCCAGGTCGACGCCGCTGACCGTGAACGAGCTGGACTTGAAGTTGCCGCGGAAGAACCCGCCGCCGGCGGTGCCGCCGCTGCCGCCACCACTGCCCGGGCCGAAACCACCGGTCCCGCCTGACGTGTTGATGGCCGGGATCTTGCCGGTGATGACCGCGTCGGTCAGGCTGAGCGCCCCGGCCGCCCCCGCCACGTTGTGCAGCTGGCCGATGCGGGTGACCGAGGAGGCGGCCAGCGTGCCCTGGCCGATGCTGGTCAGCCGGTCGACGTCGATCTTCGTGCCGGCTGCGGGCCGGGTCCGGTTGCCGATCTGGCCACGGAAGCCGAAACCCACCGGGCCACCCGAGCCTGCCGTGGGCGTCTGGGTCACGGTGATGTCGGTGCCCACCCCGTACAGCGAGTGCAGCACGCTGGCCTGGGCGTTCCTGACCCCGGCCGAGGCGGCGGTGACGGTGATGACCAGCCCGATACCCAGGGCCAGGCCCAGCGCGATGAAGATCGCCTGGCGCATCCGGCGGCGCAGCTCACGCCGGAGATAGGTGACGAACATGAGGGCTCCTCCGGGAATGCCCGCACCGGCCCGGCGGGCACATCCTGATGCTGGGGAATTGCGGGGACCACCGGCGCATCAGGCGCTTGCGATGCGCACCAGGAAGATCCTGGCGGTCATTCCTGAGCGATTCCTGGGGAGCTTCTGCAAGAACGCCGCGATCCGCGGCCCGGCCCGGCTACGCGACGCGGCGTATGCCACGTAGTGCCGGTCCATTCCGCGCCCACAGCCGTTTCACATTCGCGGCGGCCCGCTTTGCGCGCCGATATTCGGCAGCGCGTCGCCGGCCCGGCGCAGGCGCCCAGCGCGGCCGCCGCGTCACCGGGATTCTGCCTAGTCCCCTGACCCTGCGCAGCCCGGTAACCAGCCCCGCCTGCTCGCTTGCCTCCTTGGTGATACCAGTGCGAGATCCAGGAGTTGCCGTGACCCCGGGTGATTTGAGCCTTGACCTCAGGTGTTCCGCATCGCCCGCAGCGACTCACGCAGTGAGCCCATCGTGGCCAGCACCGCCGATGGCTCATATCCGCAATGCGCCATGCAGTTCGCGCAGCGCGGGTCCTTGCCCCGGCCGTAGGCGTCCCAGTCGGTGGTCTCGATCAGTTCCTTGTACGTTTTCACGTACCCGTCCGACATCAGGTAGCAGGGCTTCTGCCAGCCGAGCAGCGAATAGGACGGAATTCCCCAGGCGGTGCAGCCGAAGTCGGCTTTGCCTTCGAGGAAATCGAGGAACAGCGGTGTGTGGTTGAGCCGCCACCGCTTCCGGTTCCCGTCGGCGAATGCCTTGCGGAACAGTTCCCGCGTCTCAGTGACCCCGAGGAAGTGATCCTGGTCTGGCGCCTTTTCGTAGGCGTAGGCGGGCGAGATCTGCATCTCGTCGATGCCCAGGTCGTCGTTGAGGTAGCTGAGCACGTCGATGACGGTCTGCGGGGTGTCGGTGTTGAACACGGTGGTGTTCGTGTTCACCTTGAACCCGCGCTTCTTGGCCATCTTGATCGCGGCCACCGCCTCGTCGAACACGCCGTCCTTGCACACCGACTCGTCGTGCCGCTCGCGCAGCCCGTCGATGTGCACGACGAAGGCGAAGTAGGGCGACGGCTTGAACTTGTCGATCTTCTTCGGCAGCAGCAGCGCATTGGTGCACAGGAAGACGAACTTCTTGCGCTTGACCAGCTCGTTGACCAGCACGTCGATCTGCGGGTGCATCAGCGGCTCGCCACCGGCCAGCGACACCATCGGCGCGCCGCATTCCTCGATCGCGGCCAGCGCCTGCTCCACCGGCATCCGCTGCTTGAGGACGGTGTGCGGCTGCTGGATCTTCCCGCAGCCCGCGCACTTCAGGTTGCAGGCGAACAGCGGCTCCACCTCCACCAGCAGCGGGAACTTCTTGCGGCCAGCCAGCTTCTGGCGCACCAGGTAGGACCCGATGCGCATGCTCTGGCGCATGGACACGCTCATGATTGCCTAACCTCCTTGGGCAGGCTGAATCGGATGTTCTCAGTGGTGATCACCCGCTCGGTGACCTCGACATTGCCGAGGCCGCCGAGCGCGCTGATGATGTCCTGCACGATCGCGGGCGGCGCGGACGCCCCCGCGGTAACGCCGATCGTGGACACCCCGGCCAGCCAGCTCAGCTCGATGTCAGACGGGCCGTCGATCAGGTGGGCGGGGGTGCCCGCCCGCTGTGCGGTCTCGACCAGCCGCACAGAGTTGGAGGAGTTCGCCGACCCGGCCACCAGCACCAGGCCGGATTCGGCGGCCACGGCCCGCGCCGCCTGCTGCCGGTTGGTCGTGGCGTAACAGAATGTCGTCGCTGCCCGGGGCCCGGGCGGTGGGGAAGCGCTCGCGCAGCGCACCGGCGAGGTCAGCCGCCTCGTCCGCGGCCAGCGTGGTCTGCATCAGGTACGCCACCTTGGCCGGGTCCGGCGGGCGCAGGCCGTCCACGTCGGTGGCCGTCTCCACCAGGGCCACCGACTCGGGCGCCTCACCGAGGGTGCCCTCGACCTCTTCGTGCCCGGCGTGCCCGATCAGCGCGACCAGGTACCCGTCGGCGGCGAACCGGCGGGCCTCGGCGTGCACCTTGGCCACCAGCGGGCAGGTCGCGTCCACCGTGGCCAGGCGCCGGCGGTCAGCCTCGGCCCGCACCGCGGGTGACACCCCGTGCGCGGAGAACACCACCCGCGCGCCGTCCGGCACCTCGCTCAGCTCGTCCACGAAGATGGCACCGCGCTGCTCCAGGCCGGCCACCACGTGCGAGTTGTGCACGATCTGCTTGCGCACGTAGACCGGCGCGCCGTGCTGCTCCAGGACCCGTTCCACGATCTGGATGGCCCGTTCCACCCCGGCGCAGAACGAACGCGGCCCGGCCAGCAGCACCTGCCGCGGCCCAGCCGCCGCGGCCCACCGGGCCAGCGCCGGGCCGGCCGCGCGCAGCGACCGCAGCGCGGCCAGCCCGCCGCCGACCACTCCCGGGCTGAGCAGCGGGTGATCCGGGCTGTCGGACACGGCGCGGATCACGGCCAGCGGCCTGCCCTGCGCCGCCTGGGCCAGCTGAGCCGATTCCATGTCCACCACCAGGGCCCCGCTGGCGGCCAGCCGCTCCCGCTGGCCAGCGCGGACCAGATGGCTGACGGTGACCACCGGGCCGACCCGGACCCGCAGCCCGCTGCGGCGCAGTTCGCCGGCCAGCAGCGGGGCGGACGGGCAGCTGGCGACGGTCCGCCCGCCCTCGTCCCTGACCTCGCTGGCCACCACCAGGTCGCCGGGGCGGAGGTCGCGGGTCAGTCCCCCGCCCACGCCCGCAATGGCCAGGCTGCTAAACGAAAACCCGCGCAAGTCGGTCACCCGCGCCGCGGACCGGCGCGGCCCGTAGCCGGTGCTGCGCACGGTCCCGTGCCCGCCCAGCCCACGCCGGACAGCCCGGGCTTCCAGCCGCAGCGGCGTGCACACCAGCAGGCCTGGCTGACCTTCGGCGGGCTGCCTGCCAGGCGGGCGGGCCGCCAGCGGCCGGGTCATGATCGGCCTGCCAGGTAACGGCCGAGCGCGCTGAGCGGGAAGACCAGCCGGTAGAGGTGGTAGTTGATGTAGAAGTCACGCGGGAATCCGGTCCCGGTGTACTGCGGCTCGTCCCAGGTGCCGTCGGGCCGCTGGTGCTCGGCCAGCCAGCGGACGCCGGCCTCCGCGGCCGGGCCGGGCGGGCCCGCGGCCAGCAGGGCGAGCAGCGCCCACGCGGTCTGCGACGCGGTCGACGTGCCCTGGCCGGCCAGCCCGGGGTCGTCGTAGGAGCGCAGGTCCTCGCCCCAGCCGCCGTCCGGGTTCTGGTGGGCTTCCAGCCACGCGACCGCGCGGCGGATGGCGGGCTTGGACGCGGGCACGCCCGCCGCGATCAGCGCCGGCACCACCGCGCCGGTGCCGTAGACGTAGTTCGCGCCCCACCGGCCGAACCAGGAGCCGTCCTCCTCCTGCGCGCGCAGCAGCCAGACCACGCCGCGGCGGGCCGCCCGGCTGCCGGCCAGGCCCTCCGCGGCCAGCGCCTCGACCACGTGCGCGGTGACATCGGCCGACGGCGGGTCGATGACCGCGCCGAAGTCGCAGAACGGCAGCTTGGTCACGATCGTGGAGGTGTTGTCCGCGTCGAACGCGCCCCAGCCGCCGTCCTTGGACTGCATGCCGGTGATCCAGCGCAGCCCGCGGCCGATCGCGGGGTGGCGCCCGCCCGTGGCCTGGCCGTCCGTGGCCTGGCCGCCCGCGGGCTGGCTGCCCCGGGCCGTGCGGCGCAGCGCGAGCACGGCTTCCGCGGTGTCGTCGATGTCGGGGTAGCCGTCGTTGTCGAACTCGAACGCCCAGCCACCCGGGTTCAGCCACGGGCGGCGCACCTGCCAGTCGCCCGGGCCCGGTATCTCCTCGCTGAGCAGCCAGTCGGCCGCCTGGCCCAGCGCCGGGTGGTCGGGCGGCAGGCCAGCGTCCTCCAGCGCGATCATGGCCAGCACCGTGTCCCAGACCGGGGACTGGCAGGCTTCCAGCCGCCGCACCGGCCCGTCCGGGCCGTCTTCGGTGATCGTGAACCGGTCCAGCCCGGCCAGCCCGCGCTTGATCACCGGATGGTCGATCCCGTAACCCAGCAGGTGCAGCGCGATCAGCGAGTACACCCAGGGCGGCTGGATCCCGCCCCAGCAGCCGTCCTGCTCCTGCCGGGCGATGATCCAGTCGGCGCAGCGGCGCAGCGCCGCCCGGCGCACCGCCCGCACCGGCCGGGTCCGCTGGCCGAACCGCTCGAACACGTGCAGGCCCCGGTCGAGGCCGCCGAACATCAGCTGCCAGCCGGTCCGGTCCGCGGCCTGAGCCGGCTTGCGGGCCGGGTGCCCTGGTTCGCCCTGGGCAGGAACCCGGATCTCGTCCAGGCCGAAGGGGAGGGACCGGACCGGCCGGAGCGAACCCACCACGGTCAGCGGCACGATCGTCTGCCGCGCCCAGCAGGCCCAGTCGTAAACATTAAGCGGGAACCAGGTAGGCAGGTAGACCATTTCGGGTGGCATCACCGGCAGGTCGTCCCAGGACCACTGGCCGAACAGGGCCAGCCAGATCCGGGTGAACACCCGGGTGGCCGGGATGCCGCCGCGGGCCCGGATCCACTCCGCCGCGCGGGCCATGTGCGCGGCCTGGGGTGAGTGGCCGGCCAGCCGCAGCGCGACGTACGCCTCGACGGTGGTGGACAGATCGCCAGGGCCGCCGAAGAAGTTGGCCCAGGTTCCGTCGTCCCGCTGTTTGGACGCTATCCACCGGCCCGCCGCCGCGGTCTCTTCTTCAGTCCGGATGCCGAGGAACTGGCGGAGCAGCAGGTCCTCCGCGTCCATCGTGACGTTGGTCTCCAGCTCACCCTGCCACCAGCCCTCGTCGTGCTGGAGGCGGAGCAGGTGATCACGGGCGCTGGCCAGCGCGGATTCCGCGCCCGAGAGCGCTGAGCCGCCGCCGGATCGAGCGTGCGTGACCGTCATCGTTTCACCTCGCCTTCGCCGCACCGGCCGCCGGGTTGCCAGCCATCCTCACCACTGCCGGGCGGTGATGAATTCGGCGATGCCCGCGAACTCGGCCCGCACGTCATCGGGCATGTCCGTCTCGGCCAGGCAGCTCTCCGCCGCCGCCAGCTGGGCCGCGGCCTCGGTCTCCGTCCAGCTCTTGCCGCCCGCCTCCTCGACCAGCCGGGCGGCCTGGAGCAGGTCGTCCTCGCTCAGCTGGCCCGGCTGGTCGAGCAGCGCGGCCAGTTCCCGGCCGGCGTCCGACCCGCTGGTCAGCGCGGCCACCACGGGCAGTGACTTCTTCCGCGCCCGCAGGTCGGCCCGGACCGGCTTGCCAGTCACCTCGGGTGCACCCCAGATGCCCAGCAGGTCGTCGGTCAGCTGGAAGGCCTGCCCCGCGTGCGCGCCGAACCCGGCCAGCCCCATGGCCAGGCCGGGGGGCGCACCGACGTGGATGGCGCCGATGCTGCACGCGCAGGCCATCAGGGCCGCGGTCTTGTCCCCCGCCATCGTCTGGCATTCGGCCAGGCTGACGTCGTCACGCTGCTCGAACGCGAGATCCGCGCCCTGCCCGGCGATCAGCCGGAGCACGGCCGCGGACAGGCAGCGGGCCGCCCACAGCCCCTGCGCGGCCGTGTCCTCCAGCAGGATGTCCTGGGCCAGCGCGAGCAGCGCGTCACCGGCCAGGATGGCCGCGCCCACGCCGTGCACCGTCCATGCCGTCGGGCGGTGCCTGCGCTCGGTGTCCCCGTCCATGATGTCGTCGTGCAGCAGCGAGAAGTTGTGCACGAGTTCCACGGCGACCGCGGCCGGCACGCCGCGCTCGGCCGCGGCCCCGGCCGCCCGCGCGGACAGCAGCGCCAGCGCCGGGCGCAGTGCCTTGCCCGTGCCGCCACCACCATCGAGCCCGAGGTGGTAGGCGGCTACCTTCTTCACTTCCGGGCTGAGCCGGTCCACGGCCGCGGCGATGGCCGGGCCGACCAGGTCACGGGCGGTCTCCACGCCCGCGGGCATGACGGCGGTCACGACGACGCTCCGGCGGCAGCCGCCGCCCGGCCGGCCGCAGGAAACCCGCGGCCGGCCGCTGTCATCTCACGTCGCAGTTCTCGCGCTGCGATAAGTCCGCTTCGCACGGCGCCCTCCATCGTGTCCGGCCACCCGGTATCGGTCCATGCACCCGCGAGCACCAGGCCGGTTTGCCCGGTTCCGGCTCCCGGCCGCTTCTCACCGCACCCGGGAACCTGCCGGAACGTGGCCCGGCGCTCGCGGGTGACGAAAAAGTCAATGATCCGCGCTTCCCGCGCGGCGGGGAAAAGCTCCTCCAGCGCGGGGACGAAGCGCTCCCGCAGCACCGCGGCCGGAGTGTCCACGATGTCGTCCGCTGCCGACAGCGAGATGGCCAGGTACTGCCCGGCGGCCAGCCCAGACGGCCCGGTGCGGTCGAACACCCACTGCACCGGGGAGTCCACCGCGGCCACGAACGGCCGCCTGGTCACCCGCTGGTCGTAGATGACGTGCACGTTGACGATGGGCGAGGCGCCCAGCTCGCGCCACCGGTCCGGCCCGGGGCCCGGGGCCGCCGGGCCGGGCGGCAGCAGCCGGGCCGCGGTGTCCGGGGGCACCGCGAGCACCACGCCGTCCGCCTCGATGCGATCCCCGGCCCCGTCCGTGCCGCGCTCGGCCAGCTGGACCTGGTAGCCACCACCGGGCCGCGGCTGGACCGCGGCCACCTTGGCGCTCAGCCGTACGGCCGCCCCGAGCTGGCCGAGCAGCCGGGCGCCCGCCTGGCCGTGCAGGTCGCCCAGGGGGATGGCGGGCGTGCCGATGTCGGCCGCGTCCCTGCCGCCGAGCAGCGCGGTGCGCACCACGGTGGCGGCCAGCGACAGGTTGGCGTCATCCCCGCTGACGTTCAGCGCGGACACCGTGAACAGGTCCCAGAGCACCCGGCGGGCCCGTTCGCCCTGCCCGTGGGCGGCCAGCCAGTCACCCAGCCGCTGCGCGTCCAGGCCCGGCTGGGCCGGGTCCAGGAACCGCATGGCCAGCGCGGCCTGGCTCACCCGGAGCCGCTCGGCCGGTGACAGCAGCGAGTAGGTGGCCAGGGCCTGGCCCATGTGCAGCGGGCCGGGCAGCCTGGTCCGGCGCAGCCGGGCCTGGCCGCGCGGGCTGAGCACGGTGACGTCGAAGCGGTCCTGGAGGGACACCGAGCCGGTCATGCCGAGCCGGGCGATCAGCTCCCGGTAGGCGGTGCAGCAGCCCAGGAACACGTGCTGGCCGTTGTCCACGATCAGCCCGCCCCGGCTGAACGAGGAGGTCGCACCGCCCAGCCTGGGCCGGGCCTCGAGCAGGGTGACCGGCAGGCCGGCCTCGCGGAGAGCGATGGCCGCGGTGAGGCCGGCCAGCCCGCCGCCCACCACCACGACCTGCCCGGCCGGGCGCGTCTCAGCTGGCCTCATCTGGTGCTCCTGTCGGGATGGGCGGCCGGGGGGCCGTGGCGCCCGGTGCGCAGCGCCGTGCCCGCGAGTGACCTGGCCGCGACCATGGCCTTCTGGCCCGCGGAGAGCGAGACCCGGCGGTGCAGCACCGCATCGGGATCGGCGGCGATGCTGCGCAGCAGCCGGAAGTAGATGCCGGCCATCGCGCCGGTGCACGCGGCACTGCGCCGGTCCAGCATGGGCATCAGCTGCAGGCCGTGCGCATACCAGGTGCGCGCCCGCTCCGCCTCGAACACGACGAGGTCCACCAGCCTGGGGTCGGTCGCTGGCCCGCCGGAGCCGTTGGGGCGCAGCTCGGTGCCGAACCGCGCGAAGTCCTCGGCGGGCAGGTAGACCCGTCCGCTGCAGTAGTCCTCCCGGATGTCCCGCAGGATGTTGGTGAGCTGCAGGGCCACGCCGAGGGCGTCGGCGAGCGGGGCGGCGGTGCCGACGTCGGCGGTGCCGAACACGCCGAGGGACAGCCGCCCGATCGAGCCCGCCACGCAGCGGCAGTACTGCCGGAGGTCGTCGAAGGTCTGGTAACTGGTGCCCCGCACGTCGGCTTCGCAGCCGTCGATCAGCTCACCGAAGGCGGCCAGCGGGATGGGGAAGCGGCGGCCGGCATCGCTGAGCGCGATCAGCACCAGGTCATCGTGGGCGGGCTGATCGCCGCTGGCCAGCGCGGTCACGCTGGCCCGGGCCTGCTGGAGGGCGCTGAGTTTCTCCGCCGCGGGCAGCGAGCCGTCGCCGATGTCGTCGATGCGCCGGGCGAACGCGTACACGGCGGACAGCGCCTGCCGCTTGGCCGGGGGCAGCAGCCGGATGCCGTAGGAGAAATTGCGCGCCTGTGACCAGGTAACTTCCTCGCAGTGCCGGTAGGCAGCGGGCACGTCCATCACATCACCTCCCGGCGGCATAGATCCTCAGCGCTTCCCGTGCGATCCGGCTGCGCCGCGGCCGGGGGGTGGCCTGCAGCACGTCGTATCCGGCGGCGGCGATCGCGGCCAGCGCCGCCCGGCCGCCAGCCACGTAACCGGCGACGGCAACCCGGGCCGCACCGTGCAAATTCCCGACCAGCGGGGCGCCTTCGTCCAGCAGCGCGCGCGCCCGCCGCACCTCGAACGCCAGCAGCTCTTTGAGCTGCGGCCCGGCCCGGCCAGCGGCGAGGTCGGCCTCCTGGCAGCCGAACCGGTCCATGTCCTCACCCGGCAGGTAGATCCGGCCTGCCTGGAAATCCTCGGCCACGTCCTGCCAGTGCTCGGCCAGCTGCAGGGCGGTGCAGACCCGGTCGGACAGCAGGATCCGGTCCGGGGTGGCGGCCCCGAACACGTGCAGCACGACCCGGCCGACCGGGTTGGCGGACAGCTCGCAGTACCCAGCCAGCTCGTCAAATGTCCGGTACCGGGTGACCACCTGGTCCTGCCGGTTGGCCTGGATCAGGTCGGTGAACGGCCGCTGCGGGATCGCGCACTCGGCCACGGCCGGGGCCAGCGCGCGGATCACCCCGATCCGCGGCTGGCCGGGCCCGGTCCCATCCGGCGCGGGCACGGCCCCATTGCGCAGTGAAATGTCCTGGAACTGGTAAAGCCGACCGAGGTCGGCTTCGAGTTCGTCGAGGAGGCGCGCCCGCTCGCCCGGCGGCGCTTCATCTCCCATGTCATCCACGGCACGGGCGAAGCCGTAGACCGCTGCCAGGCGCTGGCGGTAGCGGGCGGGCAGCAGCCGGAGGGCAACCGGGAAGTTCTCCCCCGAGGCCTGGTCAGCGGCGGCCGCCCCGATCGCCTCGGCCGACGGGCAGGGGTCAGCCACGGCGCGCGCCTCGCCCAATCGTGTAACCCCGTGGCTCACAGTAGCTATCACCGCACACTCACCATATAAATGCAAACAATGACATGGACGTCACCTGACACCGGTGTCGCTGATCGCCGGCGGACAGCATCACTAGTTCAGCGCAACGTTCCCGCGAACAACTTGAACTCATTATGCCCGGCCGCTCCAGGAGCACTCCCAGCGGGGTACGGGCCCATCACCCCTAGCACATTGAAACCGCCATTCGCAACGTGTTACCAGACTGGGCTTTCCCGGTTTAGGCTGGGCGCCCCTGGCCGACTGCCGGGACAGCATCGTCCCAGTTCAGAGGCTACTTTGCGGTATTGTCCCGGCTTCCTGGGATATGTTTCAGGAGCGTTACGAACTGGATTCAAAGCTGTGATATGACGGTGCCGCCCGGCGGCACGCTACCGGTCGGCACCAGGCAGGGTTACCGAACGCAATGCCTACGCCACAGTCAACTTCGCGGCTGCATGGGTCCGGTTGCCCGCGGCCGCTCAGTCTGAGCGCCGCGATTAGCTGACGTGAATGTCATATTCGGTTTAGCTGACGCTAATGTCATATTCGGCAGCGGCCGTCCGGCGATGCCCATGCCACAGTGACGGCCGCGGGAGCGGTCCGGCCGCGGACCCGGTCCGGCCGCGGCAGCGGTCCGGCCGCGAGCCCGGCCCGGGCCGCCCGGGGCCTGGCGGGCACGGACGGTAACGCACCGCGTGCAGGCCGACGGCCTGGCTTCTGTGCGTTCCCGGCCGGCTACGCAGAACTAACCAGTCACCCGCGCGTTTCGTAATAAATCACGCAAACCGTATATGACCCAGTTCGGATTCTTTTATTACCCCGGTAAGTGACCTACGTCACTGCTAGTCTCCGAGCTTCAGGAGGGTCTGCGAATCTCCTTCGTAGCTATCTCGTTACAATTCCGAACCGCCTACACCCCGCAGAGGCCAGAGTCATGGGCTTGCGTCTCCGGTCCATCCGCCAGAAGATCCTGCTCCTCGTGCTTGTCCCGGTGATTTCCCTGGTCGGGCTGTACATCTTCACGACCGTCATTACCGCTCGAGATGCCATCAACCTGGCTCGCACCGACACGCTGAAGAACGCCACCGGCCTGCCCGTTGGTGTGTTCCTGACCACGCTCGACGGTGAACGGCCGCTGGCCCTGGTCTACCTTTCCCGGCCCACCACGGGGAATCTGGCCGCGCTGGAGGCGGCCGAGGGCCGGACCAATGGCGCGATAGCAGTCATGCGGACCGCCCTGAAGTCTGAGGGCACGATGGGCAATGCCTCGACCCCGGAGAAGCAGGCCATCGCCACCCTGGCCGGCCGGGTCCAGACCCTCCCGGGGGTGCGGACCCAGATCCGCACTCAGGCGATCACCCGGTCGCAGGCATTCGACGACTACAACACCCTGGTCCAGGACGGGTACCAGGTCCTGAACGAGCTGATCCGCCAGGAGAACAACTCCACTGTGGTGGCGAACGGCGAAGCCTTCGTGCGGATGGCTAAGTCGCAAGAGATGCTGCTGCGCGAGTCCGCGCTGGTAACCGCCGACCTGGCCGCGGGGAACTACCCGGCCAGCGACCGGGTGGCCATCACCGAGCTGATCGGCGCGCGCAAGCAGCTGGCCGCCCAGACGCTGCCCGACTTCGATCCGGAGTACCGGGCCTTCTACATCCGCGATGTCAGCCCGCAGGCTACCGCCGCCCTGTCGAAGATGGAGACCAGGCTGGTCAACACCACGGTGACCACCCGGCCGCCCCCGGTGTCACCGGGCCGAGTGGGGTCAGACCATCGGTGCAGTAGCGGGCGGGCTGACCAAGGCCGGCACCGCGGCCTCTAACCGGGCGACCGTCAAGTTCCAGGACCAGGCACACTCCACCTACCTGACCCTCGCGCTGGTCGGCGGCCTGGGTTTGCTGGCCGTGCTGATATCCATCCTGGTCTCGGTCTGGACCGGCCGCAGCCTGATCCGCGAGCTGGCCCGGCTGCGCCAGGCGGCCCTGGAGATGGCGCACGAGCGGCTGCCAAGCGTGGTGCACCGGCTGGCCGCTGGCCAGCAGGTTAACGTGGACGCGGAAGCTCCCGAGCTGCCGCCGGCCGAAACCGAGGAGATCGGCCAGGTCGGGGAGGCCTTCGCGGCAGTGCAGCGGACCGCGGTGGAAGCGGCCGTGGGCCAGGCCAGGCTGCGCCAGGGGATCAGCGACATCTTCCGTAACCTGGCCCGGCGCAGCCAGTCCCTGCTGCACCGGCAGCTGACCCTGCTGGACGCGATGGAACGCCGGGCCAAGGAGCCCGAGGAACTCGAGGACCTGTTCCGTATCGACCACCTCACCACCCGGATGCGGCGGCACGCGGAAAGCCTGATCATCCTGTCCGGTGACGCACCGGCCCGGGGCTGGCGCCGCCCGGTGCCGTTCGTGGACGTGCTCCGCGCCGCAGTGGCCGAGGTGGAGGACTACACCCGGATCAAGGTCACCGCGACCACCAAGGCGGCCATCGGCGGGCCAGCGGTGGCCGACGTCATCCATATGATCGCGGAGCTGGCGGAGAACGCCGTCGTCTTCTCCCCGCCGAACACGCCCGTGCTGATCACCGGGGACATCGTGGGCCGGGGCTTCGCGGTGGAGATCGAGGACCGCGGGCTGGGGCTGAGCGAGGAGCGCCGGGCCGAGCTCAACGAACTCCTGGAGAACCCACCGCCATTCGACCTGTCCGGCAGTGACCAGCTCGGCCTGTTCGTAGCCAGCCAGCTGGCCAAGAAGCACGGCATCCGGATCTCACTGCGCTCGTCGCCATACGGGGGCACCACGGCGATCGTGCTCATCCCGCTCACCCTGGTCGTCGGCGAGGACAGCTACGGCGAGAGCGGGCCCGAGCCAGACACCGCCCCGGCCGCGCAGCTGACCGGCCGCCACGCGGCCCGCGAGGACACCGGCAGCTTCGCCGGTGCGCGGGGTGGCCTGGCCGCTGTCCCGGACAGCTACCCCTCCCCGGACAGCTACCCGTCCCCGGGCAGCACCGCGACGTCCCCTGACATCTACACGGATGCCCCCGGCGGATTCGCTGCGGCGCCGGGCGGCTTCACCGAGGCACCAGGTGGCTTCACCGAGGCACCAGGTGGCTTCACCGAGGTGCCGAGTGTCTTCACCGAGGTGCCGAGTGGCTTCACCGAGGCACCAGGCGACTTGAGCCGTGCGCCCGATGGTCCCGCCGATGTTCCAGCTGGCTTCGCCGATACCACCAGCCCGCCCACGGCGGAACCGGCGGGCACCTCAGCCGCCCGGTGGCCGGCGGACAGCGCGGCAGACGTCTGGACCGGCGCGGGTACCGGCACCACCAGCCCGGCGGGCCCAACCTCCGGGGGCGGCTGGGCGGATACCGTCCCGTCCGCGCCCTGGGCCGCTGACCCCAGCCCCGAGGTCCCGGAATCAGCCAACCGGCTGAACGGGTTCCCCGCCTACCCGGGCGGCGGTGGCTGGACTCGGCCTGCCGACGCCGCGGGCAACGGCGACCCGGGTGATCTCGACCTGGTTGACGAGGACGCCGACCCGGACGAGGCCGGGCTGCTGCCCCGGCGGGTCCGCCAGGCCAGCCTGGCCCCGCAGTTGCGGGAGCCCGCTGGGCACGCTGAGCCGGCCCCGGAGCCCGAGGCCGCCGAGGCGGCCGGCGACCGCTCCCCCGAGCAGGCCAGGAGCACGGTCGCCGCCATCCAGCGTGGCTCGGAACGGGGACGTTCGCTGTTCGAAGCCCCAGCCAAGGGCAGCACCACCACGGTGGCCAGCACCGAACCAGCCGGTGAGGCCGGTGAGGAGGAAACGGGCGCCAGTGCGCAGCACAATGATGAGTGACAGCAGGGGGAGCAGATGAGTGCAGCAGAGCAGGAGAACGGTGTGACCACAGGCTCCGTCAGCGACCTGGACTGGCTGCTCAATGACCTGGTGTCCCGCGTACCCGACGTGGACCGGGCCGTGATCCTCTCCCGTGATGGGCTGGCGATCGCCTCGTCCAGCGCGCTGACCCGGGAGGACGCGGAACACCTGGCCGCGGTGGCGTCCGGTTTCCAGAGCCTGGCCCGGGGTGCGGGCCGCCATTTCGGCGGCGGGTACGTGCGGCAGACCATCGTCGAGATGGATACCGCGTTCCTGTTCGTGACCTCGGCCGGCGAGGGCAGCTGCCTGGCCGTGCTCAGCCCGGCCAGCGCGGACGCGGGCCTGGTTGCCTACGAAATGGCCATCCTGGTGAAACGAGTGGGCCAGCACCTGTCGGTGAACCCCCGGCCCGGTGCGGCCGGGGAGGTCTCGGACTGAGCCTGACATGCCCTCGCCCGATGATCACTGGCTGGATGAGGAGGCAGGCCCGGTAGTCCGGCCGTACGCGCTGATCCGCGGCCGGACCAGGCCCAGTGGGTCAACCCTCGACCTGATCGCGATCATCACGGCGGTGCGCGGGGTCCGGCCCGATCCGGCGGCGCTGGACCCGGAACACTTCACGGTACTGCGGCTGTGCCGGCTGCCCACGTCGGTGGCGGACATCGCCTCCGACCTCGACCTGCCGCTGGGCGTGGTCCGGATCCTGCTGGGCGATCTGCGGGAACTGTCGCTCATCGCGGTGCACAATCCCATTCCGCCGGCGCGGCTACCTGACGCGCAAGTCCTCCAGGAGGTCGTCGATGGTCTACGGCGGCTCTAACCAGGCCGTCAGCCCCGCCCGGGTCCCAGTCACGATCAAGATCCTCATCGCGGGCGGTTTCGGTGTCGGCAAGACCACCCTGGTCGGGTCGCTGACCGAGATCCGGCCCCTGCGCACCGAAGAACCGCTGAGCGCGCGAGGCACCCGCGTGGACCGGCTGGACGGGGTGGAACGCAAGTCGACGACGACCGTGGCCCTGGACTTCGGGCGGATCACGATACGCGAGAACCTGGTGATCTACCTGTTCGGGACGCCTGGCCAGGAGCGCTTCTGGTTCATGTGGGACGAGCTGTCCCGTGGCACCCTCGGCGCGATCGTCATGGCCGACACCCGGCGGCTGGCCGACTGCTTCCCTTCGGTGGACTACTTCGAGCAGCGGCACATCCCGTTCGTGGTCGGGGTGAACTGCTTCGACGGCGCGCGCCGCTACCGCGGCGAAGCAGTCCGGGCCGCGCTGGACCTGGACCCCGGGATTCCTGTGGTCATGTGCGACGCGCGGCAGCGGCCCTCCTGCCGGGACACGCTGATCGCGCTGGTCGAGCACGCCCTGCAGACGATCCGCAGCCCGGACCAGTACGCGGCCGAGGCCCGCGCCCCCCAGCCAGCCCCCTAAGGTGTGTCCACCGGACACGCCTTAGCTCCCCGTCAGGTTCGCCAGATCAGGACCAGCGCGCAGTCGTCCGATCCCGCGCCCCCCGCCTTGACCACCCGGACCAGTTCGGCCGCGGCATCCTGCAGGCCGGTGGCGACGAGCCGGTTGGCCTCGCCGAGCAGCCGGTCGGTGCCCGCGTCGATGTCCCGGCCGGGCAGCTCGACCAGGCCGTCGGTATACATCATGAGCGCGTCGCCGGGCCGCAGCGCGCCATGCGCGGGCACGCAGCGCAGGTCGGGGACCACGCCCAGGACGATCCCGCGCGCCTCGGTCAGCTTCCAGGTGCCGCTGCCCGCATCGAAGTGAGCGGGCGGCGGATGCCCGGCCGAGGACAGCATGTACTCGCCGGTGGCCAGGTCGAGAGCCAGGTGCGCCGCGGTGACGAAGCCCTCCACGGCTGACCCGCGGCGCAGGTAGGCGTTGCAGGCGCTGAGGAACTCGCCCCGCGGGACCGAGCCGAGCAGCCCACCGAACGCGCCGGACAGCAGCAGCGCCCGGGTCCCGGCGTCCACCCCCTTGCCAGACACATCGACCAGCGCCACCTCCAGGGTCTTCCCGTC
Organism: uncultured Actinomycetes bacterium; assembly: GCA_963711705.1. GTDB lineage: Bacteria > Actinomycetota > Actinomycetes > Streptosporangiales > Streptosporangiaceae > RYN-230. The sequence continues at coordinate 42,936 of CAVQFM010000019.1, forward strand.
ACACGAGGACACCAGGAAGTCGCCGCCGAACGACACGCCGCCGGCCGGCCGGAGCACGGCCGCGGACTGCCAGCCAGCGGGCAGCGCGGGCAGCCGGGCCTGGGCCCGGATCCGGTCCCGCAGCTCGATCAGCATCCGGTCGCCGCGCAGTCCCTGGACCCCGAGCTTCCACCGGGTGCGGGCCAGCACGTCCGCGAATACCCCGGTGACCACGACCGTGGCGATGATCCCGGGGCCGGCCCGCCGGTACAGCGCGTCATAGGCCAGCATGAGCGCGACCAGGCCAAACAGGATGCGCAGCGCGCGCGGCCAGAGCAGCAGGCCGCCCGCCAGCACGGGCAGGATCATCAGCCCCGGCGAGAACCACGCCTCCGACGAGTGGACCGCGGCCACCCCGATGCCCACGGTGGCGATGGTCAGCACGGCCGCCATCCGGCGGTTCCGGGTGATGAACTGACGCCGGACCTGCCCGGCCGTCCAGCTCGCTGCGGAGCGAACCAGGCGTACCGGGTGCGTCAGGGACCGGGAAACCATGATGCCGGCACTTTATCCGCACGCACGGCCGTCTGGGACATGGCCAAACTGATTGGCGCCCGCCGTCGTGCACAAGGTAGGAATGCGAGCATGGCAGAGCGCTATCCCATCCGGCCCGTCCGCGAGGACGAGTTCGATGCCTTCCACACCACCAATGAGCACGCCTTTCACGACCGGCCGCCAACCCCGGAGCACCGCGCGGAGATGCTCAGCCGGTTCGAGCTGGACCGCAGCCTGGCCGCGTTCGACGGGTCCACGCCGGTCGCCAGCGCCGGGGTGTGGAGCTTCCGGATGTGCGTGCCCGGCGCGCTGACCGCGACCGCGGGGGTCACCTGGATCGCGGTCATGCCGTCGCACCGGCGGCGCGGCATCCTCTCCGCGATGATGCGCCGCCAGCTGGTGGACATCCACGAGCGGGGCGAGGCCATCGCGGCCCTGTGGGCATCGGAGGCGGGCATCTACGGCCGGTACGGCTACGGGCGGGCGTCCTGGCATGTCAGCCTCAGCTTTCAGCACGGTGAGGGGGCCCTGGCCCGGCACGCCCCGGCCGACCCCGCGATCCGGCTGCGGATCGTGGACCCGCCGGCCGCCCTGGCCGAGCTGGCCAAGGTTTACGACCTGCTGCTGCCGGTCCAGCCGGGTTTCTTCGCCCGGAACGATTCCTGGTGGAAGCGGGTGATCGACGACGCGGAGGAGGACCGGCAGGGGTACAGCCCGCTGCGCTGCGTGCTGGCCGAGGACGATGCGGGCCCACGCGGGTACGCGCTGTACGCCGGGCGCGGGCAGTGGGATGACCGGACGTTCCTGCCGGACGCCGCCCTGGAGGTCCGCGAGCTGGTCGCGGCCGACCCGGCGGCCACCGCCGCCCTGTGGGGCGACTTGCTGAGCCGTGACCTGGTCAGCAGGCTGACGGCGAGCCTGCGGCCCGCCGACGACCCGGTGCTGCAGATGCTGGCCGACCCGCGGCGGGCCCGCCCGCAGATCAGCGACGGCCTGTGGATCCGGGTGGTGGACGTGCCCGCGGCGCTCACCGTACGGCGGTACTCGGCCCCGGTCAACATGGTCATCGAGATCACCGATGACATGTGCCCGTGGAACCAGGGCCGGTGGCGGCTGACCAGTCCCGGCCTGGCGGGCGGCCCGGCCCGCTGCGTGCCGTCCACCGATGACGCCGATGTCGTGCTGCCCGTGGCCACGCTCGGCGCTGCCTACCTGGGCGGTACCCGGCTGGGCACGCTGGCCCGGGCCGGGCTGGCCACCGAGCTGCGCGCCGGCACGGTGGACCTGCTGTCCGCCGCGCTGTCCTGGGACCCGGCCCCGTGGTGCCCGATCATCTTCTGACCCGGGCGGCACCGGGCGGCCCGGCGCAAATCGGGCCGCCGCCCGCTGAGTGAGCCGCCCCCGCCGTGGAAAGACTGCCTATGGAGGCGCGCCATGGCAGGGATGAAGATCACACTCGATTCGGCCATGCGGGCCCGGGACGTGTCCCGGCCGCAGGCCCATCATGAGGACGGCGCGCAGCGGGCCGACGAAACGGCCGCGGCCCGCCCCCGCTCCGCCCGGACCAGCACGGGCCCAGCCAGCACGGGCCCAGCCAGCACCAGGCCCAGCCAGCACCAGCCAGCCAGCACCAGCACAGCCAGCACGGGCCGGGCCCGGCCCACTCCGCCAGCCGGGACGCCAGCCGCTAACTCCGCCGCCAGCGCGGATAACAAGGCACCGCGCGCCGCCCCGCCGCAGCCGTCCCGCTCCCCGGCGCCGCGGGCTGAGGGCCGGCCGCACGGCAGTGGCCGCCGCCGGCGCCGGTCTCGGCGGCGGCCCGGCCACTGACCGTAGCGGCGCCCGCCCGGCCCGCTCAGCCGCTGCCGGGTTCGGCTGGCAGCTTGCCGTCCCGCTCGTAGTCGGCGATCATCTTCAGCCGCCGGGCGTGCCGCTCCTCGCCGGAGAACGGCGTTTCCACGAATACCTGCGCGAAGCCGACGGCGTCGGGCACCGGGTACATCCGGGCCCCCAGGCTGAGGATGTTCGCGTCGTTGTGCAGCCGGGCCAGCCGCGCGGTCTCGGTGGTCCAGGCCACCGCCGCCCGGATGCCCGGGATCTTGTTCGACGCGATCTGCTCCCCGTTCCCGGACCCGCCGATCACGATGCCCAGGCTGGCCGGGTCCGCGGCCACCGAGGCCGCCGCCCGCATCACGTACACGGGATAGTCGTCCAGCGGCTGGTAGCTGGCTGGGCCGCAGTCCACGGCCTCATGGCCGGCCGAGCGCAGCCAGTCGATCAACGCCGCCTTGAGCTCGAATCCGGCGTGGTCAGATCCCAGGTAGACGCGCACGGACGCCAGTCTCTCAGACCGGCGCCCGGCGCGTCTCCCCCGGCCGACCACGTTCCCCCCGGCCGCCCCCAGATGCCACGCGGTGCCAGGCGCCCCTAGTCGAAGATTGGCTCGCGGGTCCGGCTGCGCTTCAGCTCGTAGAAGCCGTCCGTCTGGGTGACCAGGTTGACCCCGTCCCAGAGCCGGGCCGCCGCCTCGCCGCGCGGGATCGGCGTCACCACCGGCCCGAAAATGGAGGTGCCGTTCATCGAGATGATCGGCGTGCCCACCTCGTAGCCGACCCGCTCGATGCCCTCGGCGTGCGAGGCACGCACCGCCGCGTCGTACTCGGTGGAGTCCATCGCCTCGGCCAGGTCGGTGGGCAGCCCCGCCTCGGCCAGCGCGGCCTCGATCGTGGGCCGGTCCTTGGGCGCCTTCTCGTGGTGGAACCGGGTGCCCAGCGCGGTGTACAGCGGGCCGAGGACTTCGGGCCCGAACTTCTGCTCGGCGGCGATGGCCACCCGTACCGGCCCCCAGGCCTGCTTCATCAGCTCCTGGTACCGCTCGGACATATCGTCCTTGCCCTCGTTCAGCACGGCCAGGCTCATCACGTGCCAGCGGATCTGCACCGGGCGCACCTGCTCCACTTCGAGCATCCAGCGCGAGGTGATCCACGCCCACGGGCACAACGGGTCAAACCAGAAATCGACCGGGGTAAGCTCCTGCTCAGCCATGGGGGCTCCTTCTCATCGCTCGGGTGACGCTCGCCAGGGACCGGGGCCAGGCGCGGGGGCGCGCCTGCTTCCCATCCAGCTGACAACCGGCGTGCGGCCGGCCGCATTCCAGGACCGGTCGTGGGAAGATGCCCGTCGGCAGCCGCACCGGAGGACCCCGGGTCGGCGGGAACATGGGACACCGGACAGGAAGGTGCCAGTCACGTGGCGAACAACCTCACCCGCGACGAGGCGCGGGAGCGGCGGCAGTTGCTCGACGTCGATGCCTACCGGGTGGAACTCGACTTCACCGGGGACGGGGAGACCTTCGGGTCAGTCACCACCGCCTGGTTCCGCTGCACGGCCCCGGGCGCGGCCAGCTTCATCGAGCTGACCGCGCCAGCCGTCCGGGAGATCGTGCTCAACGGCGACCCGGTGAGCCTCAGCGCGTTCGACGGCAACCGGATCACCCTGGACGGGCTGCGGGCCGAGAACGAGCTCCGGGTGGTCGCCGACTGTGCCTACTCCCGCAGTGGCGAGGGCCTGCACCGGTTCACCGACCCGTCCGACGGCGGCATCTATCTGTACTCGGACCTGGAGACCTTCGACGCGCACCGGATCTACGCGTGCTTCGATCAGCCCGACCTGAAGGCCGCGTTCGAGTTCGCCATGCTCGCCCCGGACGGCTGGCGGGTGCTGTCGAACACAGCCCCCGACGTGGCTGGCGAACCCGGCCCGGAGGGCGCCCGGCGCTGGCACTTCCCGCCCTCGCCGGTCATGTCCACCTACATCACCGCGGTCATCGCCGGTCCCTATCACCAGGTCACCAGCGAGCATGACGGCATCCCGCTCGGCATCTACTGCCGCCAGTCGCTGGCCGGGTACCTGGACCCGGATGAGATCTTCGAGGTGACCAGGCAGGGCTTTGACTTCTTCCACGGCGCGTTCGGCGTGCGCTACCCGTTCGGCAAATACGACCAGGTGTTCGTGCCGGAGTACAAGGCGGGCGCGATGGAGAACGCCGGGTGCGTCACGTTCCTGGAGGACTACATCTTCCGCTCCCGGGTCACCGACTTCGCCCGGGAGCTGCGCGGCGACACGATCCTGCACGAGATGGCGCACATGTGGTTCGGCGACCTGGTCACCATGCGCTGGTGGGACGATCTGTGGCTGAACGAGTCCTTCGCCACCTGGGCGTCCGCCCTGGCCCAGTCCGAGGCCACCCGGTGGACTTCGGCCTGGACCACGTTCTGCCAGCTGCACAAGGCCTGGGCCTACCAGCAGGACCAGCTGCCCTCCACGCACCCGATCGCCGCGGACATCCCGGACATCGCCGCGGTCGAGGTCAACTTCGACGGCATCACCTACGCCAAGGGCGCGTCGGTGCTCAAGCAGCTGGTGGCCTACGTCGGCCGGGACCAGTTCCTGACCGGGGTACGGCACTACTTCGACCAGCACGCCTGGGGCAACGCCACGCTCAGCGACCTGCTGGCCGCCCTGCAGGACGCTTCCGGCCGGGAGCTGTCCGGCTGGTCCAAGCAGTGGCTGGAAACCGCCGGGGTGAACACGCTGCGGCCGGACTTCCAGCTGGATGCCGGCGGCCGGATGACCGAGTTCGCTGTCGTGCAGACCGCGGCGCCGTCGCATCCAGTGCTCCGCGCGCACCGCATCGCCGTGGGGCTGTACGACCGGACCGACGCCGGGCTGGTCCGGCGGCGCCGGGTCGAGACCGACATCGCGGGCGACCGCACCGTCCTGCCTGAGCTGGCCGGGGAACAGCAGCCAGACCTCGTGCTGGTCAACGACGACGACCTCACCTACGCGAAGATCCGGCTGGACGATCAGTCGCTCGGCACGCTGATCACCGGGATCAGCGAGTTCACCGAATCGCTGCCCGCCGCGCTGTGCTGGGCCGCCGCCTGGGACATGTGCCGCGACGCGGAGATGGCCGCCCGGGACTACGTCCAGCTGGTCACCTCGGGGGTGGACCACGCCAGCGACATTTCGGTGATCTCTACGCTGCTCCGGCAGGCCACGAGCGCGCTGCGCCGGTTCACCGACCCGGCCTGGCGGCCGGCCGGGACGGAGCAGGCGGCCAGCGCCCTGCTCAGCCTGACGCAGCGGGCCGAGCCCGGTTCCGATCGCCAGCTGGCCTACTTGCAGGCGCTCACCAGCGTGGCCACCCAGCCCGGCGACCTGGCTGTGCTGGCCGGCCTGCTGGACGGGTCAGCACAGCTGGACGGCCTGGTGGTGGACACCGAGCTGCGCTGGCGGCTGCTGCAGCGCCTGGTCAGCCAGGGCGTGGCCGGCCCGGCCGAGATCGAGGCCGAACTGGCCCGGGACGCCACCGACGCGGGCCAGCGGCGGGCCGCCACCTGCTGGGCCGAGATCCCCGAGCCGGCCGCCAAGGAAGCGGCCTGGCAGCAGATCATCAGCGGCACGCTGCCCAACGCCACGTTCCGCGCCACGCTCAACGGGTTCGCCGACCCGGACCAGGCCGGGCTGCTCGAGCCCTACGCGAAGCGGTACTTCGACGTGGTCGGCGACGTGTGGCGGGACTGGAGCACGGACATGGCCCAGTGGTTCGCCAGCAACGCCTACCCGCTGGCCCAGATCAGCGAGCGGACCGTGCAGCTGACCGACGACTACATCGCCTCGGCGGCACCGCCCCCGCCGCTGCTCCGGCTGCTGGTGGAGTGCCGGGACAGCGTGCAGCGGGCCTTGCGCTGCCAGGCCCGGGACCGCCAGGCCGGCGTCCAGGCCGGCTAGGCCGCCGACCGGACCGGGCTGGCCACCGCGGCCAGCCCGAGCAGCACGCACACCGCCCCGCTGGCCAGGCAGGTGGCGGTGACCCCGGCGTGCCCGGCGGTCCAGGTGAGCAGCGCGGCGCCCACCGGCCCGGGCGCGTAGTGAATCGTCCAGAACGCGGCCGTCACCCGGCCGAGCAGGTAGTCCGGGGTGAGCTGCTGGCGCAGTGACATGGAGCAGATCCCGGCCACGCTGACGCAGGCCAGGTAGCACGCGGCCAGCGCGGCCACGGCCGGCACCAGGCCGGAAACGCCCAGCCCCCCGACGGCCAGGCCACCCAGCACCAGCGAGCCGATCCAGCAGCGGCCAAACCCCAGCCGGCGGCGCAGCGGGGCGACGGCCAGGGCGCCACCCACGGTGCCCACCGCCGCCGCGCCGAGCACCAGCCCGACCACCCCGTCGGGCTGGCCGAGGTCGTGCTTGAGGTAGTAGATGAGCACGTCGGTCAGCCCGTAGGTGGCGAAGATGAAGATGGCCAGCATGACGGTCAGCGCGCGGAGCACCGGCTGGCGCCACAGGAAGCGCGCCCCGGCCAGCAGCTCGTGCCACCCGCGGCCGGCCCCGCGCCGTCAGCGCCTCCCGGCGCGCGGGCCGGCCGCCAGCGCCGCACCAGCAGCAGCCCAGCCGCGGACACCGCGAAGCTCGCCGCGTCCACCGCCACCGCCCCGGCCGGGCCGAACGCCCCGGACACCAGCCCGGCCAGCAGCGGCCCGGCGATGCCGGCGCCGGCGGCGCTGGCGTAGAGCAGGCCGTTCGCCTCAGTGATCCGGTCGCCGCCGGCCAGTGCGGGGATGACCGTCACGTAGGTCACCTCGAACACCATGCCGATGGCCGCGCAGACCGGCAGGATCACGTACAGCAGCCACACCTGCGGGTGCACCGCCCAGGCCAGCGGGATCAGCCCGTAAAGCACCAGCCGGGCCAGGTCGCAGCCCAGCATCAGGGCCCAGCGGTCCAGCCGGTCGGCCAGGCTCCCGGCAAGGAACCCGGCCCCGATGGCCGCCGCCCCGGCCACCCCGGTGAGCAGGCCCATCTGGGCCACTGAGCCGGTGGCCCGCAGCACCAGCAGCGGCAGCGCGATGAGCGCGAACGAGTCCCCGGCCACCGACAGCGTCTGCGCGGCCAGGAACACGGCGAAGCCGCGGTCGCGCCACAGCGGCGCGGCAGGCCGCCCCCCGGTTCCCGCCGGGGTCACCGGAGCCCGGCGACCGCCCGCGCCACCGCCCGCACCCCACGGGAATCGGCCAGGTCATCGAGGGATACCGCCCGGCCCTCGCCGTCACACAGCGGGATGCGCCAGTTCGGGTACTCATCGGTGGTCCCCGGGATGTTCTGCGGGCGGCGGTCGCCCACCGCGTCGGCCAGGGACACGCCGACGAGCAGGGCCGGGGTCCGGGCCAGGAACGCGTAGCAGGCCACGGTGAAGTCGGCGGGCCCGGGCATCCGGCCGGCCGGGAGCAGGCCCTCGGCCGTCAGGACATCCCGCCAGGCGGCCACGGCCGACTCGGCCTCGGCCCGTTCGGCCTGGTAGGACCGGGTCAGCAGGCCGAGCCGGGACCGCAGGTCGACCTGCTCCCCGGTGACGAACGAGGCGATCGGCGGCACGTCGTGCGTGCCCACCATGGCCAGGCAGTTGCGCCGCCACTTGCCCGGCGGCAGCGGCGCCCCGTCCGGGCCGCGCTCGAACCACATCATCGACGTGCCGAGCACGCCCTGGTCAGCCAGATAGTCCCGGATCCAGTCGTTGACCGTGCCCAGGTCCTCACCGATGGCCAGCGCCCCGGCCGCGGCCGCCTGGCCGGTCAGCTGGCCGACCATGGCCCGGTGGTCGTAGCGCACGTACGTGCCCTGCTCGGGGGACAGCCCGGCGGGTACCCACCACAGCCGGAGCAGGCCCATCACGTGATCCATCCGCAGCCCGCCGGCGTGCCGCAGGCCCGCGCCGATCAGGTCGGCCAGCGGGGCGTAGCCCTGCCCGGCCAGCCGTTCCGGATGCCACGGCGGCTGGTTCCAGTCCTGCCCGAGCTGGTTGAACTCATCCGGCGGGGCGCCCACGCTGACCCCTTCGACCAGCACGTCCCGCCAGGCCCAGGCGTCCGCGCCGCCCGGATGGCAGCCCACCGCCAGGTCCCGGATGATCCCGATGCGCATCCCGGCCGCCCGCGCGGCCTCCTGGGCCGTGGCCAGCTGGCCCTCGGCCAGCCACTGCACCCAGGCATGGAACTGCACCTGGCGGGCCAGTCGCGCCCGCTCCGCGGATACCTCGGCATTACGCACGGTCCGCAGCCGGGGGGGCCAGGTCCGCCAGTCGGGCCCGTGGAGCTCGGCCAGGGCGCACCACAGCGCCCAGTTGGCCAGGTCCTGTCCCTCCCTGGCCTGGTAAGCGTCGAACTCCGCCTGCCGCGACAGGCTCAGCGGCTGCCGGTGGATGATTTCCAGGGCGGCCCGCTTGGCCCGCCACACCGCGTCCCGGTCCAGCAGTTCGCTGGTGGCGTTCCGCGCGCGCAGCGGCGCGGCCAGCGAGTCGATGCGCACCCGGTCGCCCGCGGTCAGGCCGGCGTACTCGGGGATGTCCTCGATGCGCAGGTACAGCGGGCTGGTGAAGCGCCGGCTCATCGGCAGGTAGGGCGACGCGCTCACCGGGGGCAGCGGCTCGGCCGCGTGCAGCGGGTTGATCAGCACGAAGTCGGCGCCCAGGTCGGTGGAGCTCCAGGCGGCCAGGTCGGCCAGGTCACTGAGGTCGCCGTGCCCCCAGGACTGCCGGGACCGCAGCGAGTACAGCTGCACCGCGAACCCCCACGACCGGCCGGCCGGCTCGGGCAGTGCTGGCCCGGGGGGACGGCCCTCCGGAACCCCCCGGTCGCCGCTGGGCGCCGGGCCACCAGCGGGCGCGTCCCCCAGCGCGGCCAGGATCGCGTCGAGCGTCTGCTGGCCTACCTCGACCTGCCGCCCGTGCCAGTCCCGGTAACTCGTGGCGATGCCCCGGGCCGCCGCCAGCCGCCTCGTCTCATCACTCCTCACCCCTCAATGATCGGGCCAACCGGAGGTGCCCGAGCCCAGACCCGCGCGAGGGCAAACCATCAGCGCGGTACATCGCGGGTGCCGGGGCACCCACGATGCACCGCAGTGACCAAATGCACCACGCTGTGTGGGGGTGGGGTGGGTTAGGCGCGGGTGCGGCGGGGGAAGACGGCGCGGGCGAGCCAGAGGCCGGCCAGGGCCTGGATGACGGCGACCAGCAGCGTGACGGCGATGGCGACCGCGGCGTACGCGGGCAGCCCGGCCAGCGCCGCCACCACCCGGGCCGTGGCGCCGACCGGCTGGCCGCTGGCCGCCTGCCAGCACAGCGGGATGGCCCACCCGGCCGCCGCCACGCAAGCGGTGGCCAGCAGCGTGGCCCGCATCCGCCAGCCGCCCAGCCGGGACGCGATGCCCGCGGCCAGCCCGGCCAGGAACGGCACGAACCACCAGCCGATCGCCGCCCCGCCCGCGATCACCGCGATCGCGGCCAGGCAGCCGAGCAGCCACAGCCACACCGGGCCGCGGTGGCCAGGCACCCAGGACGGGTAGTGCGGTCTCGGCGGCGCGGCCCGCTCCGGTGGCGGGGAACCCAGCCGGCCCAGCCGGTACGCCCCGCGCTTGCCCAGCCTGCGCAGCTCAGCCATGCGGCACCGGCCCGGGCTGCAGCATCCACCGGATCATCCCGGAGGTGTATCCGCCGGCCGGGGGCAGCGGCAGGTAACGCCCGTTCCACCAGTCGGCCACCTGATCTTCGTACCACGGGGAGGCCGGGTTCTCGCTCTGCCCGCCCGGGTACACCGACTCGCCCGCGGCCGTGCCCGGGCCGGTCCACCGGACGATCATCCGCCAGCTGGGCCCCTGCTCGGACACGGGGTTCCCGTCGGCGGCGTTCACCGTCCAGTCATCCCCGCCCGCCGGCCGGGGGCCGTATCCCAGCGCGCCGGCCTGGGTCAGCGACGGGAACTGCCGGCTGTGCAGGCGCCCCCAGGTCCAGCTGGACGGCGCCCCGCCCAGTTTGCGGGCCAGGTGCGCGACGGCGGTGGCGAACGCCGTGCGCATCACCTCCGGCGCGGTGCGCGGGTGGCCCCCCGGGGCGGTGAATGCGGCGTTGTGCGGGTCGGTCAGCGTCCAGTTCTCCAGCACTTCGTCCAGGCTGAACTGCAGCGGGGACACCCGCAGCCCGGCCCGGTCCTTGCCCACCGGCACCGCGGCCCGGTTCCACCACGGCTGGAACACCGCGGACAGGTAGCCGGTCCAGAACGTCCACCACAGGGCGGCCCCGGGCGAACTGGCGGTCATGGCCCCGGACCAATCGTTAAGAATGGTGGCCGCCTGCTGCTGCTCGGCGGTCAGTTTCGCGCCGTGCAGTGCGGCACGGAGCCTGGGCACGATCCGGCTGGCCAGTGGGTCAGTGAGGTTGTTCTGCACCGTGGCGAAGCTGCTCTCGCCCATGCCGCGCTGGCCAGCCAGCAGGTGATAGATCTGGCCCGCCCGGTAGCCGGGGTCGAAGAAGTTCGCGCTGGTCCCGATGTAGTACGGGTACGAGTCGCCGACCGGGCGCTGGTTCGCGGTGGCCACCAGGTGCGTGGGCGGATCGTGGACCTGCGGGACCGCCTGGTAGGGGATGGTGCCGGCCACGTCGTCCGCGCCGGTGCCGGGCATCGGCAGCCACGGGTCACCGTGGCGGACCAGCGGGTAGTAGCCGGCCGAGATCGCGCCGATGTGACCATGGTCGTCGGCGTACACGAAGTTCTGCGCGGGTGCCCGCCAGCTGGCCAGCGCGGCGTGGAACTGGGCCCAGTCGTGGGCCTTGTTCACCGCCAGAAGCACGGCCAGGTCCGGGGACGGGACGTTGCCCATCCAGTCCACCGCGGTGGTCTGCCCGGCCCGGGTCATGATCGGCCCGTGCACGGTGAGGTTCACCGTGAGCGGGATGGCGGATCCGCCGCGCACCGGGATCGTGTAGTGCACCTGGCGCATCCGCCGCCATGCGCCGTCCCAGAAGTACTGCCCAGGGCGGCCCTTGCTGGTCTGCTCGGTGTAGAACAGCGCGGCCTGGTTCTGCGTGTTCGTGAGCGACCAGGCGATGTGCTGGTTGTGGCCGAGCAGGACGCCGGGCAGGCCGGGCACACTCACCCCGGTGACGGACAGGCCGGGCGCGCTGAGCGCGACCTGGTACCAGACCGACGGAATGGTCTGCGGCAGGTGCGGATCGCCGGCCAGCATGGCCCGGCCCTGGACGGCGGGGCCGTTGGCCGCCCACGCGTTGCTGTCCGGGTAGCTGTGCAGCTGGCTGGCGGGCAGCGCGGCCACCTGGGCCAGCAGATCGGCCGCCGCCCGCGCGGTCCTGCCGGATACCGTGCCTGGCTGCGCGGTGGCCGCAGCCGGCCCGCCGGTGGCCCGGCCGGTGCCGGTGCTGGCGGCGGTCAGCGTGCCGCTGGCGGTGATCGGGGCGATGCCGGCCTTGCGGTAGGGCCCCGGGTCGTAGGGGTGCTGCCGGTTCGGCGGCAGGACCGGGAACCAGTCCATGGTCCGCTCGCGGCCGAGCGTCTTGTCCAGCAGCGCGTAGTCCAGCGGGGCGGTGGTGAGGTCCAGCTCCTCGGTCAGGTCCCCCTGGAGGACCAGGCTGTCCAGCGGCGTCCAGCTGGCCGGGTACACCCCGGCCAGCGAGAACAGGGCCGGCCACTGGTGGTCACGCCGGGTCTGGGCCAGGTAGTCGTTCACCCCGCGGGAGTAGGCCAGCAGCGCTCGCGCGGCCGGGCTGGACCGCGGGATCAGCGACCATTCCCGCTGCGCGGTGCGCAGCAGGCCCAGCCGCAGCTCGAACTTGTCCGAGCCGACCGCCGACGGCCCGGCCAGCTGGGCCAGCCGGCCCTCGCCGAGCCGCCGTTCCAGGTCCATCTCGGCCAGCCGGAACTTGGCGTGCAGGTAGCCGAGGGCGAGGAACAGGTCGTGGTCGTCGGCGGCGTGGACCGAGGGCACTCCGTGGCTGGTGAACGAGACCTGGACCGGGTGGTCCAGGCCGGGGACGGCCAGCGCCTGGGAGTGCGGCAGCTCCCCGCCGGACGCGGAGGTCCACACCCCCCGGCTGGGGTCGAGGGCCGGGCCGAGCCCGGGGATCGTGCCGTACCCGAAGGCGAGCACACCGAGCACGGCCGCGGCCACGATCACCGGGATGAGCACGCGCAGCACCCGCCGGGCCGCGGCGGGCCAGCGGCGGCGCGGGGTGACCGGGTCAGCGCCGGTGGCTACCACAGCGGGGGATGCCGGTCCCGCCACGGCCGGGCCGACTCCAGCTGCGCGGAGAGCGAGAGCAGCGTGCTCTCCTCGCCCATCCGCCCGGCCAGCATCACGCCGATCGGCAGCCCGCCGTCGGTCCAGTACAGCGGCAGGCTCACCGCGGGCTGCCCGGACACGTTGAACACCGCGGTGTACGGGGTGAACCGCTTCTGCCGCTCGAAGTTCTCCGGCGGCGGCACTTCCTCGAAGTACCCGACCGGCGCCGGCGGCGCGGCCAGCGTCGGCATCAGCACGGCGTCGTAGGTGTTCAGCGTGGCCAGCGCGGCACGCACCAGGAACTGCAGGACGGCCTGGGCCTGGACCAGCTGCCCGGCGGTCACCTGCTGGCCGCGCTCGCGCAGGTAGGTGGTGAGCGGCAGCAGCCGGTCCTCGCGAGCCGGGTCCACCGGGGCCAGCGTGGCCATCGCGTACCACAGCGTCTCGAACGCGGGCACCGCGTCCGGGCCGAACGGCGGCTCCACGTCCTCGACCTCGTGGCCCAGGCTGGCCAGCAGCTGGCTGGCGTCCTCCCAGGCGGCCACGCAGTCCGGGTGCACCGTCCCGTCGCCGACCGGATGGCGCAGCGTCCGGCCGATCCGCAGCCGGCCCGGTTCCCGCGCGGCGTAGCCGGCGAAGGACTCACCGGCCGGTGGCGGCGCCGGGGTGTACAGGTCCCCGGGCTGGTTCCCGGCCATCACGTCCAGCAGCAGCGCCGCATCCGCCACCGACCGGGTCAGTGGCCCCTCGGTGCCCAGGCCGAACAGGTCCGGCATGAGCGGGGCGTTAGACACCCGGCCCCGGGTCGGCTTGATCCCGAACAGCCCGCACACGCTGGACGGGATGCGGATCGACCCGCCGCCGTCACTGCCCTGGGCGGCCGGGGCCAGCCCGGCGGCGACCGCCGCGGCCGCGCCGCCGCTCGACCCGCCCGCCGACCGGCTCAGGTCCCATGGGGTGCGGGCCGGCGGCCCGATCGCGGTCTCGGTGTAGCACGGCAGCCCGAACTCGGGAGTGGCCGTCTTCCCGGTCAGCACGGCCCCGGCGGCCCGCAGCGACGCGGTGACGTAGTCGTCAGTGGCCGGCACGTTGTCGGTGAACGCGGCCGAGCCCAGCGTCTGCCGGACCCCGGCCATCATGTTCAGGTCCTTGATCGGGATCGGGATGCCGGTCAGCGGGGCCAGGGCCTGCTGATCGGCCAGCCTGGCCACCGCCTTCTCGGCCTGGGCGGCCTGGTCGGTGGCCAGGTCAGCGGTGATCGTGAAGAACGCCCCCACGGCCGTGTTCATCCGCTCGGTCCGCTGCAGGTAGTGCGCGGTGATCTCGGCTGGTGACAGCTCGCGGCGGCGGATCGCGGCGGCCAGTTCGGTCACGGTCAGATCGTGAATCTCAGTCACGTTTCCGCACCGTAGTCGGGTACGACGCGCTGGTCCAGAAACGGGCCAGCGGCGCGCGTCACCAGCGCTGCGAGCTGGCGTTCTGCCACCCGGGGGCACCGCGGCAAATGCTCACGGGGTGTCACGCCGCAGTTCCAGGAAGCGACGGATGAGATCGGTTACGCTCGGACGGTGGATCGGACGACGCGGCCAGCCAGCGCGTCCGGGCCGGAGGGGCCCCGGGGTGCTGCCGCGGGCCCGCAGGCCAGGGCGGGCCCGCCCGCGGCGCCCGCCGCCGACGTCACCACCGCGGGCGGGCGGCGGCCCGGCCCGGGCGGCAGGCCCCGGGTCCGCCCCGCCCTGGCTGGCCTGGCCCACGACCCGCGGATGCCGATCTGGGTCCGCCGCTTCGTGCTGGCCGCAGCGGGCGGCATCGCGGCCGGCATCCTGGTCAACTGGCGGGTCGGCCTGACCGCCGCCGTGGTGCTGGCCATCCTGGACACCGTGTACCGGTCCCGGACCACCGCGGTCATCCCGGGCGCCGTGCGGGTGACCTCCGCGCAGCGGCGTACCCGTCGGCGGCTGCGCCGGCTGAACCGGGCCGGCTACCGCACGCTGCACGCCCGCGCCGTGCCCGGCACCAATTGCATCGTGGATCATCTGGTGATTGGCCCGGCCGGCATGTTCGCGGTGGACTCGGAGCGCTGGGATAGGCGGCTGCCGGTCCGGGCGGTGGAGGACGAGCAGCTGTTCCACGGCCCGTACAGCCAGGCCGGCCGGCTCCGGCACGCCCAGCAGGCGGCGGCACAGGCGGCCCGGCTGGTTAGCGCGGCCGTGGACCGCGATCTGCGGGTCCGGCCGGCCATGGTGATCTACGGCCCGCGAGTGCCGTGGACGGTGGCCCGGATCAGCGGGGTGGACGTGCTCAGCGGCCGGCGGCTGCGCTGGTACCTGCGGGCCCAGGCCAAGGCCCGCCGGTCCCTGCGGCCCGATGACGCGGAGATCGAGCGCGTGTACGCGGCCGCGGCGCTCGCCCTGCCCCCCGGATAGCCCAGCCTGGGCCGGGTGGGCCGCCCCCGGTACCCGGCCGCCGGTAGGCTGAAACACCAACAGTCTTGAGGGGAGCAGGCCATGCCACCGCTTCGGTCCCGGACGGTCACCCACGGCAGGAATATGGCCGGGGCGCGCGCGCTGCTGCGGGCCACCGGGGTAGCCCGTGAGGATATCGGCAAGCCGATCGTGGCGGTGGCCAACAGCTTCACCGAGTTCGTCCCCGGCCACGTGCACCTGCGTGAGGTCGGCCAGGTGGTGGCCGACGCGGTGCGGACGGCGGGCGCGATCCCCCGTGAGTTCAACACGATCGCGGTGGACGACGGGATCGCCATGGGCCACGGCGGCATGCTGTACTCGCTGCCCAGCCGCGAGCTGATCGCCGACTCCGTCGAGTACATGGTCAACGCGCACTGCGCGGACGCACTGGTCTGCGTGTCCAACTGCGACAAGATCACCCCGGGCATGCTGATGGCCGCGCTGCGGCTGAACATCCCCACCGTGTTCGTGTCCGGCGGCCCGATGGAGGCCGGCCGGATCCGGCCCGGCGAGGTGACCGCGTCCGGTGACCCGGAGAAGCTGGACCTGATCGACCCGATGGTCGCCGCGGCCGACCCGGACGTGTCGGACGAGCAGCTCGCGCTGATGGAGGAGAACGCGTGCCCGACCTGCGGGTCCTGCTCCGGGATGTTCACCGCGAACTCGATGAACTGCCTGACCGAGGCGATCGGGCTGGCCCTGCCGGGCAACGGCACCACGCTGGCCACGCACGCCGCCCGGCGGACGCTGTTCGAGCGGGCCGGGACGCAGGTCGTCGAGCTGGCCCGGCGCTACTACGCCGACGGCGACGAGTCGGTGCTGCCGCTGGCCATCGCCACCCGGGACGCGTTTGAGAACGCGATGGCGCTGGACGTGGCGATGGGCGGGTCAACCAACACGATCCTGCACCTGCTGGCCGCGGCGCACGAGGCGCGGGTCGGGTTCGGGCTCAAGGAGATCGATGAGCTGTCCCGGCGGGTCCCGTGCCTGTGCAAGGTCGCGCCCAGCAGCGACCGCTATCACGTCGAGGACGTGCACCGGGCCGGCGGCATCCCGGCCATCCTGGCCGAGCTGAACCGCGGCGGCCTGCTCAACCGGCAGGTGCACACGGTGCACAGCGCCTCGCTGGCCGATTTCCTGGACGCCTGGGACCTGCGCTCGCCGTCGGTCACCGCCGACGCCGTCGAGCTGTTCCACGCCGCTCCGGGCGGGGTGCGCACCACCCGGCCGTTCTCCCAGGCCTCCCGGTGGGCCAGCCTGGATGAGGACCGGGAGCACGGCTGCATCCGGGACATGCCGCACGCCTACACCCGCGATGGCGGGCTGGCCGTGCTGTACGGCAACCTGGCGCCAGAAGGCGCGATCGTGAAGACCGCGGGCGTGCCGGAAGAGCTGTGGCGGTTCACCGGCCCGGCCAAGGTGTTCGAGAGCCAGGAGGCCGCGGTCGAGGGCATCCTCGGCGGCCGGGTCGAGGCGGGCGACGTGGTGGTCATCCGCTACGAGGGGCCCAGCGGCGGCCCGGGCATGCAGGAGATGCTGTACCCGACCAGCTTCCTCAAGGGGAAGGGGCTGGGCCGGGCCTGCGCCCTGATCACCGACGGGCGGTTCTCCGGCGGCACGTCCGGGCTGTCCATCTGCCACGTGGCCCCCGAGGCGGCCGCGGGCGGCGTGATCGCGCTGGCTTCCGATGGCGACCAGATCGAGATCGACATCCCGGCCCGGTCGCTGGAACTGGCCGTGCCGGACGCGGAGCTGCGGGCCCGCCGGGAGCGGATCACCGGGGCGCTGGGCGGTTACCGGGCCGCCGGCCGGCAGCGGCCGGTCAGCGAGGCGCTGCGGGTCTACGCGGCGCTGGCCACGTCCGCGTCCACCGGCGCGGTGCGGGACATCAGCCGCCTCGGCGCAGGCCAGTGACGGCCTGGCAGGACACACCCTAGTGGCCGGGGTACGGGACTGGGCTAGTGGTGCGCGGCCCCGCACGCTGCCCGCGGCCGTGGTGCCGGTCGTGGTGGGCTCCGGGGTCGCGTTCGGCTACGGCCACTTCTCCCTGTGGCGAGGCGTGCTGGCGCTGATCGTCGCGCTGGCCCTGCAGGTTGGGGTGAACTACGCCAACGACTACAGCGACGGCGTGCGCGGCACCGACGAGCGGCGGGTCGGCCCGGTCCGCCTGGTCGCGTCCGGGCTGGCCCCGGCCCGCCAGGTGCTGACCGCGGCGCTCAGCTGCTTCGCCGTGGCCTGCCTGGCGGGCTTCACGCTGGCCGCGGTCACGTCCTGGTGGCTGATCCTGCTCGGTGCCGTGGCCGTGGCGGCGGCCTGGACCTACACCGGCGGCCGCTACCCGTACGGCTATCACGGCTTCGGCGAGATCGCGGTGTTCGCGTTCTTCGGCCTGGCCGCGGTGGCGGGCACGGCCTATGTGGAGATGGGCGCGCTGCCCTGGCTCGCGGTGGTCGCGGCGGTGCCGGTCGGGCTGCTGGCCTGCGCGCTGCTGGTGATCAACAATCTGCGCGACATCCCGTCCGACCGGCTGGCGGGCAAGCGCACGCTCGCGGTCATGCTGGGTGACCAGGACACCCGCTGGCTCTACATCGCCTGCGCGCTGCTCCCGTTCGCCGTCGCCGCCGCCGTCGCGCCCGCCCGGCCGCTGGTGCTGCTGGTGTTCGCGGCCCTGCCGCTGGCGCTGATCCCGGTGCGCGCGGTGCACACGGGCGCGGCCGGCCCGGCGCTGATCGGCGCGCTGGGCAAGACCGGCCGGCTCCAGCTGGCGTTTGGCGCCCTGCTTACCCTGGGCCTGGCCATCCGCTTCTGACGGCGCGTTAGCATGCTGCGGTGACGACGGCGATGCTGCCCGGCCGAGGCGTCGGGCCGGTACGGTGAGTGACCGTCCCGCGTCCTCACGCGAGCGGTCCCTCGCCGACCGGATCGACCAGCAGAAGGCTCATCCGCTGGCGTGGCAGACGGTGGCCAAGCGCGCCGCGGTGGTCCTCGTGGCCGGTGTCTCCATCTACCTGGTGTTCCCCACCATCACCGAGGTTTTCGCGTCCTGGCCACGGCTGTCCACCCTGGACCCCAAGTGGTTCGGCCTGGCCGTGGCGGCCGAGATCGGGCACTTTGTTTGCACGTTCGCCCTGCAGCGGCTGGCCCTGCGGACGAAAGCATGGTTCCCGGTGGTCACCTCCCAGCTGGCGGGCAACGCGATCACCCTGATCGTGCCGGGAGGTGCGGCGGTCGGTGCCGCCGTGCAGTTCCGGATGCTGGCGGCCAGCGGGCGGGACACCAGCTCGACCGTGGGCGGGCTGGCGGCGTTCTCCTTGCTCGGCGTGGGGGGCCTGCTGGCCCTGCCGGTCTTCGCCCTCCCGGTCATCCTGTTCGGCGCGCCGACCAGCCGGGGGCTGGTCAACGCGGCCATCCTGGGCGCGGTCGGGTTCGTGGTCTTCGCCGCGCTCGGCGCGGTCATCCTGGCCTACGACGCACCGCTGCGCTGGATCGGTCGCGTGGCCCAGCGGCTCAGGAACGCCATCTTCCGCAAGCGGCCCCCGCTGACCGGGCTCGACCAGTCCCTGCTCGATCAGCGCAACGACATCCGGGCGGTGCTGGGCGCGCAGTGGTGGCAGGCGCTGCTGCTCTCCGCGGGCCGCCTGGCCTTCGACTACCTCTGCCTGCTGTTCGCGCTGCGGGCCACCGGGAGCCACCCGCGCCCCTCGCTGATCCTGGTGGCCTACGCGGTGGCCGGGGTGGTGGGGATGATCCCGGCCACCCCGGGCGGCCTCGGGCTGGTGGAGGCGAGCCTGACCGGGCTGCTGGTGCTGGCCGAGGTCAACTCCAGCCAGGCGGTGCTGGCCACGCTCACCTACCGGCTCGCCTCCTACTGGGCGCCGCTGCTCGCCGGGCCGATCGCCTACGGCCTGTTCCGGCTCCGGTACCGGAGCCGCCCGTCACCGCAAGCCGACCTGCCCCCGCCCTAGCCCGGACGGCCCCGGCCTAGCCGGATCGCCCCGGCCCGGCCGGGCGGCTAGCGCCGGTCCGCCGCGTCGTCTCCTGGCGGCTGCGCCGGCCCGGGCGCGACCCCGTTGGCCGGCGGCGCGGCGATCCCGGGCAGCGCGCCATCTGGCAGTGCCGCACCACCGGGCGGCGGCGCCGGGCCACTGGCGGCTGGCGTCGCCGCGCCCTCGCCGGGACCGAACGCGGTGCTGAGGGTCTTGAGCGCCGAGGTCACCTCGCTGGGGATGACCCAGAACGTGTTGCCCTCGGCCTGGGCCAGCTGCGGCAGCGTCTGCAGGTACTGATACGCGAGCACCTTCGGGTCCGCGTCTCCCTCGTGCACGGCGTGGAACACGGTGCCGATCGCCTGGGCCTGGCCCTCGGCCTTGAGGATCTGGCTCTGCCGATCCCCTTCGGCGCGCAGGATGCTGCTCTGCTTCTCGCCCTCGGCGGTGAGGATCTTGGCCTGCCGGACACCCTCGGCGGTGAGCACGGCGGCCCGCTTCTCCCGCTCGGCCCGCATCTGCTTCTCCATCGCGTCGATCACGCTCTTGGGCGGGTCGATGGCCTTGATCTCCACCCGGGTGACCCGGAGTCCCCATTTGCCCGACGCATCGTCAAGCACGCTGCGCAGCATCGTGTTGATCTTGTCCCGCGAGGTCAGAGTTTCCTCGAGGTCCATGTTCCCGATCACGCTGCGCAGCATGGTCGCGGTGATCTGCTCGATCGCCTGGATGTAGTTGACGATCTCGTAGTCCGCCGCCCGCGGGTCAGTGACCTGGAAGAACAGCACCGTGTCGATGCTGACCACCAGGTTGTCCTCGGTAATCACCGGCTGGCCCCGGAACGACACCACCTGCTCGCGCAGATCGATGAGCGGCTTGACCCGGTCCACGACGGGGAGGATGAAATTCATCCCCGGCTCCAGCGTCTTGCGGTACCGGCCGAACCGCTCGACGTTCCGGGCCCGCGCTTGCGGCACGATCCGGACCGTCCTGCTGACGACGATCAACACGAGTATGACCGCCACGAGGGCGGCAATGAGCGCGGCCAATTCCATGGCTACTCCCGGGGATGGACAAGTGCGGTGGCGCCTTCGATCGCGAAGACGTCGACGGTCGAGCCGACAGGGATGACCTGGGACTCGTCATAGGGGCGGGAGGTCCACAGCTCGCCGCGGATCTTGACCTGGCCGCTGTGCGCAGACACTTCCTCGACCACGAGCGCGGACCGGCCGACCAGGGCCGAGGTGCCGGTCCGCAGCGGCGGTGGCTGCCTGATGTGCCGGAGTGCGATCGGGCGGACGACGACAAGCCCGGCGCCAGTCGCGACGGCGAACGCGGCCAGCTGGAAGGGCAGGCCAGCGCCGAGCACACCGACGACGGCGGCCACCACAGCGCCCGCCGCGATCAGCCCCAGGGCCAGCGTCGTGGTCAGCACCTCGGCGACGCCCAGCACCGCGGCCAGGACCAGCCAGAAAATCCACGACCCCATGGGCTACTCCCGGGGCGGGAGCGACGGTGTGCGCGGCGTGCGCACCCCGGCTGCCCAGCCCCCATCTCCGACAGTAACCCCGCCGCGGCCCTGCCGCGACCAACTGCGGGCGATCATTCCCATCAGGCCCAGGACCGGCAATTATGGGTGCTGTCGAGCCTCGGAGGATGTCATGACCGGTCCAGCCCAGCTGTCCTACAGCCACGGAACCTCGCCGCTTCCGCTGCTCGGCGAGACCATCGGCGCGAACCTGCGGCGCGTCGCCGCCGAGTTCGGCGGCCGGGAGGCTGTGGTGGACATGCCCACCGGGCGGCGCTGGACCTATGCCCAGTTCGACGCGGATACCGATGTGCTGGCCCGGGGCCTGATCGGCGCGGGGATGGCGGCGGGCGACCGGGTCGGCATCTGGGCGCCGAACTGCGCCGAGTGGGTGCTGCTGCAGTACGCGACGGCCAAGGCCGGGGTGATCCTGGTCAACATCAACCCGGCCTACCGCAGCCACGAGCTGGGCTACGCGCTCCGCCAGTCCGGGGTCAGGCTGCTGGTCAGCGCCGAGTCGTTCAAGACCAGCGACTACCGGGCCATGGTGGAGGAGGTCCGCGGCGATCTTCCTGACCTGGCACGCGTCGTGTACCTGGGCTCGGCCGACTGGGACGAGCTGTTCGTGGTCGGCGCCCTGCCGGTGGCGGGCGGCGGGGACCCGCTGGCCGACCGGGAGGCCTTGCTGTCCTTCGACGACCCGATCAACATCCAGTACACCAGCGGCACGACCGGCTTTCCCAAAGGCGCCACGCTGTCCCACCACAACATCCTGAACAACGGGTTCTTCATCGCCGAGGGCTGCCGGTACACCGAGCAGGACCGGGTCTGCATCCCGGTGCCGTTTTACCACTGCTTCGGCATGGTGCTCGGCAACCTGGCCTGCACCACCCATGGCTCGGCCATCGTCATCCCGGCGGCCGGCTTCGACCCGGCCGCCACGCTGAGCGCGGTGGCCGCTGAGCGGTGCACATCGCTGTATGGCGTGCCCACCATGTTCATCGCCGAGCTGGCCCTGCCGGACTTCGCCAGTTACGACCTGTCCTCGCTGCGCACCGGCATCATGGCCGGCTCGCCCTGCCCGGTCGAGGTGATGAAGCGGGTGGTCAGCGAGATGCACATGAGCGAGGTGACAATCTGCTACGGGATGACCGAGACCTCGCCGGTGTCCGCGCAGACCCGGGCGGACGACGACATGGAGCGGCGGGTGTCCACGGTGGGCCGGGTCCACCCGCACGTCGAGGTGAAGATCGTTGATCCGGAGACCGGGCTGGCCGTGCCGCGCGGCGCCACCGGTGAGATGTGCACCCGCGGCTACTCGGTGATGCTGGGCTACTGGAACGACCCGGAGCAGACCAGCAGCGCGATCGACCAGGCCCGCTGGATGCACACCGGGGATCTGGCCGTGATGGACGAGGCCGGGTACCTGAACATCGTCGGCCGGATCAAGGACATGATCATCCGGGGTGGGGAGAACGTGTACCCCCGGGAGATCGAGGAGTTCCTGTACAGCCACCCGGCCATCGAGGACGTGCAGGTGATCGGGGTGCCGGACGCCCGGCTCGGCGAGGAGATCTGCGCCTGGGTCAAGCTGCGGCCCGGCCAGCAGCTGACCGAGGAGGAACTGCGGGCCTTCTGCACCGGGAAGATCGCCCATTTCAAGATCCCCCGGTACCTGCGGATCACCGGCGAATTCCCGATGACGGTCACCGGCAAGGTGCAGAAGTTCAAGATGCGCGAGGCGTCCGTCGCCGAGCTCGGCCTGGCCGCAGCGGCCAGCACCGAGACCGCGTAGCCGCCGCTGTCACCCGGCGCAGCCTGGCGGGCTGCGCGAACGGCCAGCGCAGCCCGGTGCCGGCGTGCAGGATGAGGCCGGCCCCGATGTTGCTGACCGCCGCCCGGATGGAGCGGTAGCGTCGGCAGAAACGCTGCGGCAACCAAGTTCGCCGGGTGCGCCGGCGGGCAGTCAGTCAGCCTAAGTCGTAGGTCCCCTGGGAGGGGATGATGCCGTGGTGGCCCGGACGCCCGGTCTGGGTCCGCACAATGCTGGGCCGCCGGCGCACGGCAGCAGCCGCCGCGGCCAGCGTGGCCGTGCTGGCCGCGGCCTGCACGGCCGGCGGAGGTGGCGGCAGGCCGGTCAGCTCACCGGGAACGCACCCGCCAGGCACGAACCGGCCAGGCCGGCCAGCGGGTGCGCTGAGCCTGCAGATCACCCCGGCTCCCTACCAGCTGCCGGCCGGGATATCCCGGGAGGTCGTGCTGGCCCGGGGGTCGGATCTGCTGATCGCGGGCGGGCTCGCCACCCGGTCGGCGCCCACCGCTGCCGTGCGGGTGCTCAACCCGGTGACCGGCGCTACGTCGCGGGCGGGACGGCTGGCCGCGCCCACGCACGACGCGGCCGGCGTCATGATCGGCGGCCACGCCCTCATCTTCGGTGGCGGCCAGCGGGCCATTACGGCCACGGTGCAGGTCATCTCGGCGGGCCACGCCGCGGTGACCGGGCAGCTGCCCAGCCGGCGGTCGGACCTGGCGGCGGTGGCCGTGGGCGGCACTGCGTATCTGCTGGGCGGCTACGACGGCGCCCGATATGCCACCGACGTGCTGGCCACCAGCGACGGCCGCCGGTTCACGGTGGTGGCCCGGCTGCCGGTGCCAGTCCGCTACCCGGCGGTGGCCGCGCTGGGCCGGCAGATCTGGGTGTTCGGCGGGCAGACCGCGGCCGGGATTACCAGCGACATCCAGCGGATCACGCTGCCCAGCGCCAGCCCGGCCAGCACCAGCCCGGCCAGCGCCAGTCAGACGGGCGTCAGCCCAGCCCAGGGCAGCGCCGCCGTGGTTGGGCGCCTGCCCCGGCCGATGACCGCGGGATCGGCGTTCGCCCTGGGCGGGAGGCTGTATGTGGCTGGTGGCCGGATCGCCGCGCCAGCCAGCGCCGGGCAGGCCATGGCCAGCCCGTCGGCCCGGCTGGCCACCAGCGACCTCGTGCTCAGCTACCGGCCGGGCCAGCCCCGGCCCCTGGTGGCGGGCCGGCTCCCAGTGCCAGTGGCCAACGCCGGGGTGGCCACCATCGGCGGCACCGCGTTCCTGATCGGCGGGGACAACGGGATACGCCGGGTACCCGCGGTGACCCGGCTGCAGCTGGTCACCGCGGACCGCCCGGGGGATACCCAGGGCATCCGGTCGCTGGGCGGTGATCCGGCCCCGGGGGACCCGGTGCTGGACAGCCAGTCCTGGCTGCCAACGCCGCACGGCCGGGGCCACCTGGCCCCGCACTCCGATCCCGGCGCGCTGCCTGGTGACGTGCTGATCGCCGACCACCGCAACAACCGGCTGATCATCGTGGACCCGCAGGGCCGTATCCGGTGGCAGTTCCCGCGGCCGGGCGATCTGGCCCGGGGACAGACCTTCCTGGTCCCGGACGACGCGTTCTTCTCGCCCGATGGGAAGTACATCATCGCCACCCAGGAGGACGACCAGGTGATCAGCGTGATCAACGTGGCCGCGCACCGGATCGTCTACCGGTACGGCACCCCCGGCGTGCCCGGGCCGGCCCCAACCACCTGTCCAACCCGGACGACGCGCTGATCCTGCCGGGTGGCAGCATCCTGGCCGCCGACATCAAGAACTGCCGGATCGTGCTGGCCCGGCCGCCCGCCCATCACCTGCAGCGAACCATCGGCCAGGCAGGCGGCTACTGCTGGCATGACCCGCCGGCCAGGTTCGGCAGCCCCAACGGCGCGTTCCCGATGACCAGCGGCCGGTACCTGGTGACCGAGATCAACGGGGACTGGGTGGACGCGGTGAGCCTGACCGGCCACGTGTACTGGTCCACCAACCCGCCGGGGGTGAACTACCCGTCCGATACGAACGAGGTCTTCCCGGGCCGGTACCTGACCGCGGACTATTCCAGCCCCGGCCAGGTGGTGGAGTTCGACGCGCACGGTCACCTGGTGTGGCGGTTTGGCGGGCTCAACCACCCGTCACTGGCGCTGCCGCTGCCCAACGGGGACATTCTGGTCAATGACGACTACAACCACCGGGTCATCGTCATCGACCCGGTCAGTCACCGGATCGTCTGGCAGTACGGGCACACCGGGGTGCCGGGCCGGGGGCCCGGGTACCTGAACGACCCGGACGGCGTGGACCTCATGCCGCCCGACTCGCTGCTGATCACCCACGCGGGCACCATGGGCCAGCCCTCGCCGGCCCGGAGTCAGCGGTAGCCGGGGTACAGCTGGCCGGACGGCACGATCTGCACGCCCAGCGGCAGCAGGGTAATCGGGATGATCTTGAAATTGGCGAGGCCCAGCGGGATGCCGATGATCGTGATGCACAGCGCGATGCCGGTGAACAGGTGGCCGAGGGCCAGCCACCAGCCGAACAGGACGATCCAGATGATGTTGCCGATCAGCGAGCCCATCCCGGCGTCCCGGCGCGGCTCGATCGTCCGGCCGAACGGCCACAGCACGTAGCCGGCGATGCGGAAGGCGGCGATCCCGAACGGGATCGTGACGACGAGGAAGAACAGCGCGAAGCAGATGATTCCGGCCACCGCGTACGCGATCGCCATCCAGAAGCCGCACAGGATGAGCCAGATCACGTTCAGGATCGCCCTCAGCATGCCGGCCCCCCGTCGACTACGCCGTGCGCTCTGTCGCGCTTGCCCTGTGTTTACCGTATCTCAAGCTTGCTGAGCAGAATCTGCGTGGCACTCGCGACCGCGTCCACAGCCTCCTCGAACGCCTCAGCGTTATGCCGGGCCGGGCGCTGGAATCCGCTGATCTTCTTCACGTACTGGCGCGCTGCGGCCCGCATGTCCTCGTCCGTAACGTGGTCGGAGTAGGGCGGGCGCAGGGTTTTGATGCTGCGGCACATGCTGCCGACCCTACCCGGGCCGGCCACGCACGGCTGACCAGCAGCGCTCAGCCGATGCCGAGCAGTGGTTCGAGGCCGAACGTCAGCCCGGGCGGCCGGGACCCGAGACGGCGCACGGCCAGCAGCACGCCCGGCATGAACGACGCGCGGTCCAGCGAGTCGTGCCGGATGAGCAGCGTCTCGCCGTGCCCGCCCAGCACGACCTCCTGGTGCGCGACCAGGCCGGCCAGCCGCACCGAGTGCACATGGACCCCGTCCACCACGGTGCCCCGGGCGCCGGGCGCCTCGGTCAGCGTGGCGTCCGGCGGGTCGCCCAGCCCGGCCGCGGCCCGGGCGGCGGAGATGAGCGCGGCCGTCCGGGCCGCGGTCCCGGACGGGGCGTCCACCTTGCCCGCGTGATGCAGCTCGATGACCTCGGCCGACTCGAAGAACCGGGCGGCCTGCGCGGCGAAGTGCATCATCAGCACCGCGCCGACCGAGAAGTTCGGCGCGATCAGCACCCGCACCGTACGCTGCGCCGCCAGCCACTCCCGCACCTCGGCCAGGCGGGCCTCGCCGAACCCGGAGGTACCGACCACCACGTCCAGCCCGTGGCTGATGCACCAGTGCAGGTTGTCCATGACCGCGCCGGGATTGGTGAAGTCGATCACCACATCGCAGCCGGCCAGTTCGTCCCGTGGGTCGCCCTCGTCCACCGCCGCCGCGACCTCGAGGTCATCCGTGCCGGTTACCGCGTCCCGCACGGTAGCGCCCATCCGGCCGCGGGCGCCGAGTATGCCGACCTTGATCATCACGCCCCTGTTCCCGCCGCCCGCCCGGCGGCCCGGCCCGGGTGGCCTCGTTCCTGGCGGCCTCGTTCCGGGCGGCGTGGTCCCGCTCGCTACCCGAGCGCGTCAGCGAAGGCCGTGGTGTCGTCGAACGGGCCGACCACCGCCAGCACCTTGGGCTTGGCCAGGATGTCCGCCGCCACCGCGCGCACGTCGTCGTGCGTGACCGCCTCGATCGAGGCGAGGATATCGTCTACCGGCTCCAGCCGCGGGTAGACCAGCTCGGACTTGCCCAGCCGGCTCATCCGCGACGAGGGATCCTCCAGGCCCAGCACCATCGACCCGCGCAGCTGGCCCTTGCCGCGCTCCAGCTCGGCGCCGGTCAGCCCGCCGGACACCACCTTGGCGATCTCGTCCCGGCAGATGGACAGGACGTCGTCGGCCTTGGACGGCAGGCAGCCCGCGTAGACACCCCACAGCCCGGCGTCGGCGTGCTGGGAGGTGAAGCTGTACACCGAGTAGGCCAGGCCGCGCTTTTCCCGCACCTCCTGGAACAGCCGCGACGACATGCCGCCGCCCAGCGCCGCGTTCAGCACGCCGAGCGGGAACCGCCGGTCGTCGGTGCGGCTCAGCGCCGCGCAGCCGAGCACCAGGTTGGCCTGCTCGATGCCGCGCGAAACCAGCCGGACCCCGCGGCCCTCCCCCGGGCTGGCCGCGGCGCCCGCCAGCCGGGGCGCCGCGGGCTGGGCCGCGCCATCCAGCACATGGCGGAACGCCTGCTCGGCCTGCCGGACCACGGTGTCGTGGTCCAGCCGGCCGGCGGCCGCCACCACCAGGTGATCCGGGGTATACCGGGCCCGGTAGTGCTCAGCGATCTGGTCCTGGGTGATCCCGTTGATCGAGTCCACCGTGCCCAGGATGGGCCGGCCCAGCGGCGTGTCGCCGAACAGCTGGCGGACGAAGGCCTCGTGCACCGTGTCCGAGGGATCATCCTCGTTCATGGCGATCTCTTCGAGGATCACCCCGCGCTCGGCGTCCACGTCCTTGGACTCGATCAGCGAGCTGGTCACCATGTCGGACAGCACATCGATGGCCAGCGGCAGATCGGCATCCAGCACCCGGGCGTAGTAGCAGGTGTACTCCTTGCCGGTGAACGCGTTCAGCTCACCGCCGACCGCGTCCATGGTGGCCGAGATCTCCAGCGCGGTCCGCTTCCTGGTCCCCTTGAACAGCAGGTGCTCCAGGTAGTGGGTGGCGCCGGCGTGGGCGGGGCCCTCGTCGCGGGACCCCACCCCGGCCCAGATGCCGAACGCCGCGGAGCGTACCGCGGGCAGCGTCTCGGTGATCACCCGCAGGCCGCCCGGCAGCACGGTCCGGCGCACCGCGCCGGTGCCGTCATCCAGCAGTTCAGCGCTCCCGAGGGCCGTGCTCACGAGTCGCGGTGCCTGCGCTCACGGTGCCGGGTCCGGTGGCTGTCGCCACCGCCCGAACTGGCCCCGGCGCGGCTGTCCCGGTCACCACGGTCACCACGGTCGCGGTCACCGCGGCCGTCACGGTCGGACCGGTCGTGACCGCCGGCGGCACCGTCGCCGCCCGCGGCGGCCGCGGCCGCCTCGCGCTCGACTACCTCCACCGGCACCAGCGACAGCTTGCCGCGGTCGTCGATCTCGCGGATCTCGACCTGGATCTTGTCACCGACCTTGACCACGTCATCGACGTTCTCGATCCGGGCCCCGCCGTGCAGCTTGCGCAGCTGGGTGATGTGCAGCAGCCCATCCCGGCCGGGCAGCAGCGAGACGAACGCGCCGAACGTGGTCGTCTTGACCACGGTGCCCAGGAACCGCTCGCCCACCTCGGGCATGTGCGGGTTGGCGATCGCGTTGATCGTGGTCCGCGCGGCCTCGGCGGACGGCCCGTCGGTGGCGCCGATGTAGATCGTGCCGTCGTCCTCGATCGTGATCTCGGCCCCGGTGTCCTCCTGGATCGAGTTGATCATCTTGCCCTTGGGCCCGATGACCTCGCCGATCTTGTCCACCGGCACCTTGATCGTGATGATCCGCGGTGCCTGCGGGCTCATCTCGCCCGGGGCGTCGATCGCCTCGCGCATGACGTCCAGGATGGTCAGCCGGGCCCCGCGCGCCTGGCGCAGGGCGGCGCCCAGCACGCTGGCCGGGATCCCGTCCAGCTTGGTGTCCAGCTGCAGGGCGGTGACGATGTCCTTGGTCCCGGCCACCTTGAAGTCCATGTCGCCGAACGCGTCCTCGGCGCCCAGGATGTCGGTCAGCGTGACGTACTCGCCGCCCTCGTAGATCAGGCCCATCGCGATGCCGGAAACCATGTCCCGGAGCGGGACACCCGCGTCCAGCAGCGACATGGTAGACGCGCAGACCGAGCCCATCGAGGTGGAGCCGTTGGACCCGACCGCCTCGGACACCTGGCGGATCGCGTACGGGAACTCCTCGCGGCTGGGCAGCACCGGCAGCAGCGCCCGCTCGGCCAGTGCGCCATGACCGATCTCACGGCGCTTGGGCGAGCCGACCCGGCCGGTCTCCCCGGTGGAGTACGGCGGCATGTTGTAGTTGTGCATGTAGCGCTTGGTCCGCTCCGGGTTGAGCGTGTCCAGCATCTGCTCCATGCGCAGCATGTTCAGCGTGGTGACGCCCAGGATCTGGGTCTCCCCCCGCTCGAACAGCGCCGACCCGTGCACCCGGGGCAGCACGTGCGCCTCGGCGGACAGCCGGCGGATGTCGGTCAGGCCGCGGCCGTCGATACGGACGCCGTCGGCGATGATCCGCTCCCGGACCAGCTTCTTGGTCAGCGCGCGGAACGCGCCGCTGATCTCCTTCTCCCGGCCCTCGAACTGGCTGGCCAGCTTCTCCACGGCGAGCGCCTTGACCCGGTCGGTCTCCGACTCCCGCTCCTGCTTGCCGGCGATCGTGAGCACCCGGGCCAGCTCACCGGACACGGCCTCGGCCACGGCGTCATAGACGTCGGGCTGGTAGTCCGGGAACACCGGGTACTCGGCCAGCTCCTTGGCCGCCTGGTCGGCGACCTGCTGCTGAGCCGCACAGAGCAGCTTGAGGAACGGCTTGGCCGCTTCCAGGCCTTCCGGCACGGTCTCCTCGGTGGGCGCGACCGCGCCGCTGGCCGGGTCGGCCAGCAGGCCCAGGGTCCCGGTGGTGGACTCCGCCTCGACCATCATGATGGCCACGTCGCCGTCCGGCAGCACCCGGCCCGCCACCACCATGTCGAAGGTGGCCTCGGCCAGCTGCTCATGGGTGGGGAACGCGACCCACTGGCCCTTGATCAGGGCGACCCGCACCCCGCCGATCGGGCCGGAGAACGGCAGCCCGGCGAGCAGGGTGGACAGCGAGGCGGCGTTGATGGCCACCACGTCGTACAGGTGCTCCGGGTTGAGCGCCAGGATCGTCTCGACGACCTGCACCTCGTTGCGCAGGCCCTTGACGAATGAGGGGCGCAGCGGCCGGTCGATCAGCCGGCAGGTGAGGATGGCGTCCTCGGACGGGCGGCCCTCCCGGCGGAAGAAGGAGCCGGGGATCCGGCCCAGCGCGTACATCCGCTCCTCGACGTCCACGGTGAGCGGGAAGAAGTCCAGCCCCTCCTTGGGGTGCTTGCCCGCTGTCGTGGCGGACAGGACTACCGTCTCGTCGTCCAGGGTGGCGACGGCCGAACCAGCGGCCAGGCGGGCCAGGCGGCCCGTTTCAAACTTGATCGTGTGAGTGCCGAAGCTGCCGTTGTCGATGATGGCTTCGGCGGTATACACACCCTCCACGGGTGAGACCTCCTTGACTGAGGTCCCGCGTCCGCTGCCGGTGGCACGCGGCTGTGCCATCTGGTCGGTGCCAGCTGGCCGAGCTAGCGGCCGGCCCGGTCTTCGATCGAAGTCCTCGGCCCGGGGGCGGTGCGTTGCACTGCACCCGACCCGAGAACCACTACCGAGGACCGGTCCCGGCGCAGTTGAGCGCTCCGGGCTCGGGGGCCGCGGGATGTAGTTCTTGAGTTGTCCGGGGCCTACCTGCGCAGGCCCAGTTTGCTGATGAGCGCACGGTAGCGCTCGATGTCGGTGCGGGCCAGGTACTGCAGGAGACGCCGGCGGCGTCCCACCAGCAGCAGCAGGCCGCGGCGGCTGTGATGATCGTGCTTGTGCACCTTGAGGTGCTCGGTCAGGTCGTTGATCCGTCGCGTGAGCAGTGCAACCTGGACTTCCGGCGAACCGGTGTCACCCTCATTGGTCGCGTTGTCCGCGATGATCTCCTTCTTTACCGAAGTGTCCAGCGGCACGTGGCATTCCTATCTTGTGAGCTAGTAAGCAGTCAGGGGCTTACTACGGCGGAACCGCCGGAACCCCTCAGCCGGCCGCTTGAGGGTGCAGCCGACCCGGCCGGATCTCACCGGCCGCCTCTCACGGTACCACGAGCAGCGGCAAACCCGTTCCAGCACGGAACGGCCGGCGGCCGGCAATTACGGCCGCCGCCACCGCCCTGCTACCCACAGGTACAACCGTGGCACCGGGCCCGGCATTCCGGGTCAGGCCCGGCCGGCCAGCAGCTCACGGGCCTCGTCCACGTCGCGGCGCATCTGCCCGGTGAGCGCGTCCACCGAGTCGAAGCGGACCATGCCGCGCAGCCGGGCGGTGAAGTCCACCGCCACGTGCACGCCGTACAGGTCAAGGTCGTCGCGGTCCAGCGCGTGGGCCTCCACGGTCCGGTCCTGGCCGCCGAACGTCGGGTTGGTGCCGACCGAGATCGCGGCCGGCCAGTGTCCGGTCTGCTGGCCATCGCCGTCCAGGCTGGCCAGCCACCCGGCGTACACCCCGTCGGCGGGTATCGCCATCAGCCGCGGCGGCTCCAGGTTGGCGGTGGGGAAGCCGAGCGCCCGCCCGCGCTGATGACCGCGCACGACCACGCCTTCCACCCGGTGCGGGCGGCCCAGGTCGCGGGCGGCACCGGCCACGTCACCGTCGTTAAGCAAATTCCTGATCTCGGTGGAGGAGATGGTGACGCCGTGCTCAGCCAGCAGCGGGACGCCCTGGGCGCCGAACTCGTATTTCTCGCCCAGCTCAGCCAGGAGCGCGACGTCGCCGGCGGCGCGGTGGCCGAACCGGAAGTTCTCCCCCACCACGACCCAGCGGGCGTGCAGCCGCTCGGCGAGCACGGTGCGGACGAACTCGTCCGGGCCCAGCCGGGAGAACTCCAGGGTGAACGGCAGGACGCAGACCGCGGCGCAGCCCTGCTCGCCCAGCAGCTGGACCCGGCGCCGCACGGTGCACAGCAGCGGCGGGTGCGAGCCCGGCCGGATCACCTCGGCCGGGTGCGGGTCGAAGGTGACCGCTACCACCGGCAGGCCGAGACGCCCGCCCGCGTCCCGGGCCAGGGCCACGTCACGCTGGTGGCCACGGTGCACCCCGTCGAACACGCCGATGGTCACGACCGAGGCGCCCCAGTCCCCGGGCACATCGTCCAGGCCCTGCCAGCGCTGCACCGTGCTGCTCCTTCGGTTCGCGGAGAATTGCCCCCGGCGGCCTGCCGGGCCGCACCGCCAAGCCTGCCATGCCCGGGGCGGTGTCTCCTACGACGCGGCCCGGTCCCGCACCGGCGGCGCCCCGGCGCGGCGGCGGCGGACCGCGGCGGCCAGGCCGCTGAGCACCTCGGCGGTGGTCTCGATGTCCAGGCAGGAGTCGGTGACGCTCTGCCCGTAGGCCAGCCGGGCCGGGTCACCTGGTTCCTGCCGGCCCGCGTACAGGAAGCTCTCCAGCATGATCCCGACCAGGCCGGGCTCGCCGGCCGCGATCTGCTGGGCCAGCGCACCCGCCACCGCGGGCTGGCGGCGGTGGTCCTTGCCGCTGTTGTCGTGGCTGGCGTCCACCATCACCCGGCGGGTGAGCCCCGCTCCTTCGATCATCTCCAGCGCGGCGGTCACCTGCTCCGTCCGGTAGTTGGGCCCGGACCGGCCGCCGCGCAGGATGACATGGCAGTCGGGGTTGCCCGCGGTGTGCACCACGGCCGCCGCCCCGGCCACCGTGACGCCGAAGAAGGTGTGCCCCACGGCCGCCGCCCGGCAGGCGTCCACCGCGAGCCGCACGTCCCCGTCGGTGCCGTTCTTGAACCCGACCGGCATGGACAGCCCGGAGGCGAGCTGCCGGTGCACCTGGCTCTCCGTGGTCCGGGCGCCGATCGCGCCCCAGGCCACGGTGTCCGCGATGTACTGCGGGGTGATCGGGTCGAGAAACTCGCAGCCCACCGGCAGGCCCAGCCCGACCACGTCGAGCAGCAGCCGGCGGGCCAGCCGCAGGCCGCGGTGCACGTCGTGGCGGCCGTCCATGCCCGGGTCGTTGATCAGGCCCTTCCAGCCGGTCACCGTGCGCGGCTTCTCGAAGTACACCCGCATCACGATGAGCAGGTCGCTGGCCAGCGACTGGCTCAGCCCGGCCAGCTGGTGCGCGTAGTCCAGCCCGGCCGCCGGGTCGTGCACCGAGCACGGGCCGGCCACCACCAGCAGCCGGTCGTCCGCCCCGTCCAGCACGGCCCGCACACCGGCCCGGGCCTGCTCGACCAGGCGCTCCTGCCCGGCGCCCAGCCGCAGCTCGTCAAGCAGCGCGGCAGGCGAGAGCAGCGGGTCGTAGCCGGTGACCCGGGTATCGCTGGTGTGCGGCATGAGGTGCTCCTTCGGGCTGATCCGCGGCCTGATCGTACCCGGCCCGCGGACCGCGTCACCTGGCCGCCTCCGCCCCGGACGGCCAGCTCAGGGGACGAACACGGCGAGCGGCCGGGCCTGGCCGTCCTTCTCCTCCAGCAGCGCGATCAGCGCGCCGTCCGGGCCGAACGCGGCCACCGGCCCCCGGCCCAGCCCCTGCGCGGGCAGCCGCCCGCCATGGGACAGGGTGCGGGCCTCGGCGGCGTCCAGCGGCCGGCCCGGGAACGCGGCGGCGGCCGCCGCGGCCAGCGGCAGCACCGGCAGCTCGCCGCCGGGCTGGGCGGCGGCCGCGGCCAGCTCATCCAGCCGGTGCGCGGCGGCCAGGCCGTAGGGCCCGACCCGGGTCCGGCGGAGCATGGTGAGATGGCCGCCGACGCCCAGCGCGGCGCCCAGGTCGCGGGCCAGCGCCCGGACGTAGGTCCCGCTGGAACAGCGCACCGTGACCGAGGCGTCCAGCCGGTCCCCGGCCGGCTCGATGGCGTGCACGGTGAACGACCAGACGGTCACCGGGCGGGGCGCCAGCTCCGGCGGCGCGCCCTCCCGGGCCAGCTGGTAGGACCGCCGGCCGCCGACCTTGATCGCGCTCACCGCCGGCGGCACCTGCTCGATCGGCCCGGTCAGCCCGGCCGCGGCCGCGCGCACCTGGCCGATGGTCAGGCCGCTGGCCACCGCGCTGGCGGTGACCTCGCCTTCGGCGTCGCCGGTGCTCGTGTCGGCGCCCAGCCGGATGGTGGCCAGGTACTCCTTGTCGGTCAGCGTCAGGTAGCCGAGCAGCCGGGTCGCTTTGCCCAGCCCGATGACCAGCACCCCGGTGGCCATCGGGTCGAGGGTGCCGGCGTGCCCGACCCGCCGGGTGCCGGCCAGGCGGCGGATCTGCGCCACCACGTCATGCGAGGTCAGGCCGCCGGGCTTGTCCACCACGAGCAGCCCGCTCGGTGCGCGGCCCGGGTCCTGGCGGGCCACCGGCTAGCCCAGCAGCCCGCGGAGCCGCGCCATGATCTCCGCGGGGGTCCCGGCGGCGGTGAAGCCGGCCGCGCTGCGGTGCCCGCCGCCGCCCAGCCGGGCACTGGCCGCGCCCACGTCCACCTGGCCCTTGGACCGGGCGGATACCTGCCACAGCCCGTCGTCGGACTGCTTGAGCACGACCGCCACGTCCGCCTCGTCGGTGCGGCGCACGATGTCGATCACGGACTCGACCGCGTCCAGGCTGAGCCCGTGCGCGGCCCGGTCGGCGCCGCTCACCGAGGTCCACACCAGGCCGTGCCCGCCCGCGGCGTCCGGCTCCAGCACCGCGCGTCCCAGCACCGCCGCCAGCAACCCCAGATAGCTGAACGAAGACCGGTCCCACAGCTCCCTCGCGACCAGGCCCGGTTCGATGCCGGTGCTGAGCAGCCGGGCCGCCACCTGGTGGACCGCCGGGGTGGTCGCCGCGTACTTGAACGAGCCGGTATCGGTGACCAGGCCGGCGTACAGGCCCAGCGCGATGTCCCTGGTCAGCTCGGTGCCCAGCGCGTCGATCAGGTCCAGCACCAGCGTGGCGGTGGCCGCGGCCTGCGGGTCGACCAGGTGGACGGTGCCGAACCGGGTGTTGGACGCGTGGTGGTCGATGACGATGAGCTGGCCGGCCCGGGCGGCCGGCCCGGCCAGCAGGCCCAGCCGGTCGATGCTGCCCGCGTCGAAGGTGACCATCAGCTCCGGCCGGCCCGGGTAGTTCTCCGGCGGGCTGAGCAGGCCACGGCCGGGCAGGAAGCGCAGGATGTCCGGGATCTCGAACGGCTGGTCACCGAACGAGGCGATCACCCGCTGCGGCCGGCGGCCGGGCGCCCGCAGTGCGTGCGCCATGGCCAGCATGGACCCGAGCGCGTCGGCGTCCGGCCGGACATGGCAGGCCAGGCAGACCTGCTCGGCCTCGTCCAGCAAGGCGACGGCCTTGTCCAGTTCACCGTGGGCACTCGGGGCGGCAGTCACGTCGGTGAGTATCCCGCGCGGTGATCGCCGCTGGCGGGGGTTCCGCCGAGAAGATCACCGGGCGGCCTGGCGTCGTGCCCGGTGTCCTCATCGGGCTCCGGGGCGGCGGGCTCGCGGTAGGGGTCCGGGTCCCCGGCCGGCTCGGCCCCCTCACGCACGCTGGCCAGCCGGGCGTCGGCCGCCCGGGCCCGGGCCACCAGGTCTTCCATGTGCCGGGCGCCTTCGGGCAGGGTGTCCGGCACGAACGTGATCGATGGCGTGTGCTTGAGCCCGGTCTGCCGGCCGACCTCAGAGCGGATCACCCCGGTCGCGCTGGCCAGCCCGGCCGCGCTGGCCGCCCGCTCCTCGGCCGACCCGTACACGGTGTAGAACACGGTCGCATCGCGCAGGTCGCCGGTCAGCCGGGCCTCGGTGACCGTGACGAAGCCGAGCCGGGGATCCTTGATCCGCCGCTCCAGCAGTTCCGCCACGATCTGCGCGATCCGGTCGGCGAGCTTACGGGCCCGCGCCTGGTCCACCATGGGTAGCTCACTCCTCCTCGGTCAGCAGCCGCTGCCGCGCGGACAGCAACTCAATGTCGGGGCGCGCCGCCACCAGGCGCTCGCACGCGTCGAGCACCTCAGCCGCGTGCGCGGCCGTGGAGGACACTACCGCCACCCCGATCTCGGCCCGGCGATGCAGGCTGGTGTACCCGGTCTCGGCGACCGAGACGCCGGGCTGCCGGCGGCGGACCTCGGCGAGCACCGAGGCCACCACCGACCGCTTCTGCTTGAGCGAGCGCACGTCGCCGAGCAGCACGTCCAGGGTCAATGCCCCCAGGTACATGCTGGTGCCCCGGCTCCTGGCGGCCCGTGTCCTAATCCCGCGGCTTCTCCCGCATCTCGAAGGTCTCGATGACGTCCTCGACCCGCAGATCGTTGTAGCCCACGCCGATACCGCACTCGTAGCCCTCGCGGACCTCGGTGACGTCGTCCTTGAACCGGCGCAGCGAGTCCACGGTCAGGTTGTCCGAGATCACCACGCCGTCCCGGATCAGCCGGGCCTTGCTGCCGCGGTTGATCGTGCCGGACCGGACCAGGCAGCCCGCGATGTTGCCGACCCGCGGCACCCGGAAGACCTCCCGGACCTCGGCCGTGCCCAGCTGGGCTTCCTCGAACTCGGGCTTGAGCATGCCCTTGAGGGCCGCCTCGATCTCCTCGATCGCCTGGTAGATGACCGAGTAGTAGCGGATGTCCACACCCTCGCGCTGGGCCAGCTCACCGGCCCGGCCCGCCGGGCGGACGTTGAAGCCGACGATCACCGCCTCGGAGGCGATGGCCAGGTTCACGTCGTCCTGGGTGATGGCGCCGACACCGCGGCCGATGACCCGCAGGCTGACCTCCTCGCCGACATCGATCTTGAGCAGCGCGTCCTCCAGGGCCTCGACCGACCCGGACACGTCGCCCTTGACGATGAGCAGGAGCTCTTCCCGCTCGCCGGACTTGAGCGCGGACTCCAGGTCCTCGAGGGTGACCCGGGGACGCCGCTGCGCGAACATCGCGCTGCGCTCCCGGGCTTCCCGGCGCTCCGCGATCTGGCGGGCCACCCGGTCGTCCCCGACGACGAGGAAGTTGTCGCCCGCGTCCGGGACGGCGGTGAGGCCGAGCACCTGCACCGGGCGGGACGGCGGCGCATCCGGGGTCGGCGCGCCGTTGTCATCCAGCAGCGCCCGGACCCGGCCGAACGCCTCGCCCGCCACGATGGAGTCACCGACCCGCAGCGTGCCCCGCTGGACCAGCACGGTCGCCACCGGGCCGCGGCCGCGGTCCAGGTGGGCCTCGATGGCCACCCCCTGGGACGGCTGGTCCGGGTTGGCCCGCAGGTCAAGCTCGGCATCCGCGGTCAGCACGATCGCCTCGAGCAGGTCCTCGATGCCGCGGCGCTCCCGGGCGGAGACATCCACGAACAGGGTCGTGCCACCGAACTCCTCGGCGACCAGGCCGTACTCGGTGAGCTGCGAGCGCACCCGGGCCGGGTCCGCGCCCTCCTTGTCGATCTTGTTCACCGCGACGACAATCGGCACCCCGGCCGCCTGGGCGTGGTTGAGCGCCTCGGTGGTCTGCGGCTTCACGCCGTCATCCGCGGCCACGACGAGGACCACCAGGTCGGTGGTTTCCGCGCCGCGCGCCCGCATGGCGGTGAACGCCTCGTGACCCGGGGTGTCGATGAAGGTGATCTTGCGCTCCTGGCTGTCCACCTCGGTGGTCACCTGGTAGGCGCCGATGTGCTGGGTGATGCCGCCGGCTTCGCGGGCCGCCACGTTGGTGTGCCGGATCGCGTCGAGCAGCTTGGTCTTGCCGTGGTCCACATGGCCCATCACGGTGACCACCGGCGGGCGGGCGACCAGGGCCTCCTCGCCACCCTCGTCCTCACCGAACTCGATGTCGAACGACTCCAGCAGCTCCCGGTCCTCTTCCTCGGGGGAGACGACCTGGACGTTGTAGTTGAGCTCGGCCCCGAGCAGCTGCAGCGTCTCGTCGTTCACCGACTGGGTGGCGGTCACCATCTCGCCCAGGTGGAACAGCACCTGGACCAGGGAGGCCGGGTTCACCCCGATCTTGTCGGCGAAGTCGCTCAGCGAGGCGCCCCGGGACAGCCGGATCACCTGGCCGTTGCCGCGCGGGATCTGCACGCCGCCAATGGCCGGCGCCTGCATGTTGTCGAACTCCTGGCGCCGCTGCTTACGCGACTTCCGGCCGCGCTGCGAGGGCCGGCCACCCGGCCGGCCGAACGCACCCTGGGTGCCACTGCGGCCGCGGCCGCCGCCGCCCGGCCGCCCGCCACCCATGCCGGGGCGCGGGCCAGCGCCGCCACCGCCACCTGGGCGGGGCGCGCCAGTACCGGGACCGCCACGGCCGCCGGGACGGCTGCCGAGGCCACCCCCGCCGCCCGGACCGCCACGGCCCGGGGCGCCACCTGGGCCGCCGCCCGGGCCTCGGGCGGGCCGGGGCGGCATGTTGCTCGGGCTGGGCCGGGGACCGCCGGGCCGGGCCAAGTCCGAGGGGCTGGGCCGGCCGGGACGTGGGCCCCCTGGCCGCGGCCCGCCGGGCCGGGAACCGCCCTGGCCGGGGGCAGCGGTGCCAGCCCCGCCACCAGGGCCGGGCTGGCCTGGGCGCGGGGCGCCGCGGGGCGCCGAGCCCATGCCCGAGGCGACCGGGGCGTACGGGTTGTTGCCGGGACGGGGCCCCGGGCGGGGGCCACCACGGCCCGGGGTGCCAGGCCGGGGTGCCCCAGGGCGGGGCGCGGCACCGCCCTGGGCCGGGCGCGGTGCGGGCGGCCGGGGGCCGGGCACCGGGCCGCGGGCGGGCGCGGCTGGACTGGACGACGACGGTGCGCCGTCAGTCGGCACCGGAGGCACGGGGGCTCGCGGCGGGGCCGCGGGGCCGCCGGACGCCGCCGGGCGGGCCACATCCCCGTCGGCCGGGCTGGCCGCGGGCGGGGCCGCGGGGCTGGCCGCGGGCGGGGCCTCGGCCTGCGGGGCCGGGGTGGCCGGGCCGCCGGCCGCAGGGGCCTGCGCCTGGGCCGGGCCCGGGCGGGGCACGGCCCGGCCGCCATTGCCGTCTGACCGGGCGGGGGCCGCCGCCGCGCGCTTGCCCTGGGCCTTCGGGCCCTGGGCCGCGAACTCATCTTTAAGTCTGCGAACTACTGGCGCCTCAATCGTGGAGGACGCCGAACGGACGAACTCGCCCATTTCCTGGAGCTTGGCCATCACGGCCTTGCTCTCTACCCCGAACTCCTTCGCGAGTTCGTATACCCGGACCTTCGCCACTGCGCTCCCTCTGTCGGCCCGGCAGCACCGGGCCCTCGTGGCTGATCCGGGGCAGAGCGTGCTCCGGACAGCCCTAGCTTCTGGTTCTCATCGCCGCGTTCTCATCGCGCGCTCATCACAACTGATCCCGCTTTCCCGGC
This sequence comes from uncultured Actinomycetes bacterium, assembly GCA_963711705.1. GTDB lineage: Bacteria > Actinomycetota > Actinomycetes > Streptosporangiales > Streptosporangiaceae > RYN-230. Next base: position 81,850 of record CAVQFM010000019.1, read on the forward strand.
ACTGCTGCCGTTCTTGCCGCTGACTCGCTGCCCCCGGCGGACGCAGGCTGGGCCGGCTCGGCCAGGTAGCCCACGAGCCGGCCGGTACCGGGCGGTCCCGGCAGGCGCAACGCCCGCGGCAGTGCCCGGCGCCGCTGCGCCAGCTCGAAGCAGTCCTGGCTGGGGTGCAGGTACGCGCCCCGGCCGGGCAGCCGCGCCTGCGGGTCAGGGACGATATCGCCCCCAGCCACGACCAAGCGCAGCAAGTCAGACTTGACCGTACGAACCCTGCAGCCTACACAGGTGCGGACCACGGGTGCAGAGCGCACCGGCCGCGGGGACCGTCCGGCCATTGTCGGTGCCAGCTTACCTCGCCGGCGCGTCGGCCACACCGCGCCCAGTGCCGGGTGCGGCCTGCGGCCCGGACGGGTTGTCCGGCTGGATGTCGATCTTCCATCCGGTCAGCCGCGCGGCCAGCCGCGCGTTCTGCCCCTCTTTGCCGATGGCCAGCGACAGCTGGTAGTCCGGCACGATCACCTGGGCCACCCGGGCCTGCTCATCCACCACGTTGACCCGCAGCACCCGGGCCGGGGACAGCGCGTTGGCCACGAACCGCGGCGATTCATCCGAATAGTCGACGATGTCGATCTTCTCGCCGTGCAGTTCGGTCATCACGTTGCGCACCCGGCTGCCCATCGGCCCGATGCAGGCACCCTTGGCGTTCACCCCGGGCTGGTGCGAGGTGACCGCGATCTTGGTCCGGTGGCCGGCCTCGCGGGCGATGGCCACGATGTCCACCGCACCAGCGGCGATCTCCGGCACTTCCAGTGCGAACAGCTTCTTCACCAGGTTCGGGTGGGTACGCGACAGGGTGATCGACGGGCCGCGGTAGCCCTTGCGGACGTGCAGCACGTAGCAGCGCAGCCGCTCGCCGTGCGCGTAGCGCTCGCCCGGCACCTGTTCGGTGGGGGGCAGGATGGCCTCGATCTTGCCCAGGTCGACCAGCACCGCCCGTGGGTCCTTGCCCTGCTGGATGACGCCCGCCACGATGTCGCCCTCGCGGCCCGCGTACTCCCCGAAGGTGAGTTCATCCTCGGCGTCCCGCAGCCGCTGCAGGATGACCTGGCGCGCGGTCGTCGCGGCTATCCGGCCGAAACCGTCCGGCGTGTCGTCGTATTCCCGGGCTGGGCCGCCTTCCTCGGTGGGCTCGCTGGCCCACACCGTGACATGCCCGGTCTTCCGGTCGATCTGCACCCGCGCGGTCGGCGCGGCCCCATCGGTCCGGTGGTAGGCGACCAGCAGCGCGTCCTCGATGGCCTTGATGGCCAGGTCCATCGAGATGTCCTTCTCGCTCTCCAGGCTGCGCAGCACGCTCAGGTCAATGTCCATCGGGTTCCCCCTCGTCCCCGGGCTCGTCGTCAGCCGCCCCCGGGCCCGCTGGGCTGCCGAACTCCACCTGGACCTGCCCTGGCCCCAGGTCGGGGTAGGCGAAGTCCCGCAGCCGGCCGTCCACGTCCAGCGTCACCCCGTCCGCCCGGGCCTCGGTGACCCGGCCCTGGACCGTGCCCGGGTACCCGGGCGCCCCGCCGGCCAGCGGCGCCCGGACCAGCCGGCCGCGGGCCCGCCGCCAGTGCCGCGGCTCGGTCAGCGGCCGGTCCACCCCGGGCGAGCTGACCTCCAGGGTGTAGGCGGCGCCCCCCATCGCGTCCGAGGCATCCAGCGCCGCCGACAGGTTCCTGCTGAGCAGAGCGATGTCATCCAGGCTGGGGCCGCCGTCCGCGTCCACCACGACACGCAGCACACGGCGCCGCCCCGCGGTGGTCACCCGCAGCGACTCCAGATCCAGCCCGGACGCGGCGACCACCGGCGCGAGCACCCGGGTGAGCCGGCCGGTGTCGGCCTGCCCGCCGGACCGTGCCGGGCGGCCCTCGCGCCGCGGCGCCTGGTCACTCGCCCGGTCTGGCCGTGACGGAGCGTGACGGGATCTACCGCGCATCACGACCTCCTCGTCCGCGACCTGTGCTGTTGTCTGGCGTGATCTAGCCTAACCGCCTCGCGCCGCCGCCTTGGCCGGTCCCTGGCCCGGTCTTGGCCAGCTCCCCGCCAGGAGGCCGGTGAACCATGGCCTCCCGGGGTGGCAGTGGCACGGCGGGGGCCGGCTGCCCCTACGCTCAGGGAGCACCCGGACACGGCGGCTGGGTAACTGGAGGAGCTCGTGCGGGCGGAGCTGAAACGGCGGAGCGTGCTCGCGGTCACGGTGGCCGCGGTGCCGGCGCTGGCTGCGGGCTGCAAGGGCGTGGGCGCGCTGGGCCCGCCACCGCGGGAGGGACCCGAGGTGGCGGTGCTGCGCGGCGCGATCCGCGCGGAGAACGTGATGATCGCCCGCTACCGTTCGGCGATGTCGGCTGCCCCGCAGCTGCGGGGCACGCTGTCCCCGGTGCTGAGCCAGCACGAGGCCCATCTGGCCGCCCTGCGGGCCCGGCTCATCGTGCCGGCCGGCGCACCCTCCCAGCCGTCCCTGTCCGGCCCGGCCCCGTCCGGGCCAGCCACGGCGGGACCGCCAGCCGGCGTGCTGGCCAGGCTGGAGGCGGCCGAAAGTGCCGCGGCCAGCGCGCTGACCAGGCGGCTGGCTGGGCTCTCCCCCTCGCTGGCCCAGCTGCTGGCCAGCATCGCAGCATCCGAGGCCAGCCACGCCACGCTGCTGCGCGCCCACCGGGACACCGGGTGAACCGGGCCGCGGACGCCCCGGCCAGCGCGGCCCTGCAGGTGGTGCTGGCCGCGGTGAACGCCGCCATCTACGGCTACGGGGTGGCCGGCGCCCGGCTCGGCCCGGGCCCGCGGGCAGCGGCCCAGCGGACCTGGACCGAGCTCCAGGCCATCCGGGACGACCTGGCGTCCATGCTGGCCGCCCGGGGCGCCCAGCCCACCGCGGCCCGGGCCGCCTATCAGCTGCCGTTCCCGGTGCACAGCCCGCACGCAGCGGCCTCATTGGCCGGCTACCTGGAGGACCGGCTGGCCGCCGCCTACCTCGGCCTGGTCGCGCTGGAGGACCCGCAGCTGCGGTCCTGGGGGGCGCGGCAGGCGCAGGCCTGCGCGGTGCGCGCGACCGGATGGACGGGGCGGACCACGGCCTTCCCCGGGCTCAAGCTCTGACCGCTGGCCGGCCAGCTGCCGGCCCGCTGATCAGGACGAGTGCGGGGCGGCGAGGACGTGCGCGATGCGGGCCGCGGCCTGCTCCAGGTCACCGGCGGCCGAGATGCGCTCCGCCCACGGCCACCAGAACCACCAGCCGCCATCCTCGCAGCGGCCCGCGTACACGTCCTCGGCCAGCGCCGGGGCGGCCGGGTTCAGCACGTGCAGGCTGGGCACCCGCCCGGGCGGCACCATCAGGCTGCTGGTCATCGCGTGCCGGGCCAGCACCGGCGCCAGCCGCTCCAGCTGGTCCGTGCAGGCCTGGTCCGGCCGGGACAGGCCGCTGGCCTGATCCGCACCCACGACCATCTTAATCACCTCTAGTAGTCAGCCGACAGCGAAGAGTTCACTGCTCAGGATGGCGGCTGCGTTTGCTGTTTGCCATATGCATGAGGCATTTCACGTGCTCAGCGCGCACACCACAGGCGCGTTACGCACGCCCGTGCAGCCAAACGTGCAGCCGCCCGTGCAGCCAAACGTGCAGCCGTCCGTGCATCGAATTATATTCGGACCGCTGAGCGAAGGATCCCGGACCGTGGCAGGTGCCACACTGAACAGCACGGCGCACACGGCACGTTGCGCAAGGCCGCGGCGACGCAGCAGGCCCGCTGACGGAGGCTGGCGGAGCTCGAGGACCCGCCGACGGGCGGAAGTGGCGAAGCTCGACCTGAGGATCAGCGCTCGGACCGCGCGGTCAGCCCAGCCCGCTGGGCAGCGGCTCGGTGTGCAGCACGGTGAGCCGGGACACCGCGCGGGTCAGCGCGACGTAGAGCCGGTGCAGGCCACGCGGCTCGGCGGCGACGATGCGGGCGGGCTCGAACACGATCACGTCGTCGAACTCCAGGCCCTTGGCCAGCGTCACCGGCACCGTGATCAGCCCGCTGCCGCCCAGGCCGTCGGTCGCCCCGTCCAGCACGCCGTCGGGCAGCCCGGCCAGGCTGAGCAGCCGCCGCACGAACGCCACCTGGTCGTCGGCGGCGATGACCGCGGCGGAGCCCGGGGCGGCCAGGGCGGCCGTGCACGCGGACACCAGGACGGTGGGCAGGCCCGGCGCGGTCACCGGCCGGACGGTGAGCGCCGCGGGGTCCTCGCGCAGCGAGTGAACCGGCGCCAGGCCGGGGGCCAGCGCACCAAGCAGCTGGTTGGCATAGTCCAGGATCTGCCGCGGCACCCGGTAGCCGGTCGCCAGTACCCGCAGCTGCGCGTCCGGCTTGCCCAGGTGGGCGAGCAGCCCGGGCCAGCTGTCAGTGGCCGCGGGTGAGGTGCCCTGAGCCAGGTCACCGAGGATGGTGGCCGAGCCGGTGGCGCACCGCCGGCCCACCGCCCGGCATTCCATCGGCGACAGGTCCTGCGCCTCGTCCAGTACCACGTGGGACAGGCTGGGCATCCGCTCGATGAGGTCGCTGGCCTCATCCACCAGCACCGCGTCCGCCGGCGTCCAGCGGGCCGACCCCGGCCCACGGGGGGCCGGGTCCCAGCGGATGGCCTGCTGCTCAGCCTCGTCCAGCAGCCCATCGGCCGCCCCGGCCAGCAGTTGCGGGTCGGACAGCAGCCGCAGCACCAGCCGGACCGGATCGGCCCTGGGCCAGATGGCATCCACCGCCGCGCGCACCGGCCGGCTCCGCCGTACCGACTCGTGCGTCCGGTCGTCGCAGGACTCCCCGGCCGCCTCCATCTGGGTCAGGATCACATGCGCGATCCGGTGACCCAGCATGTCCCGACCCGCCGAATAGCGGATTCCCCGCTCCCGCAGTTCGGCCACCAGGTCGCCGAGCGTGCTGGCTGGCACCCGCCAGCGGCGCACTCCCCGGGCCAGCACCACTGGCTCGGCCGGGGTGGCCAGCCCGGCCCACAGCGCCCGGCGCAGCACCTCGGCCATCCGGGCGTCACCCTTGATGCGGGCCGCCTCGGGCCGGTCCGCGGCCCGCACCGCCACCCGGGCGACCAGGTCGGTCACGGTGGTCTGGGTGACGTCCAGCTCGCCGAGGGCCGGCAGCACGTCGCGGATGTAGGACAGGAAGGCGCGGTTTGGGCCGATGACCAGTACCCCGCCGCGGGTCATCCGCCCGGCGTGGGCGTATAGCAAATAAGCCACCCGGTGCAGGCCGACGGCCGTCTTCCCGGTACCCGGCGCGCCCTGCACGCAGAGCGTCTGGCCGGCGTCGGCCCGGACGATGTCGTCCTGGTCGGGCGCGATCGTCGCGACGATGTCGCGCATCGGCCCGGACCGCGGCCGCTCGATCTCCTCGATCAGGATGCGGCTGACCGGCGCGCCGCCTGGCGCGGTGGCGGCCGGGCCGGTGAACCGCTCGTCTTCGTGGGCGGTGAGGTCCCCGCCGGAGAACCCGAACCGGCGGCGCAGGGCCAGCCCCATCGGGTCGGCCGGGCTGGCCCGGTAGAACGCCCGGGACACCGGGGCGCGCCAGTCGACCACCACCGGGTGGCCGTCGGGGTCGTGTACGTGCCGCCGGCCGACGTGGAACCGCTCGCCCGCGAACTCGCCCGCGGCGTAGTCGAGCCGGCCGAAGAACAGCGGCGTGCCGGGCAGGTCGCTGAGTGCCTGGGCGCGGCGGTACAGGTCGGCTTTGAGGTACTCCTCGGAGACCCGGTCCCCGCCGAGCGCGCGGAGCGAGAGCACGTCCTCGCGCATCTGCCGCAGGTACTCGCGGGCCTGGCCAAGGTAGGCCCGCTCGGCGGTGAGTACCGGGTCGTCAGCGGGACCGGGGGAAGCGGACGGGCTGCTGGCTTTGGGACCAGTGGTTCCAGGGGGTTGAGCGGTTCCGGAGGATTGAGCGGTTGCGGTGGGCTGAGTGGCACGGGGGCGCTGGGTCCCGCTGGCCGGCGGCATGGGTCATCACCTCGCTGGCGTGGGGAGGCACAAGAGCCACGAGCCTACAACGGGCCAGCCAGGCCGGTCACCCCGTTTTCCAGCGCCCAGGTGGCGTCCACGAGCACCGCCGCGGGTCAGCTGGCGGGCGCTGGCCCGCCGGATGCCGACCCAGCCGATGCTGGCCCGCCGGATGCCGGCCCGGCCGATGCTGGCCCGCCGGACGCTGGCCCGGCCGCGGCCGGGCCGGTGGACGCGGCGCCACCGGCGGCGGTGCTGAACCGGCGCGGCATCAGCAGCAGAATCCCGGCGATGGTCAGCGCGGCGACCACGGTGAGCGCGGCGTACACGTGACCGGTCGCGGCGGCGATGGCGGCGCGCAGGTAGCTGTCGGCGGCACGGCCCAGCGCCTGCGGCCCGGCCAGCGCGCCGCTCACCCCGCTGACCTGATGGGGCAGGCGGCCGCGCAGCGGGGCCGGGGCCGCGTGCAGCTTCCCGGTCAGGGTGGCGTTGAAGATCGAGCCGAACACCGCCGCGCCGAGGCTCTGGCCGAGATAGCGGCAGAACATCACGGTGCCGGTGACCACGCCCCGCTGCCCCCAGCTGACCGTGGACTGCGGCCCGACGATCGTGGCCACGGACAGCAGCCCGAGGCCGGCCCCGAGGCAGAAGGTTTCCACGGCCACCGCCCAGACCGGGGCCGGGTCAGGGGCCAGCAGGAAGGCGGCCACCGAGACCAGGCAGATGGCCGCGCCGGTGAGCTGGGTGGCCCGGAACCCGAAGCGAAGGAACAGCCGGGCCGACTGGGAGGTGGCCAGCGGCCAGCCGAAGCTCATCGTGCCCAGCAGCGCGCCGGCCGCCACCGCACCGAGTCCCAGCACTTCCTGCCCGTAGGTGGGCAGGAACGTGGTCGGCCCGATCACCAGCAGGCCCAGGCCCATCGCGGCCAGCGCGGAACCGCTGAGCGCCCGGCGGCGCCAGAACCACGGCGGCATGATCGGCTCGGCCGCGCGGCGCTCGGCCGCGATGGCCGCGGCCGCGGCCACCGCGGCGACCGCGAACACCGCGACGCTGGGCGCCGACCACCACGGCCACGCCACCCCGCCCTGCAGCAGGCCGAAGATCAGCGCACCCGCGGCCAGGAACATGGTCACCGCGCCGGCCACGTCGAGCTGGTGCCGCGTGCGCCGTACGTTCTCGTGCAGGTACCGCAGGAGCAGCGCGATCGTGCCCACCCCGACCGGCAGGTTGATGAGGAAGATCCACCGCCACGAGGCGTACTGGGCCAGCGAGCCGCCGAGCAGCGGGCCGATGACCGCGGAGATCCCCCACACGCTGGACAGCCAGCCCTGCACCCGGCCCCGCTCGGCCAGCTCGTACAGGTCGCCAGCCAGCGTGTTCACGGTGGCCTGGATACCGCCCGCGCCAATACCCTGCACCGCGCGGAATACGATCAGGCTGGCCATGGACCAGGACCCGGCGCAGAGCGCCGAGCCAGCCAGGAAGATGATCGTGCCGCCGATCAGCACCGGCTTGCGGCCCCACTGGTCGGCCAGCCGGCCCTGCACCGGGATCGTCACCGTCTGGGTCAGCAGATAGCTGGAGAAGACCCAGCTGAACAGGGAAAACCCGCCCAGGTCACGAACTACCTGCGGGATCGCGGTGGCCACGATCGTGGTGTCCATTGCGGCCAGCGCCATCGCAGTCATCAGCGCGATCAGCACCGGGCGCCGGTGCACGGGGCGGGACGCAGCCTGCTGGGCCGGCTTGGCGGGGGCGGTCATCTAGCGGCAGCCTAGGACAGCCGTGGCGGGCCGGGCGCGGCCGGCCCGGTCACCGGGGGACGCGGTCAGCGCGTGGCCGGCGGCTGGTGCGGGCCCGGCGGGCCAGCGCATCGGCGGCCACCGCGGCCAGCAGCACCAGCGCGAAGATCAGGTCCTGCGCGGCCGCGCTCATCCCCAGCAGGTAGATGCCGTTGTAGATGGCGGCGATGACGAGCCCGCCGAGCACGCCGTCCAGCGGCTTGCCCCGCTCCCCGGGCGGCGCGCGATCCCGGTCATGGCTAGGAGGCGGTGGCGAAGCGGTAACCAGACCGCGGCTCGGTGATGAACAGCGGCTCGTCCCCGGCCCGTTCCAGCTTGGCGCGCAGCCGCCCCACGTAGACCCGGGTGTACTCGGTCTGCGTCTCGTAGCCGGGCCCCCAGACCCGGCGCAGCAGCGTCGCGTGGGTGAGCAGTTCCCCTGGGCTGATCGCGAACTGGCGGAGCAGCGCGAACTCGGTGGGGGTCAGGTGGACCAGGGTGCCGTCCTTGGTGACCCGGCGGCGTTCCAGGTCGATCTCGACGTCGCCGATGCGCACCACGCTCGGCTCGGGCCGGCCGTCCGGGGCCGGCTTGCTGCGCCGCAGGGTGGCGTTGATCCGGGCGAGCAGTTCCTCGATGCCGAACGGCTTGGTCATGTAGTCGTCGGCACCCAGGTTGAGCGCACGCACCTTGTCGGTCTCGGCGCGCCGCGCGGACAGCACGATGATGCCCACCCCGGACTGCTCGCGGATCTCCCGGCACAGCTCGAATCCGTCCCGGCCGGGCAGCATCAGGTCCAGCAGGACCACGTCGAGGGCCCGGGTTTCCAGCACCCGGCTGACCCCGGTGCCATCCTTGGACACGATCACGTCGTGGCCGCGGGCGGAGAGGTTCGACCGGACCAGGTCGACGATGTTCTGGTCGTCCTCCACGATCAGCACGACCGTCTTGTCAGCCACCACGTTGTTCCTCCGGTTCCTCCACCACGTTCCAGGATGCCCCGGTTGGCTCGGCGATGGAGCCAGGCGGCGGATCTGCCGGGAGGGTGACCACGAACGACGCGCCAGAGACGGCCTGCACCGCGGCCAGCGTGCCGCCGTGGACTTCGACGATGCCGCGGGCGATGGGCGGCCCCAGCCCGGTGCCGGCCACCTCGGTGGTGCCCGGGACGCAGGGCCTGGCCGCGTTTTCCGGCAGGTTCACGAATACCTGCTCCAGCCGGTCGTGATCGGCCCATACCGGCTCCAGGCCCGGCTTCCGGGTGGACTTCCCGGCGCCATTGCCGCCCGCCACCGCCACGATCTCGCCGGGCCCGACCTGGAGGCTGACCTGGCGCAGCACGGTGAGCGGGCCGAACGACTTGGTGAGCCCGGTCACGTCGAGCAGCGTGGCCCGCTCGCGGGGCTCCGCCGCCCGGCTGAACCAGCTCACCAGCGTCTCCGTGGACTGTGCGTTACTGCCGCGTAGCCTAACCCTGGCCCGGGGTGTCAGCCAGGGGTGACGACGTACTGCCGCAGGCACAGGTCGTGGAAGGTCACCGGGCCGCGGGGGCCGGGCACGTGATCCACGTTGATCCCGGTCTCCGGGACACCGCGCAGCCTGAAGCCGTCCAGCAGGCGGGTGCTGGCATTCCAGAACGCACCGGTCCCGTGGTAGGCGCCGAGGAACTCCTGGGCCGCGGCCGGGTCCGCGGTGACGACACTGGCGGCCAGCCCCGAGGTGACCGAGTTGGCCAGCCCGGCCGCGGCGGCCGGGCTGTCGGCCGGGGCCACGGTCACCGTGGCCTCGTGGCCGGTGTCCAGAGCCCACTCATGGCCGAGCGGGTGCTGGTGCGGCGGCAGCAGCGGGGTCACTCCCCGGGCGCGGATCGCGTCCAGCGCGGGCCCGAGCAGCTGCGGCCACGCCTGCGTGCTGATCAGCAGCAGGTTCAGCCGGTTGCACACCCCCAGCCGGTCCAGGCTGGCGGTGATCAGCTCGGCGGCCAGCGCCGGATCGGCGGCCCGGTCCAGGTACAGCACCCCGCCACCGTCGGCGTGCGCCAGCGTGCGCACCCCGCAGCTGGCCGCCTCGGCCGCCAGCTGGCGCGTGGTGTCCCCGCTGCCACGCAGGATGACCAGGGGGATCAGCCCGGGCTGGCGGACCAGCTCGACCGCGGCGGCCCGGTCGGCCGACCGGACCAGCTGCACCGCGCCCGGGTCGAGCCCGGCCTGTTCCACGGCGGGCACGATGACCTGGTCGGCGAGGGCCGCAGCGGAGCGCAGCGCGGCGCCGCCGGTCCGCAGCACCCCGGCGTTGCGCGACTTCAGCAGCTGGGAGGCGATGTCGACGGTGACGTTGGGCCGCGCCTCGAAGTTCGCGCCGATGACACCGACCGGTACCCGGCGCTCGGCCAGCCGCAGGACGCCAGAGGGACCGCCGGGCAGCTCGCGGACCGGGGTCAGCTCAGCTGGGAACGGGGCGTCGGCGAGCAGCCCGATCTGCTTGGCCATGTCCTGGATCCGGGCTTCGTCCAGCCGCAGCCGGTCGAGCAGCCCGCGGCCCAGCCCAGCGGCCTCGCCCTCGGCCATGTCGGCGGCGTTGGCCCGCAGCAGCTGCGGCAGGCAGCTGCTCAGCCGGCCGGCCATGGCCCGCAGCGCCTGGTTGATGACTTCGCCCGGGGCCTGGGCGAGGCTGGCCGCGGCCGACTGGGCCGCTTCGCCGCAGGCGATCACTGCCTTCTGCGCGTCCGACACGCTGCCGAGCCTATTACCCAGTGCTTATTACCCAGTGCTTATTACCCAGTGCTTACTACCCAAGCGGTGGCGCCCAGGACCAGTGGAAGCCGACCACCGACCGTTCCAGCGACCGCAGGTAGCGGTGCACCGAGTGCTGGTTGTCCAGGCTGACCAGCTCCTGGTCCAGCACCGGTCCTTCCACCCCGTCCCAGACCGCCCACCAGACCGCGGTGGGCAGCTGGCCGGGGTGAAACTCGATCCGCATGTCGAAGTTCTCCAGGGTGCCCATCACCGCCCGGCGGTATTCCAGCTCGGCCGGGTCGGCCGGGTCGCCCGGGTAGTGGTAGGACGTCCAGTACTCCAGGGTGAGCGTCTCGCCCAGGCCGAGCGTGCGGGTGAGCGGGATGTCGGTGACGTACACCAGGTCCCCGATGGCGCGGAACGGGCCCGGCGGGCCCGCGCACCCCTGGCCCAGCTCCAGCGTGACCACGTTGGTGTCGTACAGATAGGGGATGCTGTCCAGCCCGTCCACGATGGCCTCGACGACCTGCATGGTCCGGGTCCGGGTCAGCTTGCGGTCGGCGCCGATGTAGACGTGGTCATGCAGGGAGACGGTCTGGTGACGGCGCGGTCCCAGCGCGCCTTTCACCTCGGCCACGGTCCGCGACTGCATGGCCCGCGGCCCGGCCAGCACGGTGATCCGGGCGGCGCCGCGCCACAGCCGCCACAGCCGGTCCTCCTCCTGCGTGGTGAAGCCGAACGCGGCCACGAACAGGGCCAGCGTCAACCGGCTGAGCAGCCGCCCGGACAGCGCCCGGCCCACGGTGTCCTTGAGCTGATGGGGCAGCACGTCCGAGCTGCCCGCCGCGCGGGGCGAATTCCACAGGTGATGGGCCAGCACGTCGGCGACCGCAAGGTGATTGATCGCACCGGGCCGGGTCCGCTCAGCGCGTGACTCCCAGAGCTGGCGGTAGCGCCCGGGGCGCAGCAGTAATTCGCGCAGGTAACGCGCGGCGGCCACGCGGCCCGCCGCGAGCTGTGGGTCAGTCACCAGTCGGCTCTATCCGTTCTTTACGGACTTACTGCTGATTGCGAACTTACTGCGATTTACGCTGACTAGCCTACGGCTCAGTTCTCGCTGGGGGGAAAGTTAGGGCTACGGGCGAGACGGCGACAGGGGGGCCGGGGAGGCGGACTACCCGCGGGTAGGCCAGCCTTTTCCCGGACCCCCGTCGCGGGGGCCTGGCCAGCTGGCCGGCCCCTCTCTTAACCGGTCGCGCCCGCCCGGTCCGGGCCACGTCAGAACAGCACGGATGTGAGCGTGGCCACTTCGGTGAAGCCCACCTTGCGGTAGACCGCCCGCGCTGGCGCATTGAAGTCGTTGACGTACAGCGACACCACCGGCGCCACGGACCGCAGCGCCTCCTGCACCACGGCCGCCATCCCGGCCACCGCCAGCCCGCGGCCGCGCAGGTCGGGCCGGACCCACACGCCCTGGACCTGGCACGCATACGGCGTCACCGCGCCGATCTCGGCCTTGAACATCACCCGGCCGTCCTCGATCCGGGCGAACGCCCGGCCCAGCGCGATCAGCTCGGCGACCCGGGCCCGGTAGGCCGCCCCGCCGTCCGGGCCGACCGGGGAGACCCCCACCTCTTCGGTGAACATCGCGATCGACGCGGGCAGCAGGACCTCGAGCTCGCTGGGCCGGACCCGGCGGAGCCGCGGATCGGGCGGGACCTGCGATGGCCCGGAGATGGCCATCACCGGCTGCGCGTCGCGGATCTCCCGCGGCTGGCCCCAGTACGGGCGCAGCAGGTCCCACAGCTGCCCCACGGCGTGGGCTGGCCCGACGATCGACGAGCAGCGACGGCCTTGCAGCCGGGCCCGTCCGGCGAACGCGGTGACCGCGGCTGGGGTGGCCCCGACCGGGACCAGGTTGGCGCCCGCGTAGCAGGCCGAGATCAGCTTCCCGCCCGGTACGTAGCCCCACATCTGGCCGCCGAGCCGGACCGGGTCGAGCCCGGCTTCGTGCACCCGGGAACTCACGAAGACGTTGACTACCGGGTCTTGGTCGCACAACTCGAGCACGTCGTCGCGGTCACGATCATTGAGCAGGCGCAGCGATGCCGACCGCAGCGCCTTGGTGCGCAACACTCTCCCAGGGTATCGGTCCGCCACCATCAGCGCGCCCGCGGCTGGCCTCAGGTATCCGGCGACGGTGGTGGCAGCGCCGGGCAGGTCGCGCTGACCAGCCCCGGGCGGCTGGGCAGCGCGCCCGTGGCCAGGTAACGATTCAGGTACCCGTTCACGCAGGTGTTCGGGGGCTGGGACAGCGACTGGCCATGGTTCCCGCCGCCCACCACGACCACCATCCGGGCGGTCGGCAGCAGCCGGTGCGCCGCCTGCGCTCCCCGGTAGGGCGTGGCCGCGTCCAGGGTGCCCTGGATCATCAGGATGCCCGGCAGGCCCGCCCCCCTGATCTGCGGCGGCTGCGCTGGCCCGCGGACCGGCCAGAACGCGCAGGCGGCGTTGAACCAGGCGTTGTCCCAGGCCTGGAACGGCGCGGTGCGGAACACCCGCCTGGTATCCGCGTCCCACTTCGCCCAGTTCCGTGGCCAGTTCACGTCGCTGCACTCCACCGCGTTGTAGACCGCGAACTCGTTCTCGTTCGGCGCGCCCTCCTGCCGGTACTGCGCGATGATCTGCCCGGTGTCCCCGCTGTGCAGGTAGTTGGCCAGGGCCGCGGCCAGGCCCGGCCACAGGCTGTTGGTATAGCCGCCCTGCAGGAACGTGTCGTCGAAAGCGTCGGCGCCGATCACCCCGTCCACCGGATGCGCCTGCAGCCTGGCCCGGGCCTGGTGCCAGGCCCGGTTCACCTGGGCTGGGGTGCTGCCCAGCCGGAACACGCTGTTGTGCGCGGCGACCCAGGCCAGGAACGCCGCCATCCGGCCCTGGAACGCGTAGTCCTGGGCGATGTTGTCCGCGTACCAGGCGCCGCGCGGGTTCACCACGGAATCCAGGACCATGCGGTGCAGCCGGTGCGGGAACAGCGTGGCGTAGACCTGGCCCAGATAGGTCCCGTAGGAGTAACCGAAGTAGCTGATCTGCGGCACGCCCAGCGCAGCCCGGATCGAGTCCATGTCACGCGCCGAGTCCTGCGAGGTCAGGTGGGGCAGCAGCCAGCCGTAGCGCCGCTGGCAGTCGGCCGCGTACGTTCTGGCCCGGTTGACCAGCACCCGCTCGGCCGCGGCGTTCGCCGGGATGTAGTCCGGCCGGACCCCGGCGTAGAAGCCAGGGTCGCAGCTCAGCGCGGGGACACTGGCGCCCACTCCGCGCGGGTCGAAGCCGACGATGTTGTACTCAGCGGCCACCCCCGGTTCCAGGCTGGCCGCGACCACGGCGGCCAGCCCGCGGCCGCTGGCCCCCGGCCCGCCCGGATTGACCAGCAGGTCACCCTGCTGCTGGCGGGCGGGTGCGGTGGCGGGCACCCGGGACAGCGCCAGGGTGATCTTGCGGCCACCGGGCCGCGAGTAGTCCAGCGGGACCTGGAGGCTGGCGCACTGCATGCTGGCGCCCTGGACTGAGCACTGATGCCAGTGCAGCGCGCCCGTCCGCGCCGGGGCAGCGGCGGATGGTGGCGCCGAGCCCGTGCTGGCCGTGCCGGACGTGGTGCAGCCCGCGGCGGCGAGGGCGGCGGCCACCCCGAGGGCAGCCAGCAGGCGGGCCCCCCGCCTGCGCGGGCCAGCCAGCCAACGTGGCATCAGCATGCTAGCCATCCTGCCCGATCGGCTGGGGTGGTGACGCCCCGTCGGGGGCCCCTCCGGGTCAGCTCAGGCCGACTGCTGGCCTTCCTGCTGCTGACGTTCCTGCAGGGCTCGCCGGTACTCCTCGATGACGATGTCGTTCAGTTCCTGCACCGAGGTGTCCTTGGCCAGCTTGTCGAAGGTGATCTCACCATGCTGCAGCAGGTTGATCCGGTCGCAGACCTCGAGCGCCTGGCCGTAGTTGTGCATGATCATGATGATCGAGACCTGGCCTTGCTGCTTGAGATCTTTGACCAGCTCCAGGATCATGGCGCCTTCCTTGGCGCCCATCGCGGCCAGCGGCTCGTCCAGTAGCAGCACCTTGGCATTGGACGTCACCGCCCGGGCTACCGCGATGGCCTGCCGCTGGCCACCGGACAGCTTGGCCACCTCGGCGTCCACAGACGGGATGTCCACCCCGATCCGGTCCAGTTGCTCCTTAGCCGTCCGCCGCATGCTCCGGTTGGACAGCAGCGTCCACCGGGTCCGCTCCCGGTTCAGGAACATGTTGTGGTAGACGGTCAGCTCGTTGATCAGCGCCAGGTCCTGGTACACGGTGTCGATGCCGAGCGAGCGGGCGTGGTCGACCGACTTGAGCGTGATCTCCTGCCCCTCCAGAATGATCTTGCCCGACGTGGGCTGCTGGAAGCCACAGATGATCTTGATGAGGGTGGACTTGCCCGCGCCGTTGTCGCCCAGCAGCCCAAGCACCTCACCCTGGCCCAGGTGCAGGTTCACGTCGTGCAGCGCGCGAACCGCGCCGAACTGCTTGCTGATGTGCTCGACCCGGAGCACATCGCCGCTGGCGTCAGCCACTGCGCCGGTCGGCACCGGGCTGGGTGTTGGCTCTGCCGTCATCAGTTCCTCCCCGCCGCTCGCAGCCGCGCGAGCCGGACATTGGCGATCATGGACAGCAGGATGGCCGCCCCGAAAATGATGTTCAGCGGGTTGGCGCTGATCCCGGCGACGTTGAGGCCGTTGATGAGGGTGGCGAGGACGATCCCGCCGAGGAACGCGCCGAGAATGGTGCCCTGGCCGCCGAGCATGGCCGTGCCGCCGATGACCGCCGCCGTCACCGCGTAGAACATCGGCTGGTACCCGCCCGCGCTGGGGTCGATGGTGGTGGTGTACCAGGCCGTCTGCAGGCCGACCAGCGCGCCCAGGGTTGAGGTCAGCATGAAGTTGCCGTACTTGATCCGGCCGGTCTTGATGCCGGCCTCCCGGGCACCAAGCTGGTTCCCGCCGGTCGCGACCGTATGCAGGCCCCACTTGGTCCGCTGCAGCACGGTGTAGAAGATCGCGGTGAGCACGACCGCGATGATGAACTGAGACCACGGTGCGGCCCCGATCCAGCGGCCGATGCCCACCGTGGAGGGCGGGATACTGGCCGGGAAGGCGTGCGAGGTGGTCAGCGTGAGGCCCAGCAGGATGAAGCCGGTGCCCAGCGTGGTGATGAACGAGGGCAGCCCCATGGTGACGGTGAGGAAGCCGTTGACCCAGCCGACCAGCACGCCGAACAGCAGCGCGATGATGATCGCGGGCCAGGCGGGCACGCCGTAGAAATCGATCAGGTAATGCATCAGGAACGGGGCGAACGTGTAGACGAAGCCGGCCGACAGGTCGATCTCGCCGCAGATCAGCAGGAATACCTCGCCGATGGCGATGACGATGATCGGCGCCGCGGTCTCCGACAGCAGGTTAGACAGGTTCGTCTGGCTGGCGAACGTCGAGTTGTACCTGATGCCGAAGTAGAGCAGCAGCACCACCGCTACCACGAAGACCGTCGCCTCGCGCTGCCGGGCCAGCACGCCCAGCGCGCCGCGGAGCGGACTCGGCGCACGCCCCGTCGGTCGCCCCCCGGGCGGCGACGCCGTCTGTGATGTGCGCTCAGTGATCTCGCTCATGTCAACTCCAGATTCCCTTGCCTCGCCACATCACTCGGCGGCAGGACAGCCTGGCGATATACGCCAGTCTGCCCCGCCGCCGGTCTTACCTGCTAGGGGGGGTCCGTCACGTGCTGGTGGTGGCCAGCGGGTTGCTGATCGCGCCGGATGCGCGCGGGATGTACTTCTGCGACGGCGTTGAGCCCTGGAACCGGCTGCTCGCGGTGAACGGCTTGACGTTGGACTTGGTGATGATCGTCAGGCCGGTGTCGGTATCCGGCGGGCTGATCGTGCCGCCGGACAGGTTAAACAGGTAGAAATACAGGGTCGGCAGGAACCCCTGCAGGTAGGGGTCCTGGTAGATGGTGAAGTTGGTCGCCCCGGACTGGATGTTCTTAAGCATGGCCGGGTCGGTGTCGAACCCGCCGTTCGGGATCTTGAGGCCGGTCGAGGACAACGATTGGCCGAGGAAGTCGCTCGAGCCCGCGTCCACCGCGAACGCGCCCTTGATTGACTTGTGCCCAGTCAGGAACGCCTTCTCCGCGGACAGCTCGGCGCCGGTCGCCGCCCCGGTGGCCACCTCGTGGACGGTGTAGGAGCTGCCGAGCACCGAGATCGCACCGTCGTAGCGGGGCTGGATGTTGCCCGACCCGGGAGTGGCGATGAACATGGCGATGTCCCCACCACCCGGGACCAGCGACTTGATCTGCTGGCCCATCACCTGGCCGGAGATGTACAGCGCCTGGCCGACGTAGGCCAGCCGGTTGGTGCCGATGTCCGGGATACCCTTCTTGACCAGGCCGTCGGCGTTGTAGCTGAGCACCGGGATGCCGGCGTTCATCGCGTTCTTCACCGGGGTGGTGAACGAGGTGGCGTCGATACCGCAGTATGCGATCCCGGCCGCCTTGGCGGAGATCGCGGTGTTGAAGTAGCTGATCATTTCCGAGACCAGGGACTTTTGCGAGCCGCCGAACTTCGGGGTGGGCAGGCCGAGCAGCGCGGCCGCGTCCTGGAAGCCGTACTGGGTGGGCACGAAGAACGGGTTGGTGGTGACGTGGTTGACGTACCAGAACTGCCATTTCGGGGTGGTCGGGAAGTTGCCCGCCACGTTCTTGGCCGCGCTGCTGGGAGCGCTCGACGTGCACGCAGCCAGCAGGCCAGAGGCGGCCGCCGACACGCTGACCAGGCCAGCGCCGCTGAGCAGCCGGCGACGGGTCGGGCCGTCCTTCATGTTCAGGGTTTCGATGGTCTCGTCGACCTTGGGGTCGATGTTCATCTATCTACCTCCAGGAGAATTTCCTCAGTGCTCGGCGTGACGCCACAGCGCGGCCCGCCGGAAAGCTGATGAGTGAACCGGGCCCCCGGGCCGGCCCGCGGTCGCCGCCGCGGGTGGAGGGAGTGCAGCGGGCAGCGGCCGCGCGGCGATGTCCAGCGCCTGCGGTCGCCCCGCCACGACGAGGCTTCGCAGCAACCTGGGCCGCGTTGGGTGCATCGCCTGCCCTCGAATCCTTGTCGTGTTCCGAGGCTGGGCCGCCGCGAAGCTCCGGCGCCCAGATACGTGCGGGCACCCGGACGGCCCACATGCCCCCCAAAGTTAGCGCTATCAATCGGGCTCGTGATCGAAAGCGGCGCTCCTCTTGTGGAGCCTTAAGCTAAATCACACAGAGTCGATCGTCAACGAACAAGGCATAAAGATCCGGTTCCGGCGTCATCACGGGTTAGCGGCGCTCGCCACGGGCTGGCCCGGCGGGTGAGGAAGGTCCACGCATGCTGGCCAGACACCGGCAGTCCCTGATCCTGGAGGACGTCCGGCGCGCCGGGAGCGCGCGGGTAAGCGACCTGACTCAGCGCCTCGGCGTGTCGGACATGACGATCCGGCGCGACCTCGAGGCGCTGGCCCAGGCTGGCCTGATCGAGAAGGTGCACGGCGGGGCGGTACTGCCCGGCGTGCCCAGCAGCCACGAGCCCGGTTTCGAGGCCAAGTCGGTGCTGGCCAAGCCGCAGAAGGAGGCGATCGCCCGGGCCGCCGCCGACCTGGTGAAACCGGGCACCGCGATCGCGCTGTCCGCCGGGACCACGACCTTCGCCCTGGCCGGGCAGTTGCTCGACGTGGCGGGCCTGACGATCGTTACCAATTCGGTACGGGTGGCCAGCATCTTTGGCGCGCGGCCCGGCGGGCCGCTGGGCGGTACCGTCCAGGTCGTGCTGACCGGGGGGGTGCGCACCCCCTCGGACGCCCTGGTCGGCCCGATCGCCGACAGCGCTATCCGGTCCCTGCACGTGGACCAGCTGTTCCTGGGCTGCCACGGGATCGACCCGGCCGCCGGGCTCACCTCGCCCAACCTGGCCGAGGCGGAGACCAACCGGGCTTTCGTGCTCGCGGCCCGCCGGGTGACAGTCGTCGCAGATCACACTAAATGGGGCATTGTCGGGCTGAGCTCGTTCGCTGCCCTCGATGAGGTGGACACCCTGGTCACCGACGGCCAGCTGCACCCGGAAGCCCGCGCGCTGCTCACCGAGCAGGTCGGCGAGCTGATCGTCGCGGACGGCAACCCGGACGGCCACCCGGCGGACGGCTGACCCGCGATCTCCTAGGAGACCGTGACCTCCGGAGCGGCCGGGGGCACCGCGCCCTCGATCGACTCGGCGAGCTTCATCGCCTCCTCGATGAGGGTCTCCACGATCTGCGATTCCGGCACGGTCTTGATGACCTGGCCCTTGACGAAGATCTGCCCCTTGCCGTTCCCGGACGCCACGCCCAGGTCGGCCTCCCGTGCCTCGCCGGGGCCGTTCACCACGCAGCCCATCACCGCTACCCGCAGCGGCACCTCCATGCCCTCCAGGCCCGCGGTGACCTGGTCGGCCAGCGTGTACACGTCAACCTGGGCCCGGCCACAGGATGGGCAGGACACGATCTCCAGCCCGCGGTCGCGCAGCCCGAGCGACTCCAGGATGGCGATGCCGACCTTGACCTCCTCGACCGGCGGCGCGGACAGTGACACCCGGATCGTGTCCCCGATGCCCTCGGCCAGCAGCGCGCCGAATGCGGCCGCGGACTTGACCGTGCCCTGGAAGGCGGGACCCGCCTCGGTGACCCCGAGGTGCAGCGGGTAGTCACAGGACTGGGCCAGCTGCCGGTAGGCGGCGATCATCACCACCGGGTCGTGGTGCTTGACCGAGATCTTGAGATCGGTGAAGCCGTGCTCCTCGAACAGCGAGCATTCCCACAGCGCGGACTCGACCAGCGCGGCCGCGGTGGCCCGGCCGTACTTGGCCAGCAGGCGCTTGTCCAGGGACCCCGCGTTCACCCCGATCCGGATCGGGATCCCGGCCGCCGAGGCGGCCCGGGCGATCTCGGCCACCTTGTCGTCGAAGGCCTTGATATTGCCGGGGTTGACCCGGACCGCGCCGCAGCCCGCGTCGATGGCGGCGAACACGTACTTCGGCTGGAAGTGGATGTCAGCGATGACCGGTATCTGCGATTTGCGGGCGATCGCGGGCAGCGCGTCCGCGTCATCCTGCGAGGGCACCGCCACCCGGACGATCTGGCAGCCCGACGCGGTCAGTTCGGCGATCTGCTGCAGGGTGGCGTTCACGTCGGCGGTCACCGTGGTGGTCATCGACTGCACCGACACCGGCGCACCGCCGCCCACCGGGACCGCGTGCTTGCCCTTACCCACCATGATCTGGCGGGACTTGCGCCGCGGCGCCAGCGGCTCGGCGGGAGGCTGCGGCATGCCCAGATCGATCGTCATGATCGTTTATCCCTCACTGTGTCTTGGTCAAGACTGCGTCTTAGTAAAGGGTCACTGGTCGTGGTCAGGAATCACTGGGGTATGTGTACCGGGTTAACCAGGTCCGCCATGATCAGCAGCAGGGCGAAGCCCACCAGCACGGCGAACACGCCGACGCTTAGCGGAAGAAGCTTACGCATGTCAACCAGGCCCGGGTCGGGCCTGCCCCGCAGCCGGGCCAGCCAGGTCCGGAACTGCTCGTAGATCACGACAGCCAGGTGGCCACCGTCCAGCGGGAGCAGCGGCAGCAGGTTGAACAGGCCGACGAAGATGTTCAGCGAGATCACGATGAGCAGCACCACGGTGACCTTGGTCTGCCAGCCGACCTGGGCCGCGAACGCCTGGCCGGTGTACTCCCCGGCGCCGACCACGCTGGTCACGTTGCCGCCCGCGGTGCTGCTCCGGTCCTTGGCGAACAGGTCCGGGATGGCCTTGGGAATGCTGCCCAGCGCGCTGACCGAGCCGGTCACGATCTGGCCGAACTCCGAGCCGGCGTACCTGATCCCGGCGATCGGGCCCAGTGTCTGGAATATCGCAGCGGGCGAGATGCCCAGGTAGGAGCCCTTCCGGCCGTCGATGGTGGCCAGCGAGGGGTGCAGCGTGACCCGGTGCCCGTCGCGCAGCACGGTGACCGTCACCGGGGTGCCCGGGGGCTGGGCGCGGATCGCCGAGCCCAGCTGGGTCCAGCTGTGCACCGGCTGCCCGGCCAGTGCGACCACCTGGTCACCAGCCCGGAAGCCGCTCCTCGACGCCGGGGACACCGGGTCGGACTTGACGCAGCTGGCCGCGGTGTCGGTCTTCGGCACGCACGGGTCGATGGCCCCGATCGTGGTCGAGTTCGTGTTCGACAGGCCGATGCCCACGGCCAGGATGAACAGCAGCACGAAGGCCAGCACGAAGTGCATGAACGACCCGGCGGCCAGCACGATCATCCGTTCCCAGGCCGGCTGCCGGCGGAACGACCGCGGCTCGTCGGCCGGGTCCACGTCCTCCAGCGCGGTCATCCCGACGATCTTGACGTAGCCGCCGGCCGGGACCACCTTGACCCCGTACTCGGTCTCCCCCCTGGTCCAGGACCACAGGGTCTGCCCGAACCCCACGAAGAACTGGGTGACCTTCATGCCGAACTTCTTCGCGGTCACGAAGTGCCCCGCCTCGTGCAGCATGATCGAGAAGAGCAGGGCGAAGATGAAGATGATCCAGCCGAGCAGGGTCATCCGGCCGACTCTCCCTCCCCGCGTGCCCCGTCCTGGGCGTCACGCACGCCGCCCGGCCCGGTGCCGGTCAGCTCCTCGGCCCGGGCCCGCGCCCAGGCATCCGCGGCCAGCACGTCCTCCAGCGTCACCGCGTCCTGTGCCGCGCTCTCATGCTCAGAGACTACCTTCGCGACCGTATCCACGATCCGGGGGAACGCGATCCGGCCCGCCCGGAACGCCCCGACGCAGATCTCATTGGCCGCGTTGTAGACGGCGGGGGCGGTGCCCCCGGTGCGGCCCGCCTCCCGGGCCAGCCCGACCGCCGGGAACGCCTCGTCGTCCAGGGGCTGGAAAGTCCAGGTGTGCGCGCTGGTCCAGTCGAGGGCGGGCCCGGCGCCCGGCACCCGGTCCGGCCAGGCCAGCCCCAGCGCGATCGGGATCCGCATGTCCGGCGGGCTGGCCTGGGCGATGGTCGCGCCGTCGGTGAACTCGACCATCGAGTGGATGACCGACTGCGGGTGCACCACCACCTCGATCCGGTCGAAGCCGATGCCGAACAGCAGGTGCGCCTCGATGACCTCCAGGCCCTTGTTCACCAGCGTGGCCGAGTTGATCGTGACCACCGGCCCCATGTTCCAGTTCGGGTGGGCCAGGGCCTGCTCGGGGGTCACCTGCGCCAGGTCGGCCTGGCGGCGGCCGAGGAACGGGCCGCCGCTCGCGGTCAGCACCAGCCGGGCCACCTCGCGGTCGCGGCCGCCGCGCAGGCATTGCGCGATGGCCGAGTGCTCGGAGTCGACCGGCACGATCTGCCCGGGCGCGGCTTTCCCGGCGACCAGCGGGCCACCGGTGATCAGGGACTCCTTGTTGGCCAGGGCCAGGGTGCGGCCCGCCTCCAGGGCGGCCAGCGTGGCGGCCAGGCCGACCGAGCCGGTGACCGCGTTCAGCACGACATCGCACGGCCAGGCGGCCGCCTCGGCCACCGCGGCCGGGCCGGCCAGCACCTTGGGCAGCGGCCGGCCGCCGCCCGCCTCGGCCGCCGCGGCGCGCAGCGCATCGCGGACCGCGGGCGCGGCACGCTCGCTGGCCACCGCGACCACGTCGGCCCCGAACTCGATGGCCTGAGCGGCGAGCAGCCCGGGGTTGCCACCCCCGGCGGCCAGCCCGGCCACCCGGAACCGGCCGGGATTGCGCCGGATGATATCCGCGGCCTGAGTGCCGATCGACCCGGTCGAGCCGAGCACGACGATCTCGCGGACCGGGCCGCCGGTGTCCGGCTGGGCAGCTTCCATGCTGCCATTGTCTTCCATCGCCTTATTGTCGCGTGCGGTCCCCGCGCACCGGCCCGGGGCGCGTAACGTGAGCAGGTCATCGTTGGACCACTATTCCGGGGGGGCGGCCATGACCGCCGTCACGACATCAGCGTCGGGACAAGCGGCCTGGCGCCGCCGCGCCGCCGCCCATCAGCCTGCCTGGCCGGACCAGGCCGCCCTGGACGCGGTGACCACCGAGATCGCCGGGCTGCCGCCGCTGGTCTTCGCCGGGGAGTGCGACCTGCTCCGGGACCGGCTGGCCGCGGTCACCCGCGGCGAGGCGTTCCTGCTCCAGGGCGGGGACTGCGCGGAGACGTTCGCCGGCGCCACCGCGGACGCCGTCCGGGCCAAGCTGCAGACGCTGCTGCAGATGGCAGTGGTGCTGACCTACGCGGCCAGCATCCCGATCGTGAAGGTGGGCCGGGTGGCGGGCCAGTTCGCCAAGCCGCGGTCGCGGTCGACCGAGGTGCGGGACAGCGCCGGGGGCCCGGTAGAGCTGCCCGCTTACCTGGGTGACGCGGTCAACGGGCTGGACTTCACCACGGCGGCCCGGACCCCGGACCCGGCCCGCCTGCTGCGGGCCTACCACTGCGCCGCGGTGACGCTGAACCTCTGCCGCGCCTTCACCACCGGCGGGTTCGCGGACCTGCACCAGGTCCACGCGTGGAACCAGGACTTCGTCCGGGAGAGCCCGTCCGGCCAGCGCTACGAGCGGCTGGCCGGGGAGATCGAGCGCGCGCTGGCCTTCATGCGGGCCTGCGGTGCCGACCCCCGTGAACTGCACACGGTCGAGCTGTTCTCCAGCCACGAGGCGCTGATCCTGCCCTACGAGCAGGCGCTGACCCGGATCGACTCGCGTACCGGGCTGGCCTATGACACGTCCGCGCACTTCCTGTGGATCGGCGAGCGGACCCGGGCGCTGGACGGCGCGCACGTCGAGTTCGCCACCAGCGTGCGCAACCCGGTCGGCCTCAAGGTGGGCCCGAAGGCCACCCCGGAGGAACTGGTGCCGCTGGTCCGCAAGCTCAGCCCGGCGGGCGAGCCGGGCCGGCTGTCCCTCATCACCCGGCTCGGCGCTGGCCAGGTCCGCAGCCTGCTGCCACCGCTGGTGCGCGCGGTCAGTGCGGAGGGGATCCCGGTCGCCTGGATATGCGACCCGATGCACGGGAACACGTTCGAGGCGCCGAGCGGCCACAAGACCCGCCGGTTCGAGGACGTCCTCGATGAGGTGACTGGATTCTTCGAGGTGCACCGCAGCCTGGGCACCCACCCGGGCGGCATCCACATCGAGTTCACCGGCGACAACGTCACCGAGTGCGTCGGCGGCAGCCACCAGATCGCCGCCGACGACCTGCATCAGCGGTACGAGACCGCGTGTGACCCGCGGCTCAACCGCAGCCAGGCCCTGGAGCTCGCGTTCACCGTGGCCGACAGCTACCGCCAGCCTGGCCGCTGACCGCTAGCCGACCTCGGACGTCTGCCGCTGCGCGTCCCAGTCCGGGCGCAGCGGCATGCCCGACTGGCCGTCCGTGCCCAGCTTCACGCCCAGGATCTGGTGCAGCTGGACCACATTGCGCTCGAAGCCGAGCCGCGAGCCGGCCATGTACAGCCGCCACACCCGCGCGGTGCCCTCGCCCACCTCGGCCACGGCCTCGTCCCAGTGCGCGTCCAGGTTCGCGCACCAGCCGGCCAGCGTCAGCGCGTAGTGCTCGCGCAGGTTCTCCTCGTGCCGGACCTCGAAGCCGGTGTCGTTCATCAGCGACAGCAGGAAACCGGGCCCCTCCAGCTCGCCATCCGGGAACACGTACCGGTTGATGAACCCGCCGGCCACCCGGGCCGGGCCCTGGTTGTCGGGCCGGGTGATGCAGTGGTTGAGCAGCCGGCCCTCCGGCCGGAGCTTGCCCAGCAGGAACGAGAAGTAGCCCGGCAGCTGGGCCTGGCCGATGTGCTCGGTGAGCCCGATCGAGCTGACCGCGTCGAAGTCGCCCTCGGTGACGTCCCGGTAGTCCAGGTGGCGCACTTCGGCCAGCCCGGACAGGCCCTGCTCCTCGATCGCGTGCTGGGCCCAGGACGCCTGCTGCTCCGACAGGGTCACGCCGAGCGCCTGCACGCCGTACTCCCGGGCCGCGTGCCGTACCATGCCGCCCCAGCCGCAGCCCACGTCGAGCAGCCGCATCCCGGGCCGCAGGCCCAGCTTCCTGGCCACCAGGTCGTGCTTGTATGCCTGCGCTTCCTCCAGCGACGCGTCGGGCCGCGGGTAGCAGGCGCAGGTGTAGGCCATCGACGGCCCGAGCACCCACTCGTAGAACCGGTTGGACACGTCGTAGTGGTGCGAGATGGCCGAGGCGTCGCGCTGTTTCGAGTGCCGCTTGCCGCTCAGCCAGCGCCGGTTGACCCGGACTTCCTGCGGGGGCGGGGGGATGCGGGGCAGCAGCAGCTTCGGCCCGCCGAGTTCGCGCAGCAGCCGCAGCCGCCCGGCCGGGCTGATATCCGCCTGCTGGGCCTGCATCATCCGGGCCAGCGCGGTGTACATGTCGCCCTCCACGTCCAGGTGACCGGACACGTAGGCGCGGGCCAGGCCCAGCGCGCCCGGCGCCTGGGCCAGGTAGGCCACGGCGACCGGGGACCGGACGGTGATCCGGACCGGGGCACCCGGCGGGCCTGCCGAGCTCCCGTCGTACGCCTTGAACTCCACCGGGGCGTCGGGTCCCGCGACCCGCTCGAACACGTCGGCCAGCGCCATCTCTGCCTTCCCTTCGCCTACTGCCCGCGCACGCACTTCTCGTACAGCCCGGCCAGCCTTCCGTCTGGGTCGTACCCGCGCTTGAGCGCGGCGTAGGCCGGCCCGTTGTAGCTCGCCCAGAACTGCTCCTCGGTGTAGAACGACGTCGAGTACAGGCCCTTGTGCCCGCCGAGCGCGGCCACCTCGTCCTCGATCAGCCGGTTGTGGTACCCGTCGCCGCGGCCCGGTGGCAGCGGCACGGTGCCCCAGAAGCCGAAGTTCACGTACACCTCACCGGGCGCCAGCGGGTACAGCGGCCAGGCCGTTTCGCTGCGCAGCCGCAGCGGGCACAGCCACACCGGGCTCATGCCGACGTCGGCGGCGAAGAACCGGAGGAATTCGGCGCCCCGGCCGACCGGGATCTCCACGTCCTGGATCACTGCCTCGCGCGGTGGCAGCTGGCGGCGCGCGGTCAGCGTGTCGGACAGGCCGTACCGCCGGTCGAAGGCGACCAGCCGGCGGTACACGTCCGACCGCCGGTACCGGCGCGGCCAGAGCGCGCGGACCACCGGGTTCTGCACGCCGAACGGCCGCGAGCACCAGAACCAGTCGGTGTCCCAGCGCCACAGGTAATCGCGGATGGTCAGGAAATCCTCGCGGGGCCCGCGCAGCGACTGATAGTAGATCCGGCCCCGGGTGTAGTCGCTCTGCCACGGCGCCACGTCGCTGTACGCGCCCAGCGTGAGGTACGTCTCGTCCAGGCTGAACATGGTGCCGTCCAGGAAGTCAGCCCGGTGGCCCTGGTAGCTGCCCTCCACCGCGATCTGCGCGATCGCGTCCATAGCCGCCGCCGGGTCGCGGAACGGGAAGTGCCGCAGGTGCACGAACGGCGCGACTGGCTCCAGCTCGATGGTGAGCGACAGCGCGTAGCCCAGCGTGCCGTAGGAGTTCGGGAAGCCGCGGAACAGGTCGGCGTGCTCGTTGCCGGGCGTGGCCGTCACCACCCGGCCGTCGCCGGTCAGGATGTCCATGGCCAGCACCGATTCGTGTGGCATGCCATTGCGCAGCGAGGTGGACTCGATGCCCAGGCCGGTGACGGCCCCGCCCAGGGTGATCGTTTTCAGCTGCGGCACCACCAGCGGCATCAGCCCGTGCCGCAGGGTCGCGTCGGCCAGGTCCTCGTAGGTGGTCATCCCGCCGACCACGGCGGTCCTGGCCGCCGGGTCCACCTGGAGCACCTGGCGGAACGCGGACACGTCCAGGCCGCGCCCGGCGGGCCCGGCCGGCCGGCCGCCGGGTCACGGAACCGGAACAGGTTCGACGTGTGCTTGGCCAGCCGGACCGGGCTGCCCGGCGGGATGGCCGCGTACGCCGCGCGGATCTCGGCCACCGCCGCTGCGTAGTCGGGCCGCACCCGGTTGGTGACGTCGGTCATTCTGCCTTCCCTTCGCTCAGGGCCGGCCCATCCGCACAGCGGAGGACGCCCGCAGCAGGCTCACGTCGGTAATTCCGTAATTCCCGGCCGACCTGGACGAACGGCGCACGAAGTTTACCCCGGAGTAGCTCCCGCGTCCTAGCCAGGCCGTCCCGGCGGTTACCGCCCCCGCTGCTGGCGGCCCGCCCGGCGGCCCCGCCCGGCGGGCCGCGGTGGGGCCGGCGCCGTGGCGGCTTCGGCCAGGTCATAGCTGGCCGCGACCTGCTCCGGGGTCATCGGCAGCCGGGCCGCGGACGGTGGCACGCCCGCGTCCATGATGTCCCGCAGCAGGTGGGCCAGGGAATAGCCGGGATCGGCGGCCAGCGCCAGGTCGACGGCGATGTTGGCCAGCGCGCCCTCACCCGACTGCCAGGCGGTGAACGCGAGCAGCGACGCGGGCGCGGCCAGGTACCGCCGGCGGGCCCGGCGCACCAGGTCGGTCCACAGCCGCAGGTGCGCCTCGCGGTGCTCGGGATCCATCCGGGACCAGGCGTCATCGCGCACCGGGAGATGCGCCAGCACGACTGACAGCCAGGCCAGCTGGTCGTCCTCGGTGAGCTGGCCGCCGGCCCGGTAGACGGCCAGGGCGTCGGCGACCGCGCGGCGGCCCGCCTCGACCAGCGGCCCGGTCGCCGGGACCGTGGCCCGCCCGGGCAGCCGGCCGGCCAGCTCTGCCTCCCGGGCGCGGGCCCGGCCGGTCGCCTGTTCCATGGCCCGGGCCGCCGCCCCGGCGACCGGGGCCAGGGTGCCGGCCAGCGCGGCCCGGTCCGGGTAGGCGACCAGCCCGGCCACGGTCATCGCGGCAGCGGCCGGGTTGGCCTGCACGTCGAACCGGACCCCGTCGGCCGGGCAGCAGTCCGGGTTCGCGCACAGGTAGGACCAGTAGCGGCCGTCCTCCACCCGCATGAGCTCGCGCAGCCGGGGCCCACCGCGGCGCAATGCCCCGGTCAGCGCGTCGGCCACCGGGGTGACCCGCTCGCCGGGGCCGTAGCCGACGGCGATCACCGTGCTCAGCTTGCGCTGCCGGAGCACGGTCACGGCGTGCTCGGCGATGTCCGCGGCCTGCCCGGCGTCCGGCGGATCGGGCAGGTCGTAGCGGAAGGCGACCTCGATCCGCTCCCGGGGCCGGCCCGCGCCGATCACCACGAAGCTGTTGTCCGGGTGAAAGCCGAGCAGGTGCGGCACGACGGCCAGCACGTCGGCCGGTGAGCTGACCCGCACCGGGGGCAGCTCGGAGAATGCGCCGGGCTCCGCGGCGAATGGTGTTTTAGTCATGCCACCCACGCTCGTGCGGCCCCGGCCCGGCCGCCAGTACAGAATTACGTTCTGTGGATTTAGGGCCTACGCTCAGCCATTCACCCTGGATATCGCGTTAGCGGTCCAGCGGCGGCGAAGTCGGCCTTGACAAATAGCGGGGCGGGTGCTGCGTTTCGGCCGCAAAACCGCGGGAACCTGCAAGGCTGCGTTCCGGGACCAGTAGGGACCCTGACCGGATACGCTGCTCGGCACGAGCACGAATGGGTCAGCGCACCGGGCGCTGCGATGGGTCTCGCCCTGCAGGAGGTTGCTGTGCGCCTAGGGTCGGCCATCCTGGTGATCTGGCTGATTATCGGGGCCATCGCCGGAGCTCAGCGGCATTATTACAGCGGCAGCGCGGCCAGCTGCACCAAAGCAAGCACGATTGCGGTCACCGTTCTGGCTGGGCCGCTCAACTACGTAGGCGTGAACCCGAAGGTCAACTGCCACGTGCCCCAGCCCAGCCAGTAGCGCCCAGCCAGTAGCGCCCGGGCCAGTAATCCACCCACGGTAAACCAGAAGTAAACCCCGTGGTCAATGCGGTGCTGGGAAGTATCTGTCGATGAAGTTGTTGCGGAATTTGCCACCTGGGTCAAATGCCTGCACCAGCTGCTGGAAATCGGCGGACCGGGCATAGAGCGCCCGCACTGCCTGCGGCGCGGTGCCGAACACCTTGCCCCAGTGCGGCCGGGCACCGAGCGGGTGGAGCACCTGCTCCAGCGCGGCCACCACCGGGGTCACCGCCGCCGGGTCCTTGATCCAGGTGAAGTGCACCGCCACCGTGTCCCGCTGGTAGCTCGGGCTCAGCCACAGGTCATCCGGGGCGACGGTGCGGATCTCGGTGATCTGCAGCACCGGCTTCAGCAGGCTGGCCAGGCTGGCCACGGCGTCGAAGGCGCCCGCCGCCAGCTGGCGCGGCAGCAGGTACTCCGATTGCAGTTCGGAGCCGCTGCTCGGGGTGAACTCGGCCCGGAAATGCGGCAGCCGTTCCTGCCACGGGCCGGGCACGCCCAGCTGCTCGGTGGCGTGGCCCGGCGACCCGCCGGGCACCGGGTAAACCTGCTGCCCGGCCAGTTCCGCGCCCATCCAGCGCGGCCCGGGGGGCGCCGCCGCGCCCGCCCCGTCCCCGGTCCGCAGCTTGACCCAGACCTGGTTGTGCTGGCTGCCCTGCCAGTCGGTGAACACGCTCACGCTGTAGCCGCTGGCGAAGATCTCCTCGAAGTGGCTGCGCAGCATGGCCGCGGGCAGCCCTTCGTACACGTACTGGCGGACCTGGTAAGACGGCACGAGGTCCAGGGTCAGCCGGGCCACGATACCGAGCGCGCCCAGCCCGACCACCGCCCCGCGGAACTGCTCACCGTCTGCGTGCCGGAGCAGCGTGCGCACCTCGCCGTCCGCGGTGATCAGGTCCATCCCGGACACCGCCGTGGCCAGGTTGCCGTTGGCATCGCCCGAGCCGTGGCTGGCGGTGGCGCACGCCCCGGCCACCGACAGGTGCGGCAGCGACGCCATGCTGCGCAGCGCCCAGCCCGCCGCGTCCAGCTGCGCGGTCAGCTCCTGGTAGGTCACCCCGCCGGCCAGGGTGACCGTGGCCCGGTCCGGGTCGATGCCGATCGCGGGCGGCAGGCCGGCCAGCGACACCAGCACGCCCGGGGTGTCCGCGATCCGGTTGAACGAGTGGCCGGTGCCGACCGCGCGCACCCGCGGGCTGGCCGCGACCAGCTCCTGCAGCTCGGCCAGATCACCCGGCCGGGCCAGCTGGCTGGCCCGGTAGACGATGTTTCCTGCCCAGTTCGTCGGCCGTCCGGACATTCCACCCGCGCTCCGTCCTGCCGCCGGCCGCCCGCCACCGCCTAGCGGCGCGGCCTGGGGCAAGCCACCAGTATTGACCAGATCGGAGCCGAATTCGATCATCCGGTCCAGCTGGCCAACCCTGGCCGGCGGGTGGGCTAGCTCTCTCAGCTACCGTCACCGATGTGACTACCGCAGCACCGGGCCAGCCCGGCCCCGCCAGCCGCACCCTGGCCGCCCTGCCGGACGGCGCGGCCGATCGTGGTGGACCAGCTCGTCCACGCCCACCAGCAGCGCGGCAGCCAGCCCGGCCTGGCCTACGGGATCGTGGCCGGCGGGACCCTGGTGCACGCGGGCGGGCTGGGCGAGCGCTGGCTGGGCGGGCCGCCGCCGGACGAGGGCACGGTGTTCCGGATCGCGTCGATGACCAAGAGCTTCACCGCCGCCGCGGTGCTGGCCCTGCGCGACGACGGCGCGCTCCGGCTCGATGACCCGGCCGCCGACTTCGTGCCCGAACTGCGTGGCCTGCCCCCGGTCACCGCGGACGCGCCGGCCATCACGATCCGGCACCTGCTCACGATGACCGCGGGGTTCCCGACCGACGACCCGTGGGGCGACCGGCAGCAGGGCCTGCCGCTGGCCGGGTTCGCCGCCCTGCTGCGCCGCGGCGTCCGCGCCGCGTGGCCGCCCGGGACCTGCTTCGAGTACTCCAACCTGGGTTACGCCCTGCTCGGCCGGGTCATCGCCGCGGCCACAGGGCCGGCTACGCCGAGTTCGTGACGGCCCGGCTGCTGGGCCCGCTGGGCCTGGACCGGACCGGCTTCGAGGCAGCCGCGGTCGACCCGGCCGGGCTGGCCCGCGGCTACCAGCGCCGCCCGGACGGCTGGGCCGAGCTGGTCCCGGACGGCTACGGCGCGTTCGCCCCGATGGGCGGGCTGTTCAGCTGCGTACGCGACCTGGCCCGGTGGGCCAGCGGGCTGGCAGCGGCGTTCCCGGCCGGCGCCGAGACCGCCGGCGGCCCGCATCCGCTGCGCCGGGCCACCCGCCGGGAGATGCAGCTGCCGCAGGTCACGATCGCTCCCCAGGACGTGCTGCGGCTGCCCGGGGACCCGGCCACGGGCGTCCAGCACGGCTACGGCTTCGGCCTGTTCATCGAGGAGAGCCCGGCCTGGGGCCGGATCGTCCAGCACAGCGGCGGCTACCCGGGTTTCGGCAGTCACATGCGCTGGCACCCGGAGACCGGCCTGGCCGTGATCGTGCTGGCCAACAGCACCTACGCACCCGCCCACCAGCTGGGCACGCAGCTGATGGAGGCCGTGCTGCGGGCTACCGAGGCGGAGGCCGGCCCGGCCGCCGGCGGCGGGCCGCCACTCGCGCCGGGCGGCCCGTGGCCGGAGACGGTCCGCGCGCAGCGCGTGGTGGACCAGCTCATCCGGTCCTGGGACGACCGGGTGGCCGAGCAGATCTTCACCGAGAACGTCGCCCAGGACGAGCCCTACGCGCAGCGCCGGGCCAAGGCTGAGCAGCTGTGGCAGCGCCTCGGGCCAGCGCGCGGCGAGAGCCCGCACCCACCCGAATACGACTCACCCGCGCATTGCCGCTGGTGGCTGCATGGCGCGCACGGCGACGCCGCGGCCGAGATACGGCTGACGCCGGAGGACCCGCCCCGGGTCCAGTCGCTGGCGCTGGCCGTGCCGCCCGCCCCGGGTTCCGCGCTGGCTGAGGCCATCGCGGCCATCATTTCGCTGCTTAACGCCGCTGCCCGGCACTGGCCTGCCGACCAGCCAGTGTCCGGGTCCGTCGACACCGGGCTGGTGGTGCGCCGGCTGCGGATGGCTGCCGCCTGGGCCGGCCCCTGCCGGGCTGGTGCGCTGCGCAGCGGGAACGGGCGGACCACGGCCGCGGTCGAGCTGGACGGCGAGTTCGCGCGGCTCAGCCTGGCCGTCGAGGTGGATGCGGACAGCGGGCGGCTGCACCGGGTGGACGTCGCCCCGCTCAGCTGAGCCGCCCACGCGGGTCCCAGGTCAGCCGGTCTCCGGCTGCTGGCCGTCCAGGAACCGGTCCACCAGCCCGCGGATCACGGTGGCCATCGAGAACCCGTGCTCGCTGCACCAGGCGCGCAGCCGGGCGTGCTGGTCAGCAGAGAACCGGACCGGCACCATCTGCTGCGCCGACCCCGCCGACCCGCGGAACAGGTCCCGGACCAGGTCGGCGCCGGCCGTGCCGAAGTCCTGCTGGGTGACGGCCCCGCTCTCGGCCGCCACCGCCCAGCGGACCCGGCGGCCCAGCGGTTCCATCACCCCGGGCTGCATCCGCAGGCTGGTGCCCAGCAGCCAGGTGTACACCTTGTCCCGGTCCTCGGCGGGCAGCCCGGCCAGCGCGCGGACCAGGATCCGCGACGCGTCCAGCGAGGAACCCGCCGTGGCACCGGCCGGCGGCGCTTCCGCCCGCGGGGCTGGCGACTCTGGTTCCGGCGACAGGTTATCCGGTGGCGGGTCTTCCGCGGGCGGCTCGGTCATTGTCGGCTCCGGCGGGTTGAGCGGGCGATATCGCTTTCCGATATCACAGTACCGCCCTGCTCGGCCGAGCCGTTCGTGATCATGACCTAGGGTCGAATCTTTTCGCCCCCAAGTCATGATCACGAGCTGGCGGCCCCGGGGGGCGGGGGGCCGGGGGCGCTGGCGGTGCGGGGGCGGGGGCGCCGGGGGTGCGCGGGGTGCGGGGGGCACGGGGTGCGCGGGGGCGGGGGCGGGGTGGATGGGTTAGAGGGCGACGCCGAGGAGGGCGTCCAGCGTGTCGCGGACCAGTTCGCCGCCGTGTGGTCCTGGTGTGCCGGTCAGCACGCTGGTGGCCCACTCATCCACCACGGCCAGGGCGGCCGGGGCGTCGAGGTCGCCGGCCATGTGCTCGCGGACCGCGGCCAGCACGCCGTGCGCCAGCGGGGCGCTCGGCCCGGCCCCGGACCCGGCCGCTACCGCCTCCCGCCACCGGGCCAGCCGGGTGGCCGCCGCGGTCAGCGCGTCGGCGGTCCAGTCCCAGTCGCGGCGGTAGTGATGGGCGAGGATAGCCAGCCGGACCGCCATCGGATCGGCCCCGTCAGCCAGCAGCCGGGACACGAACACCAGGTTGCCCTGGGACTTGGACATCTTCTCGCCGTCCAGCCGGACCATGCCGGCGTGCACGTAGAGCCGGGCGAAGGCACCCGGGGCCAGTGCGACCCGGGCGTGCGACGCGCTCATCTCGTGGTGCGGGAAGATCAGGTCGGTGCCACCCGCCTGCACATCGAACACGGTGCCCAGGTACTCGGTGGAGATGGCCGCGCACTCCACGTGCCAGCCCGGCCGGCCGGGCCCGAACCGGGCCGCCCAGGCCGGCTCGCCGGACCGCGCGGCCAGCCACACCAGCGGGTCGAGCTGATCCTTCTTGCCCGGCCGGCCCGGGTCGCCGCCGCGCTCGGCGAACAGTTCGGTCATCGCGGCCGGGTCGAGATGGGACACCGAGCCGAACTGGTCGTCAGTGGCCCGGGAGAAGTACTGGTCCCCTTCGAGGTCGTAGAGAGCGCCCCGGTCGGCCAGCCGGGCCGCGAAGCGCTCGATGACGCCCAGCGCTTCCACCGCACCGACCAGCCGGGTGGGCGGCAGCACACGCAGCGCCATCATGTCCTCGCGGTACCGGGCGATCTCCCGGTCGGCCAGCCCGCGCCAGTCCTCGCCATCCCGGGCCGCGCGCTCCAGCAGCGGGTCGTCCACGTCAGTGACGTTCTGCACGTAGATCACGTGATGGCCGCTGTCCCGCCAGGCGCGGACCAGCAGGTCCCAGGCGACGAAGGTGGCCGCATGCCCGAGATGCGTGGCGTCGTAGGGGGTGATCCCGCACGCGTACATGGTCGCGGTCGGCCCGGCCGCCGCCTGGGCCAGCTGGCCGGTGGCCGTGTCCGTCACGTACGTCTCGGGGCCCTGCCCCGGCAGCTCTGGGATGCTCGCGCCCCGCCAGGAGTCCATGTGCGCAGGTTATAACCGGGCCACCGGGCGCCCGTCCGCCGCGGCACCCACAGTGCCGCGCAGGGACGGCCGCGGCAGCGCGCCCGCCGCCTGCTCGAAGGAGTGGGCCAGCGCGATCAGCCGCGGCTCGCTCCACGCCGGGCCCGCGAACGTCAGTCCCACCGGGAGGCCGCTGACCTGGCCCGCGGGCACGGAGATGGCCGGGTAGCCGGCCACCGCGGCCGGCCCCGAGGTGTGGAACACGTCATGGTCACCCAGCAGGTAGTCGGTCAGGCCGGCCGGGTTCGCGGTCAGGCTGACGATGGCGTCGAGCCCGTGGCTGGCCAGCGGCCCGTCCAGGGCCGCCCGGGCCAGGCGGCCCGCTTCGGCCCGGGCCGCGGCGGCCACCGGGTCGAGCAGATCCCCGCTCGTCGCTTCGGCCTGGACCAGAGTCTCCTGGCCGAAGTGAGCCAGCACGCTCCGTGCGTATTGCTGGTTGAAATCGATGAGCTCGGCCAGCGACCGGGGGTGGCGGCCGGGCAGCTCGCCCAGGTACTGGTTGATGCCGTGCTTGAACTCATGCAGCAGCGCGGTGAACTCCGGCGCCTCGATACCGGCCACCCCGGGCAGCTCGACCGGGTCGGCGACGGTGGCACCGGCCGCGCGGAGCACGCCGATCGCGCGGTCCAGCACGGCCCGGGTAGCCAGGCCGGCCTGGCCGTAGCCGTCCCGCCACACCCCGATCCGCGCCCCGTCCAGCGCTCCCGGGTCGAGGAAGCCGGCATAGCTGGCGGGCTGCCCGGCGGCGGCCGCGGTGGCCGGGTCGCCGGGATCGGGCCCGGCCAGCACGCCGAGCAGCGTGGCGGCGTCCGCCACCGTCCGGGCCATCGGGCCCGCCGTGTCCTGCTGGGCCGAGATGGGCACGATGCCATGCCGGCTGACCAGGCCGAGGGTGGGCTTGATGCCGACCACGCCGCACGCGCTGGCCGGGCAGACGATCGAGCCGTCGGTCTCGGTGCCCACCGCGGCCGGCGCCAGCCCGGCCGCGACCGCGACCGCCGACCCCGAACTGGACCCGGACGGGTTGCGGTCCAGCGCGTGCGGGTTGGCCGCCTGGCCGCCCAGCGTGCTCCAGCCGCTGGTCGAGGCGGTCGAGCGGAAGTTGGCCCACTCGGACAGGTTGGCCTTGCCCAGGATCACCCCGCCGGCCGCGCGGACCCGGGTGATCAGGAAGCTGTCGCCTGACTCGGCGTCCAGCAGCGCGGGCGAGCCAGCCGTGGCGGGCAGCCCGCGCACCGCGATGTTGTCCTTGATCAGTACCGGGATGCCGTGCAGCGGGCCGGCCTGCGGCCCGCGGGCCTGGTCACGGGCGGCCGCCTCGGCCTCGGCGTCCGGGCTGACCGTGATGACCGCGCCCAGCACCGGGTTCAGCTCGGCGATCCGGGCCAGGCACCGCCGGGTCAGCGCCACCGATGTCAGCCGGCCCGCGGCCAGGTCCTGCTGCAGCGCGGCCAGGGACGGGAGCGGGCCCCGCGGGCCGGAGTGGGCTGGGGGCACCGGGCCCGGCTCGGTCATGGTGGCAGGATAACGAGCGTGCAGATGCAGATGCGGATAGGTGAGCTCGATGCGGTGCCCGCGCTCGGCCGGGCCGACCTGCTGGCCCCGGCCGTGGCCGAGGCGCTGGCCGCGCGCAGCGGGCTGGCCAGCCAGGTGGGCGTGGCCGAGATCGACCCGGCACTGGCGGACACGGCGGCGTTCTGCGAGCAGTACGGCGTGCGCCCGGCGGAGTCGGCCAACTGCGTGCTGATCAGCGGGCGGCGCGGCGGCGAGACGCGGTTCGCGGCGTGCATGGTGCTGGCCACCACGCGCGCCGACGTGAACGGCGTGGCGCGGCGCGAGCTCGATGTGCGGAAGGCGTCGTTCGCGCCGCGTGAGGTGGCGGTGGCCGAGACCGGGATGGAGTACGGCGGGATCACCCCGGTCGGCCTGCCGCCCGGGTGGCCGGTGCTGGTCGACGCGGCGGTGGCGGCCACCGCGCAGGTGGTGATCGGCAGCGGCGTGCGCCGGTCCAAGCTGGTCCTGCCCGGCGCCGCCCTGGCCGGCCTGCCCGGCGCGCGGGTCATCGAGAACCTGGCCACCCCGGCCTGACCTACTCCCCGCTCCCCCGAGCCCTCGCACGCCCCCACCCGCAGGCTCATGCCGACCCGGAAACCATCGGTGCGGTGCGTTGTAGGTGCCCGGGCGCCCCTAGTGCACCGCGCTGGCCAAAGTCACCGCACTGTCAGGGGAGCCAGGAGACGTGGCCGTGCAGCAGGGCGTAGCCGACGAACGCGCCGGTGTCGATGAGCGTGTGCGCGATGATCAGCGGGGTGACCCGGCGCCACCGGCGGTACAGCAGGGCGAAGATCACCCCCATGATGGCGTTGCCGATGAACCCGCCGAACCCCTGGTAGAGGTGATAGGAGCCGCGCAGCACCGCGCTCAGCAGCGATCGCCCTGGCCGGTGACCAGCCCAGCTGATCCAGGCGGCGCAGCAGGTAGCCGATGACCAGGATCTCTTCCAGGATGCCGTTCTGCGCCGCTTGCAGGATCAGCACCGGGATGCGCCACCACACGGCGGGCAGGTTCTCCGGCACCACGTTCAGGGCCAGGCCCAGCTTGTACGCGGCCACGTACAGGGCCAGCCCGGAGCCGCCGATCAGCGCGGCCAGCGTGGCCCCCTTGAGCAGGTCGCGGCCGGGCTGGCTGGCGTCCAGGCCCATGGCCGAGGATGGCGTCTCGCCCTCCCGGGCCAGCAGGTAGAACACCAGGGCCACCGGGGCCAGGCCGATCAGGACGTTGGCCAGCTGGAGGGTGAGATCGAGCCAGGGGCGGCCGGGCGCGAGCGACCCAACCAGCAGGGCCTGCTGCTTGCCCAGTGACTTGGCCGCGGTCAGCGAGCCGATCAGGTTGATGACCGCGAACAGCGCGCTGGCGCCGAGCGACAGCGCGAACACGATGACGATCTCCCAGCCGAGCAGCCGCCGGGTCAGCGGGTTCGTGCTGGTGTCCTGCACCTGGGTCACGCCAGGGACTCTAGCCGCGGTCACGACAGGGACTGTAGCCGCCAGACCTGCGAAAGCCAGCCTCTCAGAGGCATTATCCAGCCAACCCACAGCAACTCAGCAGCCAGCGTCCAGCTACTGTCCAGATGTTCTCCAGCGGAGACTTTCAGGCCGTATTTGCCGCAAGTCTCCGTATTTGCCGAAAGTCCCCGCATTTGCCGAAAGTCTCGGGCCAGCCAGGAACGGCTAGGCGCCGGCCGCGGTGACGATGCCGTCGGTGACGAAGCCGAGGACCAGGCCGAAGAAGATCGCCCAGGTGATGATCACCTTGAGGCCGGTGCTGCGGGCCACGGCGAGCAGCTCGATGACCACGTAGAGAATGGAGCCCGCGGCCAGGGCCAGGAACGCGATTCCCAGCACCGGGCTGGTCACCTGCTCGCCCACCACGGTGCCGAGGAACGTCGGCCCCCCGCCGATCAGGCCGAGCAGCGCCAGCCGGCCCCAGGACGGCCGTTCCCCGGCGGCGGCCAGCGGGGCCACGATGCCGAATCCCTCGGTCGCGTTGTGCGCGCCGAACCCGATGACCAGCAGGATGGCCAGGCTCAGTTCGCCGGCCGCAGCCGAGGTGCCGATGGCCAGGCCCTCGCCGAAGTTGTGCATGCCGATACCCACCGCGATGAGCATGGACAGCTGGGTGGCCCGGGCCGCGGCGGTAGGCGCGGCCGCGGGCAGCCGCACCGGCTGGGCCGGGGCGGCACCCGGGCCCTCAGGCGCGGTGGCGCGGGCCCGGCGGGCGACCCAGCGGTCGAAGTACACCAGGCCGAGCAGACCGGCCCCGGCGCAGGCCAGCATCACTACGCCGTCGGCCACCGCGGTCCCGTAGTGGTGGCTGCTCAGCGCCTCGTCGGCGGGTTCCCACGCGTGCGTCAGCACGTCCCAGAGCAGGAACACCAGAATCCCGATCGCGGTGCCGTTGAGGAACGCCTTCACCTTCGCCGACACCGCGTGCATCCGGCCGAGCGGCAGGCCAAGGAAAATGGTCAGGCCGGCGATGGCACCCAGGAGCGCGATCTGGCTAGATGACACGAAGGATCCTCCCCGACGACGGCACTACGGCTTGTCAGCATAGGGTAGGTTAGCCTTACCTAACAAGGATCTCCGTAATTACCAGGATCTCCGTAGTTCCGCTGGCCTCATCCCGGCCCGAACATGGCACTGGCCGCCGTGTCGCGCAGGAACACGGCGGCCAGCGGCCGGGGATCAGCGGCAGCCGGACGGCGCGCGCTGCTTCCTAGCGGATTGCTGCGGCATCAGACCAGCAGGTCGTCGAATTCTCCGCGCTTCACACCCTCGATCAGCGCGGCGATCTCGGCCCTGGTGTAGATGAGCGCAGGACCTTCCGGGCTGCGCGAATTGCGCACCGCGAACTCGCCCCCGGTCAGCCGGGCCAGCTCCACACACGCGCCCTGCGAGTTGCTGATGCTGCTCTTGCGCCATCGAGCCTCGGCCAGGTCAGTGGCCGGCATTCCGTTGTATGTGTTCATCTATTCGACTTCCTTAAGCATTCTGCCCAGGATTTCCGTAGTGTGTTCGGGCGACTCGCTCTCGACACTGAGTCGTTCCATGACCTCGGTGTACCGCTCCACGTCGTCGCGCTTATCCAGGTAGAGGGAGCTAGTCAGCTGCTCGACGTAAACCACGTCCGGCAGGTTGACTTCGGGGAACCGAAGGATGGTGAACGCCCCGCCTTCGGCCGCGTGGCCACCCGCACTGAATGGCACTACCTGGAGTGTGATGTTGGCTTCCCTCGTCACCTCGATCAACCGCTCGAGCTGCGCCCGCATCACCTCCATGCCGCCGATCGGCCGCCGCAACGCAGCTTCATCCACTACTGCCCACAAGCGTGGTGCCCCCGGTTTAGTCAGCAGTTCCTGCCGGGCGATGCGCAGGCTGACCCTGCGCTCGACCTCCTCGGCAGAAGCCCCCGGCTGACCGAGCGCTATGACCGCCCGGGCGTAATCGGCCGTCTGGAGCAGCCCCGGGACGAACTGGACTTCATAGAGCCGGATGAGTGACGCGGCCTCCTCCAGGCCGACGTAGACCTGGAACCAGTCCGGAAGAACATCCCCGTACTTGTGCCACCAGCCGGGCGAATTGGCGTCCCGCGCGAGTGCCACCATGGTGGCCCGCTCGGCCTCATCGCTGACCCCATACATTTCCAGCAAGTTGACAACGTCGCGTTCCTTGAACCCGACCCTGCCTAGCTCCATGCGGCTGATCTTGGAACCGGATGCACGGATCGCGTACCCGGCTTCCTCGCGCGTGATCCCGCTGGCTTCGCGCAGCCTCCGCAGCTGGGAACCGAGAAGGATGCGAAGAACCGTGGGGCCACTTCCCGGTTGCACTGAGATCACTCCAACCCCCCTGGTTCTTCCGCTCAGAAACCCGTCAGCAGCTCCTCCCGTCGGGGGCCTCCTCACACATTCGCACGTGCGTCTGGCGCTTTCACCTGCACGTGCATCTGCCCTTGCGCTTGCAAGGTACAAAGGGGATGATAGCGCTTGCGCGCCACACGCACGACAAACTGCCAGGAGACAGACAGCGAGCCATGACCGCACACTGGGCGGCCTTGCCAGTCACATCGGAGGTCACGAGCGTGGGCCATGAGTGGCTCCTGGATGCTGGGGAGCCCACCGGGATGCGCTATGCCGGCACTCTGCGCCCTGCGATGCCGGTGCTGGACGAGCTGGCCGCCACCCAGCCGTCGGCTGCGTGCGGGCTGCGCCCCAGGCCCGAATCGGTCCGGAACGCACGCGACTTCACCAGCAGTGTGCTGGGCGAGTGGGGACTGGCCGACCTGATCGACGTGGCTGAGCTGGTGGTCTCGGAACTGGTGACCAATGCCCTGCGGCATGGCCTGGTGGCAGGCCATACGCTCACCGACCAGTGCCCGATCCAGCTGCGGCTGCTCGGCCAGGACCCGTACGTGATGTGCATGGTCACCGACCCGGGCAGCGGCATCCCGGTGCTGCGCGAGCCCGGCCCCTGCTCGGAGACCGGGCGGGGGCTGAACGTCGTGGATTCGTGCAGCGAGCGGTGGGGCTGGCACCTGCTCGACGGCGGCGGCAAGGTCGTCTGGGCTTTGCTGCATCCCGGCGCCTGATTGCGGGCACAGTTCCAGGCAGGCGGCTGGGCCAGGATGGCCCGGATAGCCTAGGCAAGGATGGCCCGTGCCGCTAAGCTCTGTGCGCTGCCGGCCCGGTGACCCCCCAGTTAGCCGCTCGGCACCTCAGTCGGGAGTTCACCCCAGGAGCCTTCATGTACCAGCCATATCCCACGAGCGGGGGCCAGCCGCCGGAGCCGGTCCGGCCCGAGGCGCCCACCCCGGTGCAGAACGCGGTCAAGCTCATGTACGCCGGCGCCGCGCTCAGCGCGATCAGCCTGATCATCACCCTGGTCACGATCGGCAGCCTGCGCACCGCGATCCACAACGCCGACCCCACCCTCACCCCGGCCAAGGTGCACTCCGCGGAAGTGGCCGCGGTGGCCGTGGCCGTGATCTTCGGCCTGATCGGGATCGGCCTGTGGATCTGGATGGCGTACGCGAACAAGGCCGGGAAGAACTGGGCCCGGATCACCGCCACCGTGTTCTTCGCCCTTGACACGCTGTCCGTGCTGGCCAGCCTCAGGCAGGCGGAGCCGGTGCTGACCCGGGTGGTGTCCATCCTGATCTGGCTCACCGGGCTGGGGGCGATCATCTTGCTGTGGCGGCGGGAATCCAGCGACTTCTTCGCCGCCTCGAAGACACCGAAGTAGCCCGGGCAGCCAGTACCGCCTGGGTGCTCAGGCGTCCAGCGCCTGCGCCGGGGCGGCGGCGCCGTCGTCCGGGCCGAGCGCGGTGGGCAGCGTCGCGGTCAGCTGCTTCCACGCCAGCTCGGCCCCGGCGGCCAGGCAGCCATGCACCACCGCCTCGCTGCCCAGCGCGCTGACCCGCACTTCGGGCATGACCGGTGCCATCCGCGCCAGTTCCCGGGTGACCGCCTCGGCGAAGCCAGGGGCCTGGCCGACGCCGCCGCCGAGCACAATGAGCGCCGGGTCGACGATGGTGACCACGCAGCACAGCACCCGGGCGACCAGTTCGGCTTCCTGGGCGACTACCGCCGCGGCCCGCGCGTCCCCGGCGGCCGCGGCCTCGAACACCCGGCGCGCGGACACCTGGCCGCGCAGCCCAGCCCGCCGGGCGGCACGGACCACGGCCGGGGCGGACGCGGCCGCCTCCAGCGGCCCCCGCCGCTTGGCGTCCCGCGGATCCGTGCCCTGGCCGCCAGAAATCGGCAGGTAGGCGATCTCCCCCGCCACCCCGTGCATGCCCCGGTGCAGGCGGCCGCCGACCACCAGGCCCATGCCGATCCCGCTGCCGACCGAGACGAAGGCGAAGCTGTCTTCGGTGCGGCCGTGCCCGTGCGTGCGCTCGGCCAGGGCCGCGGCATCGATGTCGTTCTCCACCACCAGCGACTGGCCGAACGCGGCGCGCAGCTCGGACAGGACCGCGGGGCGATCCCAGCCGGGCAGGCCGCCGGTCAGCGCCATCGAGTTGCGCCGGGGGTCGTAGACCCCGGGACTGCCGATGACGGTCTGGGTGATGGACGGCCGCGGCACCCCGGCCGTCGCGCACAGGTCGTCGGCCAGCCGGATCAGCTCGCCGACCCGGCCGTGCACGCTGGAGGCCCGGGACGGGTTGGCCGCCGCGGCCAGGATGCCGCCGGCCAGGTCGGCCAGGGCCCCGCGGACGTACTTGTGCCCGATGTCGAGACCCAGCACGAAGCCGGCATCCGGCCGGACCTCATACAGCCGGGCCGACCGGCCGGGCACCCCGGTCCGCTGCCCGGCCACCCGGACCAGGCCGGCCCGCTCGACCGTGGCCAGCGCCAGCGACACGGTGGGTTTGGACAGGCCGGACAGCCGGGCCAGGTCAGCACGGGAACAAGGACCCACGTCACGGATGTGCCCGAGCAGCAGTTGCTCGTTCATGGCCCGGATGAGCGGCGGGCGGGCGGCGGACAACGGGGCCGCGGCCATCGAGGCGGTGGACGGCTGTCCCCAGGGGGCCAGATCCGGGCCGGCGGGGCCAGGGGCCGCACCATCTGGCCGGCCGGCCGACGTGACTGTCACTGCCCACCTCCCGCATCATCTTCCCACCGCACCAGGTGACAGTGCGGGAGGAACCACCCCAGGTAATAAGGTGTGGCAACCAGTCCCGGGCCATCGTTGCCGGATCTGGTCCCGGGCTGCCGCGCCCCGGATCTGGGCTCCGGCCACCGGCAGCTGGGGTGCAGTCCGGTGGCCGGGCAAACTTCACACAGCGGGCTTGTGGCCCTCAGATAGTTAGGATACTGTCCTAACAATCTCACGCAAGGGCGCGGTTCTATCCCCGTTTTTCGCAGGTAGGCACCATGATCCAGGCTCCCGTTGTGCTCGGGCTCGACTTCGGCGGAACCAAGATCGCCGCCGCAGTCTGCCGCCTGGACGGGACCCGGCTCGGCTCGGCCACCGTCGGCAGCGGGGGTGAACTGGGCGCGCGGGCCAGCTTCGACCGCGGCGTCGCGACCGCCCGGAATCTGCTGGCCAGTACGGCTCCGGGCGTCCCGCTCGCCGCGGTTGGCGTGTCCACCTTCGGGATCCCGTTTGACGACCGGGTCGAACTGGCCCCGGCCATCAGCGGGTGGGGCGAGCTCCCGCTGGGCCGGGAACTGCGCGCCGCGTTCCCCGGAAGCGTCGTCCGGATGGCCACCGATGCCAAGGCGGCGGCCGCGGCCGAGGTGCGCTGGGGTGCCCTGGCCGACTGCGACCCGGCCATCTACCTCAACCTCGGCACCGGGCTGTCCGCCGCGCTGGTGTCCGGCGGCCAGGTCATCGGGGGCGCGAACGGCGCGGCCGGGGAGATCGGCTACAACCTGCGGGCCCTGGCCGACGTGGGGCGCACGCTCGATGACCGGGTGCCGCTGGAGGACATGATCAGCGGCCAGGCGCTGGCCCGGCGGGCCGCCGCGCTGGACCGCATCCCGGACGGCCCAGCCCGCACCCCCGACGGCCCAGCCCGCACCCC
The DNA here is from genome assembly GCA_963711705.1 of uncultured Actinomycetes bacterium. Lineage (GTDB taxonomy): Bacteria > Actinomycetota > Actinomycetes > Streptosporangiales > Streptosporangiaceae > RYN-230. Next base: position 124,766 of record CAVQFM010000019.1, read on the forward strand.
CGACGGCGCAGCCCGCACCCCCGACGGCGCAGCCCGCACGCCGGACAGCACAGACGGCAGGCCGCTGGCCGCCGCCGACGTGCTGACCGCCAGCGCCGCCGAGCCCGACCTCGACCAGCTGGCCAGCGAGTTCGTCGCCGAACTCGCCTTCCACGTGGTCAACCTGGCGATCCTGGTCAATCCGGTGCGGATCGCGGTGGGCGGCGGCCTGGTCCAGTCCTGGGACCGGCTGCGCCCCGGCCTGGAGCAGGCCCTCAGCGCGGGCACACCATTCCCGCCGGAACTGGTGACCGCCCGTTTTCCAGCAGACGCGCCCCTGATCGGCGCGGTGGCCCTGGCAGCAGACGCGGCCCGGGCAGACGGCGCCATCGACGGCGCCACGGTAACCCACCCTCTCCAATCAATCAGTGAAGGGCATCACTCATGAGACGCCTAACAGCTATCGGGGCCGTGGTTGCAGCCTGCCTGCTCGCGGCCTCCTGCAGTGCCGGCAAAGGCGGCAGCGGCAGCAATAACAGCAGCAGCGGCAGCAACGCGAAGACCGCCAGCTCGGTGACCATCTCCAACGAGAACGGCGCCCTGTGGACGTGCGGCTTCAGCCCGTTCAACGGGTCAGACACGCTGCTCTCGGTGGGGTTCGTCTACGAGACGCTGGTCTACCAGAACGCACTGCAGAGCGGGCATACCACGCCCATGCTGGCCAGCTCCTGGAAGTGGGGAAACGGCAATAAGACGCTGACGTTCACCATCCGCAACGGCGTCAAGTTCAGCAACGGGTCGCCGATGTCGGCCAAGGACGTCGTGTACACCTTCAACCTGATCAAGAAGTTCCCGGCACTGGACCTGACCGGGGACTGGGCGGTGCTGTCCAGCGTGACCCAGTCCGGCTCGAACCAGGTGGTCATGACGTTCAAGCAGCCGGCCGTGCCGGCCTTCTACTACATCGCCGGCCAGACGCCGATCGTGCCGCAAGCCATCTGGTCGAAGATCAGCAACCCGGTGTCCTTCTCGGACCCCAACCCGGTGGGCACTGGCCCGTACAAGGTGAACCCGTGCACCAAGCAGAACATCACCTACACGGCCAACCCGAACTACTGGCAGCCTGGTCTGCCGAACATCAAGAAGGTGCAGTACCCGGCCTTCACCAGTAACAACACCGCCAACGACCAGCTGGCCAACGGCCAGGCGCAGTGGGGCTCGCAGTACATCCCGTCGATCAAGTCGTTCTACACGGCGAAGAGCCCGAACTTCCATTACTGGTTCCCGCCGACGGTGAACGTCTCGGTGGTGCCCAACCTGACCAACCCCTTGCTCAAGAACGTCAAGGTGCGCCAGGCCATCTCGTACGCGATCGACCGGGAGAAGGTCTCCTCGATCGGCGAGTCAGGATACGAGCCGCCCGCGAACCAGTCGGGCATCGTCACGCCGACGTTCTCCAGCTGGCAAGACCACTCGCTGGCCAGCAAGTACAACTACGGCTACAACCCCACGAAGGCCAAGCAGCTGCTGGCCTCGGCCGGCTTCCACCCGGGGTCGGACGGCATCATGGTCAATTCGAAGGGCCAGAAGCTGTCCTTCAACTGCATCAACATCGGGGACTACTCCGACTGGGTGGCCTCCATGCAGGTGGTTTCGCAGAACCTGAAGGCGGTGGGCATCCAGGTGACGCCGGACAACCTGACCAACACCGACTTCACCGCGGCGCTGTACGCCGGGAAGTACCAGCTCGCCTACTACGACCAGCAGACGTTCGGCCCGAGCCCGTACTACGAGCTGCGGAACTGGCTGGATTCGGCGGGCACCGCGCCGATCGGCAAGACGGCGGCGACCAACTACGAGCGGTACATCAACCCGGCCGTGGACAAGCTGTTCACCCAGTTCGCGTCGTCCACGTCCGACTCGCAGCAGCATTCGATCATGAACCAGATCCAGGGGGTCATGCTCAGCCAGCTGCCTATCATCCCAGTGGTGCAGGCAGTGGACTGGTACCAGTGGGATGACTCCAACCTGTCTGGCTGGCCTACCCCCAGCAACCCGTACGCGCAGCCGGCGGCGTACGCCTACCCGGACCAGGGGCAGGTGCTGCTGCACCTCCGGGCCAAGTGAATTCCGGTGCGGGCCCGGGGCTAGCCTCGGGCCCGCACCCCCACTGGCCAGCACGCGCACATGAGGAGCAGAACATGACCACCAGGAGACGAGCTTGAGATTCGCGCTCCGCCGCCTGGGCTTCTTCGTGGTCACCCTGTGGGTGGCGCTGACCCTCAATTTCCTGCTCCCCCGGCTGATGCCGGGCAACCCGGCCCTGGCCATGCTGGCCAAGTTCCACGGGCAGATCGGCCCGGGCACGCTGCACGCCCTGGAGGTGCTGTTCGGGGTCAACACCCAGCAGAGCCTGTGGTCGCAGTACGTCACCTACCTGCACCACGTGTTCACCCTCAACTTCGGGCCGTCGCTGGACTTCTATCCCGAATCGGTGACCTCGGTGATCGGCAGCGCGATCTGGTGGACGCTCGGCCTGGTCGGCGTGGCCACGATCCTGGCCTTCGTGCTCGGCACCGGGCTGGGCATCGTGTCCGCCTGGCGGCGCGGCGGGCGGCTGGACAGCGTGCTGCCCCCGGTGTTCGTGATCACCTCGGCGATCCCGTACTTCTGGATGGGCATGGTGCTCGTGCTGATCTTCGGGTTCACCCTGGGCTGGCTGCCCACCCAGGGCGGCTACTACGTGTCCACTGACAGCCCCGGGCTGAACTGGATCTTCTTCCAGGACGTGCTGTCGCACGCCGTGCTGCCCGCGCTGGCTCTGATAATCACCTTGATCGGCACCTGGATCCTGACCATGCGCAACACGATGATCACCACGCTGGCCGAGGACTACGTGCGGATGGCCCGGGCCAAGGGGCTGCCCGGCCGGCGGATCATGCTCGACTACGCGGCGCGCAACGCGATCCTGCCCAACCTGACCGGCTTCGCCATGTCGCTCGGCTTCGTGGTCGGCGGCGCCATCCTGATCGAGTACGTGTTCAACTACCCGGGCGTCGGCTACATGCTGCTGCAGGCGGTGCAGGGCGAGGATTACCCGCTGGAACAGGCCCTGTTCCTGCTCATCACGGTCGCGGTGCTGGTGGCCATCCTGATCGCCGACATCGCCACCGCGCTGCTCGACCCCCGAACGAGGACGTCTGGTTAGCCATGTCCCTGCCAATCTCCGGGGTGCCCACCGCCGTCGACCAGCCAGGCCAGCTGCCCGGCGCCCAACCCGGCGCCGCGGGCCCGGGCCGGCCGCCCGGCAGCCCACCACCCACGCGCTGGCCCGGATGGGACGCGCGATCCGGTCCAACCGCAAGGCCACCGTGGGCACCGTGCTGCTGGCCATCTTCCTGTTCGCGGCGCTGTTTCCCGGGCTGATCGCCAAGGATGACCCGGGCGCCGACGCCTACCAGCCCAAGCTGGGCATCTCCACCGCCCACCTGCTCGGCACCACCGCGCAGGGCCAGGACATGTGGGCCCAGCTGGTATGGGGCACCCGGAACGTGATGATCATCGCGTTCGTGGTCGGGCTGGCCGCCACCGGGATCGCGGTGCTGATCGGGGTGGCCGCCGCCTACCTGGGCGGGCTGTGGGACGGCTCGCTCAGCCTGCTGACCGACGTGCTGCTGGTCATCCCGCTGTTCCCGCTGCTGATCATCATCGCGGGCTACGCGCACGGCGGCGGCACGCTGGTGCTCATCCTGGTCATCACGGTGACCAGCTGGTCGTATACCGCGCGCCAGCTGAGATCGCAGGCCCTGTCGCTGCGCCACCGGGACTTCCTGGAAGCGGCCAAGGTCCGCGGCGAGCGGCGGCTGTACATCATCGTGGTCGAGGTCATCCCCACGATGACCTCGCTGATCGTGGCCGCCTTCCTGACCAACGCGCTGTACGCGGTGCTGTTCGCGTCCAGCCTGCAGTTCATCGGCCTGGGCAACCCGAACACGCAGAGCTGGGGCACGATGCTGTACTGGGCCGAGAACGAGGCCGCGCTGCAGACCGGCCAGGCCATGTGGGCGATCGCCCCCGGGCTCTGCATCGCCTTGCTGGGCGCGGCGTTCGCCCTGCTCAACTATGCCTTCGACGAGATCGGCAACCCCGCGCTGCGGCCGGTGCGAAGGAGGCGGCGGAAGCGTGCCTGACCAGACGGACCAGATGGACCAGGCCGGCCAGCCGGCCCGGCTAGCTCAGCGGCCCGGCGCCCCGCCGCCGCCCGGCGGCCCCATGCTCGACGTCAGCGGCCTGACCGTGGAATACGTGATGGAGCGCGGCGTGGTCCGCGCGGTCGACGACGTGAGCTTCGACCTGATGGCCGGCGAGTTCATCGGGGTGGTCGGTGAATCCGGCTGCGGCAAGTCCACGCTGCTGTTCGCGATCGCCCAGCTGCTCGCCGCGCCCGCCGCGATCACCGGCGGTGGCGTGACGTTCCGCGGGCAGAGCATGGTCGGGCTGACCGACCGCCAGCTGGCCGCGATCCGCTGGAAAGACCTGTCGGTCGTCATGCAGAGCGCGATGAACGCCCTGAACCCGATCAAGTCGATCGGCGCCCAGTTCAAGGACGCGATGCGGGCGCACGGCGTGACGTCGGCGGCGGAGATCGCCGGCCGGTCCGCCGAGGTGCTCCAGATGGTCGGCATCGACCCGGTGCACCTGGGCAGCTATCCGCACCAGCTGTCCGGCGGGATGCGCCAGCGGTCGATGATCGCGATGGCCATGCTGTTCACCCCGGATCTGGTCATCATGGACGAGCCGACGTCCGCGCTGGACGTGGTGGCCCAGCGGTCGCTGATGGTGCAGATCAAGGACCTGCAGCAACGGCTCGGCTTCGCGATCATCTTCGTCACCCACGACATGTCGCTGGTCAGCCACTTCTCCGACCGGCTGATGGTGATGTACGCCGGGCAGGTGGCCGAGTTCGGCCCGACCCGGCAGGTGTTCGACACACCGCTGCACCCCTACAGCATCGGGCTGCTCGAGGCGTTCCCGTCGATCCGCGGGCCACGGGTGCCGCTGACCGGCATCCCGGGCAGCCCGCCCGACCTGGCCCACCTGCCGCCTGGCTGCCGGTTCGCGCCGCGCTGCCCCAAGGTCATGGACAGCTGCCGCGAGATCGATCCCGAGCTGTACCTGGTCGGCGGGATCGAGGTCCGCTGCCTGCTGCACGCGCCGTCCGCGGCCCCGGCGGCCAGCAGCACCGCCCCGGCCAGCAGCACCGCCCCGGCCAGCAGCACCGCCCCGGCCAGCACCGGCACCACCCCGGGCCATGACAGCGGAGGCGCTGATGAGTGAGCCAGTCTCCCCGGCCGGCGCCGAGCCACTGCTGCGCACCGGGCAGCTGACCAAGCATTTCCGGATCGGCAACGCGCTGTCCAAGCTCACTCTGCACGCGGTGGACGACGTCAGCCTGGCCATCGGTGACCGGGAGATCGTCGCGCTGGCCGGGGAGAGCGGCAGCGGCAAGAGCACGATCGCCCGGCTGCTGGCCAAGCTGTACAAGCCGACCAGCGGCGAGATCTACTTCCAGGGCAAGCCGGTATCGCAGATCCGCTCGCGCCAGGACACCCTGCACTACACCGGGCTGGTCCCGATGGTCTTCCAGGACCCGTTCAGCTCGATCAACCCGGTGCACCGGATCTCGCACGGCGTGCTGCGCGGCCTCAAGCTGCACCGGCCGGAACTGTCCGCCGCGCAGCGGCAGGCCGAGGCGGAGCGGGTGTTCGAGATCGTCGGCCTGTCCCCGGCCCGGGACGTGCTGCAGCGCTTCCCGCACGAGCTGAGCGGCGGCCAGCGGCAGCGGGTCGGCTTCGCCCAGGCCCTGGCGCTGCGCCCGAAACTGATCCTGGCCGACGAGCCGGTGTCCATGCTCGACGTGTCGATCCGGATCGGGCTGCTCAACCTGATGGCCCGGCTGCGCGACGAGGAAGGGGTCTCCATCCTCTACATCACCCACGACATCGCCAGCGCGCGGTACGTGGCCGACCGGCTGATCGTCATGTACGCCGGGCAGATCGCCGAGTCCGGGCCGGTGGAGGACGTGCTGGCCAGCCCGCGGCACCCGTATACCCAGCTGCTGCTGTCCGCGGTGCCCGACCCGCGCGCCCCGCTGGACGTGACCGCGGAAACCGGCCGCGGCGAGCCGCCCAAGGTCATCGACCCGACCCCGGGCTGCCGGTTCCGCTGGCGCTGCCCGCTGGCCATCGACGAGTGCCACCAGGTCACCCCGGAACTGACCGAGCTGGCCCCGCAGCACGCGGCCGCCTGCCACGTGGCCCGGGCCGGCGCGGAAGTGCGGGCGTTCGGATGAAGGTCGCGGTCATCGGGGGCGGGTCCACCTACACCCCGGAACTGGTCGACGGGATAGCCCGGCTCACCCAGACCTCCCTGGTCAGCGAGCTGGTGCTGGTCGACCCGGACGAGAGCCGGCGGGCCGTGGTCGGCCCGGTGTCGGCCCGCATCATGCGCGCCTACGGGCACCCGGCCGCCGTCAGCTGGACCGCGGACCTGGACGAGGGCCTGGACGGCGCGGGCGCGGTCCTGCTCCAGCTGCGGGTCGGCGGCCAGGCCGCCCGCCAGCGCGACGAGACCTGGCCGCTGGACTGCGGCTGCGTCGGGCAGGAAACTACCGGGGCGGGCGGGCTGGCGAAAGCTCTCCGCACGGTACCGGTTGTCCTCGAGATAGCTGAACGCACGGCGCGGCGTGCTGACCCCGCCGCCTGGATCATCGACTTCACCAACCCGGTCGGCATCGTCACCCGGGCGCTGCTGGACGCCGGGCACCGCGCGGTGGGCCTGTGCAATGTGGCCATCGGCTTCCAGCGGCAGTTCGCCGCGCTGCTCGGCGTCGAGCCGGGCCAGGTCGCCCTGGACCATGTCGGGCTCAATCACCTGACCTGGGAGCGGGCCGCGCTGGTGGATGGCACCGACCGGCTGCCGGAGCTGATCGCCAGGCACGGCCGCCAGATTGCGGAACACACTGGGCTGGCACCTTCCGTTATGCGGGAAATTGGTGCGGTACCGTCCTACTACCTGCGCTATTTCTGGGCGCATGACGCGGTGGTCGAGGAGGAGCGCCGCTCGCCGACGCGGGCCGAGGAGGTGGCGAAGATCGAGCGGGAACTGCTCGGCCTGTACGCCGACCCGGCCCTGGACCGCAAGCCGGACCTGCTGTCCGAGCGCGGCGGGGCGTTCTACTCGGAGGCGGCGGTGGCGCTGCTCGCCTCGCTGGCCGCAGACACCGGGGACACCCAGGTGGTCAACGTGCGGAACGCGGGCACGTTCGGGTTCCTGCCCGACGAGGCGGTGATCGAGGTGCCCGCGGTGATCGGGGCCAAGGGCCCGCGCCCGGTGCCAGCCGCGCCGCTGTCACCGCTGATGCGCGGGCTGGTGGCGCACGTGTCGGCGTACGAGGAGCTGGCCGTGGACGCCGCGCTGCGCGGCGGCCGGGACCGGGTCCGGATGGCGCTGCTGGCCCATCCCCTGGTCGGCCAGCTGGACCTGGCCGACTGCCTGACCGACCGGCTGCTCGCGGAGAACCGCGGCTTCCTGCCCTGGGTGCACGGGTGACCGCAGAACTCCCGGCCGTGCTCGCCATCGACGGCGGGAACAGCAAGACCGACGTGGCGCTGGTGGCCGGGGACGGCTCGCTGCTGGCCAGCGCGCGCGGGCCCGGGGTGCGCACGTTCCCGACACCCGCCGTGCTGGGTGCGATCGGCACCGCGATCAGCCTGGCGGCCAGCGACGCGGGGCTGGCCGGCCGGTTCCCGGCCGCCGACCACGCCGTGGCCTGCATGGCCAACGCCGACCTGCCCGAGGAAGAGGAACGGCTGGCCGGGCTGCTCACCGAGCTGGGCTGGAGCGTGACCACCGAGGTGGCCAACGACACGTTCGCGGTGCTGCGGGCCGGCCTGGAGTGCCCGGCCGAGCCGCCCTGGGGGGTGGCGGTGACCTGCGGCGCCGGCATCAACTGCCAGGGCATCGCGCCGGACGGGCGGACCACCGGCTTCCTCGCGCTGGGCGGGATCACCGGCGACTGGGGCGGCGCGCTCGGCCTCGGGCGCGCCGTGCTGTGGTGGGCGATCCGGGCTGAGGACGGCCGCGGGCCGCAGACCGCGCTGCGGGACGCGATGACCGCGCACTTCGGCGTGCCCGAGGTGCGCGACGTCGCGGTGGCCATCCACCTCGGCAAGATCGACGAGGATGACCTGGCCAGCCTGACCCCGGTGCTGATGGCCACCGCCGGGCAGGGCGACCAGGTCGCCCAGCGGCTGGTCAGGCGGCTGGCCGAGGAGATCGTCACGATGGCCGGTACGGTGCTGGGGCGGCTCGACCTGACCGGGCGGCACGCGCCCGTGGTGCTCGGCGGCGGGGTGCTGGCCGCCCGGGACCCGCTGCTGATCTCCGCGATCACCGAGCGGCTGGCCGAGCGGGCGCCGCTGGCCGAGCTCAGCGTGACGTCGGTGCCGCCGATCGCGGGCGCCGCCCTGCTCGGCCTGGACCGGGCCGGCCCGGCGGGCGTGGCCGACCCGGCCGCCGAGCAGCGCCTGCGAGCCGCCTACCTCCCCCGCCCCACTCGCTGATCCCCGCCCCGCCCCCTGCCCCTCCGGCCGCGCCCTCCCCGGCGCGCCCTCCTCCCTCGGCCCACCCCACACTCGCCCGTCCTTCAGTTCGTGATCATGAGATTGGGGTGAATCTATTATCCCCAATCTCATGATCACGACTTGTGGGGCTACCCGCCCGGTGACGGCCACCGTCATGCGGTGGCGGTGAGGGCGTGGCAGGCGACTGCGGCCGCGGCCACCACGTTGAGCGAGTCCACGCCGCGGGCCATCGCGGTGGGGCTCATCGGGATGCAGACCGCCTGGTCCGCCTCGTGCATCCAGCGGGCGGACAGCCCGTCCCCCTCGGTGCCGAGCAGCAGGGCGACCCGCTCACCCGGGCTGGCGGGCGGCAGGGCCGCGCCGATCGGCATCGCGGACTGGTCCGGGGTCAGCGCGAGCAGCCGGAAGCCGGCCCCGCGCAACTGGGCGAGCCCGCCGTACCAGTCGGTCATCCGGGCGTAGGGCACGGCGAACACCGCGCCCATGGACACCTTGACCGCGCGCCGGTACAGCGGGTCGGCGCAGCGCGGGGACAGGATGACCGCGTCGGCCCCGAACGCCGCCGCGCACCGGAAGATCGCCCCGACGTTGCCGTGGTCGACCAGGTCTTCCAGCACCACCGCGCGGCGCGCGGTGGCCAGCACCGTGCCGACGGCGGGCAGTTCGCGGCGGGCCATCGCGGCCAGCGCGCCCCGGTGCACCCGGTAACCGGTCAGCTCGCGGGCGACCTCGCCGGCCACCACGTAGACCGGGGCGGCGCACTCCTCGGCCAGGCCCGCCAGCCGGCTCACCCGGTCCGCCGTGACCAGCATGGACCGGGCGGTGAAGCCGGCCGCCAGCGCCCGGCGGATCACCTTCTCGCCCTCGGCCACGAACAGCCCGTGCCGGGCCTCCCGGCTGATGCGCAGCGCGGAGTCGGTCAGTGACAGGTAGTCGGCGAGCCGGGGGTCGGCCGGGTCGGTCAGCTCAATGAGGCCAGCCATCCTGCCAGTGTGCCCTCCCGCCAGCGGATGACCGGCCCTGATCCACCCGGCCGGGGCGGCGGCCGGGCGCATGTTACAAACCTGGCAACCGCCTGACCTGTCCACATGGCCGCGGATAAAGTCGGCACGAGGTGGGCGTGGGGGGACCGCGGAACTCGTGATCAAGGAATGTTGTGAACACTGGAGTCACCGGGCAGCCCGGGCCTCCCGCCCGTGACCAGCGTGGGCGGCCGCGCCGGGTCAAGCTGGCCGTCGGGCTGAGCGCGCTGGCGGGCGTGATCGCCGCCACCCTGCTCGTCGCGTTCGGCGCCGAGGCCGTGGTGTCACGGGCGTCGTGCACCGCGCACCCGGTCGTGGTGAACCTGGCCGCGTCCGACGACATCGCCCCGGCGATCCAGCACGTGGCCAAGTATTTCAACGCCGAGCACAACAGCGTCAGCGGGCACTGCGCGGTGGTGCGTGTCACCAGCGAGCAGTCAGCCGCAGCAGCAGCCCAGGTGTCCTCGAATGGCGCGGCGTTCGATGCCTGGGTGCCGGACTCCACGCTGTGGGTCGATGTCGCCCGCAGTTCACCCGCAGGCGCGCAGGTGGTGCAGCCGGCCGGGCTGAGCGTGGCCCGGTCCCCGCTCATGATCGTGATGCCCAGGTCGGTGGCGGCCCAGATGCCGGCCTACGGCACCTCGGTGGGCTGGCAGTTCCTGCTCCCGCAGCGGGTGGGTGGCCCGGCCACCGGGCTGGACCTGCATGTGCAGTTCCCCGATCCGGCGCGCAGCACGGCCGGGCTGGCCACGCTCATCGAACTGCAGTCGCTGCTCGGCAACGGCACGCCGGCGCTGGCCGGCTTCGCCGATTTCGTGTTCAACGTGCAGGTCACCCCGGGGACCGGCAGCGAGGCGTCGCTGGCCTCGCTGAGCAGCCTGGCCCGGCCGCCCCGCGATGAGCGGCCGGTCACCATCGCCTCCGAGCAGGCGGTCGCCCAGTTCGACCGGGCGCACCCGGATCAGCCGCTGTCCGGGCGGTATCCCACCCAGGGCACCTTCGAGCTCGACTACCCGTACGTGCTGACCACCTCGAACACGATGAAGCTCAGGGCCGCCGAGGCGTTCGAGAACGCGCTGCGGTCCAGCTACGCCACCTCCTACGTCCGGTACCTGGGCTTCCGCAACGCTGGTGATGCCGCGCCCAGCTGGATCGGCCAGTACGGGCTGAACACCGGGCAGCCAGCCCTGAGCGAGGCGCCCCCGCCGGGCCAGGCCCCGACCAGCCTGCAAGCCTGGCAGCGGCTCAGCCTCGGTTCCCGCGACCTGGTGCTGCTGGACGTGTCCGAGCAGATGGCCACCCCCGTAGCGCCGGGCGGCCCCAGCCTGGAACAGGTGCTCGCCGGGGCGGCCAGCATCGGGCTGGCCCAGTTCCCGGACAGCACGCAGCTCGGCGACTGGGCGTTCGCCAGCCATCTGGACGGCGACCGCCCCTACAAGGAACTGGTGCCGGTCGGCCCGCTGCCCGCGCCACTCGGGCTGATCACCCGGCGCCAGCAGGTCGCCAACGTGACCAAGGCCGGCCAGCCGGTGGCCGGCGCGCCGGCCGCGCTGTACGGCACGATCCTGGCCGCGTTCAAGCAGATGAGCGCCACCTACCAGCCGAGGTACAACAACGCGGTGCTGGTGCTGACCGCGGGCGTGGAGAACGCGCCCGGGGACATTTCCGCGCCGGCGCTGGTCAAGCAGTTGCGGACGCTGTACAACCCGCGCAAGCGGGTCGAGATCATCCCGATCATGTTCGGCAAATCGGGTAACTTCGGCGCGCTGCAGCAGATCGCCAATGCCACCGGCGGCCAGGCGTACCAGGTCACCAGCCCGTCCCAGATCAACAAGGTGTTCTTCAGCGCGATCGCGCGGCGGCTGTGCTCGCCGAACTGCGGGACGTGACCGTCGGCCCGGCCTGGATTGCCTCTCTGACCAGGTCAAAGTCCATGGCGCGAGGGGCCAGAAAAATTCTTACGGACTTATGACAACCGGCCTGGCGCGCCGGGCGTCTTTCTTGTGAGGCCCGACGAGAGCGGGGCGTCGGGCCTCATAGATTTCCCGGCGGGACCTGGTTTCGGGTCACTGGCCGGGACGAGACTTGAGGTCCGGCAAGAGCGGGGTGCCGGGCCTCAACTCTTTTTCTGGCCGGGTTACCCGGGCCTGGCCCGGGTTGGCCGGGCCCGGGGGGTCGGCCGGGCCCCGGGTCGGCCGGGCCCGGGTCAGCTGGCCGAGTCGAGCAGGCGGTGGGCGCGCTGGATCAGCGCTGGCACGCCCTGGCCCTCCCGCTCGAACCCCTCCCCCACGGTCTGGTGCTGCAGGAACCGGGCGTGGATGCCCTCCAGCACCACGGCGAGCTTGAAGCAGCCGAAGGCCATGTAGTAGCCGAGCCCGGACACGTCCCGCCCGGTGGCCGCGGCGTACCGGTCCGCGATCTGGGCCCGGCTCAGGAATCCCGGGCTGGCGGTGATCATCGCGGCCACGCTCAGCTCGGCCGAGTCACCGTCGCCCGGCTCGGCCCAGTAGACGAGGGCCAGGCCCAGGTCGGCCAGTGGATCGCCCAGGGTGGACATCTCCCAGTCCAGAACGGCCGCGACCGCGGGGCGTGCGCCCAGGGTGACCAGCATGTTGTCCAGCCGGTAGTCGCCGTGCACCAGCGTCCCGTCCGCGGAGCCGGCGGGCAGGCCGGCCGCCAGCCGCTGGACGAGCTCCGGGTAGCCCGGCATCTCCCGGGTGGCGGACAGCTCCCACTGCCGCTGCCACCGGGCCAGCTGCCGCTCCAGGTAGCCCGCGGGCCGGCCGAACCCGGTCAGGCCGACCGCGGCCAGGTCCACGCCGTGGATCGCGGCCAGCATGTCCGCGAAGCGCTCGGACAGCTGACCGGCCTGGTCCGGGGTGACCCGCTGGCCGTCCTCCTCGGTGCGCAGCACCTCCCCGGGCACATGCCGCATCACGTAGAACGGCGCGCCGATGACGTCCGGGTCGGCGCACAGGACGACCGGCCGGGGAACCGGGATGGCGGTCCCGTCCAGCGCGCTGAGCACCCGGTACTCCCGCCCCATGTCGTGGGCGGTGGGCAGCACGTGGCCGAGCGGCGGCCGCCGCAGCACCAGCAGCGGGGCGTCCGGGCCGGCCACCGGCCGCGGGTCCACCAGGTAGGTCAGGTTGGACCGGCCGCCCGCGATCAGCCGCACCCCGGGTGGGGCGCTGGACGGCAGGATGCCCTGGCTGGCCAGCCACGCCCCCAGCCGCGGGATGTCCTCGACTCCCGGGACGCTGTCCTCGGCCATGGCTCTTACTCCTGTCCCGCACGCCCGGCGCGCCTGTGCGCTGCCACGCTAGCGCGCCCCGGTGGCGGCGGCGCCAGCCGGCGAGTGCCCGCCCGGCAGCCCGGCCAGAATCCCGGCGATGACCTCGCAACCGCGCCTGACCATGGCCAGGTCGGCCGCGCCGTAGCCGAGCACCAGCCCACTCGCGGTGGCCGGCCCGGTGAAGTACCCGGCCAGGGTGACCACGTCCACGCCGCGCGACTGGGCGGCCGCGGCCACCTCATCGGCCACGCCGCCGGGCAGCTCCAGGATCATGTGCATGCCCGCGGTATCCCCGGTCAGCCGGGCGGGCCCCGGCTGACCACCCGTCAGGGCCGGGCCGAGGATCTCCGCCATGGCCGCGCGGCGGCGGGCGTACTCGTGCCGCATCCGCCGTACATGCCGCTCCAGATACCCGCTGGCCAGCAGCTCGGTCACGGCGTGCTGCACCGGCTCGGGAACGCGCATGCCGAGGGCGGCCCCGGTCTCGGCCAGCAGCGCGGTCAGGTCGGGCCGGGCCACCAGCCAGCCCGCGCCGAGCGTGGGGGTCAGCGCCTTGCTGGTGGTGCCGAGATAGATAACCACCTCGGGGTCGAGACCGAACAGGGTGGGCAGCGGCGCGACGTCGTAGCGGAACTCGCCGTCGTAGTCGTCTTCCAGGATGAGCGCGCCGGTGGCGCGCGCCCAGGCGACGAGCGCCTGGCGGCGCGGTACCGGCAGGCGGCCGCCGAGCGGGTACTGGTGCGCGGGCGTGGAGTACACGAGGCGGAGACCGGCGGGCAGTTCGTCCACCACCAGGCCGGCCTCATCCACCCGGCACGGCACGATGTCCACGCCATGCGCGGCGAACACCAGCCGGGCGGCCCGGTACCCGGGCTCTTCCACGCCAACCCGGTCACCCGGGCGCAGCAGGCCCAGGGCGATCAGGCCGAGCGCGGCCGACACGCCGCGGGTGATCAGCACCTGGCTCGCGGCACAGCGCAGGCCCCGGCCGCGGCGCAGGTAGCCGGCCACGGCGTGGCGCAATGCGGGCCGCCCATAAGGGTCCGGCCACTCGGCGGGCGGCTGGGCCCCGGCGTGCCGCCAGGCCCGGCGCCAGGCGGCCGGGTCGATGCCGGCCCGCCAGGGGATGCCCGGCCGGAGATTGGCCCGTGGCGGCCCACTGGCCGGCCCACCCGCGCAGCGGCCCCGGGCCGCCCAGCGCGGTGGCGAGTGGCTGGGTGACCGGCGGGGCCGCCTGGCCAGCGGCCGGGTGGCCCGGGGCGCCCTCGGCCACGTAGGTCCCCGAGCCAGGCCGGCCCTCCAGCCATCCCTCGGCGAACAGCTGTAGGTAGGCGGTCGTCACCACGGTCCGGCTCACCCCGAGGGAAGCGGCCAGGGCCCGGCTGGACGGCAGCCGCTCCCCCGCGGCCAGCCGGCCGTCGGCCAGCGCCGCGCGCAGCTGCCCGGAGATCTGCCCGGCGAGCGGCAGTGCTCCGTCCCGTTCGGCGGCCACCGGCAGCTCGACCGGCGTCCGGCTGAAAGTGGTCATTAATTCTTCCGCCAAAGTGGCTACAGTCAACAGTCCACTTCCTCGGTACGGTAGACCATCATGAGCATCGACGACACCCTGACCGCGCCAGATGGCCTGTCCACCACCTCCCGCACCGCCCTGCACCGGCACAAGGAACGGGGCCGGGCCGACCGCGGCGACCTGTACGAGGTGCTGGACAGCGGGCTGATCTGCCACCTCGGTGTGGTCATCAACGGCACCCCGGTGGTGCTGCCCACGGCGTACGGGCGCCACGGCGATGTGCTCTACCTGCACGGATCGTCCGGCAACCAGAGCCTGCGGGCCGCCGACGGCCACCAGGTCTGCGTGACCGTGACCCACCTGGACGGCATCGTCTGCGCCCGGGCCGTGTTCAGCCATTCGATGAACTACCGCAGTGCGGTGATCTTCGGGACCGCGCGGCTGGTCACCGACGACGAGGACCGGCTGGACGGCCTGCGGGTCATCACCGAGCAGCTGATCCCGGGCCGCTGGGCGGCCGCCCGGCACCCGACGCGCAAGGAGATGGCGGCCACCGCGGTGCTGGCCGTGCCGCTCACCGAAGCCTCGGTGAAGATCCGGACCGGGCCGCCCGCTGACGATCCCGAGGACCTCGACCTGGCGGTGTGGGCCGGGGTGCTGCCCGCCACGCTCACCTTCGGCGAGCAGCAGCCCGACCCGGCGCTGCCCCCGGGCACCGCCGTGCCGGAGCACATCCGCGCCCTGGCCGGCCGGGCCCGCGGCTGACGATGCAGGTGGGGACCTGGGCAAGGAAGCTTCGCCGAGGCTCTAGTCTTGGGGGATGACTGACCGGCTCGTCTGGATCGACTGTGAGATGACCGGGCTTGACCTGGCCCGTGATGCCCTTATCGAGATCGCCTGCCTGGTGACCGACGGCAATCTGACCGTGCTGGACGACGGCGTCAACCTGGTGATCAAGCCTCCGGCGGAGGCCGTGGACCAGATGGTGCCCGTCGTCCGCGAGATGCACACCACCTCGGGCCTGATCCACGAGCTGGCCGCCGGGGTGACCCTGGCCGAGGCCCAGGAGCAGGTACTGCGCTACGTGCGCAGCCACATCCCGGACGCCCGCAAGGTGCCGCTGTGCGGCAACTCCATCGCGACCGACCGGGCCTTCCTGGCCCGCGACATGCCCGAGCTCGACGCCTTCCTGCACTACCGGATGGTCAACGTGTCCAGCATCAAGGAGCTCGCCCGCCGGTGGTACCCGCGGGCGTACTTCGCCAGCCCGCCGAAGCACGGCGGGCACCGGGCGCTGGCCGACATCCGGGAAAGCATCCAGGAGCTCCGGTACTACCGGGAGGCGATCTTCGTCCCGCAGCCCGGGCCGGATTCGGCCACCGCGCGGGAGATCGCGAGCCGTTACAGCATCGCCCAGGCGGGCACCGCTCACCCGGATGGGAAAGCCGGGACAGTCCCGCAGTAGCCGGTCTTCCGGGGCCGGACACGCGATAGTTGCCTGCCACGAACCAATTGCCGGTGGGCCGGGATATCCGGTACGGACTGGTCCTTGGCCCCGCTATGCTTCATGCAGCCGGCCCATGGTGGGCGTAGCTCAGTTGGTTAGAGCACCAGGTTGTGGTCCTGGGGGCCGGGGGTTCGAGTCCCCTCGCCCACCCCACTGAAGTAGCAGGCTATGGGGCCGGTCCAGGTGACCGGCCCCATGACATGCCCGGGCCGGACGGGCCGGCGGCGTCTTCTGAAATCCCGGGAGCGGATCAGGGGGTTGGTCGTGGCCGCACTGGCCGAGCTGCTCCGCCAGTGGCGCAGCGACCTGGCCGCCTGGGCCATCCCGGAGCACATCACCGCCGCGGCGCCCGAGTCGCCGTGGGTGCTGCCCAGGCAGGTGTTCGCCCGGCGGGCCGACCGGCTGCGGCAGGCCCCGTCCGGCCCGTCCTACCAGCGGGAGATCGAGGCGCTGCACCGGCCCGGCAGCGTGCTGGACGTCGGCGCCGGCGCGGGCGCGGCCTGCCTGCCCCTGGCCCCGCGGACGACCGCGCTCACCGCGGTGGACTCGGACCGCGAGATGCTCACGCTGCTGGCCGGACGGGCCCGCGCGGCCGGGCTGGACCCCCAGGTGGTCACCGGGCGGTGGCCGGACGTGGCCGGCCAGGTGGGCCCCGCGGACCTGGTCACCTGCCACAACGTGCTGTACAACGTGCCCGGCCTGGTCCCGTTCATCGAGGCGCTGACCCGGCACGCCCGGCGCCGGGTGGTGGTGGAACTTACCGCCGCCCACCCGCTGACCGCGCTCAACCCGTTGTGGCTGCTCTTCCACGGGCTGACCCGCCCCGAGGGGCCCACCGCCGCTGACGTCCTGGCCATCCTGGACGCGATGGGTCTGCGGGCAAGGCACACTGAATGGAATCGACCGGGTGAGGCGGATTACACCACACTCAGCGAGCTCGCGGAAGTCACCAGGCGCCGCCTGTGCCTGCCACCCGAGCGCACTGACGAGGTGGCCGCCGCTCTCCGGGACACCGGGCTGGGCCAGCGGCAAGCAGCTGACCTGGGCACGTCCGGGCGAGCTGTGGTGACGATCTGGTGGGAGGGTTCCGCGTGAGCGACATGCCAGGTGACTGGTTCCGCGAGCCATCGCCGCGATCCGCCCCGCGGCCGTCCGGGCCGGCCTCCCCGGGGCCCAGCGGGCCAGCGGACGGCCTGCCGTCCGGCAGCGGCTACCGCGACCCGGGCTACGGGATCCGGGCGGCGCATGGCCCGAGCAGCCACCACTGCGCGCGGGCGGGCGCGGAAAGCCGTCCCGGCCCCCGGCCTCAGGTGGCGGCTACTCCGGGCGCGGGCCCACCGGCGGCCGGCGCTGGCTGCGCCCCCGCCGGATCCTGGGCATCATCGCCCTGCTGATCGTCGTGGTGCTGCTGGTCACCACGGGCCTGTACTTCTACCTCAACTCCCAGCTGCACCGGGCCAACGTGCTGGTCGACTACGCGGGCCGCCCGGCCGCCTCAGCCGGCACGAACTGGCTGATCACCGGCTCGGACAGCCGCCAGGGGCTGACCCGCAAGCAGGAACGCCAGCTGGCTACCGGGCGGGGCATCGGCGGGCACCGCTCCGACACCGTCCTGCTGCTGCACGTGCCGTCCAACGGCGGCCCGTCCGTCCTGGTCAGCCTGCCCCGCGACTCCTACGTCAACATCCCCGGATACGGCATGAACAAGCTGAACGCCGCGTACGCGTTCGGCGGCCCCAAGCTGCTGGCCAAGACCGTGCAGAACGCCACCGGCCTGCAGATCAGCCACTATATGGGGATCGGCTTCGGCGGCCTGGTCAACGTGGTGAACGCGGTCGGCGGGGTGCGCATGTGCATCCCGTCCAACCTGAACGACCCGGCGTCCGGCCTGCACCTGAAGAAGGGCTGCCAGACTCTGGACGGCGCGCAGGCGCTCGGCTTCGTCCGGACCCGGCACGATTTCGCCACCCAGGACCTGCAGCGCGAGCAGGATCAGCGGGTGTTCATCAAGGCGCTGCTGAGCAAGATGACCAGCCCGGGCACGCTGGTCAACCCGTTCGCCACGCTGCCCGCCGCGTTCGGCGCCACCAGCGCGCTGACCGTGGATAAGAGCACCCAGCTGTACCAGCTCGTGCAGGTCGCGTTCGCGCTGCGGCACCCGCAGACCACCACGGTGCCCATTCTCACCAGCCAGACCACGGCCGTGGGCGACGTGCTGATCTGGGATCACGCCCAGGCCACCCGCCTGTTCGACGCGATGAAGAACGACCAGCCGGTGCCCAAGAGCCTGCTCAGCGGGTCCAAGCTGGCGGGAGCCAGCTAGCCTGGCCGCCGCAGGCTGGGGGCAGCCTCAGCCCCGGGCTGGCCTGCATCCGGGGACCAGGGTAATGCGCAGGTAATGCGACATCCGGGTCACGAAATCGCCGCCAACTTGTGCCATTTGGGTCCCTTGCGCGCAACATGGCCGCCTCCATAGCATGCGTCGCATCGCATCCCGCTGGTCACCGGCCCGGAGGTTAGATGAGGACCAGCAGCATCCCCAGCGTGACCCGCCCGCACGGCCTGTCCCTGCGTGAGGCAGAGATCATGACCCTCATCGCGGCGGGTTACTCCAACGGCGAGATTGCGGCGCAACTCGTGCTCGCCGAAAAGACCGTTAAGAATCATGTGAACCGCATTTATGCCAAGCTCGGCGCGCAGTCCCGGGCCGCGGCGATCTCCTGCTGGAGCGCTGACGGGACGGTGTGACCTGGGGCGTTACCCGCTCTTACCGGCTGCTGCCCGGCCCGGCGGTGCAGCCGCCCGCGGCCCGCCAGGCGGGCTGCGGCGCGCTGCCCGCCGCTGGCCACGGCGCGCGGATGGCCGCCGGCCCGGGGAATTCGTATGATCATGAGGTCAGCCCCAGCGGGTCTTCAGGAAATTTTCAGGTACAACACGGAAGATGCTTGTCATGACCATGCCGTCGACCAATGGGCGGACACAGCCGGGTGCCAGCCTGCTCGTTGTCGAGGACGAGCCCAATATCCTCGAACTGCTGTCCGCCAGCCTCCGCTACGCCGGATTCGATGTGCTCACCGCGACCAGCGGCTCCGAGGCCGTGCAGGCGGCCCAGCGGCACCGGCCGGACCTCATCGTGCTCGATGTGATGCTCCCCGACATGGACGGCTTCGACGTGGTCCGGCGGCTGAGAGGCGGCGGGGCGCGGGTCCCGGTGGTCTTCCTGACCGCGCGGGACGCGATGGAGGACAAGATCCGCGGGCTCACGCTGGGCGGGGACGACTACGTGACCAAGCCATTCAGCCTGGAAGAGGTCATCGCGCGGATCCGGGCGGTGCTGCGCCGCACGCACGGCGACGGCGCCGAGCCCACTCCCCGGCTGAAGTTCGCCGACCTGGAACTGGATGAGGAGAGCCACGAGGTGTGGCGGGCCGGGCAGCACGTCCAGCTCTCCCCGACCGAGTTCAAGCTGCTCCGGTACTTCATGAGCAACGCGAACCGGGTGCTCTCGAAGATGCAGATCCTCGACCACGTGTGGGATTACGACTTCCGCGGGGACACCGGCATCGTGGAGTCCTACGTTTCCGTGCTCCGCCGCAAGGTGGACACCACGGAGCCGCGGCTGATCCACACTCTGCGCGGGGTCGGTTACGTGCTCCGGCTGCCCGCGTCCTCCTAGCTGACCCGCATGGCCTCGGCGTCCTGGCTCGACCGCTCGTGGGGGAACCTGCGGCGGCTGCTCGGGCGCATGCCGCTGCGGGTCAAGCTGATCACGGCGCTGCTCGCGCTGGTCGGCCTGGCGCTGGTGATCATCAGCGTGGCCAGCCTGACCGTTTTCCGCAACTACCAGATCAGCCGGGCTAATCAGCAGGTCCTGAACCAGTACCAGGGCGAGGTGAACGACCTCCAGTCCGGGCACAGCACGCTGAGTTCCCCGTCGGTTATCTCCGTCACCCCGCTACCTGGTCGGTCTCATTCGCGAGCGGGACGTCGTTGTCGGCTGCGGCCACGCAGCAGCCATGGTGAACGCCAGGACTCACTGCCGGACGTGCCCACGTCCAGCAGCTGGTACAAGGCCAACGGCCAGCGGCTGGTCAACGTCAACGCGGTCTCGGGCAGCGACAACTGGCGGGTGATCACCAAGCAGTTCCAGGTCACGCTCAGCACCGTACCGCCGGGCCAGTCGCAGACCGTGAATGCGACCCTGATCGTCGGATATGACCTCGGGGACATCAACGGGACCATCAGCCAGCTGGCCGGGATCGACCTCATCGTGAGCGCGATCATCATCGTCGGCCTGGCCATCGTCGGCATCGCGATCGTCCGGGCCAGCCTGCGCCCGCTCACCGACATCGAGCAGACGGCGGCGGCCATCGCGGCCGGCGACCTGTCCCGCCGCGTCCCCGAGCACGACCCGGCCACCGAGGTGGGCCGGCTCGGCCGGGCGCTGAACGCGATGCTGGCCCAGATCGAGGCCTCGTTCCACGCCCGGGAGCGGTCGGAGGCGGCGGCGCGGCGCTCGGAGGAGCGGATGCGCCAGTTCGTCGCGGACGCCAGCCATGAGCTGCGCACCCCGCTCACCGCGATGCGCGGCTACGCCGAGTACTACCGGCAGCGCGGCGGGGTCCCGGACGTGCCCGGCCCAGCGGCCAGCCCAGGTCCGGCGGCTGAGCTGGGCGCGGCCGCCCCGGCCGCCACTCCAGCCGCCGCGGACGACACCCCCGCCGCAGACGGCACCCCCGGGCCGCCGGCCCGGAAAGCAACGGCGCCGGCCAGCTGAGCCGGGCCGACCTGGACCGGATCATGCAGCGGGTGGAGCAGGAATCGGCCCGGATGGGCGTGCTGGTCGAGGACATGCTGCTGCTGGCCCGGCTGGACCAGCAGCGGCCGATCGAGCATCGCCCGGTCGACCTGCTCACGCTGGCCGCGGACGCGGTCCAGGACGCGCGGATCATCGCGCCCGGCCGGCGCATCGAGCTCAGCGTGGGCTCGGCGGCCGCGTTCCTGGTGCTGGGCGACGAGGTCCGGCTGCGCCAGGTCATCGGCAACCTGATGAGCAACGCGCTCACGCACACCCCGGACGGCACGCCGGTGACGGTGCGGATCCTGGCCGGGCCGCGCGAGCCGGTGCCCTCGGTCGTGCTGGAAGTGACCGACGAGGGCCCGGGCCTGACCCCCGACCAGGCCGAACGCGTCTTCGAGCGGTTCTACCGGGCCGACCAGGCCCGGACCAGGACCGCAGGCGGGACCGGGCTGGGCCTGGCCATCGTGGCCGCCCTGGTCGCCGCGCACGGCGGGACGGTCACTTTGCAGACCTCGCCCGGGCAGGGCGCCACCTTCCGGGTCACGCTGCCGCTGGCCCCGGAGGCGCGCAGCGACCGCCCGGACGACGCCCAGGCCGCGCCGGAGGACGTGGACGACCCGGGCGATGCTCAGGCGGCGAGAGCCGCCCGGGCCGCCCCGCGCACCGACTCGCGGTAAGCGCCGCCGAACAGGCAGGCGTGCACCAGCAGCGGGTGCAGCTGATGCAGTGGCACCCGGCGCTGCCAGCCCGGCGCCAGCGGGGCGACCTCCTGGTAGGCGGCCAGGATGCGGTCCAGGTGCGGCGCGCCGAACAGGGCCAGCATGGCCAGGTCGGTCTCCCGGTGGCCGCCCTGCGCGGCGGGGTCGATCAGCCAGCCCCGGCCGCCGGACCACAGCACATTGCCCGACCAGCAGTCGCCGTGAATCCGGCTGGGCGGCTCGGGTGGCCCGGCCAGGCTGGTGATCCGGCTGGCCACCTCCTCGACCAGCCTGGTATCCGCCGCGTCCAGGGTCCCGGTGCCCGCGGCCCGGCGCAGGTAGGGCAGCAGCCGCTTGTCCGCGTACCAGCTGGCCCAGTCGCCCGCCCCGGTGTCCCCGGACCGGTCACCCAGCGGCAGGCTGGCGATGAATCCCGGCCACGGGGTGCCGAACCGCTCCGCCCCGGCGGCGTGCAGCACAGCCAGGTCACGGCCGAACTGCTCGGCCGAATGCTGGTCTGGGGCCTGCTCCGGGACCCACGCCACGGCCAGCGTGCGGCCGTCCCAGCCGAGCACCTCCGGCACCCCGACCGTGTGCGCCTCGGCCAGCCAGCGCAGCCCGCGCGCCTCGGCCTCGAAGATCCCGCCCAGGTCGGCGTCGGCCGCCTTGACGAAGACCAGCCGGCCGTCGGCCAGCCGCACCTGGTAGTTACCCCACTGATGCTCCGAGCCCAGCGAGGCCAGGCCGGCCGCGGCGGTGCCGGTCAGCCGGGCCACCCGCGGTCCGAGCCCGCCCAGCGCCGGCTCCCGGCCGGCCGGCTCGCTCGCCGCCGCACTGCTGGACGTGCCCGCCCCGGGCGCGGTCATCCGCCGCCCGCCCCGGTCGCGGGCACGTCCAGCAGCCCAGCCAGCCGCCCGGTGAGGCCGCGCACCGCCGCCTGCACGAGGTCCAGCGCGAGCGCGTAGTCCCCGGGCTGGCCCCCGTACGGGTCGGGCACCTCGCCCTGGTACGGGTCGGCGGCCGCCTGCTCGGCCGGGCCGGCCAGGGCCGGGTCGAAGGCCCGCAGCAGCAGCAGCCGCGGGCCGGCCGCGTCGGCATCCGGCGCCATGTCGCGCAGGTCAGCCAGGTTGCTCCGGTCCAGGGCCAGCACCAGATCGCGCTGGCCGAACCAGGACGGCTGGAACTGCCGCGCCCGGTGCGCGGACCCGTCGTAGCCGCGCCGGTCCAGCTCGGCCCGGGCCCGCCGGTCCATCGGCTGGCCCACGTGCCAGTCCCCGGTGCCCGCGCTGTCCACTTCGGCCAGGCCGGCCAGCCCGGCGCGGTCGAGTTCGTCCCGCAGCACCATCTCGGCCATGGGCGAGCGGCAGATGTTCCCCAGGCAGACCAGGCAAATGCGATAGACGCCATACGCACGGCGCGCGGCTGGTGGCTCCGGCAACGCGGAGGTGTCGGCGGGCATGGCTCCAGCATGCCCGACCGGCCAGGTGGCCGTGCACCCGGCCGGGGGCCGGGGCCTAACTGACCGGTCAGCCCGGGCATGTCACCATGGTCGGATGCCGCAGAGCACGCCGTACCGGTCGTTGTCGTACTGGCTCGACTCGGTGCCCGGGGACCTGGTCCCGGCCGATCCACTAACCGGCGACCTGGACGTGGACGTGGCCATCGCCGGGGCCGGCTTCACCGGCCTGTGGACCGCGTACTACCTGGCCACGGCGAGCCCGGGGCTGCGGATCGCGGTCCTGGAGCGGGAGATCGCCGGGTTCGGCGCGTCTGGCCGCAACGGCGGCTGGTGCTCGGCGCTGTTCCCGGCGTCCCTGGCCAAGCTGGAGCGGATGGCGGGCCGCGACGCGGCCGTGGCCATGTACCGGGCCATGCAGGACACGGTGGATGAGGTCGGCCGGGTGGCCGCGGCCGAGGGCATCGACTGTCACTGGGCCAAGGGCGGCACGGTGCACCTGGCCCGGTCCCCGGCCCAGCTGGAACGGGCCCGCGAGGAGGTGGCCGAGGCCCGGTCGTTCGGTTTCGGCCAGGCCGACCTGCGGCTGCTCAACGGGGCCGAAGCCGCCGAACTGGCGGCGGCGGCCGGGGTGCTGGGCGCGACCTACACCCCGCACTGCGCCGCGATCCACCCGGCGCGGCTGGCCCGCGGGCTGGCCAGCGTGCTGCGCCGCCGTGGGGTGGCGGTGCACGAGGGCACGCCGGTCACCGAGATCGCGCCGCGGCGGCTGCGCACCCCGCTACGGGACGGTCCGGGCCGAGTACGTGATCCGGGCCACCGAGGGTTACACCCCGCAGCTGCCCGGCCTGCACCGGGCGATCGTCCCGGTGTACTCGCTGATGATCGCCACCGAGCCGCTGCCCGACGCGACCTGGGCGCAGATCGGGCTGGCCGGGCGGCCGACGTTCGGTGACTTCCGCCATCTGATCATCTACGGGCAGCGCACCGCGGACGGCCGGTTCGCGTTCGGCGGCCGCGGCGCCCCGTACCACTTCGGCTCGGCCATCCGGCCCGGCTTCGACCGGGTCCCCCCGGTGTTCCGGGCGCTGCGCCAGTCGCTGCGCGAGCTGTTCCCGGTGCTCGGTGAGGTCCAGGTGACCCACAGCTGGGGCGGGCCGCTGGGCGTGCCGCGGGACTGGTGCGCGTCGGCGGGCCTGGACGCCTCGACCGGCCTGGGCTGGGCCGGCGGGTACGTCGGGGACGGCGTGGCCACCACCAACCTGGCCGGGCGGACCCTCGCCGACCTGGTGCTGGGCCACCGCACCGAGATCACCCGGCTGCCCTGGGTGGGTCACCAGTCACCGCAATGGGAGACCGAGCCGCTGCGCTGGCTCGGCGCGAACGCCGGGCTGCACGCGATGGGCTGGGCCGACCGGCTGGAAGCGCGGTCCGGGCGGCAGTCCCGGCTGGGCAAGCTCGCGGGCCGCTTCCTGTTCGGCTGACCGCGGCCCCCGGGAATGACTCCGGGGCCGCCGGCCTGGATGGCGGGCGGCCCCGGAAGGGTTATGCGTACCTGGTGTTAGTGTGACGCCGCCGCGGCCAGGGCCGGGACGAACTTGGCGGCGTTGATCGTGCCCCACCCGCTGGCCAGGTCATAGCCGGGCGTGGCATCGAACCCGGTCACCCCACCGAAGCTGTTGTTGCCGGTGGTGATGTCGACCAGCCCGGTGTGCTGGTCACCGTGCTGGCTGAGCAGGCCGAGCGTGTACAGCGCCGGGTTGATCAGGCCCAGCCGGTGCCCGGCCACCTGGTCGGCCAGGGCCACGATGCCGGAGAAGATCGGCGAGGCCTCACTCGTCCCGCCGAAGATGTACCAGCCCGGGTCGGACACGCCAGGCGTCTCGATCCCGGCAAAGGACATGTACACCCAGCACCCGCCGTTGACCGCGGCGCTCATCGAGATGTCCGGGGTGCCCCGGTGACCGCCGACCACGCTGTGCTCCGCGGTCTGGTAGAGCGGCCGGTGGAAGACCGCGGACACGCCGCCGCCACCGGCGCCGAATCCGTCGTTCCACACTGTGTCCGGCGACAGGCGGTTACCCGCGTTGTCCAGGGTCAGCTGCGAGCCGCCGACCGAGGTGACCAGTGGGTCGCTGGACGGCCAGGAGTTGACCCGCATCGGGTACAGGGTGGCCCCATCGCTCTCGAAGTCGGTCGCCCCGGCGTCGCCCGACGCGCCGAGCACGGTCACGTGGTGGCGCAGCGCGTCCTTGAACGCGTAACGCAGGTTCAGCAGGCTGGAGAAGTTGCCCTGGTCGAAGCCGGGGAAGGTGTTCTCGGTGGCGCCGAAGCTCTGCGAGATCACGTCGCCCACACCGCGGTTGATCAGCGACTGCTCGGCGTTCATCATCTCCGGCAGGCCGGTCACCCCCTCAGTCTCGGCGACCGGGGTCTCGGCCAGGACGATCTTCGCGTCCGGCGCGATGGAGTGGGCGTACTCGACGTCGAGCGTGGTCTCCTCGGCCCAGCCGACCTGGGTCGAATTGTTCGGGTCGAACGGCGGGACGTTGCCGAACTTGATGACCTGCAGGTTGGGGTCGGGGAACCCGAATTGCTTGTCGAACACCTTGATGTCGTTCTGAATGGTCGGCGAGCCAAACGAGTCGACGATCACGATGGTCCGGCCCTTGCCGGTGATTCCGTGCTTGTACAGGGAGTTCAGGTTGTACGCGGCCCGGTACTGGACGGGCGTGTAGCACCTGATCTGGATCTGGCTCAGGCAGTCCGAGGTGGAAATCGGGGCCGGAAGCTGCTTGCCGATCAGGATCGGGTGGCTGATCAGCGGCACCGCGCTCGCCGAGCCCGCTTGCACCGCGGCGGGCACGCCGGGTGCGGCCAGCGCGAGCATGCTGGTCGCCGCGGCGAGCGGCAGCGCGCGCGCGCCGACTCGCAGGGCACGGGTTCCACCGCGCGGCGTTGCGCGGCCAGAGCTGGGCACGGCGCTGCGCGCCGGCCGACGGAACATCATCTAAACTGCCCCTCCTTCGCAGGAGCCCGGCTGGCCTTGCCACCATGAAGCGCGGTCCACCCAGGCCTGGTCGTGAGCCCGGCGCGGTCCGGCCAGGCTTCCCACCTACAGCACGCAATAGTTATCCCACAAGGCGGCGGCCGAGTCGATACCTCCGGTCCGATGAGCCCTTTCCGGCCATTCTTGCGGTGCGGGCCAGATTGCCGGGATGACCTCAGGGAGCTACCGGTGTGCCGGTCATCCGGCCCCATTCCGCCCATGATCCGTCGTAGACGCGGACATGATCGTGTCCGAGCAGGTAGGTGAGGGCGAACCAGGCGGTGCTGGCGCGCCCCCCGATCGTGCAGTAGGTGATCAGTTCGCCCGGATCGCCGGGCCGGACAGCGGGGAACACCCGGCACAGCTCGGCGGTGGGCCGGAACGCGCCCTGATCGTCCTGCAGGCCGTCGATGGGCTGGTGGACCGCGGTGGGTACGTGCCCGGCGCGGCCGCCTGGCTCCATGCCCCCGGAGGGCCAGAACCGCTCACCCCGGAATTCGGCCTCGGTCCGCACGTCGAGCAGGGTGCTGCCCGGGTCGGCGATGGCCTGCCGCACCGCGGCGTGGCCGGCCCGGATCCGCCCGTCCGGCCGCCGGAGGGGATAGCTGGTGGCGGTGGGCGCGGCCGGCGCGCTGCTGCACGGGCGCCCGGCACGCTGCCAGGTGCCGCGTGAGCAGTCGAGGATGCGCACGTCGCGGTGGCCGTAGAGTTTCATCAGCCAGAACCCCATGGCGGGCGCGTAGCCGTAGCACACGACCGTCGTATCCGGGCGGATCCCCGACGTGCGCAGCAGCTGTTCCAGCGCGGGCCGGCTGGCCAGCCGGTAGTCGGCGTCCTTCAGGTCGGTGTAGACGTTCCACAGCACCGCCCGGTCGATGTGCCAGTCGTCGTACGCCCGCCGGCTCACGTCCACCTCCACCACCCGTACCGCCGGATCGTGCAGGTGCGCTTCGACGTCTGAGTTGTCCCAGGTGGGCGCCAGGTAGATGTCGATGCCACGGGCGTAGAGCGCAGCGCGGGCTAGTGGCATGTAGTTCTCCCAGCAGATCAGCCCGCCAAGCCGACCAAAGCCAGTGTCGATGACGTCCAGCGTTGACCCATCGCCCATGCCCCAGACCAGCCGTTCGCCGCCGGTGGGCATGAGCTTGCGGTGCCGGGCGGCCAGCTTCCCGTCCGGCGCGAAGTGCAGCAGCGTGTTGTACAGGGTGGAGCCGGCCTCGTCCCGTTCGCTGACCCCGACCGACAGCCAGGCCCCCAGCTGGGCGGCGGCTTGGGCCAGCGTGTCCATGGCCGGGGACCCGGCCACCAGGGCCTGGTCGAGCAGCCGGGCGTACAGGGCGCAGGCGTGCGCGTCCCACGGCCGGGTGCGCCATACCCAGTCCGGGTAACCAGGCACGAACGCCTCGGGGAACACGATCAGCCGGGCGCCCTGGGCGGCGGCCTTCCCGGCCAGCGTCACGACCCTGGCGATCGTCGCGTCACGGTCCAGCAGCACCGGGGCGGCCTGCACGGCCGCCACTGTCACCGGTTCCATCGCTCATCGCTCCGGCCCGGCCCCGGCCGCCACGGCAGCTGGCAGCCGGTCCAGGAATCCGGTCAGCAGGTCGTTGACGATGGCCGGCTGTTCCAGGCTGATCATGTGCCCGGCGCCGCTGACCAGCTGGTACTGGGCACCGGGAATGCGGCGGGCGAGAACTGCGGACATCTCCCTGAATCCCGGCACGTCGAGCTCGCCCACCGCCACCAGGACCGGCATGGCCAGGTGTTCCAGCACGTCGATGGGCTGCGGCTGGGTTTCCTGGTGCGGGTCGTGGCCAGTCCAGTGCTGGCCCAGGTAGCTAGCCACCATGGCCGCCAGGTGGCTGGCCACGGCGGGCCGCTGGCGGGCGGTGGCGAACAGCGGATGCGCCAGCCAGGCTGGCCCGGCCGGCCAGCAGCCCGCTGGCCCGGGCCCGCTGGGCCGTATCGTCCAGGGCCGCGCCCGAATCACGGTCCC
Organism: uncultured Actinomycetes bacterium; assembly: GCA_963711705.1. Taxonomy (GTDB): domain Bacteria; phylum Actinomycetota; class Actinomycetes; order Streptosporangiales; family Streptosporangiaceae; genus RYN-230. Next base: position 152,724 of record CAVQFM010000019.1, read on the forward strand.
AGGGGACACCGTCGAGCACCGCGTCCAGCAGCGCCAGGCCCCGCACCCGGGCCGGGCCGGCCAGCGCCGCCTGCAGCACCACCCGCCCGCCGAACGACAGCCCGGCCAGTACCGCCTGCCCAATGGCCAGGTGATCCAGCAGCGCGGCCAGGTCACCGGCATGGGTGTAGGGGATGGCCGGGTCGAACGGCCCGGAGGCACCGAATCCCCGGCAGTCGTAGCGCACCACCCGGAAGCGCGGGGCCAGGTGCTCCACCTGCTGATCCCACATGCGCATGTCGAGCCCGAAGCCGTGCACCAGCACCACGGCCGGCCCGTGCCCGGTCACCTCGTAGGCCAGCCGGGCCCCGGGCACCACCAGCACGCCGGTGGTGGCCGCGCCCTGGACGGCCGCACCCGGCCTGGCGGTGCGCGCCGCTTCCATCTCGTCCACGGGCATGGCGGTGCCTCCCACGGTGCGGGCGGGGCCCGGTGCCCCGGCATACCCGCATCGTGACGTGTGACCACGACGTGTCACATCGGTGTGTGCACCCAAGCGGCCGGCGGCCGCTACCCATCTAGCCCGGCGGCATACCCAGCCAACTGGGACCGGCGCAGGCCGGTCTTGGCCAGCACGCTCGCGACGTGCTTTTCGACGGTGCGCGGGGACAGGAACATCGCCTCGGCGATCTCCCGGTTCCCCAGGCCGCGGGCGGCCAGCCGCAGCACGTCGGCTTCGCGTTCGGTCACCCCCAGCGCCCGCAGCTGGGCCGGCAGCTGCGGTCCCCCGGGCCGCCGCCGGGGAACCGGCGCCCCGGCCTGGCGGAGCAGCCCGCGGCAGGCCGCTGCCACGCGGTCGTCGCCGCGCGCCGCGAAGTATTCCGCCGCTTCCCGCAGCCAGGCCACCGGATCACCCCAGCCGTCGGCGAGGGCCGCCGCCGCGGTTATCCGGCGCGCATAGTTGCGGTACCAGGCCACCAGCGGTCCCATCTGGGCGTCCGCGGTGGCGAAGGCTGCCTCGGCCTCGCCGGGCCGGCCGTGCCGGCCGGCCGTGATGGCATCGGCGTATCCCAGCAGCGAACCGACGACCAGGTGCCTGGTGCCGTGGGCCGCCCGCACCCGGGCCGCGGCCCCGGCCGCGTCCTGGCCCAGCCAGGCACCCAGCAGCGGCCAGAGCCCAAGGAACGGCGGTGCCATCGTCGCCGGGGAGCTCAGCAGCAGCCCTGCTCCGGTCGCCATCTGCTGGTGAGCCTGGCCGAGCTCCTCAGCCAGCAGGGCCGACGTCGCCCGGCAGTGCCCCCAGGCGCAGCCCAGCACGTCGGGGTCATCCGGCGCCAGTGCGGCCGCCTCGGCGATCGTGGCCTCCATGTCCTCGCTCTCGCCGCGGATCGCGTGCGCGGTGGCCTGGAAGATCAGCGCCATCGGCAGGGTGGCCAGCTGGAACCGGCGCGACGCGTCCGCCGACCGCCGGGCCGCGGCCAGCGCCTCATCCGCCCGGAACTGCTTGTTCAGCCCGGCGGCGATCTGCAGGTCGAGCGTGGCCGTCAGGGCCAGCGCGCCCTGGGCCAGCGCCAGCTCCCGGGCCCGCTCGAGCCGGTCCACGCTCTCGGTGCGCAACTGGTCAATCGTGCCCAGCTCATGCAGGGCCCGCAGCTCCCACAGCCGCAGCCCATGAGCCCGGGCCACCACCTCGGCCTGGGCGAACGCCCGCTCCGCCGCGCCCAGGTCCCGCTGCCGGGCGACCCGGCCGATCACCTCCAGCGCCTCGCACGCCACCTCCGGCAGCCCGCGGCTGTCCGCCGCGGCCAGCGCGGCCCGGGCCAGCTCGTCCGCCTGGACCAGGTCCCCCCGGCCGACCGCGATCTGCGCCGCGCAGGCATCGGCCTGGGCCGCATCCGCCCCGACCAGCCCGCGGGCTACCTCAACGCTGGCGGCCGCTTCCGCCCAGCGCGCGCCGGCAATCGCGGCCCGTGCGATCCCCAGGTGCAAAGCCGCCACCCGGGCCGAGGCAGCGCCCGGACCCAGCCGGGCCAGCAGCATCTTGCCCATCTCAATCGCCCGGTCGACCTGCCCGGACAGCGCGAAAACCTCGGTCAGCGCCTCATCGACCGGTATCACCAGCAGCGGGGCGTCCACGCCGGCCAGGGCGCGAGCCCGCAGCAGCGTCTGCTCGGCGCTCACCAGCGCGCCCACCGCCAGATCGCGCTGCCCCGCCTCCAGCAGCAGCCCGCTCGCGCGCTCTGTGCTGCCCGCGCCCTCGGCCAGCTCAGCGGCCAGCACGCACCACGGCCCGGGAAGGCCGTGGTGCGCGGCTTCCACCGCGGTCAGGGCCTGGCCCGCGAGCAGTACCCGCTCCGGTGGCAGCAGCCCGGCCAGCACCGCCTCATGCGTCAGCGCATGCCGGAACCGGAAACTGTCCCGGTCGGCCGCGACCAGCTGCAGGCCGACCCCCCGCCGGAGCGCCGCGACCACGGCTTCGGCGGGCAGGCCGGTGGCCGGGCCCAGCAGCGCCCAGTCGAACCGGCGGCCCAGCACGGCGGCCGCGCAGATCACCCGGCGCGAATCCGCATCCAGCCCGTCCAGGCGCAGGCGCACCGCATCCGCGAAGGTGGGCGGCACACCAGCGCGGCGCACAGTCGCTGATCTGCCAGGAACCATCCCGCTCGGTGAGCGTGCCATCCCCGACCAGGCCAGCCAGGACTTCCTCAACCAGGAACGGCAGCCCCTCGGCCCACTCCGCCACCAGCGACAGGGCCTCACCGGGAAGGACGGCAGCGCCCACACACTCCTGGGCCATGCGGGCCATCGGGGCCAGATCCAGCCGGCTCAGCGGCAGCACGGCCGCGGATCCACGCGCCTCCAGCGCCCGGGCCAGCCCAACTGCCCCGCCGCCGTCTTCGTCGCGCAAGGTGCCCACACACAGCACCCGCTCCGCCGAGCAGTTGTCGGCCAGGTATTCCAGCAGGGCCAGCGTCTCGCGGTCAGCCCAGTGCAGATCCTCCAGGACCAGCAGGCACCCGGCATCCGGGGCCAGCCCGCGCAGCAGCCGCAGCACCGCCTCCCCCAGAACGATGAGCGAGTCATCCCCGCTGGCCGCCCGCGGCTGCCGCCACTCAGGGACCAGCCGCCCCAGCGCGGGCCGGAAAGGGTCGAGCTCCTGGCCGTGCGGGAGGCGGCCCGCACGCCCCGCCGAAGCCAGCGCCTCGGCGAACGGGCGGAACGGCGTCGGCACGCCCCCGGCCACCGACCTGCCGGCCAGCACCGCCGCGCCACTCGCGCCCGCCCCGGCCACGGCCTCCCGGACCAGCCGCGACTTCCCGATGCCCGCCTCGCCGGTGATAAGAACCGTGCCCCCGTGCCCGGCCGCCATGGCCGCCAGGGCAGTCTTCAGGCGGCGGAGCTCCTCATCCCGCCCCACCAGCACCGGGCACAGCACCTGACGCACACGACCAGTATCGGCCGGTACCACCGGCCTGCACAGCCAGGCGAGGCCACCCACGACACGAAACCAGCGGGCGCCGGGCAGGCCTATTCTTGACAATATTGATCGTCTTTATAGACAATGATCCCGTACCAGCGCCTTCACCTGGGAGGTCAGACGTGTCGCTCAGCACGCTCATCGCAGACACGCGCGAGGCCATCGGCAGCGACGCCAGTAACGCCCAAGCCGCCTTCAGCGCGGAAGGGACGCTGGTCGGCGTGACCGAAGTGGACGTCAAGACCGGGACCCACACGTTCAAGGTGGACGAGCCACCCGCGCTGGGCGGCGCGGACGCGGCGGCGAACCCGGTGCAGTACGCACTGGCCTCGCTCGGATCCTGCCAGGCGATCACCTACCGGTTCTGGGCCGAGCAGCTCGGCATCGCCGTCGACTCGGTCACCGTGCGGGCCGAAGGTGACCTGGATCTGCGCGGGTTCTTCGGGGTCGACGAGACCGTGCGGCCCGGCTTCACCGCGATCCGCCTCAATGTCACCGTGACCGGGCCGGAAAGCCCCGGTCGCTACGCGGAACTCGCGGCCGCGGTGGACGAGCACTGCCCCGTCCTCGACCTGTTCCGCAACCCGGTGCCGGTAACCCGCACCCTGGCTGACGCAGCCGGCCAGGCTCTAGCGCCCCCGGCCTGACCGCACCGGGGCGGCCGTCGGCGCCTGGCCATCGCATGATCACCGGCGCACGGCCAGGTACCCCCCGAGGTGATCGATCACCTCACGCGCGTCGTCCTCCATGCCGTGGATGAACGTGGACTTGCGCCGCCGCAGCACGGGGAGCCCCAGCGCGTACAGTCCCGGGCTGTCCAGCACCCCACCCTCGTGGCGCAGCTGGCCTTTCGCGTCGACCACGGCCACGTCGAGCCACCCGTAGTCAGGCCGGAAACCCGTCGCCCACACGATCGCGCGGATCTCGCCGCTGCGCAGGTCAAGCTGCAACCGCGCCGATCCGGGCACGCCGGTCGGTGCGAAGCGCTCAGGGGGGCCGACCGCGGCGTCGTACCCACCCGCCCGCGCCCACTCGTCGAATGTGCCCAGCAGGCGCTCCATCTTGAGGTCCGCGAGCGAGAACATGTTGCGCAGGCCGCCGGAGAACAGCGCCCGGCCGTCCCGGACCGCCGCCCAGCGGCCCACCAGCTCGACGCCCATCGACGCGAGCGCGTTGAGGTCGAGCGTCGTCCGCTCCGGAGTCCCGGCCAGCTGCGGCGAGGGCAGCCGCCGGGCCCGGGTGAGATCCTCGATCTCGTCGTACCGCTGGTCCCACACGCCGGACGCATTCATCCACCACAGCACATCGCGTCCGCGGTACGTGCGCGGCAGCCGTACGTGCTCCCCGACCGAGAGGGTCACCGGCCGTCCCGACCGCTGCAGCTCGGCGGCCAGCTGCACGCCGGTCGCCGACGCCCCCACCACGAGCACGCCACCGGGCGGCAGCTGGCCGGGGTCGCGGTAGTCGAACGGCGTCAGCTGCTCGACGGACGCTGGCACGCCAGCCGCGAACGGCGGCACCGCTGGCTGGTTGCAGGCGCCGCTCGCGATGACCACGGCCCGGCAGGCAATCTCGCCGCGGCTGGTGGTCAGGTGATATCCGTCGTCGGTGCGCCGCACCGATGTGACGTTCGCGCCGGCCCGGACGGGAGCACCCGAGACTTTGGCGAAGCGCTCGATGAACTCGGTCACTTCGCCCATCGTGAGGTAGCCGTCGGGCTCGGGGCCTTCGTAGCGCTGGCCCGGCAGACGGCATTGCCAGTTGGGCGTGAGCAGGCGCAGGGAGTCCCAGCGTTCGCGCCGCCAGGAGTTCGCCACCTCGCCGCGCTCGAGCACGACGTGATCAATCGACCGGCCGCTGAGGAAGTGACTGGCGGCGAGCCCCGCGTGCCCGGCGCCGATAACGGCCGTGGTGATGCGCTCGATGGCCCGCCCCTCAGGCGACTTCGACGGTGACGTTCGTCGGGTTGGTGAGCGCGTCGAAGACCGCGGAGCGCTTCTGGGACTGGGCGACCAGCGCCTCGATCTCCTGCCGCGACGCGTCCGCGTCGATGGTGAACGTCACCTTGATGTCGTCGTAGCCGTTGCGCACGTCGCTGTCGGCGCCGAGTATCCCGCGGATGTCGTGCGCGCCCTCCACCGTGGACTCGACCGAGCGCAACTGGATGCCGCGGTTCTCCGCGACCGACGCCACCCCCGCCGTCAGGCAGCTGGCCAGGCCGACGAGGAGGTACTCGATCGGCGTGATGCCCTTGTCCGTGGCCGCGAACACCTCGGGGTGATCGGCCTCGAACACCGACTCGGCCAGGTGGTTATGCTCCTCCCCGAGGCCGAAGTAGCTCTGCACCTTGATCCTGCTGTGCACGCCGCTCTGCCACTTGGCCGACGCGCGCCAGGTGAACTGAGCGGCCTCGGGCGCGCTCTTCAGCACTTCGCGCGCGTCGAGCAGCGCCTGCACGTTCACGCCGTTGGTGACGGTAGTCATGATGCGTGATTCCCCATCTCTCACTCACCGATTTCCTATTAAGACGCTTGACAATACCCTGACCAGGGCGGGCTACGATAGCCCCCATGGCGGAGCCAGCCCTGACGCTCGCGGCCGGCTCGGTCGGCACGGTGGAAACCCAGTACCTCGACCTGCCGGGGCCGGTACGGCTCGACTGCGGGCAGGAACTGCACCCGGTCCGGGTGGCGTACGAGACCTACGGTGTCCTTTCCCCCCGGCGCGACAACGTCATCCTGGTGTGCCATGCGCTGAGCGGCGACGCCCACGCGGCGGGCTTCGCAAAGGCGCCGCCCGAGGAGAGCACGCGGGACGGGTTCGGGGCCGAAGATCGCGACGGTACCGCCCGCCAGGGGCTGGGCTGGTGGGACGGGATGATCGGCCCGGGCAAGGCGTTTGACACGGACCGCTTCTTCGTCGTGTCCACGAACCTGCTGGGCGGCTGCCGGGGGACGACCGGGCCGTCCTCGGTCAACCCGGCGACGGGCAGGCCGTACGGGGCGGATTTCCCGGTGATCACGGTGGCGGACATGGTGCGGACCGAGCGCGCGTTCCTGGACGCACTCGGTATCGAGCGGCTGGCCGCGGTGGCGGGAGGCTCGCTCGGCGGCATGCAGGCGTTCGAGTGGGCGGTCCTTTTTCCTGATCAGGTCGATGCGGTCGTGGCCATCGCCAGCACGCACGCCCTGCACCCGCAGGGTGTGGCCTGGAACGCGATCGCGCGTAACGCGATCATGGGGGACCCGGCCTGGCAGGGCGGCCACTACTACGGCACGGGCGCCGCGCCCGAGGCAGGCATGGGGGTGGCCCGGATGGTCGGTCACATCACGTACCTGTCCGCCCAGGCGCTGAACGGCAAATTCGGCCGGCGGCTGCAGTACGCCGACGACATCCGGTACACGATCACCGAGCCGGAGTTCGAGGTCGAGAGCTACCTGCGCCACCAGGCCGACTCGTTCGTCCGGCGCTTCGACGCCAACACCTACCTCTACACGTCCCGCGCCCTGACGTATTTCGATCTCGCGCGGCAGTACGGCGGCGGATCGCTCGAGCGGGCACTCGAAGACATTGCGGCGCGGACGCTGCTGATCGCGTTCAGTTCTGACTGGCTGTACCCGCCGTCCGCGTCGGGGGAGATCGAGCAGGCACTGCGCGCTCTCGGCAAGCCGGTCGAGTTCAGCGTGATCGAGGCGCCGTATGGCCACGACTGCTTCCTGCTCGAGGAAGCGCGGCAGACGCCCATTATCCGCCGGTTCCTGGCCCGCGCCGGGGCCGCGCGGTGACGCCGAGGAGAATGCCTTCGTGACCGACAACGCCTTCGTGCCCGGCGAACCCTCCCGTCCCGAGGAGGACCGCGCGTTTGGATTCGAGACCCGGCAGCTGCATGCCGGGCAACGGCCTGACCCGAATACGGGCGCACGTGCGGTGCCGATTTTCCAGACGACGAGCTACGTGTTCGAGGACCCGGAATCAGCGGCGGCCTACTTCAACCTGCAGGAGTACGGGAACACGTACTCACGCATCATGAACCCGACCGTCGCGGTGTTCGAGGAGCGGGTGGCGAACCTCGAGGGCGGCTGTGGCGCGGTGGCGTTCGCCAGCGGGATCGCCGCGCAAGCCGCCGCGCTTTTCACGCTGTTGCAGCCGGGTGACCACGTCGTCTCGTCCTCGGCGCTCTACGGCGGGACGGTGAACCAGCTCAAGCACCTGCTCCGGAAGATGAGTGTGGAGCTCACCTGGGTCGATCCCGATGATCCGGGGGCGTGGCGGAAAGCGGTCCGCGGCAACACGAAGGCGTTCTTCGCTGAGACGATCGGCAACCCGGCCGGGAACGTGCTGGACATCGAGACGGTGGCGGCCATCGCGCACGAGCACGAGCTGCCGCTGGTCGTGGACAACACGTTCGCGACGCCGTACCTGTGCCGCCCGATCGAATGGGGCGCCGACATCGTGATCCATTCGGCGACCAAGTTCATCGGCGGCCACGGCACGAGCATCGGCGGGGTCGTCGTCGAGGCGGGCACGTTCGACTGGTCCAACGGGCGGTTCCCGGTAGTCGCGGACCCGTCGCCGGCCTACCACGGACTGCAATTCCACGAGACGTTCGGGACGTATGGCTACCTGATGAAGCTCCGGGCCGAGACCCTGCGCGACCTCGGCGCGGCGCTCGCGCCGTTCAACGCCTTCTTGTTCCTGCAGGGGCTGGAGACGCTGTCGCTGCGGATGGAACGCCACGTCGAGAACGCACGGGCGGTCGCGGCGTTCCTCGACTCGCACGAGCTGGCGTCGAATGTGACCTACCCCGGCCGGGCCGGGAGCAGATACCGGCCGCTGGTGGAAAAGTACCTGCCGCGCGGGGCCGGCGCGGTGTTCTCGTTCGACTGCGCCGGCGGCCGGCCGGCGGGCAGAGCCTGATCAGCGGCGTCACCCTCTGGTCCCATCTGGCCAACGTCGGCGACGCGAAGAGCCTGATCATCCACCCGGCCAGCACGACGCACCGCCAGCTGGGCGACGAGGAACTGCGGGCGGCCGGCGTCGGGCCGGGGACGGTGCGGCTGTCCGTCGGCACCGAGTCCGTCGATGATCTGATCTGGGACCTGGAGCAGGGTTTCGCCCGGGTCGCCGCGACAGCGGGAAGGTAGTCACGCCATGACTGATCTCGCGCGCTACCAGGACCCGCTGACGATCCAGCGCGTGCTGCACACGGCCAGGTCGATCGCGATCGTGGGCCTGTCCACCAACGAACTGCGGGCCAGCTACTTCGTTGGCTACTACCTCAAGCGGCACGGCTTCCGGGTGATCCCGGTCAACCCGCGGGAGACGGAGATCCTCGGCGAGACGTGCTACCCGAGCCTGCTGGACGTGCCCGGGCCGGTGGACGTCGTGAACGTCTTCCGCGCGCCTGCGGCGCTGCCGGGAATCGCCCGGGATGCGGTGGCGATCCAGGCGGGTGCCCTCTGGTGCCAGTTCGGCGTCATCAACGAGGAAGGCGCGCAGATCGCCGGGGACGGCGGCACGACGGTGATCATGGACCGCTGCCTCAAGGTCGAGCATGCCCGCTATGCGGGACGGATGCACTGGTTCGGCTTCAACACGCAGCGCATCACGTCCGTCCGCGCCGGGCTCCAGTAGCCGGCCGCAGACGAGGCTTCCGGGCGGCCCGGTGGCCCGGCTGCACCCCCAGCCGGGCATCAGCATGCATCGCCGTACTCACCGCGGCGGGCGCCGGGCGCCCGCCGCAGTCCCTGGTCAGTTCCCGGCTGGCTGGGCGGGGGCGAAGAAGTTGGTGAGCAGCGCGTTGACGCGCTCAGCCTCGTCGTGGTGCACCCAGTGCGAGGCATCGGGCAGCCGCTCGACCCGGTCGAGGTTGGGCACGTCGTCGTGGTCGGGCTCGGCTAGCTCGGGGCCCAGGTAGCGGTCGCGTTCCCCCCAGATGACCAGCGTGGGCGCCTTGATCGGGCGGATCGCCGCGGCGGCCTCCTTGGGTGGGGTGCGCACCGAGGACCGGTAGTAGTTGATCATCCCGGTGGCCGCGCCGGGCTGCGACCACGCCTCGATGTAGCGGTCGAACTCCTCCCGGGTGTAGGCCGGGTGAGCGTCGCGCAGGAAATGCCGGAAGAAATGCCAGTGGTCGGCGCGCACGACGGCTTCGGGCAGGTCGGGGAGGTCGAAGAAGAAGAAATACCAGGACTTGCGGAGCTGGCCCGGGTGGTGCAGTCCCTGCGACAGCTTCCGCGGATGAGCGGCGTCGAGGATGGCCAGCCGGCCCACCACCTCCGGGTAGGCCATGGCGGTGGCCCAGGCGACGCTGCCACCCCAGTCGTGCCCGGCCAGCAGCGCGGACTCGGCCCCGCGCTCGTGGATCAGGTCGCGGATGTCGGCAGTCAGCTTGTCGATGTCGTAGGCATGGACGCCGTCCGGTTTCGAGGACAGGTTGTAGCCGCGCATGTCCGGTGCCACCACCCGGAACCCCGCCGCCGCGAGCGGCTCGATCTGCAGCCGCCAGCCGTACCAGAACTCCGGGAAGCCATGCAGCAACACCACCAGCGGCCCCTCACCAGCCTCCACGTAATGCAGCCGCTGGTCGCCGACCTCGGCGTAACCCTCACGAAGCCCGCTGCCAATGTCCATGATCATCCCCCGTTCGCTGAAGCCGCTCGCGTATCTCCCCTGGGCGCCGGATCGGACGACGCCCGCCACCCAGCATCCGCTGTCAGGCAATCCTTAAGTAACACGTGCACCAAGAAACGGCAAGAAGTACCGAGGGGTAACGCAGCCTGCATGTGCGCCCGAGCACAGACTTGGGTAAGGCCAGTGTCAAGCCCAGGGATACCACGGATGCGGCGCGCCCGCCTGGCGCGCGAGCGTGGGGCCGTAGCACATGTGAGGGGGGACCGTCATGAGCTCGTCTGCGGCCCAGCTGCCCACCCCGGAGGGTCCAGGCTCGGTTTCCGGGGCACCGAACCTGCCCGCCGGGTTCGCTGACACGTTCACCAGCCGGTATCTCGACATCGGGGATCTGCGCCTGCACGCGGTGACCGGCGGCGGTGGCCCGCCGCTGCTGCTGGTGCACGGCTGGCCGCAGACCTGGTACGCCTGGCGCATGCTGATGCCCGCGCTGGCCCGGGACTTCTCCGTCGTCGCGGTCAACCAGCGGGGTATCGGGCTGTCCGGCAAACCCTCGGGCGGGTATGACACCGCCACTCTCGCCAGCGACCTGGTCGCGCTGATGGACGCGCTGGGGCACCAGCGGTTCGCCCTGTACGGGACCGATGTCGGCATGCCGATCGCCTACGCCCTGGCCGCGGACCACCGCGACCGGGCGGACCGCCTGGTCGTCTCCGAGGCTCCCCTCCCGGGTATCTCCCCCTCCCCGCCCCTGTTCCTCCCCCCGCAGCTCAACGAGCGGCTGTGGCACCTGGCCTTCAACCAGCTGCCCAAGGTGAACGAACAGCTTGTCACCGGGCGGGAAGACATCTTCTTCGGCGCGGAGTTCGACGCCTCGGCCGGGACGAGCAAGCTCCCCCGCGACACGGTCAGGTACTACATCGACACCCTCGCCGCCGACCCCGACCACCTGCGCGGCAGCTTCGAGTTCTACCGCGCGATCCCCACCACCATCGCTCAGAACGAGCAGCGCAAGACCCAGCGGCTGACCCTGCCCGTGCTGGCCATCGGCGGAGCAGAAAGCTCCGGAGCAGGCGTCGGGAACACGATGAAGCTCGCCGCGGACGACGTGCAGACCCTGGTCATCCCCGGCTGCGGCCACTGGGTCGCCGAACAGGCCCCCGACCAGCTGCTAGCCGCGCTGACCGCGTTCCTGGCTCCGTACCGGGACGGGTGGCGCCACGGCACGCAATCCAGCACCGGGTCGTGATCACTAGATCAAGCACATGCACGAATGCAAAGGAGGCAGACTCATGTCCAGCGAAACTGAGATCCATCCCTTCCGGGTCGACATCAGCGATGAAGCAGTCGCCGGGCTCCGGCAGCGCATCGCCGCGACGCGCTGGCCCTCCCGGGAGCTGGTCAAGGACCGGTCGCAGGGCGTGCAGCTGGTGACGATGCTGGAGCTGGCCCGCTACTGGGGTACCGAGTACCACTGGCGCAGGTGCGAGGCGAAACTGAACGCGCTGCCGCAGTTCATGACCGGGATCGACGGGGTGGACATTCACTTCATCCACGTGAAATCGCCGGCCCCGGACGCGCTGCCGCTGATCATCACACACGGCTGGCCCGGCTCGGTCATCGAACTGCTCGAGATCATCGGCCCGCTCACCGACCCGGCCGCGCACGGCGGCTCCGCCGGGGACGCGTTCGACCTGGTCATCCCCTCGCTACCGGGCTACGGCTTCTCCGGCGAGCCGGCCGAGACCGGCTGGAACCCGGGCCGCGTCGCGCAGGCCTGGGCCGAGCTGATGCACCGCCTCGGCTACACCCGCTACGTCGCCCAGGGCGGCGACGTAGGCGCTTCGGTCACCGACGCCATGGGCCGCCAGGCACCTGAGGGGCTGGCCGGCATCCACACCAACCTGCTCGTGACGGCACTGGGCGGTGGCCCCATGCCAGCGAGACACCGAGGCCGAACGCGCGGCGCTCGAGCAGACCAAGACATTCCGGGCGACCGGTTTTGGCTATTTCCTGGAGCAGGCCACCCGGCCGCAGACGATCGGCTACGCCCTGCTGGATTCACCCGCCGCCCTGGCCGCCTGGATGCTCGACCACGACACCGACGCCTACCAGAAGATCACCCGCGCCTTCGTCAACGGGCAGCCATCCGGGAATCTCACCCGCGATCACATCCTCGACAACGTATCGGTGTACTGGCTGACCGGCACCGGGACTTCAGCGGCCCGGTCGTACTGGGAGAGCGGGCAGGCCCAGGCTCAGGCGGCTGGGCAGGCGCCTCCGCCGGTCAACCTCCCGGTCGGGTTCACCACGTTCCCGGGCGAGATCTTCCGGGCCCCGCGCAGCTGGGTCGAGGCGTCCTACCCCACCCTCACCTACTTCAACGAGGCCGCCAGAGGCGGCCACTTCGCCGCCTGGGAAGAGCCCGAGCTGTTCTCTGAGGAGATCCGGGCGGCGTTCAGATCGCTGCGCTAGCCGCCGTCACCGGCACGGACCCGGTGGCGGCTGCCGCCGGCTTCTTGCCGCGAATGCTCGTCAGGTCTTGTGAACGGGAATCCCTCATGGGCTTGTCTGTGGCCCGGCCGCCTAGCCGACGTTCAGCGTGATTCTGGCTGCGTGGCGGAGGCGGACTGCGGCCCGGCTGACCCGGCCACGGCCTTCCCGGACGCAGGCGCGGGCACCTCCGGCCGGTCCATGGTCAGCTTGGATGGCCACCAGTTCCACCGGCCGAGGAGCACGACCGTGGAGGGCACGAGCAGCGTCCGGACCAGGAAGGTATCCATCAGGATCCCGAGCGCGAGGCTGATCGCGATATCGCGGAACTGGCTGCCGCCCGCCCCGCTGCCGGCCACGACGCCGAACACTACGAAGGTGCCGGCCAGCACCAGGCCGGCCGAGGTCACCGTCGTGCCGGTCACCCCGATCGCCTTGGTGACCGCCTCGCGCAGCGGCAATCGGTGGGCCTCTTCCCGGATCCGCGTCATGACCAGGATGTTGTAGTCCTCGCCGAGCGCGAGCAGGAAGATGAACATCAGGAACGGCAGGAAGAAGACCAGTCCCTTCTCGCCCCCGATGTCGACGAACAGCAGCACCGAAAGCCCGAGTGCGGCCAGATAGGACAAGCCCACCGACGCGATGAGGTAGAGCGGGGCGATCAGGCTGCGCAGAACGAGGGCCAGCAGGATCCCGATCGCCACGATCGCGATGGGGATCACCCTGACCAGGTCATGGTTGGACACGGCGCTGATGTCGTAGAGGGCTGGCGCCTCGCCGCCGACCGCTGAGTCGGCGGCGCCTATGGAGGTGGCCACCCTGGTGACCTCGGTGCGGATCGCCGGGACGGCATTCAGGGCCGCCGTGCTGCCGGGATCGCCGGCCCGCAACCCGACCGAGAACTGGACCGTCCGCCCGTCGGCACTGATGAAGTTCGAGGTGCTGCGGTACAGCTGGTAGATCGCGGGCGGTACCTTCCCGGCCAGACCCGGCGGCGGGACCGGCGGCAGGGCCTTGGCCGGGCCGAGCGCGGCGTGCAACCGGGCGTAATCGGCTGGCGGCAGCGTCAGCCCGCTGGGGTTCAGCGGGCCGGCCACGGTGGTGAACAGGCTGCTGGCCTTGAGCTCGCTGGTCGCCTTGGCCAGGACCTGAGGATCGGTCCAGACCGGCTGGCTGAACTTGAAGATCGGCGAAGTCGGGTTGGCGGCCGACTCCGGGAAGTACTTGGTCAGCAGCAGCGTGCCCTTCGCGGAGTCGCTGCCAGCCGGCGGGGCCGTGCTGCCGCCGAAGCCTGACGCCGTATAGCCAAGCACGGCCAGTGCCAGGGCGCCGAACGCCAGCACGCCGATGGCCAGCGTGGTCCCGGGACGTCGCACGATGCGGCCGGCCACCCGGCCCCAGACGCCGGTCCCGCCACTGCCCTGGATGCTCCAGGGCAGCAGCTTGGGCTTATGGAACATGGCCTGGAACAGCGTCCGCTTCATCGCCAGCAGCGACAGGCGGATCGACAGCAGCGCGGGCAGCAGCGTGAGGCCGGCCAGCAGGGTGACCCCGATCGCGATCGCGAACGGGATACCGAGGTTGGAGTAGAACGGGAAGCTGGCCGCCAGCAGGGTCAGCACCGCCGCGATGACCGTGGCGCCCGAGAAGGTGATCGACTCGCCGACCCGGGTGACCGACTCGACCAGCGCGGTCCGCGCGGCCGGCCGGGGTCCGGCCAGGTCCGAGAGCAGGGACCGGAACAGGCCACGCTCCGGCGCCCCGTCCATGCCGGTCACGTCGTGGCCGGCCGCCCTTAGCTCTTCCCGGACCCGGAAGACCAGGAACAGCCCGTAGTCGGTGCCGGCACCGAGCACCAGGACGATCAGCAGGAACTGTGCGAGCGGCGATACCTGCAGACCATGCTTGGCCGCCTCGGCCACGAGCGGACCGGAGATGAGCACGGACAGCAGGGCGGGCAGGACCGTGGCGATGGCGAGCGTCAGCGACCGGAAGATGAGCACGAGCAGCACAATGATGAAGATCAGTGACAGGTCCTGCACCTTGTTGCCGGTGTTGCCCGACGCCTTCTGCTGGTCCACCTGAACGGCGACGGTGCCCGCCAGGTGGACCCGCATCCCGGCCGGCAGCCCGGCGCTGGCGATCTTCGCACGCATGCCGTCGATGAGGTCCTGCTGATAGTTCTGGTTGCCGCTGTTGTTGGCGGCCAAGGCGAGCAGTTGCACGGCCTGGCCGTTGGCGGAGCGGCCGACGTCGAGCACCTTCTGGATACCGGGCACGGAGTGGAGCCTGGCCTGCAGGGAAGTCACGGCGCTGATGTCCGCCGCGGTCAGCGGCCCGCTGGTGGTCGCGGCGATGACAGGGATCGGGAGCAGGTTCGAGCTGCCGAACGGCGCGGACAGGTCGATCGCGTGCTGGCTCGGCGCGCTCGCAGGCAGGAACTTGGAGTTGTTGCTCTGGGTCACGCTCGACAACGACGGCAGTTGCGTCACGGCCGCGATCGCGCCGAGTACCCAGACCAGCAGGACCAGCCAGCGAAGGCGGACGGCCCACCGGCCGATGGCACCGAAAATCGCATCGACGTGCATGGCGACGAGCCTATTGCCCGCCACCGCGAACTGCGGGACCGCACCCTGCTCTGGAATCAGCGCCCGGTATGCGATCCGGGTCAAGGGCCAGCCCGGCGCCACACGGCGCCCTAAATCACCGGAATCAGGTGACACCCGCTCACCGTGATCGTGACTAGCTTCAGGGGCACCAGCCCCTGCTACCAGGAGGTGCCCTCCCAATGACCAGTGCGCCAGTCCGGGACCCGATCGCCGACCACCTCCTCACCCCGCAAAACGCGGTGTTCCTGCTCATCGACTACCAGCCCGCACAGCTAGCCGGGGTCAAGTCGATGGACCGCGACCTGCTGGTGAAGAACGCCGTCTCGACGGTCAGGACGATCAAGACGTTCGGGATCCCGGTCGTGCACTCGACCATCAACGTCGCCTCCGGCCGGGGACAGCCCACCCTCCCCGAACTGGCCAGCCTGCTGGCCGACGACAAGCCGCTCGACCGGACCACAACCAACTCCTGGGAAGACATCGAATTCGTCCAGGCCGTCCACGCCACCGGCCGCCGCAAGCTCATCATCTGCGCCCTGTGGACCGAAATCTGCATGGCCTTCACCGCGCTCGACGCACTGCGCGAAGGATATGAGGTCTACCCCGTCATCGACGCGATCGGCGGCACCTCGCCCGAGGCCCACCGCGCCGGCCTCGACCGCGTGACGCAAGCCGGCGGCCAGCCGGTCAGCTGGGTCTCCCTCGCCGTCGAACTGCAGCGCGACTGGGCCCGCCAGGACACGGTCCAGCCCATCATCGAGATCGTCCTCACCGACCGCCTGCTGAAGGAGGAATAGCGCCTCAGCTACAGAGAAGAAGTGGTGAGTCTCATGCCCGATGCCACCTCCATCGACAGCACATGGCGGGATACCAACGGCGCACGCCGGGCCAGCCGGGAACGGGCCCGGTGACCAGGGATTCCAGCCGCCCGGTGTGGCTGCAGCAGGCCCGGTCCTACCTGCGCCAGGCCGACCCGGTGCTGGCGCGGCTGATCGACGAGCGGCCGGACTTCGACCCGCGGGCGTGGATGACCCAGTTGCCGCCAATGGACCTGTACGGCGCGCTGCTGTTCCAGGTCACCGGGCAGCAGCTGTCGGTCGCGGCAACCCGCCGGACCCTGGCCCGCATCGAGGATCTGTTCGGCGGCCATCTGCCCGCACCCACCGAACTGCTGGCTGTCGATCCCGGCAGGCTCCGGGAGGCCGGGCTGTCGTGGCGGAAGGTCGGCACACTCCGCGACCTGGCCGAGCGGCTCACCGATGGCCGCCTGAACCAGGACGCCCTGAGCAAGCTGCCCGACGATGAGCTCATCGCGGAACTCACCACAATTACCGGGATAGGACCGTGGACCGTGCAGGGCGCCCTCCTCATCGCCCTCGGCCGGGAAGACGTCGTCCTGCCCGGCGACCTGGCCCTGCGTAAGGCCATCCTGGCCGCCTATCGCCTCGACCGCCTTCCCACCCAGCAAGAGGTCCTCGACATCGCCGAGAAATGGCGGCCCTACCGCAGCCTGGCCACCAGCTACCTGTTCTCCGCCGCCTACGAACCGGCCGGGGCACCCCCAGTCGCCCAGCCGGAACTGCCGCCCCAGTGACGTGCGGTGCTCCGGTCGCGCGAATCACCGGGATCCGGTGACGTCCCCTCACCTGCCTGGCGGCGAGCCTGGCAGTGGCCCGCCTCCCGGCAGGAAATTTCAGCAGCGGACTGACATGGGCGAGCTCGCCCGGGAGCGCTGCCAGACCAGCCCCCCACCGATGGGAGATCCTCCGTGAGTACAGAGCAGCGAGAGAACCTCGAAGCAGTCCTGCGACAGTCGGCCTTCCCCAACGACATCGATATCAGCGAGCAACGGCGGCTGCTCCGCGAGCTGACATCGGCGCAGCCGCTGCCCGCCGGCGTGACCGTGACCGCAGCCGCACTGGGCGCCGTCCCAACCGCCGAGATCACCATCGACGGAATCGGATCTCGCCACGTCGTCCTGTACTTCCACGGCGGCGTGTACGTACTGGGGGGCGCCTCCCAGGCTGCTGGCCTGGCCTCGCAGGTCGGCCGGCAGGCGGGCGCCAAGGTCATCTCCGTCGACTACCGGCTCGCCCCCGAGCATCCGTATCCGGCAGCGGTCGACGACGCTCTGGCCGCCTACGAAGCCCTCCTGGACAACGGCACCGCCCCTTCGGACATCGTCTTCGCGGGAGAGTCCGCTGGCGGCGGGCTCGCCGTCGCCACCCTGGTCAACGCCCGCGATCACGGGCTGCCCCTGCCAGCCGCCGCTTTCGTCATGTCACCGTATGCCGACCTCACCCTGGCCGGGGCGACCATGCAAACCAAGCGCGAGGTCAACGTGCTGATGAGCCCGGAAAACCTCCAATCCCGAATCCCCGACTACACGGCCGGACAAGACGCCGCTCTTGGCCTCATCAGCCCGATATTCGCCGACCTGTCCGGCCTGCCACCCCTGATCATCCAGGCCGGAACCCACGAGGTTCTCCTCGACGACGCCGTCCGCCTCGCCCGGCAAGCCGCCATCGCCGACGTCGAGGTCACCCTCGACATCACCCCCCAGGTGCCGCACGTCTTCCAGACCTTTTACCCGATCCTCGACGAAGGGGCCGCGGCGCTGGACAGAGCCGGACAGTTCCTGTCGGCGCATCTCGCCGGCGCAGAACGCGTCACCGCCTAGCGACAGGCACAACGCCAGGGATGGCGGACCTAAGAACGAATCGAGGCCGGCTCCCAGGATCCGCCGCCAGAGCCGGCCACCCAATAGGCTGATCACCCGGACCCCTTGAGCCGGCCCAGGGCCAGATCCTGAGCGCGAGAGATGGCCTCAGCCGCCGGCGATCGCGTGAGCTGAGAAGGTCGGCTTGCAGGGAGGCACTCTGAGGCTAGCGAGGACCGCCCGGAAGGGTGCGGCTGGTGGGGAATGAGGGCGAGGGGCCTGGCTCGATGCGGCTCGCTTCGGCCGCCGGCCGCTGGGTGCTCGCGGTGGCAGTGCTGGGCGAGGCGATGGTGCTGCTGGAAGCGACGGTTGTCAACGTCGCGTTGCCGGCCATCGGCCGTGATCTCGGCGGGGGCGTCGCCGGGCTGCAGTGGACGCTGAACGGTTATGTGCTCACCCTCGCGGCGCTAATCCTGCCAGCCGGTTCGCTCAGCGACCTTTATGGCCGGCGCCGCGTGTTCACCCTGGGGGTGGGGGCTTTCGTGGCCGCCTCCGCGCTGTGCGCGGCCGCCCCGACAATTCAGCTGCTCGTCGCCGCCCGGTTTGTTCAAGGTGCTGGCGGGGCTCTGCTCACCCCAGGGAGCCTGGCCATCATCGACTCGGTTTTCCGTCCCGATGACCGGACCCGGGCGATCGGTGCGTGGGCCGGCCTGACCGCGGTGGCGGCCGCAGTCGGCCCGCCCGTCGGCGGCTACCTGACCGATGCCCTGTCGTGGCGTGCGGTCTTCCTGATCAATCTGCCGCTGGGGGCGTTCGTCATCGTCGCGGCGGTTGGCCGGGTGCCAGAGTCCCGGGACCCCACGCGCGCTGGGGGCCTTGATCTGCCCGGCGCTGCGCTGGCCACGCTGGCCATCGCCGGTTTGTGCTTCGCGCTGATCCAGGCCTCGGGGGGCCTGACCCCCGCGGTGATTGCCGCCGCGGCGGTCAGCCTGACCGCCGCCGGCGCCTTTGCCGCCGTCGAGCGGCACAGCAGCCATCCGATGCTTCCGCTGGAATTGTTTCGCTCCCGCCAGTTCACCAGCGCCAGCGTGCTCGCGCTGGTGACCTATGCGGCGCTCGGCGGCGTGATCTTCCTGTTCGTCGCGTTCCTCCAGATCAGCCTCGGCTATACCGCCCTTCAGGCGGGGGCCGCGACGCTGCCGCTCACTATCCTGCTGCTGCTCCTGTCCAGCCCATCGGGGGCGATCGCCCAGCGCATCGGCCCGCGGATCCCGCTGACCGCCGGGGCCGTCCTGGCCGGCGCGGGACTGCTGCTGATGGCACGGATCCACCCCGGTGACAGCTACTTCGCCGCGGTGCTGCCTTCGCTGGCCGTATTCGGGACCGGTCTCGCCGCGCTGATCACCCCCATCACCGCGACCGTGCTGGCCAGCGTCGATGCGCGCCACTCCGGGATCGCTTCCGCCGTCAACAACGCACTGTCCCGCCTCGGCCAGATGATCGCGGTCGCGGCTCTTCCGCTGGCCGCGGGGCTTTCCGGCAATGCCTTCGAGGACCCCGCTAAGTTGGCAGCCGGCTTCCCGGTCGCTATGACCATCGCCGCTGGGGCGTCGTTCGCGGCCGCGCTGCTCGCCTGGACCACGATCCGTGACGACGTGCTGAGCCAGCCCGGAGCGGAGGCCAAACCGGCAGCGAAGGAGCTCCCGCCGTCTCTTCAGCGGCACTGCGCGGTGGCCGGGACCCCGCTGGCCACGTCCCCCAAGCCCCAGCCCAGTTCCCACCCGCCGACGGCCGAGGAGTCGTGACCACCGGCCGGCGCAACGCATCCAGCACCGGCTCGCACGTCCTGGCTGGCAGCGGCGGATCGGGCCGGGTAGCTGGGTGGGGCGGTACCACGAACGGATCGTTCGGCTGGAGATGGGGTCTGGTTGTGGGGGCAGCTACACGAAGTGCAGCTGCGCGGCGCCGGGCTCGTGGTCAACCAGCTGGTCACAGGTCGGGCAGTACCAGCGGGCCTCTACCGGGGTGCCGCACGCGTCGTGGCGTGGCACGCCGGCCGGGTCGGTGTGATGAGCGCCCCAGTGCGCCAGCAGGCGGAGTGCGCCAGCGAGCTCCTTCCCCTCGGCGGTCAGCTCGTAGGCCGCCCTCGGGGGCCGCTCGGAGTAGGGCCGGGCCACCAGCAGGGCGTCGCGTTCGAGCCGCTTGAGCCGCTCAGACAGGATGTTCGCCGCGATACCCGGGATCTCGCTGAGCAGCTCGTTGAACCGGCGCGGGCCGGTAAGCAGGGCTTCTACCACGAGCAGCGTCCACCGGTCACCCACCCGGGCCAGCGCCTCAGCGAGCGGTGAGCTGTCGTTGGATTCGGTCATGCCCCCGATGGTAGCGGTTGACAGCTGCGACATTGATAGTAGGTTGCAAGTTACTAGTTACTGGAGGAGGCGGCAGTGTCGATCCTGGATGAGGTACAGGCAAGCATCAGGCAGCTGGCCGAGGGGGCTGGCGCCTCGGTGGTCGGAATTGGGCAGCGGTGGGGCCTCGGCTCGGGCATCGTGCTCGCCGAGGGACGGGTGCTGACCAACGCGCACAACGTGCGAGGGGACCAGGTGACGGTCACGTTCGCGGACGGCCGCACCGCTGATGGGACCGTGGCCGGGCATGATATCGACGGCGATCTGGCTGTTATCGAGGTGGACACCGCTGGGGCGCCGGCCCTGCCGTGGGCCACGGCCGCGCCCGCGGAGCTCGGCATGGCGGTGTTCGCCCTGGCCAACCCGGGCGGCCGGGGGCTGCGGGTGACGTTCGGGTTCGTGTCGGGCATCGAGCGGACGTTCCGCGGCCCGCGCGGCCGCCGCATCACCGGCACCCTGGAGCACACCGCGCCGCTGCTGCCCGGTTCCTCGGGTGGCCCGGTCCTGAACGCGGCCGGGCAGCTGCTCGGGATCAACACCAACCGCCTGGGTGAAGGCTTTTACCTGGCCATACCGGCCGACGAGACGCTCCGCGGCCGCGCCGACACGCTAGCCCGCGGCGAGTCCCCGCCATCCCCGCGGCTAGGCGTGGCCATCGCCCCTGGCCACGTGGCCAGGCGGCTGCGCCGCTCGGTCGGCCTGCCCGACACCGACGGCCTGCTCATCCGCGAGGTGAGCGACGGCAGCCCGGCGGCCAACGCCGGACTGGCCCAGGGCGACCTGATCGTGACCGCGGGCGGCCAGCCGGTACGCACCCCCGATGACCTGTACGACGCGCTCCAGGCAGCCCAGGGCGGCAGCATCCAGCTGGCCATCGTCCGCGGCACCGACGAGCGGACCATGGACGTGCCCCTCGCCCCGGACCGCCAGCCGGGCCAGGAGGCATAAGCGCACTGGCTGTCAGCGGCCAGCTTCCCGGGATCTGAGTCCCGGGAAGCTGGCCGCACATTCGTTTCCGCGATTGGTTCCTAGTAGCTAGGCGGTCGCGGCGGCCTGCGGCTGCGGGGATTGTGCGGCTGGGGTGGCGGCGCGCAGCCGGTCCAGCAGGATCCCCGACAGGGCCATGACGGTGATCGCGCCGAAGGCGCCGAAGACTGCGTACTGGCTGTTCGACGCCCACCCCGGCGGCGGCGGTGACGGTCCAGCCCAGCGCCCACAGCGGCGGCATGGCCACTGCCCACACCCAGGCGCGGGCCAGCCGGTCGCGGAGCAGGAACGCCTGGGCGGCGCCGACCGGGAGCCCGGTGATGGCGCCCATCACGGCCAGCTCGCCGATGCTGGTGCCGTAGCCGACCACCCAGGCGCCGGCGAGCAGGCCGATGCCCATGGCCGCCGCGGTGGCCGCGATCCAGGCGAGCGGGTCGCCGAGCAGGCGGCGGGCGACCAGCCACTGGCCGGCGCCGATGATCTGCGCCGGCGATCAGGCCCCCGATCAGCGCCGCGACGGCGTCATTGATCCGGCCGACGGCGGCCTGGGCGGCGATCCCGGCGATCGGGAAGCTGACGAAGCCGGCCGTCCACAGCAGCCAGCCCTTGACTTTGAAGCGGCGGCGGTCCTCCATGGCCTGCTCGGGCGTGGGCCTGGCGGCCATGCCGGTGCGGGTGGCGCTGGTATCTGTGCTCATGGTGTACCCCCCGTGGATATTCAGTTGGTATTCAATTCTGGAATTCAGTTTCTGGAATTCAGCCGACGACAGGCGAGTGTGGGCGACATGCGGTCCGTATGGAGGTCGCGTGGAGATGTGGATGGGGATCGCGTGGAGATGCGGTGCTCAGCTCCTGGGCCCCGGCCGCCACCGGACCTGGTTGCTACACTCCGGCGTCAGCGATGGTGACGCGGTGATGCGCACAGGTTCTTGACGCCGGTCATGCTGGGGGGTCGCGATGCCTTGGAACCGGGTGCTGGCGGCCGGCGGTGTGGCGGGACTGGCCGTCTTGGCGGGGCGGTATGCCGCCGGGGTGGCGCGCGCCGACCGGTCGTGGCCAGCCGGGGTGCAAGCGCGGCTGAGCGACCTCGGCGAGGTTGACGAGGTGTCGATCTTGCCGCTGGTGGAACGGCTCACCCCCGACGGCAGCGGCCTGTCCGGCGAACCCGGGGTGTCCTACCTCATCCGTGCGGGCGGCATGCGCGTTCTGTTCGACTCCGGGCTGTCCGGCGGCAAGGCGGAATCGGCGCTAGTACACAACGCGCAGATGCTGGGCGTGCCGTTGGGTGACCTGGACGCCGTGGTGATCTCCCACTTGCATCTCGACCACGTGGGCGGGCTGCAGGCGGCTCGCCGCCGCACGTTCACTTTCGCCGCCGAGGCGCTGGAGCCCCCCGGGGTGCCAGCGCATGTGCCCACGCGCATGCACCACCCGCGCGCCGATATCGCGGTGACCACCGGCCCGCGGGTGATCGGGCCCGGCATGGCCGTGCTGCCGCCGCTGCCGCGGATGCTGTTCTGGCTTGGCTACGTCACCGAACAGGCGCTCGTGGTCAATGTCCGCGGCTTCGGCCTGGTCCTGATCAGCGGCTGCGGCCACCCGCGGATTGAGCAGATCCTGGGGGTGACCGAACAGGTCCTCGACATCCCTATCCAGGCCGTGGTCGGCGGGCTGCACCTGCCCGTCCATCCGGCCGGGACCCCGTTGGTACCCCAGGCGGTACTGGGCAACCCGCATCCGCCCTGGCAGCCGATCAGCGAGCGCGACGCCGAGCACGTGCTGGAGGAGATCGAGGCCCGCGGGCCGCGGGTCATCGCCCTGTCCGGGCACGACAGCACCCCGTGGACCTACGACGCGTTCGGCCGCCGCTTCGGCGACCGCTACCGTACTCTGCGGGTCGGTGAAGAACTGCGGATCACCGCCGTGGACGGCTGAGCCTCCCGCGGCGCCGCCTCCCGCTGCATCTGCGATGTCAGGCAGCAGACGCCGGCGATGGTCGTGATTGCCAGGACTATCAGGACAGCAAACACCGCTGCAGGCCCAGCGCCAGCACTCCCAATCGATCACACATAGGCGCGCCGACGGCCAGTCCATCGAGGTCATGTTCCCCGCGTCCCGCATGGCCGCTGTACGCCGCGCGGCGCGTTCGCTGGTGGGTTTAGGCTACAAGCAAATACGGACCTCAGCCTTTTGGCGGCCAGGTTCTGCGAACTCAGCACCGCCCGCGTCCTGGGCGTGCAGAACAGGAGCATTGTGCTCGGGCCCGGGCCGGGGGTTCGCTGGGGACCGCTGGCGTGTGTCGTTTCTGGCAGATGGCGTCTGGGTTGGCACCGCGCCAGGCGGGCCTGCCCGGACAGGGGCCCGGCCTGGTTCAGGTCGCCCGTGGCTGTGGCGGCTGCCGCGGTGGCCCGGGGCCGGACTGTGACACCCCAGTCCGGATGGATCCAGCGATGACCAGCGGCGCCCAGCCCGCCCGTGACGACCGCCCGGACCGGATCGCTCAGGCTTCTGCACATGACGCGGTGTTGTCGCCTGCCGGCGGGGGCAAGCTGCGCATCTACCTCGGGATTGCCCCCGGAGTGGGGAAGACCTACGCGATGCTGCGGGACGCACGCGCCCGGCGGCGCTCCGGCACCGACACCGTCGTCGCCCATTGGGAGCGTCACGGGCGGCCGGCGACCGCTGCTCAACTCGCCGATCTCGAAGTGCTTCCCGACCGCATGGTCACCTATCAGGGCACGAACTTTGCGGAGCTGGACATCCCGGCGGTTCTAGACCGTCGCCCGGAGGTGGCCGTGGTAGACGAGCTCGCCCATGCGAACCTCCCCGGACAGCGGCACGCGAGACGCTGGCAGGACGTCGGCGAGCTGCTGGCAAACGGCATCGAGGTCTACACAACCCTCAACATCGCCAATATCGAATCGCTGGGCGAGATCGTCTCCCGGATCACCAGCGTGCACCAAGCCGAGCCGGTGCCAGACGCGTTCGCGCGGGCCGGCGAGATCACACTGGTCGACCTTGCGCCTTCAGCGCTGCGGCACCGGCTGGCCCAGGGCCTCGTCGTCCCGGCCGAACGGGTAGATGCGGCATTGTCGAGCTATTTCCGCTTCGCGAATCTCGCCGCCCTGCGCGAGCTCGCGCAGCTCTGGCTCGATGACTCAGTTCCCGATCCGGTCACGGCGTTCCTGGCCGCCCGCGGCATCAGCGGGCCGGTAAACGCCTCGGTCATCGTGGTCGGCCTGCAAGGGTCGCCCGCCGATGAATGGCTCATCCGTTACGCCGCCCATCTCGCCGAGCTGTCCGAGGCCAGGCTGCAAGGGGTGCACGTCCGGGCGATCGACAACGTCGACCGGCCACCGAAGGCGCGGCTGGACAAGGACCGCCGGCTGCTGGGCGAACTGGGCGGGACGTTGCGCGAGCTCAGGGCCAGCGACCCTGCTTCCGGGCTGATCCGGGCCGCCCGCAAGGCCCGAGCCTGTCAGCTCGTGATCGGGTCGCACCGCCGCTCGCGCTGGTCGCATCTGCTGAACGGATCCACGGTGGCCGACCAGGTGCTGCGCGCGGCCGGCGACCTGCCCGTCCAGGTCGTGAACGTCGGACGGCCGGACAAGACCAGCGACGAGTGGCATCGCCCAGCACACGATCCCCGGCAGCACCGCCGAGCCTGAGCCGCCCCGTGAACCGGGTGCACCCGGATTCTGCAAGCCGGGCTCACAGTCACGTCATACGGGCAGCCTCCGACCGCCACCCGGCGCTTGGCCGGCCGACGGGCCGAGCGCCCGCGTGCTCCACAAGGACTGCATGGCGATTGCATCCGCATCTCATCTGGCTGGACTACCCAGAGCTCATAGACCGGCGACCACAGATCATTCGTCGTCTCGCAGCGCTGGCAAGGCCGGCCGCGAGTCCGTCACCAACGTAGCTGCGTCCGCGGTCGGGGGTGTTCCGTGAAAATCCGCAGAACTCAGAAGCTGCTGTTCGCGACCGCCGTGCTTTCGGTAACCGCGCTGGTCGCTGCAGGATGCGGTAATGGTGCAGAGACAAGCACGGGCACAAGCCCAGCGCCGTCAGCATCGCCGTCCGGCGCAGTCAGTGCGATCGCGGCCCAGGTGCCCGGCTCCGTCAAGGCAAACGGGGCACTTACCGTTGCGGCGGATGCCACCTATGCCCCGAACGAATTCGTCGCGACTGACGGCCGCACCGTGATCGGCTTCGACGCCGACCTTGCGAAGGAGCTGGGGCAGGTACTCGGCCTAAAGGTCAACGTGATCAACGCTACCTTCGACACGATCATCCCCGGCCTCGCCTCAGGCAAGTACGACCTGGGTATCTCGTCGTTCACCGACACCAAGGAACGCGAGCAGACCGTCGATTTCGTCACCTATTTCAGGGCGGGCACGTCGTTCTACGTCAAGTCCAGTGGCGGGCCGGCCATCAAGTCCCTGGCTGACCTGTGCGGGCGCACTGTCGCCGCGGAGAAGGGCACCACCCAGGCGGCGGACGCACAGGAACAGTCAGCAAAGTGCAGGTCGGCGGGCAAGCCCAGCGTCACAGTCCAGGTATACAACGACCAGAACGCGGTCAACCTGGCACTGTCCTCGGACCGCGCGCAGATCGCCATGGCTGACTCACCGGTGGCCGCCTACCAGGTGAAGCAGTCAAAGGCGGCGCTCAAGGTGACCGGCTCACCGTACGGCACCGCGCCGTACGGGATTGCGATCCCCAAGGACAGCGGGATGGCCGACCCAGTGCTGGCCGCCGTGAAGCATCTCATGGCCAAAGGCACCTACATGAAGATCCTGGAGAAATGGGGAGTGCAGGGCGGCGCCATCTCCAACCCGGCGATCAACGCCGCGGTTAGCTGACCCTCTCGCGGATCCGATCCCGCCCCGTTGCCGAATCCGGAGCAAGAGTGACGACACCGCGAACAGCGCAGACCGCGGGACGCACTGGGCCGCCGGAGGAGATCAAAGCGGTCCCAGTCCGGCACCCCGGACGGTGGCTGGGTGCGGCCGTTGTGCTCCTGCTGGCCGCGATGCTCGCGCACACGCTGATGACGAACCCCCGCTTCCAGTGGGACATCGTCGGGAGCTACTTCCTATCCCGCCGGGTGCTGGAGGGCCTGGAACTCACGATCCTGCTCACCGTGGTCGCGATGGCGATCGGGATCGTGCTTGGTGTGATCCTCGCGGTCATGCGGCTGTCCCCGAACCCGCTGCTCTCCGGCGCGAGCTGGGTGTACATCTGGCTTTTCCGCGGCACGCCGGTTCTGGTCCAGCTGCTGTTCTGGTTCAACCTGGCTTTCCTGTACCCGCGTATCTCGCTCGGCGTGCCCTTCGGGCCCTCCTTCCTGGAGGCCAACGCCAATGACGTGATCACCGCGCTCACCGCGGCGATCCTGGGGCTTGGGCTCAATGAGGGCGCCTATATGGCGGAGGTCGTGCGAGCCGGCATCCTGTCCGTCGAGCACGGTCAGGTGGAGGCTGCGCAGGCGCTGGGAATGAGCAGGATCCAGACGATGCGCCGGATCATCCTGCCGCAGGCGATGCGTGTGATCATCCCGCCAACCGGCAACGAGACCATCTCCATGCTCAAGACCTCTTCCCTGGCGAGCGTGATCACCGTCACCGAACTGCTTTATGCGGTCCAGCTCATCTACTCAGTGAGCTTCCAGACGATCCCGCTGCTGATCGTGGCCAGCCTCTGGTACCTCATCGTGACCTCGGTGCTCACGGCCGGCCAGTTCTACATTGAGCGGTACTACGCCCGTGGCTCAGCCCGCCAGCTGCCCCCCACGCCGTGGCAGCGGATCCGTCGCTACCTGTTCACTTTCCACGCTCCCCCGCCGCCCGCGCAGCCCCCGTCCGGGGAGGGACGATGATCACCCCGGCCGAGGCGACCCCGCCAGTCCACGGCGCCGGCGGCCCGCCCATGGTGCTAGCGGAGGGCGTGCACAAGAGATTCGGGCGCCTGCAGGTGCTGTGCGGCATCGACCTCGAGGTGGCGCGCCAAGAGGTGATGTGCATCATCGGCCCGTCGGGCTCAGGTAAGTCAACGTTGCTGCGCTGCATCAACCACCTGGAAAAGATCAATGCCGGCCGGCTATGGGTCGACGGTGAGCTGGTCGGCTACCGGCAGCAGGGCGGCAAGCTCCACGAGCTGCGCGAGCGGGAAATCTGCGCGAAGCGCGCCGAGATCGGCATGGTCTTCCAGCAGTTCAACTTGTTCCCGCACAAGACAGCACTGGAGAACGTGATCGAGGCGCCGATTCGCGTGCAGGGCCTGTCGAAGCCGCACGCGACTGAGCTGGCCAACGAGCTGCTGTACCGGACCGGCCTGAGTGACAAGGCGGACGCCTACCCAAAGCAGCTGTCCGGCGGCCAGCAGCAGCGCGTTGCCATCGCCCGGGCACTCGCCATGCAGCCCAAGCTGATGCTGTTCGACGAGCCGACGAGCGCGCTGGATCCCGAGCTCGTCGGCGACGTGCTGGCAGTGATGCGCGACCTCGCCACCAGCGGGATGACGATGATCGTAGTGACTCACGAGATGGGGTTCGCCCGTGAAGTGGGCGACACCCTCGTCTTCATGGACGAGGGCACCGTGGTCGAGGTCGGCCGCCCGCGCGAGATGCTCAGCAACCCCCAGCACATGCGGACCCGCGCATTCCTGTCCAAGGTGCTCTGAAGGGAGCGGCCAAGGCACTATCAGCAGGTTTCGCCGGCGGCTGGGCAAGGCCAGGCAGCTACGGGAAGCCGCCCGCTCCGAAGTCCCCGCCGCTGCAGAACGAGGGAGGATGAAGATGGGTTTCAACAGTCTGAGCCCGTGGCATGTGCTGATTGTGGTCGCGGTGTTCGTGCTCCTGTTCGGAGCGCGGAAGCTTCCTGATGCGGCACGTTCGCTGGGCAAATCGATGCGGATCCTGAAGGCGGAGACCAAGGCCCTCCACGACGATGACACCGGGGATGATGTGCGGGCGCCCGCGCCGGGGCAGCACGAACAGCCGCGTTCCTTAGCAGGCCCCGGCAAAACCGGACAACCTGCCCAGCGGGGCGTTGGGGCACCACCGCTGGGGCAGTCTCGCGCAGCCGGCGCAAGGCCTGGGGCCGCAGCCAGCCGCCGGTAGATCTCCGCAGGTGATGGGCGCCGCGGCGGGTGTCGAAGCCGACATGGCGACCTGAAGGGCAGGTGAGCGTCGATGGCTCCCAGCAGGGCCAGGGCGACGCCAGTGCGGCGGGTGACCGGGGCTGCGCTAGGGGATCAGGCCCAATTCCCGCGCTCGGGCGACAGCCTCGGTGCGGCTAGCCGCGCCGAGCTTGCCCAGGACGTGGCTGACGTGCTTCTTGACCGTGTCCAGGGTGACCACGAACTGGTCGGCGATCGCCTGGTTCGACCGGCCCGCCGCCAGCAGCCCCAGCACCTCCACCTCGCGGCCCGTCAGGGGCTCGATCAGGCCCGGCCACGCAGCGGTTCCTTGCCCAGAGCCTGGCGGGGCGGCGGGCTCCCGGCTGAACGCGCGCTGCAGCCGGGCCAGGCAGCCCAGCGGAATCCGAGGAGCCTGCCCAGTCCGTTGGGCGGCGATCAGCCGGCCCAGCAGCGCGGCCATCGGCGGGCCCTCGTCGGCGAAGACCCGGACATAGCCCTGCGGGCAGGCCAGTGCCAGCGTTTTGGCCAGCGAGCTCACCCCGCCGTCGGCATCACCTGTGGCTGCCAGTGCCAGTGCCAGCGCCCGCAGCACGCCGATCTCGATCAGGCTGCCAGTCCGGTCCTGGGCGGCCGCGGCCGCGTGCAGCCGGTCGAGCAGCGCGAGCGCCCGGCCAGGCTGATCCTGGGCGAGCAGCACCCTGGCCAGCACCAGATGCCCCTGCTCACTGGGGTAATCCGGCTCGTCGTCCGCGCCGAGGCCGTTCTCCCGCGTCCACCGGGCCGCGGCGTCCAGGTCGCCCTGGGCCAGCAGGAGCCGCGCCCGCTGCGCCGGAACAGGGTTAAACAGGCCGGGTGGGCCCGGCGAGGCCTGCCCGGCCTCGCCGATCGCCGCCAGGGCCCCGTCCAAGTCGCCGCTGGCCTGCCGGATCCACGCCAGCGTCACCAGCCCCCCGGCCAGCGGCGGGGTATAGGCGAACTGGCGGCACAAGGCAATGCCCTCGGTGACGTGGCGGAGGGCCAGGTCGAGTTCGTTGCGCTGGTAGGCCACCTCGGCCAGGCCCACATACGCGGGACCAGCAGCAAGCGGGGGAGCCCGGCCGGGCGTTGCGGCGAAGGCCAGCGCCTGCTCGCAGGTCCGCACGGCCGCGTCCAGGCGGCCTTGACCGCGCTGGACCTGGCTGAGTTCGTACTCATTCCAGGCCGCCAGAGCGAGCCGGCCAGCCTCCCTCCACCGGGCGATCCTGGTCACGAAGGCAAGTTCGGCTTCCGCGAGGCGGCCACGGAGCCACTCACTGGTGGCCAGGTACCGCCGGATCACGAAGTCCAGCATCCGCTCGTCCTGACCAACCATGGCCAGGGCCCTCGACGCGAACGCGGCCGTGGCCTCGGCGTCACCGCGGAACTGGGCGAGATAGGCCTGGCAGAGTGCGCTCAGCGCAGGGACGTTCACCAGTATGCTGTCGGCCCTGCCGATGGTGGGCTCGAACAGCTCCCCGGCCGCGACCGCGGACGCCTGCTCGGCCGCATCGAGCAGCGGCTCCACCGCTTCCACGCGGCCGCCCTGGGCAGCCAGGAAAGCCTGGGCCAGCAGCAGCCGGGGGCGGGACTGGACCAGGTCATCGGGCAGCGCCGAGATCCACCGCTGAATCGTCGCCCCTTCGCCACGCAGGTAGAAGACCGTGTCGAAGTGCCGCTCGATCAGCCGGGCGGCCCAGATCATGTCCCCGGCGGCCATCGCGTGCCAGATCGCCTCATCGGCCAGCCCATGATCGTCATACCAGGTGGCCGCGTTACGGTGCAGCTCCGGAACCCGGCCGGGCCGTTCCTGCTGCAGCCGGGCGCGCAGCAGGTCGGCGAACAGATGGTGATAGCGCCACCAGCCGCGCACCTCATCTAGTGGCACCAGGAACAATCCCGCCCGCTCCACCTCCTCCAGCACCCTCTGGCTTCCGGCCTGGCCGGTGACCGCATCGCACAGCTCCCCCGACAGCCGCTCCAGCACCGAGGTCTCCAGCAGGAAGGCTTTCATTTCCTCGCTCTGCCGCTCGAGCACCTCCTCGGCCAGGAAGTCCAGCACGTAACGGTGGCTGCCGGTGAACGCCGCCACGAACCCGGTCACATCCGGCTGCCCGCGCAGTGAAAGCCCGGCCAGCTGCAGCCCGGCCGCCCATCCCTCGGTGCGTGCCGCCAGCGCCGCCAGGGCCGCATCGGGTAGCGCCCGGACGGGGGTGCCCGCTACCTGCTCCAGCAACGCCGCCGCCTCCCCTGAGGTGAACCGCAGCTCGGCGGCGCGCAGCTCAGCCAGCTGCCCGCGCGCCCGCAGCCGCGAAAAGGCCAGCGGCGGGTCAGCGCGGCTGGCCAGCACCAGCACCAGCCCCGGCGGCCGGTGTTCCAGCAGGAATTCCACTGACGCGTGCACAGCCTTCGAAGTGATCACGTGGTAGTCATCGAGGACCAGCAGCGCATCGTCTCCGCCAGGCTCAGCGGCCAGCTCGTTGACCAGCGCCGTCACCAGCCCCTCGAACGTAGGCGGCGGCGGTGGGCCCAGCAGCGGGCCGATCCGCCCGGCGATCCCCGGCCGCGCCTGGTCCAGCGCGGCCAGCCCATGGCGCCAGAACCGGGATGGGTCGTTGTCACCGGCATCCAGTGACAGCCACGCCACCCGTTGCTTGCCGTGCCGTACCCAGTCCGCCAGCAGCATCGTCTTGCCATACCCGGCGGGCGCGCAGACCAGCACCACCCCCCGCGCCAGCCCCTCGTCAAGCCGCTGCGCCAGCCGCGGCCGGGGCACCAGCCCCGGCCGCGAACCGGGCACATTCAGCTTGGTGGCCAGCAGCACATCCCGCTCGGCAGCCCCCGAACCGGACGCTGCGGGCGGCTCAGCCACCGGAAACCTGCACCCTCTGCGCCTCCAGCGATCCCTGTGTCGGTGCTGGATCACCCATGCTAGTCGGCCTGCCGACGCCAGCCAGCACACGCGACGCTCTGCCGGTCCTGCCCTAGCAGGCGATCACCCGGGAACGGTCGCACGGCGCTGTGACGTTGTGCATCTCTGCGCACGCCGGGCATGATCGGATAGCCCGGACGTGGCGGGGGGTCAGGACCGAGCAGGCAGCGGCCTACATCGAATACATCACCAGGACCGGCCTGAGTGAATACGAGAAGGCACCCGGCAACCTGGGTGCCCAGACGTGGACGGCAGACCTCGGCGACGGCCGTACATCGGTGGCCGCGTCCCTTCCGCCGCGGCGTGGTGCTGCGCGACCGGTGATTGCCACGAGCAGGCAAGGGCACTGAACCCTAATATCGGCCAGGCTGTCGGGCGGCCGGGCCCGGCACATCGTCCATGCACAGGCGGGGGTAGGACATGCTGCTGACGACCACCAGCACACTCCAGGACAGGCACATCGACGAGTACAAGGGGGTTGTATCCGGCGAGGCGATCCTGGGTGCGAACGCCTTCAGGGACATGTTCGCAGGCATCCGCGACATCGTCGGCGGCCGTTCCGCCGCCTACGAGCGGGAGCTGCAACGGGCCAAGGATCTCGCGATGAGCGAGATGGAGGAGCGAGCCCGGGAAACGGGAGCCAACGCCGTCATCGGCATCGACCTCGACTACGAGACCGTGGGCCAAAATGGCTCGATGCTGATGGTAACCGCAAGCGGGACGGCCATCGTTATGAGCTAGCGCCACGCGGTGACCCAGGCGGCACGCCGCGCCGTGCTGGTGGCGATTAGCCGACGCCGCACGCGTGGCCGGCTGGGACACCGGCGGGTGGGCCGACTGCGGCCGCGGCTTATGTGCCCACTGGCTGCAACCGGCGGCCGCTGGCCGCTGGCGCCCGCCGCCCCGTCTTGCCCGCTGGCTCCACCTCCACACAGAAAATGCCGCCTTGCCGGCCGGCGATGACCCGGAGGCCGACGACTCGCTGGTCGCCCAGCCCGTCGTCGAACTGCAGGATGCTGCCAGGGACCAGCGGCAGCGGGCAGGCGGCCTTGAAGACACCCAACACGCACCGGTCCTGCGCGTTGACAATCAGGGTCCGATTCCCGATCGGCCATTCGCGCGGCCGGATCTCATCACCGGTCAGCGGGTCGGACATGGTCACCTCCAGGGCTGGCGCTCGGGGTAGGGCGTTCCGGCTGCCGGTTCCGCCATACCGCCGTCAAGGCGAGCAGACCAGCCAGATGTGCAGGCACGCTGCGGTCGCTGTGGTGGCGGCGTGGAGGGCACGGACGCTGCCCGGCGGTCCCCGGCCGCGGCCCCGCGGGCTGCTCATCGCCAGCCCCGGAGCCAGCGCGGTTCTCTAGTTGGCCGCCGCCTCGGCGTCCATGGCCCCTGCACGTGATTGACGGGACCGCGCGTAGTCGGCGTTCAGCCTGTTCCCGTGTCTAGCGGTGCTGCCCTCACCACCTGATCCACGGTGCAAAACCCGATGGCTACCGGGTCTTCGCCGGATTTATGGTTCCCCCGTGACAAGTGCCTGGCCGTCCCCAGAGCGGCCTGATCGTGGAGGTCCCTGAGGCCGACCCTGTCGTGGGACAGCACCGGGCACTCCTCGACGCCAGTGCGCCGCTCGGCGTCCCGGCCCACATCACGGTCCTGTTCCCGTTCATGCCGCCCTGGAGGATCGATGAACTAGTGCTCGCTGAGCTTGAGCACCTATTCGCGGCCGTCACCCGATTCCGCTTCCGGCTGGACGATACGGGCTGGTTCGGCGACGACGTGCTCTGGCTTGCCCCGCGTGATCCTGGTCCCTTCCGCGCCCTGACCCAGCGCGTCTACGGGGCCTTCCCCGCATTTCCCCCGTTCGAGGGCCAGTACGACGACGTCGTGCCCCACCTGACCATTGGCCATGGACGTCCCCTCAACGACCTGCACAGCGCCGAGGAATCCATCCAGGCACAACTGCCCATCGACGGCCACGCCACGGCAGTCACCCTGATGACCCAGCAATCCGCCGCAGGACAGTGGACCAAGGCCGCCACCTTCAGCCTGGCATAGGACCCAGGGCTTCCCGATTACGAAGTGTCGCTGGAGTACTGGGCAGGTCCGTGCATGGTCCACGCGAGGTACATCGCAGATCGACCGGAGGCCGATGCTGCCCAGTCGTCGGGCTCTCATTCGCCACCCGAGCCCAGCCACGAGTCAACGTCCGCGCGGACCTCTATACGCACCAGTACTATCCCGGCGGAGTGGCCCCGGTTCGGCATCCACCCGCCACGGCGCGTAGCTGGCAATTGTCCGGCGCCGGGGACGCATGTTGCTCCATGTTTGCTCGGATGTCGCAGTACGGCCCGGTAGCGCGCAGCACCACGCGGCACCCCTCTGCTGGTTTGCTGTACGGCCCGGCACGTCGTAGCATGACTCGGCACCACGCGCCGCTAGCTCAACTGGCAGAGCAGCA
Organism: uncultured Actinomycetes bacterium; assembly: GCA_963711705.1. Classification (GTDB taxonomy): domain Bacteria; phylum Actinomycetota; class Actinomycetes; order Streptosporangiales; family Streptosporangiaceae; genus RYN-230. The sequence continues at coordinate 186,518 of CAVQFM010000019.1, forward strand.
GACTCTTAATCTGCGGGTTCGGGGTTCGAGTCCCTGGCGGCGCACCAACTTGTTCCCAGGTCATGTACGGTCGGCCAGGCTGCCTTGGTGCCTGCGCTTGCAGCCGGGCAGCAATGCGAGCAGCAACCGCCTTCATTCGCCGCCCTCCAGCTCTGCCGCTTCGGGCTCGTCGGCCTGGTCCTCATCGTCCTGCCAGAGCGTCTTGGCCATCGGGTCGGCCGCCTCCGAGGGACCTCCGGCGCCACATGGCTGTAGGTGTTCATCGTCAGCGCGATCTGGGTGCGGCCAAGGATCTCCATCACCACCCGGGGCGGCACGCACTGACCAACCAGAAGGCTGGCCGCCATATGACGGAGATCATGCAGCCGAACCGGAGGCAGGCCCGCTTTGCCGAGCAGTTTCTTGAACTGCCGGTAGTCGCTGCGCGGATCGATCGGGCCGAGGTGATCCAGTGAAGGAACGAAACGATCTTCTAATCAGCGGGTCAAGATTGCTTTTGCCGTCCGAGCCTGGCCCCTGGCAGGATCAGCGTGCATGACGCGGCACGGTCAGTGGAATCACAACACCCACTACTACCGGTTGATCTTGGAGGCCATTCCGCCGGGATGCCAGCGGATCCTGGACGTCGGATGCGGAGAGGGCATGCTGGCCCGGCAGCTAGCCCACCTGGTCCCGCACGTCGTCGGCCTCGACCGAGACGCAGCGAGCCTGGACTTGGCACGTCGCCAGGACCCCAGCGGGAAAATCGGTCTCATACGCGGCGACTTCCGCGCCCATCCTTTCGCGCCTGCCACGTTCAGCATGATCACCTCGGTCGCGGCGCTGCACCATATGGACGCCCGCGCTGCCCTCGACCGGATGAGCCAGCTGCTGGCACCGGGCGGCAGGCTGGCTATCGTCGGGCTGGCCCGATCCCGGCTGCCCGCAGACCTGCCCTGGGAGGCCAGCGCCGTCATCGCTCACTGGGGATACAAGCTGGCCAGGACCTACTGGGAGCAGCCCTCCCCCGTCGTGTGGCCGCCTCCGCACACCTACGCCGAGATCCATGCCCTGGCCCGGCAGATGCTGCCAGGCGCCCGGTACCGCCGCCACCTGCTGTGGCGCTACTCACTGATTTGGACCAAGCCGTGACCAGCAACGGCAGCGAGCAGCAATTCGAATGGAATCTCTCGTGGCCGCCAACAGCCCAGAGTGGCGGTGTACTGGCTGCCGGGCCGGGCCAAGATCTGCTCGGCGGGCCCGGCCTCGACTACCACTCCGCGGCGCAGCACGACGACCGACTGGGCCACGCTGCGCACCAGGGCCACCTCCAGCCGGTGCACCGCGGCCGGGTTGCCGGCCGCGGTGCGGCCCAGGACCGCGATAGCGGCATTGCCCGGCAGTACCTGCGTGGCCAGGAACACCAGCACGGATACCACGAATAAGGTAAACACACCTAACGCGGTCCGCTGGCCGAGGAGGTAGCCGACCGGATGGGCCGTGCGCGGCCGGACGGCAGGCGGGGCCACCGCTGGTCCCGGCTCCGGAAGCAGCTCAGACTGGGCGCCTGCCACAGGCCTACGGTAACCGGCCGGTCACGCCGGGACAACGGCCTGGCCGCCCCGATTAAATGGGCCTACCAGCGCGAAATTACGGTTCTACTACGCGACTTATTTGCCGTATTCAGGCCATATTCCCTGCTTCACGGGGGTATTCTCCTCGAAGCACAGACTTAAGCGCTGAGCAGCCACTGCCTCATGAGCCCCGGCTGGCCAGCCAGAGTTGAACGCATTTATTTCTGAACTCCATTAGTAATTTAGGTGAAGCGTGGCCGGTATTACTAAAGCCATTCCCAGTAGGCTGGCGGGCGCCGGGCCGCGGGCGCTCAGCCCGAACTCAGACTCGGAGGTCACGGGCAGGTGAAAGCGGCTGCGTTCTACGAATATGGGCCCGCAGAGGCGATGCAGTACGCAGCCTTCCCCGATCCCATTAGCGGCCCGGGCGACGTCCTGGTCCAGGTGCAGGCGTGCGGAGTCAACCACTCCGACCTCGACTCCCGCGCCGGGACGTCCCGGTGGCCGTTCGAGCTGCCGATGGTCCTCGGGCCTGAGTTCACCGGGACGGTCGTGGACGCCGGTGACCGGGCCGGGCCCATCCATCCTGGGGACCTGGTGACTGCACTCCAGCAGTACAGCTGCGGTCAGTGCGCCAAGTCGCAGCCTGACCTGTGTGCTGCCTTCGAAATCTTCGGTACCACCCGGTGGGGCGGCTACGGGGAGCTGGTCAGCGTGCCGGCCGAGGTCGTGGTGCCGCTCGACCCGGGCGACGACCCGCTGGCCATGACGGCCGGGCAGTGCGTGGTCAGCACCGCGTGGCACATGGTGAACCGGCTGGCCCTGGTCCGCCCGGGCGACCTGGTGCTCGTGCCCTCGGCCTCGGGCGGCGTGGCGGGCGCGCTGGTCCAGTGCGCCAAGCTGGCCGGCGCGACCGTGGTGGCCACGGTGGGCACGGCGGCCAAGGCCGGGCCGGTCACCGGGCTGGGCGCGGACCTAGTTATCGTCCGGAACGAGAGCGACATCGCCACCGGCCTGCTGCGGGCCACGGGCGGTCGCCGCTTCGACGCCGTGCTGGACACCGTGGGCGGCCAGCTGTTCGGGGCCCATCTGTCCGTGCTGCGCGAGGAGGGGACGCTCGTCACCTGCGGCGCGCACGCAGGCGAGGTGGTCCCGCTCGATCTGATCGCGCTGTTCCGGAACGGCTGGCGGATCGTGGGCTTCCGGATCGCACCCCCCGATGACCTGGCCACCTCGCTGGAGCTCATCCGCGACGTGTCGATCAAGGTGCCCATCGCCGCTACCTTCCCGGTCAGCGACGCCGCCGCGGCCCACCGTTTCCTCGAACGGCGCCAGCATGGGGGAAAGTGCTCCTTGTTGCCGAGTAAGGACATAAGACACACACGACCCATAAGCCGCCCGCATGGTGCGCCTGATCATCCGGCTGCCCGGCCCAGCCGGCCCTTTTCCGGCCGCCCGGCTGGATTTCTGGCCAGCTATTGCCGCGCCCCAGGCTGGCGTGACGATGAACAGAGCTTTCCGCAAGAAGGTTGAACTCCGTGGAGGTAGGTCTCGTGGATCGATCGGATCAGAGCAGCACGCCGCAGGCGGCCGCGGGATTTGACCGGCGCCAATTCCTGCGCGGGATTGCGACTTCCGGCGTCCTGGCGGGCACCGGGAGCTTACTCGCCGCCTGCGGCGGGTCCAGCTCCGGCAGCACCCAGGCCACTGGGGCCAGCCGCCAGGTGCACCGGGGCGGCAACCTGAAGCTGGGCCTGAGCGGCGGCTCCAGCTCGGACACTGTCAACCCGCACAAGAGCCTCACCTACATCGACACCGCCCGGCTGCAATCTATCTACCAGCCCCTGGTCCAGCTCAACGGGCAGGCGGAGGTGGAGTACGTGCTGGCCGAGTCGATCTCCGCCCATCAGGGGTCGCTGGCGGAGTGGGTCATCCGGCTGCGGCCCGGCGTCACCTTCCAGAGCGGCAAGGACTTCACCGCCGCCGACGTGATCTTCACCTTCCAGCGGGTCATCTCGAACGACTTCACCGGGAAGTCCGGCCTCGGGCCGATCGACATGACCAGCACCAAGGCTCTCGACAAGCACACCGTGCTGGTCAAGCTGACCAAGCCGTTCTCCAGCTTCGTCGAGCAGCTGGCCGCGTTCTGGTACAACCTGTACATCGCGCCAGCGGGCTTCAGCCCGGCCCAGCCGGACGGCACCGGGGCGTTCCGGTACCAGAGCTTCACCCCCGGCCAGCGCAGCGTGTTCACCCGCAACCCGCACTACTGGAAGTCAGGGCTGCCCTACGTGGACACCCTGACGATCATCGACTTCAGCGACAACACCACCCTGCAGGACGCGCTGTCCACCGGTGTCATCCAGGGGGCTGGCGCACTGGACGGGCCGCAGGTCGCCGCGCTGTCCACGTCGGGGGGCATCAAGACGGTCGTGTCGCACTCGGGTGAGATCATCCCGTTCACCATGCGGGTTGATCAGCCGCCGTTCAACGACGTGAACGTGCGCCAGGCAATGCGGCTGCTCACCGACCGCGCACAGCTCATCGACTCCGCGCTGGACGGCTACGGGGTGGTCGCCAACGACCTCTTCTCGCCCTATGACCCCGACTTCGACCACGCGCTGGTGCGGCCGGCGCAGGGCGACATTCCGCAGGCCAAGTTCCTGCTGCGGAAGGCGGGCCAGGAAAACCTCACGGTGACCCTCACCACCTCGGCGGTGGCCACCGGCACGATCGCGATGGCGACGGTGCTGGCCGCCCAGGCCAAGGCGGCGGGCGTCACCATCAAGCTGAACAACGTCCCGGCCGGCACCTTCTTCGGCCCTAACTACCTCAAATGGCCGTTCGCCCAGGACTATTACAACTACTATCCCTACCTGGCTCAGGTGTCCGAGTCGATGCTGAAGGGCTCCCCCTTCAACGAAACCCACACCAGCAATGCGCACTACACGAGCCTCTACAATCAGGCGAACGCCACTGCCAGCCCGTCGCTCCGCCGGGAAATCGTCCATGAGATGCAGAACTTCGATTTCAACGAGGGCGGTTACATCATCCCGGCATTCATCAGCGTGCTCGACGCCTACGGCGACAAGATAACCGGGTACACGGCCGGAAAGGTCGGCCAGCCGCTGTCCAACTTCGACTTCGAGCACTTCGCCTTTGTCGCCTGACGGCCGCCCCGGGCGCGAAATCCGGCTACTGCGCCCGGGCGGTGCCCCGTGGCCGGCCCGGCCGGGCCGGGGCCTCAGCTCACCGGAACACCAGGTTCTTCACTGAGATCGGGCTGGCGATCATCCCAGTGCCCGCCATCAGGTCAGCCACCCGCTGAACCTGCCCGACGCTGAGGAAGGTCGGGTACTGCCCGACCGTGACCAGCGGCGCCTCCTGGGCCGTCATCCCCGGCAGGGTCCGCAGCACCGACTGAACGGTACCCGGCTGCGCCGTAGCCGCCTTGGCCGCGTTGAGCGCGGACTGGAACTGGCTGAGCGCAGCCGGGTGTGTGCGGGCGAAGCCGCCGGAGGCGAAATACCCGGACAGCGGCAGGCTAGCGGCGACGCCACTACAGGCGTCGAGCAGTTCGACCGCCCCGAGCTGGGTCTCGGCCTGCAGGATGTAGGGCTGGGTGGTCACGATCGCGCTGACCGTGTGGTCGCGCAGCGCGCCAATCATCGCGCCCGCCGCCATCGGCTTCCACTGGATGCTGGACGGGCTCACCCCGTCGCTCTGCAGCACAGCCTCGGTGGCCAGCGTCTCGATGTTGTACGGGGCGACAGCCGAGAACGGGGCGAGCTGGCCGGGCGGGGTGGCGACCGCCTGGCCCTGCAGATCCTGGGGGGCGGTGATGGGCGAGCCGGGCAGGGTGAGAATTTCCATCACGCCGGGCGTGGCATCGTAGCCGTCGGCCACCAGCCGCAGCTGGCCCCGCCTGCCGTGCGCCTGCATGTAGAGCAGCCCGGCGTAGTCACCGCTGATGACGTCGGCCTGGCCGCTGGAAAGCGCGCCGTACGCCTGCTGGAGGGTCTGGTACGTCTGCACCGTCACGTCCAGCCGGTTCCGGGCGAACAGCCCGTCCCTGATCGCGACCTGCAGCGGCGCGTTGGCGAAGCCGGGTACGACGGCCACCGTGATCTGCTGGCTGCCCGGGGCCGGGCCGGACGAGGCCCACGGCACCTGGCAGCCGGCCGCGAGCAGCGTCAGCGCGGCCAGCGCCAGCGCCGCACCCGGCCGGCCCAGCACGCCTTGCAGACCGGGACCGCCCAGCCGGCGCGTCATGGCAGGCCGCGGCCTACTGATCCAGGCCCGAGCAAACCTCATTGGAAGCCTCCTTAATAAATACGTGGTAGCTCTCGTAAAGCATTAGTAGCGCCAATTTCCGAAGTATGGTAGTAATGGCATATAGCTCCGTCCTGCTCAGGCTAACCGGCCCGAGAGAGCCGTGCCCTCCAAAGGGCTTTTAACATCAGGCACACGTGCCCTGATAGGGTATTTTTCTAACAGTAGTCACAATTGCCATGGGACGAGCCGGTGGGCGTTAGGGTTGGCTCCTGACTCTGTTGAGACGGCCGCGCGCAGAATGGTCGATCGGAAGACGGTGCCGCCTTTCCGGCACCGCATCGGCACGCCGCGGCTCGGTGGGCGCCTGCCGTTTCCCAGGTGAGAGGTGCAGATACTGTGCGGTCCAGGCGAGGGAGTACGGGCAGCGTGGCCCCTGATGCGGCCCACCAGTCAGCGGCGCAGGTCGTGACGGCGCCACCGGAGGTGGCTCCCGGCTGGAACTGGTCAGCCCAGAATGCGGCGGCGGGCGAGGCCGGCCCGTCCGCGAGCAGCGCGAACGGCCCGAACGGCCGTCCTCCGGGCCTGCTCTTGGCCCCCCGTCCGGCGCGCCGCGGGCCCCGGTATGCGCTGAAGAACTGGCGCGTCCGGTCCCGGCTGCTGCTGCTGGTCGTGTTGCCCACCCTGGCGGCGGTGATCCTCGGCGGAGTCAGCGTGGCTTCCTCGGCCCGCAGCGCCGTGGCCTACCAGCGGGTGGAGCGGTTCTCCCAGCTGGGCGGCGAGATCGCCAACCTGATCCAGGCCCTGCAAGCCGAGCGCGAGGACACGATCAGGTACATCACGATGGGCCCGTCCGGCGGCGGCCGGGGCGCGCCGGGCGGCGCGAATGCGCCCGAGCTCGCGGTCCTGGCCCAGGATCACCGGGCCACCGATCAGCTCGCGGCCCGCGTGCAGAGCGAGGCAGCAGGCATCGGCGCTGCGTACCCGGCGGTGACGCAGCACGAGGCCAAGGGGGCGATCACCGCGATCAATGGGCTGCCGGCCCTGCGCAGTGAGGCGGCCAGCAGCCAGATCCCCTCGCTGGTGGTGATCCAGGAGTACGCGAGCCTGATCAACCAGCTGCTCGCCCTGGAGGGGGAAATCGCCACCGGCGGCAACGACGCCACACTGGCCGACACGGTCCGGGCCGTCGGGCTCATCTCCGCATCCAAGGAACAGGTCGCCCAGGAACAGGCGATCCTCACCTCCGCCCTGACCCCGGACCTGGTGGGCGCCACCCAGTTCCAGCCCAGCCAGCTTTCGGTCATTAACGCGGCACTCGCCGAACAGCAGGCTGACCTGGCCCAGTTCGGCCTCATCGCGACCAGCGCCGAGCGCCATCGCTACAACAGTGCGCTGTCCTCGGCGCAGGCCACGCACGCGCAAGCGCAGGTCCAGCAGGCGATCACCCTGGCCCAGAGCGGCGGGTCAGGAGCCGCGAACCCGGCCTTCACCAATGCCGCCAGCGGCTCCGCATACCTGGTGGCCAGCCTGCACTCGGTCGAGCAGGGCTTCATGTCCTCGATCATCGGGCAGAGCGCCACGCTGCGCACCAAAGCCATCACGACCGCGCTGATCGAAGGGTTCGCGGTGCTCGTGGTGCTGAGCCTCGCCCTGCTGTTCACGACGGCGGTGGGCCGGTCCATGACCCGGCCGCTGCGCCGACTGCGGACCGGTGCGCTCGAGGTGGCCGGGATCCGGCTGCCGGAGACGGTGCGGCTGATGAGCGGGGGCGGCGCGGACACACCACCCGAGATCAAGCCGATCGACGTGGACTCGACCGACGAGATCGGTGAGGTGGCGCGGGCCTTCGACCAGGTCCACCGGGAAGCCCTCCGGCTGGCGGCCAACGAGGCGGCGCTGCGCGGCAACGTCAACGCGATGTTCGTGAACCTGTCCCGGCGCAGCCAGTCGCTGGTCGAACGGCAGATCCGGCTGATCGACGACCTGGAGCAGGGCGAGCAGGACCCGGAGCGGCTGTCCAACCTGTTCCAGATGGACCACCTGGCCACCCGGATGCGGCGCAACTCGGAAAACCTGCTGGTGCTCGCGGGCCACGACCTGTCCCGGCGGTGGAGCGAACCGGTGACACTGGTGGACGTACTGCGCGCGGCGGTCTCGGAGATCGAGCACTACGAGCGAGTGACCCCGCACATCCAGCCCGGGATCTCGGTCCGCGGGCCGGCCGTCAGCGACGTCGTGCACCTACTGTCCGAGCTGGTCGAGAACGCCACCACGTTCTCCCCGGAGGAAGCCCTGGTCAAGGTATCCGGCTACGTTCTGAACAGCGGTGGCGTGCTGCTGGACATCAGCGATCAGGGCGTGGGCATGGGTGCCGAGGAGATGGCGCACGCCAACTGGCGGCTGGACAACCCGCCGGTGGTGGACGTCGCGGTGTCCCGGCGGATGGGCCTGTTCGTGGTGGCCCGGCTGGCCGCCCGGCACGGCATCCGGGTGCGGCTGCGCCCGGCGCCGACCGGCGGGCTGACCGCGCTGGTATGGCTGCCCGACGAAGTGATCACCCGGGAGAGCCTCGCCGCCACGATCACCCTGCGCCGGTTCCAGCCCGACGCGAACGGTGCGGCGGTCAGCTGGATGGACAACGGGCTGGCGGTCAGCAGCCCGGACGGGCGGCCGACCACTGCCCGGGCCGTGCCGCCGGCCCGCCCGCCCCGGCCTGAACCAGCAGAACCAGAACGGGAGACGGAACCCGCCGGGGCGGCCGACACCGGGACCAGCCCGGAGCCCGACGAGGTGCTCGCTGCGCCGGCGGCGCCAGCCGCGCGAGTGATACTAGGCCCGGTGGCGGGCGGGGACGGTGCGGCGGCCGCCCCGCAGGTGATCGTGCCGCCTGCCGCCGTCACCGGGCCGGAGAACCGGCTGCCCATCTTCGAGGCGGTGGAGTCCGACTGGTTCCGCCGGGGCAGGCGCTCGATGGACCGGTCGGCGCCCGCGCCGGAGCCCGCTCCGGCCAGCTGGTCGTCACCGTCCGACGAGGGATGGCGGGCTGCGGAGGTGGCGCAGGCGCCGGTGTCCGCGGGATTCACCGGCGCTGGCCTGCCCAAGCGGGTACCGAACCAGAACCTGGTGCCCGGCGGCGTTGGCCCGCTGGCCGCCGCGCCACCCTCGCTCACGGCCAGGTCCGCCGAGCAGACCAGGCAGCGCCTGGCCAGCTTCCAGCAGGGAATCAGGAAAGCCCGGGTGGCTGGACCCGATGACGAGCCACCCACCAGCAAGGAGGACACGTGAGTTCGCTGACTTCTTCGGCGAAGGACCTGAACTGGCTCATCACGAATTTCGTCGAGCGGGTACCGTCCGCGGCCCATGCCATCGTCGTGTCCGCCGATGGCCTGCCGCTGGCGTTCTCGGCCGGGTTCCCCCAGGACCGGGCGGACCAGCTGGCCGCGGTGACCTCTGGCCTGACCAGCCTGACCCAGGGCGCGTCCCAGGTGTTCGAGGGCGGCCCGGTCACCCAGACGGTGGTCGAGATGCGGCAGGGGCTGCTGCTGGTCATGGCGATCAGCGACGGTTCCAGCCTGGCCGTGCTCGCGTCCGACGACTGCGATATAGGCCTGGTCGCCTACGAGATGGCGCTGCTGGTGGAAAAGGTGGGCCGGGCGCTCACCCCGGCGCCGCGCAGTGCACTCCGGCCCGCCGGCAGCTAGCCGGCGGGCGTGCTGACCCAGACCTTGACCTGCTCGGAAGGGTACTCAGTGGATTACGCAACATCTGAGCTGCTGCGGGGCAACCCCGGGGAAACCGCGATGACTTCGGTCAAGATCGTCGTGGCGGGTGGCTTCGGCGTGGGCAAGACCACCTTCGTCGGGGCGGTGTCGGAGATCAAGCCGCTCACCACCGAGGCCCTGCTGACCACCGCCAGCGGCAGCGTGGACGATCTGTCCGGGGTACCGGACAAGACGACCACGACGGTGGCCATGGACTTCGGCCGGGTCACCCTGGACGCCGGGCTGATCCTCTATCTGTTCGGCACACCGGGGCAGCACCGGTTCTGGTTCATGTGGGACGACCTCGTCCAGGGGGCGATCGGCGCCGTGGTCCTGGTGGACACGCGTCGGCTGGCCGACTCGTTCCCAGCGGTCAACTACTTCGAGGCGGCCCGGCTGCCGTTCATCGTGGGGGTCAACGGCTTCAACGGCGAGTTCCCGCACACGGTCAGCAGCGTGCAGGAAGCCCTGTCGGTGAACGCGAGCGTGCCGGTCATTGAGTGCGACGCGCGGAAGCGGAGCTCAGTGAAGATCACGCTGATGACGCTCGTGCAGCACGCCATGGGTGCCCACCTCGGCGTTCACTAGCTCTGCCGCTCCTCGCGCCCTTCTTCACGTCCCCCGTCTCCTCGACCGCCAGCACTGCGCCCTCATCGTGCAGATCCGGTGAGCTGTCCTAGCCTTGCGGGCCGTCTCCGGCGCATGTCAGAGCACATAGGACCCCCGCGTCTTGACTGTCTCGACTAGCCCGCGTTCCCTTAGTACCTCTACAGCGCGGGGCGATCGTCAGGGAAGAGGCTGACATCGAGGCCGGCGTCTGGGCTGGGATCACGCTCGGAGTGATCCAGACCCAGGACTCCGCCGCAGGCCCCGGCTTCGTTCTCCGGGGCCGCGGGCTGATCCAGCTTGCGGTCAGCCTGCGACGCGGCCGTCCTCCAGCCGGATGACCTCGTCGGCCAGGTCGATGAGCGCCTCATCGTGTGTGGCCACCAGGGCGGTGATGCCTTCGGAGTGGACCACGGTGAGCAGCAGGCGCATGATCTGGCGGCCGGTCTCCAGGTCCAGCTGGCTGGTGGGCTCGTCGGCGATCAGCAGCTGGGGGCGGCCAGCCAGCGCCCGGGCGATCGCCACCCGCTGCTGCTGGCCGCCAGACAGCTCACCCGGGCGGTGCGCGGCGTGCTCGGCCAGCCCGACGATGGCCAGCATGGTCGCGACCCGCTCGTCGCGCACCCGGGACGCGGTGCCGGCGATGCGCAGCGGGATGCCGACGTTCTCGGCCGCGGACAGCATCGGGATAAGCCCGAATGACTGGAAGATGAACGCGACCGTGCTGCGCCGCAGCGCCAGCCGCTCATGCTCGCCCAGCGCGGTCACGTCCTGCCCGGCCACCCACAGGTGACCGCTGGTCGGGGAGTCCAGGCCGCCGATGATATTCAGCAGCGTGGTCTTGCCGAGCCGGATCGTCCGCACAGTGCGGCCAGCTGGCCACGGCGGACCGTGCACGACACATCGCGCAGCGCGGGCACAGCTGTATGCCCGCTGCCGAAGGTCCGGGACACCCCGCGCACCGCGACCAGGATCTCGTCCGGCCCGGCCGTGGCCGCCGGGCGGGCGGCCTCGGCCTGGCTCACTGGCCCGCCTCCCGGTCCGGCCACACGCCGATGTGGTCCTGATCCTGTTCCAGCCGCACCCGGTCCTTCATGCTGAGCGCCTCGGTCATCTCCCGGGGCAGCTGCACGCGCCCGGCCCGGTCCAGCACCGCGTACTCCACCGCCTGCCGGGATGGGTTGCCGTGCTCGTCGGCGGTGTCGTGGCGCAGCGTCTCGCTGCTGGTCCGCCCGTCCCGGATCGCGATCGTGCGCCGGACCTCGGTGGACACGGCCGGGTCGTGGGTCACCACGAGCACGGTCACGCCCAGCTCGGCGTTGGCCAGCTGCAGCGCCGCGAACACCTCCCGCGCGGTGGCACTGTCCAGCTCGCCGGTGGGCTCGTCGGCGAGCAGCACCCTCGGCTGGTTGGCCAGCGCGGTGGCGATCGCGGTGCGCTGCTGCTCACCGCCGGACAGCTGGGCCGGCTGCCGGCCGGCGCAGCTGGGCCAGGATCCGCTTGCTGGGGCTGGCCCGGCGCGGGGAATCTCGCCGGAGTCGATTTGCCCCGCAGGATGTTGGCCAGCTGCTGGTAGACGGGGACGTCGGCGTCCGAGTCGATCACCATCGCCACGTCCCGCGGCCCGGCAGCGGTCCGCATCGCACGTCCACGGGCGCGGGATGTACAGCTCCCGGTCCACCGCTGTGTGCCCGTCCAGTCCCGCGTAGACGAGGTAGACGGCGACTTGCGCGTTTTCGATCCTCCTGGCGGAGCCGGTCTGGCGGGCAGGAGCGGAGCGAACCGGGCCCGGCCCAGCACGAACGGCAGCCGGGCGGCACGCACCCGATCGCGGTCCGCGGCCCGGGCAGTCATGTCATCGGTGCCAGCGCCCGGACCCCTGCCCATGAGCAGACGGTACGCACCCGGCGCGGCCGCGCCAGGCCCGGGGCGGGATTGGTTACCCATTTGGCACCCGGCCGGGCCGGCCCGGCGATGTCGCCGCACGAACCGGGGCGGGCCAGGCCGGGCTGGTCAGGCCACCGGCCGGACGGTAAGCGAGCCGGGGGCGGGCAGCCCGAACACCCGCCGCTTGGCCGCGTCCAGGACCGGGGTGGGCAGCAGGCTGAGCAGAGCCAGCCGCCGGGAATCCTTCCCGGTCAGGTACATGGTCCGGGGACGGCTGGCGGTCAGCGCGCGGATGATGGTGGCGGCGGCGACGTCGGGCGGGCTGCCATGGCCCTCCCGCTCGTTCATCACCGCGAGCATGCTGGTGAACGTGGCCTGGTACAGGGCCCGGCCCGGCGGGCTGGCGGCGGCCATGGCCGCGGCCGCGTCGCGGGACACCTTGCCGGCGGCACCGCTGTTGATGCTGGCCGGCTCGACCAGCACGACCCGGATGTCCCAGGGGGCGAGCTCCTGGCGCAGCGAGTCGGCCAGCGCGGTCAGCGCGGCCTTGGCCGCGTCGAGCGGCCCGGCGAACGGCGGGTTGAACCGCACCCCGATGGTGCTGACGATCACGATCCGGCCGGCCGCCCGGCGCAGCAGCGGCAGCATCGCCTGGGTGACCGCGAGCTGCCCGGTCACGTTGACGTCCAGCTGCCGCCGGAAGGAGTCCAGCGGGACCAGCTCGGTCGGGCAGGCCAGGCCGTACCCGGCGTTGTTGACCAGGCCGTCCAGCCCGGCACCGGCGTGCCCGCCGATCAGCGCGGCGGCCTCGGCGATCTGGCTGGCCTCGGTGACATCGAGGCGCACCGGGGTGATCTCCCCGCCGGTGGCGGCGCGGGCCAGCTGGGCACCATCGGATTCCCGGCGGACCCCGGCGTAGACGTGCTGCCCGGCGGCCGCGAGGCGCAGCGCAGTGGCCCGGCCGATGCCCGAGGAAGCGCCGGTGATCAGAGTGTGCTTGCGGGTGCAGTTCATGGCTCCTCCGTTTCGCGAAGCTGCACCATTCAGCCTGCGCCGCCGCGACCGGGGGAACATCCGCCAGCTGGCGGGTCTGGCAGTTCCCGGCGCCGCGAGGGTGCGGCCCGGGCGCGGGGCCGCAGGCAGCCGGCCGAAGGCCGGCCGGACGCGCGCTACCCGGGCCCGGCCTGGCGGGCGGCCAGGGCGGCGAGCTGGGCCCGGGACGTGATGTCCAGCTTGGCGAAGATGTGCGCAAGATGGGTCTGCACGGTGCGCCGCGACACGAACAGCCGCTCGCCGATCTGCGGGTTGGACAGCCCTTCGGCGACCAGGCCGGCCACGGTCAGCTCGGTCCCGGTCAGGCTGGGCCAGCCGTGCTTCGGGCGGCCGCGCGGCCCGCGGCGCCCACGGCGGATGCCCAGGTCACGCAGGACGGCCTCGGCCCGGGCCAGATCACGGGCGGCGTCCAGGTGCTCGTAGCCGGCCACCGCCCGGTCCAGGAAGCCGCGGGCCCGGTCCGCTTCGCCCGCTCCGGCCAGGGCGCGGCCCGCGTCCTCGGCGGCCAGCGCCAGCTCGAGGGGCCGGGGGCCACGGGCGTAGGCATCCACCGCCGCGGCGAGCAGCGCGGCGTCCCCGGTGGCCAGCCCCTGGCTGCGCAGCGCGGCACCGGTCAGCCACGGCACCTGGTTGGCCGCTGCGACCGCGGCCACCGCGGCGGCCGCCGCCCGGGCGCGGCCAGGCTCGCCCACGGCGAGCGCGAGGCGGACCAGGTCCGGGCCGAGCGCTGGGTATTCCAGCGCCATGTCCCGCTCCGCGTACTGGTCCCACCAGGCGGCCAGCGTGGCGTAGGCCGCGGCCGGCTGCCCGCCCGCTTCGAGCAGCAGCGCGCGGGCCCACGTCGCCCCGTAGGTGCGGTGCCGCAGGCTGGCCCCGGCCAGCAGGCCCTCGGCCGCGGCAGCGGCCTGCTCGGCCCCGGCCAGGTCGTTACGGTGCAGCCGGATCAGCGCGAGCAGGTTGTGGCTGAGCACGAGGTTGAAGGTCTCACCGGTCTCCTCGGCCAGCCCGATGCTCGCCTCCAGCTCGGCGGTGGCGTCGTCCCAGGCGCCCCCGGCGAACTCGGCCAGGCCGAGGAAGGCCTGGTAGCTGACCAGGGGCCAGCGGACGCCGAGTTCCTCACTGATCCGCCGGCCGGCGGCCAGCGTGGCCCGGGCCCCGGCCAGCTGGTCGAGACCGACCAGGATGTGCCCCCGGTGCATGTGCACCGGGAAGCCGTGGCCCGCGTGCCCCGGGCTCTCGTCGGCCAGCCGGACGGCCTCGTCGATGAGCTGCCGGGACCGGTGCAGCTGTGCGCGGTGCTCAGCCACCTGGGCCAGGCCGGTCAGCGCGATGCTGGTGGCCACGTGGTGACCGGCCGCGGCCGCCTCGGGCCTGATCCGCTCGGCGGTGGCGGCGGCGCCGTCCAGATCGCCGAGGGCCCAGCGGGAGCCGCACGCCCAGCCCAGGGCGGTCGCCCGTTCCGCCCCGGTAAGCAGCGGGGAGGCCACGGCCCGGTCCAGCTCACGCAGCGCGTCGCCGGGGCGGCCCTGCATGAGCAGGGCCTGGCCGAGACAGCTCCGCGCGGTGGCGGCCGCAGCCGGGTCGTGGCCCGCGCCGAGCAGGTCGCGGCATTCGGCCACCGCGTCCGCGATCCGGCCCGCCATGAGCAGGCTGCGGGCCCGTTCGGCCAGGGCCTGGTCGCGGGCGGGATCGCCGGGCGCCATCAGCCCGGCCGCCCGCTCCAGCAGGTCCGCGGCGGTGTCCGGGGAACTCGCGGCCGCTTCGCGGGCGGCCCGGGTGAGCCAGCCGATGGCCTCGGTGTCGCCGGCTGCCGCGCCCCGGCCGAGCTGCTCGGCGACCTGCCGGGCCGGGGCACCGGCCCGGGCCAGCCGCTGCCCGGCTTCCCGGTGCAGGGCGAGGCGCACGCTGCCGGGCAGGTCGGCGTAGATGGCCTCACGGATCAGGTCGTGGCGGAACCGCAGCCGGGTCCCGTCGTCGGCCAGCACCCGCGCCTCGAGGGCACCGGCCAGGTCGAGGGACAGGGCGAGCACCGGCCGTTCGGCCGTAATGGACAGGTCGGTGAGCGAAAAGCTGGAGCCGAGAATCGAGGCCGGCCCGAGCGCGCGGACGGTTTCTTCCGGCAGTGAGCTGAGGCGGCGCAGGATGGTCAGCCGCAGGGTCGGTGGCAGCGTCAGCCCGGTCACCTCGGCCTGGCCCGCCGTGGTGCGCAGCGACCCGTCCTGGGCCAGGGCGCCGAGCAGCTCGGTGACGAACAGCGGGTTGCCGGCCGCCCCCGCCACCTGGGCCAGCAGTGCCGGGCCCGGCTGCGCGCCGACGGTCTCGGCGACCAGGCCGGAGACCGCGCCGTCGGCCAGCCGCCGGACGGTCAGCCGGGCCGCCCCGGCGCGGTCCAGCGAGTCGAGCACCCGGGCCAGTACCGGGCCGCGTGGTACGTGCCGGAAGCAGCCGAGCAGCGCCACCGGGAGATCGGCCAGCCGCCGCCCGAGCGCGCTCAGCGTCAGCAGGCTGGACGGGTCGGCCCACTGCAGGTCGTCCAGGCCGATCACCAGGGGCTGGCGCAGCGCGAGTTCCTCGGCCAGGTCGGTGAGCGCGTCAACGGCCCGGAACTGCAGGCCGGGGTCGCTGCTGACGGTGATCGGGCCGCTGTCGCCCTGGCCGTGCGTGGCCAGCAGCGCGGCGATAGCGGCCCGCCGCGGGTCAGCGGCGGACCGCACACAGCCCAGCGCCTCGGCGATGACCCCGAACGGCCTGCTGCGCTCCAGCTCCTCGGCACCGGCGGTAAGGACGTGCAGGCCGCGGCCGCGGGCGGCGCCGAGCGCCTCGGCCAGCAGGCGGGTCTTGCCGATCCCCGGCTCGCCCTCGATGAGGACGACGGCCAGGTGCCCGGCAGCGGCCCGGTCGAGCGCCTGGCGGAGCTGGCTGATCTCGGCCTCGCGGCCGTACAGGCCCCGGATGGGCGCGGTGGCGGCCATAGCCGGGATCGTACTGCCGTCCGGTGGCGCGGCCACCGCGGTCACGTCACGGCCAGCTGGCCGGTGACCCGGTCACCTCGTACAGGGCACGCAGCAGGCCGAGCCAGCCGCAGAACCCGGCCTCCCGGGCCGCGGGACCGCCGTTCCCGGCGCCCGGGCCGCCGGGCCCACCGGGGCCGGGCAGCACCCAGAGCCGGCCCGCCGGGGGGTCGATCGTGTCGAGCGAGAGACGGATCTCCACCCACCCAGCGTCACGCCGGGATGGCGGGCGGAACATCGGCCGGCTGGCGGATGCCTGCCCACCCGGGCCAGGGCGTGACCGCAGGACCGGTCAGGGGGCCCAGTTCAGTACCGGCGCCAGGGACCGGGTGAACGAGGAGCCGGGCAGCAGGCGCAGCGCGGTGTTGCGCACCCGCACCGCGGCGGGTGACGACCACTGGGCGACCGTGCCGATCCGGTGCGAGCGCTGCGCGATCATCTGGGTCCGCGGCCGCCGCAGCCGGTCGTAGGCGGCCCGCCCGGCTGGGCCGTCCACGACCTTGGCCAGCACGACCGCGTCCTCCAGCGCCTGCCCGGCGCCCTGCCCCAGGTTGGGTGTCATGGCGTGCGCGGCGTCCCCGGCCAGCACGGCCGGGCCCGCGGTGTAGCTGGGCAGCGGCGGCAGTTCATACAGGTCGTCGTGCAGCACCGCGGCCTCGTCCGCCGCGGCCAGCAGCGCCGGGATCGGGTCATGCCAGCCGCCGAACCGGCGGCGCAGCCCAGCCAGCCCGCCGCCATCCTGGCCGGCCGGGACGCTGGCGGTCGCGTAGCAGTAGACCCGCCGGTCGGGGAGCCGCGCGTAGCCGAACCGCTGCCCCGCCCCCCACGTCTCGCAGCTGTCGCTGACCGGCACCGGCGGCGTGACCATCCGCCAGGCGGTGTACCCGGCGTACCGGGGCGGCGCCGCCGCCGGCCACAGCGAGGTGCGCACCACGCTGCGGATGCCGTCCGCGCCGACGACCAGGTCGGCCCGGGATTCGCCCGCGGAGTGCAGCACGGTCCCGTCCGGCTGGACCCGGTGCACGGTGATGCCGCTGCGCAGCACCCCGGCGGGCACCGCGCCGCGGAGCACGTCGAGCAGGTCGGCCCGGTGCAGCATGGCCGCTGGCCCGTACCGGCGGGCCAGTTCGGCAGTGTCGGTGCGGGCCAGCCACCGGCCGGCCGGATCCCGGATGCCGGCCTGGCCTTCCAGCACCGCGCGGCCGCGGACGGAATCACCCACCCCGAGCGCATCCAGCGCCCGCAGCGCGTTGGACCACAGCGACAGCCCCGCGCCCACCTCGGTGAACTCCGGGGCACGTTCCAGCACCTCGGCCTGCCAGCCGCGCCGGCCCAGGGCCAGCGCACAGGCCAGCCCGCCGATCCCGCCGCCGACGATGACCGCCTTCATGAGTCCTCCCCCGGACTCGATACCCGCCCGCTGATCCCGGTACCCGGGATGGCGGGAGCGCGGCATCGGCCTACTCGCGGATTCGCGCGAGCACCAGGGTGATGTCGTCTTCGCCGCGCTGGCGGAGGGTCTGGGTGATGGTCTCGCACGCGGTGTCCAGCGAACTGCCCGGCTGGGCCAGCGCCGCGCCGAGCGCTTCGCGCAGCGCGGCCAGCCCGCGTTCCACCGGCCGGGTGCGGCTTTCCACCAGCCCATCGGTGTACAGCGCGAGGGTGGCGCCGGGCGGCAAAGTGACCTGAGCCGGCTGGAAGGCGCCGGCGGCCAGGCCGAGCGGGAGCCCGTCGGGCAGGTCAAGCACGTCGGTGGCCCCGTCCGGGTAGGTCAGCACCGGCGGCGGGTGCCCGGCCCTGGCCAGCACGGCTGACTGCCCGGGCGGGTCGATGACCGCGCAGACGCAGGTGGCGAACGGCGCGGCGGGCATCCCGGCGGCCATCCGGTCCAGCTTGCGGAGCACCTCCTCGGGCGGCAGTTCCAGGCCGGCCAGCGTGTGCGCGGCGGTGCGCAGCTGCACCATGACCGCGGCCGCTTCCGGGCCGTGCCCCATCGCGTCACCCACGATGAGCGCGGCCCGGCCATCGGCCAGCGGGACGATGTCATGCCAGTCACCGCCCACCACGCTGGCCCCGACCGGCAGGTAACGGTGGGCCACCGCCATCCCGGCGGGCCCGCGGGGCTCGGCGGGCAGCAGCCCGTGCTGCAGGGCGAACGCGATCCGGCGCTCCCGGTGATAGAGCCGGGCGTTGTCGATGCACACCGCGGCGCGGGCCGCGAGCTCGCCGGCCAGCGCAATGTCGTCCGGATCGAACCGGGGGCGGGTGGCGGCCCGGCCGAACGTGGCACAGCCCAGCACCGTGCCGCGGGCCGCCAGCGGCACCGCCAGCCAGGAGGTGTATTCGGCGGCGACCTGCCGGGCACCCGGCCCGCGGGCCAGCCGCTGCGCGGTGTCCGGGTCGAGCCGGTCGAACAGCACCGGGCTGCCCGTGATCATGGCTCGTAAACTGGGTGAGTCGCCGCGGAAGACGAGCGCCTCACCCGGGCGCAGCAGCCCGTCGGTGACCGCGGTGGCCTGGCCGGCCAGGCGCGCCGCGAGCCGCCGCACCACGGCCGTGGCCCCGGGCTCGGGGGCACTGGGCTCATCGGCGGCGAGCAGGTGCTCGGACACGAAGAGGGCCATCGCGTCGGCGAACGCGGGGACCGCCACATCGGCGACCTCGCGGGCGGTCCGGGGCAGGTCGAGCGTGGTGCCGATCCGGGTGGCCGCCTCGCGCAGCAGGTCCTGGCCGGGTGGCCGGAGCCGCTGCGCGATCACCAGTGCCCCCGGCTGGGGCCCGGCCAGCGGCTCGCAGTGCAGGGTGACCCGGGTATCTGCGCTGCCCGCCGGGACGGCCAGGGCCGCGGACCAGGTCCGCTGCGCGGCGGTCGCGGCGAGCGCCGCCGCGACCAGCTCGCGCTGGCCCGGGGCGGTCAGCAGCACGGCGCACACATCCTGCCCGGTGACCTCGTCCGCGGTGCGCCCGAACAGCGCCGCCGCGGTCACCGACCAGGCGGTCACCCGGCCCGCCGGGTCCAGCGTGAACACCGCCAGGCCGGACAGGTCCGGCTCGGGGCGGGGGCCCGCGGGACTGCCCTCTCCGGCTAGCTGTGACACCACCGCATCCGCACCAATCTTGACGACGAGCTCGATGCCCGGGCAGCCCGTGACCATACCCTCAGATATGGCGCAATCACGAAATGTATCGCACTTAATCCGCCAGGGCCTGTCTCCCGGCGGCCGGCTTATCGTGGCAGCACCGGCGGGCCGGGTGAGCCCGCACTGAGGGAGCGGGCCGATGCTGGACGACCTTGCCTACGACGACTCTGATGCCCCCGCGATCGGCCTGGTACCGGCCGGGGTCAGCTGGGACGAGATACGCGACCACATCAAGATCGCGCACAGTCATCTGCTGGTCCCCCCGGGCAGCGACGGCGAGTACGTCGGCGCCTACTGGTCCGGCACCGAGATGCTGCTGGTCAGCGAGCTGGGGAACGACCAGGATGAGGCGATCGCCGAATTCCGCGACTTCCTGCAGGAGCACGGCGAGACCTAGGCAGCCGCGGCCGGGCGGGCGGTGGCCGAGGTCAGCGTGGGGCGGCCGGCTGCTGCCGGGCACAGCGGGTGATGGCCGCGACGCTGGCGTCGATATCCGCTTCGGTGGTGATCCATGAGCACACGCTGACCCGCATGGCCGGGCGGCCCCGCCAGATGGTCGGCCCGCACCAGCAGGTGCCGTCGTCCTGCACCGCCGCGATGACCGCGCCGGTCCGGGCTGGGTCACCGAAGTCGACCACCACCTGGTTCAGCACCACGTCGTTCAGCACCTGGTGCCCGCCGGCGCGCAGGCCGGCCGCCAGCCGCCGGGCCAGCCCGCAGGTCCGCTCCACCAGCTGGGCCACCCCGTCGCGGCCGAGGGCGGCCAGTACCGCCCACACCTCGACGCCCCGGGCCCGCTGCGAGGACTGCGGGCTCAGGTTCATCGGCTCCCGGTCCCCCGCCACCGGCAGGTAGGCGGCCTGCGCCTGCATGCTCTGCTGCAGCGCGGCCGGGTCGCGGACCAGGGCGATGCCGCAGTCGTAGGTCGTGTTCAGCCACTTGTGCGCGTCGGTCGCCCACGAGTCCGCCCCGGCGACGCCGGCCACCTGGCCGGCGGTGCCCGGCGCGGCCGCCGCCCACAGGCCGAAAGCACCGTCCACGTGGACCCACGCGCCCTGCTCGCGGGCCCAGTCCAGCAACGGCCCGAACGGGTCACTGGCCCCGCTGTTCACGTTGCCGGCCTGCAGGCACACCAGCGCCGGGCCGGCGTCAAGAGCAGGCAGGGACCGCGGGTCGATACGCCCCTGGTCGTCCGCAGGCAGCACGATGGCCCGGTCCCGGCCCAGCCCGACCAGGCCGAGCGCCTTGCGCACGGTGGAGTGCACCTCGGCCCCGACGACCACGGTGACCGGCGGCGCGCCGACCAGTCCCTGGCCGGCCGCGTCCCAGCCGTGCCGGGTGAGCACGGCGTCCCGGGCCGCGGCCAGGCAGGTGGCGTTGGCCATGGTGGCCCCGGTGACGAAGCAGCCGGAGGTCCCGGCGGGCAGGCCCAGCACGTCGATCACCCAGCGCAGCGCCACCTCGTCCAGCAGCCCGGCGGCCGGGGACATCACCCGCAGCGCGGCGTTCTGGTCCCAGGCGGTGGTGAGCCAGGCCGCGGCCTGCGCGACCGGCAGGGCGCCGCCGGTGACGAAGCCGAAGTACCGTGGGCCCGCGCTGGCCACGGTGGCGGGCGAGCCGAGCTGGTCGAGCAGGCCGATGACCGCCGTGGGGTCCAGCCCGGGGGCGGGCAGCGGGAAGTCGAGCCGGCTCAGCGCGGCGACGTCCGCCGGGGCCGGCGCCACCCGCCGCTGCGCCAGCCCGGCGAGGTAGCCCTGGGCCCGCTGGCAGGCATCGGCCAGCAGGGCGCGCCGCCCGGCCAGCATGGCGGCAGCGTCTGAGGCGGGCACGGTCATGGCCACACCACCTCTCTCACGTGGCTCAACGAGAGCTTATGGTCTGGATATGGCCGCGGAGGAGACGCAGCTCGAGGCCGGCGGCCGGGCGGTGCGGATCACCAACCCGGGCCGGGTGTACTTCCCGGCCCGCGGCGAGACCAAGCTCGACCTGGCCCGCTACTACCTGTCGGTGGCCGACGGCATCGTGCGCGCGCTGCGCGACCGGCCGTGCATGCTGCACCGGTTCCCGGCCGGCGTGGCCGGGGAGAAGGTGCACCAGAAGCGGGTTCCGGCTGGCGCCCCGCCGTGGCTGGAGACGGTACGGGTGAAGTTCCCGCGCTATGGCCGGCACGCCGACGAACTGTGCGTGACCGAGATCGCCAGCGTGATCTGGGCCGTGCAGATGTCCACGGTCGAGTTCCATCCGTGGAACTCACGGCGGGCGGACACCGAGCGGCCCGATGAGTGGCGCATCGACCTGGACCCGATGCCGCGGTGCGGGTTCGGCGTGGTGCGCCGGGTCGCCCACGTGGTGCACGAGGTCCTCGGCGAGCTGGGCGCGACCGGCTGGCCCAAGACCTCGGGCGGCAACGGCCTGCACGTGTACGTCCGGATCGAGCCGCGGTGGGGGTTTTCTGAGGTGCGGCGGGCCGCGCACGCGTTCGCGCGGGAAGTGGAGCGCCGGGTGCCCGGGGACGTGACCACGGTGTGGTGGCGCAAGGACCGGGATCCGGCCAAGCTGTTCGTCGACTTCAACCAGAACGCCCGCGACCACACGATCGCCAGCGCCTACTCAGTGCGTGGCGTGCCGGAGGCCACGGTCTCCACCCCCATCGGCTGGGACGAGGTCGACGACGTGGAGCCGCGCGAGTGCACGATCGCGACCGTGCCCGGCCGGTTCGCCCGGCTGGGCGACCTGCACGCGGGCATCGACGGCAGCGCCTACTCGCTGGACACCCTGCTGGAATGGGCCGACCGGGACGGGCTGGACGCATAGGCCCGCGCCCGTGATGCCAGCATGAGGCCATGACGGCAGATAGCACGGCGGGCGCGGTCCCGCTGCCGGTGATCGCCGTGGTCCGCACCGGCCACACGGAGCTGGCGGCCACACCTATCCAGGCCGGGCTGAACCGCGCCGAGCACGGCACGCTGGACATCGCCGAGCCCTACCGGGAGGGACTGGACGGGCTGCAGGACTTTGCCTACGCGTGGCTGCTGACCTGGCTGCACCGGCCAGACCGGCCGGTCACACCGCCCGGTGAGCAAGGTGGGCGGCCGGCCATGCGGCAGGTTCCGTTCCTGCTCCGCCGCGAGGGGCGGGCCATGGGCATGTTCGCCACGCGCACGCCGCGGCGGGTCAACCCGATCGGGCTCAGCCTGGTCGAGCTGCTGGAGGTGACCGGCACGACCGTGCGCTTCGCGGGCGTGGACCTGCTCGACGGGACCCCGGTGCTCGACATCAAGCCCTACGTGACCCGCTTCGACCGGCCACCCGGCGAGCCCCGCTGCGGCTGGTTCGATCAGGTCGCGATGCGGGAGGGCAGCACCCCGGCCCAGCTCGCCGCGCCGGATCTCCCCGGCTGACTAGGTTGTCTCATTGTGACTACCCCCCTTGTGCCCCGGCAGCGGTGTTGTCTCATTGTGACTACCGAGCGGGTCAGGCTGGATGGCCTGGCCCTGGCGTGGGTTTCCCCCAGGCTGGCCGCGACGGGGTGGCCGCCGCCCCCGCGCTGGCAAGGAGATGAGCGTTCATGACTGTGACCCTGGACCGGACTGTCGAAGAGTTCATCGCGGCCCCGCGGCAGCTGTTCATCAACGGGCAGTGGGCGGAGGCGGCGTCCGGGAAGACCTTCGAGACCCCGAACCCGGCGACGGGCGAGACCCTGGCCCGGGTGGCCGAGGCCGGCGCTGACCACCGGTAACACCGTGGTGCTCAAGCCGGCCGAGCAGACCCCGCTGAGCGCGCTGCTGCTGGCCGAGCTCATCGCCGCGGCCGGCGTGCCGGACGGCGTGGTCAACGTGGTGCCCGGGTTCGGCGAGACGGCAGGCGCCGCGCTCGCCGGGCATATGGACGTGGACAAGGTGGCCTTCACCGGCTCCACCGAGGTCGGCAAGCTCATCGTGCAGGCCGCGGGGGCCAGCAACCTGAAGAAGCTGACCCTGGAACTCGGCGGCAAGAGCCCCAACATCGTGTTCGACGACGCAGACGAGGGCGCGGTCGAGGGCGCGGCCAACGCGATCTTCTTCAACCACGGCCAGTGCTGCGTGGCCGGCTCCGCCTGTTCGTCCAGGAGAGCCGGTTCGACGAGGTCGTGGACGGGGTCTCGGAGATCGCCAAGTCGATCAAGCTGGGTTCCGGGCTGGACGAGGGCACCCAGATGGGCCCGCTGGTTTCCGACGAGCAGTTCCGCCGGGTGACTGGGTTCCTGGAGTCCGGCAGGGCCGACGGCGCCACCGCGCTGACCGGCGGCGGCCGGTTCGGCGACCGTGGTTACTTCGTCGAGCCGACCGTGCTCACCAACACCAGCCCGGACATGAAGGTCGTCCGCGAGGAGATCTTCGGCCCGGTCGTGGTGGCCGCGCCGTTCCAGAGCCTGGACGAGATCGCCGCGGTGGCCAACGACACCGATTACGGTCTGGGCGCCGGGATCTGGACCAGGGACATCTCCAAGGCGCACGCCCTGGCCAAGAAGATCCGGGCCGGCACGGTCTGGATCAACTGCTACAACGTGTTCGACGCGTCGCTGCCGTTCGGCGGGTACAAGCAGTCCGGCTGGGGCCGCGAGATGGGCCACGAGGCCCTCGAGGCCTACACCGAGGTGAAGGCGGTCACCACCCAGCTGTAAGCCGGGACGGTCCTGCTGCCGGATGGCCCGCTGCGCTAGCTGTAGCCCTACCTAGCGCAGCGGGCCATCCGGCTCGGCCTGGTGCACGATCTCGACCTGATCCCCGGGCCGGATGACCGCCCCGGGCGGCGGCGCGTCGGGGATCAGGTTGACACCGAACCAGGTCTTGCCGTCCCAGCGCCGGTGCCGGGCCAGGGTGGCGATCGGCTCCTTGCCGCTGGCCGCGGTGTCCGGGTCGATCGTGGTGAACACGCACCGGTCCGAGCCTCTCGCCGCGCGGAACGTCACCGGGCCGATCCGCAGCCGCCGCCAGCCGTCCTCGGCCCAGGCGGGTGCACCGGCGACCACCACGTTCGGCCGGAACCGGGTCATCGGCAGCGGCCCCTCGGCCGCCCGCGGCCCGGCCGCGATCAGCTCGTTGAGCCGGTCCAGCGAACCCGTGCTGGCCAGCAGCAGCGGGTAGCCGTCGGCCAGCGAGACCCGGTCACTGACCCGGCTGTAGGCCGGGTTGGGCCGCCGCTGCGACGGGTCGTCCAGGTAGACCAGCCGGACCGGTTCGCCCGTCACCTCGCCGAGCCAGTCGCTGGCCTCGGCGCTGGCCGGGGCGGCGGCCAGCGGGCTGCCCCACACGTTGACCGGCACCCGGGTGTGGCCGTCCGGGACCGGCACCGTCAGGTCCTTCGCGGCGGGCCGGGCCAGGTGGATGACGCCGTCACCGATCCGGGGTGTGACCAGGACCAGGGGCGGGTACTCCCGGGCGGTCACCGGGTCGCCCGCGGTGTCCACGATCATCCACCGGCGGTCCCCCGCCAGCCCCCACGGCTCGACCCGGGCCGAGTCCATCCGCTCACCGCGGCACGACTTGACCGGGTAACGGAACACGTCAGTCACGGTGAAAGGCCCGCGGCCATCCGCTCGCACCATCACCCCCGGCTCTAGGGCGTCGCTACGACCCTAGCCTCCGCGCTGGCCGCTGAGCCGGGGCCCGGTTCGCGGGCGTGCCGCCGAAGCCACGACTCCGGCTGCCCGGATTCCGCGGAAATCGCCCGCCAGGTCCAGCCCGCGGCCCGGCGCTGGCTGACGTAATCCGCGATGCTCTGGTGGCCGAGGCGGGCGGCCACCTGCCCGGCGCGCTGCCCGGCCGCGTGCCGCTTGGCCGCGTGCGCGGTCCGGGCCAGCCCGTGCCGGCCCAGCGCGGATTCCACCGCGTGGTGGCTCAGCCCGACCTCAGCGGCGATCATGTTGACCGTGTGGTGCTGAACCACATGGCGATCGTGCAGGTAGCTGGCTACATCCGGGAACCCGAGCCGGCCCAGCACCGGCCGCCAGCGCGCGTCTTCACGGGCTGGCTGGCGCTGGGCCAGCGCAGCCGCCGCCACCGGGTCGACCGTGCCCAGGTGCCGGGACAGCCAGTCCTTGTGCAGCCCGGCCGCCCGGCTGATAGCCGCCAGGCTCGCTCCCTCGGCCGTCCGGGCCAGGACGAACTCCCCCAGGCCCGGGTACCCGTACCGCCGCGCCACGCCGGCCGCGACCGCGGCCAGGTGACGGCTGGCCCGCTGCGCGTTGGCCTCAGCCACCGCCGCGGCCGGGATCGTGGCCAGCGCCCGGCGGGCCTTCCGGCGGCGCTGCTCGGGATGCGGCCGCCCGCGGGCGGCCGCCGCCGCGTCGCGGGTCAGTGCCCCGGTGCGGGCACGACGGCGGCCAGCGGCGCTGCCCTCGCGGAACGCGGCGTCGAATACCAGCCGTGAGGCCAGCGCGGCCGCGCGGAGCTTGCGGGTTTCGGGCCCTTCCAGCGACTGGCCGCGCTCCAGGCCGAACACCGCGCAGTAGGCGTCCTTGGTCCAGCCGTGGGCGCGCAGGTGCGCGGTGACCGACCGCCAGGGCCGGCCGCACAGATGGCAGATGACCAGCGGGCCGTCCCGCACCACCTCGCCGGCCGGCGCGAAGAACGGCGTGCCGTCGGCCAGCACACCGGTGACCGGGCGGGCCGGGGGGACGGCGCGCTCAGCGCGCCGCGGCGCGGCCGGCCAGGCTCCGGGCAGCGGGCTGTTCATCTCGGCGGACATGACCGGCCCTCCCGAGTGGCACTTGTCTAGTCACAAAGAGACTACCGAATCACCGGCCAGCAGCGCACTACGCTCGGAGGCATGATCGGCGAGCCGACGTTGTCGCTGGCGGAGCGGACCGTGCTGGCCGTGCTCAGCGAGCGGCCCGCGCATGGCTTCGCCGTCGCGCGGCTCACCGCGCCCGACGGGGAACTGGGCCGGATCTGGCACATCCCCCGGCCGGTTGTCTACCGGTCGATCGGCCGCCTGCTGGACGCCGGGCTGCTCACCGCGGCCGCGGTGGAGAGCGGGCGCGGCCCGCAGCGAACCCTGTACACGGTGACCCCGCCCGGCCGCCAGGCCACGGCGCGCTGGCTGAACACGCCGGTGCAGCACGTCCGGGACGTGCGCTCGCAACTGCTGCTAAAGCTTGCCCTGCTGGACCGCGCCGGACGGGACCCCGCCGATCTGCTCAGCCGGCAGAAGACCGTCCTCGAGCCCATCGCCGCGGCCATCGAGTCGGAACGGCCCGCCAGCCAGGGCTTTGACCGGACGCTGCTCGCCTGGCGCCGGGCGTCGGCGGCGGCGGCGCTCGCCTTCCTGGACGACATCACCGGGCCCGTGCAGCTCGTCGAGCCGGACCAGGGCGACACCGGCCAGGATGAACGCGCCGCCGAGGAACTGGAGGACGGTGGGCAGCTGGCCGAGCAGCAGCCAGGCGAACAAGATCGCGAACAGCACCTCGGACATGCCGATGAATGAGGCCAGCTTGGCGCCGAGGCGGCGGGCGGCGCCGATCCCGGCGACGTAGGAGACCACGGCGGCGATCAGTGACAGCCCGAGCACGGGGACGAGCCAGCTGACGCGGTGGCCGAGGAAGTCCACCTGGCGGGTGGTGGCGGTCATGGGCAGCAGCCCGATCCAGCCGAGTACCCCCAGGGCGACCGCGCCCACGCACATGCCGGCCCAGGCCATGACGATCGGCGGCAGCGCCTCTGCGCCCGGTGCCGCTGCGCCCGGCGCCCGTCCTCGGCCGGGATCCTCCGCGCCCGGCCGCCCGTTCCGCGCCGAACCGAGGCCCGCGGACAGCAGGAAGTAGATGGCCAGGCCCACGGCGGCCAGCAGGCCCCAGACCAGGCCGGCCAGGTTGATCCGGGCCGACCCGGTCAGGTCCAGCACCAGGACCAGCCCGGCGACCGCGGTGGCCGCGCCGGTCACGGTGAGCCGCCGGGGCCGCTGCCCGTGCCGGACCCACAGCCAGCCGACCACCAGCACCGCGCCCAGGTACTCCAGCAGCAGGGCCACGCCGACCGGCATCCGCGCCACGGCATTGAAATAGAACAGCTGGCAGCCCGCCACCGCGATCAGGCCGTAGGCGGCCACCCCGGCCGCATCGCGGCGCAGCCCGGCCCACCGGCCGCGCAGCTGAACGAGCGCGGGCACGGTCAGGATGAGCGCGGCCACCGCGATCCGCGCGCACACCGCGGCGGCCGGGCTCCAGCCCGCGCCGATCAGCGACGCGGCGAACGTGCCCGACGTCCCGAAGGTAGCCGCGGACAGCACGGCGAGCGAGAGGCCGGCCCCGCCCAGGTGGGGGCGGGTCGGGCGGGAGGGGGCCATGGTCACGTCGGAACTCCGGGATGGCGCCGGGCGCCTGTAAGTGGTAAAAGTGAATTACGGTTGTGACACTAGCCGCCCGGCGCGAAAGGAGTCAAGGTGCTTTTTGCCCATGACACCGAGGTGGCCCTGGCCGCGGCGGCCACCCTGGTCAACACCGGCCGGGGCGGCGCTGAGCTGCTCGCCGACCTGGCCGCGCTGGACCGGCTCGTCGCCGCCCAGCAGTGGACCGGTACCCGCGCCCACGACCAGGCGGAACTGGACGCTGTGCGGCGGCTGCGGCCCCGGCTGGAACGGCTCTGGGAGATGCCCGAAGACGACGCCGCAGCCCTGGTGAACAGCCTGCTCCGGGAGTCGAGCGCGCTGCCGCAGCTGGTCAAGCACGACAATTGGGACTACCACCTGCACGCCACGCCGGCCGATGCCCCGCTGGCCGACCGGATGGCGGTGGAGGCCGCGATGGCGTTCACCGATGTGATCCGTACCCGGCAGCTGGACCGGCTGCGGCTGTGCGCGGCGGCGGACTGCCGCAACGTGCACGTCAACCTGTCCAAGAACCGGTCCCGCCGGTTCTGCAGTACCGCGTGCGCCAACCGCACCAACGTCGCGGCGTACCGGACCCGGCTGGCGGGGCAGGCCAGGTAGCCCGGACGGTCGCGCCGCCGGGCGGCTCGTGGCATCCCGGGCAGCGGCCCAGCGCGGCCGCCGCGAAGGAAGCGGCCACCGCGAGGGACTTGCCCAGGCATGAGGTTGCTGTCAGGCTGCGGGTGGTTACCCATAACCTGACGGGAGAGCGCCCAATGCGCGTGCCAGCTCGGCTGAGCGTCATCTGCCTGGCCAGCGGGCTGGTCCTCGCCCAGGCCGCTCCCGCCGCCCAGGCCGCAGCCAGCGCCCAGACCGCACCCACCGCCCAAGCCGCCCAAGCCCCGCAAGCCGCGCAAACCGCCCAGGCCGCCCGCGCACGCACCGCACCACCGGCGCACAGCGCACCGGCCGCCCGGGCCGCGGCCAACTACCCGGGCGGCGTACTGGCCAAGGGCGCCGCGGTCGTGGACGCCGGCACCGGGAAGCTGCTGTGGGGCCGGAGGCTGAACGCCGAGCGGGCGATGGGCAGCATCACCAAGGTGATGACCGCGCTGGTGGTCATCCAGGCGCACGACCTGACCCGGAAGGTCAAGGTGCCCGCGGCGGTCGTGCCCTACGTGCGCAAGTACGGCGCGAGCAGCGCCGGGCTGCACCCCGGTGACCGGCTCACCACCCGGGAACTGCTGGAAGCCCTGATGCTGCCCTCCGGCTGCGATGCCGCCTACGCGCTCGCCACGGCCTATGCGTCCACCCGCAAGGCGTTCGTGGCCAAGATGAACGCCGAGGCGGCCACGCTGCACCTGGCGCATACCCATTTCGCGAACTACGACGGGCTGCCCTGGCCCACCGAGAACGCCAGTTACTCCACGCCAGCGGACCTGATCGCGCTGGGCCGGGCCGCGATGAAGTACCCGGCCTTCCGGTCCGTCGTGGACCAGCGCAGCTACCAGCTGGCGGCCAGCCCGCGGCATCACCGCTACTTCTGGAAGAACACCAACCTGCTGCTCCGCCAGTACCCGGGCACGCTCGGGATCAAGACCGGATCGACCCGGGCCGCCGGGTACTGCCTGCTGTTCGAGGCGCAGCGGGGCAAGATCCAGCTCATCGGAGTGGTGCTGCACAGCGCCACCAGCAGCACCACCGCGTTCAGCGATGCGACGAAGATCCTTAACTGGGGTTTCCGGCACGACTGAGACGATTACCCTGCAACGGCTGACTCCTGGTCACGCCCGGCCCGCCGGGAAGACACAATACTGGGGGATAGCTGACGATTTTCCGGGCAGGGGGCAGTGCCATGCGGTTGCGGTCAGGCGTAGCAATCGACCTGGGCACGGTCAATACCCTGGTCAGCGTCGCCGGGCGCGGCCTGGTCATCGACGAGCCATCGGCCATCGCCCTGGACCGGGCGACCGGCCAGGTGGCCGCGGTCGGCCTGGCCGCGGACGCACTGGCGGGCAAGGAGCCGCAGGACGTCCAGGTGATCCACCCGCTGCGCAACGGGGTCGTCGCCGACCTGGAAGCGTCCTCGGCCATGCTGCAGGCGTTCCTGCGCCGGGCCAAGCTGCGCCGCGGGCTGCTGCGCACGACCGCGGTGGTCTGCGTGCCCGGCGGTGCCACCTACGTGGAACGCCGCTCGCTGGCCGCCGCGCTGGGCGCGGTCCGGCCGCGGTGCACCGTGCACATGGTGGACGAGCCGGTGGCCGCGGCCGCGGGCGCGGGCCTGAACCTCACCGAAGGGGCCGGCGTTTTCATCGTGGACATCGGCGGCGGCACCACCGAGGCCGCGGTGGTGGCCGGCGGCCAGGTCGTCCGGGCCCAGTCGCTGCGGCTCGGCGGCAACGCCATGGACGACGCGATCATGCATACCGTCAAGGCCGAACTCGGCCTGCTCCTGGGGCGCAACGCGGCCCGCACGCTCAAGACCACGCTGGGCCTGGCCGACGACGCCAACGGGTGGATGGAGACGGTGGGCGTGGACGCCGCCCGCCGCACCCCCCGGGTCGAGCACGTGCCAGGACGGCTGGTGGCGGCCGCGCTGCAGCACATCGTCACGGCCATCGTGGACGGCGTGGAGGAGATGCTGTCCGACATCCCGCCGAACCTGGCCGAGGACGTGGTGCGGGGGAAGATCAGGCTGGCCGGGGGCGGCGCGCTGCTGCCCGGCCTGGCCAGCCGGATCGAGGCGGCCACCGGCATCCCGGTGCTGGTGGTCAACGACCCGCTGCGCTGCGTGGTCCGGGGCGCCGCGGAGATCCTCGAGCACGGCGACGGCCTCGGGTAACCAGCGTCGGCCACGGGTAACCAGCGGCGGCTCCGGGTAGCATCGAGCGGACAAACACGGGAGCTCGGGCCAACCGGGCTGAGAGGGTGACTGGCCACGCCGGCCGCGTGTCACCGACCGTCTGAACCTGACCGGGTAATGCCGGCGTAGGGAGGATGCCGTGACCACGGCTATCAGCCTGGCTCTTGAGCCACGCCCGAGGGTGTGCCCGGCCACCCTGCCGCCGGGCAGCGCCCGGTGAGCGGCGTGCTCGGCCAGCCCAGCCCGGCCGGCCTGGTGCACGGCATGGGCAAGGAACTGGTCAACCCGGACTGGCACCCGCTGACCAGCGGGGAAGTTCACGAGGTCCTGGCCGGCTACCGGCCACCCGGGCCGGTCGGCGACGTGATCACCTGGCACAGCCCGCGGCCAATGTCCGCCGCGGCGCTGGTCAACTGGACGGGTGGCACCGTGTTCGTGAAGCGGCACGACGTACGGGTGCGCACCCCCGGCCAGCTGGCTGCCGAGCACGCGTTCATCGAGCACCTGCGGGCCCGCGGCATCCCCGCCCCCGCGGTGCTGCGCACCCGCGGAGGCGGCACCGCGGCCCGCCGCGGCGGCTGGGTGTACGAGGTGCACGCGGCCGCGCCCGGGGTCGACGCATACCGCGACGCGCTGTCCTGGACGCCGTTCGCCAGCCTGGGCCACGCCCGGGCGGCCGGGGCCGCGCTGGCCCGGCTGCACCTCGCGGCGGCCAGCTTCCGGCGGCCGGCCCGCCCGCCGGCCGTGCTGACCAGCGGCTGCGACATCGTCACCGCGCCCGACCCGCTGGCCGCGGCCGCCCGGCTGCTCGGCCAGCGCCCGGGGCTGGCCGGCTACCTGGCCCGCCGGGACTGGCCGGAGGACATCACCCGGTATGTGCTGCCCGCCATCCAGCGGGCCGCGCCCCGGCTCGCCGAGCTGGACCGCCAGTGGGCCCACGGCGACTGGCACCCGTCCAACCTGACCTGGACCTCCGCCGTGGCGGACGCCGGGGTGGCCGGGGTCTTCGACTTCGGGCTGGCCAACCGCGGCTACGCCGTGCACGATCTGGCCAACGCCCTGGAGCGCAGCACGGTTGGCTGGCTGGACCTCGCCGAGTCCGGGCGGGCCACCGCCGACCTGGCCGCGATCGACGCACTGCTCGACGGCTACCAGCAGGTCCGCCCGCTCAGCCGGGCCGAGGTGGCCGCGCTGCCCGTGGTCTTCCCGGTGGTCCACGTGGAGTACGCGCTGTCGGAGGTGGAGTATTTCGCTGACGTGGTGAACTCCCCGGCCAATGCGGATCTCGCCTATGACGGTTACCTCATTGGCCACGCCCGCTGGTTCGATGGGCCGGACGGGTCCCAGCTTCTTGATCACCTGAGGAGGAGGGCGTGGACCTAGCTCGCTGGCTGGCCGAGGCCCAGCGCTGGCACCAGGACTGGGCGGCCGGGTTCGGCCCGGTTCCGGAGCACCCGTCGCTGCAGGTCAGCGACGAGCAGTTCGGTGCGGCGTTCGCCGAGCTGACCGGGCGGCTGGCCGACAACTACCCGTTCTTCCACCCGCGCTACGCCGGGCAGATGCTCAAGCCGCCGCACCCGGCCGCGGTGGCCGGCTACCTGGCCGCGATGCTGATCAACCCGAACAATCACGCGCTGGATGGCGGCCCGGCCACCGCGCGGATGGAACGCGAGGTGACCAGCCAGCTCGCGGCGATGTTCGGCCTGCCCAGTCACCTCGGCCACCTCACCACCAGCGGCACCATCGCCAACCTGGAAGCGCTGTTCGTGGCCCGGGAACTGCACCCGGACCGGGGCGTGGCCTACAGCGCGGACGCGCACTACACACACAGCCGGATGTGCCGGGTGCTGGGCATCGAGGGGCACGCGGTGCCGGCCGACGCCCGCGGCCGCATCGACCTCGGCGCGCTGGAGGACCTGCTGCGCTCCGGCCGGGTCGGCACCGTGGTGCTCACCGCGGGCACCACCGGGCTCGGCGCGATAGACCCCATCGACCAGGCGCTGGCCCTGCGGGCCCGGCATGACGTGCGGCTGCACGTGGATGCGGCCTATGGCGGGTTCTTCACCCTGCTGGCCGGGGCGGACGGCCGGGCCTGGCCTGGCCGGGCCGTGGCGGGCCATCGCCGAGTGCGACTCGGTCGTGGTCGACCCGCACAAGCACGGGCTCCAGCCGTACGGGTGCGGCGCCGTGCTGTTCCGCGACCCGGAGGTGGGCCGCTTCTACCTGCACGACTCCCCGTACACCTACTTCACCTCCGCGGACCTGCATCTCGGGGAGATCAGCCTGGAGTGCTCCCGGGCCGGCGCGGCCGCCGCCGCGCTCTGGCTCACCTTCCGGCTGCTGCCGCCCACCCCGGACGGGCTGGGCCAGGTGCTCGCGGCCGGGCGGCGGGCCGCGCTGGACTGGTCGGCGCTGATTGCCGAATCGGCCCGCCTCGACCTGTACCAGCCACCGGAACTGGACATCGTCAGCTACTTCCCGGTCACCGAGCCCCGCGCGCTGTCCCGCATCGACGCGGCGTCCGAAGCGATCCTGCGCGCGGGCATGACCCAGCCCGACCCGGTCTTCGTCAGCACGCTGCGGGCGGACGCGGACGCCTTCCAGGCCCGTCACCCCGCGGTCACCGCCGACGCGCCCGGCGCCCGCATCCTGCGCAGCGTGCTGATGAAGCCCGAAGAGGAGCAGTACGTGCCGCACCTGCACGAACGGCTCGAACAGCTGGCCCGCGGCTAGCGCGCATCAGCAGCACCGGCAGCCGCTGCAGCGCCGGGTCCGGCGCAGCCGGCCTGGCCGCTCTCCGGGGGTGAACGTGATCGCGCTGGACAGCAGGCTGCTCAGCAGCTGGCCGAGCCGCAGCCGGCCGCCGCGGACCAAGGCGGCCGGGCCGGTGTCCACTCAGAACCGGCCGGGAATCCAGTTACACTCGATCAATTAGCTTCACACTACGTAGTCAAAGGCGAGCAGGCCGGTCACACCTGACCCCGGCGCAGCCCGCCCGCGCGCGACTGAAAGGCTTAAGGGAGACCTGAGGAGGTTTCCCATGACGAGTCAACCGACAGCCGCGGCGGCTGGCACCATCGACGTCGGTGGTGACCTGACCGTCAACCGGATGGGCTTCGGTGCGATGCGGATCACCGGCCCGGGCATCTGGGGCGAGCCGCCGGACCGCGAGCAGGCCAAGGCAGCCCTGCGCCGGGCGGTTGAGCTGGAGGTTAATTTCATCGACACCGCTGACTCGTACGGCCCCGACGTCAGCGAGATCCTGATCGCGGAGACCCTGCACCCCTACCCGGATGAGCTGGTCATTGCGACCAAGGGCGGGCTGATCCGGACCGGCCCGGGCCAGTGGCCGGCCGACGGGCGCCCGGAGCACCTGCGCGAGGCGTGCGAGGGCAGCCTGCGGCGGCTGAAGCTGGAGCAGATCCCGCTGTACCAGTTCCACCGGCCCGACCCCCGGGTGCCGCTGGCCGACTCGATCGGCGCGCTGGCCGAGCTCAAGGCCGAAGGCAAGATCCGGCACATCGGGGTGTCCAACGTCAACGAGGACCAGTTCCGCGAGGCGCAGCGGATCACCCCGGTCGTGTCGATCCAGAACCGGTACAACGTCAATGACCGGTCCTCGGAGACGGTCCTGGACCTGGCCACCCAGGACGACGTGGCGTTCCTGCCGTGGGCGCCGATCCAGGAGACCGAGCGGGTCATCCCGGTGGTGACCATCGCCGAGAACCATGGGGTCAGCCAGCGCCAGATCGCGCTGGCCTGGCTGCTGGCCCGCGCGCCGCAGATGCTGGTCATCCCCGGCTCCGGGTCGCCGGAGCACGTGGCCGACAACATCGCGGCCGCCGGGATCGAGCTGACCGGGGAGGAGTACAACTCCATCGCCGACGCCGTGCAGGCGCCGCAGAGCAGCTGACCGGACGGCAGCTGACCCGGGCCCCGGGCCTGACCTGGGCCGCCCGCACCGCCGCCGCGCCGGCTTGACCGGCGCGGCGGCGGTATGGTGTTGTTTTCCCGTCCATCGACGGCAGTGCAGGAAGCCGGTGCGAGTCCGGCGCGGTCCCGCCACTGTCACCGGGGAGCGACACTCCGTTAGGCCACTATCACCCAAGCGGGCGCCCGCCCCGGGCGGGTGATGGGAAGGCAGAGTGAAGCCGCGATCCGGCAGCCAGGAAACTGCGGCCGTCGGTCCTTCGTCCCGGGGCGCGGTCACCCCGAGGAAGGCTCCGCCCGATGGTGCCGTCACCCGGCATCCTGCTGATCTCCGCGTCCGACACCGACCTGCTGGCCGCCCAGGCCGCCAATGCGGCCCAGCCCGGCCACGCCCAGTGGCGGCTGGCCAATCCGGCCCGCACCGCCGCCAGTGACCTGCCCGCCCTGCTCGGCGGCGCGTTCTGCGTGGTGGTCCGGCTGCTCGGCGGCCGCCGCAGCTGGCCGGACGGCCTGGCCGCGGTGCTGGCCAGCGGCCTGCCCACGGTCGTGCTCAGCGGCGAGCCCGCGCCCGATGCCGAGCTGATGGCGCTGTCCACGGTGCCCAGCGGGGTGGCCACCGAGGCCCTGGCCTACCTGCGCGAGGGCGGCCCGGGCAACCTCGGCCAGCTGGCCGCGTTCCTGTCCGACACGATCCTGCTCACCGGGCACGGCTTCGCGCCGCCGCAGCCGCTGCCCGCCCATGGCGGGCATGGCCACCGGGCGCAGCACCCGGGCCGGCCCACGGTGGGCATCGTGTTCTACCGCTCGCACGCGGTCGCCGGGAACACCGCGTTCGTGGACGTGCTGGCCGACGCGGTCGAAGCCTGCGGCGGCAACGCCCGGCCGGTGTTCTGCGGCTCGCTGCGCGCCGCCGGCCAGGACGTCTACGGCCTGCTGACCGGGGTGGACGCGCTCATCGTCACCGTGCTGGCCGCGGGCGGCACGATCGCCGCCGACGCCTCGGCCGGCGGTGACGAGGAGTCCTGGGACGTAGCCGACCTGGCCGTGCTGGACGTCCCGGTGCTCCAGGCGCTGTGCCTGACCTCGACCCGCCCGGCCTGGGCCGGGTCCACGGCCGGGCTCACCCCGATGGACGCGGCCATGCAGGTGGCGGTGCCCGAATTCGACGGCCGGCTGATCACCGTGCCGTTCTCGTTCAAGGAGCCCGGCCCGGACGGCGTGCCGGTCTACACCGCCGACCCGGAACGGGCCCGGCGGGCCGCGGGCATCGCCGTGGCCCACGCCCGGCTGCGCCACATCCCAGCGGCTGGCAAACGCCTCGCGATCATGCTCTCGTCCTACCCGACCCGGCACGCCCGGATCGGCAACGCGGTCGGCCTGGACACCCCGGCTTCGGCCGTGGTGCTGCTCCAGGCGCTGCAGGCGGCCGGCTACGACCTCGGCGACGGTTTCCCCACCGATGGCGACGAGCTGATCCGCCAGCTGATCGCGGCCGGCGGCCAGGACACCGAATGGCTGACCGAAGACCAGCTGGCCGCGGCCCAGCTCCGCGTGCCCGGCGCCGACTACCAGGCATGGTTCGCCGCCCTCCCCGCATCGCTGCAAACCGCGGTCCGCAAGCACTGGGGCGACCCGCCCGGCACGCTGTACACGCACGACGGCGGCATCGTGCTGGCCGGGCTGCGGTTCGGCAACGTGGTGCTGATGATCCAGCCGCCGCGCGGGTTCGGCGAGAACCCGGTGGCCATCTACCACGACCCGGACCTGCCGCCGTCCCACCACTACCTGGCGGCCTACCGCTGGCTGGATCAGGCGTTCGGCGCGGACGCCGTCGTGCACCTGGGCAAGCACGGCACGCTGGAGTGGCTGCCCGGCAAGGGCCTGGGGCTGGCCGCGGACTGCGCCCCGGACGCGGTGCTCGGCGACCTGCCGCTCATCTACCCGTTCATCGTCAACGACCCCGGCGAGGGCACCCAGGCCAAGCGGCGCGGCCACGCCACGATCATCGACCACCTGATCCCGCCGATGGCCCGCGCCGACACCTACGGTGACCTGGCCAAACTGGAACAGCTCCTCGATGAGTACGCGACCGTCAGCGCGCTCGACCCGGCCAAGCTGCCCACCGTCCGGGCGCAGATCTGGGCGCTGATCCGGGCCGCCGAGCTGCACCACGACCTGGGCACCGCGGACCAGCCGGACGAGACCGAGTTCGACAGCTTCGTGCTGCACGTGGATGGCTACCTGTGCGAGATCAAGGACGCGGTGATCCGCGACGGCCTGCACATCCTGGGCCAGCCACCGGCCGGCGAGCAGCTCACCTCCACCGTGCTCGCGGTGCTCCGCGCGGCGCAGATCTGGGGCGGGGCGAGCGCGCTGGCCGGCCTGCGCAGCGCACTGGCCAGCTGGGCCGGTCTGTCCGAGAACGAGCTACTTAACGCTCCAGGCCGTCAACTGACCCCGCCCACCGCGCTGACCCGGGTGGCTGATGGGCCGGCCCGTACCGGCAGTGACGTGCTCGACCAGCTGGAGGAGCTGGCCGGCCGCCTGGTGGCCGGCCTCGGCCAGGCGGGCTGGCAGCCGGAAAAGGCCGCACCGGTGGCCGCCGAGGTGCTGGGCGAGGCCCCGGCCGGGGTGGTGGACGTGCTGACGTTCGCGGCCGCCGAGGTCGCGCCCCGGCTGGCCCGCACCACCGACGAGGTGACGAACCTGCTGCGCGCGCTGGACGGGCGCTACGTCCCGGCGGGCCCGTCCGGCTCGCCCACCCGCGGCCTGGTCAACGTGCTGCCCACCGGGCGGAACTTCTACTCGGTGGACCCCAAGGCCATCCCGTCCCGCAACGCCTGGGCCACCGGCCAGGCGCTGGCCGGGTCGCTGGTCGCCCGGCACCTGGCCGACACCGGCAGCTACCCGCAGGCGGTCGGGCTGACCGTGTGGGGCACCTCGGCCATGCGCACCCAGGGCGACGACATCGCCGAGGTGCTCGCGCTGATCGGCACCCGGCCGGTGTGGGACGACGCGTCCCGCCGGGTCACCGGGTTCGAGGTGGTGCCCCTGGCCGAGCTGGGCCGGCCGCGGATCGACGTGACCGTGCGCATCTCCGGGTTCTTCCGCGACGCCTTCCCGCACGTGGTCACGCTGCTGGACGACGCGATCGCGGCCGTCGCCGGGCTGGACGAGCCCGCCGGGCAGAACTACCTGCGCGCGCACGCCGAGGCCGACTACGCGGAGCACGGTGACCGGCGCCGGGCCACCACCCGGATCTTCGGGTCCAAGCCCGGCGCGTACGGGGCGGGCCTGCTGCCGCTGGTGGACGCGCGGAACTGGCGCACCGACGCCGACCTGGCCGAGGTGTACGCGGTGTGGGGCGGTTACGCCTACGGCCGGGGGCTGGACGGCCGGGAAGCCCGGGCCGACATGGAGACCAGCTTCCGGCGGATCTCGGTGGCGGCCAAGAACACCGACACCCGCGAGCACGACATCGCCGACTCCGACGACTACTTCCAGTTCCACGGCGGCATGATCGCGATGGTGCGCCACCTCACCGGGCGCGACCCGGCCGCCTACATCGGCGACTCGGTCCTCCCGGACCAGGTGCGCACCCGGTCGCTGGCCGAGGAGACCCGGCGGGTGTTCCGGTCCCGGGTGGTCAACCCGCGGTGGATCGCGGCCATGCAGCGGCACGGCTACAAAGGCGCCTTCGAGATGGCCGCGACCGTGGACTACCTGTTCGGCTACGACGCCACCGCGGGGGTGGTGGAAGACTGGATGTACGCCGGGCTGGCCGCCTCGTACGTGTTCGACGAGCAGGTCAGCGCGTTCCTGCGGCAGTCCAACCCGTGGGCGCTGCGCGGCATCGCCGAGCGGCTGCTCGAGGCGGCCGACCGGGGCCTGTGGGCCGATCCCGACGCCGGGGACATCGACCGGCTGCGCGCCACGTACCTGGCACTCGAAGGTGACCTGGAAGGTGACGAGGAGTGAGTGCCACGAACCGGCCGTTTGGCCTAGCAGACCCGGGGAGTACCACGGGGGCGCCGGCCCGGGCCGGATTCCCGTTCAGCGCGGTGGTCGGCATGGACGAGCTGCGCCTGGCCCTGGTGCTCAACGCGGTGTCGCCCGCTATCGGCGGGGTCCTGGTCCGCGGCGAGAAAGGCACGGCCAAATCCACCATGGTCCGCGGGCTGGCCGCCGTGCTGCCCCCGGTGGCGGTGGTACCCGGCTGCCGGTTCAGCTGCGACCCGGCCGAGCCCGACCCGGCCTGCCCGGACGGGCCGCATGAGCCCGGCATCGGCGGGCTGGGCCGGCCTGCCCGGCTCATCGAGCTCCCGGTCGGGGCGAGCGAGGACCGGCTGCTCGGCGCGCTGGACATTGAGCGGGCGCTGACCGAGGGGGTCAAGGCGTACGAGCCGGGCCTGCTGGCCGGCGCGCACCGCGGCCTGCTGTACGTGGACGAGGTCAACCTGCTGCACGATCACCTGGTCGACCTGCTGCTGGACGCGGCCGCGCTGGGCGTGTGCTACGTGGAGCGGGAGGGGGTGTCGGTGCAGCACGCCTCCCGGTTCCTGCTGGTCGGCACCATGAACCCGGAAGAGGGCGAGCTGCGCCCGCAGCTGCTGGACCGGTTCGGGCTGACCGTGGAGGCGGCCGCGCCGCGCGACCCGGCGCGGCGCGCCGAGGTGGTGCGGCGGCGGATGGACTACGACGCCGACCCGGCCGGCTTCACCGCCCGCTGGCAGCCGGCCGAGGCCGAACTGGCCGCCCGGATCGTGGCCGCCCGGCGGCGGCTGCCGTCGGTGACCCTGCCGGACAGCGCGCTGCGCCAGGTGGCGTCGGTGTGCGCGGCGTTCGGCGTGGACGGGCTGCGCGCCGACCTGGTCACCGCCCGGGCCGCGGTGGCACACGCCGCGTGGCAGGGGCGGCCGGTGGTGACCGAGGAGGACATCCGGGCGGCGGCCCGGCTGGCCCTGCCGCACCGGCGCCGCCGCCAGCCGTTCGACCCGCCCGGGCTGGACGAGCGGCAGCTGGATGAGGCGCTGGCCGCGGGAGCGGACGAGGACCCAGGACCCGGACCCAGACCCGGACCTGGATCCGGACCCCGCGCCCGGCCCGGGCGGACCTGGGGAGAACGCGGCTGACCGGGCGGCCGGGCCGCCACCCCGGGGGGACGCCGCACCAGACGGGGGGAGCCCGGCCGAGCCGTCCGGCGGGCCGCCACCGGCAGCCGATGACCGGTCCGACGAGCCGGGCCAGCCGGCCGGTGACGGCGACGGTGACCAGGGCGCCACGGGCCGC
Organism: uncultured Actinomycetes bacterium; assembly: GCA_963711705.1. Classification (GTDB taxonomy): domain Bacteria; phylum Actinomycetota; class Actinomycetes; order Streptosporangiales; family Streptosporangiaceae; genus RYN-230. Next base: position 226,235 of record CAVQFM010000019.1, read on the forward strand.
GCCGCACCCGCCCCGCCACCGGCCGCGCCCGGGCCGGTGTTCCGGGTCCGGCATCTCGAAGTGCCCGGCATCGGGACCGGCGCGGCCGGCCGGCGCTCCCGCGCCCGGGGCCAGGCCGGCGCGGTCACCGGGGCGCAGCTGCCGCACGGGCCGGCCCGGCGGCTGCACCTGGCCGGGACGCTGGCCGCGGCCGCGCCGCACCAGCTGCGCCGGGGCCGCACCGGCCCGGGCGGGCTGCGGCTGCGCCGGGAGGACCTGCGCGAGGCGCGCCGCGAGGGCCGGGAAGGCAACCTGGTGCTGTTCGTGGTGGATGCGAGCGGCTCGATGGCGGCCCGCAGCCGGATGGGCGCGGTCAAGGGGGCGGTGCTGTCCCTGCTGCTCGACGCCTACCAGCGCCGGGACAAGGTCGGCATGGTCAGCTTCCGCGGCTCGGCCGCTCACCTGCTGCTGCCGCCCACCTCGTCGGTGGAGGCGGCGGCGGCCCGGCTGGCCGCGCTGCCCACCGGCGGGCGCACCCCGCTCGCGGCCGGGCTGCTGCGCGCGGGTGAGGTGCTGCGCACCGAACGGCTCCGCGACCCGGTGCGCCGGCCGCTGCTCGTCGTGGTGACCGATGGCCGGGCCACGGCCAGCCCCGGCCGGGGCAGCCAGCGAACCTCCACTCACTTTCACCCCGCTGCCCCTTCCAACATCGCCAGCACCTCAGCCACCACGCCTCCCAGCAGCCAGCTGGACCCGGTAGTCGCGGCATACCGGGCCGCTGCCCTGCTGGCCGCGGCTAACGTCACGTCCGTGGTGGTGGACTGCGAGGCAGGCCCGGTCCGGCTGGGCCTGGCGGGCCAGCTGGCCGGGGCGCTGCGCGGGGCCGTGCTGCAGCTGGAGGAACTGGCGGCGGGGCCGCTGGCCGCGTCGGTCCGGGCGATATCCGGTAACCCGCTGCCGGTCCGCACGCTCGCCGGTGAGGAGGTGGCCTGATGCCTCAAGGCAAGCCAGCGGTGGTGCCTGACGACGGGCTGACCACGCGGCAGCGGCGGCGGCGGGCGCTGGTGGTGGTGCACACCGGCGAGATGAAGGGCAAGTCCACCGCCGCCTTCGGGCTGGCGCTGCGGGCCTGGAACCAGGGCTGGCCGATCGTGGTCTACCAGTTCGTGAAGAGCGCCAAGTGGAAGACGGGCGAGGAGTCGGCGCTGCGCGCGCTCGGCCAGGTGCACGCCGATACCGGCCAGGGTGCCCCGGTCACCTGGCACAAGATGGGCGAGGGATGGTCCTGGATCCGCAAGACGGGCACCGAAGCCGACCATGCCGCCGACGCCCGGGAGGGCTGGGCGCAGGTCAAGCGGGACCTGGCCGCCCAGGCCTACCGGTTCTACGTGCTGGATGAGTTCACCTACCCGGTGAAGTGGGGCTGGGTCGACGTGGCCGACGTGGTCGCGGCCCTGCGCGGCCGGCCCGGCGACCAGCACGTGGTGATCACCGGGCGGGACGCGGACCCGCGGCTGATCGAAGCGGCCGACCTGGTCGTGTCGATGACCAAGGTCAAGCACCCGATGGACGTGGGCCAGAAGGGGCAGGCGGGCATCGAATGGTGAGCCCGCCCCGCCTGGTGGTCGCCGCGCCCGCGTCCGGGCACGGCAAGACCACGGTGGCCACCGGGCTGATGGCCGCGCTGCGCGGCCGGGGCCTGGCCGTGTCCGGGCACAAGGTCGGCCCGGACTATATCGACCCGGGCTACCACGCGCTGGCCACCGGGCGGCCGGGCCGCAATCTCGACCCGGTGCTGTGCGGCGAGGACCTGATCGTCCCGTTGCTGCGCCGCGGCGCCGCGGGGGCGGACATCGCGGTGGTGGAAGGGGTAATGGGGCTGTTCGACGGGCGCGGCAGCACGTCATTCGGGTCGACGGCGCACGTCGCGAAGCTGCTGTCGGCGCCGGTGCTGCTGGTCGTGGACGCGGCCGCGCAGGGCCGGTCGGTGGCCGCGCTGGTGTCCGGTTTCCTGGGCTACGATCCGGGCGTGCGTATCGGCGGGGTCGTCCTGAACCGGGTCGGCTCGGCCCGGCACGAGTCGATCCTCCGCGCCGCCCTGGCCGACCTGGGTGTCCCGGTACTCGGCGTGCTGCGCCGGGACGACAGGATCGCCGTGCCGTCCCGGCACCTGGGCCTGGTGCCGGTGGCGGAACGGGAAGGCGCGGCCCGGCAGGCGGTGCAGCGGCTGGCCGCGCTGGTCAGCGGGGCCGTGGACCTGGCGGCGGTGGTCGCGCTGGCCGGCCGCGCGGGCCCGCTGGACGCGGCGGCCTGGTCTCCAGCCGAGTGCCTGAACGGCACTGGCCGCGCTGGTGCTCCACGTGCCCCGGGCCAGCCCGGCCGCCACCCAGCCCAGCCCAGCTCCGCCCAGCCCAGCCCCGGCCAGCCCAGCTCCGCCCAGCCCGGCCCCGGCCAGCCCAGCTCCGCCCAGCCCGGCTCCGCCCAGCCCGGCTCCGGCCAGCACCCCGCCCGACCGGTGGTGGCGGTAGCCGGCGGGGCCGCGTTCAGCTTCTGCTACCCCGAGACCGCGGAGTTGCTCGCCGCCGCCGGGGCCGACGTGGTCACCGTCGACCCGCTGCGCGACGAGGCGCTGCCGCCTGGGTGCCGCGCGCTCGTGCTGGGCGGTGGGTTCCCCGAGATGCACGCCGGCGAGCTGTCCGCCAACGAGCCGCTGCGCGCGGACGTGGCCCGGCTGGCCGCGGCGGGCGCCCCGGTGGTGGCGGAATGCGCGGGGCTGCTCTACCTGGCCCGGGAACTGGACGGGCGGCCGATGTGCGGGGTGCTGGACGCCACCGCGCAGATGACCGGCCGGCTCACCCTGGGCTACCGCGACGCGACCGCCGCGGGCGACTCGGTGCTGGCCCCGGCCGGGACCCAGGTGCGCGGCCACGAGTTTCACCGCACGGTGGCCGACCCGGCCGCCTCGGCCGTGCCCGCGTGGTCGGTTAACGGCCGGCCCGAGGGGTTCGTCCAGCGCCGGGTGCACGCCTCCTACCTGCACCTGCACTGGGCCGGCTATCCGCAGCTGGCGCAGCGCCTGGTGGCCGCGGCGTGACCGGGACCGGGCCGGCCGGGCCGGTGCTGATCGGGGTCGGGGTCGGCCCCGGTGATCCGGAACTGGTCACGGTCAAGGCGGTGCGCGTGCTCAGCCAGGCCGACCTGGTGCTGGTGCCAGTCCTGGCCGATGCCGGCCTGGCCGATGCTGGCCTGGCCGGGGCCGGCCTGGCCGATGCTGGCCCGGCCGCCGCCGAGCCGGGACGCGCGGAGGCTACCGTGCTCGCGCACGTCCAGCACGGCCGGGTGCGCCGGGTGGCGTTCGCGCTCACCGAGCGGGCCGGCCGGGCCCGCCGTGAGGCGGCCTGGGACGGTGCCGCGGACGAGGTGGCCAAGGCGTTCGCCGAGGGCGCGGCCACCGTGGCCTTCGCCACCATCGGCGACCCCAGCGTGTACTCCACGTTCACCTACCTGGCCGCCGGGGCCCGGGACCGGGTGCCCGGCCTGACCGTGCGGATCGTGCCGGGCATCACCGCCATGCAGGACCTGGCTGCGCGCAGCGGGACGGTGCTCTGCGAAGGCACCGAGAGCCTGGCGCTGCTGCCGCTCACCGCGGGCCTGCCGCGGTTCCGCGCCGCCTTGGAGCAGTTCGACACGGTGGTCGGCTACAAGAGCGGACGGCATCTGCCCGAGGTGCTCGACGTGGTCCGGGACATGGGACGCCTGGCCGGGGCGGTGCATGGCGCCAGCCTGGGCCTGCCCGGTGAGGACATCCGCCCGGCCGCCGAGGTCACTGGCCCGGCGCCGTACCTGTCCACGCTGCTCGTGCCCGCCCGGCGCACCACCCGCGGGGGAAAGCTGTGACCGGGCCGGCTCACCCGGCCAAGGTCTGGTTCGTCGGGGCTGGTCCGGGGGCCGCGGACCTGCTCACGCTGCGCGCCGCCGCGGTCATCGCCGCCGCCGACGTGGTGATCTGGGCGGCCAGCCTGGTCCACCCGGAGGTGCTCAGCCACGCACGGCCGGACGCCGAAGTGGTGGACTCGGCCCAGCTGCCCCTGGAGGGAGTGCGCGGGCTGTACCAGCGGGCGCTGGCCGAAGGCCTGACCGTGGCCCGGATCCACTCCGGTGACCCGGCGCTGTGGGGCGCGGTGCAGGAACAGCGGGAGCTGTGCGACGAACTCGGCCTGGCCCACGAGACCGTCCCCGGGGTCAGCGCGTACGCCGCGGTCGCCGCGATCGCCGACCGGGAGCTGACCATTCCCGAGGTGGCCCAGTCGGTGATCCTGACCCGGCTCGGCGGGGGCAAGACCCCGATGCCGGCCGGTGAAGACCTGCGCGAGCTGGCCCGGCACGGCACCACGATGGCCGTGTTCCTGTCCGCGGCCCGGTCCGGGCAGCTGCAGGCCGAACTGCTGGCGGGCGGCTACCCGGCCAGCACCCCGGTCGTGCTGGCCTACCAGGCGACCTGGCCCGAGGAACTGGTCGTCGAGTGCACGGTCGGCACGCTGGAGCAGACGGTCAAGGCACGCAAACTGTGGAAGCACACGCTGTTCCTGGTCGGGCCCGCGCTGGCCGCCCGGGGTACCCGGTCCCGGCTGTATCACCCAGGGCACTTCCACGGCTTCCGGCGCGCTGACCGGCAGGCCCGCCAAGCATTGCGGGAAGCGGACCGATGAGCGGCCCGGCGGCCCCGCCGCCCCGGCCGGGCTCATCTCCCCAGCCCGGCCCGTCTGACCAGCCCGGCCCGTCACCCCAGCCCGGCCCGTCACCCCAGCCCGGCCCGTCACCGCAGTCTGGCCCGTCTGACCAGCCTGCCCTGTCCGACCAGCCTGGCTCGTCACCCCAGCCCAGCCCGGCCGAGCCCGAGCTGCGGGAGCCGGATCTGCCGCGCACCGCCAAGGTCCGGCCGCGTGCCCTGCGCACCGGGTGGACGACGGGCACGTGCGCGTCGGCCGCGGCCAAGGCCGCAGTCACCGCGCTGCGTGACCAGGCCGGGCAGCAGGTGGTCGAGGTCGCGCTGCCCAGTGGCCGCCGGGTCAGGTTCCCGGTCGAGTCCTGCGTGCACGATCCGGTACGGGCCACCGCGGTCGTGGTCAAGGACGCCGGCGACGACCCGGACGTGACGCACGGCGCGCACCTGACCGCGACCGTGCGCTGGCGCACCGAGCCGGGGGTCGCGCTGGAAGGCGGCGTGGGCGTCGGCGTGGTGACCAAGCCCGGCCTGGGCATCGGGGTGGGTGAGCCCGCCATCACCGCCACGCCGCGCGCCATGATCATCCAGGCCGTCGGCGAAGTGGCGGACCTGGCCGCCCGCGGGGTGCGCGTGGTCATCTCGGTACCCGGCGGCGAACGGATGGCCCGCAAGACCACCAACGCCCGGCTCGGCATTCTCGGCGGCATCTCGATCCTGGGCACCACCGGGATCGTCCGGCCGTTCTCCACCGCGTCCTGGCGGGCCAGCGTGGAGCAGGCCGTCTCGGTGATGGCCGCGCAGGGCGAGCGCACCGCTGTGCTGTGCACCGGCGGCCGTACCGAGCAGGGTGCCATGGCCCTGCTGCCTGAGCTGCCCGAAGTGTGTTTCGTCGAAGTCGGCGACTTCACCGGCGCGGCGATTCGCCGCGCGCTGGCGGCCGGCCTGGACCGGGTGATCTTCGTCGGGATGGCCGGCAAGCTGGCCAAACTGGCCGCTGGCGTGCTGATGACCCACTACACCAGGTCCAAGGTGGATCTGGGCCTGCTCGGCGAGCTGACCAGCGCCGCGGGCGGTCGCGCTGAGCTGGCCGCCGAGGTGGCGGCGGCGAATACCGGCCGCCACGCCTATGAAGTGTGGGAACGCGAAGGGCTGCTGCGGGCGGCTGGCGATCAGCTCTGCGCGCGGGTCCGTTCGGTCCTGGTCCGGGCGGGCCAGGGGCAGCTGACCGCGGACGTCGCCATGGTGGACTTCACCGGGCGGACCGTGGTCGCCGCCACCCGCCCCGAGTGGGTGACCGCGCCATGATCACCGTGATCGGCCTGGACGGCTCCCCGCTCAGCCCCGCGGCGGCCAAGACCATCGCCGCCGCCAGCCTCGTCATCGGCGCCCGCCGCCACCTGGCGGCCGCAGGCCTGCCCACCGCAACCTCCCCCGCCCGCCCCGCAACCTCACCCGACCACCCGGCAATCTCGTCAGCCCGCCCGGCAATCTCCCCCGACCTCCCGGCAACCTCACCCGCCCCAGCCGCGGACCCGCCACCCCGGCCTGCGGGCCCGGCCCAGCCTGCGGGCCCGGCCCAGCCCGTGGGCCCGGCCCATCCTGCGGGCCCGGCCCAGCCCGTGGGCCCGGCCCAGCCTGCGGGCCCGGCCCAGCCCGTCGGCCCGGCCCAGCCTGCGGGCCCGGCCCAGCCCGTGGACGGACCGGTCGTCGTGACGCTGGGGCCGCTGGCGCCTGCCCTGGACGCGCTGGCCGCGCACGACGGTGACGCGGTCGTGCTGGCCTCGGGCGACCCCGGATTCTTCGGCATCGTCCGGGCGCTGCGGGAGCGCGGGCTGGACTGCGCGGTGTGGCCCGCGGTGTCGTCGGTCGCGCTGGCCTTCGCCCGGGCCAGGCTGCCCTGGGACGACGCGATGGTGGTCAGCGCGCACGGCCGGGACCTGCGCCACGCGGTCAACGTGTGCCGGGCCCACCCCAAGGTGGCGGTGCTCACCGCGCCGGGCCAGGGCCCGGCCGAGGTGGGGGCCGCGCTGGCCGGCTGGCCGCGGCGGCTGCTGGTCGCCGAGTCCCTGGGCACCCCGGACGAGCGCATCACCGGGTGCTCCCCATCGGAGGCGTCCGCCCGCGACTGGACCGACCCAAACGTGGTGCTGGTCCTCGCCGCCCCGCAAGACCCGGACGTGATCATGACATTGGGGACAAAAGATTCGCCCCTAAGTCATGATCACGAAGATGAGCACCAGCCCGGATCCCCCAGGAATCACTTGAGTCACGCCAGTCACGGGATGGGGTGGTGCTGGCCGGGCCGGGCGGGCGATGCTGGGGACGCGGGGTGGGCGCTGGCTGAGGAGGCGTTCGAGCACCGCGACTCGATGGTGACCAAGGCTGAGGTGCGGGCGCTGGCGCTGGCCCGCCTCGGCCCCCAGCCCGGCGTTCTGGTCTGGGACGTGGGCGCGGGCAGTGGGTCAGTCGCGGTCGAGTGCGCCCGGCTCGGGGCGGCCGTGATCGCGGTGGACCGCGACCCGGCGCAATGCGCCCGGGTAGCCGCCAATGCCGACCGGCATCAGGTGGGTATCCGGGTCGTCAGCGGGGCGGCACCGCAGGTGCTGGACGGGCTGCCGGACCCGGATGCGGTGTTCGTCGGGGGCGGCGGAGCCGACGTGGTCCGCGCGGTGGCGGCGCGGCGGCCAGCCCGGATCGTGGTGGCCCTGGCGGCGGTGGACCGGGTGGGCCCGATGTGTGACGTGCTGGCCGCCGCCGGTTACCAGGTGGACGGCACGCTGCTGCAGTCGAGCCGCCTGGCCCGGCTGCCCGATGGCACCCACCGGCTGGCCGCCACTAACCCAGTGTTCGTGCTCTGGGGGATGGCCGACCATGATCGTGGTCAGTATTGGTCGTCTGGTGGCCCAAATTGACCAGGATCATGGAGAACGTTGGGAGCAGTGAGGCGGGGTGATCGGGCTGGTGTGGGTTACCGCGGCGGGGCAGACCGCCGCGGGGCGGCTGGCCCGCGCCTGGCCGGGCGAGACCCGCGGCTACCCGGGGCCGGCCAGCGCCGCGCTGCCCCGGGCCTGGGCCGAGTGCGAGGCGGTGGTCTGCTTCCTGGCTGCCGGGGCGACCATCCGGCTCATCGCCCCGCTGCTGGACAGCAAGCACGCCGACCCGGCCGTGGTCTGCGTGGACGAGGCGTCCCGCTACGCGGTAGCCCTGTCCGGCGGGCACGGCATGGGCGCGAATGCGCTGGCCGCCCGGGTGGCCGGGGTACTGGGGGCCGAGCCGGTGATCACCACGGCCACGGACAGCGCGGGCATTCCCGGGCTGGACAGCCTCGGCTGGCCGGCTGAGGGTGCCATCGCCGCCGTCAGCCGGGCCATCCTGGACGGGGACCCGGTGCGGCTGGACAGCGAGCACACCTGGCCGCTGCCCGCGTTCCCAGGCCACGTCCAGCCCACCCGTCCGCCCCCAGACGGCGAAGCCACCGGAATCGCGCCCACCAGCACCGCACCCGCTGGCACCCCACCCACAGCACCCCACCCACTGGCACCGCACCCACCAGCGCCGCACCCACCGGCACCCCACCCACCGGCACCCCACCCACCGGCACCCCACCCACCGGCGCCGCACCCACTGGCACCGCACCCGCTGGCGGGGACGGCGGCTACCGGATACTGATCACCGACCGGGCGGTGACCGCGGATGAGCGGACCGCCGTACTCCGGCCGCCCTCGCTGGTCCTCGGGGTCGGCGCGAGCCGGGGAGTCAGCGCCAGCGAGCTGCTCGGGCTGATCGACCGGACGCTCACCGGGGCCGGGCTGTCGGCCGGCTCGGTCACCGGGCTGGCCACCGTGGACGCCAAGGCCGGCGAGCCCGGGATCACCGAGGCGGCGGCGCTGCGGGGCTGGCCGGTAACGGCTTACCCGGCCGAGCTGCTGGCCAGGGTCGAGGTGCCCAACCCCAGCGCGGCGCCGCTGGCTGCGGTGGGCACCCCCAGCGTGGCCGAGGCAGCCGCGCTGACCAGCGGCGACGACCTCGTGGTAGCCAAGCGCAAGTCGGCCATGGCGACCGTGGCGGTGGCCCGGATCCAGCCCCGGGGGCGGCTCGCCATCATCGGGCTCGGTCCCGGCGCCCGCGACCTGCTGCCGCCCCGGGCCGTGACCGAACTGCGCCGCGCGTCGGTCGTGGTCGGCCTGGACCAGTACCTGGACCAGATCCGCGACCTGCTCCGGCCGGGCACCCGGGTAGTGGCCAGCCGTCTCGGCGAGGAAGAGGCACGGGCGGCCGCGGCGGTGCGCGAAGCCGCCGCCGGGCACGCGGTCGCCCTGCTCGGGTCCGGGGACGCGGGCGTGTACGGGATGGCCAGCCCGGCCCTGGCCCAGGCCGGCCTGGGCATCGACGTGATCTCGGTCCCCGGCATCACCGCGAACCTGGCCGCGGCCGCGCTGCTCGGCGCGCCGCTCGGGCACGATCACGCGGTCATCTCCCTGTCCGACCTGCACACCCCGTGGCCGGCCATCCGGCGCCGGGTGCAGGCCGCGGCGGACGGGGACTTCGTGGTCACCTTCTACAACCCGCGCAGCCGGGGCCGGGAGTGGCAGCTGGCCGCGGCCCTGGAGATCCTGGCCGGGCAGCGGCCCGGGTCCACCCCGGCCGGGATCGTCCACAACGCGAGCCGTCCCGGCCAGCGGGTCACCCTGACCACGCTGGCCAAGCTGGACGTGACTGACGTGGACATGCTCAGTGTGGTGATCGTCGGCGGCACGGCCAGCCAGGTGGTCGCGGGCCGGCTGGTGACCCCGCGGGGGTACTCGTGGGCACCGTGACCATCAGCGGCTGCCAGGGGTGCGGCGCCTGCCTGCTGACCTGCCCGGAGCACGCGATCCGGCCTGCTGGGGGCATGCTCCACGTGCTCCCTGACCGGTGCACCGGCTGCGCCGAATGCATCGAGATCTGCCCTGTCGACGCGATCAGAATGAGGTCGGCCCCGTGACCCGCGCCATTCACCCGATCGAGGAACAGTCCTACGCGATCTTGCGGCGGCGCGCCGATACCTCGGCCCTCCCGCCGCTGACCAGGGCGGTCACTGAACGGGTCGTGCATGCCAGCGCTGACCTCGGCTACCTCGACGACCTCATCTGCACCGAAGCAGCGCTGGCCGGCGGGGCCAGCGCGCTGCGCACGGGCGCCGCCGTGGTCGCCGACAGCGGGATGGTCGCGGCCGGCATCACCCGCCGGGAGACCGTGTGCCGGCTGCGCGATCCGCGCGCGGTGTCGCTGGCCGCCCGGACCGGGATCACCCGGTCGGCGGCCGGGATGCGGATCGCCTACCGGGACGTCGGCCCCGGCGCGGTCTGGGTGATCGGCACCGCGCCTACCGCGCTGTCCGAGCTGCTCCGCATCGATGCCGACCCGGCGCTGGTGATCGGGCTGCCGGTCGGCTTCGTGGGTGCCGCGGAAGCCAAGAGCGCGCTGCGGGACAGCGGGCAGCCAGCACTGACCAACCGCAGCGAGAAGGGCGGCTGCGCAGTGGCCGCGGCGGCGCTGAACGCCCTGCTCTACCACGAGGAGACGCGGTGACCGGCGCGCCGCCGCTGCTGATCGTCGGCCACGGGACCCGCGACCCAGCCGGCGCGGCCGAGTTCCATCAGTTCATCGAGCGGGTGCGCAAGCACGCCAGTGGCGCGCTGCCCGCGGTCGAGGGCGGGTTCATCGAGCTGGCCGAACCGCCGCTCAGCGAGGTGGTGCCCCGGCTCATCGCGGCGGGCGGGACCGAGCTGGTGGCGCTCCCGCTGGTGCTCACCGCCGCCGGCCACGGCAAGGGCGACATCCCGGCGTCGCTCGCCCGCGAGCAGGTGCGCCATCCCGGGCTGCGCTACCACTACGGGCGGCCACTCGGCCCGCATCCAGTACTCCTGGACCTGCTGGAAGCGCGCATCGCCGCCGCCCTGGGCGGGCGGCCCCGTCCCGGCACGCACGTCGTGCTGACCGGCCGAGGGTCCACCGACCCGGACGCCAACGCCGAGGTGGCCAAGGTGGGCCGCCTGCTCTGGGAAGGCCGCGGCTACGACGAGGTCCACCTGTCGTTCATCTCGCTGGCCGCACCGTCCGTGCCGGCCGCCCTGGACCGGGCCCGGCGGCTGGGCGCGGCCCGCATCGTGGTCGCGCCGTACTTCCTGTTCACGGGGGTCCTGCCGGATCGCGTCGCCAGCCAGGCCCGCGCGTTCGCGAGCCAGCACCCGGAGACCGACGTCCGGGTGGCTGGGCTGATCGGTGACTGTGACGAGCTGGCCGGGCTGGTGCTGGACCGCTACGCCGAAGCCCACCAGGGCGACATCCGGATGAACTGCGACACCTGCGCATACCGGGTCACGCTGCCCGGGTTCGCCGACAAGGTCGGCCGCGCGCAGACGCCGCACCACCACCCGCACGACCCGGCCCCGCACCAGCACCCCTGAGCCGCCCGGCCGGTTCGCGAGCATGGCACGGAAATCCGGCCGTCCCCAGGCTCACCGGATTGGTTACCCAGCGTAATGAACCGTGGTAAGCGCTTGTGTGTGCTTTGGCAAACTCGCCGGACACGAGTTGTCACCCCTGATAGCATTTCGATGCTGCACCGGGGGGCAATACGGGGTGCCGAAACGTACCGGGAACAGCATCTTTCGGGGAAAGAAGATTGTTCAAAACACACGGGGGCTGGTGGGTTACCCGCCGGATACCTGACTGGCGACTGGCCGTCGGCCGCGGCCAGCGGATCACGGCTGCGACCGAACCGGTCTTCCGCTCGAACACACAGCGTGTCCTGGACATCCTGCCGTTCGTCATCCTGGCCGCCGTCTCACTCGCCGCGGATCTGATCGGGCCCGGCGGTGGGCTGCTGTCACTGCTGTCGCTCGGCCCGGCCTTCGCCGCCGTGACCGGTGGGGTCCGCAAGACCGTGGTGGTCGGCGCGGTAGCCCTCGCGCTGTGCGCGCTGATGGCCGCCTACCAGGTCATCGGCACGTGGGAAATGTGGGCTCTGGACTCGGCCACGGTAGCCGGGGTGACCGTGGCCGCGGTGATCGCCAGCACGGTGCGGCAGCGCCGGGAGCGTGAACTGGCCGAGGTCGGGGCCATCGCTGAGGTCGCGCAGCAGGTCCTGCTCGGGCCGGTCCCGGACGAGCTGAACTCGGTCCGGATGGCGGTGCGCTACATGTCGGCCACCTCCCGGGCGCAGATCGGCGGCGACCTGTACGAAGTGGTGCCGGCCAGGGACGGCTGCCGGCTCATCGTCGGCGACGTCCAGGGCAAGGGGCTGATCGGGGTCAAGGCGGCCGCGGCCGTCCTCGGCGTGTTCCGCGAGGTGGCGCACGATGCCGCCGACCTGCACATGATCGCGGAACGGATCGAGGTGAGCCTGGGCCGGCAGCTGACCGCCGAGCAGTTCGTCACCGCGCTGCTGGCCGAGGTCAGCTGCGACGGGTCCCGGGTTCAGCTGCTGAGCTGCGGTCATCCGCCGCCGTTGCTGGTCAGTGGCGGGGCGGGCCGCTTCGTCGAGCCGGATGTGCCAAGCTTGCCGCTCGGCCTGTCGCACCTCGCGGCGTTCCCGCGGGACCTGACCACGGTGCCGTTCTGCCCGGGTGATCAACTCCTGCTCTACACCGATGGGGTGAGTGAAGCCCGGGACAAGGCCGGTGACTTCTTCTCGCTGACCGACTGCAAGGCGTTCAGTAACGGGGCCGACCCGGAGAATGTGCTCGACCACCTGCAGCGCGATGTCCTGCGGCACGTCGGTCATGCCCTGGACGACGACGCAGCCATGCTGCTCATCCGGCGCGAGCCAGCCCTGGTGCCGCCCGGTGCGGCTAAGCACCGCACGCCGACCCTGAGCGCGCCGGCCTAGAGTCACAGCCCGCGAGCCCAGGCCACCCGCCGCCAGCCACCACCAAGGGCGGCCGTACCCGCGCTGTACCCGCGCGGGCAGGATGGCGGCATGACTGACGCCGATCCAGCCAAGGTCCCGGCCGCACTGGTCATCCGGCCGGCCGAGCCGGGTGACGTCGAGGTGATGCACCAGTTCATCGTTGAGCTGACCGAGTACGAAGACTTCCCGGACCCGGTGACCGCCCAGCCAGCCGACCTGACGGCGGCCCTGTTCGGCCCGCACCCGGTGGCCGAAGCCGTGCTCGCCAGGATCGACGGCCAGCCCGCTGGGTTCGCCCTGTTCTACCTCACCTACAGCACCGTGCTCGGCCGGCCAGGCATCCACCTGGAAGACCTGTACGTCCGGCCTGAATACCGGGGCGGCGGGCTGGGCCGGGCGCTGCTCAGCCACCTGGCGCAACTGGCGGTGCAGCGGGGATGCAGCCGCCTGGAATGGTGGGTGCTGCACACGAACGAGCCCGCCCTGCGGTTCTATGCCCGGCTGGGCGCCCGGATCGTCGATGAGGTAGCCATCCTGCGCGTGGACGACGGCCTGCTGCGCGACCTGGCCGCGGCCGGCCAGCCGCACACTACCCCCTAGCCGGAACCCCTAGCCGGGCCGTCCGGGCGGGACGGCGCGCAGCGCAGCACCGGGCGAGCCCCGCATCGGTGGCCAGACCGACAGGTGGGCCGGTCCAGGGACCGCCAGCAGCCCGGTGACCAGCGCAGGCCAGCGTCCGGGAATGATCCGGTCGATCTCGTACAGCCGGTACCGAGGAGGCCAGGCCGATGCTGAACGGAGCCGCGACCACGGCGTACGTCGCTGCGACGTTGATCACGCTGGTCAGCGCGGAGGAACTGGTCATCCACGCTCGGCCCGGTCATCACGATCAGGCCCAGCGAAGGTGATGACCAGCGCCGAGCGTGAACCACTTGTACTGCTGGCGGCGCGCCAGCCGCCGGAACCGGCTGACCAGGCGGACGATCCAGACCAGCCAGAACGGGACCAGCGCCAGCACCGGCAGGCCGGCGGCCAGGAACTGGAGGACACCACCGGGCCAGCAGCCCGCGATCTGACCAGCCGCGTCCAGGCACAGCGTCCGGCTGGCTGTCCAGGTACGCGCCGGGATGGCCGGCTGACTCCAGGATCCCGACGCCGAGGTAGGCCCGCACCGCGCAGGGACGGCGCAGGCCGTCGGGGAACAGCAGCGTGAGGCCATCCCGATGATGCCGAGTCGGCCAGAGCGCGTTCGCGGCGAAGATCACCGCCCGCCAGGCGGGCAGGGTGCCGCCCGGCCGGGGGTGCGGGCGCCTGGTCACGTCGTCCGCAGTATGCTCGGCAGCCAGTTACCCAGTACGTCAGGTTGCGCTCAGGCAGGAGGGCACCGGGTGAGTTCCCCCGCCCCAGACCAGGCAGCGAGCAGCCAGCCAGGCCCCCAGGGGTCAGGCCATGGCCCGCCCGGCGGCGGCCAGCCCGGGCCCCGCCGTGGCGGCATGATCCGGCTGGCGCTGCTGTGCGGTGTGGCCACCCTGCTGCTGGGCGCGATCGTGGCGGTGCCCGCGTACCTCATCACCCGGCACAACCAGGCGCGGGCACCGGCCCAGCTGCCCCGGGTGTCTGGCCTCCCGGCCACGGTGTCCACTCCGCTGGCCAACCTGATGTCGCTGTCCCCGCTGCCCAGGACGGCCGCGCCCGGGTTCACCCTGACCGACCAGGACGGCCACACGCTGTCCCTGGACAGCCTGCGCGGCAAGGTCGTGGTGCTGCAGTTCATGGACCCGCACTGCACCGACATCTGCCCGATCGTCTCGCAGGAGTATGTCCGCGCCTATCACGACCTGGGGCCGCTGGCCAGCAAGGTGGTGTTCGCCGCGGTCAACGTGAACCTGTACCACGCGGGCGTGGCCGACATGGCCGAGTACTCCCGGGCCGAGGGGCTGACCACGATCCCGGACTGGCACTTCTTCACCGGGCCGGCCAAAGACCTGAAGAACGTGTGGGGCGGCTACGACATCGAGGTCCGGGCGCCCAACCCGGATGCGGACGTGGTGCACACCTCGGCCGTGTACTTCATCGACGCGTCCGGCCGGGAACGGTATCTCGCCACCCCCATGGTGGACCACCTCAAGTCCGGCACCGCGTACCTGCCGGCCCGGGAGATCGCCTCGTGGGGTCACGGGATCGCCCTGGTCGCCCGCCAGCTCGCCAGCTGAGGACCGGCCTCGCTGGCCAGCTGACGGCCGGCCCAGGCCGCTGGCTCAGGCCGCTGGCTCAGGGCCGGCCCAGCGCCCGGTACTGCCACCCGGCGGCCCGCCACCGCTGCGCGTCGAGCGAATTGCGCGCGTCGATGATCCAGCGCTGTGCCACGGTCTTGCCGAGCACCTCGGGGTCGGTGTCGCAGATCTCCGGCCACTCGGTGAGCAGCAGCACCAGGTCGGCGTCCTGGGCCGCGCCCTGCACCGAGCCCGCGTAGCTGAGCTCCGGGTGCGCCCGCTGGGCCCGGTCCATCGCGGCCGGGTCGAACACGCTGACCCTGGCCCCGAGCTGGCCCAGGGTGGCCGCCACGGCCAGCGCCGGGGAATCCCGGATGTCGTCCGAATCCGGCTTGAACGCGGCGCCGAGCACGCCTACCGTCCGCCCGGCCACCGACCCGCCGAACAGGTCGCAGGCCAGCGACACCACCCGGGCCCGGCACCGCGCGTTGATCTCGTCCACGTCCTGGAGAAACCGCAGCGCCTGAGCGGCCCCGAGCTGGCCGGCCCGGGCCATGAACGCCCGGATGTCCTTGGGCAGGCAGCCGCCGCCGAACCCGAGGCCGGGCCGCAGGCCGCGGTGCCCGATGCGCGGGTCGTGGCCGAGCGCCTCGGCGAGGTGCACCACGTCCGCCTGGGCCGCCTCACACAGCTCGGCCATCGCGTTGATGAACGAGATCTTGGTAGCCAGGAACGCGTTAGCGGCCACCTTGACCAGCTCCGCGGTGGCCAGGTCGGTGACCACCAGCGGGACGCCCGCGGCCAGCGGCCCGGCGTACACCTCGCGCAGCCGCTCCTCGGCGCGGGCCGAGCTCACCCCGATCACGATCCGGTCCGGCCGGAGCGTGTCGCGCACCGCCGATCCCTCGCGCAGGAATTCGGGGTTCCAGGCCAGCTCGGCGGACCGGCCCGCGGGTGCGAGCCGGCTCAGCCGCTCGGCCAGCCGCGCGGCGGTGCCCACCGGCACGGTGGACTTGCCCACCACCAGGCAGGGCCGGTCCAGCAACGGGGCCAGCGCGCCGATGCACTCGTCCAGCGCGGACAGGTCGGCGTGATACGAGCCGGCCTGCTGCGGCGTGCCGACACAGATGAAGTGCACGGTGCCGAACGCCGCCGCCTCCGGGTAGGAGGTGGTGAACCGGAGCAGCCCGCGGGCCAGGCCCTCGCGCAGCAGCGGGCGGAGCCCGGGTTCGTAGCCGGGCACCTCCCCGGCGGCCAGCGTGGCGACCCGGCCGGGGTCGCGGTCCACGCCGAGCACCGGGAAGCCCAGCGCGGCCAGGCCCGCCGCGTGCGCCGCGCCCAGGTACCCGGTGCCCAGCACGGTCACGGCTGGCCGGGCGCTCATGCCGCCTCGCTGCACACCGGATCGCCGGCCGCGGCCGGGCCTGGATCGCGGTGCTGGCCCGGCTCCTGGTCCCGGGCCAGCACCGCGGCATAGTGACCGAGCAGCGCGTCCCCCAGCGCGGCCCAGCTGCGCGCCGAAACCCGCTGCCGTCCGGCCTGTCCCTGCGCGGCCCGGGCCGCCGGGTCGGCGGCCAGCCGGGCCACCGCCCTGGCCAGCGCGCCTGCCTCGCCGGGCGGCACCAGGTACCCGGTCACGCCGTCGTCGACCAGGTCGACCGGGCCACCGACGGCCGGCGCCACCACCGGCAGCCCACTGGCCGCCGCCTCCTGGATCGTCTGGCCGAACGTCTCATGGCACCCGCTGTGCACGAACACATCGAGACTGGCGAAGATCCGGGCCAGCTGCTCCCCGCCGTGCTGGCCGAGGAACACCGCGCGGGGCATCAGCCTGCGCAGCCGGGCCTCGGCCCGCTGCCCACGATGATCAGCCGGACCCCGGCAGCTCGGCGCATCGGCGCCAGCCGCCCGACGTACCCGGCCAGCACCTGCCCGCCGGGCCAGTGCGGTGCGCATACCGCTGCTGCGCTTGGCCGGGCTGAACCGGGCGCAATCCACTCCCCGGCCCCACAGCCAGACCCGCTCGATGCCGTGCGCCCGCAGCCGGTCCGCGCTGGCCGTGGACGGCGCGAGGGTCGGCCGGCCGCGTTGTGGATCCGGCGCAGCCAGGCCCACGCCGCGGCTTCGGCCAGGCGGCTGCCACGGTAGGCGCGGGTGTAGCCGGGCACGTCGGTCTGGTAGACGGCGAGCACCGGCAGGCCCAGCCGCCGGGCCGCCACGGCGCCCCGGGCGCCGAGCACGAACGGGCTGGCCAGGTGGACCAGGTCGGCCTGGCACCCGGCCAGCCAGCGCTGGCAGGTGACGGCGGGCAGCCCGAGCCGGAACGTCCGGTAGCCGGGCAGCGGGACCGAGGGCACCCGGTGCACCGGGTAGCCGTGCTGGGGTTCCGGCGCCCGCAGCCCAGGCGGTGGCTGGGGCGCGATGACCATCGGCTGGTGGCCCCGGGCCAGCAGATGCTCGGCGACGCGCAGCACGCTGTGGGCCACGCCATTCACATCGGGTGGGAAGGATTCCGTAATGATGGCGATCCGCACGCTCACACGATGCAGCGGCGGTGTGGCGCCGCCACGGGCTACGCCGTGGCCAGCCGGAGAACTGTCGGTGACATTTGGGCCTGCCGCTGCCGGGCGGCTCTTGGGGTGCTTACGGGCCATGGCCGGGCCCGGCCTGCGACACTACCGATCATGCAAACTCTGGTCGTTGATCATCCGCTGATCGCGCACAAGCTCACCGCCCTGCGTGATGAGAGCACCGACTCCCCGACGTTCCGCAGGCTCACCGACGAGCTGGTCACCCTGCTCGCCTACGAGGCCACCCGCGAGGTCCGGGTGCAGCCGGTGGAAGTGCGCACCCCGGTGGGCCAGGCCCAGGGTGTGCGGCTCACCGGCCCCGGGCCGATGGTGGTGCCGGTGCTGCGGGCCGGCATCGGCATGCTGGACGGCATGATCCGGCTGCTGCCCACCGCCGACGTGGGCTTCGTCGGGCTGGCCCGGGACGAGGAGTCGCTCGTCGCGGCGACCTACGCCAACCGGCTGCCCGCCAACCTGGCCGGGCGCGAGGTGTTCGTGCTGGATCCCATGCTGGCCACCGGCGGGACCCTGGAGACGGTCATCGGCATGCTGGCCGAGCGCGAGGCGGCCTCGGTCACCGCGGTCTGCCTGCTCGCCGCGCCGGAGGGCGTGGACCGGGTGGCCGCGGCCTTCCCGACCGACGACCCGCTGCCGGTCCGGGTGGTCACCGCGGCCATGGACGAGCGGCTCAACGAGCGCGGCTACATCGTCCCCGGCCTGGGCGACGCCGGCGACCGCCTGTTCGGCGAGGTCTGACCCACCCAGCCAGTTCGTGATCATGACTTAGGTCCGCATCTATCAGCCCCTATGTCATGATCACGACCGCGGACTACCCAGCCGGTCAGGTGCCGATGGGGTGCCAGACGGTCTTGGTCTCCAGGAAGGCCAGCATCCGGGCCAGGCCCGGGGCATCCGCCCAGTCCTCGGCCACCCAGCCCGCACCGGCCGCGAACACCCGCTTGACGTTCCCGGCGGCGAGCCGCTCCAGCTCGGCCCGGTCGCCCGGGGCCGCGCCGGTCAGGTCGATCGCGTTCACGTCCATGTGCGCGGCCAGCACCGGGGCCAGCTCGGCGGAGCGCCCGGTCAGCACGTTGACCACGCCGCCCGGCACGTCGGAGGTGGCCAGCACCTCAGCCAGGCTGACCGCGGCCAGCGGCGCCGTCTCGCTGGCCACCAGCACCACCGTGTTGCCGGTGGCGATGACCGGGGCCAGCACGCTGACCAGCGCGAGCAGGCTGGCCCCGGGCGGCGCGAGCAGTGCCACCACGCCGGTCGGCTCGGGCACGCTGAGGTTGAAGTACGGCCCGGCGACCGGGTTGGCCGCCCCGTCCACCTGCCCGATCTTGTCCGGCCAGCCCGCGTACCAGACCCACCGGTCGATCGCGCCCGCCACCACTGATTCCGCTTCCCCGGGCGAAACCCCAGCCGCCTTGACGAATTCTGCCGCGAACTGCTCCGCGCGCCCTTCGAGGAGTTCGGCCACCCGGTACAGGACCTGGCCCCGGTTGTAGGCGGTGGCCCCGGACCAGCCCGGCAGGGCCTTGCGGGCGGCCGACACCGCGTCCCTGGCATCCTTGCGCGAGGCCAGCGCGGCGTGCGCGAGCAGCGTGCCATCGGGCCCGGTGACCGGGTAGGACCGGCCGGACTCCGACCGCGGGAACGCGCCGCCGACGAACAGTTTGTACGTCTTCCGGACGCCCAGCCGCGGCCCGGCCTGGGCCGGCCGCGCTTCGCCGGGCTGGCCGCCCTGGCCGGGCTTGCCGCCCTGGCCGGGCCAGGCGCCTTCGCCGGGCTGGTGGCTGTCCCGGGACTGACCGCCTTGCCTCGGCTGGCGGCTTTCCCCCCGCTGGCGGTCTTCCCGCGGCTGCCGTTCTTGGCCGCGCCGTTCCTGGCCGCGCTGGCCGCCTTGCCGCTCTTCCGCTCAGGCATCGAGGTACCCGGCCAGTCCCTGGCGGCCGCCTTCCCGGCCAAACCCCGACTCCCGGTACCCGCCGAACGGGCTGGCCGGGTCGAACCGGTTGTAGGTGTTGGCCCACACCACGCCGGCCCGCAGCCGCTGCGCCATCCAGAAGATCCGGCTGCCCTTCTCGGTCCACACCCCGGCGGACAGCCCGTACGGGGTGTTGTTCGCCTTGGCCACCGCCTCCTCCGGGGTACGGAACGTCAGCACGGACAGCACCGGCCCGAAGATCTCCTCCTGGGCGATCCGGTGTGACTGGCTCACCCCGCTGAACACGGTGGGCGGGAACCAGTACCCGCGCGCCGGGATGGGGCACGGCGGTGACCAGCGCTCCGCGCCTTCCCGCTCACCCGCGGCCGACAGCTCGGTGATCTTGTCCAGCTGCTGGCGCGAGTTGACCGCGCCAATGTCGGTGTTCTTGTCCAGCGGGTCACCCAGCCGCAGCGTGCCCAGCCGCCGCTTCAGCCGGTCCAGCACGGTGTCTGCCACCGACTCCTGGACCAGCAGCCGGGAGCCCGCGCAGCAGACGTGCCCCTGGTTGAAGAAGATGCCGTTGACGATCCCCTCGACCGCCTGGTCCAGCGGGGCGTCGTCGAACACCACGTTGGCGGCCTTGCCGCCCAGTTCCAGGGTGAGCCGCTTGCCGGTGCCCGCGACCGCCCGCTGGATCTCCTTGCCCACCTCGGTCGAGCCGGTGAACGCGATCTTGTCCACGCCGGGGTGCGCGACCAGCGCCTGCCCGGTGGCGCCGTCGCCGGTCAGCACGTTCACCGTGCCGGGCGGCAGGCCGGCCTGCTGGATGACCTCGGCCAGCAGCAGCGCGGTCAGCGGGGTGGTCTCGGCCGGCTTGAGCACGCAGGTGTTGCCCGCGGCCAGTGCCGGGGCCAGCTTCCAGGCCGCCATCAGCAGCGGGAAGTTCCACGGGATGACCTGGCCGGCCACCCCGACCGGGCGGGGTGCCGGGCCGAACCCGGCGTGCTCCAGCTTGTCCGCCCAGCCCGCGTAGTAAAAGAAGTGCGCGGCGGCCAGCGGGACGTCCACGTCCCGCGATTCCTTGATCGGCTTGCCGTTGTCCAGGCTCTCCAGCACGGCGAACTCGCGGGACCGCTCCTGGATGAGCCGGGCGATCCGGTACAGGTACTTGGCCCGCTCCCGGCCCGGCAGCGCGCCCCACGCCCCGTCATAGGCGGCGCGGGCCGCGGCGACCGCGCGGTCCACATCCGGCCCGCCCGCCTGCGCCACCTCAGCCAGCGGCTCCTCGGTGGCCGGGTTCAGCGTGCTGAAGTGGCCGCCACTGGCCGCCGCGGCGAACTCGCCGCCGATGAACAGGCCGTAGCTGGGCGCGATCGACACGATGGCCGTTGACTCGGGCGCTGGCGCATACTCCCAGGCCGGCCCGGCCAGGGTGGGTGACGTGCCGGCCATGCTGCTGCCGTACCTCCCTGTTACTGGCACCGCGCGGGCCGGAGCCAGCGCCCGGCGCTCATGTTGCTCGCACCAGGCTGGCCCGGGACCACCGCCCGGCGCTCACCTGACGATAAACCTACCTCCGACTCCGCCCGGGCAGCCCCGCCGACCTTCCCCCGGGCCGCGGCCCGTCGCCCCGTTATTTCGCATTTACCAACTAAAACTTAGTGAACCGTAATGCCCCGGGTCTCGTTCTATCTCGGTACTGGAGTTTGGGGACCTTGCCGGGTGGGGGCAATGTGGACGTTTACGATCTTCTCGACCTCGCGACACCATGGTGCCTGCGGGTCCTGGTCACGCTGAATATCCCGGAACTGGTCGAAGCGGGCCACAACGAAATCTCGGACCTGGCCGAGGCGGCCGGCTGTGACGCGAGAGCACTGCACGGCGTGCTGACCCACGCGGTCCGCAAAGGGGTGTTCGAGCAGCCCCGGCCCGGGTGGTTCGAGTTCAACCCGGCCGCCAAGGAACTGGCCCGGGGGGCCCGCTTTCTCGACCTGACCGGCATGGGCAGCCGGTACGCGGAGATCTGGTCCACGCTGCTGAGCTACACGCGGACCGGCAAGTCCGCCTACGCCGAGCTGTACGGGCGCCCGTTCTGGGCCGATCTGGCCGCCGACCCGGAACTGGCCAGCAGCTTCGACGCGCTGCTCAAGCACCCGCCCGGGCACGGCGTGCCGGACGCCGACTTCGAGATCAGCGGTGGCTGGGATCGCGTCCAGCGGATCGTCAACGTCGGCGGCGCGATTGGCGTGTTCCTGTCGGAATTGCTGCAGCGGCACCCGGGATTGCACGGCACTCTGCTGGACCTCCCGGAAACCGTGGCCCGCGCCCGCGACGTGCTCGACCGCGCCGGGGTCAGTGACCGGGTGAAGACCGTTGGGCAGAGTTTTTTCGACCCGCTGCCCGCCGGCGCCGACCTGTACCTGCTCCGCCGGGTGCTGATCGACTGGCCGGACGAGGACAAGGTGCGCATCCTGCGCCGCTGCGCCGACGCCGCCCGGCCGGGCGGCCGGGTCGTGGTCATCGGCGGGGTGTCCCCGGACGACACACCGGGCGAGGTCACCGCCGAGCTGCTGATGATGGGCGGCTGGAAGGTCACGATGAGCGAATTCCGCGACCTGGCCCAGGACGCGGGCCTGGCCGTGACCGCCGCCAGCCACCAGCCGCCGGCGAAGTTCATCATCGAGTGCCTGCCGCTGCCGGGCTAGGCCGTGTCCCGGCAGCGGCAGGGCCCGCCTGAGCCGCGGCTCAGGCGGACTGCCCGGTCCGTTCCGGGATGACCGGGCCGTGGGCCGGGGCCGGCGCGGCCGGCCTTGATGGGTTGCGTTGCGCGCCACGGGAAGGCGACCATGGCCGTCACCGCGCCCAGGACCGCGACGGCGAATATCACCCAGTACGCGGCGTGGAACGCGTCCACCGCCGCCACTGCGCGGGCCGCCGGGCCGGCCGCACCCGCGATCGCCGGAGTCCGCGAGATCAGAACGGTCAACACGGCCGCCACGCCGATGGCGCCCCCGATCTCGCGCATGGTTTCGACGAGCCCGGACGCCACCCCGGTCATCGAGCGCGCGACGCCGGATAGCGCGCCGATCTGTACGGACGGGGCGCTCAGTCCCCCGGCCACGCCGGCCAGCAGCAACGCCGGCAGCAGGTCGGTGGCGAAGTGCCCGCCGGCCGGGATCCGGGTCAGCAGCAACGCCGAGATCGCGAGGAGCGAGAACCCCGCGACGAGCAGGCGCCGCACGCCGACCACCGCCACGAGCTTCGCCCCGGTGATCGCGGCGGCCACGAACGAGGTGACCGTCGTGGCCAGCCAGCAGATGCCCGTCCGCGTCGGCGAATAACCGAGAACCTGCTGCATCAGCAGCGAACCGAGGAAGATGAAGGAGAAGACCGCGCCGAACGTGCAGAACGCGGACAGGTTCGCCGCCACCAGCGTCCGGTTACGCACCGAAGAGCCGGGTACCAGCGGTGACCGGGACCGCGATTCGATCCACCCGAAGGCGGACAGCAGCGCAGCGGACGCGGCGAGCAGCCCGAGCGCCGGCCCGGAACCCCAGCCGAACTCGGTGCCGCGGTTGACCGCGTAGACGAGCAGGAGCAGGCCCCCGGTCACGGTGACCGCCCCGGCGATGTCGAAGCGTTCGCTCCGGCGGCGGCCGCGAGCGTCGCCGGCCAGGAAGATAGCCGCCATCGCGATGAGCGCCGCGCCGACCGGGACGTTGATGAAGAAGACCCAGCGCCAGCCGGGGCCGGCCGTGAGCAGGCCACTGGCGATCACCCCGACCGACGCCGATATCCCGGTGACGGCGCCGAACGCGCCGAGCGCGCGATTGCGCTCGGCGCCTTCGGCGAACGTCACGGCGAGGATCGAGAGGGCGGCCGGTGCCACCAGCGCCGCCCCGAAGCCCTGCAGGGCCCGGGCGCCGATCAGCAGCCCGGCGGATCCCGCCACGCCCGCGAGCAGTGAGGCGGACGAGAACAGGGTCAGTCCGGTCAGCAGCATGCGCCGCCGCCCCACGAGGTCGGCCATCCTGCCGCCGAGCAGCAGGAATCCGCCGAGCATGAGGCCGTACGCGATGACGATCCACTGCCGCGCGCCCGGCCCGATGCCGAGGTCGTGCTGGATCGAGGGCAGGGCGACGTTCACGATCGCCACGTCGAGCACGACCATGAACTGCGCCGCGCACGACAGGACGAGGACGATTCCTTTGCTGGTATGTGCCTTGGTTGCCACGATGACTCATTTCCGGTATCGGGTATCTGGGACCGCCGCTCGAGCTACGCGTCGCGGACCAGCTGGTAAGTGAGGAAGGCGAGGCCAGCACCGATGGTCTGCGCGCTGAGCAGGCGCAGCGGCTTCTGGTCACTGGTCGCGCCGAACAGGCGCTCGCCCGCCCCGAGCACGACCGGGACGACGACCAGCCGCAGCTCATCGGCCAGGTCGTGGTCGATCAGCGTGCGCACCAGCTGATAGCTGGCGTAGACCAGGATTTCCCCGGCCAGCTCCTGCCTCAGCTTGGACACCTCGGCCACCGGGTCACCCGTCAGCAGGGTCGCGTTGCCCCAGCGGGGACGTTCGAGGGTCGAGGACACGACGTACTTGGGCATGCGGTTCAGCCGGTCGGCCCACGCACCGCTCCGGGATGACCACCGCGAAGCGAACCATTCGTCGCTCCGCCGGCCCAGCAGCAGGGCCTCGGCACCCAGCGCCTCGTCGGTCTCGACCTTGGCCCACGCTTCGCGGTCCGGGCCGGTGAACTGGTTGAACCAGCCACCCAGCCGGAAGCCCTCCTGACCGTCCGGGTCCTGGATGACTCCGTCGAGCGAGGCGTTCGTCGTGATCACGATCTTTCCCATTCCGGTTCTCCTTTGGCTGGTGTTGCCGGCTAGCACTGATGTAGGCACCGCGACATCGGGAAAGTAGGCGGCGCCGGGCCGCCCAGTTCCCCGCCCGGCCGGTGTCTGTACGGATGGAGTGCGGCGGGATACAGGGAGAGGTGAACGTGGTGAGTGGCGACCTGATGTCCCGGGCGCGGGCCGGGGACGATGCGGCGTTCCGGGCGCTGACCGGGCCGTACCGCGGGGAACTGCAGGTGCACTGCTACCGGATGCTCGGCTCCTTCGAGGACGCCGAGGACGCCGTGCAGGACACGCTGCTGGCCGCCTGGCAAGGCCTCGGCGGGTTCGAGGGGCGCGCGTCGATCCGCACCTGGCTGTACCGGATAGCCACCAACCGCTGCCTCAACGCGCTGCGCGCGGCCAGCCGGCGCCCGGCCCGGGAGTGGGACATCCCCGGTGTTGACCTGCCCGAGCCGACCCGGCTCGGCGAGGTCGTCTGGCTCGAGCCCTATCCCGACGCTCTCCTGGAGGGTGCGGCCGGCGCGCCGCCCGGCCCGGAGGCCCGCTACGAGCAGACCGAGTCCATCTCCCTGGCCTTCGTCACCGCTCTCCAGGCCCTGCCGCCCCGCCAGGTCGCCGTGCTCCTGCTGCGTGACGTTCTCGGGTTTCACGCCAGCGAGGTGGCCAGCATGCTGGACACGACCGTCGAATCGGTCACCAGCGCCCTCAAACGGGCGCGCGCCAGCATGCAGCGCCACCGGCGGCCGGCGGCCGGGCCCGCTCCGGCGCCCGGCTCACCCGCCGAGGACGCGCTGGTGGCGAAGTTCGTCCGCGCGTGGGAGTCCGCCGATCTGGACACGCTGGTGGCCCTGCTGACCGGCGACGTCTTCGTCTCGATGCCGCCGATGCCCTTCGAATACGAAGGCCGGGAGGTGGTGGCCCGGTTCTGCGCCACCCTGTTCGGCGCGGGCCGCCGGTTCGACCTGGTGCCGACCCGGGCCAACGGCCAGCCGGCGTTCGGGACCTACCTGCGCGCAGCGACCGGTATCCGGCACGGCACCGGCCTGTACGTCCTCACCCTCACCGGCGACCGGATCTGCGCCATGACCCGGTTCGAGAACAGCGTGCTGCCCTGGTTCGGGCTGCCCCGGTCGCTGCCCAGCCGGTAGCCCGCTCCCGGGCGCGGCCGGCAGCGCCGGTGTGGGCGCGCGAACGACGGAGACCGGCCGTCCTCAGCCCGGCAGCCGGGCCGCCGCGTCGGCCGTGTGCCGCATCAGCATGGCCGTGGTGACCGGCCCGACCCCGCCCGGGACCGGGCTGCGCAGCGCGGCGATGCCGGTGACGGCGGCGGCGTCCACGTCCCCGGTCAGCCCGCCATCGGCCGCCGGGTTGATGCCGACGTCGATGACCACCGCCCCGCGGCGGACGTGCTCCGCGCCGATCAGGTGGGCCCGGCCGGCCGCGACGACCAGCACGTCGGCTTCCCGGCACACCGCGGCCAGGTCGGGCGTGCGGGAATGGCAGATGGTCACGGTGGCGTCGGCGGCCAGCAGCAGCAGCGCGGTGGGCTTGCCGACCACCGTGGACCGGCCGACGACCACCGCGCGCCGACCGCGCAGCGGCACGTCGCAGCTGCGCAGGATGTGCCGCACGGCCGCGGCGGTGGCGGGCG
Organism: uncultured Actinomycetes bacterium; assembly: GCA_963711705.1. Taxonomy (GTDB): domain Bacteria; phylum Actinomycetota; class Actinomycetes; order Streptosporangiales; family Streptosporangiaceae; genus RYN-230. The sequence continues at coordinate 252,061 of CAVQFM010000019.1, forward strand.
CGAACCCGCCGGGCCACCCGGCCGCCACCAGCCCGAGCGACGCCGGGTTGGCCCCGTCCACGTCCTTACCGGTCGCGATGGCCTGGCCCACGCCGGCCAGGCTGACCCCGGCCGGCAGCGGGGTCTGGCAGACGATCCCGTGCACGGCCGGATCGGCGGACAGCCTGGCCAGCCGGCCGGTGATGTCCGCCGCCCCGGGCACCCCGGGCAGCTGGTGCACCTGGCAGTCGATGCCGGCCCGGCCGGCCGCCCGCTGGATGGCCCGCAGGTACCCGGCCGCGCCCGGGTCCGCGGTGGGCGCCAGCACGGCCAGGCCGGGCACGGTGCCCCGGGCGCGCAGGCCAGCCACGGCCGCGGCGGTCTGCTCGGTCAGCGTGGCGGCGATCGCCCGCCCGTCCACCAGGTCGGTCACGGCTGGCCTCCTCCGTCCCGGGGCCGCACGGCGCCCGGGCGCGGTCACCATCCTGCCCCAGCCGAAAAACCAGGTGCCGCGACGCCAGCGCCGAGGCAGTATCGGCCGCATGACGGTGGCATTCATTCCCGGGCTGGACCTGGCCGGGGAGTTCTATGCCTCGGTCGTCCAGCCGCGGCTGGCCGAGCTGTTCCCCGGGCTGCGGTACTCGGCCGCGCTGCTGGGCCCGGGGTCGGAGGTGCTCGGCTTCGACAGCGCCCGGTCCACCGATCACGACTGGGGACCGCGGCTGCAGATCTTCCTGGCCGCTCACCTGGCCGGGGGCTGGGCGGACCGGATCGCCGCGGCGCTCGGCGAGCGGCTGCCCGGCACGTTCGCGGGCTACCCGGTCCGCTACCCGCTGAGCGGCGAGCCGCCGACCGCGGCCCGGCACCACGTGCTGGTCCAGGCGCTGCCCGGGTGGCTGCGCGGCCAGCTCGGGTTCGACCCGCTGGCGGGCATCAGCACGTTCGACTGGCTGGCCACCCCCAGCCAGCGGCTGGCCGAGCTGGCCGGCGGTGCGGTGTTCCACGACGGCCTCGGCCAGCTCCGGACGGTGCGCGCCCGGCTGGCCTGGTATCCCGACGACGTCTGGCGCTACCTGCTGGCCTGCCAGTGGGCGCGGATCGACCAGGAGGAACCGTTCGCCGGGCGGGCCGGGGAGGCCGGTGACAACCTCGGCTCGGCCGTGATCGCCGCCCGGCTGGCCCGCGACCTGATGCGGCTGTGCCTGCTGATGGACCGCTGCTACCCGCCGTACAGCAAGTGGCTGGGCACCGCCTTCGCCCGGTCCCCGGCCGGCCGCCTGGTCGCGCCGCACCTGGCCGCGGCGCTGGCCGCGGCCAGCTGGCAGGCCCGCGAGCCGCATCTGTGCCATGCCCTGCAGGCCGCCGCCGGGCGGCACAACGAGCTCGGCCTGACCGCGCCGGTCCCGGCCGCGGCGCGGCGCTTCCACGACCGGCCCTACCTGGTGCTGGGCAGCGGCCGGTTCGCCACCGCCCTGCAGCGCAGCATCGCCGACCCGTTCCTGCGCGAGCTGCCGCTGGCCGGGGCGGTGGACCAGTTCACCGACAACACCGACGCGCTGGGCGACCTCGCGGCCCTGCGGGCCAGCATGGCCGCCCGGCTGCGCCTGGAGGCGTCCTGACCGGGGCGGCCGCCTGGCTGCCGATCCCCCGCAATCAAACATGACCGAACAGTGAGTCCTCTGGCGGCTTCCGTGCGGAAAGCTCAGCAGAGTCCGGTTTGAGCTAGCATCCTCCGGAAGAATGGGGTAGCCAGCCTGCGAGCTGGCCAGGACCTGGTGGAGTGAGCAAGGGGCTCAGGATGAAGTTCTACGGCGAGATGCGGGTGCAGGGCAGCGGCCCCCTCGACGGCGCCCGGTTCGACACGCTCGCTTACGCACTGGCCGCGATCGAGGAATCCGACCCGGCCGTATCCGGCGTGGACCTCACCGCCTCGCTGGCCCAGGGCTGGGTCACCGCCTCCATGACCCTGGACCAGGACAACCTGGAACTCGCGATCGGCAAGCTGCTGGCCACCGTGCGCGCGGCCATCTACCCGAACGGGGACGCGGTCGGCGGCTGGCGCTCGCTCACCGAGACCGCCGGGCTGTCCGTGCAGCCCGCCACCGACGACCAGGCGCGGGTGACCCCCTGACGGCGGCGCCCGCCGCCGATACCCAACCGTGATCAGCCGGCCCCAGCCCAGCTGGCTCATCGGGCGTCTTACCTGGTGACGGAGTTGACGCTCCCGGGAGGGGTCATCAGATGAGGCTTACTCGAACGCGGGTCTTCCTGGCCGCCGGCCTGCTCACCGCGACCGCCACGACGGCCGCGACGGTGCTGGCCACGGTCCCGGCAGCGGCCGTTTCCAGCCCCGTGGTGCTGGTCAACTGCGCTGGCCAGGGGCAGGTCAGGGCGGGCAGCTACGACATCGGCTGCACCGCCAACGAGCTGCTGGTCAAGATGCGGTGGACCAGCTGGCGCTCAGTCGCCTACGGCAGCGGGGTGCTGAAGGTGGACAGCTGCATCCCGACCTGCGCCGCCGGCAAGTACATCCGCTACCCGGTGCTGACCGTGCTGTGGCGGGCCCGGCCCTGGCCGCAGCACGCTGGGCACGCCTACTTCACCAGGCTGACCTGGATCTTCACCGGCAAGCGCCCGAAGCATGCGCTGGCCGCGCAGACCATCGGCTTGCCTGCCCGGTAGCCCGGCCGGCGCTTTCTAGCCGGTGCCGCTGGTCAGCGGCACCGCTTCAGCGGCCGAGGCGGGCGAGCAGGAAACCCCGATCCGCCCGGCGACGGTGGTTCCGCGGCCGGGACCGGAGTCAACCTGGCAGGCGCCGCCCAGCGCGGCCAGCCGGTCGGTCATGTTCTGCAGCCCCGACCCGGCCGCCACGGCGGCCGGGTCGAAGCCAGGGCCGTCGTCGGTGACCGCGAACCTGACCTCGGTTCCGGAGCCGGCCAGGCTGACCTGCACAGCCGACCCGGGCGCGTGCCGGGCGGCGTTCTGGAGGGCCTCCACGCAGCAGAAGTAGACGGCGGTTTCCACCTCGGCCGGGTACCGGCCGAGCCCATCGGTGCTCACCTGGGCGGGCACCACCGCCTTCCCCGCCTGGGCGGTCACCGCGGCCGCGAGGCCCTGGTCGGCGAGCAACGGCGGGTAGATGCCGCGGGCGAGTTCGCGCAGTGTCCCCAGGGCGCCGCTGGTCTCGGTCTTGAGCTGGCTGACCAGCGCCCGTTCCCGCTCCTCGTCCTGGCCAGCCACGGACCCGGCCAGCTCCAGCTTGGCCGCGATATCCAGCAGCTGCTGCTGCGCCCCGTCGTGGATATCGCGCTCGATCCGGCGCCGCTGGTCGTCTTGGGCCGCGACGATCCGCCGCCGCGAGGCCTGCAGCTCCACCAGCCTGGCCTCGAGCTGCTCGGTCAGGCCGATGTTGTGCAACAGCAGGCCGGCCTGGGCCCCCAGGTGCGACATCAGCTTGCCCTCGACCGGGGTGAGATTCTCGCCCGGCCGCTTGGACACCGACAGCGCACCGAGCGTTTCCCCCTGGTAGCGCACGAGGGTGACCCGGTCGGCCCCGGCGATGGCCGGTGCCGCACCGTCAGCCAGGACCACCCGCTGCCCCGGCCCGTCGTCCGCGGGCCAGGAGGCGCCGGCCCGGAACTCCGCCCCGGCCTTCAGCCACACCACCGCGCGGTCGGCCCCCGTGCCGTGGGCCAGCACCCAGGCCATCCGGGGCAGCGCATCCTGCGCCGCGTAGGCCCCGCCCATCCGGCTGGCGAACTCGCTGAGCGCCTCGTAGGGAGTGGCCCGGGGGCCGAACACCAGCTGGTTGGCCAGGTGCTGCACCCGTTCCCGGACCGGCTGGAAGGCCACCGCCACCACCGCGGTGGCCAGGATGGACAGGCCCAGGCCTGGCCGCGAGCCGGCCCGCAGGGCGCCCGGCCCGAGCGAGCCGATCCCGGCGACGACCAGGACGTAGACGGCCGTGATGAACGCGGCCAGCGAGCCGTAGACAATCGTCTTGCTGATGACGACGTCGATGTCGTACAGCCGGTACTTCATGATCGCGATCCCGGCTGCGATCGGGATGAGCGGCCCGACCACCAGAAAGGCGCCCAGCGGGTTGCCGAACACGATCCCGCACACCAGCAGCGCCACCGCGGTCAGGACGCCCGCATAGACGACCCACTTGATCTGGTGCCGCTCGTCCGCGGTGGACCTGCGGTAGCGGACCACGCAGCCTGCTGCCGCCGCCAGGCTCAGCGGCAGGAAGGCCGTCTGGACGGCATCGACCACCGGATCGGCCAGGCGGCCGGGGATCAGCGCGACCGGGGCGGCGAGCACCGCCGAGCCCTGGGCCCGCAGCGCCGCCGAGGACGTAGCGGCCATCAGGACCAGCAGCGCCTCGGCTGCCACGATGAGCCAGGCCACCACCCGCCACCGCGGGGAGGGCAGCCGCCCGTCCGGGAACAGCAGGAGGGCCAGCGCGAACAGGAATCCCAGCTCACCGAGGATCGCCCCGAGCCACGCGGCCCAGGCGGCGGACGGCGGGGTGACCGATCCGCTGGTCGCGTACCTGGCGTAGGTGTCGGTCGCCACGGCCACCGCGAAGGCCAGCCCCTCGGCCAGGAACAGCCAGCCGATCGGGTTGGCCTGCCGGCGGCCCGCCACCACCGTCCCCACGCCGGCGAAGGCCAGCAGCACGGGCGCGAAGCCGAATGCGTCCGTCAGGTCACCGATGGCCACGCCGAAGCTGGCGCTGACCGCCAGCGCGCCGACGGTCAGCGCCAGCAGCCCGCCGGCCAGCCATCGGGCTGGGGCGGTTGTCACCTGGCCGCCTCGAGCACCCGGCAGGGCAGCCGCCCGAGGATCGTCGTGCCGGCGCCGTCTGAGGACCTGACGGCGAGCGAGCCGCCGTGCGAGTGCAGCCGGTCCGCCATGCCCTGCAGGCCGGTCCCGTAGCCCGTGCTCTCCGGGTCGAAGCCCGCGCCGTCGTCAGTCACCGCGAACTCCAGGTCATCCCCGGCGGCAGTGAGCCGGATCCCGGCCCGGGTGGCGCCGGCGTACTTGGCGACGTTCTGGAGTGCCTCCAGGACGCAGAAGTACACGGCGGCCTCCACGTCCTGCGGGTACCGGCCCACCCCGTCCGCGGTCACCGAGGTCGGCACCGGCGACTTCCTGGCCTGCGCCGTCAGGGCGGCGGCCAGGCCGGCGCTGGCCAGCAGCGGCGGGTAGATGCCGCGGGCCAGGTCGCGCAGGTCCTCCACCGCGCCCAGCGCATCGTGGCGCAGCTCGGCGAGCAGTTCCCGCTCGCCGTCGGGGTCCGTGCCGATCAGGGATTCGGTCAGGGTGAGCTTGATGGCCAGCGCCACCAGCTGCTGCTGGGCGCCGTCGTGGATGTTGCGCTCGATCCGGCGCCGCTCCTCGTCCTGGGCCGCCACCAGGCGCTGCCGGGAGGCCCTGATCTCCTCCAGCCGGGCCAGCAGCTGCTCGCGCAGCCCCACGTTCTTGAGCACCAGGCCGGCCTGGGCGGCGAGGTCGGCGAGCAGCCGGTTCTCGGTGGGCGTCAGCGATTCCCCCGGCCGCTTGGACACCGACAGCGCCCCCAGCACTTCACCCTGATAGCGCACCGGCAGGAGCCGGTCGGCCGGATAGGCCGGCACATCGGCCTGGGTGGCCCGGGCGGGCGGCTGCGGCGGGACGCCGGGTGGCCAGGCGGCCCCGTCGTGGAAGACGTCCCCGCTCTTCAGCCAGACGTCCGCCCGGGCCGCCCCGGTCCCCTCGGCCAGGATCCGGGCCATCCGCGGCAGCAGGTCCTCCACGGCGTAGGTGCCCGCCATCCGCCCCGCGAAGTCCGCTAGGACCTCGTAGGGAGTGGCCCGGCGGCCATAGACCAGCCGGTTGGCCAGTCGCTGGATCCGTTCCCGCACTGGCTGGAAGGCGACCGCCACCACCGCGGTCGCCCCGATCGACAGGCCGAGGTTCTGCCCCGCGCCATGCTGGGCCAGCGACCCGATGCCCACCACGATGGCCACGTAGACGGCGGTAATGAAGACCGCCAGCGACCCGTAGACCAGGGACTTGTTGATGACGACATCGATGTCGTACAGGCGGTACCGGAAGATGGCGATGCCGATGGCCACCGGGACCAGGGCGACCGCCCCGCTGCCGACGGCGTTCTGCAGGTTGCTGGCCGCGTCGCTGCCTGGGCCGACGATCTGCTCGATCGGTATCGCGGCCAGCTCCGCCACCACGATCAGCCCAGCCGCGTAGACGAGCCACTTCAGCTGCTCACGCTCGACCGGGCCGGCCCGCCGGTAGCGGAAGGCCAGCGAGCCCACGGCGGCCAGGCCGGTCAGCACGATCAGCGCCGCGCCCGCCGCAGCCAGGATGCCGAAGACGTGCCCGGCCAGCCCGGCCACCCCCATGGGGTTGCGCACCGGCGGCGACCCGGCCGTGAGGACCGTGGGAGCGAAAGCGTTACCAAGCGCCCACGCCGCGATCGCGGCCACGACCGCCCACGCGACCGGCCGCCAGCGGCGCGAGGGCAGCGAACCGGTCGGGAACAGCAGCAGGACGAATACCACCAGCGCCAGGCCGAGGAGATACAACCAGCCGGTCCAGTTGCCCCAGGCCCGGGCGGCGGGAAACTGCAGCAGCAGCAGCCCGACGCTGGCACACGTATACGAAAGACTGGTGCCGGACAGCAGCCAGCCGATCGGGTTGGCCGGGCGCTTCCACCCGAGCAGCGCGCCGACGGTAGCGAAGCCCGCGATGAACGTCACCGCGACCGTGCCGGCCAGCGCGTTTCCCGTGCCGCCACTCAGTTCCGGCGGCAGCGGGTGAACATGGTTGTAGATCAGGACACTGCCGGTCACGGCGATGGTCAGCACCCAGAGAGACCACGCCCGCAAGAACACGGCCCGCGGTGTCCCGGGATGGCCACCGGCCGGCTGTCGGTTCACCTTGGAACCCGGTGTCATTTCTCACCTCTACCGGTGATTATTCGCCGGCCGAGGTGCGGGCAGAAGGGTGCGAGCCGCCGCGGCCCAGACAGCCAGCACCAGGTCAGGGGGGAAGCCAGCACCACCGGCCAGGCCCGGGCCGGCCCGGCGACCGCGGCGCGGGCGCTGGCCCAGGCGCGGGCAACCCATCAGGCCGAACGGCCCGTCCGGTCAGCTGCCCACCGGGATGGCGCGGTAGTGCGTGGTCAGCCGGCCGTCATCGTCGAGCACGTGGTAGGCGACCCCGGGCGGTGCGGCGGGGTCCATGTCCTGGCCCGGTTCCCACGGCATCAGCCCGGTGGACACCACCCCCGGCGCCACCCGCAGCGGCCGGCCCGCGAACATGGTGGCCCCGGCCGAGTGCGCGTGCCCGCACAAGATCGCCACCACCTGCGGGTGGCGGCCGATGACCTCGGCCAGCCGGTCCGCGCCGGCCAGCCGGATCTCGTCGCTGGCCGGGGTGTGCAGCTGGGCGGGCTGGTGGTGGCAGACGACGAACGCCGGGGCGTCCGGCTCGTCGCCGAGCACGCTGTCCAGCCAGGCGATGGTCTGGTCGGCCAGGTAGCCGTCGGCCCGGCCGGGGATGGTGGAGTCGCACAGCGCGAAGACCGCCCCCGCCACCCGGTACAGCAGGTTGACCGGCTGGTCATCGCGGTCGCCGCTGCCGTCCAGCAGCACGTGCCGGAAGGCGGCCCGGCTGTCGTGGTTCCCGGGGCAGACCAGCACCGGGCACGGCGCGGTGAGGATGTCCCGGGCCTGCTGGTACTCGGCGGGCCGCCCGTTGTCGGCGATGTCCCCGGTGACCAGCACCGCGTCCAGCGGGGTGGGCGCGGCGTTCAGGTAGGCCATGACCGCGCGGGCCCGGTCGGCGCGCTGCTGGCTGCCGTCCAGGTGGGTGTCGCTGAGCTGGGCGAACACGATCACTGCCGGGCCCCCTCCGGGACGGCCAGCTCGGCGGCGGCCTGGCGCCACCCGGCCAGCGCCGCGTCGATGCCCGCGGCGGTCACGTCGGCATGGGTGAGCATCCGCACCCGCCCGGCGACCATGGTGACCAGCACGCCGTGCGCGGCCAGCCGGTCCCGCCAGGCGAGCACACCGGCGCCGGTGCCGGCCACGTCCACGAACACGATGTTGGTCTCCACCGCGGCCGGGTCCACGCTGCCCGGCAGGATCTCCGCGATGCCGGTGGCCAGCCGCTGCGCCCGGGCGTGGTCCTCGGCCAGCCGGCCCGGGCCGTCGCGCAGCGCGATCAGCCCGGCCGCGGCCAGCACGCCCGCCTGCCGCCACGCCGCGCCGAACACGATCTTCAGCCGCCGGGCTTCCCGGATGAACTCGGTGTCCCCGGCCAGCACCGACCCGACCGGCGCCCCGAGCCCCTTGGACAGGCAGAACATCATCGCGTCCGCCTGGGCCGCGTACTGCGCCACGGTCGCCCCGGTCACCACGGCGGCGTTGAAGATACGCGCGCCGTCCAGGTAGAGCGGGGTGTGCCGGGCGGCGCACACCCGGGCGATGGCGGCCAGGTCGGCGACCGGCAGCACGGACCCGCCGCCCACCTGGTGGGTGTTCTCGACGGCCACCAGGTCCACCACGTCCACGTCGTAGGGGTCGGGTTCCAGCGCCGCCGCCACCTGCCCGGGGGACAGCAGCCCCCGGGCGTAACCCGCGATCCGCTTGAACGCGATCCCGGACATGGCCGCGGCCGACGCCGCCTCGGTGCCGCCCACGTGCGCGGTCGCCTCGCACGCCACGAAGTGCCCGCTGGTGACGAACACGTGCAGTGCGATCTGGCTGCACAGCGTGCCGGTCGGCAGGTACAGCGCGGCCTGCTTGCCGGTCAGCTCGGCGGCAGTGTCCTGCAGCCGGTTGACGGTCGGGTCGTCGCCGTACCAGTCATCGCCCACCTCGGCGTCGGCCATCGCCCGCCGCATCGCCGCCGACGGCCTGGTCACCGTGTCCGACCGAAGATCGACGTACCCGCCACTATCCACGTCCATCCCTGTCCCTCCTGCCGCGCCACCCGGGTGCCGATCGTCCCACCTACTGACTCTTCACGGATCTGGTGAAAACTCTGTCCCCTTTGTCCCAGTTTCCCTTGACCGGATCCGTGAAAAGTCGTTGCCTCGGCTGACCGCGACCGGGACGAGGACGGGGAGCATGGCCGCGATCCGGAACTATAGGATCACGTTATGAGCCTGCTGCGCGTTTTCGGCATGAGCGTCGTCCCGGCCGCCTGACTGTCCCGGAGGATGCTGGAGGGAGTCGGCGGGACCGGGCTGACCGTGGCGGGGATCCGGGCGGAGGAGACGGCCCGCCCGGACCGGCTGTTCGCCGACCCGCTGGCCGCGGCGTTCGTGGCCGCCGCCGGGAGCCCGCCGCCCCGGGCGACCAGCCGGCAGGCGGCGGCGCTCCGGTTGTGGATCGTGGCCCGCACCGTGTTCCTCGACGAGCTGATCACCGCGGCGTGCGCGGACGGCGTGCGCCAGGTCGTGCTGCTCGGGGCCGGGTTCGACACAAGGGCGTTCCGGCTGCCCTGGCCGCCCGGGGTGCGCTGCTTCGAGCTGGACACCGGCGACGTGCTGGCGGCCAAGCAGCAGGTGCTGACCGAGCAGGGCGCGGTGGCGGGCTGCGAGCGGATCGTGGTGCCCACCGACCTGGGCGGAGACTGGCCGCCCGCGCTGCGGGCGGCGGGCCTGGACCCGGTCTGGCCGGCCATCTGGGTGGCTGAGGGCCTGCTCGTCTACCTCAGCCCGGGCCAGGTGGACCGGCTGCTGGACGAGGTGACCAGCCTGTCCGCGCCCGCCAGCCGGCTGGGGCTGACCTTCCGCAACCGCGAGCCGGGCGACCAGAGCGCACCGGCGCCGGCCCTGCGCCGGTCGGTGGCGCCGGACGACCCGGCCGGCTGGCTGGCCGGGCACGGCTGGGCGGCCGAGCTGGCCAGCGCCCGCGAGGTGCTCCGGGCGCACGGCCGCCCGGTGCCCGCCGCCCGGCCGGCTGGCCGGGGCGGGTCACGGCCCCGCGCGCTGCTGATCAGCGCGGCGCTGGACCCGGCCCTGGCCCGGTCCCGGCCCGCTGCCCGCCGATCGCCCGCCCGCGTGGCAGCCCACTCCCAGCCGGCCGTGGCGGTCCGCCCCCGGCCAGCTAGCCAGCCCGCGGCCGGCGCCGCCGGGGCTGATCACCCGCTGCCCACGCTGCTGTCCCAGACGCTGGTCGCGTTCACCATCGAGTTCGACAACGAGTCCGAGCACCAGATACCGCACCGGACCAGCCGCGGCCCGGCGGCCGGGGCACGCGGCCCGTGGCTGGTGTCGGAGGCCATGTGGGCCAACTTCCTGCGGTTCGTGCCCGCGGAGGGCGTGCCGCTGGGTGAGGTGGCTGCGCTGGCCAGCGTCGTCAACCTGGCCGGCCTGCAGCGCTGGGGCTACATCACGCTCGGGCCCGGCCCAGCCGACCGCCGGGCCAGGCCGCCCCGCCGGGACTGGGCGGTCCGGATCACGGCCGCTGGCCAGCGGGCCCAGTCGGTGTGGCAGCCGCTGACCGCCGGGATCGAGCGGCGCTGGCAGCAGCGGTTCGGTACCGGCGAGATGGCCGCGCTGACCAGCTCGCTGCGCGCGGTGGCCAGCCAGATCACCCTGGACCTGCCGCCCTACCTGCCGGTGGCCGGGGTCAACCCGGCTGATCACGGTGCCTGGTTCGCGGCTGGCCGCCAGGCGGGCCGCGCGGGGGACACCGAGTTGCCGGCGCTGCTGTCCCGGGTACTGCTGGCGTTCGCCGTCGACGTGGAACGCGAGTCGCCGCTGTCCATGGTGGTCGGCGCCGGCCTGCTGCGGGTGCTCGGCACCGACCCGGTGCGGATCGCCGGCCTGCCGGGCCGGGCCGGGCTGTCCAAAGAGGCCAGCAGCGTGGCCCTGGGCTGGCTGGAGCGGCGCGGCTACGCGGTGACCGCGCCCGGCCCGGCGGCCAGCCGGGGCCAGCTGGCCCGGCTCACCCGGCGCGGCCACCAGGCCCAGCAGGATCACCGGCGGCTGGTCGGCGCCGTCGAGCAGCGCTGGCGCGACCGGTTCGGCGCGGACCTCATCAGCGAGCTGGCCAGCTCGCTCCGCGCGCTGTTCACGCGTCAGGACGGGCAGCAGCGGATCGCGGCCGGGCTGGTGCCCCACCCGGATGGCTGGCGGGCCCATCCGCCCTACCTCAGCCGGACCCAGGCCATGGTCGATGACCCGGCCGGCACCCTGCCGCACTACCCGATGGTGTCGCACCGCGGCGGCTTCCCGGACGGCAGCTGACCGGAGGCCAGCCGCGAGATCCTGAGCCGGCCGCGCACCGCCGGCCAGCCGGGCTGGCCGAGATCGCGTCACGCCCAGCCGGCCAGTCGGCCGGGCCGGCTCGCGTCATCGCGACGCGGCGAGTTCACCCGGCACGTGCTGCGGGACCGTGCATTGGGCGGTGACCCGGGCGGGGCGGTGCCAGGCGGCCCGGGTCCACCCGCCGACGGCCACCGCGACGGCGGCCGGTATCGCCAGCGCCCAGCCGCAGAACCCGAGCATGGCCAGGACGGCCAGCGCGGCGGGCACCGCGGCGAACCGCACCGGGCCGTGCAGCACCCGCACGGCGGAGGCCATCGCTGCCAGGTAGACCGCGAGGAACAGCGCGGTGGGCACGGCGACGAGCTCGGCGGTGCTGACGATCCGCAGCCCGTACAAGACGATCAGCAGCAGGCCGGTGACGGTGATCGCGGCCAGCAGCCGGGCCACCGGCCCGCCACGGCGGCCCGGCGCGGCCGGCGCCAGCTGCCTGACCATGGCGGCCGCGCCGTTGATGTAGGCGTTGGTGGCGCCGAGGGTCAGCACGATGGCGGCCACCGCGGCGACGTCCGGGCCGGCCGCGCCGATGGCGTGGCTCAGCAGGTCGGCCAGGGGCACATCGCTGGCCGCGCGCGGGCCGAGCACACTGATCGTGGCCACCGCCAGGCCCAGGTACAGCACGGTGGTGACCGCGAGGGCGATGGCCACCACCCGCGGCAGCTGCCGGCCCGGGTCCGCGAAGCGCGTGGTCAGCGGGGCCACCGCCTCCCAGCCGACGAACGAGAACATCAGCGTCGCCGCCGCGCTGCCGAGCGACAGCCAGCCGTGCGGGGCGAACGGGGTCCAGTTGGCGGCCCGGGCCGCGCCGGCTGACCCGGTGGCCGCCACGACCACGACGACCACCAGCAGGCTGACCAGGACCAGCTGGGCGGCGGCGCTGGCCCGCAGGCCGCCCGCGGCCAGGCCGACCACGATCAGCAGCAGCGCGGCCGCGACGGCCGCGCGGGTCAGCTGGCCGCCCCCGGTCAGCTCGGTGACGTAGCTGGCGCCGATGAAGCAGACGATCGGGGCGCCGCACACCACCCCGGCCAGGAACATCCAGCCGGTGGCCAGGCCGGCACGTGATCCCAGGCCGGCGGTCACGTAGCCGATCACCCCGCCAGCCGACGGGGTGTGCCGCCCCAGGGCCGAGAACACGGCCGCGAACAGCCCGGACAGGATGAGCAGGCCGAGCCAGGCCAGGATGGAGGCGGGCCCGGCTTCGGCCGCGGCCAGGCCGGGCAGCAGCAGCAGGCCGGGGCCGAGCAACGCCCCGATGTACAAGGCGGCCCCCCGCGAGGTGGTCAGCGGCGGTGGGGTACCCGGCTGGTTCTGCACTGTCAGCGTCATGCCTTCACTCTGGCCGATTTGGCCTCGCACGCGATGGCAAATGTTGTGCTGTCAGCCCCCTCTAGCACAAGATTATTGCGCGCTCTGGACTGTACGCTGGATTTCATGTCAGAGCATGTTCCGGACCGGGTGGATCGTGCCATCGTCGACCGGCTGCAGCGCGATGGCCGGATCGCCAACGTCGATCTCGCCGACGCCATCGCCCTGTCGCCCTCGGCCTGCCTGCGCCGGGTGAAGGCGCTCGAAGCCAGCGGCATCATCGCCGGGTACCACGCGGAAGTCAGCCGGCCGCGGGCCGGGCTCGGGCTGACCGTGTTTCTCGGCCTGAAGGTCGAGGGGCACTCGCAGGAGACCTCCACCCGCGTCGAGCAGGCTCTGCTGGCCATCCCGGCGATCGTCGCCTGCTACCTGGTCTCCGGGGGCAACGACTTTCTGGTCGAGGCGGCCGTGCCCGACCTGGCCGGCTACGAACAGCTGCTGCTCGGCCAGATCCTGACCATCCCCTCGGTCGTCGGGGCGCAGAGCACGTTCGCGATCCGGACGATTCTCAGCCGCGGCCCGCTGCCCCTCAGCCACTGGCGTTAAAGCAATTGCCGGGCCTGAGCTGCGCGCACCCGGCTGCTCGTGCTGTGCTGTTGCCGTGACTGGTTATTCCACTTCTGAGTTCAATGCGCTGCCGGAGGACTGGGCGTCCGATCCCGTTCTCATCGCGGGGCTGACCGTTGACGACGACGACGAGCACGACGACCCGGTACTGCGCTGGCCCGACGGCCGGGTGGTGGACACCTGGCGGGAGGATTACCCCTACCCCGAGAAGATGACCCGGGAGGAGTACGCGTTCCGCAAGCGCCCCCTGCAGGTCGAGCTGGTCAAGCTGCAGAACTGGGTGAAATCCACCGGCGAGCGCATCGTGATCGTGTTCGAGGGCCGCGACGCGGCCGGCAAGGGCGGCACGATCAAGCGGTTCACCGAGCACCTGAACCCGCGCGGCGCCACGGTCGTCGCGCTGATCAAGCCGACCGAGCGGGAACGGACCCAGTGGTACTTCCAGCGCTACGTTCCGCACCTGCCCGCCGGGGGTGAGATCGTCATGTTCGACCGCTCCTGGTACAACCGGGCCGGCGTGGAACGGGTGATGGGCTTTACCACGGACGAGGACTACTGGGAGTTCATGCGGGAGGCACCGGAGTTCGAGCGCCTGCTGGTCCGCTCCGGGCTGCACCTGACCAAGTTCTGGTTCTCGGTGACCCCCGCCGAGCAGCGCACGCGGTTCATCATCCGCCGGGTCGACCCGGTCCGGCAGTGGAAGCTGAGCCCGATGGACATCGAGTCGCTGGACAAGTGGGACGCCTACACCGACGCCAAGGAGGCCATGTTCCACTACACCGACAGCGAGCACGCGCCGTGGACGGTGGTCAAGAGCAACGACAAGAAGCGGGCCCGGCTCGAGGCGATCAAGCACGTGCTGCGGAAGTTCGACTACGACGGCAAGGACGAGGACGCCATCGGGGAACCGGACGGGGCCCTCATCGGGCCGCCGTCAGTGCTGTCCGAGCACAACCCCGGCCTCTCCTTCCCCCGCCTGGGCGACGCGCAGCAGGCCAAGTGGGACGCCTACACCGATGCCAAGGAGGCCATGTTCCACTACACCGACACCGAGCATGCGCCGTGGACGGTGGTCAGGAGCAACGACAAGAAACGGGCCCGGCTCGAGGCGATCAAGCACGTGCTGCGGAAGTTCGACTACGACGGCAAGGACGAGGACGCCATCGGGGAACCGGACGAGACCCTCATCGGGCCGCCGTCAGTACTGTCCGAGCACAACCCCGGCTTCTCCTTCCCCCGCCTGGGCGACGCGCAGCAGGCCGGAGATCTGCGGGAAACGCTCTAGTCCAGGGTGAAGTAGTCAGGGCCGGAGTAGGCGCCGGTGAGCTGCTTGCGGCGCTGCATCAGCAGGTCGTTGAGCAGGCTGGAGGCACCGATCCGGAACAGGTCCGGGGTCAGCCAGTCGTCCCCGGCGGTCTCCCGGACCAGCACCAGGTAACGGATCGCGTCCTTGGCCGTGCGCACCCCGCCGGCCACCTTGACGCCGACCATCCGGCCGGTGCCCGCGGCGAAATCGGCCACCGCGGTCAGCATGACCAGGGCCACCGGCGGGGTGGCGGCGGGCGAGACCTTGCCGGTGGACGTCTTGATGAAGTCGGCGCCGGACAGCATGGCCAGCCAGGACGCCCGGGCCACGTTGTCCAGCGTGGCCAGTTCCCCGGTCTCCAGGATCACCTTCAGGTGGGCCTGGCCGCACGCCTCGCGGACCGCCCGGATCTCCTCGCTGACCTGCCCGTACCGGCCGGCCAGGAACGCCCCGCGGTCGATCACCATGTCCACTTCGTCGGCGCCCGCGGACACCGCCTCGGCCACGTCGGCCAGCTTGACCGCCAGCGAGGCGCGGCCGGACGGGAACGCGGTGGCCACCGAGGCGACCGCGACGCTGCTGCCGGCCAGTTCCGGCCGGGCCACCGCGACCAGGTCCGGGTACACGCAGACGGCCGCGACCGGCGGCACGTCCGGGTCGGCCGGATCAGGCTGGCGCGCCTTGGCGCACAGCCCGCGGACCTTGCCCGGAGTGTCGGCGCCTTCCAGCGTGGTCAGGTCGACCATCCGGACCGCCATGTCGAGCGCCCACAGCTTGGCGTCCCGCTTGATCGACCGGGTGGCCAGGCCCGCGGCCCGCTGCTGCGCGCCCACCGTGTCCACCCCGGGCAGGCCATGCAGGAACTGCCGCAGCGCACTGTCCGACGTACCCACGTCGGACGGCCACCGCCGGGCCATCGCTGCCTCCATCGACCCGGCCAGCGCGGCCCCCGGCGCCGGGCCGGTCGCGGGCCCATCGGCCACTGCCGCCTGTGCCTTGGTCGTCACGGGCTCCTACCTCCGTCCCTGCACCCGCACCACAGCATCACTCGCCGCGCGGGCCGTGGCAAACCCGGGCTTGATCACCGTGTTGATGATCTGCAGCCGCTCGTCGAAGTGCGCGAACGCGCTCTTCATCGCGTTGATCGTGAGCCACTCTATGTCCGACCAGCCGTAGCCGAACGCGTCCACCAGCGCGGCGAACTCCGAGGACAGGGTGACCCCGCTCATCAGCCGGTTGTCGGTGTTCACCGTGACCCGGAAGGACATCTGCCTGAGCAGCCCGATCGGGTGGGCCTCGATGGACGGGGCCGCCCCGGTCTGCACGTTGGACGTGGGGCACATTTCCAGGCAGGTCCGCCGGTCCCGGACGTAGCTGGCCAGCCGGCCCAGCGCGGCGTGCCCGTCGGGCCCGATCCGGATGTCGTCCACGATCCGGACGCCGTGGCCGAGACGCTCCGCGCCGCACCACTGCAGCGCTTCCCAGATGGACGGCAGCCCGAAGCCTTCCCCGGCGTGGATGGTGATGTGGAAGTTCTCCCGGGCCACGTACTGGAACGCGTCCAGGTGGCGGGTGGGCGGGCTGCCCGCCTCGGCACCCGCGATGTCGAACCCGACCACCCCCTCGTCGCGGTGGCGCACCGCCAGCTCGGCGATCTCCAGCGAGCGCGCGGCCGTCCGCATCGCGGTGAGCAGGGCGTAGACCGTGATCCCCCGCCCCGCACTGCCCAGCCGGAACCCGTCGAGCACCGCGCTCACGACCTGTTCCAGGGTCAGCCCGCCGGCCACATGCAATTCCGGGGCAAAGCGCACCTCGGCGTAGACGACGCCGTCGTTGGCCAGGTCCTCGGCACACTCGGCGGCCACCCGGGTCAGCGCGTCGGGGGTCTGCATGACCGCGACCGTGTGCTGGAACGCGTCCAGGTACAGCTTCAGGTGCCCACGGTGCGCGCCGCGGCGCAGCCACTGCGCGACCTCGTCCACGTCCTCCGACGGCAGCCGGTCGTAACCGATCTCCCGGGCCAGTTCCACCACGGTCGCTGGCCGCAGCCCGCCATCCAGGTGGTCGTGCAGCAGCACCTTGGGAACGGCCCTGATCTCCTCCAGAGTGAGAGCCATCAGCCCATTCTCACAGACCGAGCCGGTCGATGACGGCCGGCCGCACCGCGGGCGCCTCGTCGCCGATCCCGGCCGCGCCGGACAGCGCGGCGCTGGCCCCGGCGAACCGCGATTCGTCGTCGGTGCGCAGCTCGAGCAGGGGCTGTCCCTGTTCCACCCGGTCGCCCGGTTTGGCCAGGCACAGCACGCCCGCGGCCGCGCTGACCGGGTCCTCCTTGCGGGCCCGGCCGGCACCGAGCCGCCAGGCCGCGACCCCGACCGCGCGGGCGTCCAGGTACTGCACCCAGCCGTCCTGCGGAGCGGGCAGGGCCGGCCGGGTGTGCGCGGCCGTGGCCAGCGGGGCGGCCGGATCGCCGCCCTGGGCCCGGATCATCGCCTGGTAGCTGCGCAGCGCCCGGCCGTCGGCCAGCGCGGCCGCCGGGTCAGCGTCGATCCCGGCCAGCCGGAGCATTTCCCGGGCCAGGGCCAGGGTTACCTCGACCAGGTCGGCCGGCCCCTCGCCGCGCAGCGTGGCCACCGCCTCCTCGACCTCGACCGCGTTGCCCACGGCCCGCCCGAGCGGCACGTCCATCCTGGTCAGCAGCGCGGAGGTGGCTACCCCGTGCTCACCGCCCAGGGTCACCATGGTCTGCGCCAGCCGCCGGGCGTCGGCCTCCTCGCGCATGAACGCGCCGCTGCCCACCTTCACGTCCAGCACCAGCGCGGACGTGCCCTCGGCGATCTTCTTGGACATGATGGAGCTGGCGATCAGCGGGATCGACTCCACGGTCGCGGTGACGTCGCGCAGCGCGTACAGGCGGCGGTCGGCCGGGGCCAGGCCCGGGCCGGCCGCGCAGATGACGCAGCCGGTCTCGCGCAGCACGGAGATCATTTCCGCCGGGGACAGGCTGGCCCGCCAGCCGGGTACCGCCTCCAGCTTGTCCAGGGTGCCGCCGGTGTGCCCGAGGCCGCGGCCGGACAGCTGCGGCACCGCGGCCCCGCAGCTGGCCACCAGCGGCGCCAGGATCAGCGACACCTTGTCGCCGACCCCGCCGGTGGAGTGCTTGTCCACCGTGGGCAGGCCCGCCCCGGCCAGGTCCAGCCGCTCTCCCGAATCGATCATGGCCGCGGTCCAGGAGCGCAGCTCGGCCTGGTCCAGGCCGCGGAAGTAGATGGCCATGAGCAGGGCGGACATCTGCTCGTCGGCCACCTCGCCACGCAGGTAGCTGTCGAACAGCCAGCGGATGTGCTGGTCCGGGAGCCGCTGGCCGTCCCGCTTGGCCCGGATCAGCTCGACCGCGGCCGGCATCTGGCCCCGGTCATTCATCGCGGCCGCCGGTGGCCGGGTCGCGCCGGGCCCCGAGATCCGTCCCGCTGAACGCCGCGGGCAGCAGCTCAGCGAGCGGGCGCGGACCGTCCCCGGTGTCCACCAGCAGGCCGGGACCGCCCGCCTCGAGCAGCAGCTGGCGGCACCGGCCGCAGGGCAGCAGCGGCGCGCCGTCCCCGGCGACCACGCTGACCGCCACCAGCTGGCCGCCGCCCGCCGCGTGCAGCGCGCTGACCAGCCCGCACTCGGCGCACAGGGTGAGGCCGTAGGACGCGTTCTCCACATTGCACCCGGTGACCACCTGCCCATCGGTGGCCAGGCCCGCCGCGCCCACCCGCAGCCGTGAGTAGGGCGCGTAGGCCCGCCCGGCCACTTCGGTGGCGGCGGCCCGCAGCTGTGCCCAGTCGATCGTCACCTGGCGCCTCCGTACCGTTCATCGTTCATGCCAGGCATGAAGCTAGCAGCCGGCCCCCGCAGCATGATCAAGGGAGCCGGAAGGGGCTAACGGCAAGAGACATTTAGGTCCCGTGGACGGCGCACGGCAGAAATATGGCCTGGGCGGGAACCGGTCGATGGCGTATTGCAATAGAGAAGAGATGGATGACGACGGGCTGATCGCCGCGGTGGCGGCGGGCGACGACCGGGCCCTGCGCGAGCTGCTCAGCCGGCACGGGCCGTGGCTGGCCGCCCGGCTGCGCCGCGTGCTGCCCGCCGCCGAGGTCGAGGACGTGCTGCAGGAGACGTTCCTCGCGGTGTGGCGGGGCGCGGCGGGGTACCGGCCGGCTGGGTCCGCGGGCGGCTGGCTGTGGGGGATCGCCCGGCGCCAGGCCGCGCTGTGGCTGCGCCGCCGGGGGCCGGCCGAGCTGGCCCTGCCCGCCGTGCCCGCTGACGGGCGCGCTCCGGCCGACCCGGCCGAAGCGGCGCTGCAGCACGCCGAACTGGCCGACGCGGTGCGTGCGCTCGGGCCGGCCGGCGGCGCGCAGCGCGAGGTCTGGCAGCTGATGTACGTCGAGGACCGGCCGGTCGCCGAGGTGGCCGAGCTGATGGGCGTGCCGGAGGGCACGGTGAAGAGCCGCGCGTACCGGGCCAGGCGGCTGATGCGCGCGGCGCTGCGCCGTGAGCCGGTGCGGGATGGAGGCGGGCGATGAGCGGTCCTGAGCTGACCGGTGACCGGGGCGGGCTGGCCGCGGGCGGCCCGCTGCCCCCGGACGTGGACCTGGGCCGGGTGTGGCTCGGCGTAGCCACGCAGGTGTGGCGGCGGCGGCCCGGCCGGGTGGAGCGGCTGGCCGGCCGGCTGCTGCGCTCCCCCGGCCTGGCCCGGGCCCTGGTCACCACGCCGTCGCTGCTGCTGGGCTGGGTCATCGCCACGGTCGTGCTGCTGGCCGCCGGGGCGGTCGCCACCCGGGCCAGCGGGACGCCCTGGGTGGCGCTGTGCGCGCCGGCCCTGGCCGCCGCGGGCATCGCCTACGCGTACGGGCCGGGGATCGACCCGGCCTGGGAGCTGTCCTGTTCGATGGCGGTCAGCGACCCGGATGGTGCTGCTCGTCCGCGCCCTCGCGCTGTTCGGGCTGAACGCCCTGCTCGGGGTGGCTGCTTCCGCCGTGTCCGGGGCCGCGGCGGCACTCACCTTCGGCTGGCTGATCCCGATGACCGCGATGTGCGGGCTGGCCCTGGCCACGGCGACGGTGGCCCGGTCGGCCAATGCCGGCGTCGCGGCCGGGCTGGCCGGCTGGGTGATCGCGGTACTGGCCGGGAAGGCGATCGACGGCCAGGCCCTCACCGCGATCACCGATTCCGCGCTGGTGCTTCCCTACCTGGCCATCGCGGCGTGCGGGACCGCGATCGCCGTCTACGTGACCCGCATCCCGAGAGGAACGGCATGAATATCGAGACGGCCGGGCTGATCCGGCGATTCGGCCGCACCGAGGCGGTGGCCGGCGTGGACCTGGCAGGCGGGGCCGGGCGTGTTCGGCCTGCTCGGGCCGAACGGGGCGGGCAAGACCACGCTGCTGCGCATGATGGCCACGGTGATCCCGCCGTCGTCCGGCACGCTGCGGCTGCTCGACCGCGACCCCCGCGCGTTCGGCCCGCGGCGGGAGATCCGGCGGCGGCTCGGCTACCTGCCGCAGAGCCTCGGCTACTACCCGTCCTTCACGGTGCTGGAGTTCATCGAGTACTTCGCGCTGCTGAAGGAGATGCCGGCCGGCCGGGTGCCGGGTGCGGTGGCGGTCGCGGTGGAGCGGACCGACCTGGGCGGCAAGGCCCGGGCCAGGCTGCGCACCCTGTCCGGGGGGATGCTGCGCCGGGTGGGTATCGCCCAGGCCATCGTGAACGAACCCGAGCTGCTGCTGCTGGATGAGCCGACGGCCGGGCTGGACCCGGAGCAGCGGGTGTCGTTCCGGGCGCTGCTGCGCGACCTGGCCCAGCGGTCCACCGTGGTGGTCAGCACCCACCTGGTCGAGGACGTGGGTGCGGCGTGCAGCGAGGTCGCGCTGATGCACCAGGGGAAGATCGTGTTCCGCGGCACCCCGGCCGAGCTGACCGCCCGGGGCGTGGACGGCGGCGCCGGGGACGCGCCGCTGGAGCGCGGGTACACCGCGGTGCTGGCCGAGGCCCGGTCATGACCGCCACCCAGCTGCCGGTGCGGCCCCGCGCGGCTGCCTTCCGGCCGCCGTCTCCCGGCACGGCCTGGCGGCTGCTGCGGCTGGAACTGCGCCGCAGCCCGATGCCGTGGACGTTCCCGCTGCTGGCCGCGCTGTTCGCGTTCGACCCGTACCGGACGGCCATGGGCTACCCGGCGGTGTGGTACGTCCGGGCGTCGGTACTGCCGAACAAGATGCTGCCGGACTTCGTGGTGTTCGTGGTCGGCATCGCGGCCTGGGTCGGGTCACGGGACGGGCGCCGCCACACCCTCGACCTGGTCGAGATGACCCCGCGGCCCCGGTGGGTGGGCCAGCTCGCCGCCTGGGCCGCGACCACGATCTGGGCCATCGTGGCGTTCCTGGCCGGCACGGCGGTGCTGTACGGGGTGACCGCGACCCAGGCGACCTGGGGCGGGCCGCCGTGGTGGCCGGTCGTGGCCAGCTGCGCCGAGCTCGCCCTGCTGGCCGCCCTCGGGTTCACCGCGGGCGCGCTGTGGCCCGGCCGGTTCACCGCGCCGCTGGCCGCGGTGGGCGCGTTCGTGCTGTCCCTGGAGGGCTTCAACAACGCAGTCGGCCGGTCGTCCGCGTTCGCGGTGCTGTCCCCGACCACGTACGTGCCCGCCAACGACGCGGGCGTGTTCTACCCGTACCCGCCGGATGTCGCCATCGACCAGCTGATGTTCCTGATCGGGCTGACCGTCGTGATTCTGGGCGTCCTGGGGCTGGTGCGGTCCTCCGGGGCCGGTCCGGGGCTGCGCCGCGGCGTCGCCGTGCTCACCGCGGCCGGCGCGGCCGCCGCCCTGACCGCGGTGGGGCTGGCCGGCACCGCCCGGCAGCAGGTCACGGGCTCCACCCGGACCGCCAGCGCCAGCGCGTCACTCGGCATGCAGTCCCCCTGGATCATCCCCGCCCTGCATGACGCGGCGAGTGACCGCCCGATCCGGTACCGGCCGGTGTGCGTGACCGCCACCGTCCCGGTGTGCATCCACCCGGCGTTCCAGGACTTCCTGCCCGACGTGACGGCCGGGCTCGGCCCGGTGCTGCGTGAGCTGGCGGGCCTGCCGGGGGCCCCGGTCCGGGTGACGCAGGCGCCCGTCGGCAGCCTGGCCACGCCGTCCGGGGCGGTGATCGGGGCGGGCACCGCGGAGGGGGCGCTGGACGGCACTCCCCCGGTGTTCCGGTACACCGCCGACACCCTGCCGGCCCGCTCGTTCGCGCAGACGCCGCGCACCTTCAGCCAGGACTTGCGCGGTGCGCTGGTCGCCGCGTTCCTCCCCACCCAGATCACCCACGCGTCCGCCACCGGCGGGCAGCAGGGGCGGGCGGCCAGCACGGGAACCCGCCCGGCGGGAAAGCGCCCCTCGGCCGGGCGTGGCGGCCAGGCTGGCCGTGCAGTCGGCGTTGCTGCTGGTGGCCCGGGTACCGCTGAGGGCGCAGTCAGACGCGCTCGGCCCGCCCTATGTGCCGCTGTCGGCCGCGCAGCAGGCGCAGGTCAACACGGCGGCGCAGCGGCTGGCCGCGCTGCCCGCCGCGGCCCGGCACGCCTGGCTCGCCGCCCACCTGGCCGCGCTCCGGGCCGGCCACGTCACGCTGGCGCAGCTGCCATGACCACCACCGGCCTGCGCACCCCGGCGCCGGGCGGCGCCGCCGCCCCGCCCGCACCCGTGCTGCGCTGGCCCGGGCTGCGGATGACCTGGCTGTTCCTGGCCTCCCGGCGAACCCCGGCCACCCTGGCCGCGCTGGCCCTGCTCGGGCTGACCCTGCGGGCCGCCCTGGCCTGGCACTGGACGCTGGGCAGCAACGGCTCGGCCACGCAGGCGGTCCCGGTGCTCATCGAGGCCGGCGCGGCCGCGGTGATCGCGGTCAGCACGTACAGCCCGATCGGCGAGCCGGAGCGGGCCACCGGCCGGTGGCTGCCCTACCTGCGGCTGGGCACCGCGGTGGCGCTGACGGCGGTGGCGGTCGGCGCGCTGGCCGCCGGCGCGGCGGCGGCCGGGCTGTCCGGTGGCTCGCTGGACCTGCTGCGCAACGTGGCCGGGCTGGCCGGCCTCGGCCTGCTGGCCGCGGTGGTGACCGGCGGGCTGCTGGCCTGGACCGGCCCGCTGGGCTACGTGATGCTGGCCGAGATCGGGCTGGTGGCGGGCTGGGGCAGCCCGCTGCTGTGGCCCGGGCGGCCGCCGCACGACCTCGGCGGCGCGCTGTGCGCTGGCCTGGTGTTCGCGGCCGGGCTGCTGGCGACCACGGTGCGCGGCGCCCGGGACTCGGTCCACGAGTGAAGCTGCGTCAGGTGTGGTAAATGTCGCGGCGATGCCCGACGTCTACGACCGTGACTGTGCGTGACCGCCGCCCAGGACCTGCCCGGGTGATCTCTCCTCCTTAGCGCCCAGACCTCCTGGGTGGATCGTGCGGGGCATAACTGGCCGCGGCCCCGGGTTGCCGGTTGGCGAAGCCAGGACGAGAAGCCGGGACGAAGGGAATGGCGATGCCGAAGGCGGTGCGGTTCGACGAGTACGGCGGGGTCGATGTCCTCCAGGTAGCCGAGGTTCCCCTGCCGGTCCCCGGACCGGGCAACGTGCTGGTCCAGGTCAAGGCGGCCGGGATCAACCCGGGCGAAGCCAAGATCAGGGACGGCCTGCTGGCCGCGCGCTGGCCGGCCACTTTCCCGTCCGGCCAGGGCAGCGACCTGGCCGGGGTCGTCGCCGATACCGGGCCTGGGGCCGCCGGGTTCGCCGCCGGGGACGAGGTCATCGGCTGGACCGACAACCGGGCCAGCCAGGCGGAGTACGTGCTGGTCGAAGCGGGGAACCTGGTGGCCAAGCCAGCCAGCGTGCCGTGGGTGGCCGCCGGGGCGCTGCCGGTGGCCGGGTTCACCGCGTACGCGACGGTGCGGGCGGTGGCGCTGAACCCGGGTGACGTCGTGGTAGTCGCCGGGGCCGCGGGCGGGGTCGGCTCGATCGCGGTCCAGCTCGCCCGGCGGGCCGGGGCTACCGTGATCGGCCTGGCCAGCGTGGCCAACCACGACTGGCTGAAACGCCACGGGGTGATCCCGGTCACTTACGGCGCGGGCGTGGCCGACCGGATCCGGCAGGCCGCGGCCAAGGTGGACGCGTTCATCGACACGTTCGGCGCGGAGTACGTCCAGCTGGCGCTGGACCTGGGCGCCGCACCGGACCGGATCGACACGATCGCCAACTTCGAGGCCGTGGCGCGGTACGGGGTCAAGGGCGACGGCAACGCGACCGCGGCCAGCGCCGAGGTGCTGGCCGGGCTGGCCGGGCTGGTCGCCAGCGGCGAGCTCGAGATCCCGATCGCCGCGACGTTCCCGCTGGATCAGGTGCAGGACGCCTACCGGCGGCTGGCCCAGGGTCACCTGCTCGGCAAGATCGTCCTGCTGCCCTGACCCAGGTCCTGGCCCAGCCCGGCCCTGGCCCGGCCCTGTTCCTGGCCCTGACCCGGCCCAGGCCGGCCGCGGCCTCGTAGGGTGGTGGCAGGCCTCCGACCCGACGCCGGGAGGGCGACCGTGGACATTACCCAGCTCATCCTGGACGACCACGCCGAGCAGCGCCGCCTGTTCGCGATCCTGGAGCAGCTCGACCCGGCCGACACCGAGTCGCTGAGCGCGGTGTGGGACCGGCTGGCCACGTTCCTGGAACTGCACGCCGCGGCCGAGGAGGCCATCTTCTACCCGGCGCTGCTCCGGGTGGGTGTGCGGGCCGGGCGCGCGGCGGGCGCGGAAGACGAGACGCTCGACGCGATCCACGACCACAACGACATCCGGGACGCTGTCGTTGCCGTGGCCGGCCACCAGGTCGGCACGGGCAGCTGGTACGCCGCGGTGGCCGCGGCCAACCTGGCCAACAGCGATCACATGGCCGAAGAGGAACGCGAGGGCCTCACCGACTTCCGCCGCCTGGCCAGCCTGCAGCTGCGGCACGATCTGGCCGTGTCCTTCATTGCCTTCGAGGCCCGGAACTACGCGGGCGTCCCGCCGGTGGACAAGGACCCAGCGGGCTACGTCCGCGAGGAGGAACAGCGGCAAGGGCTGGACGGCCAGCTGGGTGCCACGGACGGTTCAGCCACGGACGGTTCAGCCACGGGCGGGCCGGCGGCCGGCGGGGCAGCCACGGAGGGCTCGCTGAGCATCGGCAGCCTCCGGGAGGGCTGAGCCAGTCTTCCGCCCCGGGACACCCGGGCCGGGGACACCCGGCAGCCCGCACATTCTGCGCCAAAGCGCACGTGGACGGGGGTGTCGCCGGGGTTGCCCGCGGCCTGCTCAGGTGTCCGGCACGGGAACAGCTGATCACGGCTGGGGCTGGGCCGGATTTCGATTTGGCAACGGGACGGCTGATGCACCCCGTCACGGCTTCCGTAGCCGGGCCACCCGGTCTAACCTGCGGGCATCCCAGAGCGGGGCGTTTGGGATCTTCCAAATGCCCCGACCACCGGGCGGAGCTGGGGGGAGACCGGCGGCCCTGCGGACGGCGCGAGCCGTCCCTGGATCAGGCGACCGTGCGGCCGTACCGGCAGATCAGGCGGTGGACAGCCGCCCTGGAACAGGAGGTAATCCGTGAGACACACGGTTCCGGCCATGGCGGCCCTGGGCGCACTCGCGCTGCTGGCCGCCGCGTGCGGCAGCAGCACTTCAGGTCCATCAGGCTCGTCGTCGGGCGGCTCGTCGCCGAGCGCGGCCGCGGCCAGCTTCAAGGGCTGCATGGTCACCGACACCGGCGGCATCGACGACCGGTCGTTCAACGCGTCCTCGTGGCAGGGCATGCAGCAGGCCCAGTCGGCCGACCCGAGCAACGTCGGGGTGAAGTACCTGCAGTCCACCTCGCAGAGCGACTACGTACCGAACATCAACGCGTTCATCGGGCAGAAGTGCGGGATCATCGTGACCGTCGGCTTCCTGATGGGCTCGGCCACGCAGACCGCGGCCAAGGCCCACCCGAGCTCGAAGTTCGCGATCGTGGACTTCAACTACACGCCGCCGCTGAAGAACGTGGACGCACTGCTGTTCAACACCGTGCAGGACGGCTTCCTCGGCGGTTACCTGGCCGCCGGGATGACCAAGACCGGGAAGGTGGCGACGTTCGGCGGGCAGAAACTGCCTACGGTCACCATCTACATGGACGGCTTCTGGGACGGCGTCCAGTACTACAACCAGAAGCATCACAAGAACGTGAAGGTGCTCGGCTGGAGTGAGAAGACGCAGAACGGCAACTTCACCGGCGACTTCACCAACCAGACCAAGGGCCTGACCCTCGCCAACACGTTCATCCAGGAAGGCGCGGACATCATCTTCCCGGTCGCCGGGAACGTGGGGCTGGGTGCGGCCAAGGCGGTGCAGACGGCGGACCAGCAGGGCCACAACGTCAACATGATGTGGGTGGACACCGACGGCTGCGTGAGCGCCGCGCAGTACTGCAAGTACTTCATCACCAGCGTGATGAAGGGCATCCAGACGGCGGTGAAGACCGCGGTGGTGAGCGCGGCCAAGGGCACGTTCAAGGGCGGCAACTACATCGGCACGCTGTCCAACGGCGGAGTGGCGCTCGCCCCGTACCACCAGTTCGACAGCAAGGTGCCGGCCTCGCTCAAGTCCGAGCTGGCCCAGGTGAAGGCGGGCATCGAGAACGGCACGATCAAGACGCCCACCAAGAGCCCGGTCTAACCCGGCCGAGTAGGTTTGGCTGCGCGTGACCCGGGCGGGGATCCCGCCCGGGTCACGCCGGGTGCTCTGGGAGGCGGGCCGGTGAAGCTGGAGCTCAAGGGGATCACGAAGCGCTTTGGCAGCCTCGTGGCCAACGACCACATCGACCTGACCGTAGAACAGGGCCAGATCCACGCGCTGCTCGGCGAGAACGGTGCGGGCAAGACCACCTTGATGAACGTCCTGTACGGGCTGGCCCAGCCGGACGAGGGCGAGATCCTGCTGGACGGCAAGCCGCAGCACCTCGGCTCGCCCAGCAACGCCATCAAGGCCGGCATCGGCATGGTGCATCAGCACTTCATGCTGGTGCCGGTGTTCACGGTGGCGGAAAACGTCACCCTCGGGATGGAGCGCGTCCGGGCGCTCGGCTGGATCGACCGGCGGCGCACCCGCCGCGACGTCCGCGAGCTGTCCGAGCGCTACGGCCTCCAGGTCAACCCGGACGCCCTGGTCGAGGATCTGCCGGTCGGCGTGCAGCAGCGGGTGGAGATCGTCAAGGCCCTGCTGCGCGAGGCCAGCGTGCTGATCCTGGACGAGCCCACCTCGGTGCTCACCCCGGGTGAGACCCAGGAACTGTTCCGGATCATGCGGGAACTGCAGGCCGGCGGCCGGTCCATCGTCTTCATCTCGCACAAGCTCAAAGAGGTCCAGGAGATCGCTGACGTCGTCACGGTCATCCGCCGCGGCCAGGTGGTCGGGCAGCTGCCGCCCACGGCCAGCGACACCGAGCTGGCAGCGCTGATGGTCGGCCGGTCGGTCCAGCTCCGGGTGACCAAGCCGCCCGCCCACCCCGGCGACGTCCGGCTCGACGTGCAGGACCTCACGGATGGCCGGCGACGAGGGGACCGCCGCGCTGGACGGGGTGTCGTTCCAGGTCCGGGCGGGCGAGATCCTGGGCGTGGCCGGAGTGCAGGGCAACGGCCAGACCGAGCTGTGCGAGGCGCTGCTCGGCCTGCGCCCGGTGGACGGCGGGTCGGTGCGGCTCGACGGCCGGGACCTCACCAAAGCCCACCCGCAGCAGCGGCTGCGCGCCGGGCTGGCCTTACGTCCCGGAGGACCGCCAGGAGGACGGCCTGGTGGCCGGGTTCTCGGTGGCGGAAAACATCATCCTGGACGTTTTCGATCAGCCGCCCTACGCCCGGGGGATCGCCATGGATCTCCCCACCCGGGACCGGACCGCGGCCGAGCGGGTCGCCGACTTCGACATCCGGACCACGTCCACCGCCACACCCGTGGGCACGCTGTCCGGCGGGAATCAGCAGAAGGTCATCCTGGCCCGGGAGGTCGGCCGCGAGGTGCGGGTGCTGGTGGCCAGCCAGCCCACCCGCGGCCTGGACGTGGGCTCGATCGAGTTCGTGCACCGGCGCATCGTGCAGCAGCGCGACCAGGGCCTGGCCGTGCTGCTGATCTCCTCCGAGCTGGACGAGATCTACGCACTGTCCGACCGGATCGCGGTCATGTACGAGGGCCGGATCACCGGGTTCCGGCCGCCGGACGTGCCCGCCGAGGAGCTGGGCATGCTGATGGCGGGCGCGAGCGACGCCGACGCCGCGGCCGCCAGCGCGGCGGTGGTGGAGGCCCCGGCCGGTGGGCCCGACACCGGGCTGATGGCCTCGGGCCTGCTCGGTGTCGGCGTCCCCACCGACACCACCACCGACCCAGCCAGCTCTACGCCAAGCAGCTCCGGCTGATGACCAGCCGGCCGCCGATGACGACGGAGGGGAGCCGGAATGAGCGAGCCAGCCGCACCCCCGCCACCCGCCGCCGCCGAGCCCGCCACCGCCGAGGACACCAGCCCCGGCCCCGGGCGACCGCCGTTCAGTCGGGTCGTCCTGGACGCCATCCTGGAGGGCAACTCGGTGGTGGTCACCATCCTGGCCATCGTGGTGGCCATGGTGCTGGGCGGCCTGCTGATCGCGTTCACCACCCCGGCCGTGCTCCAGGCGTGGGGCTCGTTCTTCAGCGACCCCGCCCACGCCATCGCCCTGGCCTGGGACACCGCCGTGGGCGCCTACGTGGCCATGTTCGAGGGCGCCATCTTCAACCCCCACACGCTGGCCGCGATCTTCAATCAGGCGTCGCTGGCCACCGCCCTGCACAACGGCTACGTCAGCGCGCTGTTCAACCCGTTGTCCGAGACCGCGGTCAACGCCACCCCGCTGATCCTCACCGGCCTGTCGGTGGGCCTGGCCTTCCGGGCCGGCCTGTTCAACATCGGCGCCGCGGGCCAGTGGATCGGCGGCGCCATCGTCGCCACCTGGCTGGGTTTCGGGGTCAGCCTGCCGCCCGTCATCCACGTGATCGTCTGCGTGATCGGCGGCTTCGTCGGCGGCGCGGTGCTGGGCTGGATCGTCGGCGAGCTGAAGGCCAGGACCGGGGCGCACGAGGTCGTCGTGACGATCATGCTCAACTACGTCATGTACTTCTTCCTGGCCTACATCCTGGGCACCAGTGTGATGCAGCAGCCCGGCCGGAGCGACCTGATCAGCCCGGTGATCGATGTCGATGCCCGGCTGTGGCACATCGCCGGCCCCAGCCTGCGGGTCAACGCCGCCTTCCTGCTCGCGCTGCTCGCCGCGGTCGGAGTCTGGTGGCTGCTGGAACGCAGCACCACCGGCTTCCAGTTCCGCACCGTGGGCGCCAACCCGAGCGCGGCCCGGACCGCCGGGATGAGCGTGGAGCGGACCTGGGTGCGCGCCATGCTGCTGGCCGGCGGCCTGGCCGGGCTGGCCGCCGTCGCGGTCATCCAGGGCACCGACTACCAGCTGAACTTCCAGAGCTACGGCACCTACGGGTTCGACGGCATCACGGTCGCCCTGCTCGGCCGGGCCCGGCCGCTCGGCATCGTGCTGTCGGCGCTGCTGTTCGGCGCGCTGCACGCCGGTGGCGTGCAGATGCAGGCCTCCACCCAGATTCCGGTGGACATCGTCACGGTCATCCAGTCGCTCATCGTCCTGTTCGTCGCCGCGCCACCGCTGATCCGGGCCATGTTCCGGCTGCGCAAGGCGAAGGCCACCGGCCTGAGCGAAAACGTCGCCAAAGGGTGGAACGCATGACCACGCTGACCACGGCCGTCCGGTCGTCGCTGACGGTCAACCGCCGCATGCTGGCCGCCGCAACCTACGTCCTGTTCGGCCTGGCCAACATCTTCCTGTTCGGCCTGCACAGCCACGGCAACGCGACGTTCTCGTTCGCCCTGTTCGGCGCCAAGGTCGGGGTGCCCAACCTGGTGCTGCCCGCGGCGCCCGTGTGCTACGCCCTCGGCGTGGTGTGCATCGCGATCGGCGTGCTCCGCGCGGCGATGCCGCTGGACCGGGCCGCCAACCGGGTCTGCATCGCCGGGGCCGTGTTCTGCTTCGTGGTGGCCCTGCTGTGCTGGGCGGACGCCGGGAACAGCACCGCGCTGAGCGTGATCAACCTGCTCCAGGGCACGCTGGTGTACTCGATCCCGCTGATCCTCGGCGCGCTGGCCGGCGTCATGTGCGAGCGGTCCGGGGTCATCAACATCGCGATCGAGGGGCAACTGCTGGTCGGCGCGTTCGCCGCGGCCGTGATCGCCAGCGCGTTCGGCTCGCTGTGGCTCGGGCTGATCACCGGGTCGCTGGCGGGCGGGCTGCTCGGCGGGGTGCTGGCCGTGTTCGCGATCAAGTTCCTGGTCGACCAGATCGTCCTCGGCGTGGTGCTCAACGTGTTCGCCTCCGGGCTGACCGGCTACCTGTACGACCGGGTGCTGGTGCCGTACCAGAACCGGCTGAACTCGCCGCAGACCTTCTCCGCCATCAAGATCCCGCTGCTCGGCGACATCCCGATCCTCGGCCCGGTGCTGTTCGACTCGACGATCTTCCTGTACATCACGTACGCGATGATCGCCATCGTCCAGGTCGGCCTGTTCCGCACCCGGTGGGGGCTGCGGGTCCGGGCCGTCGGCGAGCACCCGGCGGCCGCCGACACGGTCGGCATCAACGTGCTGTGGACCAGATACCGGAACGTGATCCTGGGCGGGCTGATCGCCGGGATCGGCGGCGCGTTCCTGACCATCGGGCAGGTCGGCTCGTTCGGCAAGGACATGTCCTCCGGGCAGGGCTACATCGCGCTGGCCGCGATGATCTTCGGCCGGTGGACCCCACTGGGCGCCACCGCCGCCGCGCTGCTGTTCGGCTTCGCCACCTCGCTGCAGTCGATCCTGGGCACGCTGAACGTGCCCATCCCGTCGAACATCCTGCTGATGGCGCCGTACGTGGTCACCATCGTCGCGGTGGCCGGCCTGGTCGGGAAGGTCCGCGCGCCCAAGGCTGACGGCCAGCCGTACGTGAAGGCATGAGCAGCGACCCGTTCGCCGCGGCGCAGGCGAGTGCGGCCCGGCTGGCCACGCTGACCGAGGCGCCCCGGCACGACGTGGCCGTGGTGCTCGGGTCCGGCTGGGCGCCCGCGGCCGACGCGCTGACCGCCACCTCGCACGCGGTCTACGAGTTTCCCGTCACCGAGCTGGGCGGGTTCGCCGAGCCGACCGTGGGCGGCCACCAGGGCTCGGTCCGGTCCGCGGTGCTCGCCCCCGAGGGGCTGGCCGACTCGACCGACCCAGACGGCCCCCGGGTGCTGGTGTTCCTCGGCCGGACCCACCTGTACGAGGGGCACTCCCCGGCCGACGTGGTGCACGGCGTGCGCACCGCGGTGGCCGCGGGCTGCCGGGTCGTGGTGCTGACCAACGCGGCCGGCGGGATCGACCCGGGCTACCAGGTGGGCCAGGCCGTGCTGATCCGCGACCACCTCAACCTGACCGGCCGCTCGCCGCTGGGCGGGCCGCCGCCACCGGCCGGCTACCCGTCCCGGTTCACCGATCTCACCGGCCTGTACTCGCCGCGGCTGCGCGCGCTGGCCCAGGTGGCCGACCCCAGCCTGGCCGAGGGGGTGTACGCGGCGCTGCCCGGGCCGCACTACGAGACCCCGGCGGAAATCAGCATGCTGCGCACGCTCGGCGCCGACCTGGTCGGCATGTCCACCGTGCTGGAAGCGATCGCCGCCCGCCACCTGGGCGCGGAAGTCCTGGGCATCTCCCTGGTCACCAACCCAGCGGCCGGCCTGGCCAGCCACGGGCTCGATCATGCCGAGGTGGTCGCGGCCGGCCAGGCCGCCGCGGACCGGATGGGCACGCTGCTGGCCCAGGTGCTGACCCAGGTCACGTGATCCCCGCCGACCTGCGCGCCCGCGCCCAGGCGTGGATCGCGGATGACCCAAGCCCGGTGGACCGCGCCGAGCTGGGCGCCCTGCTGGCCGCGGCCGGCG
This sequence comes from uncultured Actinomycetes bacterium, assembly GCA_963711705.1. GTDB lineage: Bacteria > Actinomycetota > Actinomycetes > Streptosporangiales > Streptosporangiaceae > RYN-230. Next base: position 283,686 of record CAVQFM010000019.1, read on the forward strand.
CGTCCCCGCCGGACGCGGCAGCCCGGACGGCCCTGGCCGACCTCACCGACCGGTTCGCGGGCACCCTGCAGTTCGGCACGGCCGGGCTGCGCGGCGCGATCGGGGCCGGCCCGAACCGGATGAACCGGGCCGTGGTCCAGGCCGCCACCGCGGGCCTGGTGCGCTGGCTCCGCGAGCACCGCCCGGCCGCGGCCGCGGCCGGAGTGGTGCTCGGCTGGGATGCCCGCCACCGGTCCGCGGAGTTCGCCGAGCAGGCCGCCGCCGTGCTCACCGGGGCGGGCATCCACGTGCACCTGCTGCCCGGCCGCAGTCCCACTCCGCTGCTGGCGTTCGCCATCCGGCACCTGTCCGCCGGGGCCGGGGTGATGATCACCGCGAGCCACAACCCGCCCGCGGACAACGGCTACAAGCTGTACCTGGGCGATGGCGCGCAGATCGTGCCGCCGGTGGACGAGCAGATCGAGGCGGCCATCCGCGGCCAGGGCCCGCTGGCCGGCCTCCCGCTCGGCCCGGCCGACGGCCCGCTGGTGACCCGGCACGGCGACGAGGTGGCCCAGGCCTACCTGGACGCGGTCGTGGCCGCCTCCGCGGGCGCTCCCGCGGCCCCGGCCGCGGCTGGCTTGCGGGTGGTCTACACACAGCTGCACGGCGTCGCGGGCCCGCTGATGCTGCGGGCCATCGAGCGGGCGGGCTACCCGGCGCCGCATGTGGTGGCGGCCCAGGCCGAGCCGGACCCGGACTTCCCGACAGTCTCGTTCCCCAACCCGGAAGAGCCGGGCGCACTGGACCTGGCCATGGCCGACGCGCGCCGGCTCGGCGCGGACCTGATCCTGGCCAGCGACCCGGACGGCGACCGGCTGGCCGTGGCCGTCCCCGACCCGGAAGCCGACGGCGGCTGGCGGAAACTGACCGGCGACCAGACCGGCGCGCTGCTCGGCGCGTTCCTGCTGGACGCGACCGCGGCCGCGGCGCACCCGGGCGAACGGCTGGTGGCCACGACCGTGGTGTCGTCCACCATGCTGTCCAGCATTGCCGCCGCGGCCGGGGTCCGCTACGCCGAGACGCTCACCGGGTTCAAGTGGATCGTCCGGGCCGGTGACCAGCGGCCCGGGTCCCGGTTCGTGCTCGGCTACGAGGAAGCGCTCGGCTACGCGGTCGGCGACGTGGTCCGCGACAAGGACGGCATCGGCGCCGCGCTGGCCCTGCTGGGCCTGGCCGCGGCCGCCCGGGCGGCCGGGCAGAGCCTGCTGGACCGCTGGGCGGCGCTGGAGACCGCGCACGGGGTGCACCTGAACGAGCAGCTCACCCTGCCCACCCGGGCCCCGGCCGGGATCATGGCCGGGCTGCGCACCGACCCGCCCGCCGCGCTGGGCGGGGAACCGGTGCGCGCCGTGGGCGACCTGGGGCCCGGAGGCGACCTGCCACCCTCGGACGTTCTCATCTTCTGGCTGCCCGGGGCCCGCGTGGTGATCCGGCCCAGCGGCACCGAGCCAAAGCTCAAGGCCTACCTGGAAGTCACCGAGCCGGTGCCCGGTCCCGGGCTGGCCGCGGCCCGCCAGGCCGCCGCGGCCCGGATGACCCGGCTGCGCGCGGCCGTCCAGGCCCTGCTCGCCGCCCCGGCCAGCTAGGGGTCTCACCTGGGCCCGCCACGTCGTCCGCACGGCGACGGACGGGTACCGCGGATGCGGTAGACCGGGCGCTTGAGCCGTGCCCGCCTGGTCCGCTCACCCCCGTGCGGGGGCACCCGGCCCCGGCACCGGATTAGCCCGCACCTGTCACCGGGCGGTACGGGCGGCCGGCCACTTACTCCCCCCGGCGCAGGCCAAGTGTCTCCCGCTGACCGACGACGGCGGCGGGGGCCGGCCGGTTGCATGGGTCAGGCCAGACAACAGCGACCGGCCAGGGGGCCGGATATCAAGGAGGGATTCCCATGGCGCTGCGCGGACAGGTGCTGTGCAACCCGGTCAGCGGGGAACGCTTCGTGTTCCACACGACGGCGGCCGACAGCGCGGGCGAACTGCTCGAATTCGACCTGGTGGTGGAGCCGCACGGCCGGGTGCCGGGGGGGCACGTCCACCCTGGCCAGCAGGAGAGCTTCGAGGTGCGGGCCGGGCTCGTGAAGTTCCGCAAGGGCCTGCGCACGGTGACCGCCGGGCCGGGCGATCAGGTGGTCGTCCCGCCCGGGACCTTCCACCGGTTCGCCAACGCTGGCGACGAACCCGCGGTGATCCGGGTGCGAGTGGAGCCCGCGCTGCGAATGGAGCAGCTGTTCGAGACCGTTGCCGCCCTGGCGGCCGCGGGCCGGACGCTGCCTTCCGGCCTGCCGCGGCCACTGGACCTCGCGCTGTTCATGCGGGAGTTCAGGGCGGAGGTTCGGGCACCGGTCGCCCCCGGGCTGGTCCACGCGGTGCTGACGCCGCTGGCCAGCGTGGCCGAACGCCGCGGCCTCGGCCAGCGCTACCGCCCGCGCCCGGCCCTCGGCGGGCTCGCGGCAGCCGGCGGGCCCGGCGCTGGCCGGCCGTCCGGGACTCGCCCGGGCCCGTCTCGCCCGGCCCCGTCCCGGCCCGCTGGTCCGCGGGCGGCGGCCCGCCGCCGCGCCGCTGGCCGGCGCGGCTGAACCGGCAGCACATCGACACACAGACCGGCAGCACATCGACACACAGAAAGGTGCAGAGCAATGTGGTACGCACACCACGGCGGCTGGGGCCCGGGCGGCTGGATCTGGATCACCTGGATGATCCTGTTCTGGGGCAGCCTGCTGGTCGCGGCCGTCTACTTCATCCGGCACCGGCGGCCTTCCCCGGCCGCGACCGGCACGGCCGAGACGTTCCTGGCCGAGCGGTACGCGCGCGGCGAGATCGACACCGACGAATACCGGCGCCGCCAGGCGGTGCTCCGCGAGCACCCGGACAGCTCTTCTTCATGATCGTGGTCGTTTTGTGTCAGATGCGAACCAGGACTGACCACGATCATGAACCGGCCAAATTTGCCGGGCGGGGAGGACAGGAGAGGGCGGGTTGTCCACAAGAGTGGCGGACTGGGCGGTGTATCCACAGGTCGGCGAGCGGGCATGCGCCGGTGCGGGGCGGCCGGGAGGCTGGCGTCATGTCAGACCGCCTCGCAGAACTGCTCGCCCTGCAGCATGGCGTGGTATCCCGCCGGCAGGCCCTGGACTGTGGTATCTCCGCGGGCGTGATTCGCGGGCAGTTACGCAGTGACCGATGGCAGCAGCTGGCCACCGGGGTCTATGCCGCGTTCAGCGGGGAGCCGCCCCGGCTGGCGCTGATCTGGTCGGCGCTGCTCAGCGCCGGGCCGGGCGCGGTGGTCAGTCATCAGACGGCGGCCGAGCTTTACCGGCTTGGCCGCGGCCCAGCCGGCGCCATCCACGTGACGGTGCCGGCCGGGCGCCGGGTGCGGCGGTCCGCCAGGCCCGCGCTGCGTCCCGCTCCCGCGTGGGCAGCCGGGCCCGGCATGCCCCCACTCGTCATTCATCGGTCCGGCCGGGCCGGGCAGGCCCGCCACCCGGTGCTGCTGCCTGCCCGGACCCGGATCGAGGAGACCGTCATCGATCTCACCCAGTCCGCCGGGACCTTCGAGGACGCGTTCCAGTGGCTCTGCCAAGCCTGCGGAAGCCGGCTTACCACAGCCAGCCTGCTCCGCGCTGCGCTCCAGCAACGCAGTAAGGTGCGTTACCGGAGGGGGCTGCAAGCCGCCCTGAGTGACATCGCGGACGGCGTGCACTCCCCGCTGGAGTACCGGTACGTACGTGGCGTCGAGCGGCCGCACGGCCTGCCCGCGGCGCGCCGCCAGGCGCCAGTCACCCAGCATGGCCGCCGCCGCTACCTGGACAACCTCTACGGTGACTACCTCTTGGCGGTGGAGTTGGACGGGCAGGCGGCACACCCGGTGGCCGAGCGCTGGCGGGACATTCACCGGGACAACTCGCTGGCTGGTATCGGCGTCATGACCCTGCGCTACAGCTGGTCCGACATCACCAGCCAACGCTGCCTGGTCGCCGCCGAGATCGCCGCCGTGCTTACCCAGCGCGGCTGGCCGGGCCAGCTCCGCCGCTGCGGCGCTCACTGCACAGCGGCCCTCCCATGATCGTGGTCATTTTGTGCGCGCAGCTGACACAAACTGCCCACGATCATGAGCGGGGCGCCGGGAGAGCGGTGCGGGCCGAGTAATCTGCCCCGGGTGACTTCCCCCACCGTGCCTGGTCATCTGGTCGCGGGGCGCTACCGGCTCGTTTCGGCGCTCGGCAGCGGCGGAGTTGGGCGGGTGTGGCTGGCGCAGGACGAGTTGCTGGGCCGGGCGGTGGCGATCAAGGAGTTCTCCCCACCGGCGGAGCTAGGTGAGGCCGAGCGGGAGATGCTGCTGCAGCGCACCCTGCGCGAGGCGAAGACCGCGGCCCGGCTGAGCCACCCGAACGTGGTCACCATCTATGACGCGGTCGAGGACGGCGGCCGGCCGTGGATCGTGATGGAGATGATCCCGGCCCGGTCCCTGCGCGACCTGGTGCGTGACCACGGCCCGGTGGAACCGCACCAGGCGGCGGGCATTGGGCTTCAGGTACTCGCCGCCCTGCGGGCCGCGCATGCGCTCGGCATCACGCACCGGGACGTCAAGCCCGCGAACGTGCTGATCGACAGCACCGGCCGCGCGGTGCTGGCCGATTTCGGCATCGCCCACACCGCCGGCAGCCCGACGCTGACCAGAACCGGCATGCTGGTCGGGTCGCCCTCCTATATCGCCCCCGAGCGGGCGCACGGCGACCACGGCGGGCCAGAGTCGGATCTGTGGTCACTGGGCGCCACGCTCTATGCCGTGGTCGAGGGGCGGCCGCCCTACGACCGCGTGAGCCCGCTGGCCACCCTGACGGCCGTGGTCAATGAGGCTCCTGACCCGCCGCGCCGGTGCGGTGCGCTGTGGCCGGTGGTCAGCGGGTTGCTGACCCGGGACCCGGCCCACCGGCTGACCGCGGCGGCGGCCGGGGAGATGCTCCGCCAGATGGCGGGGCCGGAGCAGGCCTGGCCGGCCGAAGGCAGCCCGGGTACTGTCCCGTTCGCCGAGGTGTCCCGAGAACCGGACCGGCCGGGAACGCGCGAGTTGCCGTTGCCCTTCACCGTGGCCGACCAGCCGTTGCCGGCCGAGCCCAGCCCCGCCGAGCCCAGCCGGCCGAGCCCGCTCAGCCGTCCCCTCCCCCGGCTGAGGCCGCCCAGGGTGTCCCTGCCCCGGCCGAGCCCGGCCGTGACGAACCAGCCCACCCGGCCGGGGCCGCCCAGGCTGTCCTTCCCCCGGGCGAGCCTCCCCAGGCCACGCCAGCCCAGGCCGAACCCGGCCATGGCGAACCGGCCAGCGCCAAACCAGAACCGGCCGGGCCGCGCCCAGCCGCGCCGGTGCTGGCGGCCGCCGGTCAAGGCGAGTCAGCCCCAGCCGGGCCATCCGCCGTCAGCCCAGTTCCAGTCTCATCCGTCCGGGCCCGGACCGCCGGACCAGCCGGCCCCGGACCCGCCGAGCCCGCACCAGCCAGGCCAGGCGCGGCCGGGATCCCGGCGGCCGTGGGCCGGCCGGTCCCGGCGGCCGTGGCTCATCGGGGCGGCCGCCGTGGCCGCGGTAGCGGCCGTGATCGCGGCCATCGTCCTCGCCCTGAGCACGAGCCCGGCCCGGCATCGTCCGCCCCAGGCCGGCGGGTCCGCCGCCGCGAGCCATCCCACCACCGCCAGCCCGACGGCCCTGCCCGCCGGCTATCACCGGTATCGCGACCCGACCGGCTTCGCCATCGCCGTGCCCCCAGGCTGGCGGATATCGCACCAGGGGCGTCTGGTGTACCTGCTGCCCCCGGCCGGCGGTGCCTTCCTGCTCATCGACCAGTCAGATCAGCCGAAACCCGATCCGCTGGCCGACTGGCAGCAGCAGGAGGCCGCGCGGGCCGGTTCCTATCCCGGGTATCACCGGATCCGGCTGGCGGCGGTCAGCTATCCGCAGGCGGAAAAGGCGGCCGACTGGGAGTTCACCTACTACCACCGCGGCGTCCTGACGCACGTCCTTAATCGCAATGTGCTGGCCAGCGCGCACCATGCCTACGCCTTGTACTGGTCCACACCGGCCAGCCAGTGGACGGCGGATCGGCACCTATTCGTGAATTTTGCGCGTACCTTCCAGCCGGCCCGCTGACGAGCTGGCTCCTGCGGCTGAATCCGCCCTGGCCGCCGGTTAGTCCGGGATCGCGACGATAACGTCGGAGGCCTTGATCACGGCGATCACATCGCGGCCCTCGGCCAGGCCGAGCTGGCGGACGGCCTCGACGGTGATCGACGCGACCAGCCGGACGCCATTCGCGTTCAGCTCGACGTTGGCGATCGCCTCACCTGTGGTGATGCTGCCTACCGTCGCCCTGATCTGATTGCGCGCGCTCAGTTGCATGAGATCTTGTCCTTTCTGATCATGATCACCGGCACGATCCGGTACCTGCCCAGGGCCGACGTGGCCAAAGCATCGCCGAGCGTGGCAAGCTCGGCAGTATGACTGACGTACCGGAGAGCGCGGCGTGCGCTGTCGCCCATGGCCATGGTCCGGCGCCGTTGACCGACCGGACCCTGGTCGCGGCGTTCGCCTCGCCGGTCGCTAACTTCCTGCTGCACTTCGCCGGTGACGCGGGGTACCGGGTGGTGCTAGTCGAACCGGATCCGGCGCTGGCCGAGGGCGCCCGGGGCGGCGGCTTCGAGGTGATCAGCGATCTGGACGGCGACCTGGACGAGACCACCGACGTGGTGGTCACCGACCACCACCGGCCGGAACTGGGAGTGGTGCTGCGCGACGCGCTGGCCAGCAAGGCGCGCTGGGTCGGCATCATGGGCAACCCCCGGCACCCGGGACCGCACCTGGCCGCCCTGGCTGAGCTGGGCGTCCCTCAGGCGGACATCGACCGGGTGCACCGGCCGATCGGGCTGAACATCGGCTCGCGCACGCCGCCGGAAATCGCCATCTCCACCCTGGCCGGGCTGATCGCCGACCGCAACGGCCGCCCCGGCGGCTTCACGTTCTGACCGGCGAGCGCGCAGCGGCCGCGCACGGATGCGCGGCCGCTGCACGTCACCTGCGGATGTTGGTCAGCCTCCCGCCCCCTTGACCTCGGGGACCCCGGACACCGTGCCCTGCGCTGTGTTCAGCGCCGAGGCGGGTGACGCGGTCCCGGTGATCGCGGCCTGGATGGCCGTCCAGATGGCCTGCGACACCTTCGGGTAGTTGGCGCCGTACTGCGTCGTCCGGGACCGGGACGTCTCGGTCTCATGGGCGAACACCGTGTACTGCGGGCCGCCCTTGAGGTACTGCAGCCGTCACGGACGGCTTGGTCGGTAGGTAGTACATGAGCTTGGTGATGTGCGTCATCACCGAGGGCACCTGAGCGCCCTTGATCCACTCCCAGGCCATATTCTGCTGCTCAGCGCTACCGGAGTTGCCGATGTTCCAGGTCTCCCCGCCCAGCGGCGTGACCACGGTCTGGCCGGCCTGCTGGGTCGGGATCGGCACGATCCCGTACTGGTTGTTGTACTTCCAGCCGGCCGCGTTCAGCTCAGGGAAGATCCATGGGCCGTCTTCGATCATGGCCGCGCTCTTGTGCAGGAACTGCTGGGTGAGGTCCGGGTCCTGGCCCCACTGGAGGACCGACTTGGAGGCCGACCCGTCCTTGACCATGTTGACCCAGAGCTGGAGGGACTGGGTGAAGGCAGGGGAATTCACCTTGTTGAGGTTGCCGCCCGCGCTCCAGAAGAACGGCTCGAGCTGCCAGGTGGACTGCTCATCCGCGGTCGCGTCGAATGCGAAGCCCTTGACATTCCCCTTGGTGAGGGTCTTCGCGGCCGCTTGAAGCTGCGCCCACGTCTTCGGCGGGGACACGTGCGCGGCGGCGAGCATCGCCTTGTTGTAGAAGATGCCGATCGTGTTGGTGCCAATGGGATAGCAGTACTGCTTCCCCTGGAAGGTGCACTCACTGATGGCGCCGGGCACGTAGCCGCTGGTGGTGAAGCCGGGGAGGCCGTTGAGTGGCTTGAGCTGCCCGGTGGCGGCGACCTGAGGCACGTTCGGGTTGTCCAGCATCACGATGTTCGGCAGGTCACCGGCGCTGGCCTCCTGGAGCACCTTGGTGATCAGGTTGGCGTAGGGCACCACCTGGCGCTTCACCGTGACATTGGGGTGAGCCTTTTCGAACTGCTGGTTGTACCAGTTCACGGCCGCGTTACCGCCGCTGGAGGTGAAGTAGTCCAGCTCGGTGATCGTGATCTTCCCACTGCTGCTGCCACCGCTCGATGACGAGCTGCAGCCCGCGGCGGCCAGCGCGAGCGCCGCCACGCCAATAGCTACCGCCTGCCAGCGCCGGCGCGACCCGGCTCTCCGGCTGGGCGGGTTAGGCCACTTTGCCCTGTGCATGGTTTTCATTTCCTCCCAAATTTCGGACCGGACAGCGGGTGCCTCTGGCGGGCTTTCCGTTCTGGGTGTTGCGGCTCAGCCCTTGACCGAGCCGACGGTCAGCCCGGCTGCGATATATCGCTGGGCGGCAACGAGCAGCATGGCCGCGGGCAGTACCCCGACGACACACAGCGCCATTGCCTGGCCCAGGTTGGTCTGGAACTCTCCGATGTAGGAATAAATACTCAGCGTGATTGGCTCGAAGGTGTTTCCGGACAGCAGGGTGAGCGCGAAGATGAAATCTCCCCAGCCCTGCAGGAATGCGAAGACGGCGATGGTGATGACGGCGGACCGGCTCATGGGCAGCACGACGCGCAGGAACGTCGTCCATTCGGACGCACCGTCCACTCGCGCCGCCTGGAGCACGTCGGCGGGCAGGCCCAGCATGAAGGCGCGCAGCACCAGGATGGCGAACGGCACCGTATAGCTCGCGTCGGCCAGGATCAGGCCCGGATACGTGTTCAGCAGGTGCAGCTTGTGGTACAGGATGAAGAGCGAGTTAGCGATCACAATTGACGGCAGGATCTGGGCAATCAGCAGCCCGCCGATGATGATGACCGTGACCCGGAAGCGGTAGCGCGACAGCGCGTGCGCCGCGGGCACCGCGATGAGCAGCGTCAGCAGGGCGGTGCCGAGGCCGATGAACAGGGTGCTGGCGATGTGGCCGCCCTGGGCGGAGATCACCGCGCTGTAGTTGGCGAAGCTGGGCGTGGGCGGCCAGAAATTGTAGTGCGTGCCCAGTAGCTGAGAGTTGTTCTCGAATGACGCGATCACTACCGCGTACAGCGGGAACAGCACGACCACCAGGGCGATGAGGGCACCGAGCAGCGGCCAGTGGGGCGGTGAATTTGTGCTGGCGGATCATGTCATGCCCTCCGCAGTGATTCCCGGTTGAGCCAGATGTAGACCGGCGCGGCCAGCAGGGCGATGATCAGCAAAATCGTGTTGAGCGCGGCCCCGGCACCGTATTCGAACTGCTGGAATGTCAGGTTGTAGGCCCACGGCGCGAGGATCTGCGTGGAGTTCGCCGGGCCGCCCTGGGTCAGCCCGATGACCACGTCGAACACCTTGACGGTGAAGACGAAGCCGAGGACGAAGACGACCTCGATCACCGGCCGGATCACCGGCAGGGTGACCCGGGTCAGGCGCTGCCAGGCGTTGGCCCCGTCGATCATGGCCGCCTCGGTCAGCTCGATCGGGACGTCCTGCAGCGCGCTGTACAGCAGCACGGTGAAGAACGGGATGCCGATCCAGATGTTCGCGATCAGGATCGTGGCGTAGGCGGGCCCCGGCGAGGTCAGCCAGCCCACCGGCTGGCTGATCAGGTGCAGGTCGCTGAGCACCTCGTTGACCGCGCCCGCCTCCAGCTGGAACAGGAAGCGGAAGATGAAGCCGGTGATGAGCAGCGGCAGCAGCCACGGGATGATGACCAGCGAGCGGGCTACCCGGCGCAGCGGGAACCGCAGGTTGAACAGCAGGGCCAGGCTGAAGCCGATGATGAACTGGAAGAACAGTGAGCCCGCGGTGAACGTGAAGGTCCGCACGATGGCGCTCTGCGTGACCGGGTCGAGCAGCGCCGTCTTGTAGTTGGCCAGGCCCGCGAACGGGGCGAACAGGCTGGCGATGGTGGCCGGTGAGGTCTGCTCGAAGCTGAGGATCAGGTTGTAGACGATCGGCAGCGCGAACGCGAACAGCACGTACGCGATGGCCGGGATGAGGAAGACCGCCCGGGCGTAGCGCGTCCAGCGCGACGCCCGGCTTACCTCGGCCGTCGCGCGATCGGGCCGCGGGTGGCGGCGGGCGGTGTCCCGGCGGGTCGGGGCCGCGGTCCTGGCCAACCAGCGTCACTCCCCAGAGTTCTCGGCTGGGCCGAGGCTCGCCACCGGGCCAAACGGCTGCAGGCGGCCACCGGCACGCAGGTATACGGGAATCGTGTCCAGCGGGGCCGGTGCGGTGATCCAGCCGCCGCCCTGATACTCCGCGCCGGTCCAGGCGTCCTGCCACGTCGTTCCGCCGTCGCCGGCGGGCAGGTAGACCCGGCGCTCCCGGGCGCCCTCGGTCACTACCGGTGCGACCAGCACGTCGCCGCCGAACAGGAACTGATCTTCGACCTCCCAGCTCACCGGGTCGGCCGGGAAGTCCAGGAACAGCGGCCGCATCGGTGGCAGGCCGGTCTCGTGGGCGATCCGCATCTGCTCCATGACGTACGGCCGCAGCCGCTCGCGCAGGAACATCAGCTGGCGGATGACGGCGTACGCCTCGTCGCCGAACGACCAGACCTCGTTGGGCGCGCCGGTCTGCTCGGACCCGATCATCGTGCCCGGCTCCCGGACCCCGTGCAGCCGGAACACCGGGCAGAACACGCCGAACTGGAACCAGCGGACGATGAGCTCGCGGAACGAGGGTGAGGTGATGTCGCCGTTCTTGAAGCCGCCGATGTCCGTGGTCCACCACGGGATGCCGGACAGGCCGATGTTGAGGCCGGCCGGGATCTGCCGGCGCAGGTCCTCGAACGTCGAGTCGATGTCGCCGGACCAGACCAGCGCGCCGTAACGCTGGCTGCCGGCCCACGCGGACCGGCACAGGGAGACGATCTCCTCCTCCCCCTCGGCCCGCATGCCGTCGTAGAACCCCTTGGCGTGCAGCATCGGGTAGATGTTGCTGACCTCGGCGCCGGGGCCGAGGTGGTAGCGGAGGTTCTCCGGCTGCTCGGGGCGGAGCTCGGGCTCGCAGGCATCGAGCCACCAGGTCCGGATGCCGTACTTGTAGTACCCCTCCTTGACCTTGGCCCAGATGTAGCTGCGGGCCTGCGGGTGGGTGGCGTCGTAGAAGGTCATCAGCGCGCGGCCCGGTTCGCCGCGGTCCCAGATCGGCAGCTGGACCCCGATCCCGCGCTCGTTGCCGACGAGCAGGCCGAGGTCCTCCATCTCCCGGTAGTTCTCGCTGGCCGGGTTGACCGTGGGCCAGATCGACACCATCAGCTGCACGCCGAGCTGATCCAGCTCGGCGACCATCGCCGCGGGATCGGGCCACTCCGCCGGGTCGAACCGCCACTCGCCCTGCCGGGTCCAGTGAAAGTAGTCGATGACGATGACCGAGAGCGGGAGCCCGCGCCGCCGGTACTCCCGGGCGATGCCGAGCAGCTCGTCCTGGGTCTTGTAGCGGAGCTTGCACTGCCAGAAGCCGGCCGCCCAGTCCGGGAGCAGCGGCGCCCGCCCGGTGACCTCGCCGTAGGCACGCACGATCTCCGCGGGCTCGTCGGCCGCGGTGATCCAGTAATCCCACTGGCGGGTCGCTTCGGACACCCACCGGGTGACCGTGGTGCCCAGCTCCACCCGGCCGATTCCCGGGTGATTCCACAGCAGGCCATAACCCTGGTTCGAGATGAGGAACGGGATGGACACCTCGGTGTTGCGCTGCACCAGCTCGACGACAGCGCCCTTCTGGTTCAGCCGGCCATGCTGGTGCTGGCCCAGCCCATAGAAGCGCTCCGCGTCACAGGCGTTGAACAACACCTCGAAATGGTGCATACCGCCGCCCACGGTGGCGTACCGTCGGGTCGGCGGACCGGTGAAGTGCGGCGTGATCTCGGACAGCACTTCCTGGCCATCCGCACGCACGAACCGCAACTGGCCCGATGCGGAGATCTCGGCGGTGAGGCCACCGTTGGTGATCTGAGCCAGACCGGCCGAAATCTTAATAGCAGCGTCGGACGCTGGGCGGTCCAGCAGTGCCCCGGGCAGATCGTCCCGGATGGCCTGCCACACGGTGCCGCGCACGCGCAGGCTGTTACGGCCCCAGGGCTCGATCTGGACGGTCTCCTGACCGCCCCGCCAGCTCAGGACCGCACCGTTCTGCGTGAAGACACCCATCCGCGGCAGCCTCCCCAATGAGCCGTATCCTGCCCGCAATCACCGGCTCGTACGCAAAGGTTTTCGCGGCCGATGCTAGGCCGGTGGGACCGGGCTGGTCAAGGCTGTAGATCCTATCGGCTCCCCTTTGTAACCATAATGACATGGGACAATGAGAGCACCTCCAGACAGCCGTGGCATCAGCGGGCGGGCTGGCAGCTACCCGAGGGCACGGGTAGGAAACACAGATCGCAAACCTTTTCATAAGCTGCTGCTCCCCCCTATACTCTGGTGGCACGACGCGTCAACCCAGGGGAGGCGGCCGCGAGTCCCATCAGCCAAAGCCCGGTGACGATCACGGATGTAGCCCGCCTGGCAGGCGTGTCCCCGGGGACGGCATCCAAAGCCCTCAACGGCCGCAGTGGCATCAGCGCCAGCACGGCCGAGCGGGTCCGCCAGGCCGCCGAGCGTCTCGGCTACCAGCCCAACGCGCTGGCCCGCGGCCTGCTCACCGGGCGCAGTTTCACCGTCGGGCTGATCACCACGGACAGCTTCGGCCGGTTCAGCATCCCGGTCATGCAGGGGGCGGAGGACGCCCTCGGCCCGGGCCGGATCTCGGTATTCCTCTGCGACAGCCGCGATGACGGCATCCGTGAGCAGCACTACCTGCGGACACTGCTGGAGCGCCGGGTGGACGGCATCATCGTGACCGGTCGGCGCCAGGATCCGCGGGAGCCCATCGGCCGCGGCCTGCCGGTGCCGGTGGTGTACGCCATGACCCATTCGACGAACCCGGAGGACCTGTCGCTCATCCCCGATGACGAGGACGGCGGCGCGCTGGCCGTCCGCCACCTGCTGAGCACCGGCCGGGTGAACATCGGCCATGTGACCGGGCCGCGCCGGTTCAAGGCGGCCCTGCTGCGGGCCAAGGGCGCGGAGGACGCGCTGGCCGCCGCGGGCCTGGAACTGGCGGGCGGGAAGCCCCTCTACGGCGAATGGACCGAGGAGTGGGGACGGCAGGCGACCGATGTGCTGCTGCGCTCGGTGCCCGGGCTGGACGCCATCTTCTGCGGCAACGACCAGATCGCCCGCGGGGCGGCCGACGCGGTGCGCGAGGCCGGCCGGGCCGTTCCCGAGGAAGTGGCCCTGGTCGGCTTCGACAACTGGGAGGTCATCGCGGCCGCGTGCCGGCCGCCGCTGACCACCGTGGACATGAACCTGCGCGAGCTGGGCCGGGCCGCGGGCGAGCACCTGCTGTCCGCGATCGAGGGCCGGCCGAGTTCGGGCCTGCAGTTGCTGCCGTGCACCCTGGTCGTCCGCGAGTCCAGCCGTCCCCGGCAGCCGGGGACGCCCGGGCCGGATTCGCTGCCCCGCCCCGCGGCATCCGTGACGTAGCCGCAGCACCGCGGCGGGCTGGCGCACCTGCGGGAGCAGCCGGAGCGCGGATGCCAGCCGGGCTGGCGGCAGGAGCCGGGCCGCAGGCGGCAGGCGCCCGGCAGCAGGCACGCGCCCCCCGAAGGACAGCCGCACCCCGGGGGGCGGGCGCTGCGCGGCGGGCAGCCAGGCCGCGCAGTCAGGCCCGGACGGGCCCAGGCTGAGTCGCGCACCAGCCTCAGCCTTCCGGGTCAGCAGCGGCCTTCGCATCTCAGATACCTCAGGTCGAGGGGATCGCGGCAGTCAGTCCAGGAGCATCGCGCTCAGGTTGTCGGCAGCCAGACCCGCATGGGCCGGCCGTCCCGGTTGTCCCACTGGAAGTAGGGCAGCGCGGTCGCGGTGGCCGGTTCCCCGGCCGTGTCCCCGTCCGCCGAATAGAGCGGGTCCTGGCCAGTCACCGGCGGCCGGTGGGCCGCGGCCGCCTCGACCAGGACCGTGGGCCCGACGCCGGGCACCTCAGCCGGCCGCTCGCGCAGTTCGCCGCCGGCCAGGGCGAGATCCTCGAGGTCGGTGCCGGCCGGCTGGTCGGCCTGCTCGAAGCAGTACACCAGCGGGCCCCGCTCGATCGCGGCCATCCCGTGCACCGCGTCCACCCGCCGGCTCGGGTAGGTAACCCGCAGGGCCACCGGGAGCTGGTAACTGAGCACGTCGCCGGGGCGCCACTGGCGGTGCACCACCAGGTACCCCGGGGTGGCCGGGTCAGCCGCCACGGGCTGGCCGTTAAGCAGCAAAGCAGGAGCTGGGGCCCAGGCCGGCTGGCGCAGCGCCAGACCGCACGGGGCCGCGGGCGCCTCGGTCACCCGCAGCCCGACCGCGCCGGACCACGGGTAGTCGGTGACCATGTCCACCGCGAACCGGCCGCCGGCCAGCGGGGCGGCCAGCGCGGCCCCGGTGAACTGGTGCACGTACAGGGTGTCGCCGCTGGTCGTCGCCAGGTAGTGCGGCAGCGACGCGAGCAGCCGCATGATGTTCGGCGGGCAGCAGGCGCAGGAGAACCACTCGCGGCGGCGGCCCGGGTCATCCTGCTCGAAGTGATCGGCCCGGCGCTGCAGCGGGTTGACGTAGAAGAACCGGGTGCCGCTGGTGGCGATCGCGCTGCCGAAGCCGTTGTACAGCACCCGCTCCATCAGGTCGGCGTACCGGCTGTCCCCGGTGGCCAGCAGCAGCCGCCAGGACCACTGGAAGCTGGCGATGGCCGCGCACGTCTCGTTGTAGGCCCGGTCGGGCGGCAGCTCGTAGCGGTCGCCGAAGCTCTCCCCCTCGTGCCGCGACCCGTTCCCGCCGGTCAGGTAGGTCTTGGTGGCGGCCATGTCGGCCCACCGGGTCAGCCCGGACGCCAGCAGCTCCGCGTCGCTGGTCTCGGCCGCGACGTCCGCGACGCCCGCTTCCAGGTACAGCGCGCGGACCACGTGCCCGACCTCGGTCGTCATCTCCCGGACCGGCTCGTCATCTTGCAGGTAGCGGCGGCCGAACCCGGAGTCACCGATCAGCCCGTGGCCCCGCTGCTCGATGAACTGGCTGGCCAGCTCCAGGTACGGCCGGTGCCCGGTCTCCCGGTACAGCTCGGCCAGGGCCGTCTCCACGATCGGGTGCCCGTCGATCCCGCGCTGGCGGCCCAGGAACGTGTCCACCAGGTGATCGGCGAACCGCCGGGCCACCCCGAGCAGCCGGCTGAGCCCGGCGGCCCGCTGGCAGGCGATGGCCGCCTGGATCAGGTGCCCGGCGCAGTACATCTCGTGGCTGTAGGACAGGTTCGCGTACCGCGGCTTCCCGGTCACCTGGATGTAGGAGTTCAGGTAACCGTCCGGCTGCTGGGCCTTTTCCAGCAGCTCGATGGCTTCCTCGGCGAAGGCGGCCAGTTCCGGGTCGGCGCCGCGGCCCAGCTCCCAGCCGATCGCCTCCAGCGTCTTGTAGACGTCGGAGTCCATGAACACCGGGCCCCGGTAACCTTCGTCCGCGCCGGCGATGGCCAGCCGCAGGTTGTCCAGGTTGCCGGCCACCTCCAGCTGGCGCAGCGCGAGCGGCAGGCTGGCCGCGTGGTTGCGCTGCTGCCAGTCGTGCAGCAGGCCGCTGTCCAGCCGCGCGCCCCGGCCGTCCAGCGGCCGGTGCCGGACGGCCGCGTCCGGGCCCGGCCACACCGGACCCCGGGCGGCCGTGGCGGCCGCTGGCACCTCCGGCGTCTCATCCACAGTGGTCACCTAGGTTGCTCCAGCTCCTGCGCGGGTTGGGCGGGGCCGGCCAGGCCCCCCGCCGCGCTCGTGCTCGACGGGAAGGAATACGTTTTCCCTAGCAAGGTAGGAGTCGTGGCCAACCGCGTCAAGCCGGTATAGTCACGATCTGGCTGCCAGTTCATGGCCTACCAGGGCCGCGCCAAAAACCGGAGCAACCCTTTGCCTCCCAGCTCTCCGCCGCCCAGCGGGCCAGCGGCCCGGCGGGTCACGATCCGCGACGTAGCGGCCCGGGCGCAGGTCTCGATCGGCACCGCGTCCAAGGCGCTGAACGGCCAGGGCAAGCTGCGCCCGGAGACCCGGGACCGGGTGGCGGCGGCCGCCCAGGAACTCGGTTTCGCGCCGAACGTGCTGGCCCGCGGGCTGCTGGCGGGCCGGACCTACACCGTCGGCGTGATCACCACCGACAGCTTCGGCCGGTTCAGCATCCCGGTCATGCTGGGCGCCGAGGACGCGCTGGGCGCGGGGCAGATATCGGTGTTCATGTGCGACACCCGGGACGACCCGGACCGCGAGCGGCAGTACCTGGACATGCTGCTGAGCCGGCGGGTGGACGGCCTGATCGTCGCCGGGCGGCGGATCGAGCCGCGGCCCAGCATCGGCCTGGCCCTGGGCATCCCGGTGGTGTACGCGATGACCCAGTCGATGGACAGCGACGAGCCCGCGATCCTGCCCGACGACGTGGGCGGCGGCCGCCTGGCCGCCGAGCACCTGCTGGCCCGGGGACGCCGCCGGTTCGGCCACATCACCGGGCCGGAGCGGTTCCTGGCCGCCCGCAAGCGGGCCCGCGGGTTCTGCGACGCGGCCGCCGCGGCCGGCGCGGACTTCACCGCCAGCGACGTGCTGTACGGCGAGTGGAGCGAGCGCTGGGGCCGGGAAGCGGTCCGGGTCGTGCTGGGCAGCAGCCCCGGCGTGGACGCGATCTTCTGCGGCAGCGACCAGATCGCCCGGGGCGTGTCCGACACGCTGCGGATGACCGGCCACCGGGTGCCGGACGACATCGCGGTGATCGGTTTCGACAACTGGGCCCCGCTGGTGATCGGCGCCGATCCGCCGCTGACCAGCGTGGACATGTGCCTCGAGGACGTCGGCCGGGTGGCCGCCGAGCATCTGCTGCTGGCCATCAACGGAGAGCCCACGCACGGCGTGCACACCGTGCCGTGCCAGCTGGTCCAGCGCGGCTCCACCGGTGGCTCGGATGGCAGCTCCGCAGCGGGCCCGGCGGAACCAGCGGCCGCAGCGCGCGTGCCCGCGGCCGGCCAGCGCAGGGAGCAGGCCGGTGCCTGACCAGGAGCCGCACGATCCGGGCTGCCGCCGCGCCGGCGGCCGGGCCGGCCACCGACCAGAAAGCGCCGCGCGAAGGGGCACTTCCGCCCCCCACCGGCCAGCGCGGCTATCCCGGCCACACCCCGGTTGACCAGGGATCTTGTGAGCAATAACAATCCAGGCAGCGGAGAACTGGGGGGTGCGCGCTTGCGGCTAAATTGGGTACATCTGGGCGCGGACTCACGGCTGCCGACAGCGGTTTCGAATACTGCACACGCACCTGGTCATCGGATGCGACGGAGGGAGGCGTGATGGCTCTACCAGAGCGTGGGCGGAGCCGGCCGCCGGTGATGACCGACGTCGCCCAGCTGGCCGGGGTATCCCATCAGACCGTTTCCCGGGTGCTCAACGACCATCCCAACGTGCGGCCGCAGACCCGGGAACTGGTCCTGGCCGCCATTTCGCAGCTCGGTTACCGGCCGAACGCGGCGGCCCGGACACTGGTCACCCGGCGCACCCACACCCTCGGCGTGATCAGCTTCGACACCACCCTGTACGGCCCGGCGTCGATGCTCTACGGCATCGAGCGCGCCGCCCAGGACAGCTACTTCGTGGCCATCGCCAGCCTGCCGCAGCTGGACCGGCGCTCGGTGCTGGACGCGGTGGACCGGTTCGCCGGCCAGGGCGTCGAGGGAATCATCGTGATCGCGCCGCAGACCTCCGCGGTGGAGGCGCTCACCCACTGCCCGGCCGACATCCCGCTGGTCGCCATGGGCTGCCGGACCGGCCCGCCGGTGTGCTCGGTCGCGGTGGACAACGCCGAGGGTGCCGCGCAGGCCACCCGGTACCTGCTCGGCCTGGGCCACCGGACCGTCCATCACCTCAGCGGGCCGGCCTCCTGGCTGGACGCGCAGGCCCGGCTGGACGGCTGGCGGGCCGCGCTGGCCGAGGCCGGGGCGCCCGAGCCGGAGGTGCTGGCCGGCGACTGGTCCTCGGCCTCCGGGTATGAACTCGGTCACCAGATCGCCGCGGACGACAGCGTGACCGCCGTGTTCTGCGCCAACGACCCGATGGCGCTCGGCCTGCTGCGCGCCCTGTCCGAGCAGGGCCGGCGGGTGCCCGAGGACGTGAGCGTGATCGGGTTCGACGACATCCCGGAAGCCGGGTATTTCCTGCCCCCGCTGACCACGGTGCGGCAGGATTTCGGTGAACTCGGCCGCCGCGCGCTGGACACGCTGGTCGGCCTGATCTACGACCAGGACCAGGCCGCATCCGCAGACCCGGTGGCGCCGCAGTTCGTGGTCAGGTCCAGCGCCGGCCCGCCGCGCCGCTGAGCCAGACTACGCATAGCCGGGCCAAGCTCGCGAGAACGGGACGACGATGACTGTTAGCGCTCACCGCAGTGGCGAGGAAAGCTATCTGGTGGGAGTGGACTTCGGCACGCTGTCCGGGCGCGCGGTAGTGGTCCGGGCCAGTGACGGCGCGGAACTCGGCGCGTCGGTCAGCACCTACCGGCACGCGGTCATGGACGCCAAACTGGCCGCCACCGGCGATCCACTGCCGCCGGACTGGGCGCTGCAGGACCCCGAGGACTACCGGGACGTGCTGCGCGAGGCCGTCCCGGCGGCCGTCCAGGCGGCGGGCGTGGACCCGTCCCGGATCGCCGGCCTCGGCACCGACTTCACCGCGTGCACGGTGCTCCCGGTACTCCGCGACGGCACCCCGCTGTGCCAGCTGCCCGGGCTGGCCGGCCGCCCGCACGCCTACGTCAAGCTGTGGAAGCATCACGCCGCCCAGCCGCAGGCGGACCGGATCAACGCGCTGGCCCACGAGCGCGGCGAGCCGTGGATCGCCCGGTATGGCGGGAAGATCTCCTCCGAGTGGCAGTTCGCCAAGGGGCTCCAGCTGCTGGAAGAGGACCCGGAGCTGTATGGCCGGGCCGAGCGGTGGATCGAGGCCGCGGACTGGATCATCTGGCAGCTGTGCGGCACCGAGACCCGCAACGCGTGCACCGCCGGGTACAAGGGCATCTACCAGGACGGCCACTACCCGTCGCGGGACTACCTGGCCGCGCTGAACCCGGAGTTCGCCAGCTTCGCCGAGGACAAGCTGGCCCACCCGGTCTCGCCGCTCGGCGCCCGGGCCGGCGCGCTGACCGCCGAGGCGGCCGCCTGGACCGGCCTGCCCGAGGGCATCGCGGTGGCGGTCGGCAATGTGGACGCGCACGTGACCCCGCCCGCGGCCAGCGCCATCGGGCCGGGCCAGATGGTGGCCATCATGGGCACCTCCACCTGCCACGTGATGAACGCGGCCACGCTGGCCGAGGTGCCCGGCATGTGCGGGGTGGTGGACGGCGGGATCGTGGCCGGGGAGTACGGCTACGAGGCCGGGCAGAGCGGCGTGGGCGACATCTTCGCCTGGTTTCTGGACCACGCGGTGCCAGCTGACTACCGCGACGAGGCGGCCCGCCGGGGCGTGTCCCTGTTCGACCTGCTGTCCGCCGACGCGGCCGCCCAGCCGGCCGGCGCCCACGGCCTGATCGCCCTCGATTGGCTGAACGGAAACCGCTCGGTACTCGTGGATCACCACCTGTCCGGGACCATCGTGGGACTGACCCTGGCCACCCGGCCGCCGGACATCTACCGGGCCCTCGTGGAGTCGACCGCGTTCGGCACCCGGGTCATCACCGACACGTTCGCCGCCTCCGGGGTGCCGGTCACCGAGTTCGTGGTGGCCGGCGGGCTGCTCAAGGACGGGTTCGTCATGCAGGTCTACGCGGACGTGCTGCGCCGGCCGCTCGCGGTCATCACCTCCGACCAGGGCCCGGCGCTGGGCTCGGCCATCCACGCGGCGGTGGCCGCCGGGATCTACCCGGACGTGCCGGCCGCCGCGGCGGCCATGGGCGGCAAGCGCGAGGCGGTCTACACCCCGGACCCGGGCAGCGCGGACGTGTACGACGAGCTGTACGCCGAGTACACCGCGCTGCACGACTACTTCGGCCGGGGCGGCAACGAGGTGATGCACCGGCTGCGCGCGCTGCGCGACCGGGTGGTGGCCGGTGAGCCGGGCCGCGAGGAGGTCTACCGCGAGGAAAGGACGGCCCCGTGAGCAGCGACCCCCTGGACGCGGGACGGCGGCGCGAGCCCGCGGCCCGCGCGGCCATCGCGCACACCCGCACCGAGGTATGCGCGCTGCACAGCGCGCTGGTCGAGAACAGCCTGGTCGCCTGGACCTCGGGCAACGTGTCGGCCCGGGTGCCCGGTGCGGACCTCATGGTGATCAAGCCGAGCGGGATCGGCTACGCCGACCTGACCCCGGCCAGCATGGTGCTCTGCGACCTGGACGGCATGCCCGTGGAGGACGGCCTCAGCCCGTCCAGCGACACGGCGACGCACGCGTACGTGTACCGGCATATGCCCGAGGTGGGCGGGGTGGTGCACACCCATTCCAGTTACGCGACGGCGTGGGCGGCCCGGGGTGAGGCGATCCCGTGCGTGATCACCGCGATGGCCGACGAGTTCGGCGGGGAGATCCCGCTCGGCCCGTTCGCGCTGATCGGCAGCGATGAGATCGGCCGGGGCATCGTCGGCACGCTGGCTGGGCACCGCTCCCCCGCGGTGCTGATGCGCAGCCATGGCGTGTTCACCATCGGGCGCACCGGGCGGGATGCGGTCAAGGCGGCCGTGATGTGCGAGGACGTGGCCAAGACAGTGCAGCTGGCGCGGGCGTTCGGTGACCTGCCCGCGTTGCCGGCCGACCAGGTAGACGCGCTGTACAAGCGCTACACGGAGGAGTACGGCCAGCGCTGAGCCGCGCTGTGCCGGGGCAGTTCCAGGGCCCACCGCCTAAGAAAGGGTTTGTCATGACCGGACGCAAGCCTCGCATCGGGATCCTGGGGATCATGCAGGACCTGTACGACGACATGATCCCCGGCATCGCGCAGCGGCAGGAGGGCTACGCGGCGGAACTGGCCGCCCACCTGGCCGGCGTGGGCGAGTTCATCCCCAGCAAGGCGATCAAGTACCGGGAGGACGCGGAGCGCGCGATGCGCGAGTTCGAGAACGCGGACCTGGACGGGGTCATGGTGGTCATGCTGACCTACGGCCCGGCCATGCGGGTGGCCCGGTTGCTGTCCGAGTCCCGGTTGCCGGTGCTGATGGCCAACATCCAGCCGGAGCCGAACGTCACCCCGGCCTGGGACATGGCGGATATGACCTACAACCAGGGCGTGCACGGCGCGCAGGACACGGCCAACGCGATGGTCCGCGCGGGCAAGCGGTTCGCGGTGCTCACCGATGACTGGCAGAGCGAGCAGTTCACCGCGGACGTGGGCCGGTGGGCCCGGGCCGCGCACGCGGTCACGGCGTGGAAGTCGCTCAAGACGGCGATCTTCGGCTACGCGATGAACGACATGGGCGATATCCGGGTGGACGAGTCGGCGCTGATCCGCTCGCTCGGCCCGGAGATCCTGGCCGTCGCGCAGGGTGACATGTACCGCGGCATGCAGGCGGTCACCGACAAGCAGATCGCCGACGTGATCGCGTTCGAGGACGAGAACTTCGAGATCGATCCGCGGCTGTCCGCCGAGGAGCGGACCGACCACGCCCGGATGCAGGTGGCCATCGAGCAGATCCTGGTCGAGCGCGGGTTCGGCGCGTACACCGCGCACTTCGACGCGATCGGCGAGGACGGCCGGTTCAGCCGGCTGCCGCTGGCCGCGGCCTCCTCACTGATGGCCAAGGGCTACGGGTACGCGGCCGAGGGTGACGTGCTCACCTCGTGCCTGGTCTACGCCGGGCATCAGCTGATCGGCGACGCGCACTTCACCGAGATGTACGCGATGGACTTCCCGTCCGACTCGATCCTGCAGAGCCACATGGGCGAGGGCAACTGGAAGATCGCCCGGAAGGACAAGCCGGTCCGGCTGATCAAGCGGCCGCTGGGCATCGGCCGGCTGGCCGACCCGCCCACCTTCCTGTTCCAGTACCAGCCCGGCCCGGCCACCCTGGCCACGCTGGTCTCCCTGGAGGGCACCCGGTGGCGGCTGGTCTGCGCCGAGGGCGAGAACCTGGACAGCCAGGAACTGCCCGCGCTGGAGATGCCCTACGGCCAGTTCCGCCCGGCATCCGGGGTGCGCGCCTGCCTGAACGGCTGGCTGGCCGCGGGCGGCCCGCACCACGAGGTGATGAACCTGGGCCACCACGCCGCGGACTGGAAGGTGTTCTGCGAGCTGGCCGGTATCGAGTTCGTCCAGGTCTGAGCGTTTCCTGGGGCCCCGGCCGGGCCGGTCGGGCCGAGGACCCGAGTGCTGCGCCTGGTGCGTCACCAGTGGAATTGACGGCCGGGCCGAGTACCGTGTTCGCATGTCCGCACAGCCTGCCGGGTCCGCGGCTAACGGGCCGCACGAGATGATCCATCTGGGTGGAGAGACTGCCGTCGTGCTCCCCCTGGCTGAGTACCG
Source organism: uncultured Actinomycetes bacterium (assembly GCA_963711705.1). Taxonomy (GTDB): domain Bacteria; phylum Actinomycetota; class Actinomycetes; order Streptosporangiales; family Streptosporangiaceae; genus RYN-230. The sequence continues at coordinate 306,395 of CAVQFM010000019.1, forward strand.
GCGGTTGCAGGCGTTGGAGCAGCTGGCCTCCCCGCACGAGCGGGAGGGGGCTGAGGCTGCGGCAGCGCTGGAGGAGTACCGGGAGTGGTCGGCGGCCGGACGGCCCGGGGCCATCTCCCACGAGCAGGCCCGCCGGCTGCTGCTCGGCCAGGACGAGTGAGGGTCGAGTGGTCGCCGCGAGCGATCACCACGGCATCCCGGTTCCTGGCTGACACCAGCGGCATGACGGCCGTAATGACGGCGTTAGACGCACTGACCTGGGATCCGCATCCGGCCGAGTCCTTCCGGTGGGGAGACATGATCCGGCTCCGTGTCGGCAGGTACCGGATCATGTATGTGGTCGAGGATGACTTGATCACGATTGACCGGGTCGATCGCGTCGGCGGAGGGTAGCGTGAGCCACCCGGGCCGGGCGCAGCCAGCGAGCGAACGTTCGGCCGGAATGAAACCTTTGCCTCGGGAACCCGCACATTCGCACAGGTTCTCGCAGCGCCCGCCCCTGACCAGCGAACTGGGCCGGGAATCCCGGTGTCACCGGGGATAATGCGCCCCGGACCGTGACCGAAACGTGTCTTGACCGAGGATCGCCCAGAATCTACCTTCTAGGCGAACGTTCGTTCACCCGGGCGAACCAGGTCACAGTGGGGCTTGATGGCGCGTCGGTATGTCTCGATCAAGGAAGTCGCGGCCCGGGCCGGGGTCAGCTTCCAGACCGCGAGCAAGGTGCTGAACGGCGGCAACGTGCGGGTGTCCGCCGAGACCCAGGCGCGGATCATCGCGGTGGCGGAAAGCCTCGGCTACCGGCCCAACAGCGTGGCCCGGAGCCTGGTGCAGCGGACCACCGCGACCATCGGCCTGGTCGCCGGGGACATCACCGACGGCGCGCTGTCCCAGTTCGCGGTGGCCGCGGAGCACACCGCGCGGCGGCATGGGCTGGCCGTGCTGGTGGGGAACCTGACCGAGGACGGCGAGGACGGCGCCGCTGTCGTGCAGATGCTGATCGACCGCCGGGTGGACGGGGTCATCGCGGCCGCGCCGCAACTGGAGGGCGACCCGCAGGTCGCCGACATGCTCCGGCGCTATGTGCCCGCGGTGAGCCTGCATCACGTGCCGGGCGGCGGCGTCCCGCTGGTCGGGTCGAACCACCGGGCCGGGGCCCGGACCGCGACCGAGCACCTGATCCGGCTCGGGCATACCTCGATCGGCACGATCACCGGGCCGTTCCGACGGCACGTGGTGCGCAGCCGGCTGCACGGCTATGAGGACGCGCTGCGCGAGGCCGGGATCGAGCCGGGTGAGGACCTGGCCGTCGAGGCGGACTGGACGCCGGGCACGGCGGCTGCCGCCACCCGGCTGCTGCTGCAGCGGGACCCGGAGATGACCGCGATCTTCGTGCACAGCGACACCATGGCCATCGGCGTGCTCAGCGCGCTGGCCACGGCCGGCCGCCGGGTCCCGGACGACGTCGCCGTGGTCGGCTGCGACGACATGCCGTTCGCCGAGTACCTGATGCCGCCGCTGTCCTCACTCCGGGTCCCGTTCGCCGAGACCGGCGAGCGGGCCGTGGAACTGCTGCTGCGCAGCATCGCCGGGGAGACCCCGCCGGAGGCGCCGGTGCGCCTGCCGGTGGAACTGATCGTGCGGGAGTCGTGTGGCGCCCGCATCCCGAAATCCCAAACTGACCAGGAGGTTTCGTGACCCGGATCGTGGTGGACCCGGCCCGTCCGCTCGGCACGGTCAACCGCAATGTCTTCGGCGGATTCGTCGAGCATCTCGGCCGCTGCATCTACGGGGGAATGTACGACGAAGGCTCCCCGCTGGCCGACGCCCAGGGGTTCCGCACCGACGTGCTCAGCCTGCTCCGCGAACTGCGGATGGGCGTGCTGCGCTGGCCGGGCGGGAACTTCGTCAGCAACTACCACTGGGCCGACGGCATCGGGCCCAAGGATGCCCGGCCGCGCCGGCCCGAGCTGGCCTGGGGCGGCGAGGAATCCAACCGGTTCGGCACCGACGAGTTCCTCGCCTACTGCGCGGAGCTGGGCACCGAGCCCTACATCTGCCTGAACATGGGCACCGGCACGCTGGAAGAGGCGCTGGCCTGGGTCGAGTACTGCAACCGTGGCGGGGACACGGCCTGGGCCCAGCGGCGGGCGGCGAACGGCCACCCGGAGCCGTACCAGGTCCGGTACTGGGGCCTGGGCAACGAGATGTATGGCGACTGGCAGGTCGGCGCGCTGTCCGCCGAGGAGTACGTGCGCACCGCGACCCGGTGGGCCCGGGCCATCAAGATGCTCGACCCGCAGGCCAAGCTGATCAGCTGCGGGATGAACGGCTGGAACGACTGGGACCGGGTGGTCATCGACGGCATGGCCCCGCTGGTCGACTACCACTCGCTGCACATCTACACCGGGTCCGACGACTACTGGACCAACGTGCTCCAGCCGCACCAGGCGGAGCGGGCCATCCAGGTCGCCCGGGCGCTGATTCAGCGGGCCGCGTACGTGAAGAAGATCGCCACTCCGCCGCGGATCGCCTACGACGAGTGGAACGTCTGGTACCGGGAGCCGGTGGGCGCGCTGGAGGAGCGGTACAACTTCCCGGACGCGCTGGCCGTGGCCACCTACCTGAACATCTTCATCCGGAACTGCGACTGGGTGCGGATGGCCAACCTGGCCCAGATGGTCAACGCCATCGCCCCGATCGTGACCAGCCCGGACGGCATCGCCACCCAGCCGATCTACTACCCCGTGCTGCTGCATTCCAAGGCGGCCCTGGAGGTGGCGGTCGATGTTCATGTGAGCGCTCCCATGGTCAGCCCGCTGGGCGAGGAGCACCGCAGCCGGTGGCCACACCGGGTGGCCGACCTCGGCCCCTTCGCCGTGATCGACGCGGCGGCCACCGCGTCCGCCGCCCGGGACAAGATCGCGCTGACGCTGGTGAACCGGAACCCGGACGAGCCAGAGACCATCGACATCGTCCTCCGCGACCTGGCGTTCGACAGCGACGCCGAGATCGCCACCGTAACCGCAGCCCGCGGGCACGAGGCCCGCGCGCTGCCCGATGTGGAGGGTGCCTGCGTGGAGGAGGGGTCGGACACCCCTAAGGGCGCGACGCTCACCCTCACCCTGCCGCCGCAGTCGTTCACGGTCATCGAGGCCGCGACGGCCGGCGGCTGACCGAACGTCCGGGCCCGGCTGCCCCAGCGGCCGGGCCCGGGCCGCTACCGAGGAAAGAGACAACGGCTCAACAGAGGAGTTCTGCGAAATGCCCCCCACCTCACGACCCACCTGGCCCCGCCCCCCGGGGACCCGACGCATCGCAGGACGCGCCACGGCCGGGTCCGCGACGAGGCGGAGCTGCGGGGCCACGGGCCGGGGGCCGGTGAGGGCCCGGACGGCATAACCGCCACCGAGGTCGCCAGCGGGGTGGCCCGGATCGACCCACGGGCCCGGGTCCGCGCGCACGGCCGCGCGGTGTTCACCGTGGATGTGGAGCGGCTGCATTTCTTCGACCCGGGGACCGGCCTGGCCATAGGCTGACCCTGCGGCCGGCCGCCGCGCCACAGGCTGGCCGGACCAGGATCATCAGGGGGCGATGGCGATGGCCGATCCATGGCCGTTTATCCACAGTGAGCGCGAGGCCCTGGCAGACGACCTGGCCACCGTGACGGACGGGCAGTGGGCGACGCCGTCGCTGTGCGCCGGGTGGTCCGTGCGCGACGTGCTGGGGCACATGACCTCGACCGCGAAGATGACGCCGCCGGCCTTCTTCGTGGCCATGGCCGGCGCCGGGTTCCGGTTCAACACGATGACCGCGCGCGGGGTGGCCCGGGAGACCGCGGGCACCCCGGCCGACGGCCTGGCCGAGTTCCGCCGGTATACCCAGGCGACCTCGCACCCGCCCGGGCCGCCAGCGGCGTGGCTGGGCGAGACCGTGGTGCACGGCACGGACATCCGCCGGCCGCTGGGGCTGACCCGGGACTACCCGGAGCCGGCCCTGGTCCAGGTGGCCAGCTTCTTCAAGGGCTCCAACCTGCTGATCGGGGCCAGGAAGCGGATCGACGGGCTGACCCTGCGGGCCACCGACACCACCTGGGCGACCGGCTCTGGCCCCGAGGTGTCCGGGCCGATGCTGTCCCTGATCATGGCCATGACCGGGCGGCAGGCGGTGCTGGCTGACCTGTCCGGCGACGGCGTCGCGATCTTGCGTGAGCGCGGGTAGCGGCTACTCGGGGACCCCGCTGCCGGCCAAGCTGGGGATCCGGCCCGGTGCTGCGGTCGCGCTGGTCGGAGCGCCGGACGGCTTCCGCGGGCGGCTCGGCGACCTGCCCGGGGCCGAGGTCAGCGACCGGCTGCCGCCCGGCGCCCGGCTGGACGTGATCGTGTACTTCACCACGTCGCGGGCGGAGTTCGAAGCGGAGCTCGGGGCGCTGCGCGAGCACATGACCCCGGCCTGCGGGCTGTGGATCGCCTGGCCGAAACGGGCCGCTAAGGTCCCGACCGACATGACCGAGCACGTGGTCCGGGAGGTCGCGCTGCCCACCGGCCTGGTGGACAACAAGGTGTGCGCGATCGACGCGGTCTGGACCGGCCTGCGCCTGGTCATCCGCCGCGAGCTGCGGTAGTCCAGGACTCTCAGTCGATCAGGTGCCGGCCGTCGAACTCACCGAGGTCCTCGCGGTAGAGCTCCAGCCCCACGCCGTTCGGGTCACGGAAGTACATGCTCTCCTCGACCCCCCGGTCCGGGCCGAGGTAGTCCAGCCCGGTCTCGTCGAACTTCTTCCTGGCCGCGTCGTACTGCTCCTGCGGGATGGAGATGGCCAGGTGCTGGACCCCGCCGATGGTCTCCTGCCAGGCCGGGTGGTCGTGCCCAGGGAAGTCGAAGAAGCCCAGCATGTTCTTGTTGCCGATGTCGAAAAAGAAGTGGCTGGAGCCGGCGTAGTCCCGGTTCTCCACCAGCTCGACCAGCGGGAAGCCGAGGAACTCCTGGTAGAACTGGATGGTCTCCTCGACGTCGCGGCAGATCAGGGCCAGGTGATGCACCCCGCGGACCGGGGTCGCGGGCCGCTCGCCCAGCGGGCGCAGATAGCGCTTGCGCAGTTCCTCCCGGCGTGCGCGGACCTTCTCGAGTTCAGCTCCCTCGGGCTGTGGCATGACCGGCCTCCCACCGTCGTCCCGGCCGGGTCCATGCCCGCAGGCGCCCGGCCAGCCTCAGGCTAACCCAGCCCGGCCGGAGCAGTGCCGTCCGGCCGGCTATCTGGGGCCGCGCCGCCCGGCCGGCGATACCAGCGCCACGCCCGGTTCCCCGCACGGGCGGCCATCCCGGAGCAGCCCGGTTTACCCTGGATGAATGGTGCGGCGGCCGGACCAACCCCCGGAAAACCCCCCGGAAATCAGGGTTTTCCTGGTGGATGATCATCCGATCGTCCGGATGGGCGTGCGGGACCTGCTGGAAGCCGAACCCGACATCAAAGTGATCGGTGAGGCCGGCACCGCCACCTCCGCGCTGGCCCGCATTCCCGCTCTCCAGCCGGATGTCGCCCTCCTCGACGTCCGGCTGCCGGACGGCGACGGGGTGGGCGTGTGCCGCGAGCTCCGGTCCCGCCTGCCCCGCCTGGCCTGCCTGATGCTCACCTCGTTTACCGACGATGAAGCCCTGTTCGACGCGATCATGGCCGGGGCGGCCGGCTATCTGCTCAAGGAAATCCGCGGGACCGACCTGGTCGGCGCGGTCCGCACCGTCGCCGCGGGCCAGTCCCTGCTCGGCCCCGAGGCCGCCGACCGGGCCGTGCACCGCGCGCGTGACCAGGCCAGCCGGGCCGACCCGCTGTCCGGGCTCACCGACCAGGAGCGCCGCATCCTCGAGCTCATCGGCGAAGGACTGACCAACCGGCAGATCGGCGACCGGCTCTTCCTGGCCGAGAAGACCGTCAAGAACTACGTCTCCGGCCTGTTCGCCAAGCTCGGCATGCAGCGCCGGGCCCAGGCCGCCGCCTATGCCGCCCGGGTATTCGGCGCAGACCCCCAGCGGCCGGCCCGGCACTACCCGCGCCCCCTGAGCCGCGGCCGGCGGCCGCCGCCGGCGTGACCGGCCCGGACGGGCTCCGCCCTGCACCTCATCGCGCACCCGCACCGCAACGCCCAGGAAAGACCAGCGTGATCGCGGCCTCCACGATCTGCGTCAGCACCCGCTCCAGGTCAGCACGCTGCCGGCCGAGACGTCAGCGTAGGCTGAACCTACGGCAGCGCCTGGCCGTTCTGAATGTCGGTAACGGCTGCGGCGCTCCGCACCTGGGATAAGCCCGGAAATGGCAGGGCGCGGTCGGGTGCGGTCGCTACAGAGGCGATGATGGTGCTGTGAGGCGGACGCTCAGGCGCTCGATGGTGGCCCTGGCCCGGCGGACGGGCCTGGATGCCAACCCGCTCCGCCGTGGTTCCGACCGGGCCGAGGCCTGGGTCCGGATTGCCCTGATCGTGCTGTTCCTGGTGGCCAGCCCGCTGGCGGCGGCCGCCCTGGGCCAGCTGACCAGCGATGCCTCGGCCCGCGCCGCCCGGGCCCAGGCCGCGAACGAGCACCAGGTCACCGCGATACTGAGCCACCGGGTCTCCAAGTCCGCGAACGACCCGCTATACGGCTCGGCGGAATTCGCCTGGGCGGGTGCGCGGTGGACGGCACCGGACGGGCAGCAGCGGGCCGGCCAGGTGCCAGCCCCGGTGGGCAGCCCAGCGGGCCGGCACATCGCCATCTGGGTCGATTCCGCGGGCCGCCTGGTGTACCCGCCGATCGGCGAGGGGCAGATCGCCAGCCGGGTCATCGCCGTGGTCGCGCTGACCCCCGCCATCCTGGGTGTCGTGCTGCTCGGCGTGCTGTGGCTGACCAGGCGCCTGCTGGACCGGCGGCGGCTGGGTCACTGGGCCAGCGAATGGTCGGCCGTCGAGCCGCTGTGGACCAAGCGGACACACTGACGATCCGCCGGGCAGGCCCGGGGAGCACGCGTCCACCGTGGCTGACCGCCGGTAACACCCGCATATCGGGATAGTCTGCCCAGTTGACGCGAATCGTCTAGCTGAAATATGTTCCTCACGCGCACAGCGCAGACCAGGACGTAGCCCGGCAGCGTGGCTACCTCTGTCCTTTGTGGCAGCAGGAGCCAGCCATGCTTGAAAATGATGCCGACAGCGGGCCGATCCCGGTCGTCACCCCGGACCTGCCGCCGCCCAGCCAGGCCGAAACCCCCGACCGTGACGTGCTGGACAGCGCGCGTTTCCGGCTCGCCTTTCATGAGGCAGTCGTTCCGACCACCCCGCAGGCCGACCGGTCAACCGCGGACCTCCGGGCCGTGCACGCGGTGCTCGGCGCGGCCCGGGCTGACCCACAGCAAGCCGCCGACCCACTCGATATCGGGGCCGGGCTGGTGCTGCTCACCAATCTGCGGCTGCAGCTCGATCACCTGGAAGCCGGCTTGCTGGACACCGCTCAGCAGGCCGGCCTGAGCTGGGACCTGATCGCCGCGATCCTCGGTATCCCGGCCGCCGGCGCCCGCGATCGCCTGTACGCCCTGCGAGCCCGGCCCGAACCGGCATAAGCCGTGGCCGGCCATGACGTCCAGCGGGGGCGCCGTCATGGCCGGCCACCGGGGGCTGTTTAAAACCTCCGCTCGGTGGCAGTTAGCTGGGCACACAATCGTTTGGATCATCACGCTGACCAGCTAAATGAGGGGCTGACCAGCTAAATGAAGGATCGCGGCAGTGGTTGAGGAGATGCCCGCCATGCTGCCCGGGCGATACGAGGAACTCGTCGGATCGCTGACCGGGCTGGCCCGGGCGCTGGCCGAGGACGAGTCGGTGCAGGACACCCTGCAGAGCATCCTCGCCCTGACGCTCCGGCTGATACCGGGCTGCCACGCCGCCAGCGTCACCGTCCTGGAACCAGACGGGGAGCCGTACACGGTCGCCGCCACCGACGGCGAAACCGAGGAACTGGATCGGCGCCAGTACCTGCTGCATGACGGGCCGTGCCTGGACGCCGCCCGGAATCAGCAGATCAACAGCTGGAGCCTGATCGAGGCCGAGCAGCGCTGGCCGGACTTCACTCACCTGGCCAAGGAGCTCGGGCTGCGCAGCTACCTGGCGGCCGGGCTCGGCCTGGCCGGCGAGCGGCTGGGTGCGCTGAACCTGAGCAGCCGCGGCACCGACGGCTTCGACCGGCTGGATGAAAACCTGGTCGCCCAGTTCGTCCCGTCCGCGTCGGCCGCGATCGTGAGCGCGCGCCGCCATGCCAGGGCCCGCGACCTGGCGGCCCAGCTCAACCAGGCGCTGATCTCCCGGGCGGTCATCGATCACGCCATCGGGATCCTGATGGCCGAGTCGCATTGCGGCGCGGACCAGGCATTCGAGGTGCTGAAGCGGGCGTCGAACAACCGCCGGATGAAGCTGCGGGATCTCGCCGCCGAGATCGTGACCCGGGTCAGCGGTCATCCGCCATCGGATTACGCAGGTGAAGCGTAATGCTGGTGCCAGCGCGGCCGCCCGGCCCGGCCAAGTACCATACCCGGTTGATGCACGGCAACACGGCCCATGACCCCGCGACCACCCCGACCGAGCTGGACAGCGCCGAAGCAGGGCTGTCCGTGCTGATCGAGGAGTGGCAGCGGGCCGTCGAGGAACTTGGCTCGGTGCTCCCACCGGGCCAGTTGCGCGCGCTGCTGATCATCGAGAAGGCCCGGCTGAATCTGACCGGCCTGGCCCGGGAACTGGGCGCGTCCCCGTCGGCCACCAGCCGGCTGTGCGACCGGCTGGCCGTGGCCGGCCTGCTGCTGCGCGAACCCGCCCCGTCCAGCCGCCGGGAGATCACCCTGCAGCTGAGTGAGTCCGGGCAGCGGCTGGTGTCCTGGATCCGGGACCGGCGCGGGGAGACCCTGGCCCGGGTACTCGGCTCGATGAGCCCCGAGGGCCGCCGGGATCTGGCCCGTGGCCTCAGCGAACTGGCCGGCGGTGGGTAGCGCTGTGCCTGCCAGCGGGCGGTCTGGAGTGCCGCCGGGGCCGGCGGGACCTTAGGCCCTACCCGCGCCGGGCGCTGTCCGGGATAGTGGCTCTCTGTAGCTGACAGCCACACGGACGGTCCGCTGCGGGGGAGGATTCCGTGACGATGACACAGGAGCGACGGCTGGAAGCACTGCCCCGGGCTGAATCGCTCCGGCTGCTGCACAGCGTGTCCGTGGGACGGCTGGTGTTCACTCACCTGGCCCTGCCGGCCATCCGGCCGGTGAACCATGTGGTCAACGGCGACCGGATCATGATCAGGTCTTACCTGGGCACCGCGATCGCGGCGGCGGTGGGTGGCAACTCGGGCATGGTCGTCGCCTACGAGGCGGACCACATCGACGGGGAAAGCCACCTCGGCTGGAGCGTGATCATCACCGGCCGGGCCTCCCGCCTGTCCGACGAGATGGAGATCGAGCGCTACCGGGATCTGCTCCAGCCGTGGGTGGCCGGCGGGATGGACGACGTCATCGCCATCGAGGCCGACATGGTGGACGGATTCCGGCTGGTCCAGGTGCAGTGCTAGCCCGGGGGGACGGCCCGCCGGGCCGGTGCTAGCCCGGTGGCCTGGGCCGCCGCCCACATGCGGTGGTAGAGGCCGCCGGAGCTGAGCAGGGCGTGGTGGGTGCCGCGTTCGGCTACCTGGCCGCGGTCCAGGACCACGATCTCGTCCACCTGGTCCAGGCCGTCCAGTTCGTGGGTGATGAACAAGGTGGCCCGGCCTTCGGTGGCGGCCAGCAGGTCGGCGGTCAGCGCCGCGCGGTTCTCCGGGTCGAGGTGCGCGGTGGGCTCGTCCAGGATGAGCAGCGCGGGATCGGCCAGCAGGGCGCGGGCGAGCGCGATCCGCTGGCGTTCGCCGCCCGAGGTGGCCGCGCCGCGGGCGCCGACCCGGGTGTCCCAGCCCTGGGGCAGCGAGCGGATCCACGGCAGCAGCCGGGCCCGCGCGGCCGCCTGGTCGAGTTCGGCCGGGCTGGCGGTGGGCCGGGCCAGCCGGATGTTGTCCGCGATCGTGGTGTCGAACAGGTGCGGGTCCTGCGCGCAGCCGCTGATCACCGTGCGCACGTCGGCCGCCCGGTAACTGGCCAGGTCGGCGCCGCCCAGTGTGGCCGTGCCGCCGGCCAGCTCGCAGAACCGCAGCAGCACCGCGGCCACCGTGGACTTGCCCGCGCCGCTCGGGCCGACCAGGGCGACCCGCCGTCCGGCGGCCAGCTCCAGGTCCACGCCGTCGATGGCCAGCGGGCCGCCCGGCTCGTAACGCACCTGCGCCCCGCGCAGCCGTACCAGTAGCGGCCCGCTGGGCAGCGGCCGCGGCTCGGCCGGCTCGGTCACCGGGTCGGGGGCGTCCAGCACCGCACCCACCCGGGCGGCGCTGGTCCGGGCCTGGCCCAGCTGGATCGCGGCCGCGGGCAGCGCGGTCACCGCCTCGAACGCGGCCAGCGCGGTCAGCGTGATGACCGCCAGCGGGACCCGGCCGATCGTGCCCGCGCCGGCCGCGATCACGCCGAGCAGCAGCACCGCCCACAGGGTCAGCCCGGCCACCGCCTGGGACAGCCCGCTGCCCAGCGCGGCACCGGCCGCGGACGTGCGGGCCAGCCGGGTCAGCTCCCCGTCCGCCGCGTCCACCCGGGCCAGCGCCGCCCCGTCGGCGCCGCCGGCGATCAGGTCACCGGCCCCGGCCAGCAGGTCGGTGAGCTGCCCGGTGAGCTCGCCGCGCGCCGGGGCCAGCCGCCGGGCCGCCCGCCGGGCCCGGCTCGCCGCCAGCCCGGACACGCCGGCCCCGGCCAGCAGCAGCCCGGCGGCCAGCACCACACCGGCGGGCGCGAGGATGAGCAGGCAGGCGACGGCCGCGCCCGCGCCGACCAGGAACGCGGTCAGCGGCGGGACCAGGCCCCGGATGAACAGGTCCTGGGTGGCGTCCACGTCGCTGACCAGCCGGGCCAGCAGGTCGCCGGACCGGAAGTCGCGCAGCCCGGCCGGGGCGAGCCGGGCCAGCCGCTGGTAGACCCGGACCCGGACCTGGGCCAGGACCCGGAACGCGGCGTCGTGCGAGGCGAGCCGCTCCACGTAGCGGAACACCCCGCGGCCCACCGACAGCCCGCGAACCGCGACGACGGCCACCGAGATGGCCACGATGTTGGGGTGCTGGGACGCCCGGGCCAGCAGGAAGCCGGACACGGCCAGCAGGGCCACCGCGCAGCCGGTGGACACCGCGCCGGCCACCGTGGCCAGCACCAGCTGGCCGCGCAGCGGCCGGGCCAGCTTCAGCAGCCGGAGCAGCGGGTGCGCCGCGTCCCCGGCCGGGGAGGCGGCACGGGCGGGCGGGGTGGCAGGTGGCTGGGCCACCGGCGGCGCGGTCACGGCGTAACCGCCAGCGTGCGCCCGCCGCCGCCCGGGTCATCCGGGCCGGAGCCGGTCCCGGCCGTCACCAGCCGGCCGTGGTCCAGGGTGATGACCCGGCTCACCGGCCCGCTCACCGGCCCGCTCAGCGGCGAGCCGTTGCCACCCGGGCCATCCGCACCGCGGGCGCTGACGTCTGCGCCGCTGGCCGCCGGGCCCGCGGCGAGCGGTGCGGCCCAGCCAACGCCGTGGCTGACCAGCAGCACGGTCCGGCCCGCCATCAGCCGCTCGATGGTGCCGGTGATCATCCGGGCGGTGATCGGGTCCAGGTGCGCGGTGGGCTCGTCGAGCAGCAGCAGCGGGGCGTCCCGCAGGAACGCGCGGGCCAGCGCGATCCGCTGCCGCTGGCCCGCGGACAGCCGGGCGCCGCGCTCCCCCAGCGGGCACTCATACCCCCCGGGCAGCTCGTCGATGAACCCGGCCGCCCCGGCCGCCTCGGCGGCCCGGGCGATGGCCGCGCGCGGCGCGTCCGGCTGGCCGAGCGCGATGTTGCTGGCCACGGTGCCGTCGAACAGGTGCGGGTGCTGCGGCACCCAGGCGATCTGCCGCCGCCACCCGGCCGCGTCCAGCGTGGCCAGGTCAGTCCCGGCCGGCCCGACTTCGATCCGCCCCGCGGTCGGCTCGGCGAACCGCAGCAGCAGCGCCAGCAGCGAGCTCTTGCCCGCCCCGCTCGCCCCGGCCAGCGTGATCCGCTCACCGGGCTGGATCGGCAAAGACACCCCGTCCAGCGCCGGGACCTGGCGCGAAGGGTAGGACAGGGTAATTTCGTTCAGGAAAATCCGGTCGGTGCGCAGGTCGGGCGCAACCGGCGCGGCCCGGCCCAGCCCGCCGGGCGCGGGCCGGCTGGCCGCGGGGAGCGGGGTCTCCAGGATCTCGCAGGCCCGGCCGGCCGCGGTGACGCCGTCCATGCTCGCGTGGAACTGGGTGCCGACGGCGCGCAGCGGCAGGTACGCCTCTGGGGTCAGCAGCAGGACCAGCAGCGCGGTCTGGTAGCCCAGGTGCCCGGCCAGCAGCCGCAGCCCGACTTCCACCGCGACCAGCGCGGTGGCCAGCGCCGCGGACAGTTCGAGGACCAGCGCGGACAGGAAGGCGACCCGCAGCGTGCTCATGGTCGCGCCCCGGTAGGCGTCGGTGACCTCGGCGATCACGCCGGTCTGGGCCTCGGCCCGGCCGAACAGCTTGAGCGTGGGCAGCCCTTCGACCACGTCCAGGAAGTGGCCGCCCAGCCGGGCCAGCAGCTGCCACTGGCGCTGCGTCCGGACCCGGGTCTGCATGCCGATCAGCGCCGCGAACACCGGGATGACCGGCAGGGTGACCGCGATCACCAGCCCGGAGATCCAGTCGGCCGCGGCGACCCGGGCCACCACGGCCACCGGCACCAGCGACGGCCAGCACCAGCTGCGGGAGGAACCGGGCGAAGTACGGGTCGAGGTTGTCCAGGCCCTTGGTGGACAGGGTGGCCACCTCACCGGCCCGCTGCCCGCGCAGCCAGGACGGGCCCAGCCGCAGCACGTGCGCGGTGAGCTGGCGGCGCAGCTGGGACTTGACCGCGGCCGCGGCGCGCAGCGCGGCGATCTCCCCGCCGTACGCGGTGACCGCGCGGGCGGCCAGCACGGCGAGCAGTGCTACCAGCGTGCCGCCCAGGGCGGCCGCCCCGGTGCCGGTGGCCGCGGTGGCCAGGGCGTGCGCGAGCAGGCCCGCCTGGGCCAGCACCAGGGCGGTGGTGACCAGGCCAAGCAGCACGGTGAGGATGAGGTAGCCGCGGGCGGCGGCCGCGCGGCGGAGCAGCCGCGGGTCAACCGGTCTCATGGGGCTGGCACCCCGGGGGCCAGGGCCCAGGTCATGGGTGCAGGTTAGCCGCGGCCCCGGCCCGCGCCCAGCCGGCCCCCGGGACGGCGGCGGCAGCTCAGGTGTCCGGTTCGTGACCGGCAGACGTCCGCTGGCTTACCGAACCCGCCCGGGCACCGCCCCGGAGTGCGCCTGGCCCGCGGACCGGCAATGATGGGGCCGATGGGTGGAGACGGTGAGCTGGCCGCCGGCGCCGCGGCGGGATGCTCGTACGCGCTGCTGGCGGACGGCACCACCATCACCATCCGCCCGGCCCGGCCGGAGGACCACACGGCCGTCCGGCAGCTGCACGAGGCCATGTCCCCGGCCAACCAGTACCTGCGGTTCTTCAGCCTGAGCCGGGACGCGGGCCGGCGGGAGGCCAGCCGGCTGACCCGGGCCGCCGACGGGCGGCACGCCGCGCTGCTCGGCTTCCTGGGGGCCGAGCTGGCCGGTGTGGCCAGCTACGAGCAGCTGGCCGCGCCGCCCGCCACCGCCGAGGTCGCCTTCGCCGTGGCCGACCGGATGCACGGCCGGGGCGTCGCCACCCTGCTGCTGGAGCACCTGGTCTCACTGGCCCGGGCCCACGGCGTGCGGGTGTTCACCGCGTCCGCCCTGGCCGAGAACACCGCGATGCTCGGCGTGTTCACCGACGCCGGGCTGAGCGTGCAGCACCGGCTGGCCGATGGCGTGGTCGAGCTGACCATCCCGATCCCGCGCAGCGCCGGGCTGGGCGAGCCCAGCCGGTACCTGGACGCGGTGGCCGCCCGGGAGCAGCGGGCCGAGGTGGCCAGCCTGGAACCGCTGCTCAGCCCGGGCAGCGTGGCGGTGATCGGGGCCGGCCGCCGCCGCGGCTCGATCGGCCGGGTCATCCTGCGCAACATCCGGGACGCCGGCTACCCCGGTGCGCTGTTCGGGGTGAACCCGCGGCTGGCCGACATCGACGGCATCCCGTGCGTGCCGTCGCCCGCGCAGCTGCCGCAGCCGCCGGACCTGGCCGTGCTGACCGTGCCCGCGGCCCGGGTGCTGGCGGCCGCGGAAGACTGCGGCCAGCGCGGCGCGCGGTCGCTGGTGGTGATCACCTCCGGGCTGACCCCGGCGCAGTCGGCCCGGCTGCTCGGCACCTGCCGGCACTGGGGCATGCGCCTGGTCGGGCCCAACTGCTTCGGCGTGGCCGTGCCGCCGGCGGGCCTGGACGCCACGTTCGCGCGGCACCACCCGGCGCCGGGCACGGCCGGGCTGGCCGTCCAGTCCGGCGGGCTCGGCGTGGCCCTGCTGGAGCATTTCTCCCGGCTGGGCATAGGCATCTCCTCATTCGCCTCGGTCGGCGACAAGCTGGACGTGTCCGGCAACGACATGCTGCAGTGGTGGGCCGATGACGGCGTGACCCGGCTGGCCGTGCTCTACCTGGAGTCGTTCGGCAACCCGCGCAAGTTCGCCCGGACCGCGACCCGGGTCAGCGCGCGGATGCCGGTGCTCACCGTGCACGCCGGCCGGTCCGCGCCGGGCCAGCGCGCCGCCACCTCGCACACCGCGGCGGCGGCCGCGCCGCTGATCACCCGGCAGGCCCTGTTCGAGCAGGCTGGCGTCATCGCCACGGACAACCTGGGCGAACTGCTCGACGCGGCCGTGCTGCTGGCCACCCAGCCGGTCCCGGCGGGCAGCCGGGTCGCGGTGCTCACCAACGTCGGCGGGGCGGGCGTGCTGGCCGCGGACGCCTGCGTGGCGGCGGGCCTGTCCGTCGCCACCCCCAGCCGCCGCGCCGCGACCGAGCTGGCCGCGATCCTGCCGCCGGGCGCGGCGCTCGGCGGCCCGGTGGACACCACCGCCACCGTCCGCGCGGACACCTTCGGCACCGCGCTGGCCACGGTGGGCGGCGACACCGGAGTGGACGCGGTGCTGGCCCTGGTGGTGCGGACCGCCGCCGCTGACCTGGTCCCGGCGCTGACCGCGGCCCGGCTGCCGGTCCCGCTGGCCGCGGTCCGGCTGGACCAGCCGGATTCGGTGCGGCTGCTGCGCAGCGCCGACGGCGCGGCCCGGGTGCCGGCCTATGCCTACCCGGAAAGCGCCGCCCGGGCGCTGAGCCGCGCGGCCCGGTACGGATCGTGGCGCTCCCGGCCCGCCGAGGCCGTCCCGGACATTGCGGGGCTGCGGGCGGCCGAGGCGCGCAAGCTGATCGCGTCGTTCCTGGACCGGATGCCAGGTGGCGGCTGGCTGCCGGCCGCCGAAACGGACCGGCTGCTGCGCTGCTACCAGCTGCCGGTGGCGCCGTCCCGGCGGGTCACCGACGCTGGCCAGGCGGTGGCCGCCGCCGCCGAGCTGGGCGGCCACGTCGCGCTGAAGGCGGAGGTGCCCGGCCTGGTGCACAAGAGCGACGCCGGCGCCGTGCTGCTGGACCTGGCCAGCGCGGATGAGGTGCGCGCGGCGTTTGGCACGCTGGCCGAGCGCTTCGCGGGACGGCCGCCCGGCGTGCCCGGCGTGCTCGTCCAGCCGATGATCACCGGGGGCACCGAGGTCATCATCGGCGTGGTCCAGGAGCCGGTGTTCGGCCCGCTGGTGGTGTTCGGCCTGGGCGGCGTGGCCACCCAGGTGCTCGATGACCACGCGGCCCGGCTGGCCCCGCTGACCCCGGCCGACGCCGACGACCTGATCCACTCGATCCGCGCCGCACCGCTGCTGGCCGGCGCGGGCGGCCAGCCTGCCGCCGACCTCACCGCGCTGCGCGGCGCCCTGCTCCGGGTGTCCCGGCTGGCCGATGACCTGCCGCAGGTCGCCGAGCTGGACCTGAACCCGGTGCTCGCCTGCCCCGGCGGGGCCACCGTGGTGGACGCCCGGGTCCGGGTGACCAGCCACGCGGCCGCCGACCCGTTCCTGCGCCAGCTGCCGGCCGCCCGCGAGCCGGCGCCGGCCAGCACCGAACGCTGACTTTCCCCACCCTTGTGCCGGAAGGAGCCGCTCACCATGACCGTGACCGCCAGGCCGGAACTCAGTACCGATGAGCTACAGGCCCTCGACGGGTACTGGCGCGCCGCGAACTACCTGTCGGTCGCCAGGCTGCCACGGGTGACGCCGACACTGCTCGGCGCCCGGGGCCCGGGTAGCGACCGTGGTCGTCACGGCCCGGGAAGACCTGGAAGTAGCCCGCCAGGTCCGCGCCGTGCTGTCCCGCTCGGACACGACGGGGCCGCCGCCCGCTGTCCACCCCCGCCCCTGATCACGCTCCAGCCCGCTGCCCGCCCGCCCCGGCACCCTCCACCCGGCCCCGCCCAGGCCCGCCCACTCGTGATCATGACTTAGGGGTGAATAGATTCGCACCAATCTCATGATCACGAACGCGGCTGGGTTCCGGGCTGACCGGCAGGGTTAGCCGGAGGTGATGCGGGCTGGATCGAGAGCCCGGTGCCGGAAGGCCCAGCCGCGCAGCCCGTGACCGGCCGCCTGGTCCAGGCCCGGGGGTGGTACGGCCACCACCGGGCAGCTGGCGTGGGCCAGGCAGTACCGGACGACCCGCCCGCGCAGCAGCCGCCGGGCCAGGCCGCGGCGGCCCGCGCCGACCACCAGCAGATCGCCCGGCTGGCTGGCCGCCGCGACCAGCACCTCCCCCGGCTCGCCCCGGCGGACCAGCGGCTCGGCCGGGCGGCCGGCCGGGGCGATACCGCCCCAGGCACTGTCCAGCGCCGCCCACAGCCGCAGCCAGGCCGCGTCTTTCCAGATCTGCCGCAGATGGCTGCTGGGACAGCGCCGGTCGGCCATGTCACCCCCGGGTGGCAGCCAGGCCAGGACGGGGATCAGCGTGGCGTCGTCCTGGCGCGCCAGCTCGGCCGCATAGCGCAGGGCCGGCAGGCTGCCCGGTGCACCGCTGGTGCCGACGATGATCCGACGTGAGCCGGACACGGCGTGCTCCTTCCCAATGCTCAACGGTTTGCTGCTGCCAGCTAACCCGCTGCGCCACGGGCTGGGCCGGGCGCTGACAGGCCCCTAACAGGGAACCAGCCGATTCATGCGGGCCGCTCACGGGCCGGGTGGCCCAGATCACAGCGAGGCCCCGGAAATCCCGTTGACAGTTCCTCAAATCTGAGGGTAGCTTTCTTTTGAAAGCATGAGCTAAGAGATGGTGACTTCCATGAATACTGGGGACTCCCGCCGGTGGTGGGCGCTGATAGCCATCGCGGCCAGCGTCCTGGTCGTCGGCCTCGACCTCACCGTGCTCAGCCTGGCGCTGCCGGTCCTGTCCACCCAGCTGCATGCGTCCACGACCGACCTGCAATGGTTCTCCGCCGTCTACAGCCTGGTGCTGGCCGCGGCGCTGCTGCCGGCCGGGCTGCTCGGTGACCGGTTCGGGCGCAAGCGGATGCTGCTGGGCGCGCTGGTCGTGTTCGGCGCCAGCTCGGCCGCGTGCGCGCTGGCAGGCTCACCAGCCGAGCTGATCGCCGCCCGGGCGGTGCTCGGGCTGGGCGCGGCCGTCATCTTCCCGATGTCCATCGCCGTGCTGCCGGTCATGTTCACCGAGGAAGAGCGGCCCCGGGCCATCGCGATCGTGATGGGCGCCACCTTCATCGGCTACCCGGTCGGCCCGCTGCTGGGCGGCTGGCTGCTGGACAACTTCTGGTGGGGCTCGGTCTTCCTGATCAACGTGCCAGTGGCGGCGCTGGCCCTGCTCGCCGTGGCCACGCTGATGCCCGAGTCGTTCGGGGTCCGCACCTCCCGGATCGATGTGCCCGGGATCATCCTGTCCAGCCTGGGGCTGGCCTCGCTGACCTACGGGTTCATCAAGGCCGGCCAGGACGGCTGGGGCGACGCTACCGCGGTGGCCACGATGGTGGCCGGGGCCGCCGGGCTGATCTTGTTCGTGGCGTGGGAGCGCTATCTCACCGGGCGCGGCCAGCCGCTCATCCAGCTGGAGCTGTTCCGGTCGGCCGCATTCACCTGGGGCACGCTGCTGACCACGTTCGTCTCGTTCGCGATGTTCGGCATCCTGTTCGCGATGCCGCAGTACTTCCAGGAGGTGCTGGGCTTCGACTCCTTCGGCAGCGGGCTGCGCATGCTGCCGCTGATCGGCGGGATGGTGGTGGGCATGCTGGCCGGCACCCGGCTGCAGGCGCCGCGCAAGGCGCCGGACGGCAGTACGGCCCGGGCACCGATGGGCCCCAAGCCCCTGGTCAGCGTCGGCTTCCTGGCCATGGCGGCGGCCCTGGCGGTCGGTGCCACCACCCACGTCGCCAGCGGCACCGGCTTCGCCGTGACCTGGTTCGCCGTGGCCGGTCTCGGCCTGGGCCTGGCCATGCCAGCGGCCATGAACGCCGCCCTGGGCGCGCTGTCCCCCGAGCGCAGCGGCTCCGGCTCCGCCCTGATCACCGCCATGCGCCAGGTCGGCGCGACGATCGGGGTGGCCGTGCTGGGCACCGTGCTGCTGTCCGGCTACCGCGGCCAGCTGCACCTGGGCGGCCTGCCTGCCGCCGCGGCCGAGGTGGTGCGCAGCAGCGTGGCCGGCGGGGTGGCGGTCGCCGACGCGACCCACTCGGCCGCGCTGCTGCTGATGACCCGCACCGCCTTCGTGCACGGCCTGGACGTCATGCTGGCCGTGTGCGCGGTGATCGCGATCATCAGCGCCCTGCTCGCGCTGGTCTTCCTGCCCCGCCGGGCGTCCGCGGCCGGGACGGCCCCGGCGGCGGGGACGGGGCCGGTCGCAGGGACAGCCCCGGCCGCGGGGACGGCCCTGGAGACCGCGGGGCGCCGGGACCCAGCCGTTCCCGTGGGCCCGGCCGGCCCGGCCCTGGATGACCGGTCCGCCGCGTCGGTCGCCACCGGCGACCAGACCGGGGACAATCAGAGCCATGAGCGACACGGGCACCACTGATCAGCCCCCTGGGCTGCGCGAACGCAAGAAGGCCAAGACGCGTGCGACCATCCGGGAGCACGCGTTGCGGCTGTTTCGCGATCAGGGGTACGGCGCCACCACGGTCGAGCAGATCGCCGAGGCAGCCGAGGTGTCCCCGGCCACGTTCTACCGGTACTTCCCGACCAAAGAGGACGTGGTTCTCCAGGATGACCTGGACGTGCTGGCCCTGGGGGAGCTGGAGGCGCTGCCCCCCGGCCTCAGCCCGCTGGCGGCGGTACGCCAGGCAACCGCCCGGTCCGTCGCCCGGTTCACCGCCGAAGAGCGCGAGCGGTTCCGGGTCACGACGGCGCTGACGATGGCGGTGCCGGAGATCCGGGCCCGCGCCCTGGATGAGTTCGCCCGGACCCTGGACGTGTTCGCCACGGCGCTGGCCAAGCGGACCGGCCGGGAAGCAGATGACCCCGCGGTGCGCACGCTGGCCGGGGCCATCTTTGGAGTGATCCTGGCGACCACGCTGCCCACGCTGGAGGGTGGTGGCTCGGTCGAGCTCGAGGACATCTTCGCCAAGATCGACAAGGGCCTGGCGCTGCTGGAGGCTGGCCTTCCGCTGTGACCGCCCGTCGCCGTTCCGGGCGGCCGGCGCGTAAGCGGGCCCCGTGGAGCGGGTGGCCGAGGGCGTGTCCCTAGCGGACGCCGCGCGGGCGGAACTGGACGCTGATCCGCGGCCCGGTGGCCCGGGTGGTCTTCGGCACCGCATGCTCCCAGGTGCGCTGGCAGCTGCCGCCCATCACCAGCAGGTCGCCGTGACCCAGGTCATGACGCAGCGCCGGCCCGCCGCCACGCGGCCGGAGCAGCAGGGCCCGCGGCGTGCCCAGGGAGAGGATCGCGACCATGGTGTCCTCGGTGCGGCCGCGGCCGATCCGGTCGCCGTGCCAGGCCACGCTGTCCTGCCCGTCGCGGTACAGGCACAGGCCCGCGGTGACCAGCGGCTCCCCCAGCTCAGGCCAGTAGTGCGCGTCCAGCGCCTGGCGCGCACGGTCCAGGGCCGGGTCGGGCAACTGCTCTCCCTCGGCGTAGAAGCAGAGCAGCCGGGGAACGTCCACCACCCGCTCGTACATCCGGCGCCGCTCCTCGCGCCACGGGACGACCTGCCGCAGCCGGTCGAACAGCACGCCGGCGCCCGCCATCCAGCCGGGCCGGATGTCCACCCAGGCGCCGTGGGACAGCATCGTCCGGTGTACCGTGCCGCCGAGTGGCCCGGGCGCGGGCTCATCGCACAGGTCGAGCAGGGACCCTTGCAGCGCAGTCACCATGCCTTGAGCATACGCTATTTCTCAAATATTTGTTCGATACCGGATCGCGGGGTCGGCCACACCGCCGGGGGCCGGAGCCCTAGAGTGAACCCCGTGGCAGGCCGTGAACTGGATGAGATCGTCGAGGCAGGCTGGGCACAGGCACTGGCGCCAGTAGCCGGCCAGATCAGTGCGATGGGTGATTTCCTGCGCGCCGAACTGGCCGCCGGGCGCCGCTACCTGCCCGCGGGCAACCTGGTGCTGCGGGCCTTCCAGCAGCCGCTCAGCGCGGTGCGGGTGCTGATCGTCGGGCAGGATCCGTACCCCACGCCGGGCAACCCGGTCGGGCTGAGCTTCTCGGTCGCGCCGGACGTACGGCGGCTGCCGCCGAGCCTGATCAACATCTTCCGTGAGTACACCGCCGACCTCGGCTACCCGTCCCCGGCCACCGGGGACCTCAGCCCGTGGAGCGAACGTGGTGTCCTGCTGCTGAACCGGGTGCTCACCGTGCAGCCGGGCCAGCCGGGCTCCCACCGCGGCAAGGGCTGGGAGATCGTCACCGACCAGGCCATCCGGGCGCTTGCCGCCCGCGACGTGCCACTGGTGGCCATCTTGTGGGGCCGCGACGCGCGCAGCCTGGCCCCACTGCTGGACGGCATCCCGCTGATCGAGTCGGCCCATCCCAGCCCGAACTCCGCCGACCGCGGTTTCTTCGGGTCCCGGCCGTTCAGCCGGTCCAACGCGCTGCTGGCGCAGCAGGGCGCCGAGCCCATCGACTGGAAGCTGCCCTGACCGGCCCAGCCGTTAGCGCCCGGCTCCTGCCCGTCGCCCGGTTCTCGCCGCCACCCCGGATCTGACCGGCCCGTCCCGCCCCCGCCGTCCGCAGCGGCCTGGCCGCCCCCACCCCGGCCTGGCCGACCCCCACCCCGGCCTGGCTGACCCGCGCCGGGCTTGGCCGGCCGGCACCAGCCGGGGGTCTCGACCAGCCCGGCGGGAATGTTGAACGGTCAACTATCGTTATGAAGACTGCGGTTGACCGGGAGCTGCACGCAGGCCGCCGGGGCCGCGCAGACGTCCAGATCTAGGCTGGAACGTAACTCCAGGAGGAGGGCCCCATGCCAGCAGTGACTGTCGAGGACATCCTGGTCCTGCCGCGCGTCCCGGAGCCGGACGCGGCGGCCGCAGCCGAGCGGCCGGTGCTGTCGGTCACCACCGCGCCATCCGGGTACGAGGGTGAGGGCTTCCCGGTGCGCCGTGCGTTCGCCGGCGTTGACCTGCGCCAGCTCGACCCGTTCATCCACATGGACCAGATGGGCGAGGTGGACTACGCGCCGGGCGAGCCCAAGGGCACGGCCTGGCACCCGCACCGCGGGTTCGAGACCGTCACGTACATCATCGACGGCGTGTTCCGCCACCAGGACTCCAACGGCGGCGGCGGGCTGATCACCAACGGCGACACCCAGTGGATGACCGCGGGCGGCGGCATCCTGCACATCGAGGAGCCGCCCGAGGAACTGGTGATGAGCGGCGGCCTGTTCCACGGCTTCCAGCTGTGGGTCAACCTGCCCCGGCGGCTCAAGATGACCAACCCGCGCTACCAGGACATCCGGGCCAGGCAGGTATCCCTGCTGTCCTCCCCGGACGGCGGCGCGCTGATCCGGGTCATCGCCGGCGACCTGGCCGGGCACCCGGGCCCGGGGGTCACCCACACGCCGATCACCCTGCTGCACGCCACCGTGCAGCCCGGCGCGCAGCTGCACCTGCCCTGGCGCCGTGACTTCAACGCGCTGGTCTACGTGCTGGCCGGCTCGGGCACCGCTGGCCCGGAGCGCCGCCCGGTGCGCACTGGCCAGCTGGCCGTGTTCGGCGCGGGCGACGCACTGACCGTGCAGGCCAGCCAGGCCCAGGACGGACCCAGCCGGGAGCTGGACATCCTGGTCCTCGGCGGGCAGCCGATCCGGGAGCCGGTCGCCACGTACGGCCCGTTCGTGATGAACACCCGGGACGAGCTGGTCCAGGCGTTCGAGGACTTCCAGGCCGGCCGGCTCGGCAGCATCCCAGCCGAGCGCGCCGAGCTGCCGCCCGAGAACCACCCCGGCCACGACGTCCTGTAATCACCACCCGGCGCCGCCCCGCGCGGCCCGGCGCGGCCCCGGCGCGGCGGAATGTGTGCGGAAACCACCGCTGCTCCAACGACGGTTTCCGCACACATTCAAGTCAGTTCTCAGATCGCGCAGCGCGCAGCGAGTGGTTAGTTGCGTGCGGTTACGGCTCGGAGGTCGTCGAGTGACTGCCGGATGATCTTCGGCAGGTCGGGCTGGCCGGGGTCGCTGACCCAGCGCTCGAATGCGACCTTGAAGACGGCGATCCCGGCCTCGGCCGTCAGGCTGGCGGCTGGGTCGCTGACGCCGCGCTGGCGCAGTGCGGCGGCGATCGCCGAGGCAAGTGTGGCCAGCTTGATCAGCTCGCGTTCGCGGAGCTCCGGGTTGGCGTTGATGATGGCCTGGCGCTGCCGGGCGTGTTCGTGACGCTCCTGGAGCGAGGCACCGGCCGCCTCCAGGGCGGCGGCGACCGCGTCGATCGGTGCGGCCGAAGCGGGCGCGCTGGCGACGGTACTGACCAGGAGTTCCTGGAGCGCGCCCTGGCCCCAGAACAGGACCTCGCGCTTGTCGGCGAAGTGCCGGAAGAACGTCCGCTGCGTGAGTCCCGCCCGCCGGGCGATCTCCGTCACCGTGGCCTGCTCGAACCCGCGCTCGATGAAGAGCTCCATGGCCGCCTGTTCCAGGCGGCCCCGCGCGTTCGGCTCCCAGCGCCCCATGCCCCAGATCATATGTGATGACAGCAGCTGACATCAGGTGTTAGAGTGATGACAGCAGCTGACATCGATTGCTCCCGCGCAATCCCCCCGTGCCGGGACAGCCTCATCTGGAGGTTCTTATGCGTGTATTCGTTACTGGCGCGTCCGGCTGGATCGGCTCCGCCGTCGTTCCCGAGCTCATCGACGCCGGGCATCAGGTCACCGGGCTGGCCCGCTCGCAGGCCTCGGCCGCCGCCCTCACCGACGCCGGGGCCGAGGTGATTCGCGGCACTATCGATGATCTCGACACCCTGCGGAGCGCCGCGGCCGCGTCCGATGGCGTCATCCATCTGGCGTTCATGCACGACCTGGCGTTCTCCGGCGGCTTCGAGGTCGCGGCCGAGGCGGATCGCCGCGCCGTCGAGACGTTCGGCGAGGTACTGGCCGGTTCGGACCGGCCGCTGGTCATCGCCTCCGGGACACTTGGGCTGGCTCTGGGGCGGGTAGCCACGGAACGGGACGGGCTGGGCCCGGCTCCGGCGGAGATTGGCCGGGGGCCGCAGATCCGCCGGGACACGGCACGGCTGACGGTGTCCCTGGCTGACCGCGGCATCCGCTCGGCCGTGCTGCGGCTGCCCCCGACGGTGCACGGCGACGGGGATCACGGGTTCATGGCGACCCTGGTCAAGGTGGACACCGACCAGGGCGTCTCGGGCTACATCGGCGACGGGTCCAACCGCTGGCCCGCGGTGCACCGGTTCGACGCCGCGCACCTGTTCCGCCTGGCGGTGGAGAACGCCCCGGCGGGGTCGACGCTGCACGCGATCGCCGACGAGGGTGTGCCGATCCGCGCCGTCGCCGAGGTGATCGGCCGGCATCTCGGCCTGCCCCTGGCGTCCGTCGCTCCCGGGGACGCAGCCGCGCACTTCGGCTGGCTGGGCGCCTTCCTCGCGCTCGACAGCCCGGCCTCCAGCGAACTGACCCGCGAGCTGATGGGGTGGCAGCCAGCCCAGCCCGGGCTGCTCGACGACCTGGACAAGGGTCACTACTTCCACCACCCGGCCCGGTGACCAGCCGGCTGGTCAGCTGACCGGGGCGGCCTCCCCGTTGGGGGAGCTGATTCCGTCCCGCTCGGCCAGTGCCCGCGCGCTGCCCACCGCCCGGGGCGCCCAGACCGTTTCTGGTCCTGCGTGGCGTTCCCGGACCCCGACAATGGCCGCCAGGTCCGAGCCGTCGATGGTCTCCCGTTCGAGCAGGAGATCGATAACCCGGGAGAGTTTGCCGAGATTCTCGCGCAGCAGCTTGGTCGCCCGGCTCTGCGCGTCCCGGAGCAGCTGGGCTACTTCCTGGTCGATGGAGCGCTGCGTCTCCTCGGCGTAGGAACGGCCGGCGAATGGGTTATCACGGCTCGGTCCGTCCGGGCCGTAGCCGATAGGCCCGACCTCGGCCGAGAAGCCCCACTCCCGCACCATCCGGGTGGCCAGGCCAGTAGCTCCGGCGAGGTCGTCAGCCGCTCCGGTCGATGGCTCCCCCAGGACGATGATCTCCGCGGCCCGGCCGCCCAGCCGCACCGCCAGCGAATCGGTGAGGTAGCTCTCGGGGTACAAGTGGCGTTCGGTCTCCGGCAGTTGCTCGGTCACCCCGAGGGCCGCACCGCGGGGAAGGATGGTGACCTTCGCCACCGGGTCGGCGTGGTCCGACAGGGCAGCGACGAGCGCGTGACCGGCTTCGTGGACGGCGACCGAGCGCTTTTCCTCGGGCAGCAGGGCATTGGAGCCATCGCGCCGGCCGATCAGCAAGCGGTCCCGCGCCGCGGCGAAGTCGGCTGCGGACAGGACATCCCGGCCATCGCGCACGGCGTTGATGGCCGCTTCGTTCACGAGGTTGGCGAGATCGGCGCCCGAGAATCCCGGTGTCCCTCGTGACACCACGTCGAGATCCACGTCAGGCCCGAGTTTTCTGTTCCGCCCGTGGATGGCGAGGATGGCCATCCGCTCCTTCTGGTTGGGCAGCGGGATCTCCACCGTCCGGTCGAAGCGGCCCGGCCGCAACAGGGCCGTGTCGAGGATCTCGGCCCGGTTGGTCGCTCCCATGACCACCACGCTGGCACCCGGCTCGAATCCATCCATGTCGGACAGGAGCTGGTTGAGGGTCTGCTCGCGCTCGTCGTTCGAGCCGAACCCACCAGGGCCACGGCGGCCTCCGATGGCATCGATCTCATCGATGAAGATGATCGAGGGGGCGTGCTTGCGGGCGTCGGCGAACAGATCCCGGACCCGTGAAGCGCCGACACCGACGAACATCTCGACGAAACTCGACCCGCTGAGAGCGAAGAACGGGACGCCAGCCTCGCCGGCGACCGCCTTCGCCATGAGCGTCTTCCCGGTCCCGGGCGGTCCCACCATCAGCACGCCTTTGGGACCTACTGCGCCGGCCCGGGCGTAGCGCTGCGGGTGTTTCAGGTAATCGACGACTTCCATGACCTCGGCCTTGGAGCCCTCGTAGCCGGCAATGTCCGCGAAACGCGTGGCCGGCCTCTCCTCGTCGTAGAGCTTGGCCTTTGACTTGCCGATGCTCATCATGCCGCCGAGCTGCTTGCGGCCGCGGCGGGCGAACCAGATGAAGACGCCCACCAGGAGCAGCA
Organism: uncultured Actinomycetes bacterium; assembly: GCA_963711705.1. GTDB lineage: Bacteria > Actinomycetota > Actinomycetes > Streptosporangiales > Streptosporangiaceae > RYN-230. The sequence goes on from CAVQFM010000019.1 coordinate 332,232, forward strand.
GCGGCAAGAATGAGAAGATCAGGCCGGCCACGGGGGATGTGCCCGAACTGGTGCCGGTCACCTGGACCCGGTGCTTGGCGAGCAGGGGGGACAGGCTGTTGTCGGTCAGTGCGGTCGGGATCTGGGAGCTGTAGGCGGCGCCGTTACGAAGCTTGCCCGTCACCAGCCCTGTCGAGCTGATCGTCGCCGTCGAGACCTGCCCCGTGGTCACTTCGTTGACGAAACCGCTGTAGCTGAAGTCGCGGGTCGCCGTCCCCCCGATACCCGGGTGGAAGACGACGAGGGCGACGAGCGCCGCCCCGGCCAGGGCGAGCCATACCGGCCAGCGCGACCGCGGCGAGGGCGACGGCGCCGGGGTGGGGGGCCGATTGTTGAGCTTGTTCACCGGCCGGCCCGGCCGGACCGGGGTCGACCGGTGCCTGGTAGTCATGCCTTGGCGAATTCAGCGCAGGACCCCGGGCCGCCAGCGACGGACGGCAAGCCCAGGAACGAAGGGGATCGGGTCGGCATGATCTAGTCCTTCCTGGACTGGGTATCCGAGGCGATCGCCGCGGCGACCCGGCGAGCAGACAGAATCCGCACACCCGTCCCGGAAAATACCTGGGCGGAGAAAAATGGTTCCAAGCCAGCCTCGGCTCTAATAAGTTTCAAAATCGACCGCGAGGTCTAGGCAGCCGGACCGATCATCGTGCGCACGGAAGGAAGACTTTTTTTCCGACCGGTCACCAGGCCGGGACGCATTTGGGGCGACCGCATACCTGACGCTGACCAGCGGACCTGGGCACTATCCCGTGCAGTTTGACCGCTTTCGTATGTAGTCCTCCCACATCTACAGCGCGTGCTGCCTCGTAGATATTTCCTGGGCACCAGGCCCGCAGCTGTTCCACCGCCCGATATCGACGAAACAGGGCTCAGCCGGGCTATTCCCTCCGGATTTGCCCCTGGTGCCGAGGGCAGACGGCGCTCAGCTAGCTGACCGGGACAAGTTAGGTGCGGGGCAGGCTGCGGCGGCGGCCGGGTCAGGAACTCTGGGCGGCGAGGCGGCGCAGTGCGTCCCGGGCCACGGCCGGGTCGGTGGTCACCCAGAATGGGGGCAGCGAGGCGCGCAGGAAGCCGCCATACCGGGCGGTGGCCAGCCGCGGGTCGAGCACGGCCACCATCCCCCGGTCCTCGATGGTGCGCAGCAGCCGGCCCGCGCCCTGCGCCAGCAGCAGCGCGGCATGCGACACCGCCACCGTCATGAACCCGTTGCCGCCGTGCGCGGCGACCACGCGCTGCCGGGCCGAGGCCAGCGGGTCGTCCGGCCGCGGGAACGGGATCCGGTCGATGACGACCAGTTGCAGCGCCGGGCCGGGTACGTCCACTCCCTGCCACAGCGACAGCGTGCCGAACAGGCATGTCGCCTCGTCGGCGGCGAACTGGCGGACGAGCTGCGCGGTAGCGTCGTCGCCCTGGCACAGCAGTGGCTGGTCCAGTTCGCCGCGGAGCTGGCCGGCCGCCTGCCGGGCCGCCCGCATCGAGGAGAACAGCCCGAGGGTGCGGCCACCGGCGGCGGTGATGAGCTCCCGCAGCTCGGTCAGGTAGTCCTCGGGCAAGCCGTTGCGCCCGGGCGGCGGCAGATGGCGGGCGACGTAGAGGATGCCCCGGCGGGGGTGGTCGAACGGCGAGCCGACATCCAGCCCGGTCCAGTCGAGACGGCCCGGTTCCGCCGCCCCAGCTGATCCCGGCCCGCCGGACCCGTCCCCGCCGGCCGCCGGACCGGCCGTGCTGATCGTGGCTGACTCCGGGTCCGCCACCTCGGCTGACCCGGGCGGCGGCAGCCCCCACTGGCGGGCCAGCGGCTGGAAGGAGCCACCCAGGGACAGCGTCGCCGACGTCAGCACCACCCGGCGGCGGCCGAACAGCTTGTCCGCCAGCAGCCCGCCCACGTCCAGCGGGGCGATCCGCAGCGTGTCCGGGCGGCGCGAATCTGGCACCGTGGGGCGGTCCATCCAGACGACCTCGCGCCGGGACGCGATGTCCGGGCCGAACGCGGCCAGGATCCGCTCAGCCGTCCGGCTCAGGTCATCGAGCGAAGCCAGCGCAGCCCGGGTGGCACCGAGGCTGGCCGCATCCTCACCGGACTCCTTCGCGCTCGCCCGGACCTCGCCCGCGCAGCTGGATGCCGCATCCCGCAGCGCCGCCAGCGTGGCAGCCAGCGGCTCAGCCAGCACGTCGATCCGGCCCTCCCGGACCTCCGGGAACACCTGCGCAGCGGCTTCGCCTGCCGACCGCAGCCGGTCGACCGACTCGGCCGACGCCTGCTTGCCGCAGCGGCGGGCCGCCGTTTCCGGCGCGGTGACCGGCAGGTCCCCGGCCGCCTGAGTGGTGACCCGGTTCACCAGGTCATGCGCCTCATCGATGATCACCACGTCGTGCTCGGGCAGCACCGGGTAGTCCTCCAGCGCGTCGATCGCGAGCAGCGCGTGGTTGGTGACCACGATGTCCGCGTGGCCGGCCGCCTCCCGGGCCCGCTCGGCATAGCACCGCGAGCCGAACGGGCAGCGCTGGGCCCCGATGCATTCCGGCGCGGTCACCGAGACCTGCCGCCACGCCCGGTCCTCGACCCCGGGCACCAGTTCGTCACGGTCCCCGGTCGTGGTGCGGTCCGCCCATTCCGCCAGCCGCTGGACCTGCTGGCCTACCGCGGACACCGCGCTCGGCTCGAACAGCATGTCGCCGGGCTCCTCGGGTGCACCGGACTTGAGCCGGTACAGGCACAGATAGTTGCGCCGTCCCTTCAGGATCGCGAACACCGGCGGCCGGGCGAGCAGCGGTGCCAGCGCGTCGGACAGCCGGGGCAGGTCACGGTCGATGAGCTGGCGTTGCAGGGCGATCGTCGCGGTCGCCACGACCACCGGTTCCCCGCTGCCCAGCGCGTGCGCGGCCGCGGGGACCAGGTAGGCCAGGGACTTCCCGGTCCCGGTGCCGGCCTGCACGGCGAGGTGCTCACCCGACTGCAGGCACCGCTCGACCGCCTCGGCCATCGCGACCTGCCCCGGCCGCTCGGCCCCGCCGATCCCCGCCACCGCGGCCGCGAGCAGGGCGCCGGCGGCGGGCCGGGCCGGGGGCTCACCGTCGCCCTGCGCGAGCTTTTCACCGGGGGGCATATCCCGGAACGCTATCGCGCGGGACTGACTTTCTGCCCACCCGCGCGCCGGGGCGAGCCAGTTCGGCCAGCCGGTCGGCAAGTCGGTCAGGGTGGCTGTGCGCAGCTTGCCGGCCACCGCGTTGGCCCGGGCTGCCCGGCGCACCCGCGGCAGCCGTCCGGACGATGCCGCCGGACACGGTCCCGGGAACCGCGCTCGGCATCTGTCCGTGACGGCTGCCGCAGAGTACTAGCCGGACCCGCTCAGCTGTGGATGGTGAAATCGGCGCTGAGCGTAGCGGGCGTGCCGATCTGCACCTGGTAGGAGCCGAGTTCCACCGCAGGCGGGCTGGTGGCCTCGATATCACCTGGCGTCACAGCCAGCACGGAGACGGGGAAGGACACCTGCACCGTCTTGGACTGCCCCGGGTCCAGCGCCACCCGGGTGAATCCCGCGAGCCGCTGATCCGGCATCAGCTCCCGCCGGTCAGGCCGGGCTGTCAATGTCGCGACTGCCGCTGTTTCCGCTTTGTTACTTAGGCCGGCCGTCGGCACTGGGAGTCAGCTCGGCGGTGACCTGGTCCGCGGTGCGCCCGGGCCGCGGCTGCCCTGGGGGAGCCGGGCGGAAATCCGGTCAACGGGCTGGGCCGCCCCGCCTAGCGTGGGGGTACCCGCAGCCGGACGGCTGCTCGCGATCCAGCCAGGGAGCAGGCCCATGTCGATGGTCATGGTGCGGCGTGGCCGGGCAGCGGCCAGCCGCGCCGAATCCCCGCGGCGCTCACTTCCTTCGTGATCATGCACTGATCAGCCAGCTCGTACGGGCCTCCGGGGCGTGCCCGGGACGGCTCGTCCTCGACCTGGGGGCGGGGCACGGGGCGATTACCACGGTCCTGGCCGCGTCCGGGGCCCGGGTGATCGCCGTGGAGCGCGACCCACAGGCCGTGCGCGGGCTGCGCCGCCGCCTGGCCCGCAGCCCGCAGGTCAGCGTGGTCGCCGCGGACCTGCGGGAGATCCCGCTGCCCCGGCGGCAATTCCTGGTCGTCGCGAACATCCCGTTTTCGGTCAGCACGGCGCTGCTGCGCAAGCTGGCCGGTGACCCGTCGGTGCCGTTCGCCGGCGCGGAGCTGATCACCGGCTGGGGCGCGGCCCGCGGGTTCACCCGCGCGGTGCCGCGGAACGCGGAGCTGGCCTGGTGGGCGGCGCGCTACCAGATCCGGATCGTGCGCCGGGTCGCGCCGCAGAGCTTCGCGCCGCCGCCGCGGGCTGAGGCCGCGTACCTGTCCATCCGGCCGCGGGCGCTCACCGCCTCGCCGTCCGGCCAGCGGCTGCTGCGCCGCATGCTGCGGGCCGCCTACCGGTCGCCGCAGCGGCCCGCCCAGCAGGTCCTTCCCGGGCTAGCCGCCAGCGACGGCCGGCTCCTCAGCCGGACCACGGTGCGTCTCGCGCTCAGCCAGGTGGGCGGCGACCCGCGGGCGCCTGCCACCTGGCTCACCGCCAGCCAGTGGCACCACCTGACCATGCTGCTCGCGGGCAGCCGCTAGCTGGCCTACTCGTCGTGGCTGGCTGCAGTGCAGGCCGTCACGGTGCCGGCGGCGGCCTGGCGAAGCGGGTGCAGAGCGTGGCGCGGGACCGGCCGCGTGGGTCTCCCGCGCAGCCGGCAGAACTGCCACGATGAGCCTATGAGCGATGCGCAATCACCGACGCTTGCCTTCCGCGCCGCCCGCGATCTGCTGCTGCGCCACCGGGCGGACTACGCCGCCGCGATGGCCGGATTCCGCTGGCCCCAGCTGACCGAGTTCAACTGGGCGCTGGACTGGTTCGACGTGATCGCGGCCGAGCACCCGGAACGCGAAGCACTGCACATCGTCGCCGACCCCGACAACGCCGCGCGCGTCACCTACGGAGAAATGGCCGACCGGTCCAACCAGGTCGCCAACTGGCTGCGCCGCCTGGGGGCCCGGCGGGGCGACCGGCTGCTGCTCATGCTGGGCAACACCGCGCCGCTGTGGGAGATCATTCTGGCCGCGATGAAACTCGGCGTGGTGATCATCCCGGCCAGCACCCTGCTCGGCCCGGATGACCTGGCCGACCGGGTGGCCCGGGGCGACGTCCGGCACGTGGTCGCCGAGGCCGACCTGGCCGACCGGTTCGCCAGCGTGCCGGGCGACTGGACCCGGGTCGCGGTGAACAGCTGCGTGGTGGCCGGCCCGCCCCCCGGCTGGCAGGGCTTCGCGGACGCGGCCGGCGAGGACGCACGGTTCGTGCCCGACGGCCCCACCATGGCCAGCGACCCGCTGCTGCTCTACTTCACGTCTGGCACCACGGCGCAGCCGAAGCTGGTCGAGCACACCCACGCCTCCTACCCGGCCGGCCACCTGTCCACGATGTACTGGATCGGCCTGCAGCCCGGCGACGTGCACCTCAACATCTCCTCGCCGGGCTGGGCCAAGCACGCCTGGAGCAACGTGTACGCGCCGTGGAACGCCGGGGCGACCGCGCTGGTGCTCGGCTACGACCGGTTCTCGGCCCAGGCCCTGCTGCAGGCGATCAGCGACGGCCAGGTGAGCACGTTCTGCGCGCCGCCCACCGTGTGGCGGATGCTCATCCAGGCGGACCTGGCCGCGGGCGACGTGACCTCGCTGCGGGAGTGCGTGGCCGCGGGCGAGCCGCTCAACCCCGAGGTGATCGAGCAGGTCCGCCACGCCTGGGGGATCACGGTCCGGGACGGTTACGGGCAGACCGAGACCACCGCGCAGGTGGGCAACCCGCCGGGCCAGGAAGTACGGCCCGGGTCGATGGGCCGGCCGCTGCCCGGCTACCCGGTGGTCCTGGTCGACCCGCTGACCGGGCAGCCCGCCGAGGAAGGCGAGATCTGCCTGGACCTGGCCGACCGCCCGCTGGGCCTGATGACCGGTTACCGGGGCGATCCGGAGCGGGCCGCCGAGGCCATGCGCGACGGCTACTACCACACCGGGGATGTGGCCAGCCGGGACGGCGATGGCTACCTGACCTACGTCGGCCGCACCGACGACGTGTTCAAGGCGTCCGACTACCGGATCTCCCCGTTCGAACTGGAAAGCGTCCTGATCGAGCACGAGGCGGTGGCCGAGGCGGCCGTGGTGCCCTCCCCCGATCCCATGCGGTTCGCGGTGCCTAAGGCGTACGTGACGCTGACCGCCAGCGCGCAGCCGTCGCCCGAGACCGCGCTCGCCATCCTGGCCTACGCCCGGCAGCGGCTGGCGCCCTACAAGCGGGTCCGCCGGATCGAGTTCAGCGAGCTGCCCAAGACCATCTCAGGCAAGATCCGCCGGGTGGAACTGCGCAGCCAGGAAACCGACCGGCTCGGCCCGCCCGGCTCCCCCGCCGCGGGCACTGGCGGCACGGCCGCCGGCCCGCGCGGCACCCTGGAGTTCTGGGAAGAGGATTTCCCCACCCTGAAAGGCTGACACCGGATGATTCAGCTGGCCGCCCTCATCGACGGGAAGCCGGTCACCACCGCGGCCGAGGTACCGGTCGAGGACCCATCCACCGGCGAGGTGCTGGCCAGCACCGCCGACTGCGGGCCCACCGAGATCGGCCTCGCCGTTCAGGCGGCCCAGGCGGCCAGCCGGTCCTGGCGGCGGGTCAGCGTGCCCGAGCGGGCCCGGGTGCTGCGCCGCCTGTCCGCGCTGATCGAACGGTACGCGGAGAGCCTGGGCCGGCTGGAGAGCCAGCAGACCGGCAAGCCGCTGCGCCAGGGTCTGCGCGACGCCGAGATCACCGTGCGCTACTTCGACTTCTACGCCAGCGCGGTGGAGACCTTTTACGGCTCGGCGTTCGCCCTGGACGAGCACACCAGCGTGCAGACGAGCTGGGAGCCGCACGGGGTCACCGGGCACATCATCCCGTGGAACTACCCGCTGCAGATCCTCGGCCGGTCCATCGCCCCGGCGCTGGCCATGGGCAACTGCGCGGTGCTCAAGCCGGCCGAGGAGGCGCCGCTCACCGCGCTGAAGATCGGCGAACTGGCGCTGGAGGCAGGCCTGCCGCCGGGCGCGCTGAACGTGGTGACCGGGTACGGCGAGACCGCGGGCGCGGCGCTGACCGCGCACCCCGGGGTCGGGCACCTGTCGTTCACCGGGTCGGTCGAGGTCGGCCGGATCATCAGCCACGCGGCCGCGGAACGGCTGATCCCGGTGACCATGGAACTCGGCGGCAAGTCGCCCAACATCCTGTTCGCCGACGCTGACCTGGACCGTGCGGTGCCGGTCATCGTCAACGCGATCCTGCAGAACGCCGGGCAGACCTGCTCGGCCGGGTCCCGGCTGCTGGTCGAGGAGAGCGTGCACGAGGCGGTCACCGCGCGGATCGCGAAGATCTTCGCCGGGGTGCGGATCGGCCCGGCGCTGGACGACCCGGATCTGGGCCCGCTCATCTCCGGCCCGCAGCGGGACCGGGTCATCTCCTACCTGACCGCGCTGGGCCAGGACCGGCGCAGCGGCCGGATCAGCTACGGCGGCGAGCCACTGTCCGGCGGCCGGTTCGGGAACGGTTACTTCTTCCAGCCGACCCTGATCGACGACGTGGCCAGCGGCAGCACCATGTTCCGCGAGGAGGTCTTCGGCCCGGTGCTCGCGGTGACCCCGTTCCGCACCGCGGACGAGGCGGTGGAGCTGGCCAACGGCACCGACTACGGGCTGGTCGCCGGGGTGTGGACGTCGGACATCAGCACCGCGCAGCGGATGATCCGCGACGTGGTGTCCGGGCAGGTCTTCGTGAACACCTACGGCGCGTCCGGCGGGGTGGAACTGCCGTTCGGCGGGTTCAAGCGGTCCGGGTACGGCCGGGAGAAAGGCGCCGAGGGACTGCGCGGCTTCGCCCAGCTGAAGACCGCCGTCATCGCGTCCTGACGGTGCGGCCGCCGGACCGCTCGGCGGCCGGGCTGTCCCCACCGGGGAGAGGGGCGTATCCTCATCGGGAGCAGCGCATTACCGGCCTGCAGCCGCCCAGATGCGGATGCGGGCGACCGAGTCGCTCCAGACCCTGGTGACACGGCAGTCCTGACCGTGATGAAACCCAGGGAGCCCGGACGATGCACGGATCATCCAGCTTGACCTCCGCTCGGACCGCGGACGGGTCGCAGGTGCTGTCGCGCCGGGCCCCACCGGCTAACGGGAGCCAGGCGTCATCAGGCCGCGATGCGGCCGGCCCGGCCGCGGTGACCCGGGATCCCAGCGAAGATAACGACGAGCTGGCCCAGCTGATGAACGACATCGTGGTGCGCCGCATTTTCGCCGCGGGCCTGGATCTCCAGGGCGCGCTGTTGCTGATCGGCGAGCATCAGGGGGCCGGCAAGATCCAGCACGCCATCGACGAGATGGACCATGTCGTCCGGGAAATCCGGGACATCCTTTTCGATCGCCAGCTCAGGCGGCAGCTCGCGGGGTGACCCGGTGACTCAGCTGGTGACGTCGGCGCTGGTGAACCGGGCCCAGGCGAGCGAGCAGAAGATCACGATGTACACGGCGAAGGACAGCAGCCCGTGCAGCAGGTCGCCACCGTCGATGGGCACCCGGAGCAGCGAGTCGAAGCTCAGCCAGAAGTGCGTGGGCAGGTACGGGTGGATCACCGCGAACTGCGCCACGTTGTCCGCCACCTCGCTGGCCACCGCGAGCACCAGGATGGCCGCGATCGCGCCGATCGGGTGCTCGGTCAGCGTGGAGATCGCCACCCCGATCGCGGCCAGCGCGGCCATGCCCGCCGCCACGTACAGCGTGACGTACAGCAGCCGGAGCAGGCCCTCGGCCAGCGACACGGTGGTCCCGGACAGCAGCGTCACCGGCCCGACCGGGAACAGGATCACCCCCATGACCAGGGACACCGCGCTGACCAGCAGGCAGGACGCCAGCCCGAAGATCACCACCGCGGCGTACTTGACCGACAGCAGCCGGGTCCGCCCGGCGGGCACGGTGAGCAGGTACCGCAGCGTGCCCAGGCCGGCCTCGCCGGCGATCGAGTCGCCCGCCACCACCGCGATCACCAGCGGCAGCACCAGGGTGAGCAGGATGGTCAGCGCGATGAACGCGAGAAACACCCCGTTCCCGGCCAGCTCCACGAAGAACGTCGCGTTCGGCCCGCCACCCCCGCCGTCGCCGTGCGGCATGGCCACCCGCAGCCCGATACCGAGCACCACCGGCAGCACCACCAGCACCCCGAGCAGGGCCAGGTTGCGCCAGCGCCGGAAGATAAGGCGCAGCTCCGAGCCCAGCAGGCGGCACCATTGCCTAACGCTCCCGGGTGCCCGCTGATCCCGCGCCAGGACGCTGCCGTCCGGGCTGGCGGTCAGCTCAGCCGTCGACATCGAAGCCCTCCCCGGTCAGCTGGACGAACAGTTCCTCCAGGCTGGGCCGTGGGGTGTCCAGCCCGGCGACCGGGACGCCGGCGTACACCAGTTCACGGCAGATTCGTTCAGGAAGCTGGTCGCCCAGAGCCGCGGTGGCCTCCCCGGGCCCGGTCCGGACGTCGGCCAGCCCGAGCTGGCCCAGAATTTCGGCTGCCCGCGGCGCGTCCGCCGTGCGGACCCGGATCCGGGCCGCGCCCTGGGCGCGCAGGTCCTCCAGCGGGCCCTGGAACACCAGCTGGCCGGTGCGCATCACGCCGACCTGGGTGCAGATCTGCTCGACCTCGGCCAGCAAGTGCGAGGACACCAGCACGGTGATCCCGTCGGTGGCGATCTCCCGGATCAGGCCGCGCACTTCCCGGGTGCCCTGCGGGTCGAGCCCGTTGGTCGGCTCGTCCAGGATGATCAGCTCACGCGGCCGGAGCAGGCTGGCCGCGATGGCCAGCCGCTGCTTCATGCCCAGCGAGTAGGCCCGGTAGTGCTTTTTCCGCGCGGCCAGCAGGCCGACCCGGTCCAGCGCGGCGCTGATCCGGGCCTTCGCGCTGCGCGGGGCGGCGGTCCGGTCGGCCGCGTCGATCCGGGCCAGGTTGTCCCAGCCGGACAGCTGCGGGTAGAACGCGGGCCCCTCGACCAGCGAGCCCACCCGGGGCAGCACCCGGTTCGCGCCGGCCGGCATGGGCACGCCGAGCAGCGTGTGACTGCCCCGGGTCGGGTAGACCAGGCCGAGCAGCATCCTGATCGTCGTGGTCTTGCCGGACCCGTTCGGGCCGAGGAAGCCGTAGACGCTGCCCCGGGGCACCACCATGGCCAGGTCGTCCACGGCCAGCTGGCCGCCACGGAACCGCTTGGTCAGCCCGGTGGTGGCGACCGCCGGGCCGGCTCCCGGCCCGGCGGCCCCGGGCGGACCGCCGGGCAGCGGGTCAGTGCGGAGCTGACCGCCGCCCGGCTGGCTGCTGCTCACCTGGCCCGTGCTCACCTCACTAGTGCTCACCTCGCCCGGCCCGTGCTCACTTGACCTGGGCCGCCGCGCTGTACAGCACCTGCGGGGTGACCGCGCCGATCAGCACGTGCCCGCTGTCGGTGATCAGCACGGAAACCAGGCCGGTGCGCAGCAGCCGGCCGCTGCCCCAGGCACCGTGCACCGGGGTGGCCGAGTGCAGCACGTAGCCCAGGATCGCCGAGCCGTCCCCGCCGCCCGGGCCGCCTGAGCCGGCTGAGCCGCTGGCCGACTGGGCCGCCTGCCCGGCGATGCTGGCCCCGCTGCCCGGCTGGGCCATCCCGGCCAGCGCGGACGCCGGGAGCACGGCCACTGAGGTCCAGTCCTTGCCGATCACCTGGAACTGCTGGGCGGCCCGCCTGAGCGGGGCCGAGTGCTGGCCCGCGTGCTCAGCGGGCGGGCTGACCACCTTGACCGTGGCCCCCTTCGGCGGGGTGAAACTGAAGTTCGCCGCCGCGGGCTTGACGAACGCGATCGAGGTGTAGCCGACCTGGAACGCCGGGGTCTTCGCGCCGCGGGCGAACACCTGGACCCGCAGCGGGACGTTCCTGGCCGCGTCGATCGCGATGTTCACCCGGCCGATCAGCGAGCCGGCCGACTTCGGCGCCAGCACCAGCTGGTAGGCGGGCTGGCCCGCCACCGTCACCGTGCGCTGCACGCCTACCCGGGTACTCGGCCCGACCGCCTTGAGCGCCTGGCTGGCCGCCTGCTGCGGGGTGAGCGGGACCTCGGTCGGCGCGGCCTGCATGGCGTGGCTGGCCTTGGCCGGCAGCGTCGTCTTGGTCACGCTGTTCGAGCTGCTCTGCCACAGCCACACCTGCTGCCCGTTGCGGATCAGGTCGGTCTCGCTCAGCTGCACCGGGACGGAGAGCCGCACGTGCCGCGGGTCGGAGTACCAGATCTTGACCGTGTGCGACCCGGCCAGCAGCGAGACGGCCGAATTCTGGTCGCTGATCCCGGGCAGCTGGGGCAGGCCCAGCGACGCGGTCTCCACCACCGTGCCGGTGAACGGCGACGGCGGGCTGGTCCGCCCGGCCACCGCGGCCAGCAGCTGCGCGGGCGTGCGCGGCGGCAGTTCCGGGGATGCCTGGGCAACACTGATCATGGACCCGGCGGTCACTGCGCCTGCGATGGCCACGGCCCCCAGTGGTACCGCCCACCTCGCGCGCCGGGAAAGCGCCTTCATCGCGAACCTCACTATCGTCGCGTCGTGCTCCTGGTGGCCGCCCGGCCACCCTGTCAGCCACCCACTGCCTGGGTCACCCGCCGGGGCCAGGCCCCCATGATGGCCCCGGCGTGCCCATCATGCAGCACGCTGCCTGTGCGCAGACTGTGAGCACGCCGGTGTCACGCGCTGGCGGGCCGGCCGCCCGGGCGGGCAGGTAGCCTCGGGGCCGTGCGGGTGCTCGTCGTGGAGGACGAACGGAGGCTGGCGGCCGCGGTCCGGCGTGGCCTGTCCGCCGAGGGTTTCGCCGTCGACCTGGCCCACAACGGGGAAGACGGGCTGCACGCCGCGCGCGAAGGCGGCTACGACGCGGTGGTGCTGGACCTGATGCTGCCGAAGATCTCCGGCTACGCGGTGTGCCAGCAGCTGCGGGCCGAGCAGAACTGGGTGCCGATCCTCATCCTGTCGGCCAAGGACGGCGAGTACGACCAGGCGGACGGGCTCGACCTGGGCGCGGACGACTACCTGACCAAGCCGTTCTCCTACGTGGTGCTGGCCGCCCGGCTGCGCGCGCTGCTGCGCCGCGGCGCCGCTCCCCGCCCGGCGCAGCTGCGGGCCGGTGACCTGACCCTGGACCCGGGCAGCCGCCAGGTCCGCCGGGGTGAGACCGGCATCGACCTGACCGCCCGCGAGTTCGCCGTGCTGGAGTACCTGATGCGGCGGCCCGGCCAGGTCGTGGCCAAGACCGAGCTGCTGGAGCACGTCTGGGACGCCTATGACTCACTCGACCTGAACGTGGTCGAGGTGTACGCGGGCTACCTGCGGCGCAAGATCGACGTCCCGTTCGGCCGCAACGCGCTGCAGACCGTCCGCGGGGCCGGTTACCGGCTGGCTGCCGACGGCGGCTGAGCTGACCATCCGCACGCTGGCCGGGGCAGGTGGGCCGGCCGACCAGCCCGCCCGGACCTGACTGGTGACTCAGCCGGCGGCCCAGCGGGATTACTCCCTCCCCACGCCCTGGCCGGCCGCTGATTGACATATTCCGATATAGGAATATGATGAGTTCATGGCACGGGCAGCAACGACAGCGGATGCGTTCAACGCGGTAGCCGAACCCCGGCGGCGGCAGATCCTGGATGCCCTGCACGGCGGGGAGCGGCCGGTGAACGATCTCGTCGTGCTGCTCGGCCTGGCGCAGCCCCAGGTGTCCAAGCACCTGCGGGTGCTCCGGGAGGTGGGCCTGGTCGAGGTGCGGGGCGCAGGGCGGCAGCGGGTGTACCGGCTCAACGGCCACCCGCTCAAGCAGATCCACGACTGGGTGCAGGGCTATGAGCAGGCGTGGACGGAGCGGTTCGGCCGGCTGGACGACGTGCTGGCGGAACTGAGCGAAGAGGAGGACGGCAACGATGTCAGTGGCAAGTAGCCGCCGGGCGGTGGTCACGCTCCCGGCGGACACCCAGATCCAGATCACCCGGGAGTTCGACGCACCCCGGCACCTGGTCTACCGGGCGTGGACCGAGCCCGGCCTGATCCGGCGCTGGTGGAGCGCGGACCGGGGCGAGGTCACCAGTATCGACGTCGACCTGCGGGTCGGCGGCGCATGGCGGTACGTGATGACCGCGCACGGTGGTTTCGAGGTGGCGTTCCACGGCGAGTACCGCGAGATCGTGCCGGATGAGCGGCTGGTGCACACCGAGATCTTCGAGGGGGCGCCGGACGCCCCCGCGGTCACCTCAGTCACCTTCACCGAGCAGGACGGGCGCACCCTGGTGACGATGCTGGTCCAGCACACCAGCCAGCAGCACCGGGACATGCACCTCAACTCGGGCATGGAGGACGGCATGCAGGACGCGCTGCGGCTGCTGGAGGAGGTCGCCGCCGGGCTCGAGTGAGCCGGGTACTCATGACCGTGGCCGGTGACCGGGCTGAGCCCGGGCCGGCCACGGTCATGAGCGCGCCCCCGCGGCCTGGCTGGCTGGTGGCCGGCGGCTAGCCAGCCGGACTCTGGTCAGAAGACGTGCAGCGAGCGGGCGATGCTGAGCTGCGCTTCGCCGCCGGTCGCCGAGACCCCGAGGTCGGCCCAGCGCCGCGCTGGGTGACCCAGCGGATAGTTACAATATTTAACATAGTGATGCTATGCCAGGTTGCGGACGGGCACAAGAGACCGGACGAGGGGCTATACAGATGACGTGACTGATCTGCCTTCCGCTGGCCGTCCGTCGCTGCGGGCCGAGCAGGTGGCCCAGACGCGGGCGGCGCTGGTGGCGGCGGCCCGCCAGCTGTTCGGCCAGCGTGGCTTCGCCGCCACCTCGGTGGAGGACGTGGCCCGGGAGGCGCGGGTCACCACCGGCGCCCTGTATCACCACTTCCCGACCAAGACCGCGCTGTTCGAGACGGTCTTCGAGGCCGTGCACACCGATCTGCTGGCTGCGTCCGCGGCCGCGGCCAGCGGGACCAGCGACGACGTGGAACTGCTGGCCCGGGGCATCGACGCGTTCCTGGACGCGGTGCTCGAACCGGACGTACAGCGCATCGTCATCACTGACGCGCCCGCCGTGCTCGGGCTGGCCCGGTTCACCGAACTCGACGAGCGTTATGCGTTCGCCGCGATCGTGGCCGCGCTCAAGTCAGCGGCCGCCGCCGGCACGCTGCACGTGCCCGACCCGGAGACGCTGGCCCGGCTGCTGCTGGGCACGCTGGTCCGGGGCGGCATGCTGATCGCCGGCTCGGCTGATCCGGCGGGGACCCGCGACCGGGTCAGCGCGGCGATCCGTGGGCTGCTGGGCGGCCTCGGCCACCCGGTGGGCTGATGGCGGGGCACGGCCCGGCGCCCGGGAGGAAGGGGCTGGCGGGCTGGTGGCGGCGGCGCAGCCTGCGGGCCCGGGTCACGCTGGCCTCCACGGCCGGGCTGGCCGTGGCCCTGGCCGCCGCGGCCGTCCTGCTCAGCACCTCGCTGGCGATCTCACTGGTCCGCGGCCTGGACAACCAGGCCCGGCAGGGCGCGCTGGAGGTGGCCGCGCTGGCCAATGCGAACCGGCTGCCCACCAACGCGGTGCCGTTCGTGCCGGGCACGATCAGCATCCAGGTGCTGGACGCCCAGGGCCAGATCGTCAAGGCGTCGCCAGACGCGGACCAGCTGGTGCCGCTGCTGCCGCCGGCGGTGGCGGCCAGGAATGCCCGGACGCAGCGGGCCGTGTCCATGGACGGCAGGCCGTACGGCCTGCCGTCGCAGATCCGGGTGGTAGCCGTGCCCATCCAGGCCGGCGGCACGGTCATCGCCGCGGTCTCCTCGGAGCAGGTCACGGCCAGCCTGGCCAGCCTGACCCGCGCACTGCTCATCGGCACCCCGCTGCTGCTGATCCTGCTGGCCGGAACGAGCTGGCTGATCGTCGGGTCCACGCTGCGGCCCATCGCCGAGCTGCGCCGCGGGGCGGAGGAGGTCACCCGCACCGGGCAGCCGCGCGACCTGCCCGTGCCAGCGGCCCGGGACGAGGTGCGCAGCCTGGCCGTCACGCTCAACGACATGCTGGGCCGGCTGGGTGCGGCCCAGGAACGGCAGCGCGGCCTGGTCTCCGATACCGCTCACGAGCTGCGCAGCCCGATCGCCAGCATCCGGGCCCAGCTGGAGGTGGCGCTGGACCACCCGGACGGCCAGGACTGGGAGCAGACCGCCGCGGATGTGCTCACCGACACGCTCCGGCTGGCCCGGCTGGCCGAGGATCTGCTGGTCCTGGCGCGGCTGGACGAGCGGGACCGGCCCCGGCCGCCGCGCCGCGACGTCGACCTGGCCGGCCTGGCCGCGGAGGAGGTCGGCCGGTACGCCGACGCGCGAGTCCCGGTGCAGCTGACCGCCGGGCCGGCCGCGGCCGTGACCGGGGACCCGGACGGGCTGCGCCGGATGCTCAGCAACCTGATCGACAACGCGGTGCGCTACGCGCAGACCCGGGTGACCGTGTCGCTGGCCGCTGACGGGACGTGCGTACGGCTCACGGTGGCCGACGACGGCCCCGGCATTGCCCTGGCCGACCGGGAGCGGGCCTTCGGCCGGTTCACCCGGCTGGACGAGGACCGCAGCCGGGACGACGACTCGGCCGGCGGCGCCGGGCTGGGCCTGGCCATCGTCCGGGCCATCGCCCAGGCGCACGGCGGGTCAGCCCGGCTGGAGGACGCCGGCCCGGGCCTGCGCGCGGTCGTGCTGCTGCCCGCGGCTACCAGGTCCCCCACGGCAGCAGCGCGGTGACCGCGATCACCGCGAACAGCAGCGTGAGGTAGGCGATGGACAGGTGGAACAGGCGCATCGGCGCCGGGTTGGCGCTAGGGCGGGCCAGCCCAGCGCACGCGCCCTCGGTCACCTGGGCCGCGTCAGCTGGGGCCGGGGCCGGGGCCGGGCCGGCAGGCAGCGCGGCCGGCGCCGGTGCCGGGCCGGCGGGCACAGTGATGGGTACCGGGCTGGTGCGCGGGTCGGGCATGGCCGCCACCCGCGCGTGCAGCCGGTGGGCCTCGGCCAGGAACCAGCCCCCCAGGCCCAGCGCACACGCCGTGTACAGCCATCCGGCGTAGGGCGCGAGGCCCAGGGTCACCGCGACCATGACGTAGGAGTAGACGAGGATCTTGCGGGCGACCACGGCCGGTGCGGCGACCACCGGGAGCATCGGCACGTGGGCCGCGGCGTAGTCGTCGCGGAACTTCATGGCCAGCGCCCAGAAGTGCGGTGGCGTCCAGAAGAAGATCACCGCGAACAGCACGACCGCGGGCAGGCTCACCGTCCCGGTCACCGCGGACCAGCCGATGAGCACCGGGAAGCAGCCCGCCGCACCGCCGATGACAATGTTGGACGGGGTACGCCGCTTCAGCCCGAGCGTGTACACGAACACGTAGAACAAGATCGCGCAGTCGGCCAGCACCGCGGACAGCCAGTTGACCAGGGTGCCGAGCAGGACGGTGGACAGCGCACCGAGCACGATGCCGAACACCAGGGCCTCAACCGGCTTGATCACCGCGGGCTCGTGCCCCTTGGCGTTCAGCGGGCGCCGGGCGGTGCGCCGCATCAGCGCGTCGATGTCCCGGTCGATGTAGCAGTTGATGGTGTTGGCACTGCCGGCCGCGAAGGACCCGGCGATGAGCGTGACGAGCAGCACCCGGACCGGCGGCAGCCCGCGCTGCGCGAGCAGCATCGTGGGCACCGTGGTCACCAGCAGCAGCTCGATGATCCTGGGTTTGGTGAGCGCGAACAGCGACCGGGCGACCACCCGGGCGGAGCGGCGCCCCACCACGGTGGGCAGCGCGTCGGTCGCTGGGGTCACTCCGGGTCCTCCGACTTGCCTGTCGATCCTGCGTCGTCCGGTCCAGTTGTACCGCCCGCGTCCGGGCCGTCCGGATCCGGCACCGTGTTATCGGATTCAGCAGCCTCGTTAGCACGTGAACCGACCACGGGCGGCGTGCCCCGGTCAGCCAGTGGCTCGGTGCCGCCGGCCGCGGTCGCAGTGGGCATGCCAGTAGCGGCCGCGATCGGTGCCGCTGCTTCCGGGGCCGGCGCGACCGGCTTGGCCCCGCTGAGGGGCCGGTGCCCGGGGACCGTGTGCGGCCTGCTGAAGACGAAATAAAGGACGATCATGACCACAATGAACAGGCCCAGGGGCAGGACCAGCGTCATCACCTGCGCGCCTAGCGGGTAGTAGGAAATCTCAATTGCCGAGATCACGGGGTGCACTCTAGCCTCCTGCTGGCAGCCAATGACTGATCATTTCCACCCGGTCCGGGCCGGCCAGACCGACTTCGATGGCCGGAGCATCCTGTCCAGGCCGAACGCCAGAGCGTGGGACTCTTCATCGTTCAGCCAGCTGACAAGCAGCGCGACTCCCGCGATCACGTACGGCAGCAGCACCAGCACCCACAATTCTGCCCCACCGAGCTGCTGGTCTGCGGTGACGGTGAGCAGGTGGTGACTACCTACCCCACGATAGACGGGGTAGATGACGTTGGCGCCGAAGCCGAGCACCATGCCCAGGATGGTGCTGGTGAGCACCGTAGCTGCGATCAGCATCACCCGCGGGAGCGGCCCGAACCGGGGGCGCAGCGGCCGGGAGCCGATGAGCTGGAGCCAGAAAAGCACACCTACCACAAGGTAGCTAACGGCCTGCGCAGCGAGGACCACTGGGTGGTGCACGCCGGCGTCGTACAGGGCCGGGACGTACCATCCGCACCAGACCAGGGTGAACAGGGCGGTCACCGTGACCGGCCAGCTCAGCAAGCGAGGCGGGGCCGGTCCAGCCGCAGTCACCGCGACGCGCTCCGCCTCGGCCACCGGGGACCCGGGCGGGTGACCGCGGCGGCCCAGGCCACGCCACAGCACCAGCCATGGGGCGCCCAGCACGATCAGCGGCGGGGCCACCACGCCGAGCAGGATGTCCTGCAGCGCGCGGACCCAGATGAAGGTGCCCGCCCAGTAGGCGAGGGGGGAGACCAGAGCCAGCAGCACGGCGAGCATCCCCGCATAACAGGCGATCGCCTCGCGGGCCAGCCCCGGCGGCAGCGCGGCGCCGTCGCGCCGCGCGTCCAGCCGCAGGCCGTACAGCCCGGCCAGGTGCACGGCCGCGACCACCAGGCACCCGGCGAGGACGGCCACGTTGGCCGACCAGTGCGAGACAACCATATTCATGCCGTTCCTGGGCCGCCGGTTGGCCGACGCGAGCGCGAGCCTTTCCGGGCAGACCGCTCCTTTCCGCTCAGAACACGTAGAACAGCAGGAAGAAGAAGACAGTGACGATGGCCAGGTAGTTCCAGATCAGCGTGAACGCGCTCATCGAGGACTGGACCCGCTGCACCGCGAATGCTTCCGCGTAGGTCGGCGGCTGCTCCACGAAGGAGATGTCGGGCAGCGGCCTGACCCGCATGATCAGGATCTCCAGCCAGATCATCGCGGCCAGCCAGCTGACCAGCAGCACCGGGTAGGTGCCGGTGAACACGCTGGAGAAACCCGAGCTGCCGGGCTGGAACGGGAGGTTCAGCAGCTCAACGATCTGCAGGGCCACCGCGACTACCCCGAGCACCAGCGCGGCCAGCGCACCCATCTGCCAGACCCGCTTGGCTCCCGCCTTGATCCGCTGCAGCGCCACGTACTGGACCGCCGCGCTGGCCACGACCAGGATGAGGATCGTCACCCCGTAGCCGATCGGCGGCGCGTGATAGCCGGAGCCGTGCCACCGGCCGTTCGAGTTGACCGACCGCAGGTAGAAGTAGGCGAACGCGAACGCCCCGTACAGGAAGGACAGCGCGCCGATCGCGAACCGGGCTCCGGTCCACGCTGCGTTGAGCGCCGCCTCGTGGTAGAAGCCGGCTTCCTCGGCCGCGCGATCCAGTTCGGCGGAGGACTGTGTGCTCTGCTCGGCCATGGCCTAGGCCTCCACTCCGGCGCCAGCGGTCGCGTACGAAGCGCTGACCACACCCACCGGCGGGTGCAGGTCAGCCACAGGCAGCGCATCCTTGACGCCATAGTCGTACGGGCCGGAGAGCACCACCGGGACGTGCTCGAAGTTGCCGGGCGGCGGCGGTGATGAGACCTGCCACTCCAGGCCCCGGGAGTTCCACGGGTTGCCGACCTCTTTCTCCCGGACGATCACCGTGGACCAGATGAAGTTGATCACGAAGATCAGAATGGAACCGCCGAGCAGGAACGCGGAGACCGATACCCATATGTTCAGTGGCTGGAGATTCGTCGCATACTCGAAGACCCGGCGCGGCTGGCCCAGCATGCCGACGGCGAACAACGGCAGGAACGTCGAGTTGAAGAAGATGAACATCGTCCAGAAGTGCAGGTAGCCCAGCCTCTCGTTCAGCTTGATGCCCATCATCTTCGGTAGCCAGTAGTAGCAGGCGCCCATGAACGCGAAGATCAGCCCGCCCATGATCGTGTAGTGGAAATGCGCCATCACGAAGAAGCTGCCGTGCTCGGTGGTGTCCGCCGGGACGTCGGACAGGAACACCCCGGATATGCCGCCGATCAGGAAGTTGAAGTACAAGGCCATGGCGAACAGCATGGGCACGGTGAACCGTATCTTCGCCTTCCAGAACGTGCCCATCGCCACCAGGTAGATGAATCCGGTGGGGATCGAGATGAGCTCAGTGGTCAGCATGAACAACGGCCGCATCTCCGGGTTGATACCGCTGTCAAACAGATGGTGCTGCCAGACGAAGAAGCTGAGCAGGGCCACCCCGATCATGCCGGCCCCGGCGACCCGGTAGCCGAAGAGCGGTTTCCGGCAGAACACCGGGATGATCTCCGACACGATGCCGAACCCGGGCAGGGCCAGGATGTACACCTCCGGGTGGCCGAAGAACCAGAACACGTTCTGGTAGAGGTAGCTGCTGCCGCCGAGGGTGTTGGCGAAGAACGCGGTCTGCACGGTGCGGTCGGTGAGCAGCATGTACATCCCGCCGACCAGGACCGGCACCGCCAGGACCATCAGGAACGAGACGGTGAGCATGGACCAGACGAACATCGGCAGCCTGCTCCACCGCATGCCAGGCGCCCGGTAGTTGACCACGGTGACGAAGATGTTGAACCCGGCCAGGATCAGCGAGATGCCCATCAGCCCGAACGCCACCGCGTAGGAGTCCATGCCCTCGGTGGCCTGCAGGCTCAGCGGGGCATAGCCGGTCCAGCCGGTCGGGAACCCGCCGAGCAGGACGCCGGAGAGCAGTACTCACGTAGGCGGCGGGGGTCAGCCAGAACGCGAGCGCCTCCAGCCGGGGGAACGCCATCCGCTTGGACCCGATCATCAGCGGCATCAGGTACTGGCCGAACGGCCCGAGCACGACCGACGACATCATCATCATCATCATCGTGCCGTGCTCGCCGACGACCATGAGGTACGAGCTGGCGCTCATGATGTGGTAGGTCGGCGAGAGCAGCTCGGTCCGGATGGCCATCGCGAACAGGCCGCCGGTGCAGAAGTAGACGATCATCCCGACCAGGTACTGGATGCCGACGACCTTGTGGTCCAGGGTGAACCGGAAGTACCGGGCCAGGCCGCTGGCGGCCGTCCATCTCCTCTTCGGCGACCGGTACCGGCTTGCCGATCATCTGCCGGAACAGGTCGTTGAACACGCCCAAGCCCGGCCAGCCAGCCGATCGTGCCGATCACGTAGCCGAGCACGAGCGGGAAGTCGTTCATGTCGGACAGCGCGTTACGGGCGTAGCCGTAGGACAGCATGTTGCCCAGCCAGTGGCCGAGGAAATAGCCGATGACCGCGCCGATGATGCCGGTGTGGAACGCGGGCCGCATCCACCACGGCCGGGCGGGGCGCGGGCGGGCAGGTCCGGATCCCGCGGGCTCCTGCGCCTTCTCCGGCTCTATCTCGATGGACATCCAGTCACCCCTTCATCGCAGTGTCGGGCCGGGGTGGGTCGCGACGCTCCCCGGCGGCGGCTGAGCGGCTGGTCATGGCTGCTCCGGATCTTGCGGCGGGTAGTAGTAGCCGTTGGCCCCGGTGATCCCCGCCACCTTGACGACCTCCTGGCCGAGCTGTGGGATCACGGTCGGGTCATAGGTGAGTGAGTACGGCGGCAGCGCGGCCAGCAGGCCGACCCGGTGCTCCTCCAGTTCGGTGGCCCGCGCCCACGCCTGGAAGGCGGTGGGGGTGGTCACCCGGCCCGAGTTGAACATGGCCCCATGCCAGATCCCGCAGAGCTCGTTGCACCGGACGGTGAACCCGCCGGTGTGCTCCGGGGTGGTGTAGGCCACATTGTCCACCGCCGGGTTGGCGTCGGCCTTCACGCCGAGCTGGTAGGCCCAGAAGCTGTGGATCACGTCCAGCGAGGTCACATGGAACGCGACCGGGCGGTTCACCGGCAGCACCAGCTGGGTGCTTTCCATGCCGCCGAACTGCGGGTAGCGATAGGTGAACTGCCACTGCTGGCCGATGACCTGCACCTGGAGGATGTTGCTGCCGGACGGCTTCCAGACCGGGTTCGGGCCCTGGCCAGCCCCCGCCCCGGCCGGGACGATGAGCTCGATAGTGCCGAACACGAAGGCGGCGAGCACGATCACCGAGGTGCCACCGATGAAGGCGGCCTGCAGCCCGGTGTGCCCGAAGATGGGCGGGCCGTCCTCGTCGTCGTCCCGGCGGTGCCGCCAGTTGATCAGCGCGTACCCGAAGTACGTCCAGACGAACAGCATGACGGGAGCGGCCGCCAGGCCCAGCACGGCGATGTCGAACGCCTGATGCTGAGCGGATGACGACTGCCTGCCCGGTGGCATGTGCGGGTACCAGAGGAACCAGATGAGCAGGTCGGCGACGAGAGCCAGGACGATCCAGATGAGAAAGATCCGCAGCCCGTGGTTCGGCTCCGCCTTGGCCGGGGCGGCCGGGGCCTCTGACTCGGCCATCAGCTTGTCACCTCCATGTTGCCCATCATGAATCCGAGCGTCTGCATCGGGCCTCCGTTGCCGTCCAGGAAGCCACCGCCGCACGGGACGAAGCACTGCCAGCGGAATGTCCCGGTGGTCTTCGGCGTGTAGAAGCTGAACTTCTGCATGGAGTGCGGGCCTGACGTGCAGGGTGAGCTACCACACGCCGAACTGTTGAAGAGCTTGGTGTTGGGCGAGGCCATCGGGACGAACACGTGCAGGCTCGGTATCGCGAAGGTGTGCCCCACTGAGCAGTGCGACCAGGAATTGATGACCTTGAAGGTCTTGGGGACCCCCAGTGGCTGCCCGACGGTCTTGAACTGCTGCACGGTCGCCGTCCCGCCGATTGTGCCCTGGACCCGGCTCCAGAAGTTGTTGCGCAGCGGGGTGCAGCCGTCGTAACCGAGGATGGTCATGTTCACCCTGGTGTTAGCCGGCACCTGGAACAGGGTGGTGTGCACCCACTTCTTGGTGACCGGATCCTGGACGAAGTAGCTCACCCAGTCGGGCCTCGAGGTCACCGTGTTCTGCGGGTCCTCCTGCAGGACCACGTTGACCTGCCCGCCGGAGGCTTCCGGCACGAAGTTCACCGTGGGCGGGCCGCCGCCTATGTAGTAGACGGCAAGGAAGACCGCACCGGCGACCACGGCGGCGAACGCCACCAGCAGGGTCACGATACGGGCCGGCAGAGACACCAGTCACCACCTCGCTTCTTCGCGGGCGCTGTGCGCACACGACTGGGCCGGCCGCAATGTCCCCACGACTCCGGGCCGGAAGCCTCATCTGGTCCTGATCTTGCGATCGTTCGCGTCGCCTCGGCAACCAGCCGGCCTTTGAATGACGAAATTGTCATGATGCGGGCATGTCACGCGATAATGACCGCCAGCACCCGGCTGGCTTATTACCTAAAGTCAGAAGTTCAATACTTAGAGTCACCATCTGGCCCAGGCGGCACCGCACGTCACGGTCGGGTTATGCAATGGTTTGCCAACGATAACGAGGGTTGACCGCGCCGGGCCTGGCGGTACATCCTCAGCAGAAGGGATCGCCCAGGCGGTGGCCGAAGCCGCCACCGCACCGCGCTGACGCGTCGCCCAGATAACTAATGCAACGTAATTCACCTGCGAAGACGATCCAGCAGCCAGGGTCGATCGCAACGGCGGCACGGCTCCTCGTCGTCGACGACGAGCCGCAGATCCGCGAGATTATTGCCCGGGCGCTTTCTGCTGCCGGTTATGCAATCGATTTCTCAGGCAGCGGCCAGGGAGGCCTGCGCCAGGCCATGGCCGGCGACTACGATCTCGTCATCCTGGATCTGGTGATGCCCGACATGGACGGGCGGGAAATCCTCGCCCGGCTCCGCCGGGAGCGGCCCGATCAGGCCGTCCTGGTACTGTCCTGCCTCGCCGATGTCACGACCAAGGTCAACTGCCTGGAACTGGGCGCCATGGACTACCTGACCAAGCCGTTCTCCCTGGCTGAGCTGCTGGCCCGGGTCCGGGTCCGGCTGCGCGACGATGCCCATCCGCTGAACGAGGTGCTCCGCGCCGGGGAACTGGTGCTCGACTTCGGCCGGCTCGAGGCCAATATGGGGCACGGCCCGGTATCGCTCACCCGGCTGGAGTTCCTGCTGCTGCGGGAGCTGATGGAGCACGCGGGCCAGTCGGTGGCCAAGGGCCAACTGCTCGCCTCGGTGTGGGGCTATGACTTCGATCCCGGCTCCAACGTGGTCGACGTGTGCGTCCGGCGGCTGCGCTCCAAGCTCGGCTTCGACCTGATAAAGACGGTGCGCGGTGAGGGTTACCAGCTCACCAACTAGCCAGCGGCTGGCCACCCGGCACCGTCATCCGCTGCCCGCCGGGCTGTGGCATTCGCTGCCGGCCGGGTGGGCGCGCACCCGGGGCGTCAGCCGCCGGGCCAGCGCCCGCGCCGCCCGGGCCCGCGGCAGCTTCGCCTGGCCGTGGCGGGTGGCCTGGGTGGACGTGGCGTGGGTGCTGTTCTCGGTGGCCAACCTGGTGTGCATCCTGATCTTCTCGCACTGGGAAACGGTGCCGTTCCACTTCATCTGGATCAGCCTCACCCTGCTCTACGGGTTCCGGGTCTGGTCCACCCGCCCGACGCTGTGGGTCCTCGCCGTCGTCATCGTCACCACGTTCGGCGCGATCAGCGTGGACGTGTGGCGCGGCGCCCAGTCCGTGGACGAGCTGAACGAAGTCCCGCTGATGGCCATCATGTTCTGGCTGATGGTGTGGCACGCGCAGCGCAGGCTGGACGCCGACCACGAGCGCGACCTGGTCAGCGACGAGAACGCCCGGCTGCTGCACACCCAGCGCCGGTTCCTCCAGGATGCCTCGCATCAGCTGCGCACCCCGATCACGATCGCGCTCGGCCACGCCGAGTTGCTGGCCCAGCAGCTGACCGACCGCACCGAGCGCCGGGACATCCAGGTGGTGGTGGGTGAGCTCTCCCGGCTGCGGCGGCTCGGCGAGCGGCTGCTAGTCATCGCGGCCTCTGAGGACCCGGACTTCCTGCGCCCGGAGCCCATTGCCCTGGACCTGTTCACGATGGACGTCATCCGCCGGTGGCGGCCGACCGCACCCCGCCAGTGGCGGATTGGGCGGCTGGACCCGGTCACGATCAGCGCGGACCGCGAACGGCTCGGCCTGGCCGTGGACGCGCTGCTGGAAAACGCCGTCCGGCACACCAGCGACGGAGACAAGATCCAGCTGTCGGTGCTGTCGCACGCCCCCGGCATGTCGGTGCGTATGATCGTCGCGGATACCGGCACCGGGATCCTGCCCGACGAACTCGCGCACATCTTCGACCGGTTCCGCACCGGCACCCCCGTGCGCACCAGCACGGAGCCCGCCAGCACGGAGCCCGCCAGCCCGGGGGGCGGGGCCAAGGGCACCGGGCTGGGGCTGGCCCTGGTCCGCGCCGTGGCCCACGCGCACGGCGGGGACGTCCGGGTGCGCAGCACACCGGGGGTCGGCACCGAGTTCGAGCTGGTGCTGCCCGCGCCGGTGGTGAGCACCGGGGCGCAGCACCCCTTGCTGCCGCTGGACGTAACGACCAGCCCCGCAGGGCCCGGGCCGGACCGGCCCCGGAAGGACGACCCATGGGCGAGCAGGAACCGATGACCGCGCAGCATGACCGCCGCCTCGACGCCGACCCGGCCAGCAGCCCGCCCGGCGCAGGTGGCCCGGCCGCAGGTGGCCCGCTGGGCTGGCTGCGCCGCCGCCGCCGGGCCACCCGGCTGGCCATCACCGCCGGCGCCGCCGTTATCGCGATCGTCGTGGCGCTGCTGGCGCTGGGCACCGTCACCAACGGCCCGGCCCGGACGGCCGCCCCGCCGCCCCGCGCGCCCGGCTTCAGCCTGGCCGTGCTGGGCCACCCAGGCCAGCACATCACGCTCAGCCGGTACGCCGGTCACGCGCTCATCATCAACTTCTTCGCGTCCTGGTGCGCGCCGTGCAAGCGGGAGACACCGCTGATCGCCCGGTTCTTCCGGTCGGCCCACGGCGGCGTTACCGTGCTCGGCGTGGACGTCAACGACTCGGCCCGCAGCGCGCTGAAGTTCGCCCGCCGCGCGGGGGTGGCCTACCCGGTGGTGGCTGACCCGCAGCCGATGACGACGACCCTCGCCTACAACGTGCCCGGGCTGCCCGCGACGTTCTTCCTGGACCGCCAGCACCGCATCGTGAAGCGCGTGTATGGCGCGGTGACCCTGACGGATCTGCGGACCGGGCTGGCCATGATGACCAGGCCGGGCGGACGGGGCTGACCGGGATGGGCGCGCCGACCCGCACCGACCCGCCGTGGGTGCCGATCCGGACCAGCCGGTGGCCGGTCAGCCCCAAGACCCCACGCTGGCTGCTGCTGGTCGGCCTGGTCATTCTGATCGGCGCGGTGCTGGTCGCCCTGGTCCACAAGCCGACCAAACCCCAGCAGGCCACCGACCTCAAGGCGTTCCTGCACGAGATGACCACTGACGTCCAGTCGTGCGCCGGCGGGGTCCGCGAGTCGCTCAACGCGCTGCACCTGGTCAACGCGGGCGCGAACAGCAGCCAGCACATCAAGAACACGATCGCGATTGCCCGGTACGGGGCGGCCAACTGCTCGCCCGCCAACAACGAGCAGCTGGACGATCTCACCCAGTACCAGGTGACCGAGTCGCTCGCCGCCTACCACCTGAGCGCCGCTGTCGACGGGCTGGTCACCTGGTGTTTCCCGTACGCGCAGCGGGTGCAGAACGACGTCGCCAACGAACTCGGCGCGCAGACCGCGGCCCACCGGCAGCAGTACGCGGCAGCGCTGCGGCGGGACACCCGCGACCTGAACCGGCAGCGGGCCAAGGTGGACGGCATCCTGATGAAAGCCATCACCGCCACCGGCTCCCGCCCCGATCTGCCCCCGCTCCCCGGCTGACGCGGCACAGCGATCAGCAGCCCAGGCCGGCCAGCGCGGTGGCAAAGGCGCGGGCCGGGTGCTGGCCGAGCGCAGGCGTGTCGTGGCGCAGCGTGAGACCGGGCCCGGCCCAGGGCCGCCGAACGGCGAGATATCGGCACGGGCCGGCTGGCGGCCAGCCCGGTGTTCGCTGAGAGCGAACTTAGTAGGTGCTGAGGCTCACCGCCAGGCCGCTGGCCGAGCACACCGCTCGGCCACCGGCCAAGCACACCGCTCGGCCACCGGCCAAGCGCGCCCCGGGCCCCCGCGGAGTTACCACCGGGGGCATTCAGCTTCGGCCCAGGCAGCTGAGAAATCCCCAGGGCGCGTTCAGCTGACGTCCAGGCTCGTGGTGTTACGTGGAGCTGCCATGGGCAGCCGCCAGCCTGCCCGCCAGCGTGACCAGGAAGACCACGGTCAGGAGTCTCCGGAACCGGAACGTAGGCTGTCTCGCGGGACAAAGGTGATACGGATGCATGAAGGTCAGGACCGGAGTGGCGAGCAGCCGCCGGAGTACCTGGGCGCCTGGTCGCCCATTACCCCGGGCGACGAGCCGGATGAGCCGGGGCACCGCCCGGCGGCCGGTGCCACCCCGGACCCGGAGGCCACCCCGGACCCGGAGGTCACTCCGGATCCGGAGGCCGCCCCCGGCCCAGAAGCCGGGGCGGCCCCGTCCGGGGCAGAGGCCTGGACCGTCCCGCCGGCCGCGGCACCGTCCCGCGACTCGGCCACTCAGCCGGGCGGCCTGGCCCGGCTGGGATTCGGCCGGGACGACGGCGCCGAGACGCCAGGCCCTCAGATACCAGACACCCAGACACCAGCCCGCCCCGCCGCGGGCAGCCAGCCGCCGGGCGGCTTCGGGCCGGCCGGTGAGCCCGGCTCCAGCCCGGCTGGTTATGGCCAGCCGGCGCAGCCCGGAGAGGCGGCCCAGCCGGGCCACGGTCCGGCGGGCGGCCACGAGCAGCCCGGGTACGGCTCGGGCGACGGGCGGCCGGTCTACGGCCCGGCCCCTGGCCAGCCTGGCTCCAGCCCGGCTCCCGGCCAGCCGGGATACAACCCAGCCCCTGGCCAGCCCGGGTCCAGCCCGGCTCCCGGCCAGCCGGGATACAACCCAGCCCCTGGCCAGCCGGGAAACAGCCCGGCCCCCGGACAGCCCAGCTTCGGCCCGGCCCCCGGACAGCCCGGCTTCGGCCCCGGCGGTCCCGGACAGCCGGGCTACGGCCCGGCTGGATACGACGAGGCTGGATACGGCCAGCCCGGTTACCGGCAGCCGGGGTACGGGGAAGCCGGATACACCCAGCCAACCGCGGCCTTCGGCCAGCCCGCGCCCGGGGGGCACGCCGAGTCCGGCGAGGGTGGCTACCCCGGTTACGGCCAGCCCGGCGAGGGGCCGGCCAGAGCGGCCAGCCGGGCTACGGGCAGCCCGGCTACGGCCAACCCGGTTACGGGCAGCCCGGGCCTGGTCAGCCGGGCGGGTACGGGCCGCCTGGCGGCTACGGCCCGCCTGGTTACGGCCAGCATGGCAGGTCCGATCCGTGGGGCAGCGGGTCCGGCGGCGCCGGCGGCTGGGCCGGGGACGACATCATCGGCTATGGCAGCCAGGAGCCGCCCGGACGCCGCCGGGGCAGCCGGGCGCTGGTCTACATCGTGGTCGCGGCGCTGGCCGCCGGGGTGGGCGCGGGCACGGTCATCGCGCTGAACCACGGCTCCCAATCGCGCGGCACCGTCTCCTCGCAGCAGATACCGTCTCCGAACGGCAACGCGGGCGGCCGGGCGAACACCACCACGCTCAACGAGCAGGCCGTGGCCAGCAAGGTGGAGCCCGGCGTGGTGGACGTCAACTCACAGCTCAAATACCTGAACGGCGCGGCGGCCGGCACCGGCATGGTGCTGTCCAGCAACGGCATCGTGCTGACCAACAACCACGTGGTCGAGGGCTCCACCCACCTGAGCGTGACGCTGGTGGACGGCGGCAGGGTCTTTCACCGGGTCAAGGTGCTGGGCGTGGACCCCAAGGACGACGTGGCCCTGATCAAGCTGGTCGGCGCCTCCGGGCTGAGGACCGTGCAGGTCGGTGACTCGTCCAGGGTGACGCTGGGCACGGCCGTGGTGGCCATCGGCAACGCCGGCGGGGCCGGCGGCAGCCCGGCCGTGACCACTGGCAGCATCACCGCGCTGAACCGGACCATCACCGCCAGCGACTCGGGCGACGGCCAGAACACCGAGACCCTGCACGGGATGCTGCAGACCAACGCGGCCATCGCGGAGGGCGATTCGGGCGGTGCGCTGGCCAACGGGGCCGGCCAGGTGATCGGCATGAACACCGCCGCGGACAGCCAGCAACTGGGTGGCCCCGGCACCAGCATGGGCTTCGCCATCCCGATCAACCGGGCGCTGTCCATCGCCAAGAAGGTCGCGGCCGGGCAGGGCAGCTCCGAGATCCTGATCGGCTCCAAGGTGAGCAGCGGGATCATGGGCGTGAACGTGGCCGCCATCAGCCAAGCCAGCCAGTGCCTGAGCCAGATGAACTTCAGCTACTCTCCGCCGACCAACTCCGGGGCCCTGGTGTGCAGTGCGTTCCCGGGCGACCCGGCGTCCAGGGCCGGGGTCAAGGCCGGTGACGTGATCATCGCGGTCAACGGGCAGACGGTGAGCAGCGCCAACCAGCTGACCGGCACCATGCGCCAGTACGGCCCCGGTGACACGGTCTCGGTGACCTGGCTCAGCCGGAGCGGCCAGCGGCACACCTCGTCACTCACCCTGGCTAACGGGCCGATCAAGTAGCCCGCGGCACCGTCTGCACCGCTGGCCCGGTTCAGCTGAGCCAGCGGCGCAGGCGGTCCTCGACCTCGGCGATCTGCGCCGCCGGGACGTGCTCGGCACGGGAATGGGCGATCTCCGGGTCCCCCGGCCCGTAGTTGACCGCGGGCATGCCCAGCTCGGCGAACCGGGCCACGTCGGTCCAGCCGAACTTGGCCCGCGGCGTGCCGCCCACGACGGCGAGCAGCGACGCCGCGGCCGGGTCGGTGAGCCCGGGCCGGGCCCCGGCGGCCCAGTCGCTGAACTCCACCTCCCAGTCGCCGAACACCTCGCGGAGATGCTGCTGCGCCTCTTCCACCGTGCGGTCCGGCGCCCACCGGTAGTTCACCGTGACCACGCACTCGTCCGGGATGACGTTGTGCGCCACTCCCCCGCTGATGTAGACGGCATTCAGCCCTTCGTGGTACGTCAGCCCGTCCACCTCGGGTTCCCTGGGCACGTAGGCCCGGAGCACGTCGAGGATGGCACCAGCCTGGTGAATTGCGTTAAGGCCATTCCAGGACCTCGCGGAGTGCGCGCGCTTGCCTCTGGCCATCACCTCAGCCCGCATCGTGCCCTGGCAGCCGCCCTCGATCCGCCCGTCGGTGGGCTCGAGCAGCACCGCGAGGTCGCCGTCCAGCAGGTCCGGGGAATTGCGGGACAGCCGGAGCAGGCCGTTGCGCTCGGCCTCGACCTCCTCGCCGTCGTAGAACACGTAGGTCACGTCGCGGCGCGGGTCGGTGAGCGACGCGGCCAGCCGCAGCTGGACCGCCACCCCGGACTTCATGTCGCAGCTGCCGCAGCCGTAGAGCAGGCCGCCGTCACGGTGCGAGGGGACGTTGTCGGCGATCGGCACGGTGTCGATGTGGCCGGCCAGCACCACCCGCTCCGGGCGGTCCAGCGTGGTCCGGGCGACCAGCGCGTTGCCATCCCGGTACAGGTCCAGGTGCGGGATCTGGCGCAGCGCGGCGTCGATCACGTTGGCCAGCCGTTCTTCGTCCCCGCTGACCGAGGGCACATCCACCAGGGCCGCGGTCAGCGCGGCCGGATCCAGAGAAAGGTCAAGGTCTTGGTCCACGCGGTGAGCCTAGCCGGGGATCATGGAAGGACCCGCGAGTACCCATGCCGAACGGGGGAGAGCATGTTCCACGTCGATTCCGAGGTCGGCCGGCTGCGCCAGGTCGTCCTGCACCGTCCAGGCCTGGAACTGAGGCGGCTGACCCCGGACAACGCCAGCGAGCTGCTGTTCGACGGCGTGCTGTGGGTGGACCGCGCCCAGGCCGAGCACGACGAGCTGGCGGACGCGCTGCGCGCCCGCGGGGTGATCGTGCACTACTACGACGACCTGCTGACCCAGACGCTGGAGATCTCGCAGGCCCGCGAGTACATCCTGGACCGGGTGTTCGACTCCCGGCTGCACGGGCCGCTGGCCTGCGACGCGCTGCGCGCCGCGGTGGCCGGGCTGGATTCGGCCACCCTGGCCCAGGCGCTGACCGGCGGGATCACCAAGCAGGAGATCCTGGACCTGGCCCCGGAGCCGAAGAGCATCGCGTTCCACTCGCTGGCCGCCGACGGTTACGTGCTGCCGCCCCTGCCCAACCTGCTCTACCAGCGGGACACCTCGTGCTGGATCTACAGCGGCGTGTCGGTCAACGCGATGAGGATGCCAGCGCGGATCCGGGAGATCTACAACGACGAGGCCATCTACCGCTGGCACCCGATGTTCGCCGGGGGCGGTTTCGAGGTCTGGTACCACGGGGAGGACGCGGCCCCGGCCACCATCGAGGGCGGGGACATCCTGGTGCTCGGCAACGGCGCGGTGCTGGTCGGGATGAGCGAGCGGACCACCCCGCAGGCGGTGGAGATGCTCGCGCACCGGCTGTTCTCCGCCGGGGTGGCCCGGGTCCTGGTCGCCATCGACATGCCGAAGGCGCGGGCGTTCATGCACCTGGACACCGTGATGACCATGTGCGACTACGGGGTGTTCACCAAGTACCTGGGGCTGGGCATGCTGCCGTCCTACACGGTCGAGCCGGGGGCGTCGGCCCGGGAGCTGAAGGTCACCGATCACCCGCCGGAGGACATGCACACCGCGATCGCGGCCGCGCTCGGCCTGCCTCGCATCACCGTGCTGACCGCGAGCCAGGACGTGGAGGCCGCGCAGCGGGAGCAGTGGGATGACGGGTGCAATGTGCTGGCCATCGAGCCCGGGGTGGTGGTCGCCTACGACCGCAACGTGACCACCAACGCCTACCTGGAGGACAACGGCATCGCGGTGGTGGCGGTGCCGGGCAGCGAGCTCGGCCGCGGCCGGGGCGGCCCCCGCTGCATGAGCTGCCCCATAGAACGCGACGCCTGAGTCCCCGCTCAGCGGGGATACAGCTTCTGGGCGCCCTGGTGGAGGGCGGCGAGGATGACGGCGACTGCGGGGCGGCGGACGCTGGCCGTCCGGGCCACCGCGTACACGTCGCGGGCGTAGCCGTCCCCGCCGCGCGCGGTGTCGGGTACCGGCAGTTCGCGCACCACGACCCGGCCCTCGCCGGCGGCCAGCGCGAGCCGCGGCACCACCGCCACCCCGATACCCCGGGAGACCAGGGACAAGATGGTGCCCAGGCCCTCGAATTCCCACGGCATAGCGGGCACGCCGCCCGTGGCGGCCAGCAGCCGGTCCACCGCCTGGCGGGACGGCTCACCCGCGGGCGCTGCCATCCACCGGCTGGTCTCGCTCAGCCGGCCCAGGTCGACGGGCCGGGCCGGGTCGGCCAGCGGGTGCCCGCGCGGCACGACCAGCACCAGCGGGTCGCGGACCAGCGGGTAGAACTGGAGGATCCCGTCGCCCGAGCCGGCCAGGCTGCCGGTCCAGTCATCGACCAGAGCGACCTCGACCTCGCCCCAGCGGACCGGGCTGAGCCCTTCGTCCCGCTGGGTCTGGCGCAGCAGCAGGGTCAGGTTCGGGTGCGCCCGCAGGCTGCGGGCCAGGGCCGGGGCGAAGGCGGCCGCGGCGGTGGGGAAGGCGGCCACTGAGACCCGCCCGGAGGGCTCGCGTTCCTGGGCCGACAGGTCCGACTCGGCCTCCTCGACCAGCGCCAGGATGCGCTCGGCGTGCGCGGCCAGCCGGGTGCCCGCGTCGGTCAGCTCGGCCGACCGGGCGGTACGGTCCAGCAGGATCACCCCGGTCTCCCGCTCCAGGGTGGCCAGTTGCTGGGATACCGCGGACGGCGTGTAGCCCAGGGCGGCGGCGGTGGCCGCGATCGTCCCCCGCCCGGCGAACTCCCTGAGCAGCCGGAGCCGGCGCAGATCAAGCATAAGCTCACCTTAACCTCAACAACAGATATAGCAGCTTGTACTAATGCATGACTGACGGCATCCTGGTCAGGTGGCATGGGTCCCTGATGACCCGCCCGAGGGACATGCACTAGTCAGCCGGGCCTGGTGTGGCCCGATTCGCGGCGCAGTGCGGCGCCAGCTCATACCAAGGAGTCGAAAACCTATGTCCGTGGCTGATACAGCCATGCCCGTCACCCTGCCCACCGCGCCGCTCACGGCCCCATCGCCGCCCACGGCCCCATCGCCGCCCGCCGCACAGCCGCCC
The DNA here is from genome assembly GCA_963711705.1 of uncultured Actinomycetes bacterium. GTDB lineage: Bacteria > Actinomycetota > Actinomycetes > Streptosporangiales > Streptosporangiaceae > RYN-230. The sequence continues at coordinate 365,146 of CAVQFM010000019.1, forward strand.
GCCATCGCACGACCGCCGGCCGGCGCACCGTCGGTCACTCCGCTTCCGCCGGTCCCGGTCTCGGCCACGCTGGCCGCGAACGAGACGCTGGCCCGCAAGCGCCGGGACGGCGAAACCGTGCTGCCGCTCGCCTTCGGCGAGGCGGGCCTGCCCACCCACCCGGTGCTCCGGGACGCGCTGGCCGCGGCGAGCGGCGGCAACGCGTACGGGCCGGTCGCCGGGCTGCCCGAGCTGCGCGAGGCGGCCGCGGGCTACTGGACTCGCCGCGGCGTACCGGCCAGCGCGGCGTCGATGGTGGCCGGGCCGGGCAGCAAGGCACTGCTGTTCGGCCTGCTGCTGGCGGCCGGCTCGGACGTGGCCGTGCCGAGGCCCAGCTGGGTCAGTTACGCCGCGCAGGCCAGCATGATCGGCGTGCGCCCGCACTTCGTCCCGGCGCCGCCCGGGGAAGGCGGCGTGTGCGACGCGGCCGCGCTGGACCGGGCGGTGCGGGCCGCCCGGGCGGCGGGACGGCGGATCGGCGCGGTGGTCGTCACACTGCCGGACAACCCGACCGGCCGGCTGGCCAGCCCGGCCAGCGTCCGGGCGCTGTGCGCGGTCGCCCGCGAGCACGACCTGATCATCATCTCCGACGAGATCTACCGGGATCTGGTGCACGACCCGGGCCTCGAACTCACCAGCCCGGTCGAGGCCGCCCCCGAACGGACCGTGCTGACCACCGCGCTGAGCAAGAGCCTGGCGCTGGGCGGCTGGCGGATCGGCGTGGCCCGGATGCCGGACAGCGCCACCGGGCGGGCGCTGCGCGACCGGCTGGTCGGCATCGGCAGCGAGATCTGGTCCGCCCCGGCGCTGCCCATCCAGCAGGCCGCGGCCCTGGCCTTCCGCGAGCCAGCGCCGCTGGCCGAGCGGGTTTCCCGGAGCCGCCGGCTGCACGCCGCAGTGGCCGCGGCGGTGGCGGGCCGGTTCGCGGCCGCCGGGCTGACCGTGCCGGCCCCGCAGGCGGCGTTCTACGTCTACCCGGACTTCGCGCCGTGGTGCGAGCACCTGCGCTCGTCGCGTGGGCTGGCCACCGGCCCGGAACTGGCCGGGCACCTGCTCCAGCGCTACGGCATGGGCGTGCTGCCCGCCAGCGCGTTCGGCGAGGGAGAGCACATCCTGCGGATGCGCGTCGCCACCGGGCTGCTTTACGGCGAGACCGCGGAGCAGCAGGAAGCGGCGCTGGAGTCAGCCGACCCGGTGGCGCTGCCGTGGATCGCGGCCGCGCTCAGCCGGATCGACGCCATCCTGGCCGACCTCGCCCGCTGACCCGGCGAGCTACCGGCACCGGGACGCGGCACCCGGCCGGGCGTCAGGCGCTGCCAGCTCCACCCGGCCGGGCGTCAGACCTTGCCAGCTCCAGCTGGGGCGGGCGTCAGATGCTGCCCAGTTCGAGCCCGGCCGGGGCGGTGACCGCAGTGGGCGTCTCGGCCAGCGGGACCAGGTGCGGGCGCTTGGGCGGGATGCCGTCCCCCAGGGAGCGGCCGCGGATCCGCCGGGTCACCCAGGGCGCGGCGTAAACCCGGGCCCACCGGGCGTCCAGCCGGCGCGCGGCCAGCCAGTCGAGCGCCGCGTGCCGGGGCAGCCGGTCCAGCGGCGGCCAGGGTTCGCGCCAGTCCTCGTCCACCGGCACACCCATCACCTCACAGGCCCGCAGCGCTACCAGGCGATGCCCATCCGCGGTGAGATGCAGCCGGTCGGCGCTCCACGCCCGCGGATCGCGCAGCACGCGCATCGACCACAGGTCCACCACGTAGCACTGGTGCCGGTCGGCGATCGCGCGCAGATGCATGTTGAACGCGGCGACCTTGCCCCGGATCAGCCGGAGCACCGGGAACCGGGGGTCGAAGCCGGTGAACATGAGCACCGGGCAGCCGGCCTGCTGCAGGGTGACGATCACCTGGTCGAACTGCTCGGCCAGGGCATCGGGGTCCGCGCGCGGGCGGAGCATGTCGTTGCCGCCCGCGGCGATGCTGACCAGGTCCGGCCGCAGCGAGATGGCCGTCGGCACCTGGTCGTCCGCGACCTGGCGCAGTATCTTGCCCCGGACAGCCAGGTTGGCGTAGCTCAGGCCGGGCTGGCGGGCGGCGAGCCGTTCGGCGAACCGGTCGGCCCAGCCGCGGTATCCCCCGTCGGCCGCGGTGAGGTCGTTGAGCCCTTCGGTGAAACTGTCCCCGAGCGCGACATAGGAGCGAATCTCCATCGTCACGTGTCCCTCCTAGTCCTCCCATCCATTGTGCGCCGTGACCGCGACCCAGCGAGAACCCTAAGTACCCGGCGGCCCCGCAGGCCTCACCCGTACCGAGTTAACCTGGTCACATCCGCGGTCTGGTCAAGGCAGATCCCAGGTCAGGCCCAGGCTGGGCGACCCGGTCAGGTCCGGGCGGGTTCGCCGTGCCCGGTCCGGGTGGCGGCGGGCGGCCCGGTGAGCGGCGGGCCCGCGGGGGGCGGGCCATCCGGCTGAACGACCAGCACGTCACAGGGTGCATCGGCGGCCAGCTGGGTCGCGGCCAGCGCGTCGGCGCCGGCCATCAGCGCCCCGCGCCCGCCGGGCGTGCCAATGGCCACCAGCCCGGCCTGGATCTCCCGGGCCCGGCGGGCGATAAGCCGCCCGACGTCCCCGTGGTCACCGACGGTGGTCACGAGATGGGCAGTAGCGGGGATGCCGAGCTCGGTGAGCTGGGCCAGTCGCGCGGCTACTATCCGTTCGGCATATTCGGCCGGCTCCAGATCGATGGCTTCGGTGTCGATGACGTCGGTCTCCCGGACGTGCATCACCTCGACACCCACCCCGCGGGTCGCCGCCACCCGCGCGGCCCGGCCGGTGACCGCGGCGGCCCCCGGCGAGCCGTCCACGGCGAGCAGCACCCAGCCGGGCGCGGGCTGGTCCCGGTCCGGGACCGTGGCCGGTGGCTGCGGGCCGGGCGCTCGGCCGGGGTGAGGCCCGGCTGCCGGCCGGGGTGAGGCCCGGCTGCTCGGCCGGGGTGAGCAGGTGGCGGCCGGTGGTCAGGATGACGATGCCGACGACGATCACGGCCGCGCCCAGATAGAACGGCACGTGCACGTTGGCGCTGGCGGCCAGCGCCGGCCACGTACGGGGCGAGCCCGGCGCCGATGAAGCGGATGAAGCCGTAGGCGGCCGAGGCCACCGGGCGCTCGGCGGTGGACACGGTCATCACCGCCTGCGTGGTGACCGTGTTGTTGATGCCGATGAACGCGCCGGACACGATCACCGCCGGGATCAGCACCGGCCGGGACGTGGTGCCGATCGCGATGACCAGCACGTCGATGGCGAACAGGGTGAGGGTGAGGTAGAGCGTCCGGGCCACGCCGAGCCGGCGTTCCAGCCGCGGCGCCACGAAGATGGCGAAGATGGCGACGAGCACGCCCCAGCCGGTGAACACGTAGCCCAGCTGGTGGGTGTCCAGGTTCATCGGGAACGGGGCATAGCCGAGCACGGTGAAGAACGCCCAGTTGTAGCAGAGCGCGGTCAGCCCCATGGTGAGCAGCCCGCGGTGGCGCAGGGCGCGCAGCGGGTCCAGGATCGAGGTCCGGTGGGCCGGCCGGGGTGTCTTGTCCACCAGCACCAGCGTGGCGACCAGCGCGATGGCCATCAGCGTGGTGACCCCGAAGAACGGGCCGCGCCAGCTGATCGCGCCCAGCTCCCCGCCGACCAGCGGGCCCAGCGCGATGCCGACCCCGAGCGCGGTCTCGTACAGGATGATCGCCCCGGCGAACCCGCCGCTGGCCGAAGCCACGATCACGGCTAGCGAGGTGGCGATGAACAGGGCATTGCCCAGCCCCCAGCCGGCCCGGAACCCGACGATCTGGCCGATCGTGCCCGAACTGCCGGCTAGCGCACTGAACACGACGATCAGCGCGAGCCCGGCCAGCAGGGTGCGTTTGGCGCCGATCCGGGTGGACACCCAGCCGGTCACCAGCATGGCCACCGCGGTCACCACCAGGTAGCTGGTGAACAGCAGCTCGACCTGGCTGGGCGTGGCGTTCAGCTGGTCCCGCAGCGCGGGCAGGATCGGGTCCACCAGCCCGATGCCCATGAACGAGATGACGCAGGCGAAGGCGACCGCCCAGACGGCCCTGGGCTGGCGGAACGGGCTCTCGGTGCGCCCGGCGGAGGTGCCCGTGGCGGTGGAGCCAGCCGGGGCGTGGTCCGGGGCGCTCACCTGGCGCTCGCGTCGGCCAGGGCGTCCAGCGCGGGCAGCGCGGCGGCCAGGGCGGCCTGCTGGGCCGGCGGCAGCGTGCTGAACAGCTGGGTGAGCCGGGCCGCCCGGGCCGCCCGCCTGCGCTCGACCAGGGCTTGCCCGGCCGTGGTGACCCGGACATTGGCCACCCGGGCGTCACCGGGATCGCTGAACCGCTCGGCCAGTCCCTGGGCTTCCAGCCGGGATACCAGCTGGGTCATGGCCGGCTGGGAGACGTGTTCCAGCGTGGCCAGTTCGGTAAGCCGGCTCGACCCGTCGCGGACCAGGCGGCCCAGCGTGAACGCGGCCGTGGAGCTGAGCTCGCCGGGCACCGAGAACCGGCGCCACGCCGAGACGAATCGTTCCAGGACCGCGGAGAACTCCGCGCAGTCCAGAGCGGTGTCACCGGCAGGAGCCCCGGCGGCCTGGGTAATGTCCATGCCAGAAATATATCACACAGTTATATATACACCTTATGCATCTAGCTGGCCAGGGCGGAGACCGCAGCGGCCGGCTGGCCGCCGTGGCGGCCAGCTCACTCCCTCCCCGGGCTGGCCGCCGGCGCGGCCGCCTGGGCACCGGCCCGCTGAGGCCGATGCCCGGCTGTCAGTGCCGGATGCGGGCCAGGACCAGGGTGGTGTCGTCTTCGCCGCTCTGGTGCAGGGTCTGGGTAACGCGTTCGCAGCAGAGGTCGAGCGGCTCCCCCGGCCGGGCCAGCGCGCTGTCCAGTGCTTCGCGCAGCACCGCGATGCCATCGCCCAGCGACCGGGACCGGGTCTCGACCAGCCCGTCCGTGTACAGCGCGAGCGTGGCGCCCGGCGGGAGGCCGACCTGGACCGGCTCGAACGAGCGGGCGCCCAGGCCGAGCGGCAGCCCAGACGGCAGCTCCAGCACCTCGGCCGGGCCGTCCGGGCGGGCCACTACCGGCGGCGGGTGGCCCGCCGCGGCCATCGTGCACGTCCCGGACGCGGTGTCGATGACGACGGCGATGCAGGTGGCGAACGGGGCGTCGGGCAGGTTGGCCACCATCTCGTCCAGCCGGCGCAGCACCTCTTCCGGCGGCAGGTCCAGCTCGGCCAGGGTGTGCGCGGCGATGCGCAGCTGGACCATGACCGCGGCGGCCTCCGGGCCGTGCCCCATCGCATCGCCCACGATCAGGGCGGCCCGGCCGCCGGGCAGCGCGATTATGTCGTGCCAGTCACCACCGACCCGGAGGGTACCCACCGGCAGATAGCGCGACGCTGCCTCGATGCCGTCCGGCACGCTCGGCTCGTTGGGCAGCAGGCCCTGCTGCAGCGCCACCGCCGTGCGCCGTTCCCGGTCATACAGCCGCGCGTTGTCCAGGCAGATGGCCGCGCGGGAGGCCAGCTCGTCGGCCGCGGCGACGTCGCCGGGCCCGAAATCGGGGCTGGTCGCCGCCCGGGCAAAGTTCAGGCAGCCCAGCACCACCCCCCGCGCGGTCAGCGGCACGGTCAGGAACGAGACATAGGTCGAGGCGAAGTCGCGGCCGCCAGTGCGGCCGGCCAGCCGCTGGAGCGTGTCCTCGTCCAAGTGGGCGAACTGGACCGGGGTGTTGCTGTCCATCGCCCGCAGGCTGGGCGAGTCCGGCGGGAGCACGAACACCTCGCCGGGACGCAGCAGCCCATCGGTGGCCATGGCCGGCTGGCCAACCTGGCGGGAGGCCAGCCGGCGCACCACGGAGCTGTACCCGGCCTGGGCGAGCGCCGCCTCGTCAGCGGCCAGCATGCGCTCGGCCACGAACAGCGTGGCCGCGTCGGCCAGCGTCGGCACCGCGACATTCACCACCTCACGCGCGGTCCGGGGCAGATCCAGGGTGGTGCCGATCCGGTCCGCCGCCCGGCGCAGCCACCCGGGGCCGACCACCATCGACGCGTGCTGCGCGATCACCAGCGCCCCCGACCCCGGCCCGGCCAGTGGCTCGCAGCGGACCGCCACCGGCCCGCTGCCGCCGGCGAACGCCATCGCCACCGTCGCGGTCCACACCTGGCCGGTACCCACCTCGGCCAGCGCGTCAGCGGCCAGCTCGCGCTGGCCCGGCCCGGTCATCAGCACATCGCGGATGTCCTGGCCGATCACGGCCTGGGCGGTATGCCCGAACAGCCGCTCGGCGGTCACCGGCCAGGTCGCCACCCGGCCGTCAGGGTGCAGGGTGAACGCGGCCAGGCCGCTCAGGTCGGGCGCGCGCCGGCGTGGCAGCAGCGGCCGCTCATCACCCGTCATCCGACACTCCGTCTGCCTGCCCCGGCCGTGGCCGGCCAGCCTGCCCGCCGTGCTGGCGGACCCGCCCCTGCCTGCAGTTTCCTGCTCGGGTAATGGCCGCCGGCCATTCGCCCGGCGGCGGCTGGCCCACGCCACGTACTGCCCGTCTCGTGCGATATCGTGCGAGCAGGAAATCTAACGCAATCCGGGCCGCAAAGTCGCGTTCCACGCAGTATGAGCGTGGCCAGGTGACCGGGCCGGAGGGCACGCCGGGGGGGCGACAGGGAAGCGAGGGCAGGTGACGGGCCAGCCAGACTGGGTCCCGCCGGGCGTGGATACCAAGCGGGCCAACATCGCCCGGGTCTATGACTACTGGCTGGGCGGCACGCACAACTTCCTGGCCGACCAGGACCTGGCCCGGGCCATGGCCGCTGTCGAGCCGAACATCCGCGACGGTGCGCGGGCCAACCGCGCGTTCATCGGCCGGGCGGTGCGGCACATGGCCGCGGCCGGGGTGCGGCAGTTCCTGGACATCGGCTCCGGCATCCCCACCCAGGCCAACGTGCACGAGGTGGCCCAGCAGGCCGCCCCCGGGTCCCGGGTGGTCTATGTGGACGTGGACCCGGTGGCGATCGCGCACAGCAAGGCGATCCTGGCGCGCGACGACTCGGCCGACGTCATCGACGCCGATCTGCGCGAGCCGGAGAAGATCCTGGCCCATCCCGTCACCCGGGAACTGATCGACTTCAGCCAGCCGGTCGGGCTGCTGCTGGCCATGGTGCTGCACTTCGTCTCCGACGCCGAGGAGCCCTGGCAGGTGGTGGGGACGCTGCGCGACGCGCTGGCGCCGGGCAGCTTCCTGGCCGTGAGCCACGTCAACAACGAGGGCCGGCCCGAGGCCGCCCAGGCCGCCGGGCGGGTCTATAACCGCAGCGTGGCCACGGGCGTGCACATGCGCTCGCACGCGGAGATCCAGCGCTTCTTCGACGGGTTCCGCCTCCTCGACCCCGGCGTTGTCTACATCCCGCAGTGGCGGCCCGACTCACCGGACGACGTGCCGGCGGATCCCAGCCAGTTCTGGGTCCTGGTCGGCGTCGGCCAGAAACCCTGAGCCCGGCGGCCGGCGCGTAAAGCGCGCCCGGGGCTGGTAATGGCGGCGGAATGACCATTACGCGGCGCCGCGCCCATTGCCGCCGGCACATGGAGTGATCGTGGCGGAGTTCCAGGTGGGACACGGTCCGGCGATGATTGACTGGCCTTTGACGGCGCCCACCGAAGGTCTCCCCGGAAGGCATGTCATGGATGCAGCGGCATTGGCCGGGCTGAACCCGTTCGGCATATTTGATGTGGAAGCGGCCCGGCTGGACCATTTCTTCGCCGGGCTCGACGAGCACGGCTGGAACCGCCCCTCCCGGTGCGCCGGCTGGACCGTCCGCGATGTGCTCGGCCACCTGGCCGGCGCGGAACTGTACAACCACGCGTGCCTGAACGGCGACCTCGACGGGTTCCGCGCCATGCTCCGCGCCGCGGGCATCACCGGCGGCTACGACGAGTTCAACGCGTGGTGCGTGCGGCAGCGCCGCGGCCTGCCCACCGGCGAGGTGCTCGCCGAATGGCGGGAAGCCAACGGCGAGACCCGGCACCGGATGACCACGCTCGGCCGGGACAGCCCGCTGACCACGGCGGCTGGTCCCTACCCAGCGGGCCTGCAGGCCTTGCACTACAGCTCGGAGTACGCCACGCACGCGGATGACGTGGGCGCCCCGGTGGCCCCCGGCGAGGAGCCGGGCCGGACCGCGTGGCGGGTCAGCTTCGGCCGGTACGCGCTGGATGAGCAGAATGCCCAAGTGAACACCCGTAATACAGAACGGAACATCACCGTGCAGCTGGGTCCCCGGACGGCGGAACTGGGGCCCGGGGATTTCGTTGAGGCCACGGTGGGGCGGCTGCCTGCCTCCTGCGCGCTGGATCCCGCGCTTCGTGACGCGCTGCGCTGCCTGGCCTGAAGAACGGCGGTCACGGCCCGGCGGGCGCCACCCAGCCGGCTGGGCCGGCCAGTGCCAGACTGAGCGCATGACCGCTCCCGCGAGCTACCGCGAGCCACCGCCGCCGGTCTTCCTGTTCGATCTCGACGGCACGCTCATCGACAGCGTCTACCAGCACGTCATCGCCTGGCACGCGGCGCTGTCCCGGCTGGACATCGACCTGTCCGTGTGGCGGATCCACCGGCGTATCGGGATGAGCGGCGGGCTGTTCGTGTCCGCCCTGATCCGGGAGACCGGGCTGACCCTGTCCGAGGCGGACATTACCCTGCTCCAGCAGGCACACGCCGAGGAGTACCTGGCCCAGGCCAAGTCGGTGCGCGCGCTGCCCGGGGCGGGCGAACTGCTGCACGCGCTGACCGGGAACGGGATCCGCTGGGCCATCGCGACCAGCGGCTACCGGGCGACCGCGGGTCATGCGCTCAGCCTGCTCGGGCTGCCCGAGGACGCCCCGATGATCACCCGGGACCTGGTCCGGCACGCCAAGCCCGATCCGGACCTGTTCCTGGCCGCGGCGGCGCTGCTCGACGTGGACCCTCGGCATGCGTACGTGGTCGGCGACAGCGTATGGGACCTGCTGGCCGCGCGGCGGGCCGGGGCGGTCGGCGTTGGCCTGCTGTCTGGCGGGTACGGCCGCGAGGAACTGGAACGCGCGGGTGCCTACCGGGTCTACGCCGACCCGGCCGACCTGCTGGCCCGGGCCGACGAGGTCGGCGTGCGCGGCCTGGCCCGCTAAGGGCTGGGCGTCCCTCAGGGGACCAGACGAGTGGCGCTCACATCTAGCGATGATACAGATACACATCGTGAAAGTCGCTGGTCAACACAGCGTGGCACGCGGTCGTTCCCCAGCCGGGCGTCGCTGTCGGTGGCTGTGCAGCGGTGCGCCCGGCCGGAATCGATCTCACGCCAGTACGGCAGGCGTGCGGCGGGCCTGGAGCTCCGCGGCGCCAGAGTCGCTGGCGGGTGCGTCGCAGTGCTGATCGCGGAGGCATCGATCTCACCGGCTAGCCGGCAGACCGCCGACGGCGCACCGCGGGCGTGGTGCTCCGCCAGCCGCCAGAGCCTGGAAGCGGGGTGGCACGCAGTACTGATCGCGGAGGACATCACACCCGGCTGCGGGCTGACCGCCCACTGCGCACCGCGGGGCGTGGTGTATGCCAACCGCCTTGCCTGGTTCACCCGCCAAAGATCGGCAGCGTCTGAAGGTGCGCCAAGATTTTCTGGTGGACAGCCTCCGGCGGCTGGGCCCCATCTACCGTGAACATCCACTCGCGGCCCGCGTAGTACTCGAGCAAGGGCACCGTCTTCGCCCGATACACCGACAGGCGGTGCTCGATCACGGCTTCGGTGTCGTCCGCGCCGCGGCGCCGGGAGAGCAGCCGGCGGACCAGTTCCTCGGGTGCGACGTCGAGGTGTATTGCTGCCTGCACTTCGACGCCGAGTGCCTGAGCCGTGGGGAAGGACGCCTGGGCCTGTTCGACGGTGCGCGGGAACCCGTCGAGGACATAGCCGCCCGCCTCGGCCGCGGCGACGACGGGTTTTCGCAGCATGTCCATGACCAGGCCATCCGGGACCAGATCGCCACTGGCGACATAGGACTTGATCTTCAGCCCGAGTGACGTCTCGTCCTTGACGTGCTGCCGTAGCAGGTCACCGCTGGAGATGTGGGCAATGCCCAGCCGCTGGGCCAGTCGCCCAGCTTGGGTTCCCTTACCTGCGCCAGGAGCACCAATCAGCAGCACGCGCACCGGATCACGATGACACGCGGACGTGGCCCAGCGCCAGGCCGGGATGGCCGGGGCGGTGCTGCTTGGGGCCGCGAACTCACAGCCACGATCGAGCCACGGTCAGGGACTCTCGCGCCAGAGCTTGACGCCCGCGATGACCAGCACCACCAGGGCCGGGACGAAGAAGAGACCGGTGTGCAGGATTCCGCCGACGATGCCGACCACGAGGACCACCGCGGTGGCCACCACGGCTGGCCTGGCCACGGCGACATACCTGCGAAGAGCGGGAAGGACGGGCTGTCAGCGGGGCCGTGTGCGGAGCGGGCACGAGGTGTTAGCGGCAACCGGGTGCAGGGGCCAGCGGCGACCGGGTGCAGCCGGGGGCCGGCCGCCGTTGGGTCCGGCGCGGAACGGCGCATGGGTCCTGTTAGGAAGCCGCAGCGGCGCGCATGGGTCCTGTTTGGACGGGCTTTCCTGGCACTTTGCCGGGATTCACTAAGGAGCGTCAGCGCCTCAGGCCTGACGGCCACCAGGGAAAGGCCCGGCTTCCGGGCCGCCTGCCGCCCCCCACCCCCCGAGGCGGGCGGCAGGCCTGGTGGCACTAACACCGCGGACTGCCTAGGAGGGCCCCGTGCTCGACCTCGTCTATATCGGGCTGACGATCGTGGTATTCGCCGCCCTCTGGCTCCTGGTCAAGGGGGTCGAACGCTTTGAGCGCTGAGAACTGGATCGGGCTGATCGGCGGCGTACTGCTGACTGTGTACCTGTTCGTGGCCCTCGTGCTTCCTGAGAGGTTCTGATGAGTAGCACAGCCGCGGGCTGGCTGCAGTTCGCACTGCTCTTTGCCGCCCTGGCCGCCTGCTATGTACCACTGGGCAACTACATCGCGCGCATCTTCACCAGCGACAAGGACTGGCGGGTCGAGCGCGGCTTCTACCGGCTGATGGGCATCGATCCCAGAGCCGACCAGAAGTGGAGTGTCTACGTCCGCAGCATCCTGGCTTTCTCATTTATCAGCGTGCTGTTCCTGTACGGCATGCAGCGACTTCAGCACTATCTGCCGCTGAGCGAGCACATGGCCGCAGTGCCACAGAACACCGCGTTCAGCACGGCAGCGTCGTTCGTCACCAACACCAACTGGCAGAACTACGCGGGCGAGTCCACGATGGGCTACCTGGTCCAGATGACCGGCCTCACCGTGCAGCAGTTCCTGTCGGCGGCGGTCGGCCTGGCCGTCGCGATCGCGATGATCCGCGGCTTCATCAGGTCCAGGACGGACAAGCTGGGCAACTTCTGGGTGGACGTGACCCGGGGGACCTTCCGCCTGCTGCTGCCGCTGGCCATCATCGTCGGCATCGCCCTGATCGCCGGCGGTGCCATCGACAACTTCAACGCCTACCACACCTACACCACGCTGTCTGGGGCGCACCAGACGATCCCGGGCGGGCCGGTGGGCTCCATGGAGAGCATCAAGGACCTCGGGAACAACGGTGGCGGGTTCTTCAACACCAACGCCGCGCACCCGTTCGAGAGCCCCAACCCGTTCACCAACTGGCTGATCATCTTCAGCCTGCTGCTGATCCCCTTCGCTCTGCCGCGGACGTTCGGCAAGATGGTCCGCGACAACAGGCAGGGCTACGCGCTGGTCGCGATCATGGCGGTCATCTGGATCGCCGCGGTCGGCGGGATCAGCTTCTTCGAAGCCCACACCGGCACCGGTGGCACCGCCACCATGCTGGCGCACCACGCCGCGGAGGGCACAGAAACCCGGTTCGGCACACCAGGCTGCTCGGTGTTCGCCGCGTCCACCACAGTGACCTCCACCGGCTCGGTCAACTGCTTCCATGATTCGCTGACCCCGTTCGGCGGCGGCATCGCGCTGTTCGATATCGCCCTGGGCGAGATCGCGCCGGGCGGTATCGGGGCCGGCATGTACGGCATCCTGGTCCTGGCCATCGTCACGGTGTTCGTGGCTGGACTGATGGTCGGCCGGACGCCGGAGTACATCGGCAAGAAGATCCGGCCGGTGGAAATGAAGTACGCCGCGCTGTACTTCCTCACGCTGCCGGTCGTCATCCTGACCGCGGCCGGCCTGTCCATCGGCACGCACGTCGGGCAGAGCGCGATCTTCAATCCCGGCCCGCACGGGCTGACCGAGATCATGTACGCCTTCTCGTCGATGGCCAATAACAACGGCTCCGCGTTCGCCGGCCTCGGTACGGCCGCGACCTGGTACCAGTGGCTCGGCGGAGTGGTGATGCTGCTCGGCCGGTTCGCGCCGGAGATCTTCGCGCTCGGCCTGGCTGGGTCGCTGGCCAGACAGCAGCCGGTACCGGTCAGCGCGGGCACGCTCGACACCAGGACGCCATTGTTCGTCGGCATGGTCATCGGCGTGATCCTCGTCCTGGTTGGCCTCACCTACTTCCCCGCGCTCGCGCTGGGCCCGTTCGCCGAAGGACTGCACTGACATGGCAATGACAACCAGGCCGGAAGCCCCGGCCCGCGACGGCGGCAAGCCCGGCGCCGCGGAACCCAGCCGCATCGGCGGGGGCCTGCTCGACCCGAAGATCCTGTGGAAGTCCACCCCGGACGCGTTCAAGAAGCTGGACCCGCGGGTCCAGCTGAAGAACCCGGTCATGTTCGTGGTCGAGGTGGGGGCGGTGCTGACCACCGGCACGGCCATCGCCAAGCCGTCCGTCTTCAACTGGACCATCGTGGTCTGGCTGTGGCTGACCGTGCTGTTCGCCAACCTGGCCGAGGCGGTGGCCGAGGGCCGCGGCAAGGCACAGGCCGAAACCCTGCGCAAGACGAAGCGGGAGACTGTGGCCCGGCGGCTGACCGGCTGGCAGCCGGGCCAGGCCAGCCCGCACGAGGAGGAGGTGCCTGGCACCCAGCTCACCCTGGGCGACTACGTGGTAGTCGAGGCGGGCGAGGTCATCCCCGGCGATGGCGACGTCGTCGAGGGGGTCGCGTCGGTGGACGAGTCGGCCATCACCGGCGAGTCCGCCCCGGTCATCCGCGAGTCCGGCGGTGACCGGTCCGCGGTCACCGGCGGCACCAAGGTGCTGTCCGACCGGATCGTGGTGAAGATCACCTCGAAGCCGGGCGAAACGTTCATCGACCGGATGATCGCCCTCGTCGAGGGGGCATCCCGGCAGAAGACGCCGAACGAGATCGCGCTGAACATCCTGCTCGCCGCGCTGACCATCATCTTCATGCTGGCCGTGATCACCCTCCAGCCGATGGCGTTCTACTCCAAGGCGCCGCAGAGCCTGGTGGTCCTGGTCGCGCTGCTGGTCGCGCTGATCCCGACCACGATCGGCGCGCTGCTGTCTGCGATCGGCATCGCCGGCATGGACCGGCTGGTGCAGCGCAACGTGCTGGCTGTGTCCGGCCGGGCCGTCGAAGCCGCCGGGGACGTCAACACGCTGCTGCTGGACAAGACCGGCACGATCACCATCGGCAACCGGCAGGCGACCGAGTTCCTGCCGGTGGACGGCGTGTCCGCCGATGAACTGGCCGACGCCGCCCAGCTGTCCAGCATGGCCGACTACACGCCCGAGGGGCGGTCCATCGTGGTGCTGGCCAAGGACCAGTACGGGCTGCGCGAGCGGCACGAAGGTGAGCTGCAGGGCGCCGAGTTCGTCGAGTTCACCGCGCAGACCAGGATGAGCGGCGTGGACCTGGCCGACGGCCGCCAGGTACGCAAGGGCGCCGCCGCGTCGGTGGCGCAGTGGATCCGGGACAACGGCGGCACGCCGCCGGACAGCCTGGGACACACGGTGGACAGCATCTCCGGAGTGGGCGGCACGCCGCTGGTGGTCGCGGAGCGCCCGGCCGGTGGCGGGCCCGCCCGGGCGCTGGGCGTGATCTACCTCAAGGACATCGTCAAGGAAGGCATCGCCGAGCGGTTCGCCGAGATGCGCAGGATGGGCATCCGCACGGTCATGATCACCGGGGACAACCCGCTGACCGCGAAGGCCATCGCCGACGAGTCCGGGGTGGACGACTTCCTCGCCGAAGCCACCCCGGAAGACAAGATGGCGCTGATCAGGAAGGAGCAGGAAGGCGGCAAGCTGGTCGCGATGACCGGGGACGGCACCAACGACGCCCCCGCCCTGGCCCAGGCCGACGTCGGGGTGGCCATGAACACCGGGACCTCCGCGGCCAAGGAGGCCGGGAACATGGTGGACCTGGACTCCAACCCGACCAAGCTCATCGAGATCGTGGAGATCGGCAAGCAGCTGCTGATCACCCGCGGCGCGCTGACCACGTTCTCCATCACGAACGACGTGGCCAAGTACTTCGCCATCATCCCGGCCATGTTCGAGGGCGTCATCCCCGGCCTGGCCAAGCTCAACATCCTGCACCTGCACAGCCCGGCGTCGGCGATCACCTCGGCGATCATCTTCAACGCGCTGATCATCGTGGCGCTGATCCCACTGGCGCTGCGCGGGGTGCGGTACCGGCCCGCGTCGGCGTCATCGCTGCTGCGCCGGAACCTGCTGATCTACGGCGTCGGCGGGCTGATCATCCCGTTCGTCGGGATCTGGGCCATCGACCTCGTCATCCAGTTCATTCCAGGATTCCGGTGATCTGACCATGAATCGTCTTCCCAGCATCGTCCGGCAGCACATCGCGGCACTGCGCTTGCTCCTGGTCTTCACGGTGCTTACCGGGCTCATCTACCCAGTGGCCATGTGGGGCGTGGCCCAGGGCGCATTCCACCACCAGGCCAACGGTTCCCTGGTCAGCTACCAGGGCCGGGTGGTCGGGTCCAGCCTGCTGTGCCAGGAGTTCACCGACGCCAAGGGGAACCCGCTGCCACAGTACTTCCAGCCGCGGCCGTCCGCGGCGATCAACCCGGAGGCCAACCCCAAGCACGACTTCGGCTGCGATCCCACGTACTCGGCGGCGTCGAACCTGGGGCCGAACAATCCCACCCTTATCCAGCAGATCAAGCAGCGGCAGAAGCAGTACGCCGCGCTCAATCACGTGAAGATCTCCAGCATCCCGCCCGACGCGGTGACCGCCTCCGGCTCCGGCCTGGACCCGGCCATCTCGCCGCAGAACGCCTACCTGCAGATCAACCGGGTGGCGGCGGCGCGGCACGCCAGCCCGGCCGCGGTCCGGGCACTGGTCACCCGGTTCGTCCAGGGCCGCACGCTCGGGTTCCTGGGCGAGCCCACGGTGAACGTGCTGACCCTGAATATCGCCCTCGACCAGCAGTTCCCGGCTGGACACTGAGGCGCCAGATGAGCGCGATCGCGGGCGCCCCGGAGCAGGACCCGGGCGCGCCCGCGCGCGTCACCCGGGGCCGCATCCTGCTGGTCGAGGACGAGCCGGCGCTGATCCGGGCGCTGCGGATCAACCTGCGGGCCCGCCACTACGAGGTGGAGACGGCCAGCGCCGGGCGGGCCGCGCTGGCCGTGGCCGCGCGGCGCCCGCCCGACGCGGTCATCCTCGACCTGGGCCTGCCCGACATGGACGGCATCGAGGTGATCCGGGAACTGCGGCACTGGTCCCGGGCCCCGGTCATCGTGCTGTCCGGCCGGGCCGGGCCCGGCGACAAGATCGGCGCCCTCGACGCGGGCGCGGACGACTACGTCAGCAAGCCGTTCTCCATGGAGGAACTGCTGGCCCGGCTGCGGGCCGTGCTGCGCCGCGAGGACTCCGGGCCGCAGGGCCCGGTGGTGCGGATCGGCCACTGCGAGGTGGACTTCGCCGCGCACATCGCAACCCGGCAGGCCGACCCCGGGGCGGACCCGGTTCCGGTGCGGCTCACCCCGACCGAGTGGCGGCTGCTGGAGATGCTGGTCCGCCATCCCGGCCAGCTGGTCGGCTCGGCCCGGCTGCTCACCGAGGTGTGGGGGCCAGGCGTCGAGGACAGCACCCACTACCTGCGCTTCCACATGGCCGGGCTGCGCCGGAAACTGGAGGACGACCCGGCCCGGCCCCGGCACCTGCTCACCGAGCCGGGCATGGGCTACCGCTTCCAGCCGTGAATACCAGGTCACCAGGACTGGCACACTATGGATGACCTCAGTAACGGGGAGATGATGAGCGAGCAGGAGCGCGGCGAGCCGGAACGCGGCCAGCTCCGGATCTATCTCGGTGCCGCGGCTGGCGCCGGCAAGACCTTCGACATGCTCAGCGAGGGGCACCGGCGAGCCGAGCGCGGCGCCGACGTGGTCGTGGCGTTCGTGGAGACACACGGCAGGCCGCACACTGCGGCCCTGCTGGACGGCCTGGAGATCATTCCCCGCGCCCAGGTCTCCTACCGGGGCACGAGCTTCGAGGAGATGGATCTCGATGCCGTACTGGCCCGCAAGCCCGAGATCGCGCTGGTCGATGAGTTCGCGCACACCAACGTGCCCGGGTCGCGCCACGCCAAGCGCTGGCAGGACGTCGAGGAACTGCTGGCCGCCGGCATCGAAGTCATCTCCAACGTCAACATCCAGCATCTGGAATCACTGAACGACGTCGTCCAGAAGATCACCGGTGTACCGCAGCGGGAGACCGTCCCGGACGCCGTGGTCCGCGCGGCCGACCAGGTCGAGCTCGTCGACATCACCCCGGAGGCGCTGCGCCGCCGGATGGCGCACGGGAACATCTACCCGCCGGAGAAAATCGACGCGGCGCTGACCAACTACTTCCGCACCGGCAACCTCACCGCGCTGCGCGAGCTGGCCCTGCTCTGGCTGGCCGACAAGGTGGACGAGGGCCTGCAGCGGTACCGGGCGGCGCACGGCATCAAGGGCACCTGGGAGGCCCGCGAACGGGTGGTGGTCGCGCTGACCGGCGGCCAGGAGGGGGAGCAGCTGATCCGCCGCGCAGCGCGGATCGCCGCCCGGTCCACCGGCGGAGACCTGCTCGCCGTGCACGTGACCCGGTCCGACGGGCTGACCGGCGCGAACCCGTCGGCCCTGGCTGAGCAGCGCAGGCTCACCGAATCGCTCGGCGGCACCTACCACCAGGTGATAGGCGACAACATCCCGGAGGCGCTGCTCAGCTTCGCGCATGCCGAGAACGCCACCCAGCTGGTGCTCGGCGCCAGCCGCCGCTCCTGGCTGTCCGCCCTGCTCACCGGGCCCGGGACCACCGCGCGGACCATCCGCGGCTCAGGCGACATCGACGTGCATATCGTGACCCATTCGCGGATGGGCCGCGGCCGCGGGCTGCCCCGGTCCCGCGGTGGCCTGACGCTGCGCCGCCGGCTCATGGGATACGCGCTGGCCGTAGTGCTCAGCCCACTGCTCACGCTCGCGCTGGTCAGCCTGCGTGGCGAGCTCAACCTGACCAGCGACGTGCTGGCCTTCCTGGTGGCGGTCATCCTGGTCGCGCTGGTCGGCGGGTTCGCGCCGGCCATCCTGGTCGCGGTGGCCGGATCACTGCTGCTTAACTACTACTTCACCCCGCCGGTGCATAAGTTCACGATCGCCGAGGCCAACAACGCCCTCGCCCTCGGCGTATTCGTCGTGGTGGCCCTGCTGGTCAGCTCGGTGGTGGACACCGCGGCCCGGCGCACCCGGCAGGCGGCCCGGGCCAGCGCGGAGTCCGAACTGCTGGTGACCACGGCCGGAAGTGTGCTGCGCGGCCAGCGGGCGGTGGAGGCGGTGCTGGACCGGGTGCGCGAGGCATTCGGCATGGAATCGGTCACGCTGCTGGAGTGCGGGCAAGTCCAGGGCACCGCGGCCCACGGCCCGACGACCGGCTGGCAGGTCGTGGCGCACTCGGGCGAGCCGCCGGTCACCCGGCCCACCGATGCCGACGTCGAGGTGCCGGTGGCCGAGACGCTGTCCCTGGCGCTGCGCGGGCGCTCCCTGCCCGCGTCCGACCGCCGGGTTCTCGGCGCGTTCGCCGCCTATGCCGCGGTCGCCCTGGAGCAGCAGCGGCTGGCCGCGGAAGCGGAGGCGGCCCGGCCGATCGCCGAGGCGGACCGGATGCGCACCGCGCTGCTGGCCGCGGTCAGCCACGACCTGCGCACCCCGCTGGCCTCGGCCAAGGCCGCGGTGACCAGCCTCCGGTCGGCCGATGTGAAGTGGGGCAAGGAGGATCGCGAAGAGCTGCTGGAAACCGCGGACGAGTCCCTGGACCGGCTCACCCACCTGGTGGACAACCTGCTGGACATGAGCAGGCTGCAGGCCGGCGCGCTGTCGGTGTTCCCCCGCCCGGCCGGGCTGGAGGAGATCGTCGCCCGGGCCCTCGACGACCTCGGGGCCCCGGGCCACGCGGTGACTCCGGACATTCCCGATGACCTGCCCGAGGTCCGGGTCGATCCGGCCATCCTGGAGCGGGTCATCGTGAACCTGACCCAGAACGCGCTGCGCTACTCCCCGCAGGACAAGCCGCCGCTGCTCACCGCGAGCACCCTCGGCGAGCGGGTCGAACTGCGCGTGGTGGACCGCGGGCCAGGCGTGCCCAGGGCGCACCGGGACCGGATATTCGTGCCCTTCCAGCGGCTCGGCGACACCGACAACACGACCGGGGTGGGCCTCGGCCTGGCCCTGTCCCGCGGGCTCACCGAGGCGATGGGCGGCACGCTGGAGCCGGAGGAAACTCCCGGTGGCGGGATGACCATGGTGCTGTCGCTGCCCGCGGTGCCCCGGCCGGACCAGCCTGGCGGCCCTGGCACCACGGAGCGCCAGGAGGTCACCGGGCCTGCCCTGGGGGAACCCGTATCCGATGGGCTGTGAGCCTGGCAGGCTGGTTGGGTGACCCGCATCCTGGTAATCGACGACGAACCGCAGATCCTGCGGGCGCTGCGGATCAACCTGCGGGTCCGCAACTACGAGGTGGACACCGCGGCCACCGGCACGCAGGCCCTGCAGGTGGCGGCCCGGCACCCACCCGACCTGGTCATCCTGGATCTGGGCCTGCCCGACCTGGACGGCGTGGAGGTCATCGAGGGACTGCGCGGCTGGTCGCAGGCGCCGATCATCGTGCTGTCCGGGCGCGCGGACAGCACCGACAAGGTGCAGGCGCTGGACGCGGGCGCCGATGACTACGTGACCAAGCCGTTCGGCATGGAGGAACTGCTGGCCCGGATGCGGGCCGTGGTGCGCCGGACGGTCCCGGAAACCGCGGAGCCGCAGGTCCGGCTCGGCGATCTGGTCGTCGATCTCGCCGCCAAGCAGGTCACCAGGGACGGCGCGGCGGACACCAGCCCGGCCAGCATCCGGCTCACCCCGACCGAGTGGCACCTGCTGGAGGTCCTGCTGCGCAACCCGGGCAAGCTGCTGAGCCAGCGCCAGCTGCTGACCGAGGTGTGGGGCCCGGGGTACGCGGACGCCGCCGGGAATCTCCGGCTGTACATGGCGCAGCTGCGGCGCAAGCTGGAACCCGACCCGGCGCGGCCGCGCTGGCTGCTCACCGAGCCGGGCATGGGCTACCGGTACCAGCCCGGCCCGGAGCCCGCGCCAGCGGCTGGTTAGGTACGCTGCGCCGGTGGAACCCGAACTGGCCGAGGTGCGCTACAGCAAGTGGGGCGGCATCGACCACTGGCACTTCACCATGCAGCGGCTCGGCGAGGACCAGTTCGGCTGGTGGTTCTTTGGCCGGCAGGGCATTCCCATCCAGCGGGCCGCCGAGCCGCCGGTCACCCAGCGGCATGATTTCGTCCTGCTGGTCCCGGCGGTGGGCGACTGGACCGCCTGCTTCAACGCCGAGACCGAGATGGAGATCTACGCCGACGTGACCACCCGCCCGGTGGTCACCGCCGGCCAGGTGACCGCGGTCGACCTGGACCTGGATGTGATCCGGTTCACCGGCGGGCGGGTCGAGGTGCTCGACGAGGACGAGTTCGCCGAGCACCAGGTCCAGCTGGGCTACCCGGCCGAGCTGATCGCCCAGGCCCGGGCCACCTGCGACGAGCTGGTCAGCGCCGTGTCACAGTACACCGAGCCGTTCGGCCAGGCCGGCCACAGCTGGCTGGCCCAGGCCCGCGCCGCCCGCTGACCGGCAGCGACCAGGCCGGGTCAGCCGCGGATCTGCTCGCGGACCGCCGCGGTGACCTGCTCAGCGCGGCCGATGATGTCCTCCGCCTTGGCCGCCTCGCCGATCATCTCCAGGCTGGCCTGCTCGTCGGTCAGCCCAGCCAGGTTGGCTTCCACGTTGACCCGGGCGGTGGCCGCGGCGGCCCGGGCCGACTCCGCGGCCGCGGCCACATCACTGAGCACGCTGCGGTTGCCGATGACGGCCAGCGCCTCGGCCAGGTCGACCACCATCCCGGCCACGCTGATCACCTGGGCAGGCGGCCAGGCCGCGTTGGCCAGCGCCTGGCCGATGGCGGCCGAGCGGGCGGCCTGCTCTTCCCCGGTGGACCTGGGCAGCCGGTAGGCGTCGGCGACCGCGCCGAACGCCTCCACGTCGGCCTCGGCCAGCCGCACGGCGATCGTCCGCAGCTCGTCCACCTCGGTGATGACCCGGCTGATCGTCACCTGGTGGTCGGCGTACTTCTCGCCGGTGGTGTACCGGGCCACCATGCCGAGCAGGGCCGCACCCTGCGCGGCGAGCAGCGCCGCGGCCGCGCCACCGCCGGGGGCCGGCACGCGCTCGGCCAGCTGATCCAGGAAATCGCCGATCTTCTCATCACGGATGGCCACGCCCCGATCCTCCCACGCCGGCCGCGCCGGCCGCGCCGCCAGGACAGCCGGCCGCTGCGTTGACCCGGGCGGCCCGCGGACTAAGGTGACCGCGTGACGGTCGGCGCGGCACAGCACGGACGGCCCCGCGATCCCGGGGTGGACCGGCGGGTCGCGGACGCGGCGATCGCGCTGTTCGGCGAGGCCGGCTGGGCCGGCTTCAGCGTGGAAGCGGTGGCCAAACGGGCCGCGGTCGGCAAGGCCTCCATCTACCTTCGCTGGCACACCAAGGAAGACCTGCTGGTCGAGGCGCTGCGGCAGCGGGTGGGGGTGATCGCCGACGTGGACACCGGGACGCTGCGCGACGACCTCATCCAGCTGGCCCGCCAGGTACTCGGCCTGTACCTGGGCGACGCCGGGCGGGCGGCGCTGCGCCTGGGCCTGGACGGCGCCCAGATCCCGGGGCTGGCCGGGCAGCTCGCCGCGCTGCGCACGTCCGAGGTGCTGGCCGCCCGGGGCATCGTGCACCGCGGGATCCGGCGGGGCGAGATCCCGGCCAGCACGTCAGTCACCCTGCTGCTGGACACGCTGGTCGGCGGGGCGACGATTCACGTGCAGAGCACGCCGCCCGAGCGGTGGGACGCATTGCGGGAGGACACCGCCAGCTACGCCGAGCAGCTGGTCAACTTCCTGCTGGCCGCCGTGCACGCGGCCGGGTGATCCGGGAACACGATCAGGCCGGCCGGCGGTCAGCCGCCGGGACCGGGCCTGGTTCCTCGTCCGGTGCCAGGTGGGCCAGCCGGAAGCGGAGCCGGCAGATCACCACGTTGTCGGTGCCGCTGGTGATGGCCCGGCTCAGCACCGCGCCGCGCTGGTTGTGCAGGAACCACCGCCACCAGTGCTCCGGCTGCACCTCGGGGATCAGCACCACCACCCGCCGGTGCAGGTCCTCCTGCTCCCGCGCCCGCACGTAGGCCACTACGGCCGGGCCCAGCGACCGGTTCTCCGGGTACAGGCTGACCAGCGGCACACCCGGGCGCCAGGCGTCCCACTCGGCGTGGAACCGCGCGTCGTGTTCCCGGGAAGCGGGGTCGCCGTAGCACACGGTGACCGCGATGACCTCGTCGGCCAGGGACAGTCCCGCCGACACGCCTTCCCGGGTCAGCCGGGACATGCCCGGGACCGGCACCACGGCCAGCGCTCTGGTCCGTTCCGGCGGATCCGGCATCTTGCCCAGCTCCAGCCGCACGCCGATCTCGTCATAGGCCCGGTGGATGCGGGTGAACCAGACGACGAGCAGCGGGATCACGACCACGATCAGCCAGGCGCCCTCGGTGAACTTGCTGATCAGTTCGACCGCGAGCGCGGCGGTGGTCAGCACCGCACCCAGCCCGTTGATGAACGCCCGGTGGGCCCAGCCGGGGCCATGCTGCTCGTGCCAGTGCCGGACCATGCCCACCTGGGACAGGGTGAACCCGACGAACACCCCGATGGCGAACAACGGCACCAGCTTCTGCGTGTCACCCCGCGCGGCGACCAGCAGCGCCGCCGCGGCCACCGCGAGCACGCTGATCCCGTACCGGTACACCTGCCGCTCGGCGCGCAGCGCGAACATGTGCGGCAGGAAGTTGTCCTTGGCCAGCAGGCTGGCCAGCACCGGCAGCCCGCCGAACGAGGTGTTGGCGGCCAGCGCGAGCAGCACCGTGGTGATCAGCTGGACCGCGTAAAAGGCAAAATTATGCCCAACGGCGGCCACGGTCAGCTGGGCCAGCGTCGTCTCGGTGGGCGACGGGGTGGCATGGAACTTACGGATCAGCACGGCGATGCCGATCAGCATCAGGCCGAGAATGATGCCCAGCATCATCTCGGTGTGCTGGGCCCGGCGGGCGCGCGGCCTCCGGAACTGGGGTACCGCGTTCGCGATCGCCTCCACCCCGGTGAGGGCCGCGCACCCGGACGCGAACGCGCGCAGCAGCAGCAGGATCCCGACCGACTCGGCCGTGGCCGGCAGGTGGCCGGACGGGGCCACGGCCGGGTGGGACCGGATCAGCCCGCCGGCGATGACGACCGCGATGGCGAAGATGAACAGCAGCGTGGGCACGATGAAGACCCGGGCTGATTCGGCCGCGCCCAGGAAGTTGATCCCGGTGATCACGGCCAGCACAGCCAGGCACAGCCAGACCCGGCTGCCGTACAGGACCGGGAAGGCGGATGTCAGCGCGGCTACTCCGGCAGACACCCCGACTGCGGCGTTAAGTATGTAATCGACAGTGAGCGATGCGGCCGCGACCAGGCTGGGCACGCGGCCGAGGTGCCGGCCCGCGACCGCGTAGGCGCCGCCACCATTCGGGAACGCGGCGATCACCTGCCGGTAGGAGATCACCAGCACGGTAAGCAGCACCACGATCGCGAGCGTGACCGGGAGGGTGTAGTCCAGCCCCACCGTGCCGGCCGCGGCCAGCACGATGACGATGGCCTCGGGACCGTAGGCCACCGAGGACAGTGCGTCGAGGGAGAGTGCGGCCAGCCCTTCGAGGGCGGTCAGCCGGTGCCGGTCTTCGCCGTGATCCTGTGCCGCGGGCGAGTCCGGGGTGGCATCACGGACCGTCATGACTGCCCATCCTGTCCCCCTGGTATGACAGGTCCGGAATGCCGTACTGGCTTTCTTTCCCTGATGCAGGGGCGGTCACGCCGGGCAGCCCCCCAGGTGCTGGGCCGCAGCCCGGGACGGTCAGCCGGGGGCTAGCCGATGACCAGCAGGGCGATCAGGAACAGCACGATCGCGACACCGATCACGACCGCCGCGAGGATGGCCACCCGGTTGCGCGGCGCGCGCATCGCCCACGGTGACTGGTCGGCACCGGGACGCCCGTCCGCGAACGCGCGGAACTGGGCGGTGCTGGCGGACGGGTCGGGTTCGGGATTACCCATGGCTGGCACTGTAGCGGCCCTGACCTGGTCATCGCGGGGGTTATTACGGATTCGGGGCGAATTTGCCAGCCCTGGCGGGCGGCCGGCGGGCGTGCCTGATCACCCGGTGGTGCTGCCCGGCGGGCGGATGTCCGCCCGGCTGACCAGCCGGGACAGCACGATCACGCTGCGGGTGCGGACCACGAACGGCTCGGCGCCGATCTGCTCGACCACCTGCTCGAAGTGCCGCACGTCCGCGGCCCGGATATGCAGCAGCGCATCGGCCTCGCCGGTGATCGTGCAGGCCCCGGTGACCTCGGGGTACTTGGTGAGCGCGGCGCCGAGCTCACCGGGCGAGGTGCGGCCCCGGCAGAACAGCTCCACGTACGCCTCAGTGGTCCAGCCCAGGGCCGAGGGGTCCACCGTGGCGGTGAACCCGGTGATCGCACCGGAGGCCCGCAGCCGGTCCACCCGCCGCTTGACCGCGGACGCGGACAGGCCCACCCGTGCCCCGATATCCGCATAGCTGGCCCGGGCATCCTCGACCAGGGCGCTGACGATCAGTTCGTCCAGCTCATCGAAGGCAGCAGGTCGACCGGGCACCCCACGATCCTGCCAGCCGCCCGGCCCGCGCGCCCGATCCGGGGGCCGGCCGCGGCCGGCTCAGCTGGTCCGTGGGCAGGCAGGCGCAACGCGTTTGCCCGGATTAACGCGCAAACCCCGGATGTGGTGATTAGCATCGCGGGCCAGGAGCAAGGGGAAATCGCCATGCGGGTCTGCACCAGGTGCGGGTACGTGGCGACCCGGGCGCAGCGCTACTGCGCCCGGTGCGTCGCGCCGCTGGACGCAGCCGAGCGGATCGACGACCTGTTCGCCGGGGGAGAAGCCGATACCTCCGTGCTGCCCCTGGTGGTAGACGACGGCGCCCCGGATGAGGACGATCAGTACGACCCGTACGGCTGGTCCCGCTACCGGCCTGCGCGGCCGCGGCACCGTACCCCGGCCCGCCGGGCCCTGATGGCCAGCGCCGCGCTGACCACGGCCGCGCTGCTGCTCGGCGTGCTGACCGCCTGGGTGGCCTTTGGCCATCATGGTCCACGGCAGGCGGCCGGTTCCCGGCTGTCCAGCAGCCAGGCCGGGCCGGGGCGGCCTGGCCGGGGACCGGCTGGGACGGCCCCGGCGCGCCCGGCCGGGTCGTCGGTGCCCCAGCCGGCCGGGTCGCCGTCGGCGGTGCCCCCGTCCTCGGCGCCCGCGCCGGGCCCGTCGGCCACGCCCGCCAGCCCGGCCGCGTCCCAGCCACCTGGCGGCAGCATGCCGGTCATGATGGCCCCCGGGGTGCGCGGGGATCCGGTCGCGGCGCAGATCCAGGTGCTGGTGGCGAGCTACTTCACCGCCATCAACGATCATGACTTCCAGGCCTACCGGCACCTGCTGCTGGGCCCGCTGCGCCGCCAGCTCAGCGCCGCGCAGTTCGCCCAGAGCTACGGAGCCACCCGCGATTCGGCCGTCACCCTGGTACTCATCTCGGTGAACGGGCCGTACGCGGCGGCCACGGTCACCTTTACCAGCGAGCCGGTCCCGGGCAATGGCGGCGCCACCTGCACGCGCTGGCAGCAGACCATCTACCTTCAGCAGCGCGGTGACCGGTTCCTGGTCACCGCGCCCCCGCCGGGCTACCACGCCACCCAGCACGCCTGCGGCCCAGCCGGCTGACCGGCAACAATCAGGGGGTGCCGGTCCCGGCCGGGTGGTCACTACCGCACCCGGTGGTCACCACACTCGGGATGAGCGTCATACTGCTCGGCGTGATGGTGCCGCTCGCGGTCCGGCGCTACGGCCGGATGGCCCGCTGACCTGTTCCGCGGCTGAGCGGCCGCCGGTCTTCACCCTGGGAGGTGCCATGCCCCGGCTCGGCAACATGTACGGACCTGACGCCACGTTCCTCGGCGTGCCGCAGGCTGACCTGGCCGACCCGGCCTCGTGGGCGGGTGCCGACATCCTGATCATCGGTGCACCGTTCGACGGCGGCACGTCCCACCGGCCCGGGGCCCGGTTCGGCCCGCAGGCCATCCGGTTCACCGACTACCTGCCGCACGACGGGTCCCGGCCGCACCTCGCGCTGGGCGTGGACCCGCTGGCCGAGCTGCGGGTGATGGACGCGGGCGACGTGGAGATGCCGTCCGGCGACACCGAGCTGTCGCTGCGCCGGCTGGAAGAGGCGGTGCAGCGGGCCAGCGAGGGCGGCGCCATCCCGGTGATCCTGGGCGGGGATCACACGATCACCTACCCCGACGCCACCGGGGTGGCCCGGCACGTCGGCTGGGGGCGCGTGTCAATGATCCACTTCGACGCGCACGCCGACACCGGCGACACCCAGTTCGGCTCGCTGTACGGGCACGGCACGCCGATGCGCCGGCTCATCGAGTCCGGCGCCGTCCGCGGCGACCGGTTCCTGCAGGTCGGGCTGCGCGGCTACTGGCCCGAGCCGGAAACCCTGGACTGGATGGCCGGGCAGAACATGCGCAGCTACGAGATGACCGAGGTGGTCAGCCGGGGGCTGGACGAGTGCCTGACCGAGGCGTTCGCTATCGCCACCGACGAGTGCGACGGGGTCTTCCTGTCGGTGGACGTGGATGTGGTCGACCCCGGCATGGCCCCTGGCACCGGTACCCCCGAGCCGGGCGGCATGACCGGCCGCCAGCTGCTGGACGCGGTCCGCCGGATCGCCATGCAACTGCCGGTGGCCGGGATCGACGTGGTCGAAGTCGCCCCGCCCTACGATCACGCGGAGATCACCGCGTTCCTGGCCAGCCGGGTGGTGCTGGAAGCCCTGTCCGGGATCGCCTGGCGCCGCCGCCGGGCGGCCGGCGACCCGGCCAAGCCAGCCCGCGACCCGCAGGCGCCGCTTCTCGACGGCCGCGGCTGAGCTGGCCGGGCATGGCACCCGGCAGGCGGTTCGCGTACCTTGACGGCAGGGGACCAGCCGCAGGGACAGGGTAGGCGGAGGGCTGCGTGGTGATGCCGGAGGCGACGGCCGCGGGCCGGCCCACGGCCCGGGTCGCGGCCTGGCTGGCCCGGCCGCACGGCCGGTTCGGTATCCGCTGGATCGACGTGGCCGCGACGCTGGTGGTCATCGGCCTGATCGAGATCGAGGTCGTCACCGGCTACGGCCCCGGCGCGTCGCGTCTCGACTGGCAGGCGTACCTGCTCGGCGCGGTACTGGCGCTGCCCATCGTGCTGCGCCGGAAGTGGCCGCTGGGCGTGCTGATCGCCTGCTCGGTGCTGCTGTTCTTCTACTACACGTTCGACCGCCGGAACATCTCCCCGGCGCCGCTGCTGGTGCTGCCCACCTACGACGCGGCCCTCGCCGGGTTCATGGTGGCCGCCATCGCCATCCCCGCCGCGTACATGCTGGTCGGCCTGTTCGTCGTCGACCTCACCACTCATATCGGCGTGGTCGCGCTGGCCTCGGACTTCCTGCCCAGCATCGCGGTGCTGGGCACCGCGATCGCGCTCGGCGCGCTGGTGCGCAGCAGGCGGGCGCTGGCCGCGGAGACGGCGGGCCGGCTGCGGCTGGCCGAAGAGGAACGCGAGGCCGAGGGGGCCCGCCGGGTGGCCGAGGAGCGGCTGCGCATCGCCCGGGAGCTGCATGACACGGTGGCGCACAGCATGGCCACCATCACCGTGCAGGCCGCGTCCGCCCTGCACCTGCTCGGCCCCGGCCCGCGGCCAGCCACCAGCGGCCAGGCAGGCCAGCCCATCGACGACAACCTGCGGTCGGCCCTCACCGCCATCAGGGAAACCAGCAAGGCCGCGCTGACCGAGATGCGGGGCACGCTCGGCCAGCTGCGGCATGATGCCGCGGACGAGCCCGCGGGCCAGCGGGCCGGCGGGCTGGACCGGCTGCCCGCGCTGTGCGCCGCGGTCACCTCGGCTGGCGCCCCGGTCAGCTGCCGCACCGAGGGCCAGCCCCAGCCGCTGTCCCCCGCGGTGGATCATGCCGCCTACCGGATCCTGCAGGAGTCACTGACCAACGTGCTGCGGCACGCCGGGCCGGACGCCCAGGCCTGCGTCGTGCTGCGGTACGCGGACGGGGCCCTGGCTATCCGGGTGACCGACGACGGCATCGGCCCGCCGGCCGGTGGCCCGGCCGGCGCCGGCAGCGCCCACGGACTGACCGGCATGGCTGAACGGGCCGCTGCGGTCGGCGGGGAATTTCACGCCGGCGCCGGGCCGGCCGGTGGTTTCGAGGTCGTGGCCCGGCTGCCCGCCGCCGCGCCCGCTGCCGTCACCGCGCCATGATCCGCGTCCTGCTCGCCGATGACCAGGCGCTGGTCCGGGCCGGTTTCCGGATGCTGCTGGAATCGGCCGATGACATCACGATCGTCGGTGAGGCGCCGAACGGCGGCGGCGCGGTGGCCCTGGCCCGTGAGCTGCGGCCCGACGTCGTGCTCATGGACCTGTCCATGCCCGAGGTGGACGGCCTGACCGCGACCCGGCGGATCACCGGCGACCCGCGGCTGGCCTCGGTCCGGGTGGTGGTGCTCACCACGTTCGATGACCAGGAAAACGTGTTCGCCGCGCTGCGCGCGGGCGCCAGCGGCTTCCTGGTCAAGGACGTCGAGCCCGCCGAGCTGCTGCAGGGCGTCCGGGTGGTGGCCCGGGGCGACGCCCTGCTCGCGCCCAGCGTCACCCGGTCGCTCATCGCGGCCTTCACCACCGGGCCGGCCGCCCGCCCCGCCGCCCCGGCTGAGCGGCCGGCCGGACAGCCCGCGGGCGGCAGCGCGCAGCCCGGGCCGCCGCCCGGCGTGACCGCGCTCACCGAGCGGGAACGCGAGGTCGTGACGCTGGTCGCGGCCGGCCTGTCCAACGACGAGATCGCGGCGAAGCTCGTGGTCAGCCCGCTGACCGCGAAGACCCACGTGAGCCGGGCCATGACCAAGCTGTGCGCCCGGGACCGGGCCCAGCTGGTCGTGCTCGCCTATGAGTACGGGCTGGCCGAGCCCGGCCGGCCAGTCAGCGACGGCTAAATAGTTACAGGGCGCTAACAGCAGCTGGCCGGGCGTTCCGGAACGTACTGGCGCGCACCACAATGATCACCGGACGCGGTGCGGTGCAAGCAGCCAGGGGGCGCGCATGCGGTTCTGCTTGAACTGCGGGAACCCGGTGGGCGGGTCTCCGTGGTACTGCGCTGGCTGCGGTGCGCCGATCAACCCCGGCCCGGTCCGCGACGTCTTCGCGGCCCAGCACGCCGGGCCCGGCCAGCCGGGCCCGCTCCAGGCCGACCAGGACCCGCCCGGATACCCCGGCCCGGTGGGCTGGCCAGATCCGTGGACCCCGGGAAACCCGGCGCTCCCGGCGGCCGTGGCGGCACCGGGGACCGGCTCCGCCGCACCGATGTGGTTCGACCAGCCTCCTACCGCCGGCCACCCGCAGGCCGGTGGGCCGGCTTGGGCCCCCGCGCCAGCATCCGGTCCGCCGCGCGCCGCGGCCCCGGCTACCCGCCGCGGGCGGCTGTCATCCGGGCACGCGATGACGATCACCGCCACGCTGACCACGCTGGCCCTGCTGGCCACCGCCGGGGCCGCCGCCTGGCAGGTGCAGGCCCTGCATTCCCGGCTGCACCACGCGGCGGCCAGCCGGCCCACCGGCCGCACCCCGCCGTCCGCCCCGGCCCGGCCGTCGGCCACGGCGCACACCGGGTCAGCCGGACCAGCCGCGGGCGCCAGCGGCGGCCTGGTGTCCGTCGCCGCCGGCGCGGCCGGGCGGCCGCACGCCGGTGCCGTGCTGACCCTGCTGGACAGCTACTTCACCGCCATCAACGACCATGACTTCCCGGCCTACCGGCGGCTGTTCATCCCGGCCATCCAGGCGGGCCTGCGGCACTTCGGCGCGGGCTACGCGTCGACCGTCGATTCCGCGGCCACGCTGACCGGCCTGATCGTCACCGGCCCGGCGGGCCTCGCGGCCCGGGTGACGTTCACCAGCCATCAGAAACCGGCTGCCAGCCCCGATCACGCCGCGTGTGACCACTGGGACATCACGCTGTTCGTCAGGCACCGGGCGGGCCGGTACCAGATCCGGCGGCCGCAGCCCGGCTTCCCGCAATCCGTCCGGGCCTGCAGCTGACCTGCTGATTTCCCGGCGGGGTGTACGCCCGCTACTCCGCCGGGAGTACACCGCGCAGAGCGGCGGCCCGGGCAATTGCCTTCCTGCGTAGGACGCGCCGGGGGCCTGCGGTCACGAGGATCGGGAGTACTGACTTACTCCGCTGGCTCGTAGGAGACCGACATGCCAGGCTCAACCGCATCGCCCGCCCGGCGCACCGGCCCGGGGGCGCTGGGCACCCTCGGCGGCGTCTGCTTCCGGCACCGCTGGCTCACCCTGGTCACCTGGGTCGTCGGGGTGGCCTGCCTGGTCACGCTGTGGACCAGGTTCGGCGCACCGGCCCAGAACAATTTCACCGGCAGCGACCCGGGACAGACCCTGCTCAACCAGCACTTCCACCGGCAGTCCGGGGACACGCTGACGCTGGCCATCCGCTCGGCGGCGCCGGTGACCTCCCCGGCCACCCGCGCCCAGATCACCAGTGCCCTGGCCCCGTTCGGGCGGGCGCCGCACGTGACCGGGGTGACCAGCCCGTATGCGGGCCACGGGCAGATCTCGGCGGACGGGCACATCGCGTTCGCCACCGTCCAGTTCAGCGTCCCGGGTGCGAACATCAGCAACAGCGAAGCGCTCGCGCTGATGAACGAGGCCAAGGCGGCGTCCGGGCACGGGGTGAACTTCTACCTGGGCGGCGACGTGGTCGACCAGGCGGAAACCCCGTACGGCGGGGCGAGCGACGGAATCGGCATCCTGGCCGCGGCTATCGTGCTGCTGATCGCGTTCGGGTCGCTGATCGCCATGGGGCTGCCGGTGCTCACCGCGGTGCTCGGCATCGGCGCGGGCCTGTCCCTGATCGCGCTGCTCGGGCATATCTTCCCCGCCCCGTCGTTCTCCCCGATCGTCGCGTCCATGATCGGGCTGGGCGTGGGGGTGGACTACGCGCTGTTCATCCTCACCCGGTTCCGCGAGGCGCTCCGCAGCGGCCAGCCGCCGGTGGACGCCACGGTCACCGCGATGCGCACCGCGGGCCGGACCGTGCTGATCGCCGGCACCACGGTGATCATCGGGATGCTCGGGCTGCTGGTGCTGCGCCAGTCACTGCTCAACGGGGTGGCCATCGCGGCCGCCGCCACCGTCGCCATGGTGCTGCTCGGCTCGCTGACCCTGCTGCCCGCGCTGCTCGGCTTCACCGGGACCCGGCTGGCCAAGCCGTCCCGGTACCGGCTCCCCCGCTGGCTCGGCGGCCGGTCAGCCCAGCCGCCTGGCCAGCCGGCCCGGCCGCATGCCGCCCAGCGCTGGGCCGCGATGATCCAGCGGCGGCCGGCCGTGTTCGCGACGGCGTCCACCGCGCTGATCCTGGTCCTGGCCGCGCCGCTGCTGAGCATGAAGCTGAGCATGCCGGACGAGTCCAGCCAGGCCCGGGGCACGATGGGCTACGCCAGCTACGCGACCATGGCCCAAGGCTTCGGCCCCGGCTTCGACGCACCGCTGATCGTGGCCGCTGCGCTGCCCTCACCCAGCACCAGCACCACCCGGCTGGCCCACGCCATCTCCGCCACCCCGGGCATCGCGCACGTCAACCCGGTGCAGGTGAGCCGGGACGGCCAGGCCGCGATGATGATCGCCTACCCGGCCACGGGCGAGCAGGACGCCGCCACCAACGCCCTGGTGAACCAGATCCGCGAGCACGTCATCCCGCAGGCCACCGCGGGCACCGGCATCCGGGCGTACCTCACCGGGCCGAACGCGGGCAACGTGGCGTTCGCCAACCTGGTCGGCCAGCGGCTGCCGTGGCTGATCGGGATCGTCGTCGGCCTGTCCATGGTGCTGCTCACCGTGGTGTTCCGCTCGGTGACGGTGGCGGTGAAGGCCGCGGTGATGAACCTGCTGTCGATCTCCGCCGCCTACGGGGTCCTGGTGGCCATCGCCCAGTACGGCTGGCTCGGGCACCTGTTCGGCTTCCCGGAGAAGATGCCGGTGACGACCTGGGTGCCGATGTTCCTGTTCGTCATCCTGTTCGGCCTGTCCATGGACTACGAGGTGTTCCTGCTCTCGCGGATCAAGGAAAACTACGACGCGACCGGCGACAACGCGGCCTCAGTGGCCCGCGGGCTGGCCCGGACCGCCCGGGTGATCACCGCCGCCGCGGCCATCATGATCGTGGTGTTCCTGTCCTTCGTGCTCGGCGCGGACGTCTCGGTGAAGCAGGTCGGCCTGGGCCTGGCCGTGGCCGTGCTGATCGACGCGACCGTGGTCCGCATGGTGCTGGTGCCCTCGGTCATGGAACTGCTGGGTAAGGCGAACTGGTGGCTGCCCAGGCCGCTGGCCCGCGTGCTGCCCAGGACCCCGCTCACCGAGGACGAGCCCCCAGCCGAGGTGCGGGTCCCGGTCCCGGCCGGGGACTGATCCCGCCGCGACTGGTCCGGGCCGCCGGCGGGGCCGGCCCGGACCAGTCTCATCTGGCCAGCGGGACACCCGGGCGCCGCCCGTCCAGTGGCACCGGGGCCGCCGGCCGGGCCAGGACCGCGGCGCCGAGCGCGATGAACGCCAGGAACTGCGGGAACGGCAGCGCCCCGCGGAATACCGCGAACTGGGCCAGCAGCGTGGCCGCCGCGATCAGCAGGACAGCCCCCGTCCAGCGCGGAAACCGCCGGGTCCGCCAGATCGACCAGCCGAAGCAGACCATCGCGGCCGGGGCCAGCAGCGCGAAGTACGCCGTGGCCAGGCCCGCCGCCCAGTGTTCCGCACCGAGATACCAGCCAGGCAGCGGGCTGGTACCCAGCAGCGTGCTGGTGACCGACAGGTCGTAGCTCGTGGACGCGAGGCCCAGCCCGCCGCCGACCAGGTAGAGCGACCGGCCGACCCGGGCCGTGTCGGTCGCCAGGGACCGGGCCAGCAGCTCGGCGGCCGCGACCGCGGCCGTGATCGACAGCGCCAGCAGCCAGGTCGAGACGAACCAGGCCGCGCGATGGGCTGAGGCCGTGGCGACGGTCCCGCTTACCGACTCACCCCAGGTCGGCAGCAGGGGCGGGTTGAGGACCGCGGCGACAAAGCACCCGCCGGACAGAACGAGCAAGACGCCCAGCGCCCGGTCGCGCATGCGGACCACCTCCGTCACCTGCCGTGCTGCCTCATCCAGCGTGCGGGAGGCCGGGCAGTGGGACCAGGACGAGCCCTCCCCGAGCACTCCCCGTTTGCGTTAGAGCGCGTCTCACCTGGGCCGTCAGGCAGGCTGGTCACACCACGGCCGGCCGGAATTCGCTGATGGAATGTGATCATGACTTTGGGTCTAATAGATTCGACCCAAAGTCATGATCACGAACCCCGCCCACCTAGGCTGCAGTCGTGACCTGGATCGCACCCGACGTCGAGCGTTCGGAGGACTATCCGGCGCGCCGCAACGAACCCGAGCGGGAGATGCTCCGGGACTGGCTCGACTGGCACCGGGCCACCCTGCTGCGCAAATGCGCGGGGCTGGATGCCAGCCAGCTGGCCACCCGCGCCGTGCCGCCGTCGAACCTCTCCCTGCTCGGCCTGGTCCGGCATATGAGCGACACCGAGCGCGGGTGGGTCAGGCAGACCTTCCGCGGTGAGCAGATACCCGACCTGTACTACCGTTCCGATGCCCCGGACGCGGACTTCGAAGAGGCAGACCCGGCCGGCGCCGAGGAGGACTTCGAGCGCCACCGGGCCGAGTGCCGGGCCGTCGATGCCGCGCTGGAGGGCGCGAAGCTGGACGACACCTTCACGTTCGGGGAGAAGACCACCTCGGTGCGGTGGATGTGGCAGCACCTCGTGGAGGAGTACGCGCGCCACAACGGGCACGCCGACCTGCTCCGCGAGGCCACCGACGGCTCGGCGGGCTGCTGAGCCGGGCCCAGGGTCAGTGCACCGACTGGCGGATCACCCTGTACCTGCGGCGCACCGGGGCGCTCTATCTCACCGCCCCGCCGCCAGCGGGCTACCAGGCCAGCTATCACGCCTGTCGTTCAGGGCCGGCCAGCCACCAGCTCTTGCCCAGCTAACTATCTGGATACCTGGCCCCAGCTGGTCAGATAGGCCTGCCACGGGTGAATAGGCCAACAAATCGAGCCGATCTATACTTGCTGGATGCTGGACGTGACCAGGCTCCGGGTGCTGGTCGCGGTGGCCCGGCACGGTTCGGTGACCGCTGCGGCGCGGGCGCTCAACTACGCCCAGCCCTCGGTCAGCCATCACCTGTCCCGCCTGGAGGCCGAGACCGGGGCGCTGCTCACCCAGCGGGCCGGGCGCGGGGTCCGGCTCACCGACGCCGGCCGGCTGCTCGCCGAACGGGCCGAGGAGATCCTCGGCCGGCTCGACGCCGCCGAGAACGAGCTGGCCGCGCACGTCGGGCTGCGGGCCGGCCGCATCCGGCTGGCTGCCTTCCCCTCCGCGCTCAGCACGATCGTGCCCGCGGCCGCGGCCCGGCTGGAGGCCGAGAACCCGGGCATGGACCTCACGCTGGCCGAGGCCGAGCCGCCGGAGGCGCTGCGCATGCTCCGCGCGGGGTACGTGGACGTGGCCCTGGTGTTCCGGCACTACCAGGACGGCGCGACGGTGAACCAGCCCGCTGACCCGGACGGCGGCAGCCGGGAGCGGCTGCTGCTGGACGATCCAATTCACCTGGTCACCCGGGCGGTGACCGGCACGGGCGAGACCCCGCTGCCCGAGCGGCCGGACCTGGCCGACTATGCGGAGCAGCGGTGGATCGGCGGCTGCGAGCGGTGCCGCAGTTACCTGGTGTGGCAGTGTGAGCTGGCCGGCTTCACTCCCAAGATCGCGTTCACCACTGACGATTTCGTGGCCGTGCAGGCCCTGGTGGCGGCCGGGCTGGGCATCACCACCCTGCCCGGGCTGGCGTTGCGCGCGGCCCGGCACCCCGGCATCCAGGCCGCCCCGCTGCCCGGCTCGCACCGGCACGTGCTGGCCGTGACGTACGGCGAGGGACCCGAGCCCCCGGCGGTCGCCCGGCTGCTCGACGTGCTCAGCGTGACCGCGGGGGCGGAGCGCCATCTTCCGGACGTGGCCGACCAGGACCCGGCGGCTAGATCGAGCGGCCCGCTGCCTGCCAGTATGGCTCGCGGAGACGGCGCTTGAGCAGCTTCCCGCTCGGATCGCGGGGCAGCTCGCCGGTGAAGTCGATGACCGCAGGCCACTTCAGCCGGGCCAGCTTGCCGTCCAGTGACGCCAGGATGTCCTCGGCCAGCTCCGGGCCGGGCCGCTCGCCCACGGCGGGCTGCACCACGGCCAGCACCCGCTCGCCCCAGTCGTCGTCCGGGACGCCGAACACCGCCACGTCGGCTACCCGGGGATGCATGATGATCTCCGCCTCGACCTCGGCCGGGTAGATGTTCACCCCACCGGAGATGATCAGGTCAGCCTTGCGGTCGCACAGGAACAGGAAGCCGTCAGCGTCCAGGTAGCCGATGTCACCCACGGTGAAGAAGCCACGCAGCCGGTTGGCCTCGGTCTTGGCCGGGTCACCTTTGTACACGAAGTCGGGCAGGGTCATCTTCATGTAGACCGTGCCGGGCTGGCCGGGCGGGCACTCGCGGCCGTCCTCGTCCGCGATCATGATCTCGCTGACCGGCCACGGCTTGCCGACGGTGCCCGGCCGGGCCAGCCAGTCCTCCGGGGTGGCGATCGTGCCGCCCCCCTCGGTGGCCGCGTAATACTCGTAGACCCGCGGCCCCCACCAGTCCAGCATCGCCCGCTTGAGCGGCACCGGGCACGGGGCCGCGGCGTGCAGCATCCAGCGCATGGAGGACACGTCGTAGCGCTGCCGGGTCTCCGGCGGCAGCGACAGCATCCGCTTGAAGTGCGTGGGCACCATGTGCGTGCTGGTCACCTGGTACCGCTCGACGCAGGCCAGCGCGTGCTCCGCGTCCCAGCTGTCCATGTAGGCCAGCGTGTGACCCAGGTGGATCGCGGCGCCGCCGAACACGGTCACCGCGGTGTGGTAGTTCGGCGAGGTGACCAGGTGGACGTTGGGCTGGCCGGGTGGCACGCCGAAGAACTGGAGCAGCGCGGTGTTCAGCTCGGCCGCCTCGTCCGGGTCCAGCCCGGACATCGGGCGGCGCACGCCCTTGGGCCGGCCCGTGGTCCCGGACGTGTAGTGCATGCTGGAGCCCGCCGTGCGCCCGGCGGGCAGGGTGCTGGGCTGGCCGGCCAGCAGGCGATCGAGCGGGGTGCACCCGGCGACGGCGCCGAAGCTGATCCGGCCCCGGGCGGGCACGCCAGCCTGCTCGGCCGCGGGCGCCCCGGCCGCCGCGTACCGTTCGTGCGCGAAGAACGCCTTCGCCCCGGAGTCGGCCACGATGTAGGCCACCTCCGGCGCGGTGAAGTGCCAGTTGATCGGGGTGTAATACCAGCCGCCCTGCAGCGCCGCCAGGTAGACCTGCAGCGCGGCGCTGCCGTTCGGCAGCAGCCCGGCGATGCCGTCCCCCGGCCGCAGCCCGAGCGCCTGCAGCGCATGGGTCAGCTGGTTGACCCGGGCCAGCAGCTGGCCCGCGGTCCAGGTGGTGCCGTCCGGCTCGATCAGCGCGGTCCAGCTGGGATCGTCCAGCGCGCGGCGCCAGAACGCGAGGGCCATGGCCACCTCCTCAGGAACCTACTCATGAGTAGACCACGCCCGGCCCGGGCCGCCCATGCCCGCGGCAACATTGGCCGCGATCACCGGATACCGTGCTTATCCGCCACCGCCGTACGGTACAAGGGAGCGTCGGGTGGACGGCGCTGGAGGCGAGGCAGGCATGCAGCGGATGGTCGCACGCAGCGGCCGGGCGGTAGCCGCCGTTACCGCCGCGGCCATCCTGGCCGGCTGCCATTTCGCGGTCGTCCCGCCCAAGAAGCACCCGCCCCGGCCGATGCGCGATCCGTACGGCGCGCGGATGGCGGACGCGCCCGCCCTGCTCACCCAGTGCGCGGTGGACCAGGCCGGGCTGCGCCCCGGCACCGGCCTGGACTGGTTCAGCGGCGGCCAGGTCACCATCGACCAGACCAACGCGAGCGAGTTCACCACCTGGTGGCAGGCGCACAGCAAGCCGGGCCCGTACCCGCAGATCTTCCACATCGCCGGGCACCCGACCCACTACCTGGAATTCGGCACCACCTGGACAGAGCAGGGCGGCAGCTGGGTGCCCGCTGCCACCGGTGCCGCCAACCCGAAGGCGCTGCAGTACTCGCTGGCCGCCTGGGCCAACTGGACCGCGGCCAACGACAAGCTGCCCACGCTGGTCTGCGGCCGCTCGGTGACCGTCCGGCAGCTCCAGGACCAGGTCTACGGCACCGCCACCCCCAACCCCTGGTAACCGGCCGCCAGTAGGGTGGCGGGCAGGTGAGCCGGGAAGACTGGTCGGCGCCCTGCCCGTATGCGGAAGGAACGCAGCCCAGTGCCGGTCGCCCTCGAAACGCTCGCGTTCGGCCTCGGCGCCGCGGTCAGCCTGGCCAGCAGCTACCTGCTGGTCACCCGGCTGGAGCGGATCGGCGAGCGGCTCGGCCTGTCCGAGGCGCTGCTCGGCCTGCTGGCCGCGCTGGCCGCCGACGCCCCGGAGATCACCTCGGCGGTCACCGCGCTGGCCCAGCACCAGCAGAAGGTCGGCGCGGGCGTCATCATCGGCTCCAACGTGTTCAACCTGGCCGCGCTGCTCGGCCTGGGCGCGCTGGTGGCCGGCCGCATCGCGCTGCACCGCAACGTCGTCCTGCTCGGCGGGACGGTCGGCCTGTGGGTCGCCGTGATCTGCCTGGTCACCACCACCGGCACCCTCCCGCCCGCGGCCGGCCTGGCCGCGGTGCTCGCCGTCCTGGTCCCGTACGGCATCCTGCTCGGCACGGGCCGCGCCCGGCTGGGCCGCCTGCCGGTCGCCCGGCGCTGGGCCGGCTGGCTGGCGGTGGCCATCCACCAGGAAGAGGAGGAGCTGGAAGAGGTCATCCACCCGCTGCCCGGCCGCCGGGCCGATGTGCTGGTGGCAGCGGCCGCCCTGGTTGTCGTGGTGGCGGCCAGCGTGGTCATGGAACAGGCCGCGACCGGGCTGGGCGCGCACTTCGGGGTGGCGCAGATCGTCACCGGCGGCGTGGTGCTGGCCGCGGTGACCAGCCTGCCCAACGCGGTCGCCGCCGTGTACCTGGCCATCCGCGGCCGCGGCGCGGCCATGCTGAGCACCACGCTGAACAGCAACACGCTGAACGTCACCGCCGGGCTGCTGCTGCCCGCCACGATCACCGGGCTGGGCCCGCCCTCGGCGCACTCGGTGCTGATCGCAGTGTGGTACCTGGGGCTGACCGCGGCCGCGGTGGGCGTCGCCTGCCGGGACGGCGGGGTGCGCCGCGGCACCGGGGTCCTCATCATCGGGTCCTACCTGGTGTTCCTCGGCTCCCTGCTGGCCACCGCGCAGACCGCGGCGCCCGGGCTGCGGCTCACCCTCGGCCCGCTGCTCATCACGGCGGTGGCCTGGGCGGCCGGGCTGGCCCGCCGTCAGCCGGCCGGGTCCACCGACACCCCGGAGGACAGCAGGTCATAGGCGTCCAGGTTGACCGCGCCGGCCGGGTCGGCCGCGGCGGCCAGCGCTACCGCGTGGCGCAGCGCGTCCGGCCACTTCCAGCCCTGGGCCACCGCGGGCAGCAGCCCGGCCACGCACCGCCTCTCCGGACAGGGCCAGCCCGGGGTAGCCGTCCAGCCTGGCCCGCAGCTCCGGCCCGCGGCCGGTCGCGGCCAGCACGGCGGCGCCGGAGACCATGACCGCCGCGGCCGCGCCCCGGGCCACCAGTGCGGCCGGCCCGGACGACTGGCCCGCCCCGGGCGGCCCGGCGGTCGAGGCGGGCAGCACCAGCTCGGGGCCGCGGGACAGGCTCTGCCACAGCGCCGGGCCGCCCGCGTGCACGATGGCCGGGACCCCGGCGTCGGTGGCGTAGCTGACCAGCGAGGCGTAGATGTCCAGCGGCAGCCCGGACGGCAGCCCGCCGCTCAGCACCACCGCCTCCCCGCCCGGCAGGAGCTTGCGGTACTCGGCCGCGAACCGGCCGAGCTCCTCGGTGGTGATGAACGGGGCCGGCTCGGTCAGCGTGGTGCTCTGCTCGCGGGCCTCGTCGATGACCTCCACCGTCCGCCGCGACTCCCGGCCGATCCGGGTGAACGCGGTGGCCACCCCGGCCCGGGCCAGGTCCGCCTCGATCAGGCTGGCCGCACCGCCGCCCGCGAAGCCCGCCGCCAGCACGTCCTCACCCAGGCTGGCCAGCGTCCGGGCGACAGCCAGCCCGCCGCCGCCCGCCCGGGAACTCAGCTGCCTGATGTGATTCGGCGCACCCCAGGTGACGTGCTCGGTCTCGTAGCTGACATGCAGGGTGGCATTCAGCGAGACGGTGAGAATCACGCGATCACCCGCGCCGCCTGAGCTGGCACCCGGTGAGTTTACGCCCCGGGCCGCAGGCCAGGGCGGCAGGCACCCACCAGGTGCCCGCATCCACAGCATGCCGCGCGTGGGTCAGTGCCGGTAGCTGACCCTCTAGCCTGGCACCGTGCGTAAAGCAGCTTCAGCCGGCGCGGATTTCTGCTGCGTGCTGGTGTTCGTCGCGATCGGCCGGGCGAACCACCATGACGGCGGGGGGCTGGCCGGTTTCTGGGACACGCTGTGGCCGTTCGCGGCCGGCCTGGTCATCGGGCTGCTGGTGACCCGCTTCTGGCGGCGGCCCACGGCGCTGCTGCCCACCGGGGTGGGGGTGTGGCTGAGCACGGTGGCGGCCGGGATGATCCTGCGGGTCCTGGCCGGCCAGGGCACGGCACTCGCGTTCATCCTGGTCGCACTGGTGTTCCTCGGCCTGTTCCAGCTGGGCTGGCGGCTGGCCTGGCGGTGGCTGGGCCCGGCCCGGCGGCGTCTGGCAGTTGGCGGGGCGGCCGGAGACGGGACCGGTACCCGCTGAGCCGGATCGCCAGCCGCCGGCCGCGGCGTTTCCAGGCTCAGGCCAGGCCGCTGGCCGGGCGGGGTACCGCGGGGGCGGCGGGGGGCGTGCCGTGACCGCCGGGCCGCCGCCAGGCGCGGCGCCGGTCCAGCCGCTGCCGGGCCGCGTCGGCGTTGCGCTGCAGCCGGGCCGCCTCCTGCTCCAGCAGGCCGGCCCCTTGTCGGTCAGCCGGTAGTAGCGGCGGAGCCGGCCGTCCACCACCTCCTCGCGGTCCGGCTCGAGCAGTTCCTCGGCGGCGAGCCGGTCCAGCGCCCCGTACAGGGTGCCGGGGCGCAGCGACAGCCGTCCCCCGGACAGACCCGCCACCTCGCCGATGATCGCGTATCCGTGCAGCGGCTGGGGAGCCAGCGCGGCCAGGATCAGGAACGTGGGCTCGCGAAGCGGATCGCTCATGCGGGCAACATATCGGTGATCAATGTATCTTGGCAAGCGGCCCGTCGGGTGATACCGTCCCCGGACCAGGGCGTGGCCGGAGCACAACGGGCCTCGCCCTTATTCACACCACGCAAGGGTGGCCGTCATGCCGCGATCCCGCCGTCCGCTGATCGTCGCGGTGATCGCCCTGACCGCCGCGCTCGCCACCCTCGCCGCGGTCACCGGGCTGGCACCGGGTTCCCCGGCGGCCGCCCAGCCCGCCGCCCTTCGCGCGGCCACCCTGCCCGCTACCACGGTCAGTTACCCGGCGTGGTCCAGCGCCACCAGGTATACCGGACTCGCCTTTGACACCTGTACCGCACCGTCGCTGGCGTCGGTCCAGGCGTGGGCCACGTCGCCATACCGGGCGCTCGGCGTGTACATCGGCGGTGTCAACCGCACCTGCAGCCAGCCGCAGCTGACCAGGGACTGGGTCGCCGCGGTCAGCGCCCTGCAGTGGCGCCTGCTGCCGGTGTACAAGGGCCTGCAGCCGCCGTGTGGCGGCAAGGCCACCGACCAGAAGATCGTCCCGGCCCAGGCGGCCAGCCAGGGCACGGCCGCGGCCGACGACGCGGCGGCGCAGGGCAAGGCGCTCGGCATGCTGCACGGCAGCGCGTTCTACAACGACATCGAGAACTACACCAGCAGCAACCAGTCGTGCCGGACGGCGGTGCTGGCCTACCTCTCCGCCTGGACCACGGAACTGCACCGGCTCGGCTACGTGTCCGGGGTGTACGCCAACCTCAGCTCGGGCGCCCCGGACCTGTCCGGCGTGTATGGCTCAGCCGCCTACGCCCGGCCCGACGCGCTGTGGATCGCCCGCTACGACGGAAACTCCGCGCTCACCGGCTGGGCCGGGATTCCCGGCCCGCAGTGGGCCGCGCACCAGCGGGCCAAGCAGTACCGCGGCGGCCACGACGAGACCTACGGCGGCGTGACCATCAACATCGACAACGACAACCTGGACACCCCGGTGGCCACGGTGGCCTACCGCTACACGGCCACCGGCGGCAACCCGGTCAAGGCCCGGACCGGGCCCTGGTACTCCAGCCCGGTGACCCGGACCTACGCCCCGGGCTCGGCGCTGCCGGTCATCTGCCAGGCGCGCGGCGCGGCGTTCGGCACCAGCCGGGTGTGGGACCGGCTGACCGACGGCACCTTCGTCACCGACGTCCGGGTCAGCACCCCGGTCAAGCCCGGCTACAGCGCGCCGCTGCCCCGGTGCACCTACCCCTACCAGGTCACCGCGGCCAGCGGGCTGACCGAGCACACCGGGCCGGGAGCCGGCTACCCGTCGGCCGGCACCTTGCCCGGCGGTGCGCTCGGCTGGGTGACCTGCCAGCAACCGGGTCCGGCCGTCGGCACCAGCCGGGTGTGGGACAAGCTGCGCGACGGCCACTGGGCGTCCGACTACTATCTGGCCAGCCCGGGCCGGCCGGGCTACACCCAGGCCGTGCCCCGCTGCTGACCACCCGCCCGCTCTTGTCAGCGTCCCGCCCTCCCTCGTAGACTGAACGTTCAGTCAGCGTGAGGAGCACTCTCGTGCACAGCGAGCAGGATGGCCTGCTTCAGGCCGCCGACCATCTCCAGGACATCATCGCCGAGCAGGAAAAAATCTTCGTCGAGCGGCAGCCCGAGTCGGCCCGGATGGCCGGCCGGGCCCGCCACAGCCTGGCGGGCGGGGTCACCTCCAGCTGGCAGATCACCGTCCCCCAGGCGGTCTGGCTCAGCCACGGCCGCGGTTCCAAGATCTACGACGTGGACGGCAACGAGTACGTGGACCTGCACGGCGGGTACGGCGCGGCCCTGGCCGGCCACGCGCACCCGGCCATCGTGGAGGCCGTGCACAGCCAGGTGGGCCTGGGCACGCACTTTGCCCAGCCGACCCGCAGCGCGGTGGCGGTGGGCGAGGAACTCGCCAGCCGGTTCGGCCTGCCGCTGTGGCGGTTCGCCAACTCGGGCACCGAGGCCACCATGGACGCCGTGCACCTGATGCGGTCGATAACCGGCCGCGACCTGATCATCAAGGTGGAGGGCTGCTATCACGGCCACCACGACTCGGTCCAGGTATCGGTGACCCCGGAGGCCGACGAGGCCGGCCCGGCCAGCCGGCCGGCCCAGGTCCCAGCCAGCTCGGGCATCCCCGAAGCGATCATTAACCTGACCCTGGTGGCCACGTTCAACGACCTGGCCAGCGTCGAGCGGCTGCTCGACGAGCACCCCGGCCAGGTCGCCGGGATGATCATCGAGCCGATCATGATGAACGCGGGCATCATCGAGCCCGAGCCCGGCTACCTGGCCGCGCTCCGGGACCTGCTGCACTCCCGGGGCGCGCTGCTCACCTTCGACGAGGTGAAGACCGGGCTCACCGCGGGCCCGCGGGGGGCTACCGGGCTGACCGGGGTCACCCCGGACATCATCACCCTGGCCAAGGCCATCGGCGGCGGCGTGGCCATCGCCGCGGTGGGCGGGACGGCCGAGGTGATGGCGCACGTCGCGGACAACGGCTACGAGATGGTCGGCACGTTCAACGGCAACCCGCTCGCGGTGGCCGCCTGCCGGGCGATGCTCACCGAGGTGGCCACCCCCGAGGCCTACCAGCGGATCGACGCGCTCCGCGAGCGGGCCGTGGCCGGCATCGAGCAGGAGATCACCAGGACCGGGCTGGCCGCGCACGTGGTCGCGGTCGGGGCCAAGGGCTGCGTGGTGTTCGCCCCGGAACCGGTCCGCGACTACCGCGGCTTCCTGGGCATCGACGACCGCTACAGCCACGCGCACTGGCTGTTCCAGCACAACGGCGGCGTGTTCCTGCCGCCGTGGGGCAAGATCGAGCAATGGCTGATCTCGGTCCAGCACGATGAGCCGGACATAGACTTGCTGGTGGCGAACTTCGCCGCGTTCGCCACCGCGGTCACCGGCTGACTGGGCAGGTTTCGGTCGTGTTTCACCTGCTAAGAGACCCTTTTGCCGGAGATGGCTTGCGCCTAAGCTGGCGCCGTAGTACCTGTTATTGACGGACTGTTCAGTCAGGGTTAGCCCAGATGCCACTGGGCGGCCCGGCGGGACGGCCGGCACGGAGCCCACCTGAGGAAGAAGCGAGCTGGTGCATCCGCGAGAAGGCTGGCCCAAGGACGGGTCCCGCCCGCCCCTGTTCTCCCGGCGTGGTTTCCTGGCCCGGAGCGCCGGAGCCGGCCTGGCCGCGCTGGGCGGCGGCGCGCTGCTGGAGGCGTGCGCACCCGGGCTGGCCGGCACGGGCTCGGTGCCGCTGCCCCGGCCGAACAACCCGGTGACCTGGCCGGTTTTCCTGGACAACAAGCCGATCGCCAGCGGCCTGCAGCCGGAACAAGGGGCCACCCTGCAGATCTACAACTGGGTCGCCTACGTCAACCAGGCCTGCCTGAACCACTTCGCCAAGAAGTACAACTGCAAGGTCCAGGTGACCACGTTCAACACGATGAACGAGGCCATCTCCAAGCTGCGCAGCGGCCTGGGCTTCGACGTGTTCATGGGCGTGACCGTGGATGTGCTCGGCCAGCTCATCGAGTCCAAGCTGATCCAGCCGCTGAACCACAGCTACATACCGAACATCACCCAGGCGTGGCCCGACTTCACCCACCCGTTCTACGACCGGGGCTGGCAGTACACCACGCCGTACACCATCTACACCACCGGCATCTCGTGGCGCAAAGACCTGGTGGACGAGAACCCGTACACGATGCGCAACCCGTGGGCCATGCCCTGGCAGCCCAAGTACAAGGGCAAGGTCGCGATCCTGGACGACTACCGGGAGGGCATCAGCCTCGGGCTGATGAAGAACGGCATCTTCAACCTGAACACCACCAGCCGCGACCAGATCGCATTGTCCCGACAGTCCCTCCTGGACCTGTCCAAACAGGTCAACGTGCGGATCGACAACAACGACTACACCGAGATCCCGAACGGGCAGGTGTGGATCCACCACGCCTGGTCGGGTGACATGGCGGCGGCGCCGTACTACATGCCGAAGGGCGTGCCGGTGAAGACGGTGGGCTACTGGTTCCCCCCCAGCGGCCGGGGCCCGGTGGCCAACGACACGCTCACCGTGCTGCAGAAGGCCACCAACCCGGTGCTCGCCCACCTGTTCCTGAACTACATGCTCGACCTGCCGAACGTGCTGGAGAACATCAGCTACAACGGCTACATGCAGCCGCTGACCGCGGTCACCCCGCAGCGCCTGGTCAAGGAGCAGCTGCTGCCCAAGAGCCTGGTATCCACCGCGGTGCTGCCGTCGGACTTCCGGCGCGGCGTCGGCGAGCTCCAGCTGCCGGTCGATGCGGACGCCCTCTGGCAGCAGGCCTGGCTGGTCGTGAGCAACGGAATCTAGGGGATCGCCATGGCAGCGCAGGCACCAGCGCAGACACCAGCGCCTGCCCGGCA
Organism: uncultured Actinomycetes bacterium; assembly: GCA_963711705.1. Taxonomy (GTDB): domain Bacteria; phylum Actinomycetota; class Actinomycetes; order Streptosporangiales; family Streptosporangiaceae; genus RYN-230. The sequence goes on from CAVQFM010000019.1 coordinate 409,776, forward strand.
GGCAGCCGGCCGGCCCAGGGGCCAGAGCAAGCTGTTCTGGATCATCCTCGCGCTGCCCGGCATCATCTGGCTCACGCTGCTGTTCCTCGTGCCGTTCTACGCGATGCTGGCCATCGCCATGGGCAAGCTGGACCGGCTGTTCGAGTCGCCGATCGCGGTCTGGAACCCGTTCTCCTGGAGTTCCTCCAACGTCATCAACGTCTGGCACGACTTTGTCGGCAGCACCGCGTTCGCCGATCCGATCCTGATCCGGACCATCTGGTACGTGGCCGTGGCCTCGCTGCTGTCGCTGGTCATCGCCTACCCGGCGGCCTACTTCGTGGCCCGCTTCGCCGGGCGGCGCAAGGCGATATTCCTCATCCTGCTGATCGCGCCGTTCTGGATCAGCTTCATGATGCGGATGCTGGCCTGGATCGACCTGCTGCAGACCAACGGCTACGTGAACAAGGCGCTGTCCGCGGTCGGCCTGGCCAACCAGCCGATCAACTGGCTGGGCGGGCACTGGTACACGGTCATCCTCGGCCTGGTCTACGGGTACATCCCGTACCTGATCCTGGTGCTGTACGCCGGGCTGGACCGGATCGACCCGGCGCTCATCGAGGCCGGCCGCGATCTCGGGCTGAGCCGGGCGCGCACGTTCGTCCACGTCACGCTGCCGCTGTCCCGGCAGGTGATCCTGACCGGCATGCTGATCACGGTGCTGCCGATGCTCGGCGATTTCTTCACCAACCAGCTGCTGTCCGGCGCGGCGAATACCTCCATGATCGGCAACCTGATCCAGGGCCAGCTCGGCACGCCCGGCCTGGCCGCCCAGGGCGCGGTGCTGTCCTTGGCGCTGCTGCTGGTCCTGCTGGTGCCGATGATCTACTACGTGATCGCCACCAACAGATCGACGCGGGAGGCAGCATGAGTGCCACCAGCGCCCCGGCCAAGCCGGCCGGGCAGCCCGAGGTCGCCACCGGCAAAGGGCTGGGCCGCCGGTGGCCGCGCCGCAACCCGTGGGGCCATCCGTGGTTCCTGGAGGGCTTCACCTGGCTGTACCTGGTCTGGTCGCTGGTGCCGATCGGCATCGCCGTGCTGTTCTCGTTCAACAACGGGAAGTCGCAGAGCGCCTGGCAGGGCTTTTCCTGGCGGTGGTACTTCGGCGACCCGGTCAACTCGGTCTGGCACAACCCGCAGCTGCACGCCGCGGTGCTGCAGACCGTGCGGCTGTCGGTCCTCACCACCCTCATCGCGGTGCCGCTCGGCGTGGCCTTCGCGCTCGGCATCAACCGGTGGAAGGGGATCACCTCAGCGTCGTTCAACTTCGTGATGCTGCTGTCGTTCGTGGTGCCTGAGCTGATCTTCGGTGTCGCGATGTTCTTCGTGTTCACCGTGCTGTTCACCAGCGTCCACCTGGGCACCTGGGCCGAGGTCCTCGGCCTCGTCAGCTGGAACGTCAGCTGGCCGGCCATCATCGTCCAGGCCCGGCTGGTCGGCCTGGGCTCGCAGTTCGAGGAGGCCGCCGCCGACCTGGGCGCTAATCAGTTCCAGACCTTGCGCCGGGTCATGCTGCCATTGCTCGGCCCGGCCATCTTCGCCAGCGCCGTGCTGGTGTTCTCCGGGGTCATCGACGACTTCGTGATCGTCGACCTGCTGTCCTCGAGCGCCAGTAACACGCCGATGTCGGTGTACATCTACTCCACCCAGCGCGGCGGCAACGGCGGCCCGGCGCTGAACGCGCTCGGCACGATCATGCTGGCCATGACCCTGGTCATCGCGATCCTCGGGTACATCGGGTACCGCTGGATGACCCGCGGCGAGCGGGGCAGCCGGCTGGAGGCGCTGACCACGATCGCGGGCACCGACTGACCTCAGCGGCGCCGGCCGGTCACCCGTTCTCGGCGCCAGCCGGCCACCCCTCAGGCCTTGCGGGCCACCCCGCAATAGCCCCAGCGTGACCCGTCGCTGTCGGCCAGCCGGGGATCCTCGCAGCCCCACAGCCCGAGGTGAGTCACCTCGGGCTCGGCCCGGTCGTACGGGGGCACCAGGTCCAGCCCGGTGAAGAACCGGCGGATCGCGGCCCGGGACCGCAGGTGCAGCTGGACCGGCGCGTCGGTGTACACGTCCTGCCAGCGCTGTACCGCGATCGGCGGTATCCGCTCCGGGGTGGCGTGCGACAGCGCCAGGTAGCTGCCCGGGGCCAGCGGGTCCAGGTACTGGCCCACCAGGCCCCGGGGATCCGAGCCGTCCGGCGACGAAGTGCAGGACCGCGGTCATCACCAGGCCGACCGGCTGGCTGAAGTCGATCAGCCGGCGCAGGCCGGGATGGTCCAGCAGGGGCGCCGGGTCGCGCAGGTCGGCCTGGATGAACGCGGCCGCGTCGTCCCCGTCCAGCGCGGCGGCACAGGCGGCGACCAGCGGGTCCATGTCCACGTACACCACCCGCGCGGTGGGCAGCACCTCGCGCACCACCTCGTGCGTGTTACCGACGGTGGGCAGCCCGGAGCCGAGGTCGATGAACTGGCCGATGCCCTGGCTGGCGATCCACCGGGCGGCCCGCTGGTGGAACCCCCGGTTGGCCCAGGCGATCTCGTGGAACTCCGGCACCACGTCCTGCAGCTTGGCCGCGGCTTCCCGGTCCACCGGGAGGTTGTTGGAGCCGCCCAGCATGTAGTCGTAGATCCGGGCGGCGCTCGGCCGGGCCAGGTCGACTTCGGGCGGCAGTTGTGGGATGCCCATCATCGCGCCCGCGGTCAGCTCACTCTCAGCTCGTCCTGCTCCACCGCGGCGTCGTTCGCGTCACCGCGCAGCACCCGCAGCGCGTCCGGGGCCAGGTACACCTGCACCGGGGTGCCCTGGGACAGGTGCTGGGGGTGATCACCGTCGTTCTGCACCAGCGCCTGGAGCTGCGTCCCGGGCGCCAGCCGCAGCATGACCTGGGTCGCCGCGCCCAGGAACACCAGCCGCTCGACCATGGCCGGGACCCGGTTCGGGCCGGCCGTGCTGTGCTCCTCGATGCGCACCCGCTCCGGGCGGATCACCGCGTGCGCGGTGCCCAGGCTGTCCACGTCGCCCCGCTCCACATCCAGCGCGGACTCGCCGATCCGGACGGAGCACGCGGTCCCCGGGCCGCGCTCCACCACGTCCACTTCCATCAGGTTGGACACGCCGAGGAAGTCCGCCACGTAGGTGTCGGCGGGCTCCTCGTAGACCTGCCGCGGGTCGCCGATCTGCACGATCCGGCCGGCGTTCATCACCGCCAGCCGGTCGGACATGGTCAGCGCTTCCTCCTGGTCGTGCGTGACGTAGAGGAAGGTGATGCCGACCCGTTCCTGGAGCTTCTTGAGCTCGACCTTGAGCGAGCGGCGCAGCTTGGCGTCCAGCGCGCCGAGCGGCTCGTCGAGCAGCAGCACGGCCGGGCCGAGTACCAGGGCCCGGGCCAGCGCCGCCCGCTGCTGCTGGCCACCGGACAGCGTGCTGGGCCGGCGCTTGGCGAACGAGCCCAGCTCGACCAGGTCCAGTGCCTCGTGCACCCGGGTGGCGGCCTCCCGCTTGGGCAGCTTCTGGTAGCGCAGGCCGAACGCCACGTTGTCGTACACGGACAGGAACGGGAACAGCGCGTAACTCTGGAACACCGTGTTCACATTGCGCTTGTGCGGCGCCACGCCGGCCATGTCGGCCCCGTCCAGCATGATCCGGCCCGTGCTGGGCTGCTCGAAGCCGGCGATCAGCCGCAGCGTGGTCGTCTTGCCACAGCCCGACGGCCCGAGCAGTGAGAAGAACTCACCGCTCTCCACGGTGAGATCGATGCTGTCCACGGCGGCGACGTCCGTGAACCGCTTGGTCAGCGAGACCAGCTGAATGTGCCCGCCTCCGGCCACCGGATCACCCTCCCTAGCTCACCTGGCTGGCCGGCGTCCCGGCATCGGCCATCGCCCCAGTACCGGCTGCGTCCGTGCGGGCGGTCCACTCGAAGCCCAGCTGGCTCGCGACGAACCGCATGCTCAGATCGAATGCACGGCCCGCATCTACCGAAGGATCCTCCAGCGCGATCTGGATGGCCAGCCCGTCCAGCAGCGCGGACAGCGCCACCGCGAAGTCGGCCGGGTCCACCGGGCCGAACTCCCCGGCTTCCTGACCCTCCTGGACCAGCGCGATGATCGTCTGGCGCCAGCGCTCGTCGAACTTCTGCCGGACGGCGGCCACCTCGGGCAGCCGCACCGACTGCGCCCACAGGTCGAGCCAGAGCAGCCACGAGCTGGTGGGCTCGTCTTCGACTTCCACCAGGAAGTTCATGGCGACCAGATCCTCCAGCCGCCGGGCCGCGCTCGGGATGGCGGCCATCCGCCGGGTCCCGGCCTCATACCAGGTGTCCTCGGCATAGCGGAGCGCCTCGGTGAGCAGCTGGTCCTTGGTCTTGAAGTAGTAGATGACCAGGGCCGGGCTGGTCCCGGCGCGGGCCGCGACGTCCGCGATCCGGGTGTCCGGGAAGCCGCGTTCCTCGATGACCTCGATGGCGGCGCGCAGCATCTGCTTGCGGCGCAGGTCGGCGGTGTCGGCCACATCGCCAGCACGTTCACTCATGCGGACATCCTCGCCCACTTTGCTCGCCATGTGGCGCACTTTCCCCAGCAGCCCACTCTAGATCCGGGCGGCTGGATCTGGCGCGCGCTCTTGTGGCAACGCTACCAGGTTTCTAGACTGAACATTCAGTCAATGAGGTAGGTATTTCACCGGGAAGGACAGAAACATGGCCGCAGCACAGGCTGGAACCTACGACGCGATAGTCGTCGGCGGGGGACATAACGGGCTGGTCGCGGCCGCGTATCTGGCCCGGTCCGGCGCACGGACGCTGGTCGTGGAGGGCCGCGGCAAGACCGGTGGCGCGGCCACCACCGAGGCCCCGTGGCCGGACGCGCCCGAGTTCCGGGTCACCCGGCTGTCCTACGTGATGAGCCTGCTCCCGCCGACCATCATCAACGACCTGGACCTGGCCCGGCACGGGTACAAGATCTACCCGATGGGCCCCTACTACCAGGCCTTCCCGGAGGGCGGCTCGATCAAGCTGTACGCGGACGACGCCAAGCGCAACCACGAGGAGGTGTCCAAGTGGTCCAAGAAGGACGCGGACGCCATGCCACGCTGGGACGCCTGGCTGGCCGGCCTGGCCGAGGTACTCGGCCCGCTGCTGCTCACCGTGCCGCCCAACCTCGGCTCCCGCAGCCCTAAGGACCTGCGTGAGACGCTGCGGCTGGCCTGGCGGCACCGCGGCCTGGACGTGCGCACGATCGCCGACGTGACCCGGCTGATGACGATGAGCATCGCCGACCTGCTCGACGACTGGTTCGAATCCCCGCAGGTCAAGGGGGCGCTGGCGGTCAACGGCGTGATCGGCACCTGGGCCGGCCCGTACGAGCCGGGCACCGCCTACGTGATGGCCCACCACTCGATCGGTGACGTGGGCGACGGCCACCTCGGGAACTGGGGCTTCCAGGAAGGCGGCATGGGCGCGGTGTCCGACGCGATCGCGGCCGCCGCCACCGAGCACGGCGCCGAGATCCGGCTCAACGCCGCGGTGTCGCGGATCCTGGTGGACAACGGCCGCGCCGTGGGCGTGGTCCTGGACAACGGCGACGAACTGCGCGCCACCGTGGTCGTGTCCACGCTGCACCCGCGGACCGCGTTCCTGGACCAGGTCGGCCGGGAACACCTGCCGCCGGACTTCGCCGCCGACATCGAGCACTGGAAGACCCGCAGCGGCGTGGTGAAGATCAACCTGGCCCTGGGCGAGCTGCCCGACTTCACCGCCGACCCCGGCTCGCAGCTGCAGGAGCACCACACCGGGTCGGTGGAGATGGCGCCCACCATGGAGTACATCGAGCGCGCGTTCCAGGACGCCCGCGAGGGACGGCCCGCCGCCCGCCCGTTCAGCGACGGCGTGATCCCCACCGCGTTCGACCAGACGCTGTCCCCGGCGGGCACGCACACCATGTCGCTGTTCACCCAGTGGGTGCCGGCCGACTGGAGCGAGCAGCCGCACACCGCCGAACTCGAGGCGTACGCGGACCGGATGATCGACTGCTACAACGAGCTGGCGCCCAACTTCAAGGCGTCCATCCTGCACCGGGACATCGTCGGCCCGTATCAGATGGAGCAGGAGTACGGCCTGGTCGGCGGGAACATCTTCCACGGCGAGCTGTCCCTGGAGCAGCTGTTCCACATGCGGCCCGCGCCCGGGTACGCCGACTACCGGACCCCGGTGCCCGGCCTGTACTACGGCAGCTCGGCCACGCACGCGGGCGGCGGGGTGTGCGGCATTCCCGGCTGGCAGGCCGCGCGGGCCGCTATCGCGGACCAGAAGGCGGCCAAGCGGTCGGGCAGCGTGCGCCGGCTCACCCGGCGCTCATGACCGACCCCACCCCATCAGCAATACGCACGGTGCCCCCCACCGCCCCGGCGCCCAGCGCGGCCGCCGGGGCCGGTGACGGGGGCCGCCCGGCCGCCGGAGTCCAGCCCGCCCTGCGGGCGATGCTGGAGGCCCGCAGCGTCGCGCTGGTCGGCGCCAGCCCACGGGCGGGCAGCCTCGGCGAGCGGATGATCAGCGAGATCACCAGGAGCCCGGCCGGCCCCGAGGTGTACCTGGTCAATCCCCGGCACCAGCAGATCGCCGGGCGGCCCTGCCACGCCTCCCTGGCCGACCTGCCCGGCCCGGTCGACCTCGTCCTGCTGGCCGTGCCGGACCGGGCGCTGGAGGAGCAGCTGGCGCTGGCCGCCCAGCGGGGTGACCGCGGGGCGGTGATCTTCGGCAGCGCCCATGAGCTGCCCGGCCAGCCGCCCGGCTCGCGGCCCACGCTGCGGGAACGGCTGGCCGCCACCGCCCGGGCGGCCGGGATGGCGGTCTGCGGGGCGGGCTGCATGGGCTTCGTCAACGTGCCCTACGGCCTGCGGGCGGTCGGCTACGTCGAGCCCGACCCGCTGCCCCGCGGGCCGGTCGCGCTGGTCACCCACTCCGGGTCGGTGTTCTCCGCGCTGCTGCGCACCCACCGCCGGCTGGGCTTCACGGTCGCGGTGTCCTCCGGCCAGGAACTGGTCACCCCGGCGGCCGAGTACGCCGAGTACGCGCTGACCCGGCCGGAAACCAAGGTGCTGGCGCTGGTCCTGGAGGCCATCCGGGACCCGGGCCGGCTGCGCGCGGTGCTCGGCCGGGCCGCGGCCGCCGGCATCCCGGTGGTCCTGCTCACCGCGGGCAGTTCGGCGGGGGGCCGGGCCATGGTGTCGGCACATTCCGGTGCGCTGGCCGCCGCCGACGGCGGGTGGGAGGCGCTGGCCGCCGCGTACGGCGTGCACCGGGTCGGTGACCTGGCCGAGCTGACCGACACCCTGGAACTGTTCGCGATCGGCCGCCGCGCGGTCCTCCCGGCCCGCCCGGGCGCGGCCGCCGGGATAGCCACCGTGCACGACTCCGGCCTGGAACGCGCGCACGTCGCCGATGTGGCCGACGAGCTGGGCGTGCCGTTCGGCGCGATCAGCCCGGCCACCCGGGACCGGCTGGCCGGGCTGCTCGATCCCGGCCTGGCGCCGGAGAACCCGCTGGACATGTGGGGCACCGGCGCGCACGCCCGCGAGCAGCTGGCCGGCTCGCTGGCCGCGCTGGCCAGCGATCCGGCGGTGGCCGCGGTGGCCCTGGCCGTGGACCTGGTGCACGAGTTCGACGGGGACCAGTCCTACCCGCTGGCCGTGCTCGACGCGGCCCAGCTGACCGGCAAGCCGGTCACCGTGCTCAGCAACATCCCCAGTGCCATCGACCCGGACGTCGCGGCCGGGCTGCGCGCGGCCGGGGTGCCGGTGCTGGAGGGCACCCGCAGCGGCCTGCTGGCCCTGCGCCACCTGCTCGACCACGCCCGCCGCCAGGCCGCCGGCCCGCCGCCCGCGGGCGCCGGTGCGCCACCGGCCGACCCGGCCCGCCGGGACCGCTGGGCCCCGGTGGTGGCCGCGGGCCAGGCCCGTGGCGCCCGGCTGCTCGACCTGCTCCGCGACTACGGGATCGCCGCGGCCCGGGTGCGCGGCGCGGACAGCCGCGACACGGCCCTGGCCGCGGCCGGCGCGATCGGCTACCCGGTCGTGCTCAAGACCGACGAACCGGGGATCGCGCACAAGTCGGACGCGCGCGGCGTGGTGCTCGGCATCCCCGACCCGGGCACCCTGGCCGCCGCCTACCAGGACCTGGCCGAGCGGCTGGGCGCCCGGGTGCTGGTGTGCGAGACGATCGGCCCGGGCACCGAGCTGTCGCTGGGCCTGGCCCGGGACCGCGACCTGGGCCCGCTGGTGGTGATCGGCTCTGGTGGGGTGCTGGTCGAGCTGCTCGCCGACCGGGTGGTCGCGCTGCCGCCGGTCAGCCCGGGCCAGGCCGGGCAGATGATCGCCGGGCTGCGCGCGGCGAAGCTGCTGGCCGGGGTGCGCGGCCAGCCCGCCGCCGACCTGGGCGCGGTGGTGGCCGCGATCACCGGGCTGTCCCAGCTCGCCTGCGAGCTGGGTGACGTCCTCGAAGCGCTGGATGTGAACCCGCTGATCTGCGGGCCGGCCGGGGCGGTGGCCGTGGATGCCCTGGCCGTACCGCGCCCGGGCATCCACGGCCTGACTCCGGCCTGACGGTCAGCCGAGGTAATTGACGTGTGAGCTGATCCGCTTGGTCCCGCAGCCGTGCGAGCCGGGCAGGCCCATGCCGTCGGTGGCCTCGCTGTCCTTGCTGCACGTGGCCCACAGCCAGTAATGCGAGTGGCTGCCGATGGTGAAGCGGTAGTTCACCGCCCCGCAGCCGAAGCCCCCCCCAGCGGCGGTCAGCGCTTGGTGCGGCGGGCGGTGGCGGTGAGCGCGGCGGCGCCGGTGGCACCGGCCCGCACGGCACCGGTGCGCAGCGCGGCCGCCCGGCGGCGCAGCCGGTCGGCCCGGCGGTCGGCCAGCACCTGGCGCACCACGTTACGGCCCGGGATGCCGGTGACCCCGCCACCGCCGTGGGTGGCCGACCCGGCCTGGTACAGCCCGGGCACCGGGGTGCGCAGGTCGGCATAGCCGGCTGCGGGCCGGGCGTGGAACATCTGGCCCAGGGACAGTTCCCCGTGGAAGATGTTCCCGCCGACCAGGCCGTACTCCTCCTGCATCTGGTGCGGCCCGATCACCTGCCGGTGCCGCACCGAGCTGGCGAAGCCCGGCGCCACCTGCTCCATCCGGTCGATCACCCGGTCCGCATAGTCAGCCAGCGCCGCCTCGTCCGGCTGGTCAGCCCAGGTGTACGGCACCCACTGGGTGAACATCGACATGACGTGGTGGCCGGGCGGGGCCAGCGAGTCGTCGAACACGCTGGGAATGCAGAATGTCCGCGAACGGCCGCTGCGCGGGCTGCCCGCTGACCGCCTGCTGGAACGCGGTCTCGATGTCGTCCAGGCTCTCGGCCAGCACGATCGTGCCGCCGTGGATCTGCGGGTCGGCCTCGGGGTGGCTGGTGAACACCGGCAGCCGGTCCAGGGCCAGGTTGATCTTGACCGTGCCGCTGCGGGTCTGCCAGCGCTCGATGTCGGCCACGAAGCCCGGCGGCAGCACGGCCGGGTCGACCAGCCGCAGGAACGAGATCTGCGGGTGCGCGGTGGTGATGACGGTGTCCGCGTCGATCTCCTCGCCGCTGGCCAGCGTCACCCCGGCGACCCGGCCTCCCCGGGTGCGGATCTGGGCCACCTCGGCCCCGGTGCGCACCGCGGCGCCGAACGAGCGGGCCGCGGCGGCCAGCGCGCTGGTCACCCCGCCCATCCCGCCGCGCGGGAAGCCCCACGCGCCGGCCTGGCCGTCCACCCCGCCGATGTGGTGGTGCAGCATCACGTACGCGGTACCCGCCGAGCGCGGGCCGGCCCAGGTGCCGATCACCCCGGACACCGACAGCAGGCCGAGCATGGCATCGCTCTCGAAGTACCCCTCGATCAGGTCGGCGATGCTGCCGGTGAGCAGCCGGGTGACGTCCACCACGCCGCGCTCGTCCAGCCCGCGCAGGTGGCGCAGCAGCAGTCCCTGGCGCAGCAGGTCCACCGGGCGGCGCGAGCCCAGCTTGGGCGGGATCTCGTCCAGCATCGGACCGAGCACCTGGCCGATCGCGGCCAGGTGCGCCTCGTACCGGGGATACGCGTCGGCGTCGCGGGCCGAGAACTTGGCGATCTCGGCGTGCCGCTGCGCCGGGTCATCGGGCAGCCGCAGGTACCGGCCGTCGGCCCGGGGGGCGAAGTACGGGCCCTGCGGGAACACGTGATAGCCGTGCCGGGCCAGGCCCAGGTCGCGCACCAGGTCCGGGGGGAGCAGGGAGACCACGTAGGACAGCGAGGTCACCGTGTAGTCCGGGCCGAACGGGTGCTCGCTGACCGCCGCCCCGCCGACCACCGGGCGGCGCTCGCAGACCAGTACGTCCAGCCCGCTCTTGGCTAGATAGGCCGCCGCGACCAGCCCGTTGTGCCCGCCACCGACCACCACCACATCCCGCCTCATCATGCTCCTTCCGGGTCAACCAGCAGGTTACGCGGCGGGCCCGCCGGCCAGCCGGCGGGCCACGTAGGCACCGATGTCGGCGCTGGGCTGCTCCATCGGCGCCAGGTAGCCGGCCGAGAACCGGCGCGACCGCATCCCATCCTGGACCTGCTCGCAGATCAGCCAGTCCTGCCGGTTCACCAGGTCCCAGAACCCGGTCGCGTCGGATCCGTCGAAGTCATCCCGGGCCAGCTCATCGGGGTGGAACAGGAAGTCGCACAGCACGGTGGTGTGCCCGGCCGAGCGTGGCCACACGGTGAACGCGGCCACGTGGTCGGCGGACAGGCTGAGCATGAGGTTGGGCAGCACCAGCTCGCCGAAGTGCCGGCTGCGCTCGGCGTCGGACAGCCCGGGGAACGGCGCCCGCCGGGTGGTCCCGGTCAGGGTGAACGTGCTGGCCCCGGCCCGGTGCGGGATGCCCGCGTCCCAGTCCAGATCGCCGCCGCCGCGGCGGAACGCCGGGACCAGTTCGCACAGCTCCGGGTGAACCGGGCCGCAGTGGTAGCACTCGTTGTAGTTCTCCAGGATGACCTTCCAGTTGGCGGCCACGTCGTAGCGCAGCCGGGCCGCGGTGCGCAGCCCGGCCAGCGGATACCGGGCCAGCCGCCCCGGTATCCCGCCCAGCGTGGCCGCCAGCGGGTCCGCGTCGCCGCGCGGGTCCAGCCGGGCGAACAGGAACCCGCCCCAGCCGGCCACGTCCACCGGGTGCAGCCCCAGCTCGGCCCGGTAGCGGCGCAGCGACGGCAGGAACGGCGCGGCGCGCAGCTCGCCGCCGAGCCCGTAGGTCCAGGCGTGGTAGGGGCAGCGCACCGCCCCGGCGAAGCACCCGGTGCGGGCCGGGTCGGCGGACGGCTGGCCCGCGGCGGGCGGCACCAGCCGGCTGCCCCGGTGCCGGCACAGGTTGTACCAGCCCGCCAGCGTCCCATCGGCGGTGCGGGCGACCACGATGCTCTCGCCCGCCACGTCGGCGGTCAGGTAGTCGCCCGGCTGGGCCAGGCTCTCGGTGCGGCCGACGCAGAACCAGCCGGCGAACAGCACGGCGTCCCGTTCCCGGGCGAACTCGGCCTCGCCGACATAACTGGCCCGGGGCAGGCTGGGCTCCAGCGGCACCCGGCTGGTCACAGATCACCGTCGTAGGGGAACGGGGCCCGGATAGGCCGGCCCTCGGCGAACCGGCCCGGCCGGAACGGCTCAATGTCCACGTGAGCGGCCTTGCCGCCGGTGATGAGCTCCGCGACGGCCTCGCCCACCGCCGGCGAGATCTTGAAGCCGGTCCCGGAGAAACCGGCGGCCAGCACCAGGCCGGGCCGGCCGGGCACCTCGCCCAGCAGCGGCCGGCAGTCGGGGGTCATGTCGTAGGCGCCGGTGACCCCGCGGGCGATCCCGGCGTCGGCCAGCGCGGGCACCCGGCGCGCGGCCGCGCCGACCAGCCCGGCCAGTTCCTCCGGCCGCGCGATAGCCGGGTCCGGCGCGGCCAGCACCTGGTCCGGGTCGGCGCCGCGCGGCCCGGTGAAGCTGCCGACCAGCGTCATCCGGCCGCCCGCCTCCGGCCGGAAGTAGGTCTGGGTGGTGGAGTCGATGCAGGCGATGGGCGCACCACCGCCTGCCGGGTGGCTGAGCAGGGCGACGTGATGCAGTTCGGTCTCGATGGGCAGGTCCACCCGGGCGTCCCGGAGCAACGGGGGCGCCCACACGCCCGCGGCCAGCAGCACGGTCCCGGCGGGCAGCGGCCCGTGATCGGTGAGCACGCCGGTGACCCGGCCGCCGGCCAGCTGCAGCGCGTAGACCGGGGAATTGGGCTGGTAGCGCACTCCCCGGTCGCGGGCGGCGGCGAGCAGGTCACCGGCCACGACCGCGCCGTCCCCGTAGCCACCCTCGGGCTCCCAGGCCACCTGAGTCAGGTCGTCGGTGCGGATACCCGGCGCCCGCCGGGCGAACGTGGCCGCGTCGATGACTTCGGCCGCCGCCCCGCACGAGCGCTGCATGGCCACATTGGCCGCGAGGGCCTGCTCCTCGCCGGGCAGCACGATGCGGGCGAACCCGGTGCGCCGGACCACCGGCGGCCGCCCGGTCAGCTCCGGCCACTCGGCGAACATCCGGTCGCTGCGCACGGCCAGCTCGACCTCGCCCTGGAACGTGTAGTGCATCCGGACCAGGGCCGAGGACCGGCTGCTCATCCCGGACCCGGCCGTGCCCCGGTCCAGCACCAGCACGTCCCCCGCGCCCAGCCGGCTCAGGTGAAACGCGGCCGAGGCACCGGCCACCCCGGCTCCCACGATGATGACGTCCGGGTTCACTGTGTGCTCCGTTCGCTTCCGGCCCGGCCCGCGCTCCGCCCGCCCCGGGCCCGGCTCCGCTTCAGGTCGGCCAGCACCCGGTGGGCCGCGTTGTACCCCGGTGCCCCGGTGACCCCACCGCCCGGGTGGGCGCCGGCCCCGCACAGGTACAGCCCCCGCACCGGGGTCGCGTACCGGGCCCAGCCGGGCACCGGCCGCATGTGGAACAGCTGGTCGAGCTGGAGGTCGCCGTGGAAGATGTTGCCCTCGGTCAGCCGGTAGGTCCGCTCCAGATCCAGCGGGGTGAGCACCTGGCGGGCCAGCACCGCGCCCGGCACGTTGGGCGCGAAGGCGCCGATCCGGGTGACCACCCGGTCGCCCAGCTCGTCCCGCCGGCTATCCCACGTGCCGCCGGCCAGCCGGTACGGCACGTACTGCACGAAGCAGGTCATGACGTGCCGCCCGGCCGGGGCCAGCGACGGGTCCACGTTGGACGCGACCACGCAGTCGATGAACAGCTGGCCGGGGTCGGCCAGCTCGCCGCGCTTGGCCCGGTCGTAGCAGGCGTCGGCCACGGCCAGGTCGGGCGGCAGGGTGAACAGCGCCCGCTGGCCCGGGCCCGCCTCCGGCGGCATCCCCGCCACCCTCGGCTCCTCGCCCAGCACCAGGTTGACCTTGGCGCACGGGCCGTCCATCTTGATCCCGGCCACCGCGGCCCGGAAGTCCTCGGGCAGCTCGGCCTTGTCCACCAGGTGCAGGAACGTCCGCTTGGGGTCGGCCCCGGACAGCACCACCCGGGCGGTCAGCTCCTCACCACTGGCCAGCGCCACGCCGGCCGCCCGGCCACCGCGGACCGCGATCTGCGCCACCGGCGCCCCGGTGCGGATCTGCATGCCGTGCGCCTGGCCGGCCGCGGCGATCGCGCCGGTGATCGCGCCCATCCCGCCCATGACGTGCCCGAAGAACCCGGGCACCGCATCGTCCCCGCCGGTGAGCAGGTGGAAGACCAGCCCGATCAGGGTGCCGGGCTGATACGGCCCGCCGTGCTTGCCGTACAGGTTGTTGGCCAGCAGCAGCGCCTTGGCCTGCCGGGACTCGAACCGGGTGTCGATGAACTGGCCCAGGCTCCCGGTCAGCAGCCGGGTCAGGCCCTCGACGTCCCGGCCCCGCACGCCCCGCAGCCGCCGGCCGAGCCGGAGCAGCTCGCCGGCCTGCCGCAGGCCGCCCGCCCTGGTGTCCGGCGGCAGCTCCAGGAACAGCGGCTGCAGCCGGGCCCCCAGCGCGCGCAGCTCGTCATGCACGGCGCGGAACGCGCGCGCGTCGGCCGGCGAGTACCGCTGCAGCCCGGCCGCGGTGCGGTCCGGGTCGGCCCAGTCGGCCAGCACCTCGCCGCCGTCCAGCGCCACCTGCAGGGCGGGCTCGCACGGCACCATCCGCAGCCCATGCTGGCCCAGCCGCAGCCCGCGGATCACCTCGGGCCGCAGCATGCTGGCGATGTACGAGGTGGTGGACGCGCGGCAGCCGGGCGCGATCTCCTCGGTGACGCAGCAGCCGCCGATCACGTCCCGGGCCTCGACCACCAGCGTGGCCAGCCCGGCCTGGGCCAGCAGCGCGCCCGCGGTCAGCCCGTTGTGCCCGGCGCCGACCACGATCACGTCCCAGCGAGGCGAGGCAGGCACCGTGGCGGGCTCCGTTCTGACCACTGGTCATTTAGCTGCCGAACTTGCCCAAAGTATGATTAGCTGCGCTGAAAAGTGTCAATGCCCGGACAGGCCCTCGGCTGAGGATCCTTATATGACCAGTAGTCAGCTAGCTGGCTGGCGACCAGTGCGGCCGCCCGCGGCGTCGGCCCCGCGGGCCGATCGGGGGGTCCCGGGGGCCGGCCCCCCGGGCCAGCACCGCGGGCGCCGGAGCGGCAGCTCGCCCGGCAGCAGCGGATCGTCGAGGTGGCGATGGAGCACTTCGCCATCCACGGCTACGAGGACACCCGGATCGAGGAGATCGCCAGCGAGGCCGGGGTGTCCAAGGGCGCGGTGTTCGGCTACTTCGACACCAAGGCCGGCCTGTTCCTGGCCGCCTACCAGGCCGCCGCGCGGTCCCTGCCGGGCTACCTGGACGCCCCGCCGGACGTCCGTGGCCAGGGCTTCTTCGCCGTGCTGCGGTACTGGATCGAGCAGACCCCGCATCTCGTGCACGAGGACTGGGTCCCGTACCGGGTCACGCTGATCGGCAACTACTGCGCGGGGCTGCCCCTGCGCCGCGACATCACCCAGTTCCTGGCGGGTGAGGACCCGTACGGCACGCAGGCGTTCGTCGCGTTCGGCATCGAGCGCGGCGAGGTCCGCACCGACATCGACCCGCGGATGATCGTGTCCATGGTGGACTGGCTGATGGACCGCTGCCAGGACGCGATGGTGACCGAGGAACTCGACCCCGGGCTGTTCGGCTACCAGGGCCAGCCCGGCCTGCGTGACCAGCGGGTCGGCGAGTTCATCGAACTGCTGCGCAGCGCCGTGAGTACCCGGTGATCGTCCGCCCGGCGGGCATCCCGATGCCGGACGGCGTGATCCTGGCCGCCACGCTGTACCTGCCCGACGGCGCCGATGACGGGCCGGTCCCGGCACTGCTGGAGTACCTGCCGTACCGCAAGGACGACGCGATGCTGGCCCGCGACCACGACCTGTACGGCTACCTGGCCGGGCGCGGGTACGCGGGCGCGCGGGTGGACATCCGCGGCACCGGGCGCAGCACGGGCACGCTGCCCGCGGGCGAGTACACCGAGACCGAGCAGCGCGACGCGGAGACGGTGATCGCCTGGCTGGCCGCCCAGCCGTGGTGCACCGGCGCGGTCGGCATGTGGGGCATTTCCTGGGGCGGCTTCAACGCCATCCAGGTGGCGCTGCGCCGCCCGCCCGCGCTCAGGGCCATCATCGCGGTGGACGCGTCGGACGATCTGTGGCACGACGACGTGCACTACATCGACGGGCTGCCGCACCTCGACGAGTACGCGCTGATGATCGACCACCTGAACATGCTGCCGCCCGCGCCGGACTTCCCGCTGGACGAGGCCGCGCTGGCCCGGATGGACACCGAGCCGTGGCTGATCAGCTGGCTGGCCCAGGCCCAGGACGGGCCGTACTGGCAGCGCGCCTCGCTCCGCCCGGACTACGCCAGGCTGACCGTGCCCGCGTACCTGATCGGCGGCTGGTACGACGGGTACCGCGACTCGGTGCCGCGCATGCTGGCCAGCGTGCCCGCCCCGGTCAAGGCGCTGATCGGGCCGTGGAACCACACGTTCCCGCACGACGCGGCGCCCGGCCCGGCCATCGAATGGCGGGCCGACGCGGTGCGCTGGTGGGATCACTGGCTCAAGGGCACCGAGAACGGGATCATGTCCGAGCCACCGGTCACGCTGTTCGTCCGGCACTGGCACCCACCGGACCTGGCGCTGGCCGAGATCCCCGGCCGGTGGCGGCACGAGACCGCGCTGCCGCCCGAGCGCACCAGCTGGCAGGCCTGGCACTGCGGCGCGGACGGGTCGCTGTCCGCCGAGCCGGGACCGGCCACCGCGGGCACCCGTCACCTGCGGTACGTGCCGTCGGCCGGGGTGGCGGCCGGCCACTGGTGGGGCGAGCTGACCACCGATCAGCGGGACGCGGACGCGTGGAGCCTCACGTTCGACTCCGCGCCGCTGGCCGCCGACACCGAGATCCTCGGCTTCCCCCGGGTGGTCATCCACGGCCACGCGGGCCCGGCCCCGCTGCACTGGTTCGCCCGGCTCTGCGACGTGGCCCCGGACGGCACGTCCACGCTGGTCACCGGGGCCGGGCGGGCGGCCGCCCCGGACCCGCTGCGCGACCCGGTGGCCGCGGGTGACGGGCTGCTCCCGCTCGACCTGCACGTCACGTCCTGGGTTTTCCCGCGTGGGCACCGCATCCGGCTGGCGCTGAGCAACGCCCTGTGGCCGATGATCTGGCCGACACCGCAGCAGGCCACCAGCGCGATCCGGGTCGGTGACGGGGGTACGTGCGTATTGCTGCCGGTGGTTGCGGACAGCCCGGCGGATGACCCGCGGCCCCCGGAGCCCCAGTTCCCGCGGCCCGTCCCGGCCAGCGGCCCCGAGGGCGTCCGGTCCTGGGGGACGATGGTGCCGGTGC
Source organism: uncultured Actinomycetes bacterium (assembly GCA_963711705.1). Taxonomy (GTDB): domain Bacteria; phylum Actinomycetota; class Actinomycetes; order Streptosporangiales; family Streptosporangiaceae; genus RYN-230. The sequence goes on from CAVQFM010000019.1 coordinate 426,754, forward strand.
GCTGGACGGTGTCCCGGGACTCTGACGGCACGGCCGAGGTGTCCTGGCGCGGCAGCACGGGCACGGAGTTCCCGTGGGGGCGCGTGATGGACGAGGAGTACCTGCGCTACCAGGTGCACGACGAGCGGCCGGCCGAGGCGTCCGCGCGCGGCGAGGCGCGCACCGAGATCCACCTGCCGGGCCGGCTGCTGACCGCGTCGTCCACCCTCGAGCTGTCCGGGGACGCGGCCGCGCTGCGTTACCGGTTCCGCCGCGAGCTGCGCTGCAACGGTGAGCTCATCGCCGAGCGCAGCTGGGACCGCCAGTTCCCGCGCGGCGCCTGGTGACCAGCCAGCGCCGTTGGCAGCTGGTCACCAGGGGTCCAGAGGGTCAGAACAGCACGTAGAGCTTGCGGATCGTCTCGTGGATCTGCCAGGTGCCCGCCCAGCCGCGCGGGAACACCGCGCTGTCCCCGGGGCCGATGTCCTGTGGCTGGCCGCCGTCCGGGGTGCACGTCATCCGGCCGGACACGATGTGGATGGCCTCGTTGGTCTCCAGCTTCCAGTAGGACGGGCCGGGGGTGCACTCCCAGACGCCCACCTCCAGGTCGCCGTCGGACCACGTGGTCACGCCCGAGGTGTGCATGCCGACCTCGCCGGTGGCCTCTTCGAGCGGGCCCCAGTCCTCCAGGTCGCCATGCAGCGCGGCGGCGGACAGGAACGGGGTTACCGGGTTGGTGTCGGTCATGCGGCTCGGTCCTTTCTGCGGGTAACGCCAGGTCAGGGGATGGTCAGCCGTCCGGGTGCCTCGCCCGGCACCATGTCCGGGCCGGCCGCCTCCGGGAACGGCAGCGCGATCGGGTCCACCGGCAGCTTGCTGCGGCCGTGCTCGTCGAACCGGTCCAGGCCGAGGCGGGACGTGTCCACCACGCTGGAGTGGCCGGTGAGCACCAGGTCGGCGGTGGTGCGGGCCAGGCCGGGCCCCCACATCATGCCGGCCCCGGCGGGCGCGGCCACGGTCACGCCGGCCAGCGGGCCGTCCGGGCCGAGCGCCGGGCCGATGATCGGCAGGTGATCGGGGGTGTAGTCGATGGTGGCCGCCCACATCCGGCTCAGCCCGAGCCCGGCCACCACCGGCACCAGCTGTTCCAGCCGGGCCCGCATCCGGGCCAGGTAGGCCTGGTCCACATCCCGGGCCCGGCCGGGTGGCTCGTCCGGGTTGCTCATGCCGAACAGCAGGCCGCCCTCTTCGGGCCGCCAGTACAGCCCCGCGGTCAGGTCGAAGACCATGGGCAGCCGGGACGGGTCCAGGCCGGGATGCGGCTGCGTCACCGCGACCTGGTGCCGGGTCCCGCCGACCGGGATCCGCACTCCCGGCCAGCCGGCCCACCTCGGCCAGCTGCGGGCCGCCGGTCAGCACGACCGCGCCGGCCGGGACCGGGCCCGCGCTGGTGTCCACGCCGGTGACCCGGCCAGACCCGGTGAGCAGGCCGGTGAACCGGGTCCGCTCGCGCACGTCGACGCCACTGACGGCCAGGGCCACCGCGTACGCGGTCACGTTCCGGGGCGGGGCCAGGTAACCGTCGCCAGCGCAGAACGTGCCGCCCAGCGTCTGCCCGGGGGCCAGCGTGGGGTTGCGCTCGTCCACCTCGTCCGGGGTCAGCCATTCCACGTCCAGGCCCTGGTCGGCCTGCATGGCCATCCGCTGCTGGGCGGCCGGGACCTCGGCCTCGGTGAAGCATGGCAGCAGGTAGCCCTGGCGCACGAACCCCGAGTCGATGCCCAGCTCCGCCCGCTGGCGCAGGTAGAACTGCTGCGACCACTGGGCCAGCCGGACCGCCTCCGGGGTGCCGCCCTGGGCGCGGACCACGCCCGCGGCCCGGCTGCTCGCCCCCTGGCCGAGCACGCCCTTTTCCAGCAGGGTGACCCGCAGGCCCTCCTGGCGCAGGAAGTAGGCGCACCACGCGCCGATCGTGCCGCCGCCCACGACCACGACGTCGGCGGTGCTGCGCTGGCCAGCGGAGGGCATTGGCACGAACCCGATGCTGACATAAACTGAACATTCAGTCAAGGCGGCTCAGGGGTGGGCAGACGACCCCCGGAAGCCACGGCCAGCCAGGGAGTGCGCGTGTACGGATTGTCGGACGAGGACCTCGCGATCCAGGCCCGGGCCCGCGGTTTCGCGGACGAGCTCATCCCCGGCGAGGTCACCGCCGAGCTGAACGGCGGCGACCTGCCGCCCGACGTCGTCGCCGGGCACGCCAAGCGCGCCCGCGAGCTGGGCCTGGCCGCCACCAACATGCCGGCTGAGCTGGGCGGCGGCGGGTGCAGCACGCTGCAGCAGGTCCTCGTCCAGGAGCAGATGGGCCGGGTCACCAACGCGCTCGGCTGGGTGGCGTCCACTCCCCCGTCGTGGCTGCCCGCGGTGGCCACGCCCTACCAGATCGAGCACTTCGTCCGCCCGGCCATCGCGGGCGAGCGGGAGGAGTGCTACGCGATCACCGAAGAGGGCGCGGGCTCGGACGTGGCCGGGCTGGAAGCGACCGCCCGCCGCGACGGCGCGAACTATCTGCTTAACGGCGTCAAGTGGCACGTGACTTCGTTCAACACCGCTGATTTCGCGTTCTTCCAGGGCGTGCTGGCGGACGGGCCGAACGCCGGCGAGCACGCGATGTTCCTGGTCGACCTGCCCAGCCCGGGCGTCCGGGTGGTGCGGACCCCGGCGTACTCCCACACGATCAGCCATCACCACCCGATCGTCGAGTTCGCCGACGTCCGGGTGCCGGCCACGCACCTGATCGGCGCCGAGGGCGATGGGATGTCGTTCGCCTACGAGTGGTTCCGCTTCGAGCGGCTGATGGTGGCGGCCCGCTGCCTGGGCGCGGCCGGGCGGCTGACCGACGAGATGACCACGTTCGCCAGCGAGCGGCGGGTGTCCGGCCGGCCGATCAGCGAGTTCGGCACGGTGGCGGCGATGCTCGCGGACAGCCTGACCGAGCTGTTCGCCGCCCGGTCCCTGGTGTACGAGACGGCCCGCGGCATCGACGGCGGGATCGACGTGAAGATCGCCCACGCGCAGTGCTCGATGGCCAAGCTGTACGCCTCGGAGATGGCCGGGCGGGTGGCCGACCGGGCCGTGCAGGTGTTCGGCGGCCGCGGCTACATGCGGGAGAACGTGGCCGAACGGTTCTTCCGCGAGCTGCGCGTCGAGCGGATCTGGGAAGGCACCAGCGAGGTGCAGCGGGCGATCATCGCGGCCCAGATGGTCAAGCGCGGCCCCGCGGCGCTTGCCTGATCCGGCCCAAAGCATCAGCGCGGTACATCGTGCGTGCAATTACGCCTACAACGAACCGCGCTGACAAAATGCACCGCGCCGACACCCGCCCGGTGGCTGGCGGCGGCGCGGTGCTCCCCTCCGCTGTCAGCTGGCGGGCTGGTAGTGGGCGATGGCGGGGACCCAGCGGACGCTGGGGACGGCCGTGATGCCGCCGGCCGCCAGTGCCTTGCCCAGGCGGGAATCCATGAACGCGGCCTGGTCGGCCTGGGAGGTCCAGACCTCGGTCACCACGAAACTGCCATCGTCGGCCAGGCCCGCACTGTGCATCAGCAGCCCGGGTGGCCAGTCCCCCTGGCCGGTCTCCATGTCGATGCCCAGCTCGCGGTTGACCGCGGCGTACTCCTCCGCGCCGACGCCAGTGAATTCCAGGATGAGCGTGTCAGGCATGGCAACTCCTTCGCAGGTTGCTGGATCGAGAGCGCTCATCACTGGCGCCCCCCCGTACTGATACGTCGCCACCGCCTCGATGGGATCAGTGCCCGGAACCGTGCGTAAAGCAGCTTGCTGTCACGCGATTAGTCGTGTAAGACTAATCGCATGTCGTCAATTCGCTTGTTCATCCTGGGCACGCTGGCCCGGACCGGTCCGCTGCACGGGCACCAGATCCGCCACCAGGCGCAGACCGACCGCACCGAGCTGTGGACCGACGTGCGGGCCGGCTCGCTGTACGGGGCGCTGAAACGGCTGGCCAGCGAGGGCCTGGTCCGCGAGCTGCGCACCGAGCGGGTGGGCAACCGGCCGGAGCGGACCGTCTACGAGATCACCGCGGACGGGCGGCGGGCCCTGTCGGCCGTCCGCGACGAGGCGCTGCGCACCCTGGTCTCCCCCAACGACCCGTTCGACCTGGCGCTGACCCAGACTCCCGACCTGGCTGAGGAGACCCTGGCCCAGGTCGTGGCGAACCGGCTCGCCGGGCTGCGGGTCAGGGAGGCATCGCTGCGGCAGACCGCGGCCAGCGCGGACCCTTATGTGAACGAGGCTGAGCGCATGGTCATGGAGCACATCAGCGAGCGGTGTGCCGCCGAGGTGCGCTGGCATGAGGAGCTCCTGAACCGGGTGCCCAAGATCGTGGCTGATTTCGAGGCCGGGGTAGGCGGCCCGCACCAGCCCGGTACCGGGTCCGGGGAGGCACCGTGACGGCCGGCCCGGGCACCCAGCACCAGGTGGCCGCCAGCGCCCCGGCCGGGCACGGCTGGCGGGCGGTGTCGATCGTGCTGGTCGGCGCGTTCATGGCGCTGCTGGACACGACGATTGTGAACGTCGCGCTGCCGAGCATCCGGACCGGGCTGCACGCGTCGTCGGCCAGCCTGGAGTGGATCGTGGCCGGCTACGCGCTGGCCTACGGGCTGGCGCTGGTGCCGGCGCTGGGCCGGCGACCGGTTCGGGCACAAGCCCATGTTCCTGGCCGGGCTGACCGTGTTCACCCTGGCCAGCGTGGCGTGCGGGATCGCCCAGCACCCGGACCAGCTGGTCGCCGCGCGCATCGCGGCCGGCCTCGGGCCGGCCTGTTCTACCCGGCCATCTCCGCGACCATCCAGCTGTCGTTCACCGGGGCGGCGCGGTCCAAAGCGTTCGGCGTGCTGGGCGCCACGATCGGCGTGTCCACCGCGCTCGGGCCGCTGCTCGGCGGGCTGATCATCGCGGCGGCCGGGACCCAGGACGGCTGGCGCTGGGTGTTCCTGGTCAACCTGTTCATCGGCGCGGTCACCGTGCCGCTGGCCGCCTGGCTGCTGCCCCGCTCACCGGCCCGGACCCGGCGCGGCTTCGACCCGGCCGGGCTCGGCCTGCTGGCCGCCGGGCTGTTGCTGCTGCTGATCCCGCTGGTCGAAGGCCAGCAGCTGGGCTGGCCAGCGTGGTGCTGGGCCTGCCTGGGTGGCTGCGCCGTGGTCTTCGCGCTGCTGGCCGCCTGGGAGGTACGCGAGGAGCGGCGCGGCGGCGACCCACTGCTGGCGCCGGGGCTGGTCCGGCAGATGTCGTTCGCCGCGGGCGCGGTCTTCGCGGTGGTCTACTTCGCCGGGTTCACCAGCGTGTTCTTCACGCTGTCGATCCTGTGGCAGGAAGGCCTCGGGCACAGTGCGCTGCTGGCCGGGCTGGTCATCGCGCCGTTCTCGGTCGGCAGCCTGGTCGCCGCGGCGCAGAGCGACCGGCTGTCCGCCCGGCTCGGCCGGATGGTGCTGGTCACCGGGTGCGTCCTGGTCATCGCGGGCCTCGGGTTCACCATCCTGGCCGTGCACGTCACCGCGCCCGCGGTCAGCGGGTGGTACCTGGTGGCCCCGCTGCTGGTGGCTGGCCTGGGCAACGGCATGACGATCGCGCCGAACCAGGACTTCGTGCTGGCCACGGTGCCCCGCCGGGAGGCGGGCACGGCCAGCGGCATCCTGGGCACCGCGCAGCGGGTGGGCAGCGCGCTCGGCATCGCGGTGATCGGGACCGTGCTGTTCGGCACGCTGCACGTGCGGCCCGGGCCGGCCGCCGTGCCCACCGCGTTCAGCCACAGCGCCCAGCTGGCCCTGCTGGCCAACCTGGGCTTCGTGGTGCTCGCCCTGCTCCTGGTGCTGGCGCTGCCCCGGCGTATCCCGGGGCGGGCGGGCTAGGCCGTCCCGCCCCGGGCGTGTGCCGCCCTAGCCGACCTGGGCCGCGTCCGCGGTCGAGGCGGTGGGGCTGCCGGTGTTCCAGACCGGCTCGCCCAGGTAGCCCCGGGCCACCATCGTGACGAACTGGTACACCGCGTCCTCCTCGGCCGACAGCGGGCCGGGGATCGCGTGCGGCGAGGTCAGCCCGCGCTGCACCGACTCGCAGGCGTGCCAGTCCTGCTGGTTGGTGATGTCCCAGAAGTCCACCGCGTAGCCAGGATCGAAGTCCGGCCGGTCCACGGCCTCGGGGGCGAACGCCCAGGTGCACTCGATCCGGGTCCGGTCGGCGGCCAGTGGGGTGAGCCGGTGTGTCATCACGTAGTCCGGGTGCAGGCTGAGCAGGATGTTCGGGAACAGCTGGACGTAGATGACGGTCCGCTGCTCATGCTCATCCAGGTTCCGCAGCACCACCCCGCGGCTGGTGCCATCCAGCGACATGGTGGCCATCCCGTCACGCAGGTCCATCCAGCCGCCGACCCAGGTCCCGGGGGCCGAGTAGTTCTCCCCGCTCTTCGGCGGGCTCACCTTGCACAGCTCCGGGTGGATCTGCGGGCAGTGGTAGCACTCGTGGTAGTTCTCGGTGAGGATCTTCCAGTTGGACGCCACCTCGTAGTCGTGCTGCCCGCGTACCACCAGCCGGCTCATCTCGTAGGGCGCGATCAGCGGGTCCAGGCTGCCCAGCGAGCTGGCCAGCGGCCCGGCCTGGCCGGAGCCGTCCACGAACACCAGTCCGTGCCATTCCTCCACCGGCAGCTCGACCAGGCCCCACTGGCTGGCGTCGAAGCCCGGCTTGTTCTTGAACCCGGCCGCCGCGCGCAGGTTCCCGGCCAGCCCGTACGTCCACGAGTGATACGGGCAGATGATCACTTTTTGCTGGGTGACCGACCCGCAGGGCAGCAGCTCGTGCCCGCGGTGCCGGCAGGCGTTCGCGAACGCCCGGAGGGTACCGTCCTCGCCGCGGGCGAGCAGCACGCTGCCCTCACCCACTGGCTCGGCGCGCATGTCGCCGGGGCTGGGGGCCTGCGCGCTGCGGCCCACGCACATCCAGCCACCACCGAAGAAGTGCTGCCGTTCCCAGGCGAAGACGGCCGGGTCCACGTAGGCGGCCCGGGGCAGCATGCGGCTGGTGCCGAACGGGCGCAGCGACTCCTGGATGGCGGCGGGGTCAAGCGGGGCAGGCGGGCGCGATGAGCTATAAGACTGACTGACCATACAGTCAAGAATACGCCGCCGGACGGGCCCAGGCCAAGCCTGGCCGATGACCCGATGCGGCACAATCCCCGCCAGGATGGGTGCTCGGTACCGTCCCGGGGCGGGCCCGGCGCCTCAGCTAGGTTGGTCACTGTGAGCAGCCCACTGGAGATCGTCGCGCGGGTGCGGGTGCCGGCCGACGCGGACCGGGTGTGGCGGACGGCCACCGACTGGTCCCGGCAGCACGAGTGGGTCTGGGCCACCCGGGTGCGCGGCGGGCAGGGCCTGGGGGCCACGGTGACCGGCTGGACCGGCCTGGGCCCGGTCGGCTTCACCGACACCATGGTCATCACCGAGTGGGACCCGCCGCATCGCTGCGTGGTCGAGCACACCGGCCGGCTGATCCGCGGGGCGGGGATCTTCGAGGTGCGCGCGGACGGCCCGGACAGTGAGTTCAGCTGGACCGAGGACCTGGTGCTGCCGCTGCCGCCCGCGCTGGGCCGGGTGGCCGCCGGAGTGATCCGCCCGGTAGCGGCGGCCGCGCTGAGCGCCGCGCTGCGCCGGTTCGCCCGCATCGTGTAGCGGGCGCGCGGGCCCTATTCATGGTTGGTGTCGGAGCCGAACCGCAGGTAGACGGTGAGCGCGATGATGAAGACGGCCACCCCCGTGCCGAGATACAGGATCTCCAGGGTGGCCCCGCCGAATTCCAGCAGCACGTCGACGAAGCTGACCGCGACGACCAGGATGATCATGGAGATGACCCGCGCCTTGAGGTCGTTCAGGTCGGTCATCTCCAGCCAGTGCGGCAGTGGCAGCCGGAGGCTGGCCGGGTTGATCCGGGCCACGAACAGTTCGTAGAGGCCGAAGGCCGCGATGATCAGCGTCGCGCCGATCAGGAACGTGTCGATCTCGGTGAGGAACAACCGCAGGTTGTGCACGGCAAAGGGATGCTGGGCTAGCTCGATGACCGAGTGGACGGCGACGGCCGTCCCGTAGATGAACGCGCCGATCCCGGACAGCAGCAGGATGACCACCGGGAGCAGGACGCTGAGCTGGGCCAGGCCGAGGGCCTGCTCGAAGCCGGACCGCACCCGGCGCGTGGTGTCCCGGCTGGCCCCTGGGCGGCGCGGCCGGGCCGGCTGGGCCGGCTGGCGGCTCCGCGCTGGGGCTGTCCGCGTTTGGCTCAGTCATCGGCGGCCGCTGCACTATCGTGGGCCGCGAAGGGGAGTAGCCCCCAGCCGGTAATCGACATGCTGGCGCCCATGGCGCCCGGTTGCCAGGCCTGTGCCCCGCGCAGGTGGGCGAGACCTTCGTTCCAGCCGTTGTTGACCCCATGGCCGGGATGAAGGCGTGCCCTTGTCTCGGCCGACGAGCCGGCAGAGAAAAGGGCTAGCGTGAACCTTGCTGTCATCGCCGCCGTCTTTCCCGTGATCTTCCTCGGCGAACTGCCCGACAAGACCATGTTCGCCTCCGTGGTCATGGCTACCCGCGGCCGGCCGGTTGCCGTCTGGCTCGGTGCGACCGCGGCGTTCGCCGTCCACGTGGTGATCGCCATCACCCTGGGTGTCCTGCTCATCCACATCCTGCCGCACCGGGCCGTGGAACTCGCGGTCGCACTGACTTTCTTCGCTGGGGCCGGTTTCGCGCTGTACGAGGCGGTGCGCGACCGGGAGGACGCCGGGGACGCCGCGCCCGCACCGGCCGCCCTGCGCCGCCGCCGGACCGTGGCGGCCACGTTCGGGCTGGTCTTCCTGGCCGAGTGGGGCGACCTGACCCAGGTGCTCACGGTCAACCTGGCCGCCCGCTATCACGCGCCGCTGTCCGTGGCGGCGGGCGCGCTGCTCGCGTTCGCCGCGGTGGCCGGGGTCGCGGTGGCCGGCGGGCAGGGCCTGCTCCGGTTCGTGAACGTCACCGTGGTCCGGGTGATCACCGCCATTGTGCTGCTGGGCCTGGGCGGCTATGCCACGTGGGTCGCGGTCAGCTGAGGCCCGCCGGTTATGCTCAGGGGGCATGAGAGGCCGTAACCCCGGGCACTTCGGGCAGTCACTGAGCCGCCGTGGCAAGTGGGTGGCCGGGCTGGTCGGCGCCCTCGTGCTGGCCGTGTTCGCCGGGCTGGGCGTGTGGTCCGCGGTCGGCCAGGGCGCCTACGACCGGTCCGGCAACGGCTGTATCAACGTGACCGTGGTCAGCTCGACCGGCGGCGCGGTGCTGCACGGCTGCGGCGAGAAGGCCCGTTCGATGTGCCAGAGCGCCTTCCGGCATACCGGCCAGGTAGCCCGGCAGACCCGGGAGCAGTGCCGGGTGGCCGGCCTCAACCCCTGACCTGGACCCGGCCATCGGCTGATCCCGGCAAACCTGACATTTGTCATGCCTGCGCCGGGCGCACGTCCCCTACGCTGACTGCGGCGCGCCAGTCCCCTGGCGCGCCGCGGCCGCGAGCTCTCCTGATGCGGGACTGCCAGGTGGCTCACAGGCCCGGGGGCTTAGCGTGGGACGCGGGGGGCGCGCGGCCTTGCTGACGGGGTGACAACACAAGCCGAAGGGACCGTAGTGAGTAACGGAGACGGGGTCAGGACAGGCACGGGGGATCCCCGGACGGCGGGTGGCCCAGTCAGGCCGGCCAGGGCCGCTCAGGGGCCGTTCGCCGGACTGGGACGGGCCGTGGTGGGCCACCCGTGGTGGACGATTCTGGCGTGGGTGGTGGTCGCGGTGGCGGTGATCGCGACGTCGCCAGGCCTGCCGACGACGAGCAACGAGAGCAGCTTCCTGCCCAAGAGTTACGAGTCGATCCGGGCTGCGGATCTGCAGGACAAGGCGTTCCCGGCGGCCGGGCACGTGACCGCGGCGGCGGCCATCATCGTGTTCTCCCGGGCTGATGGCGGCCAGGCTGACCGCGGCCGACTCGGCGAAGGTCGCCTCGGTGGCGTCGTCGCTGGACGCCCGGCATATCCACAACATCGTGGGCGTCACGGCGGGCCCGCCGTCGCCGAACCGGCTGGTGCAGACGGCCCTGGTGGCCATGCCCAATGACGTGGTCAACGGGTCGGGGACGGCGGCCGGGGACGCGATCAAGGTGCTGCGCGCCGATATCAAGCCGCTGGTGGCGGGCACGGGCCTGCGGGAGGGGGTGACCGGGTCGGCGGCCCAGCAGCTGGACAGCCAGCAATCGCAGCCAGCGGGCCGAGCAGGTGGTGCTGCTGGCCACGCTGATCCTGATCCTGATCCTGCTGCTGGTGATCTTCCGCAGCCCGATCATCGCGGTGCTGCCGCTCATCGTGATCGCGCTGGTCTCCCAGGTCGCGACCGGCCTGATCGCCGACGTCAACAAGGCGCTGCACCTGAACACCGACAGCTCGATCTCCACGATCTTGATCGTCGTGCTGTTCGGGATCGGCACCGACTACATCTTGTTCCTGATGTTCCGTTACCGCGAAGCAGCTGCGCGCCGGCGAGGATCCCAAGGCGGCGATGGTGGCCGCGGTGGCCCGGGTCGGCGAGGTCATCTCCTCGGCCGCCGGGGTGGTCATCGCCGCGTTCCTGGCCCTGCTGCTGTCCACCCTGAGCGTGCTGCGGTCGATCGGCCCGGCGCTGGCCATCGCGGTCGCGGTCACCCTGATCGCCGGGCTGACCCTGGTCCCCGCGGTCGTCTCGCTGCTCGGCCCGCGCGTGTTCTGGCCGTCCAAGGCGTGGCGCCGCGAGCCCAAGGGCGCGCGGTTCGCGGCCATCGGCCGCTCCCTGGGCCGCCGGCCGGGGTCTATGCCCTCGTGTCCGGCCTGGTCCTGGCGGTCCTGGCCATCGGCGCGTTCGCCTACAAGCCGACGTTCGACCTGTCCTCGGCGGGCATCCCGGCCACCGCCGAATCCCAGACGGCCCTGAAGACCCTGGAAAAGGGTCTGCCGCCCGGCGCGACCGACCCGACCCTCGTGCTGCTTGCACCAGACCTCGGGCGGGGCCCTGCCCGCCTCAGACCTGGCCGCGTTCGGCGCGAAACTGAAGACGCTGCCCGGCGTCGGCGCGGTCGCGCCGCCCACGCTCAGCACCGGCCGGGCCACCGCCGCGTACACCGTCACGCTGTCGTTCAACCCGCAGTCCACCGCCGCGGTCAACCTGGTCAAAAACCAGCTCCGCCCGGCCGTGCACGCCGCCGCACCGCCCGGCACCGCCGCGCTGGTGGGCGGGACCACCGCGGTGTTCGCCGACATCCAGCGCGCCGTCAACCACGACTACGCGGTCGTGTTCCCGGTCGCCGCGCTCATCATCCTGGTCATCCTGGGCCTGCTGCTGCGCAGCGTGGTCGCCCCCTGGTACCTGCTCGCCTCCGTCGTACTCGGGTTCGGCGCCACCCTCGGCGCCAGCGTCCTGGTCTTCCAGGTCGCCGGCGGCCAGCCCGGCCTGGTCTTCCTGCTCCCCGTCTACATGTACCTGTTCGTCGTCGCGCTCGGCACCGACTACAACATCTTGATGATCGCCCGGCTCCGCGAGGAGGCCAAGCGCAGGCCTGCCACCGCGGCAGGCCGCCGCCATCGCGTTCCGGCACGCGGCCCCAACGATCGGGGCGGCCGGGCTGATCCTGGCCGGCACGTTCGCCTCGCTGACCCTGGCCGGGAACACCATCTTGTCCCAGCTCGGCTTCGCCGTCTCCGCCGGGATCGCGCTGGCCGCGTTCGTCATGGCCATGTTCTTCTCCCCCAGCCTCACCACCCTCATCGGCCGCTGGGCCTGGTGGCCCGGCCACGCCGCCCAGCCCCCCGTGGCGGCCGAGCAACTGCCCCAGGAGGCCCCCCGCTGACCGGTGGGCCAGAAACGCGGCCGCCGCGGCCGGCCAGGCAGTCCCCTGGCCGGCCCGCGGCCGGGCAGTTGCTAAAGGTGGCGCGCTGGCGTCACTGATTGGCCCAGCGCCATCAGCGCCAGCAGTTCGTAGCAGATGTGGGCGGCCGCCACGGCGGTCATCTCGGCGTGATCGTAGGCGGGCGCGACCTCGACCACGTCCGCGCCGACCAGGCGCATCCCGGCCAGGCCGCGCAGGATGCCCAGGACCTCCCGGGAGGTGAAGCCGCCCGCCTCGGGTGTCCCGGTCCCCGGCGCGTGAGCCGGGTCGAGCACGTCGATGTCGATCGAGACGTACAGCGGCTGGTCCCCCGCCCGCTCGCGGATAGCGGCGACCACGCCGTCGATGCCGATGCGCTCGATCTCCATCGCGCTGACCGCGGCGAAGCCGAGTTCGGCGTCCTCTTCCAGGTCGCTCGGGGCGTACAGCGGCCCGCGGATGCCGACGTGCATGCTGTGCTCTTCGGAGAACAGCCCCTCCTCGGCGGCGCGCCGGAACGGGGTGCCGTGGGTGAGCGGTGCGCCGAAGTACGTCTGCCAGGTGTCAAGGTGGGCATCGAAGTGCACGAGGGCGACCGGGCCGAACCGCTGGTGGGCCACCCGGAGCAGCGGATAGGCGATGGTATGGTCGCCGCCGATGGCCAGCAGGTGCGCGGCCTCGGCGAGCAGCCCGGCCGCGGCCGCCTCGATCTGGTCCATGGCCTCCTTGATGTCGAACGGGTTGCAGGCGATGTCGCCGGCGTCCGCGACCTGCTGGGCACCGAACGGCGCTACCCGCAGGCTGGGATGCCAGGGGCGCAGCAGCCGGGAACCCTGCCGGACCGCGGCGGGCCCGAACCGGGCGCCGGGACGGTATGACGTGCCGCTGTCGAACGGGACACCGACCACTGCCACGTCGCAGCGCCCGACCTCATCCCGCCGCGGCAGCAGGGCGAAGGTTGGCGGCCCGGCGAAGCGCGGTATCCGGCTGGCGTCGATGGGGCCGCGCTCAGCCCCAGGCCTGCCCTCGGTACCCGTCAACCTGACCTCCTGCCCCCGCGCTGGCCCGTGCGGCCACGCCGGACGAAGCTCCGTCATGATCTGGCATGCCTGTCACCGCTTGGCGTACCAGACGATGCCGCCGGACGGCAATAGTGCCGGCCACAGAACACGCCCTTGATCTTGGGCCGGCGCACAACCTACGGTGAGGTCATGCCGCTGGACGGCGTGATCCGGGTGGAAGACCTGCTGCGCTCCCCCGCGCTGCAGCTGCGCCTGATCGCAGGCGAGGCAGGCACGTCGCGGCGGGTCGCCTGGGCGCACGTGAGCGAGCTTGAGGATCCGACGCCCTGGCTCTTCGGCGCTGAGATGATCATGACGACAGGTATCGCCCTGCCCCGCAGCGCGCAGCGCCAGCGGGCCTACCTGACGCGCCTCGACGACGCTGGGGTGGCCTGCCTGGCCCTGTCCGAGCAACTCCATGTGCCCCCGCTGACCGGGGCTTTCCTGGCTGCTGCCGGCGAGCGTGGTTTCCCGGTCGTGGAGGTCCCGCTGCCGGTGCCGTTCATGGCCATCGCCCAGGAAGTCGCCGCGGCCGTGCAGGGTGACACCGGCCAGCGGCTGAACGCGCAGCTGCAGGTCTTCGGCGCGGTCCGGTGGCTGGCCGCGGGGAACCTGAGCACCCGGGAGATCTTCGACCGCCTCGAGCGCCTGTCCGGGTACCGGCTCTACGCGTGCACCACCGGGCGGGGCCCGCTGCTGGACGGGGTGCCGGCCCCGCCGCCGGACCACGCGAAGCTCATCCCGACCACGCCCACCAGCCCGCCGACGGTGCCGGGAGGGTATGTCCTGCCGGTCTCCGGGCCGCGGGGCACGGTCGGCTACATCCTGGCGATGGAGGCCGCCGACGCCGTTCCGGCCGGCGTGTCGGTGGTCCAGCACATCGCCACCGTGGCTGCGCTGCAACTGTCCATGCAGGCCCACGAGCGGGAGACGCTTCGCCGGGAAGGCGCGGAGACCCTGGCCGAGATGCTTCGCGGCGCGCTTGATACGGCCGTGGTGACCCGGCGGCTCGCCATCCACGGGTTCCCTCCGGACGGCCGGCTGGTGCTGGCCATCGTCCGGCCCAGGAACGCCGACGCCGACGGCGACGCGGTCGCGGACACGCTCGCCCACAGCCGGTTCGCGCAACTCGTCCTGCGGCAGGAGGAGGAACTCTACGTGCTGATCCCCGATGACCGGGCCGCCCGGGCCGCACTGGCCGGCAGCGGCACCGTGGTGGGGACCAGTCTGCCGTTCCGGGCCGGGGCATCGCTGCGGGTGGCCAGGCGGGAAGCCCAGTGGGCCATCACCCGGGCGGTGGAATCGGGCCGGGATATGGTCAGCTACGGTGACGACCGCACCGGGCGGTGGCTGACCACCGACTCGGCGGATCTGCAGACCCTGGTGGACGACGTGCTGCGCGCCGTCATCGAATATGACGACGCGCACAGCGGGGACCTGCTGCCGTCGGTCCGCACCTGGCTCGAGCATGACCGGCAGACCGAGAAGGCAGCGCAGGCGCTGCACATTCACCCAAATACGCTGCTCTACCGGGTGCGGCGATTCGAGCAGATCACCGGGCGTTCCCTGGCCTCGACCGAAACGCTGGCCGAGACGTGGCTGGCGCTGCGCGCGGCCGCGACGCCGCGGTCCCGGTGACCTTGTGGTCTGGCACAACAGACGCTGCTGATTCTGTGTAATGCACTATTGACTCGCTGCTGGGTCGTCCCCCAACGTTGCGTTATTAATCGCAGGCCGCATTCTTCGCACAAGAGAAGAGCTTGCCGTGGCTACTAAGGACAAGGCGCCAGTACGCACGCCAGGGCCAGGCATCCAGGGAATCGAGACGCGCTCGATCGACTGGGTCCCGGACACCGAGCGGCACGGCAAGGTCTGGCACCAGGCGCCCCTGTGGTTCCTGGGCAACTTCCAGTACTTCACCATCCCGATCGGCTTCATCGGGCCATCGTTCGGCCTGTCGCTCGGCTGGACGATCGTGGCGGGCACGGCCGGGATCCTGGTCGGCACGATGTTCATGGCCCTGCACGCGACCCAGGGACCCACGCTGGGGCTGCCGCAGATGATTCAGTCGCGCGCCCAGTTCGGCTACCGGGGCGTGATCGTCGCGTTGTTCGCCATGCTGTTCACGTACATGGCCTTCAACGTGGCCGACCAGGTGCTGCTGGCCCAGGGCCTGCACGGGGCGTTCGGCTGGAACGCCAACCTGGTGGCGATCGTGGTCACCGTCGGCGCCGCGCTGCTGGCCATCTACGGCTACGACTGGGTGCACCGCGTGTTCCGGTGGCTGCTTTACATCCTGCTGCCCCTGGTGGCGATCATCACCATTGGCGTGTTCTTCGGCCAGGCGGGCGGCGTGGTCAGCCACCACGTGTACGGGTTCAACTGGACAGGATTCATGGCCCAGCTGTCCGCCGCGGCGGCCTACAACATCACCTACGCGGGATACGTGTCCGACTACTCGCGTTACCTGCCGCGCGATACCCCACGGGGCAAGATCATCGGCTATGTGTTCGCCGGTGCCTCGACGCCGGCCGTCTGGCTGATCGCGCTGGGCGCCTGGCTGGCCATCCGGCTCGGCGCGACCGATGGCCTGGTCGGGCTGCAGACGGCCGGCAACAACGTGATCAGCCATCTGGGCGGCCTCACCGGGTTCCTGTCCGCCGTGGCCCTGGCCGCGACCATGGGCATGAACGCCTACGGCGCCATGCTGACGACCCTGGCCGGGGTGGACGCCTTCCGCAAGGTCAGCCCGACCCGGGGCATCCGGGTGATCACCATCATCGTGCTGGCCGTGATCTGGTTCGTGATCGGCAAGCTGATCACCACCTCGGCGGTCGGCGTGGTGGACACCGTGCTGACACTCATGCTCTACCTGCTGGTGCCGTGGACGGTGACCAACCTGATCGACTTCTTCTTCGTGCGCCACGGGCACTACGCGATCATGGACATCTTCCGGCCCAACGGGATCTACGGGATGTGGTCCTATCGCGGGCTCATCGCCTACGCGGCGGGCTTTGCCGCCGAGATCCCCTTCATGGTGCTGCTCAACCTGGTCACGTTCAAGAGCTACTACACCGGCCCACTGGCCGCGGACCTGAACAGTGTGGACATCTCCTGGATCGTGGGTGCGGTGGTGACCGCGGTGGTCTACATCCTGCTTACCCGCAACCTCGACACCGGCGCCGAGCAGGCGGCGATCGCTCGCAGCGACGCCGAACTACGGAGTATTGACGCGGCCGCGGGCAGCTCGACGTGACAAAGCCCGGCCGGGTGTCCTGTGCAGACACCTGACCGGGCATTGGTGGAGGTGGCGGGAATCGAACCCGCGTCCTTCAGTACATCACCAGGGCTTCTCCGAGCGCAGCCTGCGTCGCTTTTCTCGGCCCCGGGGGTCCTGCAGGCAGGCCCCCGGCGGGCTCAGTCGCTGTTAGGTGTCCCGCTCAGTCCCGCGACCGGACCGGGCGGTGGATCCTCCTAGCTGATGCCAGGCACCGGGCCGGAGGAACTCCCGGGCTGACAACCCCTAACTCGCGGTTATTTAGGCCGCGAGGGCGAGGTGAGTGCGCTTAACATTGGCACTTGTAAATGTGCGGTCACAGTATTAACGAGGTTATGTCCGCCGTCCTCGGCTCGCTTCCCCTGGATCAACCACCGAAGTCGAAGCCTGTCACCCCCTGTGGGTAACTCATATTGAGTTGTCAACGTCCGGGCCGCCGGGGCGGCCTGCTCTGACGTTACTGGACTCAACACCGGCTGGCCAACCCGAATTCCGCGGACAGCAGGCGGACAGCAAGATGCCCGATGCTGCCCGCGAAGCGGGCCTCATCGGGCATCTCACTGGTGAGCGGTCAGCCGCCATGGGCCAGGAACGCGGCGCCCAGCGGCACCGCGGACGCCGACGCGGACCTGGTGACCACCAGCACAGCGAAGGCCACGTCGCCCCGGTAGCCGACGAACCAGTGCGCCCACCAGCGCGAGCCCGGCGCCACCGGGGCCGTGCCGACCTGCCCGTACACCGGGGTCCCGGCCAGATTGGCGGCCCGCGCCGCGCCCTTGGCCACCGCGGTCCGCATGAGCTGGCGCAGCGCTACCACGGTTTGCGGGGCGGCCACCGCGTGTGGGCTCAGGCCCGGGTCCGGCGGGAAGGTGACCAGCATCGGCGGGCGCCACTTGCCCGAGGCCACCCCGGCCGCGGCCAGCGCCATGGCCAGCGGGCTAGCCTGCACCCCCTGCTCGCCGATGGTGTTCGCGGCCAGCCCGGCCTGGCTCCCGGACGCCTGGAACGAGCCCGCGAACGCGTTCAGCGGCAGCTTCCAGCGGGCCCCGAACCCGAAGCTGGCCGCGCTGCCCGACAGCTTGGCCCCGCTCAGCCGCTGCGACAGCGTGGTGAACGCGGTGCCGCAGGACTCGGCGAAGTCCGAGCTGAACGGCGGCTGGCCGCCCAGCCGCGGTGCGGCCGGGACGTTGGTGAAGGTCCGGCCGCCCACGCTGGTGCTGGGCAGGCAGGGGATCTGGTTGGCCGGGGACAGCCCATCGGCCAGCAGCGCCGCGGTGGACACGATCGTGAACGCGCCGCCCGGCTGGTAATGCCCGTTCAGCGGGTCGACCTTCTGCACGCCGGGCACGGTGTGCCGCGCCGCGGCCAGGATGTGCCCGGTCGAGGCCTGGACCGCGACGATGCCGGCCGCTTCGCCCTGCCCGGCCAGCGCGCGGTCGGCCGCCTCCTGGACCCCGGCGTCGATCGTGGTCCGCACCGCGGTGCCCTTCTGCCCCTGCCACTTCTTCAGCACCGCCACCACGCCGGCCTGGTTCTCCGCGACCACCTCAGTATCCGCGGTGCCGGCCAGCTGCCGCTGGTAGACCTCTTGCAGGCCGGACACGCCGACCGTGGTCCCCGGGCGGTAGGAGATGCCCTGCTCTTTCAGGGCGTGGGCGTTCTCGGTGCCGACCACGCCGGTCACGTCGCTGGCCGTGCTGTCGAACAGGCGCACATCTACCTGGTGCACATTCAGCCCGGGCACCCGGTCCAGCGCCCGGCTCAGCCGGCGGAAAGTGGCCGGGTCCAGGGTCAGCAGGGTCAGTTTCTCCGACTGCGGGGCGGCCTGGATCACACTGAGCACCTGCTCCCGATCCAGCCCGGTGACCTTGGCGAAGGCCCGCGCCGTGGTCGCCGGGTTCTTCAGCTGGCCCGGCCGGACCTGGGCGATGAACGCGGTGGAGGAGCGGATCAGCGAGGCGCCTTGGGCGTCGAGGACGGGCGCCCGGTCAGGCATCCTGGACACCACGGCCAGCCGCAGGCCCGGACGCAGCCGCGGATTGATCACGCTCGGGGCCCATACCACCCGCCAGCCCGCTGAGGTCTTGCGCATCGTGAACTGGCCCTGGTAGGACCAGGGCGCGCCGTCCTGTCCGAGGTCCACCGAGGCGTAGAACCGGGCTGTCGCGGTGCCGTCGCCGTGCTGGGTGATCGGGCCCATCGACAGGAAGTAGGCGGCCGCGCCGAGCTGTTCGTAGGCGCTGCGCAGCTCGGTGGTCACGGTGCCCGGGGCGCCCGTGGTGAGCGCCGCCGCGGTCTTGTACTGGCCCTGGGCCCAGGCCAGCAGGAAAGCCTGCGCGGTCGGCTCGGCCGAGGGCTCGCCGCTGATGATCCCGCTGGTCACGCCGCCCACCAGGATGGCGGCCGCCAGCCCGGCAGCGCCCAGCTTCAGCTGCCGCGACCGCGAACGCAGGCCGCCCACCAGCCCCCCGGCGCCGCCCTTCAGCGGTACGCGCCCGCCGGCGGCAAGCTGCGGATCGCGCTTGACTGAAACGAAGGGCGTGCTAGGCCTGCGGGCAGCCGCGTGCGCCCCCCGCCTACGGTAGGAGGCCATGGCCCGCTGCGCCATTACCCCCGCCGCCGGAAGGCACGTTCCACCTCCCTAGCGGCGTCGCGTTCCGCCAGATCGTGACGCTTGTCATAAGTTCGCTTGCCCCGGGCCAGGGCCAGTTCGACCTTGACCTTCCCGTCCTTAAAGTACAGCGCGAGCGGGATGATGGTCAGCCCGCGCTCGGCGGTCTGCCGGGCCAGCCGGTCGATCTCCCGGCGGTGCAGCAGCACCTTGCGCGGCCGGCGTGGCTCGTGGTTGGTCCAGGTGCCCTGGGCGTACTCCGGGATGTGCACCCCATGCAGCCACATCTCGCCGTCGGTGATCTGGGCGAACCCGTCGGTCAGCGAGGCCCGGCCGGCTCGCAGCGATTTCACCTCGGTGCCGGTGAGCACGAGGCCGCCCTCGAACTCATCCTCGATGTGGTAATCGTGCCGGGCCCGCCGGTTGCGGGCGATGACCGTGGTCTGCTGCCGGGAAGCCACTGGCCTAGCGTCCGCTGGCGTCACGCGCGAAGGTAGCGCCTGAGGGTGAGGAAGGATGTGACGCCACAGAGCACAACTCCCATGACCATGGCCAGAATGATGACCTCGACGAGGTCGCCGACGCTGAGCCGCACGTTGTACGGAAAGTACTGCTGGAGCGTGTCCAGGCCCAGCGTCTTGACCGCGATCAGCAATCCGGCTGCGATGAGCCAGCCGAACAATCCGGCGATGACTCCTTCTAGCAGAAATGGTAGCTGCACGTAGAAGTTGGACGCGCCGACCAGGCGCATGATGCTGGTCTCCCGGCGGCGGTTGAACGCGGACAGCCGGATGGTGTTCGCGACCAGCAGGATAGCCGCGATGACCAGGATGATCGCGACGACGATGACCGCGTTCCGCGCGCCGTCGAGCAGCTTGTAGAAGTTGGACAGGATCGACTCGACATTGACGATGTTGTCGACCCCGGGCCGTCCTTCCACGGCGCCGGCCACCACGTTGTAGTCGGCCTGGGCGTTGCGCAGCTTGACCTGGAAGGAGTCCGGGATCTCGCCCTGGGTGACCAGGCTGGCGAACGACCTGTCCTGCGCGAAGTCCTTCTTGAACCGGGCGAAGGCCTGCGCCTGGGATTCGTAGTAGACCTGTTCCACGCCCTGCGAGCGCAGCGCGGTGAGGTCATGGAGGATCTGGTCCCGCTGGGCCTGGGTGGCCGGGCCGGTCTGCTTGCACTGCGCGCTCACGCTGGTCGCCGTGCACAGGAAGATGGACAGCTGGACCCGGCCCTGCCAGTAGGTCCGCGTGTTGTCCACCTGCTTGACGAACAGCAGGCCGGTGCCGAGCAGCGACAGGCTGATCGCCACCACGACGACCAGCGCAACCGTCATCGTGAGGTTGCGCCGGAGACCGGTCCAGATCTCCTGAAACAGGAACTGTCCACGCATGGTTGCTTGAATCCCTCGGTAATTCCTCGGTATCCGGTACCGCCCAGACCCCGACAGCCGCCCTTGACGGGGTCAAGGGCGGCTGAACTGGTCAGTACGCCTGGCCGTACACCCCGCGTGACTGGTCGCGCACGACTTTCCCGTACTCGAGCTCGATCACGCGCTTGCGCATCGAGTCCACGATCGCGGCGTCATGCGTCGCCATGACGACCGTAGTCCCTGTCCGGTTGATACGGTCCAGAACCTTCATAATCCCGATCGACGTGGCCGGGTCGATGTTCCCCGTCGGCTCGTCGGCCAGCAGGATCATCGGCCGGTTCACGAACGCCCGGGCCATCGCGACCCGCTGCTGCTCACCGCCGGACAGTTCATGGGGCATCCGGTCATGCTTGCCCTCCAGACCGACCAGGTCGACCACTTCCGGGACCACCTTGCGGATGAACCGCCGCGGCTTCCCGATCACCTGGAGCGCGAACGCCACGTTCTGGTAGACGTTCTTGTTGGGCAGCAGCCGGAAGTCCTGGAACACGCAGCCGATCCGGCGGCGCAGGTAGGGCACCTTCCAGTTGGTGAGCCGGGCGAGGTCTTTGCCGGCGACGTGGATCTTGCCGTCGGTCGGCTTCTCTTCCTTCAGGATGAGGCGCAGGAACGTCGACTTGCCCGCGCCGGACGAGCCGACCAGGAAGACGAACTCACCCTTCTCGACGTCGATCGTGACGTTCTCCAGGGCCGGGCGGCTCTGGCTGGGGTACGTCTTGGTGACGTTATCGAAGTGGATCACAGGCCCATCACTACGCTCGACGGAATGCGGACGCTGCGACCGCGACCCGGCCGCTGCACGGCCTTCCCGGCTGGTTAGGGGGTGTCCGGTTTGGCCAGTGGACAGTCTAGGGGGGAAACTGGCTTTGAACGTCCAACACCGCCGAAGTGACCCCGGCAGGCGCCGACCGGAGGGATCCTGATGAGTTGCGAACACCTGATCTGCGCGCGCTGCGCCGGACCGGTCGTCGAGGCGCGCTGTCCCGCCTGCCAGCAGGTGCGGGCGCAGCTGCACCATCATTCGTCCGGCCTGAGCCTGCCGCTCATCGTGGCCGTGGTGCTGGCCCTGCTGCTGCTGGCCCTCAGTGTCCAGCTAGCTCACTGACCGGCTGTTACTTTACGCTCCCCGCCGGGCCGCTGACCCCACGCCGCCCGCTGGTCAGGCGGCGCCGGGGTTCTTGCGCAGCCAGCGGATCTCGGCCTCGATGAAATCGTCGATCTCGCCGTCCATCACGGCTGCGGTGTTCCCGGTCTCATAGCCGGTGCGCAGGTCTTTGACGTTCTGGTACGGGTGCAGCACATAGTTCCGGATCTGGGTGCCCCAGCTGCCCGAAGAGTCTCCGCGCAGCTCGGCCATCTTGGCCGCCTGCTCGGCCCGCTTCCGCTCCAGCAGCTTGGCCTGGAGCACGGCCATGGCGCTGGCCCGGTTCTGGATCTGGCTGCGCTCGTTCTGGCAGGACACGACGATCCCGGTCGGCAGGTGGGTGATCCGGACCGCGGAGTCGGTGGTGTTCACGCCCTGGCCGCCCGGCCCGCTCGACCGGTACACATCGACCCGGATGTCGTCGTCCGGGATCTCGATGTGGTCGGCCTGCTCCACCACCGGGATGACATCCACCCCGGCGAACGAGGTCTGCCTGCGGCCCTGGTTGTCGTACTTGGAGATACGCACCATCCGGTGCGTGCCATGCTCGCCGCGCAGCGTGCCGTACGCGTAGGGCGCCTTGATCGCGAACGTGGTGGACTTGATGCCCGCCTCTTCCGCGTACGAGGTGTCGTAGACCTCGCTCGGGTAGCCGTGCCGCTCGGCCCAGCGCAGGTAGATCCGCCGCAGCCCCTCCGCCCAGTCGGCCGCGTCGGCCCCGCCGGCCTGGGCGTTGATCGTGATCAGGGCCTCACGGGCGTCATACTCACCGGACAGCAGGGTGCGCACTTCCAGCTGGTCGATCTCCCGGCGCAGGCTGGCCAGGTCACGGGTGGCCTCTTCGCGGGTCGGCTCATCGTGCTCGCTGTCGGCCAGCTCGAACATCACCCTCGTGTCGTCGAGGCGCCGCCGCAGGCTGTCCAGCCTGCTCAGCTCGCCCTCGAGGTAAGACAGCCGCCGGGTCACTGCCTGGGCCTTCTCCTGGTCGTCCCAGAGCCGCGGGTCGGCGGCGCGCTCCCTCAGGTTGTCAGCCTCGCGGTGCATGGCCTCCGGGTCGAGGACGGATTCCACGCTGGTCAGCGTTGACGACAGTTCCGAGAGTTCGTTTGCGGGATCGGTACCTGCCATGCGGGAAAGCCTACGCGAGCGCGGGCATTCGAAAGGACAATCGCCCGCCAACGCTCACTGGCGTTCGGGCAGCGAGCTCGACGCCACCAGGGTGCGGACGGCGCGTACCGCCACCGAGAGCATGGCCACGGTAAACCGGTCACTCTCCCATATTTCGGTCAGCGTCTGCGCGGCCCGCCGCACCACCGGGTCGTTGCGCTGCACCCAGACCGCGAGCCGCTCCTCCGGGCTGCCCGGGCCGGTCACTTCGAGCACGTCCCGGGTGATGGCCGCGTGCGCGGCGTACAGGTCGTCGCGCAGCGCGGCCCGGGCCATCGTGTTCCACCGGTCGTCCCGGGGCAGCGCGGTGATCCGGTCCCGCAGCCGGGTGATCTGCAGCCGTTCGGCCAGGTCGAAGTAGACCTCGGCGGTCTCGTCCACGCTGCGGCCGGTGACCGCGGCCATCTCCACCAGGTCAAAGGCGGAGTAGGCGGGCACCATCGCGGCCACCCGCTCGGCCAGGTCGGCGGGCACGCCCCGGGCCGTGTAGGACTCCAGCCGGCCGTCGAACCCGGCCCGGTCCCGCCCGGTGAGCAGCTTGGGCAGCCCGGCCGTGACGCTGAGCACGCCGCCCGCGAAGAAGTCGATGGTCCGCGCGATGTCAAACGGCGGCCTGCGGTTGTGCAGCAGCCACCGGGTGGCCCGCTCGCCCAGCTTGTGCCCTTCCAGCAGCAGGGTCAGCTGGGTGGCCACCTCCACCTTCCCGTCCAGCGCCTCGACCTGGGCCCAGAAGCCGGGCATGTCGAACACGTCCCGGGCCACCAGCCAGGCGCAGGTCAGGTCGGGCACCGATGCCCCGGTCTCCTCGTTCATCCGGAACAGGAACGTGGTGCCGGAGCGGTCCACCATGTCGTTGACCACGGCGGTGGTGATGATCTCCCGGCGCAGTGGGTGGCTGTGCATCTGGCCGGCGAACTTCTCGCGCAGCGGGACCGGGAAGTAGCCGGTCAGCACCGAGCGCAGGTACGGGTCGTCCGGCAGCGCCGAGGCCAGCATCTCCTGCTCCGCCCCGATCTTGACCTGGGCCAGCAGCACCGCAAACTCCGGGGTGGTCAGGCCCAGTCCCGCGGACCGGCGTTCGGCAATTTCCTTGTCCCCGGGGAGCACCTCCAGGCGGCGGGACAGCCGCCCGTCCCGGGCCATCTTGCGCATCATCCGGCTGTGCACGTGCAGCATCTCCGCTGCCTGCGCCCGGGACGAGGCCAGCGCCCGGTTCTGGTGGTAGTTGTCCCGCAGCACCAGGCTGCCGACCTCGTCGGTCATCTCCTGGAGCAGCCGGTTGCGCTGGCCAGCACTGAGTTCGCCCCGGCTGACGCTGTCCGCCAGCAGGATCTTGATGTTCACCTCGTGGTCGGAGGTGTCCACGCCCGCCGAGTTGTCGATGAAGTCGGTGTTGATCAGGCCGCCGGCCAGCGCGTACTCGATCCGGCCGGCCTGGGTTACGCCCAGGTTGCCGCCTTCGGCGATCACCTTGGCCCGGACCTCGGTCGCGTCGATGCGCACCGCGTCGTTGGCCCGGTCCCCCGCCTCGGCGTCGGTCTGGCTGCTGGCCTTCACGTAGGTGCCGACCCCGCCGTTCCACAGCAGGTCCACCGGAGCGGCCAGGATCGCGGCGATCAGCTGGTCAGGGGACAGCGCGCGCACCGCCTCGTCCAGCCCCAGGGCCTGCTGCACCGGTGCGGAGACCGGCACCGACTTCACCGTCCGGGCCCACACCCCGCCGCCCGCCGAGATCAGCGCCGGGTCATAGTCGGCCCACGAGGACCGGGGCAGCGCGAACAGCCGCTCCCGCTCGGCGAAGCTGGCCCCGGGATCGGGGGCCGGGTCCAGGAAGACGTGCCGGTGGTCGAACGCTGCCACCAGCTTGATGTGCCGGGACAGCAGCATGCCGTTGCCGAACACGTCGCCGGACATGTCGCCGATGCCGACGACGGTGAAGTCGGTCTCGTCGGTGTCCACGCCCAGCGTGGCGAAGTGGAACTTCACGGACTCCCACGCGCCGCGCGCGGTGATGCCCATCTTCTTGTGGTCGTAGCCCTCGGACCCGCCGGAGGCGAACGCGTCCCCGAGCCAGAACCCGTGGCTGGTGGCGATCTCATTGGCGGTGTCGGAGAACGTCGCCGTGCCCTTGTCCGCCGCGACGACCAGGTAGGGATCGTCCCGGTCGTACCGGACCACCCCGGGCGGCGGCACCACCTGGCCAGCGTGCAGGTTGTCGGTGACCTCCAGCATCGCGGTGATGAGCGTCTGGTAGCAGGCCAGCACCTCGGCCTGGTACGCCTCCCGGTCCGCGGGGTCGGGCAGCCGCTTGCAGACGAACCCGCCCTTGGCCCCGGACGGGACGATGACCGAGTTCTTCACCTCTTGCGCCTTGGCCAGGCCGAGGATCTCGGTGCGGAAGTCCTCGCTGCGGTCTGACCAGCGCAGCCCGCCCCGGGCCACCGCGGCGAACCGCAGGTGTACCGCTTCGAGCCGGGCCGAGTAGACGAACAGCTCGAACTGCGGCCGGGGGGCGGGCAGATCCGGCACCTGGGCCGCGTCCAGCTTGACCACCAGGTACGGGACCCGGTCCGGGTCGGCCGCATCGCGGGCGGCGGTATCGGTGAAGTAGTTGGTCCGCAGCGTGGCCTGGATCAGCGCCAGGTACGCGCGGAGCACCCGGTCATGGTCGAGCACGGCGACGTCGTCGAGTTCGCCGCGGATCTCCTCGGTGAGCGCCTCGCTGCGCTCGGCCTGGCCGACCTGCCGGGCGGGGTCGAACCGGGACTCGAACAGCCGCACCAGCTGCCGGGTCACCGTGGTGTTGGAGGCCAGCACCCGCTCGATGTAGTCCTGGCTGAACCGGGTGCCGGCCTGGCGCAGGTACTTGGCGTAGGCGCGGAGCATCATGATCTGGCGCCAGCTCAGCTGGGCGTCCAGCACCAGGGCGTTGAAGCCGTCGTCCTCGATCTGGCCCCGCCACAGCGCGCCGAGCGCCTCCTGGAACAGGGCCTTCACCGGGCCCGGCGGCGGGGCCGCTTCCGGGCCCGCGCTGCTGCTGCGGCGCAGCCCGAAGTCGTAGACCCAGAACGGCTTGGCCAGGCCCGGGCCGGCGAACTCGTACGGGTGCTCGTCCACCACTTCCAGGCCCATGTGCTGCAGCCGGGGCAGCACATCGGTCAGCGTGATCGGGGACCCGGTCCGCCAGATCGTCAGCCGCCAGACCAGCGGCCGGTCGGGCGGGGCGTCCTCGACTGGCACCCCGCCGGAGAACCCCTCGGCCTCCCACAGCTCGAACGCCACTTCCTGGCCGGATTCCAGCATGCTGAGCGCCTGGGTCAGGTCGTCCAGGGCGTAGACGGCGGGCACGTCGGCCTTGTACGTCCCCGGGATGGCGGACTGGCAGATATTGAGCAGTGCCTGGGCGCCTTCCTCGCCCAGCCGGTCCTGGGCGGCGGCGGCCAGATCCTCGTCCCACGAGCGCACCGCGGCCGCCAGCTTGGCTTCCAGTTCCGCGGCATCTACCGTGGCCAGCTGCTGGCCGCGCTGGGCCCGCACCACGACATGCAGCCGGGCCAGCGCCGAGTCACCGACGGTGGCGCTGTACTCGACGGCCACCCCACCGAACGCCTGGCGCAGGATCTCCTGCGCGCGCAGCCGCACCGCGGTGGTGTACCGGTCCCGGGGCAGGTAGACCAGGCACGACATGTACCGCCCGTACACGTCCCGGCGCAGGAACAGCCGGGTCTGCCGGCGCTCGCGCAGCGCGAGCACGCCCAGCGCGATCGGGGTGAGTTCCTCGGCCGAGATCTGGAACAGCTCCTCGCGCGGGTAGCCCTCCAGCACCTCGGTCACGTCCTGCCCGTCGTGGCTGTCCGCGGTCAGCCCGGCCAGCTCCAGCACGTTGGCCAGCTTGCGCCGCAGCACCGGGATGCGGGTGATGCTCTCGTGGTAGGCGGCGTGCGTGTAGAGACCCAGGAAGCGGTGCTCGCCTACCACCTCCCCGGCGTCGTTGACCCGCTTGATCGCGATGTAGTCCAGGTAGGCCGGGCGGTGCACGGTGGAGCGGGAGTTCGCCTTGGTCAGGATCAGCCGCTGCGGGTCCCGGGCCCGGGCGCGCACCTCGGGCGGCAGCGCGGCGAACGAGGTCGACCCGCGCCGGTCGTGCCGCAGGATGCCGAGCCCGGTCCCGGCCACCGGCACCAGGGCCATCCCCTCCGGGCCGTCCACCAGGTCATACTCCCGGTAGCCGAGGAACGTGAAATGGTTGTCGGCCAGCCAGCGGAGCAGGGCCACGGTCTCCGCCGGCGCGCTCGGCTCCCTCCGCGGACAGCCGGTCGGCCAGCCAGGTGGCCTTGGCCTGCATCCGCCCGTAGTCCTCCACCGCGACCCGCACGTCATCCAGCACCCGGTGCAGGTCCACCTCCAGCACGTCCAGCGGTACGCTGCACGCCCGCAGGTCGACCTCGAGGTGGGTCCAGGACTCGGTGATCTCGCCCGGGCCGGCCTGGCCGCCACGCAGCGGCCCGGGCAGCCCGCGCAGCTCCCCGGTGACGTCCCGGCGCACTACCAGCTGCGGGTGGATGACGTGGTAGCTGTCCAGGCGGTGCCGGGCCAGCTCCATCTCGACCGAGTCGATGAGGAACGGCATGTCGTCGGTGACGATCTGCACCGAACCGCGGGCCGCGTCGAACGTGGCGCCCACCGCCGCCGGGCGGACCCGGACCAGGCCCCGGCCCTGCGGCCGGTGCACCGCGAACTGGGCCTGGTCCATGGCCACCGCGGCGAGCCGCGCCGGGCCAGCCGCGGTCAGGTCCTCGGCCGGCACATGCCGGTAGTAGGCCCGCAGGTACTCCAGCACTTCATCCCGGCTGGACCCGGCCGGGCCCAGGGCGGCGGCCTGGTCGGCCGCCTCGGCCAGCAGGACGTCTTTGTCACTCGACTGCCGCTTCGGACATGCTCATGCTCCCTGGATTACAGATACTCCCGCAGCTGCCACAGCAGCGGGTAGTAGCGCAGCGGCACCCGCGCGCGCAGGTACGGGGCACCGGGCGACCCGCCGGTCCCGGGCTTCAGGCCGATCTGCCGCTCCACCAGCGAGACGTGCCGGGACCGCCAGACGCTGGCCAGCTCGTCGTGGGTGAGCAGGTCCTCGGCCAGCTGCCAGAGATCGTCGTACCGCGCCCGGTCGGCGGCGATATCCCGGAGCGACGCCATGATCTCGGCGTCCGACCCGGTGGTCATCCCGCGGTCGCGCAGCAGCGTGAGGTAGCCGTCCCAGACCGTCGGCTGGCCGAGGCGGTACAGCAGCCGCTCCCGCTCGGCGTCGGTCAGCGACAGATGCCGGGCCAGGAACCGCTGGTCGCGGACGCCGGACAGGTACTCCAGCTCCCGGTACTGCACCGACTGGAAACCACTGGCCGGCCCGAGCACCGGCCGGAACACGTTGAAGTCCTGCGGCGCCATCGTCTCCAGGATGTCCACCTGCACGACCATCAGCCGTTCCACCGCGTGCACCCGGTGCAGCAGGTGCTTGGCCCGCCACGCCTCGCCCACGCACATCGCGTCCCGCGCGGCTTCCAGGTCGCACAGCAGCTGCTTGAACCACAGCTCGTACACCTGGTGCACGGTGATGAACAGCAGCTCGTCGGGGGCGGGCGGATCGGCCTGCGGCACCTGCTGGGCCAGCAGGTCGGTCAGCCGCAGATACGTCCCGTAGCTGAGCCGGCCGTCCGGCTCGGCCGGCGCTTCGGCGACCGCGATCCGCTCGGCCGCGGTCTGGTCGGCCAGGGCCGGCTCGGCTACCGCTGACCGGCTGGCGGCCCGGCCGTTGGCCCGGTGCTGGGTGGGCGTTTGCTGTGCAGGCGACGCTGCACCACGCCGTTGTGGTGTAGTCACGCGGTTCCCTCAATCGCCGTTGATTGCTGAGCTGCGCCCGTCTCCGACTCTACGCGGGCGCCGGCCTGGCTCGCGAACAGGCCGAGGACCTCCGGGTTGGCCAGCGCGTCGGGATCGGCGGCCTCGGCCACCGGGGTGCCGAGCAGGATCTTGCGCACCGGTACCTCCAGTTTCTTGCCGGACAGGGTACGGGGCACGCCGGGCACTTGGTGAATTTCGTCGGGCACATGGCGGGGGGACAGCTCGCTGCGCAGCGCGGCGCGCAAGCGGCCCACCAGCTCGTCATCCAGGTCGCGCCCGGGGGCCAGGACCACGTACAGCACGAGCCGGCCCGGGCGGCCCAGCTGGCCGGTGTCTACCACCAGGCTGTCGGTGACCTCGGGCAGCCGTTCCACCACGCGGTAGAACTCGCTGGTGCCCATCCGCACGCCACCCCGGTTCAGCGTGGCGTCCGACCGGCCGAAGATCACGCACCCGCCGTCCGGCAGCATGGTGATCCAGTCACCATGCCGCCACACGCCCGGGTAACTGTCGAAATAGCTGGACCGGTACCGCTGCCCGTCCGGGTCGTTCCAGAACCCGACCGGCATGGATGGCATCGGCTCGGTGATCACCAGCTCGCCGACCTGCCCGGTGACCGGCTGGCCCTGCTCGTTATAGGCCTCCACCTCGGCGCCCAGGCACCGGCCGGCGATGATGCCGGCCCGCACCGGGAGCAGCGGGTTGGGACCGACGAACCCGGTGCACAGGTCGGTGCCACCGGAAAACGAGCCGAGCAGCAGGTCCGAGCCGACCTCCTGGTAGACCCAGCTGAAGCCTTCCGGCGGCAGCGGGGAGCCGGTGGACCCGATACCGCGGATCGCGGTCAGGTCCAGTTCCCGGCCGGGCGACAGCCCGGCCTTGGCGCAGGCCAGCAGGTACGGCGCGCCAGTACCGAAGTAGGTGACCCGGTTGGCCGCGGCCAGCCGCCACAGCGCGTCCAGGCCCGGGTGGGTCGCGCTGCCGTCGTAGAGCAGCACGGCCGCCCCGGCCAGCAGCCCGCCGGCCAGGTAGTTCCACATCATCCAGCCGGTGGTGGTGTACCAGAAGAACACGTCCTGCGGGCCCAGGTCCTGCTGCAGGGTCAGGGCCTTGAGGTGCTCCAGGACGATGCCGCCGTGCCCGTGCACGATCGCCTTGGGCAGCCCGGTCGTCCCGGACGAGTACAGCACCCACAGCGGATGATCGAACGCCACCTCTTCGTACTGTGGCTCCGGCTGGCCGGTGGCCCCGGGAAGCTGATCCCACTCATAGCGGGTGACCCCGGGATCCTGGCTGCCCAGGTCCGGCTGGCCCACGGTGACCAGCGCGGCCAGGCCGGGCAGCCCGGCGACGATCTCGGCCACCGCGCTGGCCCGGCTGTAGTCCTGGCCGGCGTACCGGTAGCCGCCCACGGCGAACAGCACCTTGGGCGTGATCTGGGCCAGCCGGTCGATGACGCTGTGCGGGCCGAAGTCCGGTGAGCACGACGACCAGATCGCGCCCATGCTGGTGGTGGCGAGCATGGCGATCAGCGCCTCGGCGATGTTCGGCAGGAAGCCGGCCACCCGGTCGCCCTTGGTCACGCCGAGCGCGCGCAGTCCGGCCTGCACCCGGGCCACCTCGGCCGCGAGCTCGGCGTAGGTCAGGGTGCGCCGGGTGCCGTCCTCGGCGCAGGCGATGACCGCGACCCGGGCGGGCTCGGTGCGCGCCGCGCGCAGCGCGTTCCGGGCGTAGTTGACAGTGGCGCCGGGAAACCAGTCAGCCGCCGGCAGCCGCCCGGTCAGCGCGGGACCGTCGCCGCGCTGCCCGAGCACGCCGAAGTAAGCCCACAGTGACTCCCAGAACGCGCCGGGCTGGCCCACCGACCAGGCCCACAGCTCGGCATACGTGCTCGCGGTGACCTGCTGCGTGCCGGCCAGCCAGCGCTGGTAGTGGGTGATCCTCGCCTGCTCGATCACCTGTGGCCCGGGTTCCCACAGGACCGCGCCGTAGCTGCTGCCGAGCAGCTCCGCGACCTCATCGTTGCTAGGCATAGGCCCCAGCATGGGGGTGAGCCTGATTCACCGCAACGTGACCCCCGCGCCCGCCACCGTGATTCACCCCACTCGGACCTGCCAGGCTGGTTCAGGTGATGGCGGCGCTGGCCAGCGTCAGCCGGTCCACGGCCGCGGTCACCGCGGCGGTGTCGGCCAGGTCGCCGAGCACCATGTCAGCCCCGGCCGTGCGCAGTTCGCTGGCCGTGGACCGGCCGCTGGCCACCGCCACGCAGCGGGCGCCGCCCGTGCGGGCCGCCGCCACATCGCGGGTGGAGTCCGCGATGTAGACGGTGGACCGCTCGTCGAACTGCGCACCGTACTTCTCCGCCGCCCGGCCCCGGATCATCAGCAGCTGCGCGCCCTTCGGGTACACCTGCGACCCGTACCCGCCGATGTCCACGTCGAAGTAGCCGTCCAGGCCGAAGGCCCGCAGCTTCTCCACCGCGTTCGGCTTGATCGTGCCGGTCAGCAGCGACTGCACCACCCCCGGCAGGCGGGCCACCCCAGCCACGGCCTCGGTCGCGCCCGGCAGGACCTGGCCCTGCTCGGTCAGCTGATCCCGGCGGGCCGCGAAGGTGACCGCCAGCACGTGGCTGAACCGGGCCAGCAGGTCCTCACCGGCGGGTGAGTCGACCCCGTTCAGCGCCAGCGCCTCGAAGAAGATCTCCGACTCCAGCCGCCCGGCCACCTGCGGCAGCCGGACCAGCGGGCGCCCGGTGACGTGCCGGAAGGCCTCCGCGTAGGCGCTCCTGGTCACCCGCCCGACGTTGACCAGGGTCAGGTCGATGTTCCACAGGACCAGACGGGGAATGGGAACCTCCCGGGGTTTCACGCTCCACAGTCAATCACTCACCCCATGTGCGGGTACCGGTAATCGGTGGGGGGCGCGAACAGTTCCTTGATGGCACGCGCGTTCGCCCAGCGGGTCAGGTTGAGGATCGAGCCGGCCTTGTCGTTGGTCCCGCTGGCCCGGGCCCCGCCGAACGGCTGGCGGCCGACAACCGCGCCGGTCGGCTTGTCGTTGACGTAGAAGTTGCCCGCGGCGAACCGCAGCGCCTCGGTCGCCGCGTCGATCGCCGCCCGGTCCTGGGCGATGATCGAGCCGGTCAGCGCGTACGGCGCGACGTCGGCCGCCTGGGCCATGACCTCGGCGTACCTCGTGTCCGGGAAGACGTGCACGGCCAGGATCGGGCCGAAGAACTCGGTGCTGAACACCTCGTCCGCCGGGTCGGTGCACTCCAGCACGGTCGGCGACACGAAGTAGCCCTGCCCGCCGTCCGCCCCGCCGCCGGCCAGCACCCGGATGGCCGGGCGGGTCCGGGCCCGGGCCAGCACGTCGGACAGCCGCTCGAACGCCCGGCGGTCGATGACCGCGCCCATGAACAGGGACAGGTCGGCGGTCACGTCGCCCACGGTCAGCGCGCTCACCTGGGCCAGGAAGTCATCCCGCATCCGGTCCCACACCGACTGCGGAACGTAGGCCCGGGACGCGGCCGAGCACTTCTGCCCCTGGTACTCGAACGCGCCGCGGATCAGCGCCACCGACAGCACGTCCGGGTCGGCGGACGGGTGCGCGAGCACGAAGTCCTTGCCGCCGGTCTCCCCGACCATCCGCGGGTAGCCGCGGTAGGCCGCGATGTTCTCCCCCACCGTGCGCCACAGGTGCTGGAAGGTCCGGGTCGACCCGGTGAAGTGGATGCCAGCCAGGTCCGGGTGGGTCAGCGCGACCCGGGACAGCGCCTGGCCGTCCCCGGTGACCAGGTTGATCACGCCGGGCGGCAGCCCGGCCGCCTCCAGCAGGCGCATCGTGTAGTGCGCGGACAGCTGCTGGGTGGGCGACGGCTTCCACAGCACCACGTTGCCGAGCAGGGCGGGCGCGGTCGGCAGGTTGGCCGCGATCGAGGTGAAGTTGAACGGCGTGATGGCCAGCACGAAGCCTTCCAGCGGGCGGTACTCCATCCGGTCCCACTCGCCCGGCGCCGAGGACGGCTGCTCGGCCAGCAGCCTGCGGGCGAAGTGCACGTTGTACCGCCAGAAGTCGATGAGCTCGCAGGCCGCGTCGATCTCGGCCTGGAACACCGACTTGGACTGGCCGAGCATGGTGGCCGCGTTGATCGTGGCCCGCCACGGGCCAGCCAGCAGGTCGGCTGCCTTCAGGAAGATCGCCGCCCGGTCATCGAAGGGCAGCGCCCGCCAGGCCGGGGCGACGGCCGCCGCCGCCCCGATCGCGTCGGTCACGTCCGCGTCGGTGGCGTTGCCCAGGTGACCGAGCACATGCGCGTGGTTGTGCGGCTCGACCACCGCGATGCGCTCGCCGCCGCCCATCCGCTGCTGGCCACCGAGGGTCATGGTCAGCTCGGCGGGCTCCCCGGCCAGCTCCTTGATCTTGGCTTCCACCACGGCCCGGTCCGCGCTGCCCGGCGGGTACTGGCGAACCGGCTCGTTGGCTGGGGTGGGCACGTTAGTGACGGCATCCATGAGGGTCTCCCTGGCGTGCGCGGCGTCCTTAGTTTTGGGGCGGTGCCCTCATCGTCGCACGAGAACCCGGCTGCCCCGGCCGGTACCCAAGGCGGTGGCGGCCACCGCGCCCACCACCGACATGGCCGCCAGCACCAGCGCGCAGTCGTGCCAGGCATCCACCGCCGACCCGGTCAGCCGCAGCCGGGTCTCGTAGAACGTGGCCAGCAGCGCAATGCCGAACGACCCGGCCAGCCGCTCGGCGATGCTGAACAGCGTGTTCCCGTCTGCTATCCGGGACTGGTCCAGGTCTCCCAGCAGCGCCATGACCAGCGGCTGGATGGTCAGCCCAAGCGCCACGCCGCGGCCCGACAGCAGGGCAGCGGTCAGCCACAGCGGGGAGGTAGGGCCCAGCAGCAGCATGCCCAGGGTGCTGGCGGCCAGCAGGGTCAGCCCGCCGATGACGCTCCAGGCGACGATGGACGGCTGGGCCTGGCCGCGGTCCACCACGATGCTGCCCAGCCAGCTGGCCAGTCCCATGACGACACCCTGGGGCAGCAGCACCAGCCCGGTGACCGCGGCCGGGTGATGCTGGATGTCCTGCAGGAACACCGGGGCCAGGAACAGCACGGCGAACAGCACCACGCTGGCCACGCACTCCAGGGCCAGGATGAGCGCGCGGCGCGGCGAACCGAGCAGGCTCAGGTTGACCGCGGGGTGGCCGCCCCGGCGCAGCAGCCGCCGGGCATGCCACCCGTAGCCCAGGATCAGCACCAGCCCGGCCACCCAGGCGGGCGCGGACGCCGCCGTGAACCAGCCGCGGGACGGCCCCTGGCTGGCACCGTAGATGGCCACCGTCAGCCCGGCGCCGAGCAGCAGCATGCCCCACAGGTCCAGCCGGGCGGCCGGGTCCGCGGCCCCGGCCGTGGCGGCCGGCTGACGGCGCCCGGCCCGGGCCACGGCCAGGGTGCCGGCCAGCGCGGCCAGCCCCACCGGCAGGTTGATCAGGAACACCGAGCGCCAGCCGAACTGGCCGATGAGCAAGCCGCCGAGCGCGGGGCCCAGCGCCGGGGCGGCAAAGAACACGATGCCGAAACTGGCCGGGATGTTCCGCCTGGTTTCGCTGTCGCTGATCAGCCGCCCCATGGCCAGCGGCACCATCGGCGCGGCCACCAGCCCCTGCACCACCCGGGCCGCGATCAGCACGCCCACCGAGGGGGCCAGCGCGCAGCCCGCCGAGGCCAGCGTGAACCCAGCCAGCACCGCGGTGTAGGCGCGCAGCGTGCCGAACCGGCGGGTCAGCCACGGGGTGGCGGCCAGGCCGCCACCCAGGCCGAGCAGGTAGCCGCTGACCGTCCAGGACGCGGCGGCCAGCGTGGTGTGCAGGCTGGTCACGATGACCGGCACGGCCACGTTGACCACGGACGAGTCGATCATGGACAGCATCGGCCCGGCCAGGAAGATCACGCTGGCTAGCCCGGGGGGATGACCTCCCGCTCTGCTTTCCCGGGGGGCTACCCCCGGAGCCCCCGGTCCCCGATCGCCGCTCCGCGCCGGGGATCCGCGGGCCAGGTCACCCGGATCGGTTGGCTTGGCCGTCATCCGGCGCCGCCTCCCCCGGCTCGCTGAGCTGTGGCCGGTCCGGGGTGGCCGCCGCGGCCGTCGTCAGTTCGTCCAGCCAGCTGAGTTCCTGCCGGTACCGGTCAATGCTGAAATCGAGCACCCGCATACCCCACGGGGCAGTCACCGCGTCCGGGCGCAGCGACTGCAGGTGCGCCAGCCGGGACCGCAGGATCTCGCGGCGGACGCCGAGCATGGCCAGCCGGTCCGCCACCTCCAGGTCGTCGAAGAACGAGACGCGGGTCTGGAACTCGTTCTCATCGGCCAGCAGCGCCGGGCTCGCGTCCCTGATCATCGCCATCAGCAGGTCATAGCCGGTGTCGGTGAGCTGGTAGACGTTGCGCGGCGGGCGGCCCGGGTCGGCCTCGGCCGCCACCCGGCGGATCGCGCCCTGCTCCTCGAACCGGCGCAGCGCCGGGTAGAGCACGTTGTTGTTGATGGACCGGCCGCCCAGGATCCGCTCGACGCTCTTCTTGATCTCGTACCCGTGCCGCGCGCCGTCCTCCAGCACCCGCAGCACCAGTATGTCAAAGTACACGGGGTTAGATTAACCTAGGTTAACCTAACCCAGCAAGGCCGACGGCGACGGACACCGGTGAAGGAGCGGACCGGGGGCCGGGTCAGCCTTCCAGGTACTGCAGCTCCTGGGTGGCGAACCACTCCAGCTCGTGACCTTCTGCGCCGTCCACCACGAACTGGGCGTCCTGGTCGCCGGCGTCCGCGGCGTCCAGCGCGGCCACCGCGCTGGCCACGTCGTCCATGGCCTCCGGGTCATCGATGTGCCCGGAGACCACCCGGTCCAGCGGGACCGGCGCGGTGATCTGCACCACGGTGGGCTCGTCGAACCCGCCGTCGTGCCGCACCTTGTCCTCGGGCACGTCCGCGGCGATCACCACCCGGCGCCGCGGCGCGGCCGGGTCGGCGGCGAGCAGCCGGAGCGAAGCCCGGGCCGCGTGCATCATCGCCACGTACTCGAGCTCTTCCTGGTCACCGCTGGCGTACCACTCCCGCAGGTCGGGGGTGACCGCGAAGCCCGGCAACGGTGCCGGGCCGAGCTGCGCGTCGCGGACGGCCTGGAACAGAGTCGGCAGCGTGCCGGGCAGGTAGACGCGCATGGCTGTTCCCTGGTTCGGCTGAGCTCTGCTGACCGAGCTCAGTGCCCTGACAGTGTGCCACCGAGGGCGGCGACCACGGCGGCGATCGCCGCGTCCAGCCGCTCGTGCTCCCAGACCCGGACCACCTGCCAGCCTGCCGCGGCCAGCGCCGCGTCGGCGGCCCGGTCCCGTTCGATGTTGCGGCGCAGCTTGGGGGCCCAGTACCACTCGTTGACGGCCGGGTCCCGGCCGTGCTCGGGACAGACGTGCCAGAAGCAGCCGTCCACGAAGACCGCGACCCGGCGCGCGGTGAACGCGATGTCCGGGCGGACCCGGGCACCGGCCAGGTCGAGCCGGTAGTCCTTGCGGAACCGGTAACCCTGCCGGTGCAGCGCGCTGCGCAAGGCGAGCTCGGGCTTGGTGTTGGTCCGCCGGATGGCGCTCATGTTCCTCGACCGGCCCGGGCTGGACGGGCTGGGGTAGTCGCCCACCGGCCCAGGCTAGGCCAGCGCAGCGCCCCCGGTCATGATCGTGGTCAATTGGTGTCTCCTGATGACTCAAACTGACCACGATCATGGTTGGCGGGGGCGGCCGGGAGGCTCAGCAGGGCGGTGAGGCGGGCGGTGGTCTCGGCCGGGTCGGTGTGCCACAGGCCGGTCATCCCGAGCGCCTCGGCCGCCAGCACGTTGGCCTCGATGTCGTCGATGAACACGCACTCCCGCGGGTCCACCCCGAGCAGGCTGGCCGCGTGCTGGAAGATCCGCTCCTCCGGCTTGCGCATACCCACCTCGGCCGAGATCACCACCGCGTCGAACAGGCCGGGAAACAGGTGGCTCGGGTAGGCACTGATTCCCCACGAGTTGGACAGCAGCCCGGTCCGCAGCCCCGCCGCGCGGACCGCGCGAACCAGGTCGTGCATGGGGTCGCTCAGCTCGGTGGCCGCGAACATCCGGTCCAGCAGCCCCGCGGCCACCACCGGCCGGCCGTCCCGGCAGGTGATCTGCGCCGCCAGCAGCTGCTCGAACTCCGCGTCGGTGCACTCGCCCCGTTCCAGCGCGTGGATCGGGTTGACCGCTCCGCCCACCTGGTAGGCGTCGGTCACCCAGGTCCGCATGACCGTGGCGTAGCTGCCGTAGTCGATGTTGTCCGCGGCGATCCAGGCGCGCACCGTATCCGGCAGCGGGCCGGTCATCACGCCACCCCAGTCCACGATCACCGCGCGCAGCGTCACGTCATCCACCCTTAGATCGTAGGCACCGGTACCGGCCGCGGGTGAGCGGCCGCTGTCCGCCCGGTGAAAGGTCAGCGACACAGCCCGGTGCCGGACCGCAACAGGCTGCGGCACGGCGCGGGCTCCCTGACCCGCGCCGTGCCGCGATTGCCGGGGACGGTTTACCGGGTGCTGGCCCGGGCCGGGGCGTGCGATCGCCCGGCGGGCCCGGCCGCGTGCCGGCGGCCCGGCAGCACGCTGCGTGGGGCCAGGTGCTGGCGGGCCACGGTGAGCCCGTCGAGCGCGGCCACCCGGGTGCCGGGCACGAAGTCGCTGGTGTGCGGCTGCGCGGCGGCCTTGGCCCGGAAGTAGGCGCGGGCCTCGGAGTAGTCCGGCTGACCATCCGGGCGCCTGACGGTCAGCCACAGCGGGATGCCCACCCAGGCCAGCACGATCAGGGCGATGATCGGGAAGTTGGCCCACACGATGCCGGTCACGGCTATCTCTCCTCTGGTGGTTCTGCTCGGCCGCGCCGGCCGTAACCCTGGCCGGCGCCTGATGCTCAGCAGGCTGCCCGGCCGCGTTCTGGCTGCGGTTGGCGGACCTTCTGCGCACGCTCTGAATGTCGGGAGCAGGCCGTAGCGTTGTGCTGGACCAGGGCTGCGGGGAAGGCTGGCACCATGACCGAGACCACGAAAGCCATCACCGGCGAGCGCGCCGACCTGCTGGCGTCACTGGCCAAGCAGCGCTATTTCCTGCGGTACACGGTGCGGGGGCTGACCGACGAGCAGGCGGCGCAGCGCACCACCGCGAGCGAACTGTGCCTGGGCGGGCTGATCAAGCACGTCGCCGCCACCGAGCAGCAGTGGATCAGGTTCATCCAGGACGGCCCGAAGGCGATGAGCTGGGAGGGCGGCGGCATGGCGGACTGGATGGCCGGGTTCCGCATGCTGGACGGGGAGACGCTGGCCGGGCTGCTGGACGCGTATGACCAGGTCGCCCAGGCGACCGACGAACTGGTGGCCAGCTGGCCCGACCTGGACGCGGCCCATCCGCTGCCCGAGGCCCCGTGGTTCGAGCGCGGCGCGTCCTGGTCAGCCCGCCGGGTGCTGCTGCACGTGATCGCGGAGATCGCGCAGCATTCCGGGCACGCCGACATCATCCGGGAGTCCCTGGACGGCGCCAAATCCATGGGCTGACGTGATGGATGCCGTGCAGGCGCTGCGGGAGATCGCGTTCCAGCTGGAGCGGGCGGGCGCGCCCACCTACCGGGTGCGGGCGTTCCGCCGGGCCGCCCAGGTAGCCCGGGAACTGCCGCCCGCCGAGCTGGCGCAGCGCGCCCGCGACGGCACGCTGCGCGCGCTGCCCGGGATCGGCGACACCACCGCCGAGGTGATCACCCAGGCGGTCGCCGGGCAGCAGCCCGGCTACCTGGCCAAGGTCCTCGACGAGGCGGCGCGGTCGGACCGGGCCCGCGGCCCGGCTGAGCGGGTGGCCGGGACGGCCGGCCTGCGCGCCGCGCTGCGCGGTGACTGCCACACCCATTCGGACTGGTCGGACGGGGGCAGCCCGCCGTGGGAGATGGCCGAGACCGCGCGTGACCTTGGCCACGAATGGATCGCGCTGACCGACCACTCGCCCCGGCTGACCGTGGCCCGCGGCCTGTCCGCCGAGCAGCTGGTCGAGCAGTTCGCGCTGATCGACCGGATCAACGCCGAGCTTGCCCCGTTCCAGCTGCTGACCGGGATCGAGGTGGACATCCTGGAGGACGGCTCGCTGGATCAGCGCCCGGACCTGCTGGCCCGGCTGGACGTGGTGGTGGCCAGCGTGCACTCGCTGCTGCGCATGCCGGCCGGGCCGATGACCGAGCGCATGATCACCGCGGTCCGCAACCCGCACGTCGACGTGCTCGGGCACTGCACCGGCCGGCTGCTGACCGGGCGGGGCCGGCCGAATCGGTCTTCGACCCGGAGACGGTGTTCACCGCCTGCCGCGACCACGACGTCGCGG
This sequence comes from uncultured Actinomycetes bacterium, assembly GCA_963711705.1. Taxonomy (GTDB): domain Bacteria; phylum Actinomycetota; class Actinomycetes; order Streptosporangiales; family Streptosporangiaceae; genus RYN-230. The sequence goes on from CAVQFM010000019.1 coordinate 465,723, forward strand.
TCGAGATCAACTGCCGCCCGGAACGCCAGGACCCGCCGGACCACCTGCTGACGATCGCCGCCGAGCTGGGCTGCGTGTTCGCCATCGACACCGACGCGCACGCCCCCGGCCAGCTCGACTGGCTGGCCAGCGGCTGCCTGCGGGCCGAGGCGCACGGCATCACCGCCGACCGGGTCATCAACACCAGGTCCGTGGCGGACCTGCGGGCCGGTACCACCGGTTAGTTGACGCGCGCGCCAGCGTCTGACCAGCACGGGCGGCAGGCAGGCGGAGAGAACCGGAGGTGCGCGATATGACGGTGGTAGCGGACATCACGATGTCCCTGGACGGCTTCGTGACCGGGCCGCACGACGGCCAGGGCCGGGGGCTCGGCGAAGGCGGCGAGCGGTTGCACAACTGGGTCATGGGTGGGCCATGGACTTATGCGGGTGGCTCGCCGTTCCAGGCCAAAGGCGTCGACCGCGAGGTGCTGGACGAGGCGCTCGGCGCCGCGGGCGCGATCATCATCGGCCGCCGGATGTACGACGTGGTAGACGGCTGGGGTGACTCGTCCCCGTTCGACCGGCCGGTGTTCGTGGTGACCAGCCGCCCGCACCCGCACCGGGTGGCGGGCAAGACCAGCTACACATTTGTCACCGGCGGCATCCACGACGCGCTGGCCCAGGCCGAGCAGGCCGCAGGCGGCCAGGACATTTCGGTCGGCGGCGGGGCCAGCGTCATCCAGCAGTTCCTGGCCGCGGGGCTGGTCGGCCAGCTGAATCTGCACCTCTCGCCGGTCCTGCTCGGCTCGGGCAAGCGGCTGTTCGAGAACCTGGGCGGCCGGCTCCCGGCCCTCGAGCAGACCCGGGTCCGCGAATCGCCGAACGCCACGCACCTGCAGTACCGGGTGCAGCCGGTGGGCTAGCTGGGACTGCCTACCGGGCCGGACGGGCACCGGGCCGGACGGGTACCCGCCCGCCACCGCCCCGGCGGTTAGGCTGTCCGCGCAGCAGAGCTGGAAAGGGCGGACGGATGCAACCAGTTGCCGTGGTGACCGGGGCGAGCAGCGGGATCGGCGCGGCTACCGCGACCAGGCTGGCCCGGGCCGGGTACCGGGTGATCCTGGCCGCCCGGCGGGCCAGCCGGATCGAGGAGCTGGCCGGCCAGCTCCGCGGTGACGGCGGCCAGGCCGAGGCCACCGTGCTGGACGTGACCGACCGCGCCGCGGTGCAGCAGTTCGCCAGCGCCGTGGACCGCTGTGACGTGCTGGTCAACAACGCGGGCGGGGCGTTCGGCGCGGAGACCGTGGCCGCCGGTGACCCGGCCGACTGGCAGGCCATGTACGACGTCAACGTCCTGGGCACGCTGCACGTCACCCAGGCGCTGCTGCCCAGGCTGATCGCCAGCGGGGCCGGCACCATCGTGATCATGTCGTCCACGGCCGGGTTCATCACCTACGAGGGCGGCGGTGGGTACTGCGCCGCCAAGCACGCCGAGCACGCGATCGCCGGGACGCTGCGGCTGGAACTGTACGACCAGCCGGTACGGGTCATCGAGATCGCGCCCGGCATGGTGCGCACCGACGAGTTCGCGGTCAACCGGTACCGGGGCGACGCCGACCAGGCCGCCGCCGTCTACGCGGGCGTGGCCGAGCCGCTGACCGCCGACGACGTGGCCGACACGGTCGCCTGGGCGGTCACCCGGCCGGCCCACGTCAACGTCGACCTGCTGGTCCTGCGCCCCCGCGCCCAGGCCGCCCAGCACAAAGTCCACCGCCAGCCCTAACGCGGTGCGTTTGGTCAGCGCGGTTCGTTGTGGGTGCCCCGCCGCCCACGATGCACCGCACAGACGGATTCGCCGCGCCTCGGTGCGGTGGGTTGTGCCTCACCGGCGGGGCAGAAGTCACCGCGCTGATGGAGCGGTCAGCTCGGGAGGGGCCAGGGGACCTGGGTGAGGTCGGAGACTACTGCGTCGGCGGCGGACAGCTCGCCGGGGGTGTGGGTGGTGGTCACCGCCACGCAGTACATGCCGGCTGCTTTGGCCGCGGCCACCCCGGCCGGGGCGTCCTCGAACACCACGCACGCGCCCGGGGCCACCCCCAGCGCGGCGGCCGCGGCCCGGTAACCCTGCGGGTCCGGCTTGCCCACCGTCACATCCCCGGCCGTCACCAGCACCGAAAACAGCGGGCGAACTCCCAGCCCGGTCAGGGTCTGCTCGGCGTAATCCCGGCCCGCCGAGGTGACCAGGGCCAGCGGGGTCCCGGTCGTGGCGATCTGCCGGACCAGCTCGACCGCCCCGGCCAGCGGGCCCAGCGGCGGCCGGTCCGGGTCGTGGAAGTGCGCGCTGGACGCGGCCAGCAGCTCGGCCGGGTCGTGGGCGGGCAGTGACTCGGCCAGCAGGCCGTGCACGTCCACGTCCCGCCGGCCGACGAACGAGCGGATCAGCCGGTCGTCCGGGGCGATGCCCCGGGCCGAGAACACCTGCCGCCAGATCTCGTGGCTGCGGCTCTCGCTGTCCACCAGCGTGCCGTCCAGGTCGAAGATCGCGGCCGCGAACCGCCCGGGTGCCATCAGAATGCGTCCTCAGCAGCCGTCATGCGGTCTGGGTGACCTTGCTCAGGCCACGCGGGCTGTCCGGGTCGATGCCCAGCCGCCGGGACAGCGCCTCGGTCAGCAGCTGGCCGGGCACGATCAGGCCGAGCGGGGCCAGCCACTCGGGCAGCCGCGGGCCGGGTACCGCGTGGCTGCTCACCGCGGCCAGGCCCGGGCCGCCGCCGATCGCGTAGGCCCGCGCGCCAGCCGCGGTCACCCGGCGGGCCAGGTCGATCGTGCCGGGCAGCGCGGGCCCGGAGTCCGCGGCCACCAGGATGGCCGGCGTGGCCGCGTCCACCACCGCGATCGGCCCGTGCAGCAGGTCGGCCCAGGACAGCCCCATCGCGTGCAGGTAACACGCCTCCTTGAGCTTCAGCGCCAGCTCCAGCGCGGCCGCGTAGGCGTGCCCGCGCCCGGACACGACCACGCCGTCGGCCGGCCTGGCCGGCCGTTCCGCCGGGCCGGCCGCCCCGGCCAGCTCGGCCACGATCGGCTCCAGGCCGGCGTCCAGGCCGCTTTCCAGCAGCCGCTCGATCTCATCCGGCACCGCCCGCAGCTGGCCCGCGTCCAGGCTGGCGCCGAGCCCGATGGCCAGCACGGCCAGCGCGGCCAGCTGGGTGGTGAACGTCTTGGTGGCCGGCACCGCGCGCTCCGGGCCCGCCCGCGTCACGAAGGCCAGCTCGGCCGCGTCGGCCAGCGCCGAGCCCGCCCGGTTGGTGACGGCCATGGTCCGGGCGCCGCACTCCGCAGCCCAGGCCAGCGTCTGCACGATCTCCTCGGTCTGCCCGGACTGGGACAGCGCCACCGCCAGCACCCCGGACAGGTCCAGCCGGCTGTGATACTCGGTGGCGATCGACGGCGAGCCCAGCGTGGCCAGCAGGCCGGCCCGGGCCTGGATCAGGTAGCTGCCGTACACCGCGGCGTTGTCCGAGGTCCCCCGGGCGATGAAGAGCACCTGGCGGCAGCGGTGGGCCAGCCGGCCCACCTCGCCGCTGCGCGGCAGCAGGGCGTCCAGCGTGGCCCGCAGCGCCGCGGGCTGCTGCCCGATCTCGGCCAGCATCGCGGTTGGCCCAGGCACGGGCGGCTGGGTCACGGTCACGGATACACCCTCTCACCCGCGATCCAGGTCCCGGCGGCCCGCAGGTCATCATCCAGCCACACCAGGTCGGCCGCGGCTCCCCGGGCCAGGCGGCCCAGGTCGGGCCGGCCGATCAGGTCGGCGGGGACCCGGGTCGCGGCCGCCACCGCCTCGGCCACCTGGGCTCCGGCGTCCACCATGTTCGCCACCGCGCGGTCCATCCGCAGCGCCGACCCGGCCAGCCCGCCGTCCGGCCGGTGCGGCGGCACACCCTCACCCGGCGGCAGCGTGATCGGCTCCCCGCCGAGCAGGTACTCCCCGGGCGGGCAGCCCGCGCACGCGGCCGCGTCGGTGACCAGGCAGATCCGGCCGGGCGCGGCGGCGAACGCGACCGCGGCAGCGGCCGGCGCCACGTGATAGGTGTCCACGATCATCCCACTGGTCAGCCGGGGATCGGCCAGCGCCTGGCCGACCACCCCGGGCTCCCGGGACTCCAGCTGGCGCTGCCCGTTGAACAGATGGGTGACCATCCGCGCGCCGGCCCCGGCGGCCGCCGCCACCTGCGCGCCGGTCGCGTCGCTGTGCCCCACGCTGACCAGCACCCCGGCGGCCACGAACCGGCCGACGGCGGCCAGCCCGCCGTCCACCTCCGGGGCCAGGGTGACCAGCCGGAGCAGCCCCGCGCCCGCGGCCAGCAGCTCGTCCACCGCGTCCGCGGTGGGCGGGATGATCCAGTCCGGATTGTGCGCGCCCCGCTGGGCGGTGGACAGGAACGGCCCTTCCACGTGCACGCCGAGCACGCGCGTGGCCTGGCCGGGCAGCGACCCGGAGAACCTCCTGGCTTTACGCAACGCCTCGGCCAGCTGACCGAGCGGCGACGTGATGAACGTGGGCTGGAATGCCGTGCACCCGGTGGCGGGCAGGCCCTCCATCACCGCCACCCAGCCGTCCGGGTCTGCGGCACTCATCTCGATGCCGAAGTAGCCGTTGACCTGGAGGTCCACCAGGCCGGGGGCGAGCAGCCCGGAGCCGAGCTCGAGGTCGGGGACACCGGGCGGCGCACCCTGCCCAACCCCGGTGATGCGCCCGCCGTCGGTCTGCACGTAGCCGGGCTCCAGCACGCCCGAGCCGGGCAGCGCCGGGACCACGCGGGGCGAGGTGATGATCACAGGCCGATGTACGCCATGAACTCGTCCGGGTAGCGTTCCCCGGCGGCCGCGTCGCGGGGCACCGCCTGCTCCAGGGCGGCCAGGTCGGCCGGGGTGAGCACGACGTCGGCAGCGGCCGCGTTCTGCTCCAGGTAACGGCGCCGTTTGGTGCCCGGGATGGCCACGATGTCATCGCCCTGGGCCAGCGCCCAGGCCAGGGCCAGCTGGGCCGCGGTGATTCCCTTGGCCTGGGCCAGCCGGGTCACGCTGGCCGCCATGGCCAGGTTGCGGGCGTAGTTCTCGCCCTGGAAGCGCGGGGCGCGGGACCGGAAGTCAGCCGCGCCGAACGACACCGAGCCGGTCAGCGACCCGGTCAGCAGGCCGCGGCCCAGCGGGCTGTAGGCGACCAGGCCGATGCCCAGCTCGCGGAGCAGTGGCCGCAGCTCATCCTCGGGCTCCCGGCTGAACAGCGAGTACTCGTACTGGGCCGCCGCGATCGGGTGGACCGCGTGGGCCCGGCGCAGGGTGCCCGGCGCGGCCTCGGAAATGCCGAGGTAGCGCACCTTGCCCGCGGCCACCAGCCCGCTCATCGCCCCCCAGGTCTCCTCGATGGGCACGGTGGGATCCACCCGGTGCTGGTAGTACAGGTCGATGTGGTCGGTGCCGAGCCGCTCCAGCGAGCCGTCGCAGGCCTGCCGCACGTAGTTGGGGTGGCCGTTGACGGTCCGGCTGCCGTCCGGCCGCCGCTGGTTGCCGAACTTGGTGGCCAGCACGACCTCGTCCCGGCGGCCCTTGAGCGCCCCGCCGACCAGGCGCTCGTTGGTGAACGGCCCGTACGCGTCGGCGGTATCCAGGAACGTGACCCCAATGTCCAGCGCCCGGTGGATGGTGGCCACCGACTCCTCGTCGTCCGGGGTGCCATAGGACTGGCTCATGCCCATGCAGCCGAGCCCGACCTCGGGGACGGTCAGGCCCTGGCCAAGCGTGCGCGTTCTCATCAGCTGCCGCCAATCACGGGGACCCGTGGCGGGGTCAGACTACTGGGCCGGGTTGTCGTTAAGCTCAATCGGGCCGCGGGATCACGCCGTCTTCTTGCTCCGCGGCCGCCGCCTGGCCTCGGCGCGGCCCTGGGCCGGCTTCCGGTCCCGGCCGGCCGCGTCCAGGCTGGCCTGGAGGGCGTCCAGCAGGCTGGTCGGCTCGGCGGCCGCCGGCTCTTTGGGCGGCTTCACCTCGTGCCCCCCGACCTTGGCCTCGACCAGTTCCTCCAGGGCCTCGCGGTAGCCGTCGTGGTACTGGTCCGGGTCGAAGTCCTCAGTCATCGAGTCGATGAGCGAGGAGGCCATCCGCAGCTCCTGCGAGCGGATCTCGACGTCCTCGTCCAGGAACGGGAACTCGGCGGACCGCACCTCGTCCGGCCACAGCAGGGTTTCCAGCACCAGCAGGCCATCCCGGGTGCGCAGCGTGGCCAGCGATTCCCGCTGCCGCAGCGCGACCCGGGCCAGGGCCACCTTGCCCGACTTGGCCAGCGCGTCCCGGAGCAGCAGGTAGGCCCGGGTCCCGGCCTGCTCGGGCTCGACGTAGTAGCTCCGGTTGAACAGGATCGGGTCGACCTGCTCGGCCGGGCTGAAGTTCAGCACCTCGATGCTGCGGGCGGTGGGCAGCGGCAGCTCGGCCAGGTCCTCGTCGGTCAGCACGATCATCTCGCCGTCCGGCAGCTCGTAGCCCTTGGCCACGTCGGCGTAGGCGACCTCCTCGCCGTCCAGTTCGCAGACCCGGCGGAATCTGATCCGGCCACCATCGGCCGCGTGCACCTGGCGGAAGGTAATATCCCGCTGCTCAGTGGCGGTGTACAGCTTGACCGGGACATTCACCAGCCCGAACGAGATGGCGCCTTTCCACATGCTGCGCATGACGTGTCCCTACCCATGATGTGCTGTTTGTGCCCCTATCGGGTGGGGACGGTTTGGCGGTGGCTGTCATGATGAACGGACCGCGTAGGCATAGCGAGGCGGGGGAGGATCAGCACATGCCTGACTTCGACGTCGTCGTGCTCGGCGGGGGAACGTCCGGCACGCTCATCGCAATGGACGTGTCGCAGGCGGGCCGGTCAGTGGCCCTGGTCGAGGCGGGCCTGGTCGGCGGCGAGGCGCCCTATCTGGCCGACATGGCCTCCAAATCACTGCTCCAGTCGGCCCGCCGCGGCGAGACCTGGGAGCACGCGGTGGCCCGCCGGGACGAGGTCGCCCAGCACCTGGACGACACGGCGGCGACCGCGCGGCTGGCCGAGGCCGGGGTGACCCTGCTGCGCGGCACCGGCCGGGTCACCCGGCCGGGCACGGTCGAGGTGCAGCCGCACCCGGTACCGGGCCGCCGGGCGGCCAAAGCGCCCGCCCTGGTGGCCCTGCACTACCAGGATCTGGTGCTGGCCACCGGCAGCGAGCCGGTGGCGCCGCCGGTCGAAGGGCTCCCCGACGTGCCCGCCTGGACCAGCGCGGAGGCGCTCACCTGCCCGGACCTGCCGCGGCGGCTGGTGGTGCTGGGCGCCGGGCCGGTGGGCTGCGAGCTGGCGCAGATCTACGCGGCGTTCGGCTCACAGGTCACCCTGGTCGAAGCCGAGCCGCACGTGCTGCCGGACGAGGCCCAGTTCACCGGGGAGATCCTGGGCGACGCGCTCCGCCGTACCGGGGTGGACCTGCGCCTTGGGTCGCCGGTGGTGAAGGGCGAGGGGCTGGACGAAGGGCTGGCGCTCACGCTGGCCGACGGCACCCGGATCGAGGCCAACCGGGTGCTGCTGGCCACCGGGCGCCGTCCCCGGGTCAGCGGGCTCGGGCTGGAGGCACTGGGCATCGACGCGACGGCCGCGCTGCCGCTGGATGAGACCTGCCGGGTGGTGCCCACCGGCACCCCGGCCCCGGGCCCGGCCGACGGCCGGAAGAACGCGGGGCGGGTGTGGGCCGCGGGTGACGTGACCGCGGTGGCCCCGTACACGCACACCGCCCGCTACCAGGCCCGGATCGTGGCCGTGAACATCCTGGGCGGCAACCGGTGCGCGGACTACCGCGCGGTGCCGCGGACCGTGTACACCACGCCGTCGGTGTACACGGTGGGCATGTCCCCGGCGGCGGCCGCGGCGGCCGGGCTCGACCTGGTGACCACGAGCTGTGATCTGGCCGAGACGGCCCGGGCCACGGTGGAGGACGACGACCGGGGCCGGGTCGAGCTGTACGCCGACGCTGGCCGCGACGACATCCTGGTCGGCGCCGCCGCAGTCGGCCCGTACGCGGAGGAATGGATGAGCGAGGTGACACTCGCCATCCGGGCCAGGATCCCGCTGGCCGTCCTGGCGGACGTCGTGCACGCGTTCCCGACGTACGGTGAGGCGGTCGGCTCGCCACTGCGCGGGCTGGCTCAGCGGGCCGCGGCCGGCCAGGCCACAGCGGGCCAGGTCCCGGGCGGCCGGGAGGCCCCGGGCGGCCAGACGGGGACCGGCCCGGCGGGCGACGGTCATCCCGCGGCCGCCACGGGCCCGGTGGGCGGGCCGGCCGTCACGGCCGGCCCGGGGCCGGTACCGGAAACGGCCGGGGCACCTGGCCCGGCGGACGGCAGCTGACGGCGACCGCCGTCAGGCACGGCGAGAACGGCTAGAGAGGTGCCCGGATGGGTGACGTCAGCTGGGATTCCAGCGAGGACATCGAGGCCCCGACCGCCGACGCGATCGAGCAGCACGAGCCAGTGCCCGGGGAGCCGGACGTGCCCGAGCTGCCCACCGATTTCGAGCTGCCGGACGAGGCCGACGAGGCCGACGCAGCCGAACAGCACATGGCAGTGGCCGACGAGGACGACGACGACTACCGCTGACCGCCGCCCCGCGGGCGCCCGCGGGACCCGGGGTCACCGTCCGTTACCCCAATCGGGGGTCCGCGCGGTCGTAGGATGGCGTGCATCGGTCGGAGATGCGGCCGGACAGACGCATCGGAGAGTCTCGTGACAGCAACACCGCAGGCCCGTACGGCTGGTACGCGGCTGCCGAGGCCCGCCCGCCGCCGGCAGCTGCTGGGAGCTGCGCAGGAGGTGTTCGTCGCGCAGGGCTATCACGCCGCCGCGATGGACGAGATCGCCGAGCGGGCCGGGGTTAGCAAGCCCGTGCTGTACCAGCACTTCCCGGGCAAACTCGAGCTGTACCTGGCCCTGCTGGACGAGAGCGCGGAAGCGCTCACCGCCACCATCCGCCGCGCACTCGCCTCGACCACGGACAACAAGCAGCGGGTCAGGGCCACGTTCCAGGCGTTCTTCGACTTCGTCACGGACAGCGGCCAGGCATTCCGCCTGGTCTTCGAGTCGGACCTGCGCAACGAGCCCGCGGTCCGGGACCGGCTGGACGCGTCCATGCGCGACCACGCACACATGATCAGCCAGGTCATCCGGGAAGACACCGGGATGAGTGACGCCGAGGCGCACCTGCTCAGCATCGGCCTGGTCGGCATGGCCCGGATCAGTGCCACCTACTGGCTGGGCACCGACCAGGCCATCCCGCAAGATGCCGCCGAGGAACTCATGGCCCGGCTGGCCTGGCGGGGCATCAGCGGCTGGCCGCGGACCAGCTGACCGCGGCAGACCGCCACGCCACCGGTTTCGCTGGCGGCGTAGTGCGGTGGCCCCGCTACCGCCGACCGCAGCGGTGACCGGCGGCTAGCCTCGGAGCACGCCGCCGTCCGGCGGGCCGTCGAGAGGAGTGCCGTGGAAGTCAAGATCGGGATCCAGTCCATCCCGCGGGAACTGATCTTGGAGACCCAGCTCTCCGCCGACGAGGTCCAGCGCCTGCTGAGCGAGGCGCTGGCCGGTGATGACCACCAGCTGTTCGTGCTGCCCGACGACCAACGGCGGCAAGTTCCTGGTCCCGGCGGACAAGATCGCGTACGTCGAGTTCACCGGGGTGGAATCGCGCCGGGTCGGCTTCGGCAGCCTGTAGCTGGCCCTAGCCGGCCAGGCCGAGTGCTGTCATCCGGGCCGCGTGCGCGTCGGTGATCCGGGCGAACATCCGGCCGACGTCGCCCAGCCCGGCGGCGCCCCCGCCGGCCTCGCCACTGCCGGCGGACAGCAGGCTGGCCAGCGATGGCCGGTCGGCCACCACCCGGTAGGCCTGAGCCAGCGCCTCGCCCACCAGCCGCCTGGCCCACAGCGCGAGCCTGCCCCGGATCTGCGGGTCGGCGTCGATGGCCGCGCGGACCCGGGCGATCACGAACTTGGCATGGCCGGTGTCGCCCAGCACCCGGAGGACCAGTTCCCGGGTCTGCGGATCCACCAGCTGCGCCACCGCGCGGTAGAAGTCAGCCGCGATCCCATCGCCCACGTACGCCTTGACCAGCCCTTCCAGCCAGTCGGATGGGGCGGTCCGGGCGTGGAAGGCATCCAGCGCCGGCGCGAACGGCAGCATCGCCGCCTCCGGCTGGGCGCCCAGCGCCGACAGATGCTCCCAGAGCAGCTGGAAATGGCCGAACTCGGCCACGGCCATGCCGCCCAGCGCGGCCTTGTCCGCGAGCGAGGGAGCCAGCGCGGCGTCCTCGGACAGCTGGAAGAACGCGACGAGCTCGCCGTAGGCGAGCAGCCCGAGCAGATCCAGGACGCCGTCCGGGCCCGCATCGCCCGGCGTGCCGTCGCGTGGCTGTGCTTGGGTCACCCGCGAAGCGTACAACCGGGCCGGGGCGCGTCGGTGCACGCGCCACGCAGGACACATTGGTACACTGCGAGCAGCACTTGGCGGGAATGCGGCGGCCCCCTTGCCGTGTTCTTCCTGGCAGTGAGACTTGTTGACGCCCAGCCGCTAGTTCCCAGCCGCAGGCGCTGCGGCAGCCTCGGACAGGCTGACCGCAAGACTTACTGTGCTGACGGGCTCTGCCTGTCGGTAGAGCCGATAGCCAGGTCCGTGGCCATCACGACGCGCGCGCAGCGTGCGCTCCGGGCAGCGGGCCACTGATGGAAGCTGATTGAACTGACAACGCACACACTGACCTCGTCCGTAGCAGAACCCCCGGCGGAAGATCGCCCGGAAGCTGGTTCTCCGGACGCGGACACCGCAAAGACTTTCCGTGACCTCGGCGTGGACGAGCAGATCTGCGTCGCCCTGGAGGGCGTGGGCATCACCTCGCCATTCCCCATCCAGGCGCTGGCCCTGCCCATCGCGCTCGGCGGGCACGACATCATCGGCCAGGCCCGGACCGGAACCGGCAAGACGCTGGCCTTCGGCATCCCGCTGCTGCAGAAGCTGGGCAGCGACCCGGACCGCCGCCCGTCCGCCCCAGCGGCCCTGGTCGTGGTGCCCACCCGGGAACTCGCCATCCAGGTGGCTGAGGATCTGCGGGTAGCGGGCGTGGCGTACGGCACGCGCGTGCTGACCGTCTATGGCGGCCGCGCCTACGAGCCGCAGATCGACTCCCTGCGCAAAGGCGTGGACATCGTGGTCGGCACCCCCGGCCGCCTGCTCGACCTGGTCGGGCAGCGCCACCTGGACCTGTCCGGGGTACGCTCCCTCGTCCTGGACGAGGCGGACAAGATGCTCGACCTCGGCTTCCTGCCGGACGTAGAGCGGATCCTGGAATTCACCCCGGCAGGCCGGCAGACCATGCTGTTCTCGGCCACCATGCCCGGCGAGGTCGTCACGCTGGCCCGGCGGCACCTGAGCCACCCGCTGCATGTGCGCGGCGAGCAGCACGACGAGCCGGACCTGGTCCCGCTGACCGTGCAGCACGTGTACCGCGCGCACCAGATGGACAAGATCGAGATGCTGGCCCGCATCCTGCAGGCCAGCGGCCGCGGCCTGACCATGGTGTTCTGCCGGACCAAGCGGTCGGCCGACCAGGTGGCCGAGGCCCTGACCAGCCGTGGCTTCGCCGCCGCGGCGGTGCACGGGGACCTGGGCCAGGGCCAGCGCGAGCGGGCGATGCGGGCTTTCCGGAACGGCAAGATCGACGTGCTGGTCGCCACCGACGTGGCCGCCCGCGGGCTGGACGTGGACGACGTCACGCATGTGATCAACTACGAGTGCCCCGAAGACGAGAAGGCGTACCTGCACCGCACCGGCCGGACCGGCCGGGCCGGGCGGGACGGCATCGCGGTGACGTTCGTGGACTGGCGTGACATGCCCCGCTGGAAGCTCATCAACGAGGCGCTCAGCATGGGCCAGCCCGAGCCGCCGGAGACCTACTCGACTTCCGAGCACCTGTACGCCGACCTGGACATCCCGGCCGGGGTGACCGGCCAGCTGCCCCGGGCCAGCCGGGAACGGCTCGGCCTGGAGGCCGAGGAACTGGAAGACATCGGCGAGACCGGCCGGTCCCGGTCACCCGCGCCCCGCCGGTCCGGGCCGCGCGATGAGCAGGCCGCGCGCAAACCCCGGATCCGCAAGCGGACCCGGGGCGGGGTCACGGTGCGGGACGCCGATCCGGCCAAGCCCGCTGCCGCGGCCACCGCGGGCCCGGGCAGCGGGCCGGGGGACGGCACGGCCGAGCACAGCCAGCCCCGGCGCAGGCGCCGGCGGCGCAGCGGCCGCGGCCGGCGGGACGCCGCGGCCAGCTGAGGCCCGCCCAGCAGCCGTGATGCTGGTGCCCAGCATTCGTTAAGGACGGATAACGCCTAGCCCCAGCAACGGTGGGTAGGCTGACCGCCTGTGAGCACACCGAAAGCGCTGCAACTGCCCCCTGGGGTACGGCAGCGGACCATCGAGACCAGCCGGGGCAAGTTCGCGGCCTACGAAGCCGTACCCGTCACCGGGGTGTGTGAACGGCAGCCCGCGCTGCTGGTACCCGGCTATACCGGGAGCAAAGAGGACTTCCTGCTCATCCTGCAGGCGCTGGCCGCGGCCGGCCTGCAGGTAATCGCGATCGACATGCGCGGCCAGTTCGAGACCCCCGGCGGTGACGACGCTGACGCGTACCAGCTGGCCGCGCTGGCCGCGGACGTGGCCCTGATCGCGGACTGGCTCGGCTCCGGCCACGCCAGCCCAGAGCCGTCCGCTCCCCGCGGCCGCGGAATTCACCTGCTCGGGCACTCGCTCGGCGGCCTGGTGGCCCGGGAGATCCTGCTGGCCCGGGCGGCCAGGGTCAGCTCGCTCACGATGATGAGTTCCGGGCCCGGGGCGCTGTCCGGCCCGCGCGCCGCGATCCTGCAAGATCTGCTCACCGAGCTGGACGGCACCGGCCCCGAAGGCCTGCCCGCCGAAGTGGAGCGGATCTGGAAGACCCGGCTGGAACCCGAGGCGGTGGCGGGCGGGGTGCCGGCGCCAATCATCGACTTCCTGCGCACCCGGCTGCTGCGCAGCAGCCCGGTCGGGCTGCGCTCGATGGGCGAGACCCTGCTCGGCTGCCCGGACCGGACCGAGGCGCTGGCCGAGACGGGCGGCGTCCCGCTGCTGGTCGTCTACGGCGAGAACGACGACGCGTGGGAGCCGGCCGCCCAGGAAGACATGGCCGCCCGGCTCGGCGCCCAGCGGGTCTGCATCCCGGCCGCCGCGCACTCCCCTGCGGTCGAAGCGCCGGAGACCACCGCGAGCATCCTGACCTCCTTCTGGAACTCGGTGGAGTGCGCCCAGGTCCGGTCCGCCTAGATCGCTGACCGGGAAAATGGGCTGGAGCGGCGGTCTGCCCTTTGCGTCACGCCGTTCGTAGGGTCTGCCCTTTGCGTCACGCCGTTCGTACGGTTGGCCGGTGGTCATCGAGAGAGAAGAACCCAAGCCATTCGGCATAACCCGAAGACGATCAGGACTAGTGGGCGCCGTACGGACGCTAAGGCATCAGGTAATGCCGTCGGCCGGCGAGCTACTTTAAAGCAAGCTGCATCCCTGGTCACCCATTTCGCATCGTTTCTGGCCATCCCAGCCCAGGGGTGAATCGTCGCCCGCACATGCCGCGATGTGCTCGCTGGCGGTTCCCTTTCCAGGTATGAATCGCGGTTCGCGGGCCGGGCCCTGGTCATGCCCTTGCGCCGGTGCCCGTGGTGGCGGGTCGCGCTGGTCTGTGGTTAGGATCCGGAATAGTCGTATTGTCGGGGGGCTCCACCCCTGCTATCGCAGGAGGTCACGTGAATATCACTCTTCCCCAGCTGAAGGCCGGCGACCAGGACAAGCCGCAGAGCCGGATGGTGCACCGGCTGCAGGGCCTGCTCACCGCGCTGGGCAACCCGGTCACGATCGATGGCATCTTCGGCGCCAATACGGAGGCCGCGGTCAAGGCCCAGCAGCGTGCGTTCGGGGTGCCCGTTACCGGGACCGTCGACAACGGCACCTGGATCAAGCTCATCGAGGGGTAGAACGCCAGGAAGGGCGGCAGCAGATAGCGCGGTTACGCAGCAGGCTTCCATCGCCGGGCATCCGCATTTGGCCGCTGGTAGCGCTGCCTCACATGGCTGCCTGGGCCTGCCTGTAGCTTGCTGTCATGGAGTTCCAGGATGTTGTCCGCCATCGGCGGATGGTGCGCAGCTATGACTCCAGCCGGCCCGTTCCGCCGGACCTGGTTGACCGTATCGTGCGCAACGGCCTGCGGGCGCCGTCGGCGGGCTTCTCTCAAGGCTGGGGTTTCCTGGTGCTGGATAACCCGGCCGACGTCGCCCGGTTCCGTGCTGCGGTCAGTCCTGCGGAGCACCCGGAGGCCTGGTTCGCGGCCAGCGTAGACGCACCACTGCTGATCATCCCGCACTCGAACAAAGACGCGTACCTGGACCGCTATGCCCTGCCCGACAAAGGGTTCGCGGACCGGTCGGATGCGTGGTGGCCCGCCCCGTACTGGGATATCGACACCGGATTCGCGTCGTTGCTGATGCTGCTGACCGCTGTAGACGCCGGCCTGGGGGCATGTTTCTTCGGGATCCCCGTGGACCAGATCAATGCCTTCCGCGAGGCCTTCGGGGTGCCGGCGCAGTTCACCCCGATCGGAGCGATCTCCATTGGCTACAGCAATGAGCCACCACGCGACCTGAGCAGCCGCCGCAAGCCGGCCGCCGAAACCGTTCACACAGGCCGCTGGAGCCCGTCGGCCGGGTAGACCTGCGAAGGTTTACCCGACGCTGCTACGACGTTCACCGAGCGCGCTGTCATAGCCGCTGCTACGGCGCTTTTGCTGGTGTCTGGTCGGTCGGAGCAGGCGTGGTGGGGATCTGCTCGCCTCGGCTGCTGGCGACCGCGACGGCAGGCGGGATCTTCGGGTGCTGCTGTCGCGTTCTGCTGCCGGAATGACTGGGTGGTGTGACTTGTTTGACCAGGTGATCCCCACTGCTGGCTGGGGCCCGGCGGCTTGGTCCGCTGACCGACCAGGTGCGTGTCTGGCTCTGCGCCCAGCCGGTGTAACGGGCCGGGATGATCTGGCAGCCGGCCCGGCCGGGGAGGGTTCAGCACCTTAAACGCCACGCCCTGGAGAACACTGATGCGCCGCACCAAGGCCATACAGGCCACCACGCCACCCGAGATCTACAAGCCGGATGAGCAGTGGCGGCAGGAACTGACCCGCAAGCAGTATGACGTTCTGCGCCGCGGCCACACCGAGCCCGCCTTCACCGGCAAGCACGTCCACACCAAGGACGACGGCTCCTACTGCTGCGCCGGCTGCGGGAATGAGCTGTTCCGCTCGGACGCCAAGTTCGAATCCCGCACGGGATGGCCGAGCTTCACCCAGCCAGCCGTCGCAGACGCGGTCGAACTGCGGCCAGACAAGGGCTGGTTCCTGCGCAGCACCGAGGTGGTCTGCCGCCGCTGCGGCGGTCATCTGGGCCATGTCTTCCGCGATGGGCCCGCTCCCACCCGCAGGCGCTATTGCATCAACTCCTGTGCCCTGGCCTTCGAGCCACTGCCGCCTGGCCGCGACCGGGATGACGGCCAGCCAGGCAGCTAATGCCTGCGGCACTGGACTTCGCCGGGCAGAATGCCATGTTCTGCGCGGCCGCACAGCGGCCCGGCTCGTGCAGCGAACACACGGATCTGGCGCATGCCGGATGGCCTGGGGAATGCTCGGCCTTTTATGGCTGGCGGGGTGGTGCTGAGGTGGTGGGCGTTCGCCGGAGCGCTCGTGCGGACAGGGCGGTGAGCCAGGCGAAGCCGGTGATGATGCTGGCGCGCTGGAACAGTCCGCCGAGGCTGACGAGCCGGGGCGACTGGCCGAAGCCCGCACCGGCCAGGGCCATGGCCGCCAGCATGGTCACGGCGGTGCCAGCGCTGTAAAGACCGAAGCGGTGCTGGCCGGCCCGCCAGGACCGCCAGGCACAGGCGAGTGCGGCCGCGGGCAGGCCGATGAACACCGGGACAGCCGCCAGATTATGTGCGGTGCCGGCTGCGGCTGGGCTGGGTGAGCACATCGGGTGTTCCGGGCGGGTAGCCACTGACCGGGTCAGTGGTGAAGACGGCCGAGCCGATAAGCCCCGCGCCTGCGGCGCCGATCAGCGCCGGTGCAGCCCGGCGGCTGGCCGCCCGATCACCAGCGCGAGCCAGGCCTGCGGCCCCGGCCACGACCAGCGCCCCGGCCACCGCGAAGTTCCCAGCCTGGACCCAGCCGCGCGGCCCGAGCGCGAGAGAACTGACTGGGTGGCGCAACGGCCGGTAACCATCCCGGACAGCACCCTCAAGCAGGAACGCCGCGACAAATACCGGGCCTGCGGCCACACCACAGCGCAGCAGCCTGCGGGTCCATGCCTGCGGCGGGCCGGGGATGCTGGCGGGGCTCACCAGCGAAGCGTAGCGGGCCAGCCACTGCCACCAGCAGGCTGTAGTGTCCCTGAATCCGTCAATGAGCGTTGACCACACTTACCTGCCGCTGTGAGCGGTTGGGCTGGGCCGTCCTCAATTGCCGCTGCGGGCGCGTAACTTGCTGGGTATCGGCCGGTTGCGGCCAGATGCGGACGCGCACGACGATGACTCACATGGCAATGGTGTACCGCTGTCCGGTTGGCGTTATGCGGCAGAGTGTCAAGCCACAGCTGGCCAGCTGGGACCGGGCAGGGCATCCCAGCCAGGTGAAGCTGGCCCGGTTCCTGGCGCACGTGGACGTCCTGGCCGGGCCGGTGCTGGCCACTGTGAACGGCCGGGTTGCTGCCGAGCTGATCGTAGGGTTCAGCGATGGCGTCTCGCTGATTGATGGCGGGCATGACCTGGACAACTACCTGTTCCCGGTCGCTCAGCGGCTGGGCCCGGAGCGGGTGGCAGCCATCTTCGGCCGCAAGATCCACGGGCCCTCATCGCTAGCGGTGGCACCCGCCCAGCCAGACACCGCTGAGGCCACCCCACTGTTCTCGACCCGGATGGCTGGATCCTATGAGCGCAAGGAATGGAAACAGACACTCCACGATCGGCTCGCGGTGCAGGCGGCCACGATCGATCCTGGCCCGGTCGGGCTGAACATCGCGCTGAGGACGGGGCCGGGCCGCAACTGGGCCAGCCTCTGGAAGCCGCTCATCGATGCCTTCGGCCCCGTGCTGGGCGAAGACCCCACCCGGCCGTTCCACCCCGACGATGACCGTATCGTCAGCCTCGGCCTGCATCACACCATCGACACCGCCATCGCCCACGACGTGATCATCGACGCCTGGTGGACCAGCCTGTAGCTATCCCCGCCGCCTCCCGCCGCGCCTGCCATAGCGAGGCTGGCCCTGCGACAGGCGAGTGGGCCCTTGGCCGAGTAGCCCGGCACCGTCGTACGCCTCTCATGTTTCCTGGCGTCAGGAGGTCAGTCCATGACGAACTACGCCCGCATGTACCGGTTTGGGATCACACCCTGGGAGCGCTACGCAGCGGCAGCGGCGGCAAGCATCAGCGCGCTGCTGGACCGCGAGGAGACCGAGCGCTCCCGCCCCCTCGGCCGGGCGCTCGACCTGGGCTGCGGACGCGGCCAGTACACCCTTGAGCTCGCGCGGAGGGGGTGGGAGGCCGTGGGCATCGACTACGTGCCAGCCGCGATCGAGGCGGCCGAAGCCAGCAGCCGGGGTGTGGCCGGGCTCAGCTACGTGGTCGGTGACGTGACGCGGCTGCCGTCGGCTCACGTGGGGACGTTCGACTTCTTCCTCGACATCGGCTGCTTCCAGGGCCTGGACGCCGGACAGCGCCTGTCTCAGGGGGCAGGTGTTTCTGGGCTGGCCAGCCCCGGCGCCACATTGCTGCTGCTGAGCTTCGGCCCGAGCCGGTGGCGCCCGCTGGTAGGGGGCGCATCACAGCAGGAGGTCGAAACCGCTTTCGGGGGCTGGCAGATGCTCGCGGCCGAGCCGGCCGACACGGCGGGCCTGGGCTGGCCGATGAACAAGACCGCGCCCCGGTGGTACAGGCTGCGCGCAGCAGCAGGAGGGAACTGAATCTTCCATGACCAGGTACGTGATCGGCCCGGACGTCGCTATTCGCCTGGCCCGCGAGGAAGCTGTGATCCGCGGCGACCATCGGCTCCTGGCCCCGGCGCTGCTCCGCTCGCAGGTGCTGTCGCTGCTGTATCAGGCAGTACGCCGCGAAGAGATGACCAGGAAGGATGCCGAGCGGCAGCTCAACTATGTGCGGGGGCTGCGGATGCGGCTGCTCGGAGACCGCGTCCTGCAGAATGTCGCATGGAAGGCCGCCGTCCTGCTCGGGTGGCCGGACACCTTTGACGCCGAGTACGTCGCCCTGACCCAGCTGCACGCTGACGCGCTGATCACGCTCGACCGGCAACTCGCCCACGCCGTGCAGGATCTGGTGACGGTCGCACCTATCGAGGCGCTGTACTGACCGTTGTCCCCCTCGCGCAAGGTGACGGCAGCGCGGCCGAGGTGAGGCTTCCGCCCCTACCGCAAGGGGTACGTTTCGGCCTCCCGGCGCAGTCGTCACGCCGCGCCGCGGCTACGCGCTGCGGCCCAAGCCGGAACTGGCCTCCAGTCACCCCTGACCGGGACGCACCGGGCCACTGGCCGGCTCATCCGCGTCCAGCCCGGCCCCGTCCAGGCCGTCCCAGGGACGGCGGGCCGGGGTGGCCGCGCTGCCTTCCGGGCACAGCGCGCGGAAGTCGCACCACCCGCAGCCCGGTCCCGGGCTGGGCGGGAAGACCTCATCCACCTCGGCCGGGGCCAGCCCAGCGCGGTGACGCTCGTCGGCGGCCGCACACTCGGCCGCGATGTCCTCGGCCCGGCCCAGGTGCCGGGCCAGCGTGGCGTCGGTGTGCGCCCAGGCGTGCACCGCCCGGGCAGGCAGGTGATGCAGCTCCACCCGGTGGCACGGCCGGCGCAGCACCCGGGCCGCGGCTACCGCGTACAGCGCCAGCGGCAGCGAGGTCCGGGCGTCATCGGTGCTCAGCGGGCGGCGGCCGGTCTTGTAGTCGACGACGACGAGTTCGGTGCCGCCGTCGGCCGGCCGCTCGTCCAGCCGGTCGATCCGCCCGGACACCGCGATGCGCTCGGTGCGCGCGCCTACCGTGCGCTCCACCCCGGCCGGCTCGTCCGCCGGGTCGAGCTGGGCCACGTAGTCCTCGACCATCTCCCTGGCCCGGCTGCGGGTGGCTGCCGACTGGGCGTCGCTGGCGAACCCCTCGTTGATCCAGCCCTGGTCCAGTAAGGTGCCGGCCGCGGCCACCGTCCGCTCCGCCACCGGCCGCCGCCACCAGCCGGCCAGCGCGTTGTGCACGCTGGCACCCAGGCTGTTGTGCGCCCAGGGCGGGCCTTTCCGCGGCGCGGGACGGTCCAGGTAGGTCATCCGGTACAGCCGCGGGCAGGACAGCCAGGTGGTCAGCCGGGTGGGCGTGCACGAGTACAGGCGGCGCGGCATGCCGTCCAGCCCGAGCTGCTCGCCGTGCAGCATGACCGCTCAGTCCGGGTAGTCCGCGCGGACCGGCTGCGGCCCGGCGGACACCCACCCGTCGAACCGCTTCTGGGCCGCCTCGATGGTGGTCTCCTCGCCGTGCCCGGGCCGCACCCTGGTCACCGCGGGCAGCGTCAGCAGGTGCTCGCCGATGGCGCTGAGCTGGGCCGGGAAGTCGGGATACTCCCCTTCGTACGGCGCCGGCCCACCGGCCAGCAGGCAGTCACCGGAGAACACCGTCTCCAGCTCCTCGCTGTACACGCACACCGAGCCCGGGCTGTGCCCGGGCGTGTGGATGACTTCCAGCGTGACGTCGGCGACCTCGAAGATCCCGCCGTCCTCCATCTCGATCTCTGGCTCGGTGCCGGCGTGCGACTCCCGCCACAGCAGGCGGTCCCGGCGGTGCAGGGCCACCGGGGACTCGTCCCGCTCCGCCACTGCGACCGCCGCGGCCACGTGCGCCGCGTGCCCGTGGGTGCAGATGATGGCGAGGATCTCCCGGCCCGCCGTGGCGCCCAGCACCGCCGCAGCGTCCCGGCCCGGGTCGATGACGATGACCTCGTCCGCGTCGCCCACGATCCAGGCGTTACCCTCCGGCGAGTCCGCGTCACCCGGTGACGCCACCCGCTCTACCCGCGCCTCCATGCGCGTTTCCTCCTCAGCCTTGTGCCACCAATGCCCGGACCGGCTCGGCGGCCAGCGTGAGCGTGAACCCGGCCGCCTGTGTTCCATTATGGGTCCGCGGTACGAACGGTCTGGCCGCGACACTCGCGCCCGGCTGGCACCCCTAGAATCTTGGTCACGCTCTGGCCACGGTCTGGGCCTGGGTGGTGGTGTCTGGGATTGGTGGGCTGCGGGCGCTGGTGCCCGCGGAGCTGGCTGGAGGCTGGCCGTGATCCGGATCCGCGATGTGGTCTTCGACTGCCGTCATCCGGCATCCCTGGCGCGGTTCTGGGCGGCGGCACTGGACGGCTATCGAGTGGCTCCCTATGACCAGGCTGAGCTCGACCGGTTGCGTGCGGCCGGGATCGATGACCCAGAGGACGACCCGACGGTCCTGGTCGAGCCGTCGTTGGCGGGAGCCCCGCGGCTGTGGTTTCAGCTTGTGCCCGAGTCCAAGGTGGTGAAGAACCGGGTACACCTGGATCTGGCGTGCCCTGATGTCCGCGCCGGGGCAGCGCGGCTGACCGGCCTGGGCGCGCGCGTGCTGGCCGAGCGGGCGGGCTGGGTGACGATGGCTGATCCGGAGGGCAACGAGTTCGACGTCACGCTGGAATAGGCGCGGGTCCGCGGGTTCGGGGGCCGGGCCGCCGCTCGGCGGCGCTATCCGCCCGGCGCGCCGGGCCGTAGCCGCGGGCGGATCAGGCGGATGTCGGCCCAGGCGAACGCGACACCGATGGCCGCCCCGATGATCGTGTCGACCATCCGCAGGATGGGCTGCTGCCAGGCGTGCTGCGGGCTGACCGCGGCCACGACCATGACCACCGCGGTGCTGATGGCCGCGGTGATGGCGTCACCAGGCCGGCCCAGCAAGATCACCGCCAGGGTGCTCAGGCCGATCAGCGCGGCGATGGACCACGCGTTGGCGGGCAGGAAAATCAGGTACACCAGGCACAGCGAGAAGCTCACCGTGGTGGCCGTGAGCCGGGACACGGCCGCGGTCACGCTCTGCTGATAGCTGGTGCGCAGGACGAAGATCGTGGCTATCACCGCCCACAAGCCGCCGATGAAGTCGTCGGCCCGGGACACCGAGTACACGTCGCGGCGGACAACGGTGACGAATGAGTAGGTGGCCAGGCACGCGACGGCCAGCATGGTCGAGTCGAAGATCGCGGTGGCGACCTGCTCCCGGCTGGGGCGACTTAGGTACGGCATCCGATCCCGCCCCCTGCCCCGGCTCCGGCCTGCTCGCTGCCCGTCCTGACCGCCAGGGTACGGCCCGGCCCAGAACGCGGCCCACGCCGGTCAGTGGGCATCACCCGGATAGCTCGCAGCCGGCCATCAGCTGGCCGAACGCTTCCGGGGTGGTGGTCTCGGCGCCGAGCCGGTGCCCGGTCAGCCCGCCGTGGTCGTCGCTGCCGCCAGTGGTCAGCAGGCGCAGCCCGGCCGCGAGCGCGCGCAGCCGGGCCCGCTCCGCCTCATCATGGTCGGGATGGTCCACTTCCAGGCCGGCCAGGCCGGCCCCGGCCAGGTCCGCGATGGCATCGTCCGGGATCCGCCAGCCACGGGACACCGCACCCGGGTGGGCCAGCACCACCGCTCCCCCGCTCCCCCGGACCAGGGCGACCGCGCGGGCCGGGGGCAGCGCGTACCGGCTGACGTAGGCGCGGCCGCCAGCGCCGATCCACTCGTCGGTGAACGCCTCGGCGGGCGTGCCGATCGCCCCGGCCGCCACCATCGCGCGGGCGATGTGCGGGCGGCCGACGCTGCCGCCGCCAGCGAGCGCCGCGACCTGCTCCCAGCTGACGTCCACGCCGAGGTCGCGCAGCCGGGCCACCATGTCCTGGCCGCGGCGCCGCCGGTCATCCCGGATGGCCTGCGTCTCGGCCGCGAGTTCCGCGCTCATCCCGTGCGGCAGGTAGCTGAGCAGGTGGACGCTGTGCCCGTCCAGCCGGGACGACAGCTCCATGCCGGTGACCAGGGTCAGGCCGGGCGGCAGCGCGGCCCGCGCCTCGTCCTGGCCAGCCAGGGTGTCGTGGTCGGTGAGCGCGATCACGTCCAGGCCCGCGGCGCGGGCGCGGCGCATCACCTCGGCCGGCGGGTCGGTGCCGTCCGAGGCCGAGGAGTGCGAGTGCAGATCGATGCGCACGACGGCTCATGCTACGGCGCGCCGCGGTCAGCCGGGCAGCCGTGGGGACTTCGCGCCGAACGGGACGTCCAGGTCCAGGCCGGGGTCGCGCAGATCGCGCAGGGACAGCGGCTCCAGCAGCAGGAAGCCGGCGGTGTCCGGCCACAGGATGATCCACAGCCAGCTGCCCAGCACCTCGCCGGCGAACGCGGCGGCCCCGGCCGACTCCACGTGCCACAGCGGGAACTCGTGCAGGCCGAACTGGATGCACGCGACCGGCGACCCGGTGGCAAAGCCCTCACCCGGATCGGGACCGGACAGCCCGGCGAACCCGGCGCCCAGGCCGAGGCCGGGCTCCTCCGAGATGACCAGCATCTCGGCCAGGCCGCCGGCTGGGTTCGGCCCGGACAGCGCGACTACGCAGCCCCGCGTGCCGCTGCGGTCATCGCCGGCACCGGTGAACCCGGTCACCAGCCAGCCCGCCGGGAGCGGCCAGGGCAGCCAGGTAGGCACGGCGGCCGCCTTGAGCAGTGCCCGCAAGCCCTCCGGGGAGGGGGCCCGGGCCGGGCGGAGCGGCTGGACGGCGCCGTGCAGCGCGCACTGCCACGCACTGTGCCAGGCACTCGGCTCGCTGAGTTCACCCTGGCACCGCGGGCAGATCGGGGCCTTCAGCATGGATACCGACGTTGATTCCCCGCCCGCGGCCACATCAAGCACTCAGCCAGGGCAAACAGCAGGTGGCTTGGTGCGCCGGCCGGGCTGGACCGGGATACTAGCCTCGTGCCAGGTCAGCCGATTGCGTGCGTGGGGGCGATCATCAAGGATGACGCTGGGCGGCTGCTGCTGATCCAGCGTGGGCACGATCCGGAGGCGGGCCGCTGGTCGCTGCCGGGCGGCCGCATCGAGCCGGGAGAGACCGACGAGCAGGCCCTCATCCGTGAGGTCCGCGAAGAAACCGGGCTGGCGGTGACTTGTCAGCACCTGGTGGGGAGCGTAAAGCGGCCTGGTGCGGGGGACGCGGTGCTGGACATTAGGGACTATGCCGCCACCGTCACCGGGGGCAGGCTGGCCGCGGGGGACGACGCGGCCGATGTGCGCTGGGTCAGCCCGGCGGGCCTGGACGGGCTAGTCCTGACCACCGGGCTGGCTGAGACGCTCGCCGGGTGGGGGGTGCTCGGCTGAGCCCGGGCCGGCTGGGCTGCGGGTCAGGCCGGCCGCGCGGCCCTGGGCCGCGGTGACCAGGGCCAGCTTGCGCGAGGCCTCGTCGATCATTTCGTCGCCGAGCATCACCGCGCCGCGGTGGCGGACCGTCGTGGCCTCGGTGTAAGCGTCCAGGATCTGCTCGGCCCGGTCATAGCTGCCCTGGTCCGGGGTGAAGACCTGGTTGACGATGTCCACCTGGCCGGGATGCAGCACCCATTTCCCGTCGTAGCCGAGGGCGGCGACGCTGGCCGCGGCCCGGCGCAGGCCATCGGTGTCGTGGATGGCCAGATACGGGCCGTCGATCGCGGCCAGCCCACGGCTGCGCGCGGCGACCAGGATCCGCATCCGGGCGTAGTGGTAGGCGTCGCCGCCGGTGTACCCGGCCGGCTCCGCGCCGACCTGCAGCGACCGCATGCCGAGGCTGGCCATGAAATCGGCCGGGCCGAACACCAGCGCGGCCAGGCGGCTGGACGCGGCGGCGATGGCATCGACCTCAGCCAGCCCGCGGGCGTCCTCGATCTGCGCCTCGATGCCGATCCGGCCCGGCTCCAGGCCGCTGGCCTGCTCCAGCTGGCCGAGCAGCAGGTCCAGCCAGCTGACCTGAGCCGGCGCGCTGACCTTGGGCAGCACGATGACGTCCAGGCCGGCTCCCGCGCCCTCCACCACCTCGATCACGTCGCGGTAGGCCCACGGGGAGAGCGCGTCATTGACCCGCACCGCGCGGATCCGCTCCCCCCAGCCGCCCTCGTTCAGCGCGGCCACCACCGCCTGCCGGGCGCCCGGCTTGGCCGCCGGGGCCACCGCGTCCTCCAGGTCGAGGAACACCTCGTCGGCGGGCAGGGTGCGGGCCCTGGCCAGGAACCGGGGGCTGCTGCCCGGCACGGCCAGGCAGGTCCGCCGGGGCCGGTAGGACGATGCCATTCGCTCGCCGCCTCCCTGGTCTGCGTGGCACGCTGGCCGGTGTGAGCGACGCGCAGCCAGCTCCCGCGCTCATCGCGGAGGCTACCAAGCGGGCCGGGGTCATCTGGATCACGGCCGGCGGCCGGCGGCCCCGGCCGGTGTGGCATGTCTGGCGGGACGGGGCCTACGTGCTGACCGGGCCGGGCGAGCAGGATGTGCCCGGGCTCACGGCCAGCGGGCCGGTGACGGTCACGGTGCCGAGCAAGGACACCGGCGGGTGCCTGGTGACCTGGACTGCCCAGGTGAGCCGGATAGAGCCAGGCTCGGCGGAGTGGTCATCGATCATCGGCGCGCTGCTGGCGGGCCGGCTGAACGAGGCCGCCGGCCCGGGCGCTGTGTCCCCTGCCGGGCGCTGGGCGCAGACCGGAAATGTCTACCGCCTCACCCCGGTGAACCCGCGCCCCGGCGATCCGGTCCGGTGAGGCGGCCGGCCGGGCCGGTGAACGGCCAGGCTGCGCGCTGGCGGGCGCGGACTCCGTTCGACGCTGCGTGCGACGCTCGGATGGTGGCCAGGGAGTAGCCCCAGAGCACCCGGCGAGCACGCACTGCAGCAGGGCGAGGAACGAGGTATGGTTGTCGCTGAACGCGTGAACTGCGCAGCCGCAGAGCCGGGGCCGCTGCGTCGCGTCAGAGATCACCCCGGCGCCGGGGCGACCTTGACCAGGAACACCAGCAGGAGGCGATCTTTGCGGCTCCACGTCGAAGTACTCCTGGAACTCGTCAGCACCAGCAGCCGCGGCATCGTCCGCGGTCGCGGGCGATCTCCGGTGAGCTTGCCTTCGGGGCAGCGCTGGTCGGCATCTCGACAGCCGGTGTAGCGGTCCTGCGACGTCGCGCGATCTCTGCAGCGTGTTCAGCAGGATCTCCACGGCAGGCCGTCGCGGGCGGGTGAGCCCGAACGCGCACCAGTCGGCGATCAGCGCGAACTTCCGCCAGTCCGGGAGCCCTTGCGTCGAACCGCAGCTTCACGTACGGGTCCAGGGCCGCGAACAGGGCCAGCAGCCGGCGAGAACGTCTTGCCCTCGCGGCAGCGCGCCGATCAGCACGAGATCCAATCAGCAGACGGTACCAGCTGGCCGCGCTCGTCGAGGCCAGCGCGCTGGCTTCCAGATGTCAGGGGCTGCACGCCAGCAGCGGCGTCCGGCCGACCGGCACGCCAGCGGATCAGGTCAGCGACCAAGCGTGCGCGGGCGGTCGGGTCGCGGTGGAGGAACACCTGGACTGGCGTACGTCCAGCCGAGGCGATCTTCGGGCAGACCGCGACCGCGTCGTCAGGCCCTGCCGTAAGGCAGGTCACCACCACGCGGGACCCGTGCGTCGCGGGACATGGTGAGACGAAGGGACTGCTGGTGCGGCCGTAGCATGAGGGCATGGCTACGCCCACTGTCTCTGCATCCCCCACGCCTGAGCAGGTCAGCCAGGCCCTGGCCGGGGTCATCGACCCCGAGATCCGCCGGCCGATCACCGAACTCGGCATGGTGAAAGCCGTCGAGATCGGCGACGACGGCGTGGTCCGTGTCGATATCTACCTGACGGTGGCGGCCTGCCCGCTGCGCGACACGATCACCCGGGACGTCACCGCCGCGGTCAGCCAGGTCCCCGGGGTGTCCCGGGTCCGGGTCGAACTCGACGTGATGAGCGAGCAGCAGCGCAAGGAACTGCAGACCAAGCTGCGCGGCGGCAAGCCGGAGAAGGAGATCCCGTTCGCCAAGCCCACCTCGCTGACCAAGGTGTACGCCGTGGCCAGCGGCAAGGGCGGGGTCGGCAAGTCGTCAGTCACGGTGAACCTGGCCGCCGCACTGGCCGCGGCCGGGCAGAAGGTCGGCGTGCTCGACGCGGACATCTACGGCCACTCGGTGCCCCGGATGCTGGGGGTTACCGGGGCGCCCACCCAGGTCGAGCAGATGATCATGCCGCCGGTCTCGCACGACGTGAAGGTGATCTCCATCGGGATGTTCACCAGCGGTAATGCGCCGGTGGTGTGGCGCGGCCCGATGCTGCACCGCGCGGTGCAGCAGTTCCTCGGCGACGTGTACTGGGGCGACCTCGACGTGCTGCTGATGGACCTGCCGCCGGGCACCGGCGACGTGGCCATCTCGGTGGCGCAGCTGCTGCCCGGGGCCGAGCTCATCGTGGTCACCACCCCGCAGCTGGCCTCCTCGGAGGTGGCGGAGCGGGCCGGGGCCATCTCGGTGCAGACCCATCAGCGGATCACCGGCGTGATCGAGAACATGTCGGCGCTGGCCTGCCCGCATTGCGGCGAGGAAGTGCCGGTGTTCGGCACCGGAGGCGGCCAGGCGGTGGCCGACGCGCTGACCCGGATCACCGGGGCGGCGGTGCCGCTGCTCGGCCAGGTGCCCATCGACATGCGGCTGCGCGAGGGCGGTGACCGGGGCGTCCCGCTGGTGCTCAGCGACCCGGACTGCGCCGCCGCCCAGCGGCTGTCCGGGATCGCGGGCGGCCTGGTGAACCAGTCGCGTGGGCTGGCTGGCCGCCGCCTGGGGCTGACCCCGGTCTAGGACCCCGGTCCAGCACGCCCTGGTCCAGGACGCCCTGGTCTCAGGTCGCCAGCCTCAGGTCGCTTCGGGGTCGAACGGCGGGGTTTCCTCGCGGGCCAGGGTGGCGGTGGCCGCGTGATCGCTGTGCAGCCCATCGCCGCCGACCGGGCCGGCCGCGCTCGCGGCGGCCGCGTCCGGGTCACCGTCGGCGTCATCGAGGAGATGCTTGCGGACGAAGTTGCCCGGGTGCAGGTCACGCACGTCGAAGTCGGAGAACTCGGGGCCCAGGTTCTCCCGGAGATCCTTGGTCGCACCATCGGCCATCCGGCGCAGTTCGCGCAGCGTGCGGCCGGCCTGGGAGGCGAGCTTCGGCAGCTGATCGGGGCCGAAGATCACGACGGCGATCACGGCCAGGACCAGGATCTTGCCGATGGACAGGTCGAAAAACACGTCAGTTCTCCACGCCAGGGGTGCGCCGCAGCAGCGCGCAGGCTCTGCCCCCACTGTAGACCCAACGGCCGGCCGCGCTGCCCGGCGATGCGGGCGCTGGTCAGCGGGTGTGCTGGTCATCCGGGATGGATTGGCGGCAGCGGGCGGGCGGGTCATGGTCACTGGAACGGGTTTAGCCAGGAGGCCAGGCGGCCCAGGCCGCGGCCCACCCGCTCGAAGAACCCGCCCCGCGCGCTGTGCGGCAGCGCGCTGACCACCTGGTCCACGGTCTGATCTGGCGCATCCGCGATCAGGGTGTACACGAAGCCGTGCGCGGACCAGGCCACGCTGCGCTGGTCGGGATCAGCCGAATAGACCCGCTGGCCGCGCAGCGCCACCTCGGACCATCCGCTCAGCTCGGCGGGCAGGTGACCACGCTGGAGGAACAGCGAGATCACGGACAGGCCGTCGGAGTAGGCCAGGGCGATGACCGGGGCCGAGGAGCGGCCAGTCTCATTGGCCTGGACCAGGGTCAGGCCGCCGGGCAGCGGCCCGGGCAGCGGCCAGCCCGCGCTGCGCAGCCGGGCCAGCTGCGCGTTCCCCAGGGGCCTGCTCCGTGGTGTGCTCGCGATGGCCGGCGTCCGGGCCATGGCCAGGTGGCCCAGTCGCAGGGTCATGAACGTGTCCTCGCTGACCTCCCGGGCGGCGGTGTCGAACATTTCCCGGCGCAGCGGCAGCTTGGTCGCGTTGTCCAGCCAGAACCGCGCGGCCAGCGTGCCGTTGGTGTGCCGCAGCACCACCTCCCGGGTGAGCCGCCCCGCCACCCAGCTCCGGCCGCCCAGCGACGCCCGGTAGTTCGTCGCCAGCAGGGCCACCAGTTCGGGGGTCATGCCCATGACGCCCTCCGGAGCCCGCAGGTCGGTGGGGTCATCGGCATCCCCGTCCAGCGGCACGGTGCGCACCGGCTGGCCACGCGGCACGGGCCGCGGCACTGGCACCGTGACGGCCTGGACCATCGTCTGGTGGTCCCGCTGATGCCACACGTTGACCACGGACGCCCAGCTGCCCGCTGGGCCACGTCCCGCGGTGAGCTGCACTCCCGCGTACGACACGCGCTGGCAGGCGGTAGCGGCCTGGCTGAGCAGCCGCAGCCCGGAACTGCCCGCCTGGACCGGGGTCAGCCGGGCGGGCCGCGGCCGGGCCGGCAGCGCGCCGCCGGCCGCCGCGTCGCTGGCGGTGCCGCGCACCAGCAGCCCGCCCCGGGTGGCCATGTCCCCCCAGACCACGGCGACCCCGCCAGCGATCAGGCCGACGGTCACCACCGCGGTGACGATCCGCAGGTGGAGCGGGTCGTGCTCGGGCGTGCCCTGGTCACGCATGGGTGCAGAACGGGAGAACATCGGTCAGCTCACGGCCCCGGCGTGGCAAACACGTGACCGACGGCCGGCATTACCTGGCTGCTCCGGCTGGCCGTGGGTGCGGCCGGGCCGAGCAGTTCGCTGCGGACCGCCCGGGTGCTGGCCGCCGGATGACTGGCCGGCCCGGTACCGCCTGATCCCCGGCCAGCCGTCCCGCCGGCCGCTGGGCCACCGCCTGCGTGGAGGTAGCCGGCTGAGCCGGCCGTGGGGGCGCCGGGTGGCCCGCTGCTGGCCGGGGTCACCGGCGTCTCGCCGGTGATGTTGTCGTGCTGGATCATGAACGTGTCCACCGCCGGGGTTACCCTCGGGCCGGGCACCGGCTGGTCGCCGCCGGCGTAGAAGGCGACCGCGCCGAGGCCGGCCACCGCCGAGGCCAGGATCCCGGCCGCGAGCAGGCGGGGCGCGGACGACCCGGTCCTGGACCGCCACGGCGCCCGCGGGCCCGGCCCATCCGCCGCGCCCACCGCCATCAGCCGCCCGGTCAGGGCCGCGTTGACCATGGCCTCGCCCAGCGAGTGCATCCGCTGCTTCAGGGCCCGCAGGGCGATGGCATCCTGGCGGCAGGCGTCACAGCGTGCCAGGTGAGCCAGGACCCGGTCCCGCTCCGCGTCGCCCAGCTCGCCGTCGATCAGCGCGGACAGCCGCTGCCCGAGGTGACTCATCGGTCACCGACCAGGCCGACGACGGCCTGCCCCGCCCCCGGGGCCAGCGCGCCGCGGCGTGGGCGCCGGTGATCCAGCGCGGTCCTCAGCTGCGCCCGGCCGCGGTGGATGCGGCTGCGCACGGTACCCAGCTTGACCCCGAGGGTGTCGGCTATTTCCTCGTAGGACAGGCCCTCGATGTCGCACAGCACGACCGCCGCCCGGTACTCCGGCGCCAGGGCCTTGAGCGCGGCCTGGATGTCGCCGTCCAGGTGACGTTCGTCGAACGCCTGGGCCGGGGTGGGCTCGCCGCCCCGCAGCCGCTGCGCGGTGTCCTCACCCAGACCCTCGAACCTGATGCGCTGCTTTCGCCGCGCCATGTCCAGGAACAGGTTGGTGGTGATCCGGTGCAGCCAGCCCTCGAAGGTGCCCGGCGTGTAACTGGACAGCGAGCGGAACACCCGGACGAAGACTTCCTGGGTGAGGTCCTCGGCGTCGTGAGAGTTGCCGGTCAGCCGGTAGGCCAGCCGGTACACCCGGGCCGAGTGCTCGCGCACGATCTCTTCCCAGGTCGGCGGGGTCCAGTCGGCCGCCGCGGGATCGGCGGCGGCAGCGGGCACCGCGCCGCTGGCCAGCGTCCCGGCCGCGGCCACGGGCTCGCCCGCTGGCTCGCTGCCCGGCCGCCTGCCGTCTGCCTGTATCGCCATCGTGCCCAGGCATCCCCTTCCCGGTGCCGGCCACTGCTGAAATCTTCTCACCGCGACAGTGTCAACGTCACAACCGGCCTCGCTGGTTCCCGGGTCACGGCGCGTGACGATAAGCTGCCGCACGGGGATAGCGTGAACTGGAAGGCAGCCATTGTGAGCGTTGAGGCAAACCTGGCCTATGTCGAGGACTACCTGGCCGAGGACGAGCCGCTGCTGAACGCGCGCCGTGAGGCCGCTGAGGTGGGCGGGGCGACGCCGATCGGGCCGGCCGGTGGCGCTGCGCTCCGCTTCATCGCGGCGGCTGTCAACGCCCGGTCGGTGGTGGAAATCGGCACCGGCTGCGGTACCTCGGGCATCTGGCTGCTCCGCGGTATGCGCTCCGACGCGGTGCTGACCAGTGTGGACGCCGAGCCTGAGCACCAGCGGCTGGCCCGTAAGGCGTTCACCGAGGCGGGCTTCCCGTCGAACCGCTACCGGCTGATCAGCGGCAAGGCCCTGGAAGTGCTCCCCCGGCTCACCGATGGCGCCTATGACCTGGTGTTCTGCGACGCGGACAAGCAGGAGTACCCGGACTACCTGGCGGCGGCGCTGCGGCTGCTGCGCCCCGGCGGGGTGATGGCTTTCGACAACGCGCTGGCCCAGGGCCGGGTCGCGGACCCGAGCCGGTCGGACCCGGCCACCCTGGCCATCAGGGAACTGGAGGAGCAGGTCCGGCAGGACGAGCGCCTGGTACCGGTGCTGCTGCCGGTGGGCGACGGCCTGCTGGTCGCGGTCAAGCGGGGGTAGCGGCCAGCCAGCGGAGCAGCAGCCGGGTGCCGAATCCGGTGGCGCCCTTGGTGTTCTCGCCGTCATCCGAGGTCGACCGGGCGGCACCCGCGATGTCGAGGTGGGCCCAGGGCCGGCCGCCGGTGAACTCGCGGAGGAACAGGGCGGCGTCGATGGACCCAGCCCGCGCCCCGTTGCGGGCCACGTTGGCCAGGTCCGCGACCGGCGACTCCAGCGCGTCCCGGTAGTCATCGGCGAGCGGCATCCGCCACAGCCGGTCACCGCTGGCCGTCCCGGCGTCCAGCAGCGCCGATGCCAGCCCATCGTCGGTGGCGTAGAGCGCCGCCATCACTGAGCCCAGCGCTACCCGGGCCGCGCCGGTCAGCGTGGCCACGTCGACCATGACATTGGGGGCCAGTTCCGCGTCCGCGTAGGCGAGCGCGTCGGCCAGTACCAGCCGGCCCTCGGCGTCGGTGTTCAGCACCTCGACGGTCCGGCCGCCGTAGTGCTTGATCACGTCGCCGACCCGCAGCGCCGTCCCGGACGGCATGTTCTCCGCCGCGGCCACCAGTCCGGTCACCCGGGCCTGCACCCCCAGGCCGGCCAGGGCCGACATGGCCGCGATCACCGCGGCACCGCCGGCCATGTCGGTCTTCATCATCTTCATGCTGTCGTTGGGCTTCAGCGACAGCCCGCCGCTGTCGAACGTGATGCCCTTGCCGATCAGCACCACGTGCCGCTGAGTGGGCCGGGCGGGCTGGTAGCTCAGCTCGATGAGCCGCGGGGGACGGGCCGAGCCGGAGCCAACGCCGAGCACGCCGCCGAACCCGCCGCTGGCCAGTTCGGCCTCGGTCCAGACCCGGGACGACAGGCCATGCTCGGCCGCGATCCGGACCGCCTCGTCGGCCAGCCAGCCCGGGCTCTTGATCATCGACGGCGTGTTGGCCAGGTCGCGGGCCAGCGCCACCGCCCCGGCGAGCAGGCTGGCCTGGCGGACCGGGCCGTCGTGCCCCTCCGGCCCGGCCCGCAGCAGGCGGACCTCGGCCGGCCCGGCGGCCGCGGCGCCGCCGGATTTCATCGTGAACTGATATGAGCCGAGGAGCAGTCCTTCGGTGAACGCCGCCGCGCCCTCGTCCGGCGCGTCGAGCACAGCCGTGCTCAGTGCGGTCTGGCCGGCCGGCAGCCGCCGGGCCAGCGCCGCCCCGGCCCGGCGCAGGGCGGCCGGGGACGCATCGCCCACGCCCAGGAACAGCACCGTGCACGGCCGGGCGCCCAGCTTGATCACGGACTGCGCGGTTTCGCCGGCCCGGCCGGTCAGGTCGCCGCAGCCGATCACATCGGCCGCGCTGACCCCGAGGTAGGTCTCCAGATCGGCCGCGCCCGGGCCAGGAACCGGGGTGTCCGGTGGGCCATCCGGGCTGCGGACCGGGACAGCCAGCACAGCCGGGACCGCCTCGTCTTCGGCCAGTCCGCTCAGGTAGGTGCCGAGTGGATGCGGATCCGCTGCCGGGGCAGCGGTCACCCTTGCCTGAATCGGCAAGGTTCAGCCGGTGACGGACTTGAGCGCGTCCGAAAGCCGGGCCGCCTCATCCGCGGACAGTTCGACTACGAGCCGGCCGCCGCCTTCGAGCGGGACGCGCATCACGATGCCCCGGCCCTCCTTGGTGACCTCGAGCGGGCCGTCGCCCGTCCGCGGCTTCATCGCCGCCATTCCGCATCCCCTTTCCCTGCCCGGGACCGCATGAGGCCGCGCGGGAGGCCTGCCGCTCCGGCATCCCGGCGACTGCGGCGGGTCCGGCCACCCACAGCCGAGTTGATCAGTACCTCTATTATCCAGAGTTCCGGCCTACAGTGGTAACGATCAGCACTCCCTTCCGCCCGCCGCCGTAAGCAACTGGGGCAACATAAGCCCCTCGTGAACCACTGGCCACGGAGGGTAAGCTCACCCGAGCGAAAAGGAGAGCCTGGTGACCGACAGTGTCCGCTGGGACCTCGACGGGGCGGTAGCCACGATCACGCTGAACCGGCCGGACGCCCGTAACGCGCTCACCACGGAGATGAAAACTGCGTTGCTCGCGGCCGTGGAGCGGGCGGGATCCAGCCCGGACGTGCGCGCCGTGGTGCTGACCGGGGCCGGGCCGGGATTTTGCACCGGCCAGGACCTGCGTGAGCACGCCCGGGAGCTGGACGGGGCGCCCGGCCAGGTCATGGACACGGTGCGGGAGCATTACAACCCGATCGTGCGGGCCATCAGGTCCATGCCCAAGCCGGTGCTCGCCGCGGTGAACGGGGTCGCGGCCGGCGCCGGGGCCGGGCTGGCGTTCGCCTGTGACCTGCGCGTGGCGGCGCGCGGGGCCAGCTTCCTGATGGCCTTCGCCCGGGTCGGCCTGGCCGCCGACACCGGCGCATCGTGGACCCTGCAACGGCTGGCCGGGATCGGGCGGGCGGCCGAGCTGCTGATGCTGGCCGAACCCATCACGGCCACCCATGCGCTGGAGTTCGGCCTGGTCAATGCGGTGGTCGAGGACACCGAACTGCCTGCCGCCGCGAGCGCGCTGGCCACCCGGCTGGCGGCCGGGCCGACCGCCGCGTACGCCGGGATCAAGGCGCAGCTCGACTATGCCGCCGCGCACGGGCTGGCCGAGACCCTGGAGCAGGAGGCGGACATCCAGGCCCGCCTGGGCCGGACCGAAGATCACCGGACGGCCACCTTCGCGTTCGCCCAGAAGCAGACGCCTACCTTCCAGGGCAGGTAACTCCCGGCCGTCAGCCCCGGACACGTCCAGGGACAGGCCCTAGCGGCCCGGGCTGGTATCCGGCGGCTCGGCCCGGGCCAGCTCCTCATACCCGCAGACGATCTGCTCGGCTGCGTCAACCAGGTCGGAGAAGGCCCGCCACTCCCGGTGGCCGGTGCGGCCGGTCCAGGACACCACCCGGCTGCGGCACCACACGGTCAGGTCCCGGCGGATGGACAGCACCGACATGCTGGACGCCGGCGCGTCGGCGCGGACTATCTGCCCGATCCCGCGCTCACGGAGCATCCGCTCCAGGGCACTGGCCGCCTGGCACGAGCCCGGCTGGCGCTGCTGGAAGCGCTCCAGCGCACAGCCGGACGGCACGGGCAGCGCGAACCAGACCGCCTTGCCCGGGAACTTCCAGCCACCGAGCCGGGCGCGGGTCAGGTGGTGCCCCCAGCGGCCCGCGGACAGCGCATGGATGACGTGCAGACCGCGCCCGCTGACCGCGTCGGCGGGCACCGGGCCGGCGGGATCGGGCACCCGGCCGTCCTTCCAGCCCGCCAGGCTGTCGTAGACCTTGCAGACGAGTTCCTGCTCGCCCGCCACCCGGCGCAGGTACAGCCAGATCTCGGGAGCCCCGGCCACCGCGCGGCCCAGGACGCTGTCGAACTGGATGTTCTCGTGCGCGTGCAGGCTGTTCGCGGCCAGTTCACTGGCCATGGTGGCCCCGTCATAGCTCAGCTCGTCCGGCAGGCCAACGGCCCCGGCCGCGGCGCGGAACAGCCGCCTGGCCAGCGCGGCGCAGGTGCCCTCCAGCGGGAGGGCCGAGGCCGAGCAGCCGCCGGCGGAGACGGTCACCGCCGCGGGCGGCACCAGATCCAGCTGATGGGGCGTATCAGCGGCAAGAGACCCCAACATGATCCTCTGCCCTTCCGGCACGCCATTCCGGCACGCAATCTGTGAAACACAGATTACGAGTCAGGCGCTGTCTTTCGCAACGACATCGAACGATGCCGACTGGACTTGACTGATTCTTTACTTCACTCTGTCCGGACACAATTGGCCAACCAGGGCACTACGTAAGGTGACAGGTGTGTGGCTACGGCCCGGGGGATTCTTCTTAATGGCCCGGCGGCCCGGTCCGCCGCGGCCTAGCCGTCCAGATCGAAGCGGCCGGCCTTGGTGTCGGCCAGGAACCGCCTGAAATCGGCCCGGTTGACCACGTGGGCACCGTCGGCCGGGCGCTTGCTGTCCCTGATGGCCACGATGCCTGGCAGGTTTGCGGCGATTTCCACGCAACCGCCGTTGGATCCGGTACTGCGGCGGGCCTTCCGCCAGTCTGCTCGAGACAGGTCAGTCATGATCACTCCAGTTGTTCAGCGAGGTGCTGCAGGTAGACCGTGGTAGCCGCGGGCTCCTGGGATGAGTCACGAATCCGGCCGAATGCTTGGACGTACAAGCTCACCTCTTCTTGCCTGCTTACCTCCTGGATGGCGTGTTCGGTTTCGGTGAAGACGAGGCTGGGTTCATCTCCGGGGAGATCGAAGATGTTGATCGTGGACGACACGCCCGGGCTCGGCCCGTCAGCAAAACGCTGAATGCGCAGCTCCACGTTGGGCCGGCCGCTCATCTCGATGAGATGCTCGATCTGCTCGCGCCGCTCCGCCTTGGTCCCCCAGTGGTACATCAGCGAGGCTTCGGTGATCACCACGACCAGATGCGGGGCTGTGCCGTCGCGGTCCAGGATCTCCTGCCGGCGCGACCGGGTCTCCATGGCCCGCCGCCGCCAGGCCGGGGGCCGCGGACCCGCCCGCATGAATGCTTCCGCGTAGTCCTGGGTCTGCAGCAAGCCCGGCACCACGAGCGGCATGCAGACGTGAATCCGCAGGGCGTCGTTCTCGAAGCCCGGGAATTCGTTCTCGAAGATGTCGGTGTAGTCCCGCCACCAGGGCCGGACGCGGGCCCGGAGAGCGAGATCCTCGAGTTCTTCCGCGTCGGCACCGTCCACGCCGTAGATCCGCAGCAGGTCCCGGATGTCACTCATCTCGGGCCGTTTCCACTGGTTGGCCTCGAACCGGCCGACCTTGCCGCGGCCCCAGTTCAGGATGTCGCAGATGTGGTTGGCGGTGTGACCGCTGGCCAGCCGGAGTTCAGCCAGGCGCCGGGAGAGCCGGCGCTTGGCTACGGTTGCCCCGTAGGCGTCGTCGGCCATTGGTGCCCTCCTTGACAAGGCGCTAGATGTAGCTTAGCGCTACCTAACTTGTGAATCGCAGATTCTCTGATTCCCGGCGGGACTCCCAGCTTGCTGCCAGCTTCAGCGGCCCGGCAGCGCGGGCTGGAAACTGGTGCGGGCCAGGCCGGGGGCTGGTTCCGGGCTAACCGGCGCCCTCGTCGAACTCACCGCCGCGTACGCCGTCCAGAAAGCACTCCCACTCGTGCCGGTCGTAGACCAGCACCCGGCCCGCTGGGTCCCCGGCGACGCGCATCAGCACCCATTCGGTGTGGCCCGCCTGGCCGGGCTGGCCCGGGGACGTAGCCGGGCCCCCGGCGGCGTGCCCAGCCGCGCTGGTGACGCCGGCGCTGACCGCGGCAGCCGGGATGAAGGCCACCTCGATGGCCCCATCCTCGTCCCCGGAGCGCTGCCACTTCTGGCGGTCTGGATCGATGCCCAGCTCTTCTACCGTGGGCTTCCTGGTCACTGCACGTACCCTCCTCGGGCGGCTCATGGCCGCCGGGCAATCACACAGTAAGGCACCATGACCGGTCACTGTGCGCAGTCGCCCGGATCAGGCGCCTGACCGGCCCACGGGTGGCCGCCACACCCGGCGAATGCCCCGGCCGGGGCGGCCCGCCCGCGGCCAGGCCGCCCCGGCTGCTGGACGCCTCAGCGGCCCGACCTGCCCACCCGGCCCACGCCGCACCACAGCCAGCGGGAGCCGTCGGTGTCGGCGGCCTCCGGGTCCTCGGCCCCCCAGAGGCCGGTGTAGCAGAGCTCAGCAGCGGCGCCCGGGTAGGGCGGTACCAGTTCCAGCCCGGTGAAGAACCGGGTCACCCCGGCCCGGGAGCGGAAGTACAGGTGCTCGGTAGCGGTGTCGAACACGGCGCGAAAGCCGTTCACCGCGGGCTCCGACTTGTGATCGGCGCTGAGGTGGGACAGGGACAGGAAGCTGCCCGGCGCCAGTTCGCGCACATAGCGGGCGACGAGCCCATAGGGATCTGACCCGTCGGCTACGAACATGAGGACACCGGTCATCAGCAGCCCCACCGGCTCGGCGAAATCGATCAGCCGGCGGAGCTCGGGATTAGCCAGGATGCCGTCCGGGTCGCGCAGGTCGCCCAGCATGACCCCGGTGGTGCCGTCCCCGGCCAGCAGGCTCTTGCTGTACGCCCGGACCAGGGGGTCGTTGTCCACGTAGACGACGTGGGTCTCCGGCCACACCCGCTGCACCACCTCGTGCGTGTTGCCGACCGTGGGCAGCCCGGAGCCGATGTCGATGAACTGGCGGACGCCCTGCTCCGCTATCCACCGGGCGGCCCGCTGGTGGAACCCACGGTTGGCCCACGCCGCGTCCCGGATCTCCGGCACGGCCTTGACGATCTGCTCAGCCGCCGCCTGGTCGGCCTCGAAGTTCTGCTGACCGCCTAACAGGTAGTCGTAGATGCGCGCCGGCGCCGGGACACGTGTGTCCACCCCCTGCGGAACAGACTGGGCATCTGCCATCTCCGCCTCCGTGAATCCACCTGCCGCTAGTCGGGCACGTCCGGTGCGAAGCACAAAATTGCGATCTGCGCACCAGACAGGCTCCCACAACTGGGAGGGCATCCCCATTCTGGCGGACGGCTCAGCGGTAACCCGGGCCGCGGTCAGGATTGCCCGGGAGGCGCCAGCGCCGGGCCAGGGATGTCCCGGGCGAAGCAGCCGGCCAGGTGGTCATTCACCACGCCGCAGGCCTGGAAGGTGGCGTATACCGTCACCGGCCCGGTAAACGAGAACCCGCGGCGGCGCAGGTCCTTGGCCAGTGCCGTGGACGCCGGAGTGGCAGAGGGCATATCCGCCATGGTGACCGGCGCGGGCGGCCGGGCGGCTGGCTCGCTGGCGTAGCTCCAGACCAGCGCGGCGATCCCGGCGGGGACGGCCAGCGCGGCCGCCGCGTTGCGGATCACCGCCTCGATCTTGGCCCGGTTCCGGATGATGCCCGAGTCGGCCAGCAGCCGGGCCACGTCAGCCGGGCCGAAGCCAGCCACGGTGGCCAGGTCGAAGCCGGCGAACGCGGTACGGAAATTCTCCCGCTTGCGCAAGATGGTCAGCCAGGACAGCCCGGACTGGAATCCTTCCAGGCAGAGACGCTCGAAGATGCCCTGGTCGGAGCGGACCGGGCGGCCCCATTCATGGTCGTGATAGCCGAGATACTCGGGGGTGCGCAGCGCCCAGGGGCAGCGCAGCCGCCCGTCCGGGCCGGGTTCCGCAGGGCGGCCCACGTCACTCATCGCGGTGGCGCCTGCGTCACTCATCCCGGCCGGTGACCGGGCCTTCGGCGGCCCCGGCCGCGGCCTGCTCCCGGGGGCCGGCCGGGTCCTCCGCGCCACCCGGCTCACCGGCACCGGCGGCCGGCGCCTGGCCCGGCTGCGGGCGGGCCGCCCCCGGCTCCGCGGCACTGGCCGCACCGGGCTCCCAGGTACTGGCCGGGCGGGTACTGGCCGCACCGGGCTCCCGGGCACTGGCCGGGCGGGTACTGGCCGCACCGGGCTCCCGGGCACTGGCCGGGCGGGCCGCGCCCGGGGCGCGGCCGGATCCCCACCCGGCCCGCATTTCGGCGGTAGGTGACGGCTGGCTGCCGCTGGCGGAGCGGAGGTCCGCAAGCTGCTGGCGCAGCACGGCGATCTCGACGTCGCGTTCGGTGACGACCTGGGCGATCCGGCTGAAGGCCTCGTCGGTCACCTGAACGTTGTAACCCCACAGCGCGGGTGGCGGGCGCACCGACGCCACGTCGGCCGCCGTGACCATGTCATCCATGGTGGGCGGGAGATAGTCACCGGCGAATTCCGCCATCTCGCCGCCGCGGCCCATGGCCACGCCGACCACGCCGACGAGAATGACTGCTCCGGCAAGAAACAACAGAACGGGCACAGTAAGCATGGTGCCACGTCCAGCGAGCGCTAACGGCCAACAGCGGCGATGAATTGCGGGCCCGGTATCAGCCGGGTGGCTGCGGCGGCCCGGCCCGGCCCCCGGCCGAGTCCCCGCCGTTCCGCTGGGCGTGCGCCTGCCGGATGATGCTGACCACTTCGGCCGGGTCGTCCACGATCGTGAGCAGGTTCTCGTCACCGGGGCTGATCATGCCGCCGGCCAGCACGCGGTCCCGGATCCAGGACACCAGGCCCGACCAGTAGCCGCTGCCCACCAGCACGATCGGGAACTTGGTTATCTTGCCCGTCTGGACCAGGGTCAGCGCCTCGAACAGCTCGTCCAGCGTGCCGAACCCGCCGGGCAGCACGACGAGCGCCTGCGAGTACTTGATGAACATGGTCTTGCGGACGAAGAAGTAGCGGAACTCCAGGCCGATCTCGACGTAGTCGTTGAGCCCCATCTCGGTGGGCAGCTCGATACCCAGGCCGACCGAAATCCCGCCCACGCTGGTGGCGCCCTTGTTGGCCGCCTCCATGATGCCGGGCCCGCCCCCGGTGATAACCGCGTAGCCGGCCCCGGCCAGCGCCTGGCCGATGGCCTCGGCCACCTTGTAATCGGGGCCGTCCCGCTCGGCCCGGGCGCTGCCGAAGACCGACACGGCCAGGCCGAGCTCGGCCAGCAGCCCGAAACCCTCGACGAACTCAGCCTGGATGCGCAGCACCCGCCACGGGTCGGTGTGCACCCAGTCGCTGGGGCCGCGGCGGTCCAGCAGCCGCTGATCGGTGGTGGTCTTGGGGATGAAGTCGCCGCGCAGCACGGCTGGTCCCTGGCGGCGGATCCGGCGACGTGACTCTGGTTGCACCCTCCCGATCCTGCCACGCGCTGCCGGCTGGACAGCCAGGCCGCTACCGGTCCGGCCGTCTGTGTCGCAGCGGGTACTGGCCCGCCGGTAACTTCAGGTTGTGCCCACAAGCCGCCCGAGCCAGCCGCGCCCGAGGGGCCGCAGGAGCAAGCGCCGTGCGGCCACCGTGGCCGTGGTGGCGATTGTGCTGGCCGCTGGCACCTACGCGGCGGTGCGCGGCCTGGCGCCGGTCATCGGGCCGGTGCTGCGGGGGTCGGGTTGCACGGCCACCGCAAAGCACCAGAGCGTGCTGCTGGACACCCAGCAGGCGAGCATCGCCGCCACCATCGCCGGCGTGGCCCATCAGCAGTCGATGCCCCGGGTCGCGGTCACCATCGCGTACGCCACCGCGATGCAGGAATCCAAGCTGCACAACCTGCACTACGGGGATATGGACTCGGTCGGGGTGTTCCAGCAGCGGCCCTCCCAGGGCTGGGGACCGACCAAGCAGCTTGAGGACCCGGCCTACGCCACGACCAAGTTCTTCCGCGCGCTGGAATCCATCCACGGGTACGAGTCGATGCCCGTCTACCAGGCCGCGCAGGACGTGCAGCACAGCGCGGACGGATCCGCCTATATCCAGTACGAGAAGATGGCCACCACGATGACCGCGGCCTTCACCGGGCAGCGTGGGCACGCGGTCTACTGCTGGTCCGCGTCGTGGTCGTCACCGCCCAGCCCGCGGCAGGCCGATCTGCGCGGGGTCACCGGCGGGCTGTCCCACACGTTCGGCACCGCGGTCGCGGCCGGCGCCACCGACCAGCGCGGCCACTCGATGCTGGTCCGCGTCGGCCAGCCACGGCTCGGCTGGGCGGTGGCCTCCTGGCTGGTCACGCACGCCAGCAGCTACCGGCTGCACGAGGTGCGGTTCAGCGGGTACCAGTGGCGGGCCACGGCCGGCAGCAAAGGCTGGGTCAAAGATGCGGGCGAACCGCCACCCGGCAGTATTGAGCTGAGCTGATAACCTGCGGCCGGCTGGTGAATCTGGCCGGCCCGGGCGCGACCAGACCCGCTATACCGTGATACTGGGCTCACACCCACCGGGATAGTGCCGGAAGAGGAGTTCCGACGTGACCTACATCATTGCGCAGCCCTGCGTTGACTTGCTGGACAAGTCATGCATCGAGGAGTGCCCCGTTGACTGCATCTACGAGGGCGAGCGCATGCTCTACATACACCCCGACGAGTGCGTGGACTGCGGCGCATGCGAGCCAGTCTGCCCGGTCGAGGCGATCTTCTACGAGGACGACGTGCCTGACCAGTGGAAGGACTTCTACAAGGCCAACGTGGAGTTCTTCACCGAGCTGGGCTCGCCGGGCGGTGCGTCGAAGGTCGGGAAGATCAACAAGGATCACCCGGTCGTCACCGCGCTGCCGCCGCAGGGAGAAGACAGCTGACGACCGCTACCCGGCTGCCACGCTTCCCCTGGGACCTGCTCGCTCCGTACGCCGAGAAAGCCCGAGCGCATAACGCAGGCATCGTGGATCTGTCCGTGGGCACGCCGGTGGATCCGGTG
Source organism: uncultured Actinomycetes bacterium (assembly GCA_963711705.1). Classification (GTDB taxonomy): domain Bacteria; phylum Actinomycetota; class Actinomycetes; order Streptosporangiales; family Streptosporangiaceae; genus RYN-230. The sequence goes on from CAVQFM010000019.1 coordinate 506,993, forward strand.
CCGGGGATAGTAAAGGCGGCGCTCAGCGCGGCCGCCGACAGCCCTGGCTATCCGGCGGCCCACGGCCTGGTCGAGCTGCGCGAGGCCGCGGCGGGCTGGCTGGCCCGCAGCCACGGGGTGCGGGTGGACCCCGGCGCGGTCCTGCCGGTCATCGGGACCAAGGAGTTCATCGCCGCGCTGCCCGGCCTGCTCGGCTGCGGCCAGGGGGATGTCGTGGTCTTCCCGGAGCTGGCCTACCCGACCTATGACATCGGCGCACGGCTGGCCGGGGCCCGCCCGGTCGCCGCGGACGGGCTGGCCCAGCTCGGCCCGGAGCCGGCCCGCCTGGTCTGGGTCAACTCGCCCAGCAACCCGACCGGGCGGGTGCTGCCCGCCACCCACCTGGCCAAGATGGTGCAGTGGGTCCGCGAGCGGGGCGCGGTCCTCGCCTCCGACGAGTGCTACCTCGACCTGGGCTGGGCCGCCCAGCCGCAGTCGGTGCTGCATCCGGATGTGTCCGGTGGCTCGCCGGACCGCCTGCTCGCGGTGCACTCACTGTCCAAGCGCTCGAACATGGCCGGCTACCGGGCTGGCTTCGTCACCGGTGACCCGGCGCTCATCGCCGGGCTGCTGGAGATCCGCAGGCATGCCGGGATGCTGCTGCCCACCCCGGTGCAGGCGGCGATGACCGCCGCGCTGGGCGACGAGGAACACGTCCGCCAGCAGCGCGCGCGGTACGCGGAGCGCCGCGGCAAGCTGAGCGCCGCGCTGACCGCGGCGGGCTGGGTGATCAGCCACTCCGAGGCCGGGCTGTACCTGTGGGCCACCCGACCTGGGCAGGACGGCTGGGGTTCCGTGCAGTCCCTCGCTGACCTGGGCATCCTGGTCGCCCCGGGCGAGTTCTACGGCCCGGCCGGCGCACAGCACATCCGGGTCGCGCTGACCGCCACCGACGAGCGGATCGACGCCGCCGTCGCCCGGCTGTCCGCCCTGTCCTGACGGGGCTTGCGCCCAGCCCGGGTCGACGCCACTCATAGGCTGGGGGTGTGCTGCGCCTTTATGACACCCGGACCAGGCAGGTCGAGCCGGTCGAGCCGGACCGGCGGGCCAGCCTGCGGATGTACAGCTGCGGCCCGACCGTCTACCGGTACGCACACGTCGGCAACCTGCGCTCCTACCTGCTGGCCGACCTCATCCGGCGGGCCGTGGAGCGGGCCGGCCGGACCGTCGCCAGCTGCCAGAACATCACCGACGTGGGGCACCTGGCCGACGACAGCGAGATCGACCCTGCGGGCGAGGACAAGATCCTGGCCCAGGCCCGGGCCGAGGGTAAGTCCGCGCTGGACGTCGCCCGGCACTACGAGCAGGCGCTCCGGGCCGACTGCGCCGCGCTGAACATCCGCCCGGCCGAGCTCTCCCCGCGCGCCTCCGAGTCCATCGACCTGATGATCGACCTGATCGGCCGCCTGCTCGCGGGCGGGCACGCCTACCAGGTGCCCAGCGGGTCGGTGTACTTCGCCGCCCGGTCCGTCCCGGATTACGGCGTGCTGTCCGGCAACCGGCTGACTGACCTGCGGCCCGGTCACCGGACCGGCGGCGCGGTCGAGGCGGACAAGCGCTTCCACGCCGACTGGGCGCTGTGGAAGGCGGCGCCCGCCGACCGCGAGCTGACCTGGCCGGCGCCGTGGGGCACCGGGTTCCCGGGCTGGCACACCGAGTGCTCCGCGATGTCCCTGCACTATCTGGGCGAGTCGATCGACGTGCACACCGGCGGCATCGACCTGCGGTTCCCGCACCACGAGGACGAACGGGCCCAGTCCAACAGCGTGGCCGGCCACGAGGTCGTGCAGCACTGGGTGCACGGCGAGCACCTGCTCTTCGAGGGCCGCAAGATGGCCAAGTCGACCGGGAACGTGGTCCTGCTCCGCGACGTCGAGGCCCGCGGCCTGGATCCGCTGGCCCTGCGCCTCGCCTTCCTCGAGCACCGGTACCGGCAGCAGATGAACCTGACCTGGGACACGCTGGCCGCCGCGGACGCCGCCGTGCGGCGCTGGCGGGACCGGGTGGCCGAGTGGGCCAACTCGCCGAGCCGGCCGATGTGCGCACAGTACGTGAGCGAGTTCACCGCGGCCCTCGATGACGACCTGGACACCCCGGCCGCGCTGCGCGTGCTGCGCAGCCTGGAAAAGGACAGCGAGGTCCCGCCGGGCAGCAAGTTCGAGACGTTCGCGCACCTGGATCAGGTGCTGGGGCTGGACCTGGCGCGGGATATCGGCAAGGCGCCGGCGCCCCGGCCGCTGCCGCCCGGCGCGGATGAACTGCTCACCGTGCGGGCCGCGGCCCGGTCGGCGGCGGACTGGGCCGCGGCCGACCGGATCCGGGCCGAACTCGCCGCGCTCGGCGTCACGGTGACCGACACCCCGCAGGGCCAGACCTGGACCGTGGCTGCGCCCTGACCAGCCGCCTCAGCAGTGCGCAACGATCCGTCGTTTCCTGGTCAAGATTCGCAACGAATCGACAGCTAGACGCAACTTGCCCGCATTTATCCGGCCGGATGCAGCCCATAGCCTGGATCTGCTGATCATGAGCAGACGAAAGGGGGCTCGATGACCGCTACGTACCACGTCGGCACGGCCGGCCCAGTAACTGGCGCCATCCCCGCGGCACCGCCGGGGAGCCGGACCGCGCAGCCCCGGGCCTACCTGATGTGCCGCCCGGACCATTTCACCGTGCGGTACACGATCAATCCGTGGATGGCCAGCGGGGAACCAGTCGACCAGGCCCTGGCCGCCCGGCAGTGGCAGGCCCTGCACGACGCCTACACCGGCCTCGGCCACGCGGTACAGCTCATCGACCCCCAGCCCGGCCTGCCCGACATGGTCTTCGCCGCCAACGGGGCCACGGTGATCGGCGGCACCGTGCTCGGCGCCCGGTTCCGGTATGCCGAGCGGGCCGCGGAAGGCCCGGCCTACCTGGACTGGTTCCGCCAGCGCGGGTTCAGCCCGGTGCACGAATCACACCGGGTGAACGAAGGCGAAGGGGACATCGTCCACGCCGGGGGGGTGATCCTGGCCGGCTATGGCTTCCGCACGGATCAAGCCGTTAAGCAGGATCTTGAAGAGCTTTTCGGGCTGCCCGTCATCAGCCTGCGGCTGGTCAACCCGCGGTTCTACCACCTGGACACGGCGCTGTGCGTGCTCGACGCCGGCACCGTGGCCTACTACCCGGCCGCGTTCGACGAGGCCGGGCGGGCGGCGCTGGCCACGCAGTTCCCCGAGCTCATCGAGGCGACCGGCGAGGACGCCGGGGTGCTCGGGCTGAACGCGGTCAGCGACGGCCGGCACGTGATCCTCCCCGCCCAGGCCGCCGCGCTGGCCGGGCAGCTGGCCGCGCGCGGGTTCGAGCCGGTCCCGGTGGACCTGTCGGAATTCCGCAAGGCTGGCGGCGGGCCCAAGTGCTGCACACTGGAGTTGAGGCCGTGAAAGGGGGGACCGCCGTGCACATGGATATGGCAGATCTGCGCGCCCTGTCGGACGCGCACAGCGCACACAACTATCACCCGCTGCCCGTCGTGATCGCCGAGGCCGAGGGGGCCTGGGTGACCGATACCGAGGGCCGCCGGTACCTGGACATGCTCGCGGCCTACTCGGCGCTCAACTTCGGGCACCGGCATCCGGCGCTGATCGCCGCCGCCCAGCGCCAGCTGGACCGGGTCACCCTGGTCAGCCGGGCGTTCGAGCACGACCAGTTCGGCCCGTTCTGCGCGGAACTGGCCAGCCTGGCGGGCATGGAGATGGTGCTGCCGATGAACACCGGCGCGGAGGCGGTGGAGACCGCGATCAAGACCGCGCGGAAGTGGGGCTACGAGGTCAAGGGGGTGCCCGCCGACCAGGCGGTCATCGTGGCCTTCGAGGGCAACTTCCACGGCCGGACCACGACGATCATCAGCTTCTCCACCGACGAGGACGCGCGCGCGTCGTACGGCCCCTACACCCCCGGGTTCCGGCTGGTGCCCTACGGGGACGCCGCGGCACTGGCCGAGGCCATGGACGGCAACGTGGTGGGCGTACTGGTCGAGCCGATCCAGGGCGAGGCCGGCGTGGTCGTGCCGCCGCCCGGGTTCCTGGCCGCGGTGCGCGACCTGTGCACCGCGCACGGGGCGCTGATGATCGCCGACGAGATCCAGTCCGGGCTCGGCCGGACCGGGGCCACCTTCGCCTGCGACCAGGAAGGCGTCCGGCCCGACATGTACCTGCTCGGCAAGGCACTCGGCGGGGGCATCGTGCCGGTGTCCGCGGTGGTCTCGTCCCGCGACATCCTGGGCGTGTTCCGGCCCGGCCAGCACGGCTCGACGTTCGGCGGGAACCCGCTGGCCTGCGCGGTCGGCCGGGAAGTGATCACCCTGCTGCGCACCGGCGAGTACCAGGAGCGGTCGGCCAAGCTGGGCGCGCACCTGCACGACCGGCTGGGCACGCTGCCCTCGTCGGTGGTGCGGCAGGTCCGCGGGCGCGGCCTGTGGGCCGGTATCGAGTTCGTCACGCTGTCTGGCCGGGCCGTCTGCGAGCGGCTGGCCGCGCGAGGCGTGCTGGCCAAGGACACGCACGGCACCGCCATCCGGCTGGCCCCGCCCCTGATGATCAGCGAGCCGGATCTGGACTGGGGCATCGACCAGGTCGAGGCGGTGGTCCTGGGCTGAGCGTGGTCAGTCGTCCGTCGGTGAGCGTGCGGTACCGGCCGCTGTAGTGGATCAGCGGCCGGCCACCCGGATTCGGCTCGCTGACCCCGACGACCTCGCCGACCACGATGCTGTGATCGCCGCCGTCGTGCACGGCGGTGGTCCGGCACTCCAGGACGCCGAGCGCGTCGGCCAGCACCGGTGCCCCGGTCACCGGCCCGGGGTAGTGGGTGATCCCCTCCAGCTGGCCTTCGAGCGGGCGGCCCCGGGTCGCCAGCCAGCGGGCGGTCTTCTCGGACTCCTCGTTGAGCACGCTGACCGCCCAGGTGCCCGCGCTCAGCACCGCGTCGTGGAACCGCGCGATCTTCTCCGCGCAGAACAGCACCAGCCGCGGCTCCAGCGATACCGAGGCGAACGCGCTCACGGTCATCGCGTGATCGGTGCCGTCCACCCGGGTCAACACGACCATGATCCCGCTGGCGAACCGTCCGGCCACGCGCCGGAAATCGGCGCCGTCTACCTGGGTCATGAACGCTGGTACCGCGGTCGGACGGTCCGGGCCCGGCGCAGCAGCGCGATGACCACGCCGGCCGCCGCGCACAGCGCCCCGCCGTAGAGGTACCACTCGCCCGCGGTGGTGCTGGTGATGATCACGCTGCCGCCAGCGGTCGGCAGGGTGAGCACGAGCGAGACGAGGAACCAGCCCAGCGCCGGGACCACGGCGCCGGCCGTGGACCGCATCCCGGCGGCACCCAGCAGGCAGGTGATCAGGATGAGCAGAGCCAGGCCCGCCGCGGCCAGCGGGAACGAGCCAACGGTGTGGCTGTAGTGGAAACAGCCGATCAGTGCCTCCAGCGCGCCGAGCAGGAACAGCAGCGAGTAGGCGCCACCCGTCACAAACGCCTCCTGATCCCGCGGCGCGGGTGGCCGGGCATCGCGCCGGGCGGGCGGTTCAGGCAAGCTGTCCACGGATTGCAGGTTATACGCAGTCATCCGGGAGCCCAGCGAAGAGATCGGCTTCCCGCCCGGCACGGGCGGCCGGGCCGGTCTTGCCGGAGAGCAGCGTGAAGTACTCCGTGCCCAGAATGCGCTCGCCCAGCCCGTTCGACAGGGCGTAGAACGGCTGCGCCACCGCGATCTGAGTAGCGTGCGCCCGCATCGCGGCCACCTTGGCCGGCAGCTGGGCGGTGCCGTCGATCTCGGTCGTCACCTGCTCGTCCGCAGTCCCGAAGGGCAGCTCGGACACGGCCGCGACTTCCTGGAAGCCGGCCCGGCGGGCGGCCGCCGCGTCCGGGCCGGTCATCTTGATCGCCCCGGCCAGCACCGAGCGGGGCAGCGCCGTGGCGTAGAACTTGGCCACCGGCCCACGTCCGGGGCCAGTATCCGGCTCCGGCTCTGGCTCTGGCTCTGGCGGGCGGGCCAGCTGGAAGGCCCGCCAGGCGACCCGGTACGCCTGGATGTGATCGGGATGGCCGTAGAAGCCGTTCTCGTCATAGCTGATCATGACGCGCGGACGGACCTCGTCGATGATCTTGACGAGTTCCCGGGCCGCCTCGTCCACGTCGGCCTGCCAGAAGCAGCGCGGGTCCTGGTTGCTGGGCAGGCCCATCATGCCGGAGTCCCGCCAGCGGCCCGGCCCGCCCAGGAAGCGGTGGTCGGTGACGCCGAGGGCGGCGCAGGCGGCGGCGAGTTCCCCGACCCGGTACTCGCCCAGCCGGTCACCACCGCCGTCGGCCAGGTGGGCCAGCCCGGGCGGGATGATCTCCCCCAGTTCGCCCAGCGTGCAGGTGACCAGCGTGACCGGGACGCCTTCCGCCGCGTACCGGGCCATGGTCGCGCCGGTACGGATGGATTCGTCATCGGGGTGGGCGTGCACCAGCAGCAGCCCACCGCCCGGCCCAGCTGCCCGCATACCGGCAGAGACTAGGGCATGCCCGGGCTGGCCAGCTGGCCAGCTGGCCACCGGCCGCCCGCCGTGGCGGGCGCGGGCTAAGGCGGCCCGGCCGGCGATGGCAGGATCGGGGGCATGACGGACAGCTTTCCGCGGCAGCAGGCGAGGACGCAGCGGTTCTCGCTGGGCGTGCCGCGCTCATTCCGGATCTCCCCGGACGGCCAGCGGGTCGTCTTCCTGCGCAGCAAGACCGGCACCGACCCGGTGAACTGCCTGTGGCAGCTGCACCTCGGTACCGGGCAGGAAGAACTCGTAGCCGACCCAGCCGCCCTGGACCAGGGTGACGCGGATCTGCCGGCCACGGAACGGGCCCGGCGGGAACGGGCCCGGGAGCAGGCCGGCGGGATCACCGCCTATGACACGGACAGCGAGCTGAATCTGGCCGTCTTCGCCCTGGGCGGCCGCGCCTGCCTGGCCCGCCTGCCCGGCGCCGCGAGCCCAGCCGCCTCAGCCAGCCCAGCCGGCCAGCCAGCCCAGCCAGCCCAGCCAGCCAGCCCGGCCAGCCCGATCCGGGACATCGGCGCCCGCTCACCGGTCCACGACCCACGGCCCGACCCGTCCGGCCGCCGGATCGGCTACGTCAGCGCGGGTGCGCTGTACGTCATGGACCTGGCGACCGGGCACGACACCCTGCTGGCCGATCCCGGCGGCGCTCCCGGCCTGTCGTTCGGCCTGGCCGAGTTCGTCGCGGCCGAGGAGATGGGCCGGCTGCGTGGCTACTGGTGGGCGCCCGACGGGTCAGCCGTTCTCGTGGCCCGGGTGGACGAGACGCCGGTGCAGCAGTGGTTCATCGCCGACCCGGCCCACCCGGACCGCGCGCCCGCCGAGGTCGGCTACCCGGCGGCGGGGACCCCCAATGCCGACGTCTCGCTGCTGCTGGCCCGGCTGGACGGCAGCCAGCTGGAGATCAGCTGGGACCGCGCCGCCTTCCCCTACCTGGTGACGGTGGACTGGGCGGCCGGCGACCCGCTGATCGTGGTGCAAAGCCGGGACCAGCGCCGGATGCGGCTGCTGTCCGCCGACACCACCGCCGGGACGACCCGGGTGCTGCGCGAGGACACCGACCAGCACTGGGTGGACATCGTGCCCGGCGTGCCCGCCCGCGCCAGCGAGGGCCGGATCGTCTGGACCGTGGACGCCGGCGGGGCGCGCCGGCTGCTGGTGGCTACCGCCGACGAGCACACGGCGGGCACGGCGGCGCCGGTGACACCGGCCAGCCTGCAAGTCCGCGAGGTGCTCAGCGCGGACGGCGACGGCAGCGTCCTGTTCACCGCCTCGCAGGCCGATCCAGCCGAGATCGGCCTCTGGCTGTACCGGACCACCCCGGCCGGCCTCACCCCGCTCTCCCCGCCCGGCGGGGTGCACGCCGGGCACCGGGCCGGCGGCAGCACCGTGGTCATCAGCCGCACGCTGGCCGAACCTGGCCCCACGGTCCGTGTACTGCGCGACCCCACGGGCGGCGCGGCACCAGCCGAGGCCCCGGTCACGACCCCGATCGCGTCCCGGGCCGCCACCCCCAGCCTGCCGCCGCCCCAGCCGGACCTGTTCGCCGCGGGCCGCCGGCAGATCCCCAGCGCCCTGCTGCTGCCGTCCTGGCACCAGCCGGGCTCGGGCCGCCTGCCGGTGCTGCTCGATCCCTACGGCGGCCCGCACGCACAACGCGTCCTCGCCGCCCAGAGCGCCTTCCACACCTCGCAGTGGCTGGCCGAGCAGGGGTTCGCCGTGCTGGTCGCGGACGGCCGGGGCACCCCTGGGCGCGGGCCGGAATGGGAGCGGGAAGTCTGGCGCGACCTGGCCGCCCCGGTGCTGGACGACCAGGTCGCCGCGCTGCACGCGGCCGCGGAGCGGTGCCCCGACCTGGACACCAGCCGGGTCGCCATCCGGGGCTGGTCGTTCGGCGGCTACCTGGCCGCGCTGGCCGTGCTGGACCGCCCGGACGTGTTCCACGCGGCGGTGGCCGGGGCGCCGGTGACCGAGTGGGAGCTGTATGACACCCACTACACCGAGCGCTACCTGGGCCTGCCCGCCGAGGACCAGGCCGCCTACCAGCACTGCTCGCTCATCCCCCGGGCGCACCGGCTCAGCCGGCCGCTGCTGATCATCCACGGGCTGGCCGACGACAACGTGGTGGTGGCGCACACGCTGCGGCTGTCCAGCACGCTGCTCGCCGCGGGGCGGCCGCACAGCGTGCTGCCGCTGTCCGGGGTGACGCACATGACGCCGCAGGAGGAGGTGGCCGAGAACCTGCTGCTGCTCCAGGTGGACTTCCTCCGCCAGGCCCTCGGCATGACCGGCGAGACGCCCGGGCGGTCCGGACAGCCTGCCACCGACGCCCGGGTGTAGCGAGAGTCACACTACGGTGTAGCGAGAGTCACACGCAGCGAAGCCTCTGCGCAGGCCAGTAATGGTATGCAATTGAATAAAGTTTTAGTGCAGGGCGCGAGCGGGTGCGGGGGCAGCCAGCCAGCGCGAGAGCACCCCACTTGGCTCAAGGGCGGAGACGTCAACGATGACGCAGGCAACTCAGGCGCCAGACCGGACCCGGGCGCAGATCAGGGAAGCCACGCTGCGCGGCGATCCGTGGTGGCGCCAGCCGGCCATCAACGCGGCCGCACTGGGCGTCGTGGTCATTTACCTGACCTGGGCTTCCCTGGTCAACACGGACTATTTCTGGAAGCCGTACATCTCCCCGCTGTACTCCCCGTGCCTGGCTACCACGTGCACCCCGGGCTCCGGCTACGACTGGATCCCGTGGCTCACCTGGCTGACCCCGGCCATCATCATCATCGGCGGGCCGATGGGTTTCCGGCTGACCTGTTATTACTACCGGAAGGCCTACTACCGGGCGTTCTGGCGCGCGCCGGCCGCGTGCGCGGTGCGCGAGCCGCACGCCAAGTACACCGGCGAGACCCGGATCCCGCTGATCCTGCAGAACCTGCACCGCTACTTCTTCTGGATCGCGCTGGTGTTCAACGTGATCCTGACCGCCGACGCGGTGATCGCGTTCCGCAATCACCAGGGCCAGTGGGGCCACATGGGCCTCGGCACGCTGGTGCTGATCGTCAACGCCGCGCTGCTCTGGCTGTACTCGCTGTCCTGCCACGCGTGCCGGCACGTTACCGGCGGACGGCTCAAGCACTTCTCCAAGCACCCCATCCGCTACTGGATGTGGACCCAGGTGTCCAAGCTGAACACGAGGCACATGCAGCTCGCCTGGATCTCGCTGTTCTGGGTGCTGTTCACCGACCTGTACATCCGCCTGGTGGCCAGCGGCGCCATCAGCGACCCGCGGTTCTTCTAGGAGGTGTCCCGTGACATCCCCTGACCGCCCGCTGGAAGCCACACAAGAAGGCACAGATGAGTGACATCGAACGGCTCCCCTACGACGTCGTGGTGATCGGCGCGGGCGGTTCCGGACTGCGCGCGGCGATCGAGGCGCGCCAGGCGGGCAAGAAGACCGCGATCATCTCCAAGTCGCTGTTCGGCAAGGCGCACACGGTGATGGCCGAGGGCGGCTGCGCCGCCGCGATGGGCAACGTCAACCCGAACGACAACTGGCAGGTGCACTTCCGCGACACGATGCGCGGCGGCAAGTTCCTGAACAACTGGCGGATGGCCGAGCTGCACGCCAAGGAGGCCCCGGACCGGGTCTGGGAGCTGGAAGCCTGGGGCGCGCTGTTCGACCGGACCAAGGACGGCAAGATCAGCCAGCGGAACTTCGGCGGCCACCAGTACCCGCGGCTGGCCCACGTCGGTGACCGTACCGGCCTGGAGATGATCCGCACCCTGCAGCAGCGGGTGGTGGCGCTGCAGCAGGAGGACGCGACAGAGCACGGCGACCCGGAAGCGATGATCAAGGTCTACGCGGAGACCACGGTCACCCGGCTGGTCAAGGACGGCGACCGGATCGCGGGCGCGTTCGGCTACATCCGGGACACCGGCCGGTTCGTGCTGTTCGAGGCGCCCGCGGTGATCCTGGCCACCGGCGGGATCGGCAAGACGTTCAAGGTCACCTCGAACTCGTGGGAGTACACCGGGGACGGCCACGCGCTGGCCCTGCTGGCCGGCGCGAAGCTGCTGAACATGGAATTCGTCCAGTTCCACCCCACGCACATGGTGTGGCCGCTGTCGGTCCGCGGGCTGCTGGTCACCGAGTCGGTACGCGGCGACGGCGGGGTGCTGCGCAACTCCGAGGGCAAGCGGTTCATGTTCGGCTACGTGCCGGACGTGTTCCGCGCCCAGTACGCGGAGACCGAGGAAGAGGCCGACCGCTGGTACTCCGACCCGGACCACAACCGGCGCCCGCCGGAACTGCTGCCCCGCGACGAGGTGGCCCGGGCCAACAACGCGGAGGTCAAGGCGGGCCGCGGGTCGCCGCACGGCGGGGTGTTCCTGGACATCGCATCCCGGCTGCCGGCCGAGGAGATCCTGCGCCGCCTGCCGTCCATGTACCACCAGTTCAAGGAACTGGCCGACGTGGACATCACCAAGGAGCCGATGGAGGTCGGCCCGGCCCAGCACTACGTGATGGGCGGGGTCGAAGTGGACCCGGACACCGCGGCGTCCAGCGTGCCCGGCCTGTTCGCCGCGGGCGAGGTATCCGGCGGCATGCACGGGTCCAACCGCCTGGGCGGCAACTCCCTGTCCGACCTGCTGGTCTTTGGCCGCCGAGCGGGCCTGGGCGCGGCCGAGTACCTGAACTCGCTGGGCGACGGCCGGCCGTCCGCCAGCGATGCCGTGCTGGCCGAGGCGCAGGCCGAGGCGCTCGCCCCGCTGGAGCGCAGCGGCGGCGAGAACCCGTACGCGGTGCACTCCGAGCTCCAGCAGACGATGAGCGATCTGGTCGGCATCATCCGCAAGGAAGAAGAGATCAAGGCCGCGCTGGGCGAGCTGGAGAAGCTGCACGACCGCGCCGCGCGGGTCAGCGCCGAGGGTGGCCGGGCCTACAACCCGGGCTGGCACCTGGCCCTGGACCTGCGCAACATCGTGCTGATCGCGGAGTGCGTGGCCCAGGCCGCGCTGGAGCGGCAGGAGAGCCGCGGTGGGCACACCCGTGACGACTACCCGCAGATGTCGCCGGAATGGCGCAAGATCAACCTGGTCTGCGAGCTGGTCGGCAACCACGTCATCCTGATCCGGCAGCCGCTCGCGCCGATGCGCGAAGACCTGCTGGCCCTGTTCGAGCGGGACGAGCTGATGAAGTACATGACGGAACCCGAGCTCGTCTCGCTGCCAGGCGGTCAGGCCGGCCCGAGCGCGGCAGAGGAGGCGCACTGATGGGCTACAAGGCACAGCTGCGGATCTGGCGCGGCGACGCGGGGCAGGGCGGCCTCACCGACTACACGGTCGAGGTCAACGAGGGCGAGGTCATCCTGGATATCCTGCACCGGCTGCAGGCCACCCAGACCGGCGACCTGGCGGTCCGCTGGAACTGCAAGGCCGGCAAGTGCGGGTCGTGCTCCATGGAGATCAACGGCCGGCCCCGGCTGGCCTGCATGACCCGGATGTCCACGTTCACCGAGGACGAGACGATCACGCTCACCCCGCTGCGCACCTTCCCGGTCATCCGCGACCTGGTCACCGACGTGTCGTTCAACTACGCCAAGGCGCGGGAGATCCCCTCGTTCACCCCGGACCCCGGGGTCAAGCTGGGCGAGTTCCGGATGCAGCAGGTGGATGTGCAGCGGTCACAGGAGTTCCGCAAGTGCATCGAGTGCTACCTGTGCCAGAACACCTGCCACGTGATCCGGGACCACCCGGAGAACGAGCGCGAGTTCGCGGGCCCGCGGTTCCTGATGCGCGTCGCCGAGCTGGAGATGCACCCAGCCGACACCGCGGACCGCCGGGAGATCGCCCAGGACGACTTCGGCCTGGGCTACTGCAACATCACCAAGTGCTGCACCGAGGTCTGCCCGGAGAACATCAAGATCACCGACAACGCGCTGATCCCGATGAAGGAGCGCGTGGTCGGCCGCAAGTACGACCCGCTGGTGTGGCTGGGCGCGAAGATCGGCCGCCGCCCCCGGCACGACACACCGGCGATCCCGGCCAAGCAGAAGTGACGCAACCGCCGCCTACTTAACGCTCCGTTCCCGCACCTGCCACCACGCCAGGCGGGGAGCGGGCGCTGAACTGACCGCGGCCACGGGCCGCGGGCTGGTTTCCGGACAGCCCGGATCCCGGGTTCAGAATTGGTTCAGATCGGGCCGCCACCGGCCGCTGGCCTGCCAGCCAGCCCATACCATGAGTGCTGCGTACCGGCAGGCGGCCGGCTCAGGCAGCCGCGCCCCGGTGTCGCGTCACCCCGCGGATCGGAAGGCGTACATGACCCACCTGACCTACCTTGAGGCGGCGGTCGTCGGCCTGATCCAGGGGGTTTCCGAGCTGTTCCCGGTGTCCAGCCTGGGGCACAACGTGCTCATCCCGGCGCTGATCGGCGGCAGCTGGGAGCAGGACCTCGACGTGGCCAAGGCGGAGTCCCCCTACCTGGCGTTCATCGTCGGCCTGCACGTGGCCACCGCGATCGCGCTGCTGATCTACTTCTGGCGGGACTGGATCCGGATCATCGGCGGGTTCCTCACCTCGATCCGGCACCGCCAGGTGCGGACCCGCGACCAGAAGCTGGCCTGGATGATCATCCTGGCTACGATCCCGGTCGGGCTGGTCGGCCTGGTGGCCGAGCATCCGTTCCGGGAGATCTTCGGCAAGCCGATCCTGGCTGCGGTGTTCCTCATCGTCAACGGCGTGATCCTGTACTGCGGCGAAAAGTTCCGCCCGCAGGCCTCGATCCAGGCTGACCAGCAGGTACTTGCCGACCAGCAAGTACTTGCCGACCAGGAACGGGCGGCGGAACGCGAGGACGCACTGGTCGCCGCCGGGGACAGCACGCACAGCCACGCCCGCGGCCACCAGGCGGTGCGCCGCGAGGAGATCGCCCTGGCCATCCAGGCTGACGAGCGGCTGGCCCGCATCGGCTACGGGCAGGCAGTGCTCGTTGGCTCCGCCCAGATCCTGGCCCTGCTCGCGGGCATCAGCCGCAGCGGCGTCACCATGGTCGCCGGGATGACCCGCGGGCTGTCCCGGGAGGACGCGGCCCGGTTCGCGTTCCTGCTGGCCACGCCGGTGATCCTGGCCGCCGGGGTGCTGAAGATCCCGGATCTGCTGGGCCCGCTGGGCAACGGCATCCGGGGCCAGATCCTGCTCGGCAGCGTGCTGTCCGGCATCGGCGCCTACGTGTCGGTGCGCTTCCTGATGCGCTACTTCCAGACCCGCACACTGACCCCGTTCGCGATCTATTGTTTCGTGTTCGGCCTGCTCAGCGTCATCTACCTGGGCCTGATCAAGTAGCCGGGAACCCCCGGCTCAAGCCCTCCCGGCGCCGGCCAGCCGGGCCACCACCAACTCGTGATCATGGGATCGCTGCGCCTAGAGCAACAGTGATCCCATGATCATCACTGGCCGGGCGGCCAGCGGTTAATTTCGGTCACCCGCGGAGCGCCGACTTGCCGCAATCCGTACCATGAGACCTGCCCCGGGGCGTGGCTGCCGGGCGCTGGCACCCGGGCACCCCGCAGATGGAAAGGCGTACATGACCCACCTGACCTATCTCGAAGCGGCGGTCGTCGGCCTGATCCAGGGGGTTTCCGAGCTGTTCCCGGTGTCCAGCCTGGGGCACAACGTGCTCATCCCGGCGCTGATCGGCGGCAGCTGGGAGCAGGACCTGAGCGTGGCCAAGGCCTCCTCTCCGTACCTGGCCTTCATCGTGGGCATGCACGTGGCCACCGCGATCGCGCTGCTGATCTACTTCTGGCGGGACTGGATCCGGATCATCGGCGGGTTCCTCACCTCGATCCGGCACCGTGAGGTGCGCACCCGCGACCAGAAGCTGGCCTGGATGATCATCCTGGCCACGATCCCGGTCGGGCTGGTCGGCCTGGTGGCCGACAAGCCGTTCCGGGAGATCTTCGGCAAGCCCATCGTGGCCGGGGTATTCCTGATCATCAACGGCGTGATCCTGTACTGCGGGGAGAAGTTCCGCCCGCGCGCCTCGATCCACGCCGATCAGGTGGTCGCCGCGCAGCGGGAACGGGAGCGGGAACTGGTGCTGGCCGGCCCGGGCGTGCGCCGGCCCGCCCGGCACGCGGCCGGCCAGCAGGCGGTGCGCCAGGAGGAAGAGGCGCACGCCATCCAGGCCGACGAGCGGCTGTCCCGGATGGGTTATGGCCGGGCCCTCGTCATTGGCACCAGCCAGATCCTGGCCCTGCTCGCGGGCATCAGCCGGGACGGCGTCACGATGGTCACCGGGATGGCCCGCGGGCTGGCCCGGGAGGACGCGGCGCGGTTCGCGTTCCTGCTGGCCACGCCGGTGATCCTGGCCGCCGGGGTGCTGGAGCTGCCCAAGCTGACCGGGCCGCTGGGCAACGGGATCCACGGCCAGATCCTGCTCGGCAGCCTGCTGTCCGGGATCGGCGCGTACCTGTCGGTGCGCTTCCTGATGCGCTACTTCCAGACCCGCACGCTGACCCCGTTCGCCGTCTACTGCTTCGTGTTCGGCCTGCTCAGCGTCATCTACCTGGGCTTCATCAAGTAGCTGGGGTGGTGGGCCAGCACCAGGCCGCGACCGGGGCCCCCTTACCGTCAGTGTGTGCCGCGTTCCAGGCTTAGGCCAGCGCCCAGGCCCGTGCTGATACCGTGCCGCTGCTACGCGATTACCCAGCCCCGCCCAGCGCGCCGGACCCGCCGCGCTGGCCGGCCGCCGCCGGCTCAGCTCCCCGGTCATGATCGTGGTCGATTGGTGTCGCCAGGAAGCAAAAAATGACCACGATCATGGTTCGCCGGCAGCGGCTGCTACTCGCCGCGGGCGCGGCGGGCCCGCACCCGGGCCCGCTCCTTAGCGTCCAGGATGACCTTGCGCAGCCGGACCGTGGACGGGGTCACCTCGGCGCACTCGTCGCTGGCGCAGAACTCCAGGGCCTGCTCGAGGCTGAGCACCCGCGGCGGGACCAGCCGCTCCAGTTCCTCCCCGGTGGACTGGCGCACGTTGGTCAGCTTGCGTTCCCGGGTGATGTTGACGTCCATGTCGTCAGCGCGCGAGTTCTCCCCGACGATCATGCCCTCGTACACCTCGGTGCCCGGCGCGACGAACAGCGTGCCCCGCTCCTGCAGCGAGGACATGGCGTAGGCGGTGGTCATACCGGACCGGTCGGCGACCAGCGACCCGGTGGGGCGCATCCGCAGCGGGCCGGACCAGGGCTCGTAGCCCTCGAACACGTGATGCGCGATGCCGGTGCCCCGGGTGTCGGTGAGGAACTGGGTGCGGAAGCCGATCAGCCCGCGGGCGGGCACGATGAAGTCGAGCCGTACCCAGCCGGTGCCGTGGTTGGTCATGTGCTCCATCCGGCCCTTGCGCACGGCCAGCAGCGAGGTGACCGCACCCAGGTACTCCTCGGGCACGTCCACGGTGAGCCGTTCCACCGGCTCGTGCAGCGCGCCGTCCACCTCCCGGGTGACCACCGTGGGCCGGCCCACGGTCAGCTCGTAACCTTCCCGGCGCATCGTCTCCACCAGCACGGCCAGGGCCAGCTCACCGCGGCCCTGCACCTCCCAGGTGTCCGGCCGGCTGGTGGGCAGCACGCGCAGTGACACGTTGCCGACCAGTTCGCGGTCCAGCCGGTCGCGGACCAGGCGGGCGGTGACCTTGCTGCCCTTGTCCCGGCCGACCAGCGGTCCGGTGTTCACCCCGATCGTCATCGAGATAGCGGGCTCATCCACCGTGATCAGGGGCAGTGGCCGGGCGTCGTCGGGATCGGCCAGCGTTTCGCCGATCATGATCTCCGGGATGCCGGCCACCGCGATGATGTCGCCGGGCCCGGCGCTCTGGGCCGGCACCCGGTCCAGCGCCTCGGTGCGGAACAGCTCGGTGATCCTGACCTTCTCGATGGTCCCGTCGCGGCGGCACCAGGCCACCTGCTGGCCCTTGGTGATCTCCCCGGCCTCCACCCGGCACAGCGCGATCCGGCCCAGGTAGGCGGAAGCGTCCAGGTTGGTAACGTGCGCCCGCAGCGGCTCGTCCGGGTCGTAGGACGGCGCCGGCACGGTGTCCCGCAGCGCGGTGAACAGCGGCTCCAGGTCGGGCGAGCCGGGCAGTGTGCCGTCGGCCGGGCGGGTCAGCGAGGCCCGGCCCGCCCGGGCCGAGGAGTAGACGATCGGGAACTCGATCTGCTCCTCGGTGGCGTCCAGGTCCAGGAACAGCTCGTAGCAGGCGTCCACCACCTCGGCGATCCGGGCGTCGGGGCGGTCCACCTTGTTGATGACCAGGATGACCGGGAGTTTGGCTTCCAGCGTCTTGCGCAGCACGAACCGGGTCTGCGGCAGCGGGCCCTCGCTCGCGTCGACCAGCAGCAGCACACCGTCCACCATGGACAGGCCGCGCTCCACCTCGCCGCCGAAGTCGGCATGACCCGGGGTGTCCACGATGTTGATGGTCAGCCCGCCGTGCGCGACCGCGGTGTTCTTGGCCAGGATCGTGATGCCCTTTTCACGCTCCAGGTCGCCGGAGTCGAGGACCCGGTCGGCGACCTGGGCGCCCTGCCGGAACGCGCCGGACTGCCAGAGCATGGCGTCGACCAGCGTGGTCTTGCCGTGGTCGACGTGCGCGACGATGGCCACGTTGCGCAGTTCATCGCGGGTGGCCAGCTGGGCCGGGCGGGCGGGCATACGGGATCTCATTTGCGTCGTGGGACGGGAGGTGCCGCGCAACTGGCGGCCCTTCCATTGTATTCGCCGCTGATCACCGGGTTAGCCGGCCGCCGTGACCAGGCGGGTCTGGGGGCCGGAGGCCACCTTAGGGACTACTTAGCCGGCCTGAGGTACTTAGGCCGCCCGCAGGCGGCAGAGATAGGGCGTACGCCCGATGCGGGCCGACCCCCCTTACGACGAACCTCGAACATGTACGGCCGGGTCACCGGCCGGCAACCGAGGAGGAAGTCATGCATTCAGCGCTTCAGGCGGCAGTCGGCGCCCAGCACGTGAAGGACATGCTGGACCAGGCGGCCCGGGACAGCCGGGCCCGCGAAGCACGGCTGGGCCGCGCCCGCCGTACCCATCGCGCCGAGCGGCGCGCCCGGCTCAGCCTGGCCGCCCACCAGTCCCGCCACGCCGACCTGACCGGGTGCTGACCCCAGCACCCGGTCGGCCGGGTGGCCGGCCCGGCTCAGCCGGCCGCCACCCCAGCCGCCCTGGCAGCAGCCCGCCCAGGCCTGCCATGCCGCCGTCCGCCCAGACACTAGTCCCGCCCAGCCCCGCTCCCGCACCGCCGCCCCGGCACTGATCCGCCCGCCCGGATACCGGCCTAGCCCGGCCAGTTACCCCAGCACCCGTCAAGCCCTCAGCCCCGGCCCAGCCAGTTACCCAAGCGCCCGCCGCGCCCAGCCCCAGCCCGAGCTCCGATCCCCGCTTGGCACTCGCCCCGCCCGGCACTCGCTCCGGCCCAGCCCCAGCTCCGGCCCCAGCCCGGTCTCCCCGCTTGGCACTGGCCCTCCCGGCACTCGCCCCGCCCAGCCGGCCGCCCGCGCACAGCGAGCGCACCGCCGGACCCAGGCCCGGCACGCAGCCCGCCGGGGTATCCCCAGCCCAGCCAGCGGCCCGCCGGGCATCTCCAAACTCAGCCGTCCCATATGGAACGCGTGTTCGATTATTTGTTACTGTGGTGGCATGGCAGCCTATGTTCCGCCAGGCTGGCCCGCTGGGGTGCATCCGCCAGGCAGTACCGACTTCGAGGCCACGGCGGTGGCCTGGCTGCTCGACGTGGTTCCGCCGGATTACCGGCTGTACGGCGTGCTGCGGCGGCACCCGATCGCGCTGGCCACCATGGCTAAGCATCATGTGGCCGCGTGCGTGCAGGGCGCCCGCGAGGGCTACCGGAGCACCCGGACCGAGCTGACCGGGGCGCTGCCCACGGCCAGCGTCAACGCAGTGCTGGAGGCCTACCGCAACGAGGGCCGCAGGCTGGTGGATACCGCGCGGGGAGTCGACCTGATCGGGCGGGCGCTGCGCGGTGAGGTGTTCAAGCCACGGCTGCGCAACCAGGGGCCTACCGCCCGGCGTGGCCGCCGGGACCAGCGCGGCCAGGGGTCTTAGCCAGCCCGGGCCCAGTCACGACGAAGCGCGCAGCGCCAGCACCGCCATGCCGTCCATCGGCGGATGGCCGCCGAAGCCGCGGACTTCCTCGTGCACCTTGACCGCGACCACATCCGCGGTCAGGCCGGCGCAGCCAGCCAGCAGCCGGGCCAGCCCGTCGTCATCGTCCAGCTGCCGGTTCCCGTCACGCCGCCTGGTCACCCCGTCGGTGACGCACAGCAGCAGGTCGGCGGGCCCGAGGGTGACCTGCTGCGCGGCGAAGCGGAAACCCTCGATCACCCCGAGCACCGGCTGCGCAGCGGCCACGGGTTCCGGAGCGGCCACCCGGCGCCGGGGCCGGGTAAGGCGGCGGCCCTTCCCTGCCAGTGAGTCGGCTGGGGCCCGCAGCATCAGCGGAAGGGGCTGGCCCGCACAGGCCAGCGAAATCCGCACCCCAGGCCCGGTCCCGTCGTCAGCGGCGGCCCCGATCTCGCCGTGGACCAGGGTGAGGTAGGTGCCCGGCAGCCGCTCATCGAGGATCAGCTGGTTCAGCCGGTCGAGCACGGCCGGTACGCCGAGCCCTTCGCTGCCCAGGATGCGCAGCGTGTTCCGGGCCAGGGAGGTCACCGCCAGGGTGGCCGGCCCGGTGCCGCACACCTCGCCGATGGCGAACCGCCACCGTCCCCCGGCCACCGGGAACACGTCGCAGAAATCACCCCCCGAACTGCTGGCCCCGCCGGCATCGGGCAGATCGTGCGCGACGGCCAGCTCGATCCCGGGCACGGCGGGCAGCTCGGCCGGCACCAGGGTGGCCCGCAGCGCCTGGCTCGCCGCGTGCTGCTGCGCGGTGAGCCGGGAGTTCTCCAGGGCCAGGGCGATCCGGCCCGCCAGGTCCTCGGCCAGGCTGAGCACTTCACGGGACGGCCGTCCCGCATGCGGGCCGCCCAGCGCGAGCAGCCCGAGGATGCCACCCGGGGTGACCAGCGGGAAGCACCACGCGCCACGGGCGGCCAGATCCGTGGCCGCGCTCGGTGCGCCCGCGGGCAGCAGTTCGGTCAGCGGCCAGCACTGCGGCGCACCGGCGCCCGTCCCGGGCCGGGCCAGAGCCTGCGCGCCTTGCTGGCACGCGCTGTCCAGCAGCCAGGCCAGCACCTCGGCCTGGCACTCGTCGATGTGCCGGACCGCCGCAGGCCGCAGATCACCGGTGGGCCCGGCGACCAGGACCGCACACCACGCGGCCAGCCGGGGCACCGCGACCTCCCCGGCGATGGCCAGGATCTCGTCTTGATCCAGCGGGCCGGCCAGCAGTTCGCTGGCTTCGGCGAGCACCGCGATCCGGGCCCGCCGGGCCCGCTCCAGCTCGGCCAGCCGGGCCCGCTCCAGCGCCGGGACCAGGCTGTCCGCCAGCTGCTGGAGCCGTTGCACGTCGTTGTCCCCGAACCGGCCGGGCAGCACCGCGGCGACCGCCAGCACCCCGGTGACCCGGCCGTCCATGATGAACGGCGCGGTGGTGACCGACGGTGCGGTGCGCAGCAGCGCGGCCGGGCTGATGCCGGTGGCGGCGCGCACGCTCAGCGCCCCGTCCTCGTCCGCGACCAGGGCGTACGCCGCGTCCGCCGCCACGATGACCCGGGCCGACGCGACCGCCTGCTGGAGCAGCTCGTCATAGCCGGGCTCACCGGCTGGCTCCGCGGCGCGCTGGCCCCCGACCGCGCCGGTGCGGCCGGGCTGGGCGGTGCGGACGCTCCACCGCTCGGCAGGCACCGCGGTGACCGGCGCGTCCGGGTCAGCTCCAGGCTCGGCCCGGCTGGCCCGGCGGCCGGACAGCCCCATCCGGAACCACACCGCCTTGGCGTCGGCGCCATAGCTGACCCCCCAGGTGGAGGCCAGTGCAGACGGCAGCAGCAGCCCCCGGCCGCTGGTGCGCTCGGCCGGAATGTTGTCGTCGCGGGCCGGGCCGGGGACCATCCGGGCTGGATGACTGTCCCGGACCACTATCTCCACCGCGCTCGCCACCAGCTTGCAGGTGACATGGACCTGGGTGCCAGCGTGCACGACCGCGTTGGTGACCAGTTCGCTGGTCAGCAGCACCGCGTCGTCGACCAGCCCGGCGTCGGCCGGCCCGGGCCTGGTTTCCAGCCAGGATTGCAGGGTCTCGCGCACGAACTTGCGCGCCGCCGCCACGGCCGCTGGCTCGGGCCGGTACGCTGCGCTCGCGACGAGGTTGTTGCGTCCCTTCACGTGCCCTCTCGGCTGCTGTGCTCAGGCCATCGTGCCCGCGTCCACCCGCCCACTTCATGCCCGGACGCGGGGTGCCTGCATATCGGATTCTGGCCTGCCAGTGGCGTCTGCTGGCATCATCGTGACGCAGTCGTGACCGCCTCCCACGCGATCACATTCGCTCGCCGAGCACCGGCGACGGCCGCGACCAGCCATCGCCAGCCACGTACTCCCGCACCACCCTGGCGGGGACACCGGCGACCACACACCGGTCCGGCACCGCCCCGCGGACCACCGAGCCCGCGGCCACCACCACATTACGGCCGATCCGCGCGCCGGGCAGCACGATCGCGCCAGCTCCCAGCCAGCTCCCGGAGCCGATGGACACCGCGGTGGTGCTCGGCCACTGGCGGCCGATCGGCACGTCCGGATCCGTGTAACCGTGGTTCTGGTCGGTGATGTACACGTACGGGCCGGTGAAGACGTCATCGCCGATGACGATCGAGTGGTGCGCGACGAGATGGCTGCCGCGGCCGATCACGCAGCCGTTCCCGATCTGGAGCACCGGGTGGTCGCCCAGCTGGTGCCCGGGGACCATGCCCGCGGACAGCGAGACATGCGTACCGATCAGCGTGCCCGTGCCGATCTCGATCCACTCCTCGCCGTAGAGCGCGCCCGGGGGAAAGGCGATGACCGAGCCCGCGCCGAACGAGGCGAACCGGCGGCCGGCCGGGCTGCCCGGGGTGACCGCCCCGGCCCGCTGCGCCGCCCGCCAGGCCCGGTGCACCACCCGCCAGGCCAGCCCACGGCCGGCGGTGGTGATCGCGCGGGGGCCGGGCATGACCGCCTACGGTACCTGGGAGATGACCGGCAGGGCTGGCCGTGACCGGCGGCCAGCGGCCGTGGCCGGCCCGGCCAGCTGCCCGCAGGCACCGTCGATCTGGCTGCCCCGGGTGTCCCGGATGGTGACCGGCACGCCCCGGGCGGCCAGCCGGGCGGTGAACTCCTGCATCGCCGCCGGAGCCGATGCGGTCCACTTCGATCCTGGGGTCGGGTTCAGCGGGATCACGTTGACGTGGGCGAGCTGGCCGGCCAGCAGCCCGGCCAGCATGTCGGCCCGCCACGGCTGATCGTTGATGTCGCGGATCAGCGCGTACTCGATGGACACCCGCCGGCCGGTCGCGGCGGCATAGGCCCACGCCGCGCCGAGCACCTCCGCCACCTTCCAGCGCCGGTTGACCGGCACCAGGTCATCGCGCAGCGCATCGTCCGGTGCGTGCAGCGAGACCGCGAGCCGGACCGCCAGCCCTTCGGCGGCGAGCCGGGCGATGGCCGGCACCAGGCCGACCGTGGACACGGTCACCGACCGCTGGGAGATGCCGAGGCCGCCGGGTACCGGGTCGGTGATCCGGCGAACCGCGCGGAGCACGCTGGCGTAGTTGGCGAGCGGCTCGCCCATGCCCATGAACACGACGTTGCTCACCCGGCCCGGGCCGGGTGGCACCTCGCCCGCGCGCAGCGCCCGGGCACCGGCCACCACCTGGCCGACGATCTCCGCGGTGGACAGGTTGCGGGTCAGCCCGGCCTGGCCGGTCGCGCAGAACGGGCAGGCCATCCCGCAGCCGGCCTGGGACGACACGCACATGGTGACCCGGTCCGGGTAGCGCATCAGCACCGACTCGACGAGCGCGCCGTCAAAGGCCCGCCACAGCGTCTTGCGGGTCATCCCCTGATCGCAGGCCAGTTCCTGCTGCGCGGTGAGCAGCCGGGGCAGCAGGGCGCCGGCCAGCTTCACCCGGGCCGCGGCGGGCAGGTCGGTCATGTCGGCGGGATCGTCGGTCAGCCGGGCGAAATAGTGCCGGGACAGCTGGTCGGCGCGGAACGGCGGGCCGCCCAGTTCGGCCGCGGCCACCCGGCGCTCAGCCAGGTCCAGGTCAGCCAGGTGCCGAGGGGGACGGGTGGTGGTTCGGGTGGCTGGCACCTGTGCTCCGTGGGTCGCTGGTGAAAACGCTTAAGAATATCCCCGGTGCGGCCGCGATGACCTGCGACGAATCAGTAGATTTCGTGCATGCCGACTTTGCGCAGGGGCGGGAGAGACGGCAATCTCGCGGCCCGGCCGGGGCGGCCAGAGATCCTGCTCAGCAGCGACAGCCCATACGGGAGCCGCCGGCTCGTCGTGGAACACGACGGGGCCACGACAGCCGCCTACCTTTACGACCAGTCCGCGGTGATCGCCGCGGTGTGGCTGGCCAATCACGAGCCCGCCCCGCCAGCCGCCGACCCGGACCAGGTCGCCACCGGCCGGGCGCCGGTCATGCCCGCCGGGCATACCAAGCACCCCGGGGGCATCCCCCCGCTCGACCCCCAGGTGCTGCGCGCGCTGTGGTTCGAGGAAGGCGACGGGGTGGCCATCGTCGAGGGCGGCCGCCTGCTCGCGGTGATCCCCGGCTGGTCCGACATGTCCCGCGGGATGCCCGGGTACAGCCGGGAATGCATCGGCCAGACCCCGTTCGCCTGGGCCCTGGACGACGCCATGGAGGGGCTGGGCCCCCGCGCGGACCGGGCCACCGCCTTCTGGCGCTGGCGGGTCAGCGACGGGGCGTGGGCCGGGTTCCAGAAGGCGGTGCTGGGCCATCTGCTCGGCCGGCTCGGACCCGGCGCACGGTACTGGGATGTGAGCGCCGGCCAGCAGCCGCTGGCCGGGGTGACCGAGCGCCCGCCGACCCGTAGCCGGCCGTTCACCGTGCTGTCCACGCTGGGCATGAGCTGTCAGCGGATGCCGGTGGTCGAGCAGTTTGCCGAGGACCCCAGCACGTCGGCGCGGATCGAGCTGGCGCTGGCCACCACCCTGCCCAGCCCGGACGCGGCCCGTATCTTCCTGTGGCTGGCGCACTATCCGTGGCGCGCGGTGACCTGGTTCGGGCCCGGGCATACGATCCGCTGGTACCACGAGCCGGCCACGTTCCCGCTGGGCGGCGGGAACACCGCGGTCATGCTGCTGGATGACCCGGCCAAACTGCCCGGCCCGGAAGTGCCGGACCTGTCCGGGTTCTCGTTCGGCGGGGACCCGGTGCGGTGGCTGTGGGTGCTGCCGATCAGCGAGCGGGAACGCCTGTTCGCCAAGGAGCGGGGATCGGCGAGCCTGGTCACCCACCTGGCAGCGCAGCGCCGCGACTGGGTGGTCAGCCAGTAGGCAGATCAGTGGATGTGCAGGCTGACCCCGAGCAGCGGCAGCCACCACAGGAAGATCGCCAGCAGGGCGGACAGGACGCCCTTGAGCAGATTGACCGTGATGTAGTGCTTCTCCCAGGCGATGACCAGTCCAATGATGATGTAAATGAGGAAAACCAGGCTGATCGGCCGTCTGAACATGTTTCTGCTGCTCCACTCTCCCCCGAGGCGGCTGTAAGAGTCGCCCGCAAAGTCCCCGGGAGAAGGGGGGCCAAACGTCAGTGGAGGAAGATCACCAGCAGCAGCCAGACGACCGGCGCGCTGATCAGCATGGCGTCGATCCGGTCCAGGACTCCGCCGTGCCCGGGCAGCACCGTGCCCATGTCCTTGATCTGCAGATCGCGCTTGATCATCGACTCGGACAAATCACCGAGAATGGCGGCGGTCACCGATCCCAGGCCGACCAGCACCCCCTGCCAGGCCGGGCCGTGCAGCAGCACCGGGAACAGGATGACGCCAGCCACGACGCAGGCGAGCACCGAGCCGCCCAGCCCCTCCCAGGTCTTGTTCGGGCTGATCACCGCGGCCATGTGATGCCGCCCCAGCAGGCTGCCGACCAGGTAGCCGCCCACGTCGCTGCACACGGTGAGGATGAGGAAAGCCAGGGTCCGCCGGGAGCCGTCCGGCGCGGCCAGCATCAGCCCGACGAAGGACGCCATCAGCGGCAGGTAGATGAGCGCGAACAGGCCGGCCGTGACGTCCCGCAGGTAGCCGTCGCTGCCCCCGGCCATCCGCCAGGCCAGCACGCCGATCGCGGTCACGGCGAGCGCGGCCACCAGTGGGCGCTCACCGCGCCAGTAGGCCAGCGCCAGCATGACCGCGCCACCCGCCGCCACCGGTGGCAGCGGCAGCCGGATGCCGCGCACGGCCAGGGCGCGGGCCAGTTCGTACAGGGCCAGCGCGACCACGGCGGCCATGTAGACCAGGAAGATGACCTTGACGGTGAACAGGGTCACGATGGCCAGCGCGCCCAGGAACACGCCCACACCGACCGCCGCGGGCAGATTGCGCCCGGCCCGGGACCGCCTCGGCTCGGCTGGCCCGGTCACGTCAGGCCGGGTCGGCTCGGCTGGCCCGGTCACGTCGGGCCGGGTCTGCTCGGCCAGCGTGGGGTCGGGTGGGGCCTCCCCGGGCCGGGTCCCGCCCGGCTGTGATCCATTCTGCCCAGCTCCGCTGGGCTGGCCAGCGCCGCCGGGGCCTGCGGGCCCCGGGTTCTCCGGGGGCAGGCCGCCAGCGGGCTCGCTCAGCTCGTGGGGGCCCAACCTCAGACCTCGAGAAGCTCGGCTTCCTTATGCCGCAGCAGTTCGTCCACCTGCCCCACATAGGTGTGCGTCAGCTCATCCAGCTCCCGCTCGGCGCGGTGCCCCTCGTCCTCGCCCGCTTCGCCGCCCTTGACCATCTTGTCCAGGGAGTCCTTGGCGTGCCGCCGGATGTTGCGGATCGATACCCGGCTGTCCTCGGCCTTATGCCGGGCGACCTTGATGTAGTCCCGGCGGCGTTCCTCGGACAGCTCAGGGAAGACCACCCGGATGATGACGCCGTCGTTCGACGGGTTCACCCCGAGGTCGCTGTTGCGGATCGACTTCTCGATGGCGGCCAGCGAGGACTTGTCGAACGGCTGGACGATCACCATCCGCGGCTCGGGGATGTGGAACGAGGCCAGCTGGTTCACGGGGGTCTGGGTACCGTAGTACTCGGCCGTGATCTTCGCGAACATGCTCGGGTGGGCCCGCCCGGTACGGATGGCGGCGAACTCGTCCTTGGCGACCGCGACGGCCTTCTCCATCTTTTCCTCAGCTTCGAGGAGAGTTTCGTCTATCACTGCGGCTCCAATGCGTCCTGCGCCGTCACGGTTCGCGCGCGGCGGTCAGTAGTCCCCGGACCGGCATATCAGCGTGCCGATCCTCTCACCGCGCACCGCCCGCGCGATATTGCCCTCTTCCATCAGGTCGAAAACCACGATGGGCAGGCCGTTGTCCATGCACAAGCTCACCGCGGTCGCATCCATGAACTTAAGCTCGCGGCGCAGCACCTCGCCGTAGTCGATCTGGGTGAACCGCGTCGCCCCCGGGCTGCGCCGCGGGTCGGCGTCGTACACCCCGTCCACCTGCGTTCCCTTGAGGACGGCTTCGGCGCCGATCTCCAGGGCGCGCTGGACGGCACAGGTGTCGGTGGAGAAGAACGGCGCGCCGAGGCCCGCACCGAAGATCACCACGCGGCCCTTTTCCAGGTGCCGGATGGCCCGGCGCGGGATATACGGCTCGGCGACCTGGCCCATGGTGATCGCGGTCTGTACCCGGGTCTCCACCCCGAGCTTCTCCAGCACGTCCTGGAGGGCGAGGCAGTTGATGACGGTGCCGAGCATGCCCATGTAGTCAGCCCGGGCCCGGTCGATCCCGCGCTCGGCCAGCTGCTTGCCGCGGAACATGTTGCCGCCGCCGACCACGGCGGCCAGCTCGACACCCTCCGCGACGACCGCGGCCATCTCCTTGGCCAGGTGGAACACCACGTCCGGGGAGATGCCCAGCGGCTCGTTGCCAGAGAACGCCTCGCCGGAGAGCTTGACCACGACCCGCTTCCACCGGCGGTGCGCCGGTGCGCTGCCCGCGGCCTCCGGGTCGATGCCGGCCGCGGCCCGGGGATCCTCGCGCACGGCGGCACCCGCATGCCGCGTGGTGCCGCCGTCCACTGTCCCTTCTCCTTCGCTCGCCGTCACTGGGCAGCGCTCATCCGGCCTGGCCCACCTGGAACCGGGCGAAGGCCCGCACGGTGACGCCCTGCTCGCTGAGCAGCTGCTTGATCGACTTCTTCGGCTCCCGGACAAAGGGCTGCTCGGTCAGCACGATGTCCTTGAAGAACGCGTTGAGCCGGCCCTCCACGATCTTCCCGATGGCCTGCTCCGGCTTGCCCTCGTCCCGGGTGATCTGCTCCATGATGCCCCGCTCGTGCTCGACCACGTTCGCGGGTACCTCGTCACGGGTCAGGTACTGCGGGCGCATCGCGGCGACCTGGTGCGCCACGTCCTTGGCCGCCTCCGGGGACGGCTTGTCCAGCTGGACCAGCACGCCGACGGTCGGCGGCAGAGCCGGGTCGGACTTGTGCAGGTAGCTGGCCACGTAGCCGCCCTCGAGCAGCGCGTACCGGCCGAGCTCCAGCTTCTCCTTGAGGGAGGCGCTGGCCTCCTCGATGTGCTGCTGCACGGTGGTGCCCGGCCGGACCTCCGTGCCGAGCAGGGTCAGCCGGTCGGCCGGTCGGCGCTCCAGGGCGGCCCGGGTGATGTCCGCAGCCAGCGCCTGGAACAGGTCGGTCTTCGCGACGAAGTCCGTCTCGCAGTTGACCTCGACGAGCACTCCGGCGTCGGTGCCGTCGAGCTTCGCGGTCACCAGGCCGTTCGCGGCGGTCCGGGAGGCCCGCTTGCTCACGTCCTTGGCGCCCTTGAGCCGGAGGATCTCGACTGCGGCGTCGAAGTCGCCGTCGGACTCCTCCAGTGCTCTCTTGCAGTCAAGCATTCCCGCAGCCGTCTGCTCACGCAGCCGCTTCACGTCCGCGGCGGTGAAGTTCGCCATTTCCTCATCTCTCGCTGTGTCTTCGTAGTCCTGTGTTCGTGGGCGGGAGCCACCGGGCTCCCGGCCTGCGGCCGGGCCGCAGACGGCAGCCTCAGGCCCCGTCCTGCCCGCTGGCCGGCGCGTCCCCGGCACCGGGGGCGACCGCAGCCGCTTCGGGCTCGGGCTGCGCTTCGGGCTGGGCCTCGGCCTGGGTGCCTGCGGACGCGGCGGTCCCGTTGGCGCTCTCGCTGGCTGCCGCTTCCCCGGCCGCGGCCTCCTCGCCGGTGGGCTTGCCCTCCAGAACGGCAAGCTCCCACTCGGCCAGCGGCTCCTCGGCGCCGAGTTCCCCGGAGCCAGCCGGGACGGCCGGCTTGGCCTCGCCCTCTGCCGCCCCCGCCCGGGCGATGAGGCCGTCCGCGACCGCGTCGGCCACCACCCGGGTCAGTAGTGAAACACTGCGGATCGCGTCATCATTTCCGGGGATGGGGTAGGTGACCTCATCGGGGTCGCAGTTCGTGTCCAGGATGGCGATGACCGGGATACCCAGCTTGCGGGCCTCGCTGACGGCGATGTGCTCCTTCTTGGTGTCCACCACCCAGATCGCGCTGGGCACCCGGGCCATGTCCCTGATCCCGCCCAGGGAGCGCTCGAGCTTGTCCCGCTCACGGCGCAGCTGGAGCAGCTCCTTCTTGGTCATCCCGGAGCCGGCCACGTCGTCGAAGTCGATCTCCTCGAGCTCCTTGAGCCGCTGCAGGCGCTTGAAGACCGTGGAGAAGTTGGTCAGCATGCCACCCAGCCACCGCTGGTTGACGAAGGGCATGCCCACCCGGCGGGCCTGCTCGGCCACGGCTTCCTGGGCCTGCTTCTTGGTGCCCACGTACAGGATCGACCCGCCGTGCGCGACGGTCTCCTTGATGAACTCGTAGGCCGTGTCGATGAAGGACAGCGACTGCTGGAGGTCGATGATGTAGATGCCGTTGCGCTCGGCCAGGATGAATCTCTTCATCTTGGGGTTCCAGCGCCGGGTCTGGTGCCCGAAGTGCACGCCGCTCTCGAGGAGCTGCCGCATGGTGACGACCGGAGCCATGCCCGCGGTCCCCTTCCTGTTACGCGCCGCGCCTGATCGCGCCGACGCTCTCGGTTATTGCCTGGCGCCCGGGCGCACCCGCCGCGGCTGACCGCCGCGGACCGGTGGAATGCGTCCCGCCGGAAGCCTCAGGCATCCTGGCGGCAAGCGGACGCGCGAATTTGGCCGAAAAATCGCATGCGCGGAGCACACAGACTCCTGCGGCCGTTTAGTAGTCTACCCGCTGCCCTCAAGCCCGTGGATGCGCCTGCCGGAACGCCGTCTGCAGCCGGTCCACCGACACATGGGTGTAGATCTGCGTGCTGGCCAGCGACGCATGACCCAGGATCTCCTGGACGCTGCGCAGGTCCGCGCCGCCTTCCAGCAGGTGGGTGGCGGCCGCGTGACGCAGGCCGTGCGGCCCGCTGTCCACCGCCCCGGGCGCCCCGGCCAGCCTGGCGTGCACCACCCGCCGCGCGGTGCGCGGGTCCAGCCGGCCGCCGCGCGCACCGACCAGCAGGGCATGGCCGCTGGCCGCGGTCACCAGCACCGGCCGGCCGTCACGGACCCAGCGCGCCGCGGCCCGCTCGGCGGGCAGGCCGACCGGCACCGTGCGCTCCTTGCCGCCCTTGCCCATGACCCGGATGGTCCGCCGGTCGTGGTCGAGGTCGCCGAGGTCGAGGCCGCACAGTTCGCTGACCCGGATGGCCGTGGCGTACAGCAGCTCCATGATGGCGGTGTCACGCAGCAGCACGGCCCGCTGGCGGGGATCATCTGGCGCGGCCGCCGGGGGGCTGAGCGCCGCGGTCAGCTGCTCGGGCCGGGGCACGTCAGGCAGCCGCCGGCGGATCCGCGGCGTGCCCAGCAGCGGCCCGGGATCGCTGGCCAGCCAGCCACGGGTGTGCGCGAACGCGGTGAAGGCCCGGGCTGAGGCCGCCCGCCGGGCCAGCGTGGCCCGGGCCCGGCCCGCGCTGTGCTGGTCGGCCAGCCAGCTGCGCAGCAGCGCGATATCCAGGCCGTCCAGGCTGGTCAGCCCGGCCTGGGCGGCGTGCTCCAGCAGAGCCTGGATATCGCCCAGGTAGGCGCGCACGGTGTGCGGCGAGGTCCCGCGCTCGGCCGCGAGATGCCGCCGGAACGCGTCCAGTGCCGCGCTGAGCGGGGCCGGGAGCCGGTCCATGGGCCCAGTCTGCGGCACGCCCGCCGCTTACTCCACCGTGACACTCTTGGCCAGGTTGCGCGGCTTGTCCACGTCGTTCCCGAGCACGACGGCGGCGTGATAGGCGAGCATCTGCAGCGGCACGGACAGCAGGATCGGGTCGAGTTCCGGCTCGTTCTTGGGCAGCCGCACCTGGTGGTCGGCGAGCTTGGGATCGAGCTCGGTGTGCCCCACCGCCAGCACGGGGCCGCGCCGGGCGCGGATCTCGCCGAGCGTGGACAGGTTCTTGTCGAACAGGTCGTCATCCGGCACGATCGCGACCGTGGGCAGCTCCGGGCTGACCAGGGCCAGCGGGCCGTGCTTGAGCTCGCTGGCCGGGTAGGCCTCGGCGTGCAGGTACGACACCTCCTTGAGCTTCTGCGCCCCCTCGCGGGCCACCGGGAACCCGCGGACCCGGCCGATGAAGAACATCCCCCGGCAGTCCGCCAGGTCGGCGGCGATCTCGGCGATGTGCTGCTCGCCGGCGAGGATCTCCTCGATCTGCGCGGGGAGGGCCTGCAGCCCGGCGATGATCCGGCGGCCGTCGGCGGGCGAGAGGTCATGGATGCGGCCCAGGTGCAGGGCCAGCAGCGCGAACGCCACCGCGGTGGCGGTGAAGGTCTTGGTCGAGGTGACCGAGACCTCCGGCCCCGCGTGCAGGTAGATGCCGCCTTCGCACTCGCGGGCGATGGCGCTGCCCACCGAGTTCACCACGCCCAGCACCTGGCCGCCCTTGCGCTTGAGTTCCTGCACCGCGGCCAGCGTGTCGTAGGTCTCACCGGACTGGCTGACCCCGATGTAGAGCGTGTCCCGCTCCACCACCGGGTTGCGGTAGCGGAACTCCGAGGCCGGCTCCGCGGTCGCCGGGATCCGGGCCAGGTCCTCGATGAGCTGCGCACCGACCTGCCCGGCGTAGTAGGCGGAGCCGCAGCCGAGGATCATCACCCGGCGGATCTCCCGCAGCTGCCGCGCGTCGGTGTTCAGGCCGCCCAGGTGCGCGGTCTGGAACCGGCTGTCCAGCCGGCCACGCAGCGCCCGCTCGACGGCCCGCGGCTGCTCGTGGATCTCCTTGCGCATGAAGTGCGTGTAGCCCTCGGCGTCGTAGGAGGCGAGCTCCGTGTCGATGATCGAGGGCTGCTTGGTGGTGGTGCGGGCGTCCAGGGTGGTCGCGGTGAAGCCGTCCGCGCGGACCGTGGCGACCTCGCCGTCGTCCAGGTGCACGACCTGCCGGGTGTAACGGACCAGCGCGGCGATGTCCGAGGCGACGAACATCTCCTTGTCGCCGATGCCGAGCACGACCGGGCTGCCGTTGCGCGCGGCGACCACCCGGTCGGGCTGCCGCGCGTCCAGGACCACGATCCCGTAGGTACCAACCACCGACGTGAGGGCCTGGCGGACTGCCTCCTCCAGGTCGCTGGCCCCGGTCGAGGCGATCAGGTGGGCGAGAACCTCGGTGTCGGTCTCGGACACGAACTCCGCCCCGCCCACGGCCAGCTTGGCCCGCAGCTCGTCAGCGTTCTCGATGATCCCGTTGTGCACGACGGCGATCGGCCCGCAGACGTGCGGGTGGGCGTTGACGTCGCTCGGCTCACCGTGGGTGGCCCACCGGGTGTGCCCGATTCCCGGGCTGCCCTTGAACCGCGCGGGCAGCCCGGCCGCCAGGTCGGCGACCCGTCCTTTGACCTTGTGCACCCGGATGTCGCCCGACCGGCCGAGCACCGCGATCCCGGCCGAGTCATAGCCGCGGTACTCCAGCCGGGCCAGCCCTTCCATCAGGATGGGAACGCAGTCCCTGCTGCCGACGTGTGCCACGATCCCGCACATGTTCCAACCCCCGTCAGCCGTAGATGACGCGGCGCAGCTGGCGCAATGAGAACTGGGGCGGTGCCACCAGCCGTTGCTGCAGCTCAGCCGCGATCTGATCGAATGCACGGTCGTTCGTGAGACCCCGCGCTTTGAGCTCCCCGTGGCGGCGGCGGATGAACGCCTCCGCTGGCTCGGAGAAATACCCGACCACCTCGGCGATCAACCGCGAAGCCTCGCCAGTGCTCAGCGGGCTGCTGCGGGTCAGGTGCGCGATAAGGTCCTCAAACGGCCGTTGTGAACCGGTCACGGCAGCCAGCATGCGCGATTACGCCGGGCTATGGCAACGATCCTGCCCGGAATCGGGCAGAAAATGACCCATCTGGGCCAGGTTCCGGGCTAGTTCATCTGGTGATCCAAGCCTCACCTGTGCGGGCGGATGGGTTCTTCATGTCAGCTGCATCCGTTCTCCGCACCACCTGCAGGTCGTGCGCGCATCCCGGGAGCGATGACCACACGACAGGAAGAACCGGATGAACACCCATGCCAAGGACACCCCGCCAGCGGTAATCACCAGCGCAGACGGGCCTGAGCCTGCGCGCGAACCTGCCGCGGGGAACCGGGTGCGCCCGATGACGATGTTCCGGTGGGGTGCCTACGTGAGCATGGGCGCCCTCGCCGTGTTCGCCGCGGCCGCCGCCGTCTACACCACCCGGGCGGTGCTGGTCCGGGTGCTCATCGCCCTGTTCGTGGCGATCAGCCTGGACCCGGCGGTCCGCATGCTGACCCGGCGGGGGATGCGGCGCGGGCTGGCCGTTCTGCTGATCTTCCTCATCGCGGGTGGCCTGGTTGCGGCCTTCCTGGTGTCGGTCATCCCGGCGATGGTCCACCAGTTCCAGGCCCTGGTGAACGACTTCCCCGGCTATCTCGCCAACCTCCAGGAGCGCTCGGCCCGGTTCCGCGGGCTGAGCGACCGGTTCCACCTGACCAGCAGGGTCCAGGACATTCTCAGCAACCTCCCCAGCCAGCTCGGGAGCGGGCTGCTCGGGTTCACCCGCCGCTTGTTCGGGGCACTGTTCTCCACGCTGACCGTGGTGGTGCTCACGATCTACTTCATGGCCGACCTGCCCCGCCTGCGGCATGGCGTCATGCGGCTGTTCCCGCACGCTCACCGCGCGAAGTTCGGCCGTATCTCCGACGTGATGGTCAACAAGGTCGGCACCTACATGATCGGCAACCTGCTGATCTCCCTGGCCGCCGGGGTGGCGACGTTCATCACGCTGGAAGCACTGGGCGTGCCGTTCGCGGTGCCGCTGGCGTTTGTGGTGGCGCTGTGTGACCTGATCCCGATGATCGGAGCGACGCTCGGCGCAGTGGCCTGCGTGCTGGCCACCCTGCTCACCACCGAACTATGGCCGACCACGGTCATCGTGGCCATCTTCTTCGTGGCCTACCAGCAGCTGGAGAACTACCTCATCGCACCGCGCATTCTGCGGCATACCGTCAGCCTCAGCGCGGTCGCGGTGCTGATGGCCGGCCTGATCGGAGGCACGGTCCTGGGCCTGGTGGGCGCGCTGATGGCCATCCCCATCGCGGCCGGGCTCAAGGTCGTGCTGAGCGAGCGGCTGCACGCCCGCGACTCGGCCAGCGGGCAGGCCGGGGCGCCCGGGGATCGCGAGGCGGTCTCACCCCCAGAGCCTGCCAACCAGGCCGCGTCCCCACCGGGAGACTGAAGGGAGCCTGCGGCGCTCCTGCCCGGATCGGGCAGGAAATGACCCATCTGGGCAGGTTCCGGGCTGGTTCATCCGGGTGCGCGCAGCTCCACCTGGGTGAGCGCAGCTTCACCTGGGTGAGCGCAGCCGCCACCCCCGCTCGCAGCGTTCGACGAACCCGGCGGCTGCCAGCTGGCCCAGGCAGCGCATGACGCTGTCGAAGTCCACGCCCGCCGCGACCGCGATGCGGGCCGGCCCCAGCCGGCCCGGGCGGGCACCGCCTCGAGGACGCTCCGGATCTCCGGGCCCAGCTCGTCCCGCGCCAGCACCGGGCCCAGCGGCAGCCCGGTCTCCTCGCCCGCGCCGAACGACACGCTGGCGATGACGTCCCTGGCCCCGGTGACGCATTCGGCGCCCCACTCCCGGATGGCCAGATGGCAGCCGGCCGACGACTCCGAGGTCACCGGCCCAGGCACGGCCATCAGCGGGCGGTCCTGGTCGCGGGCGTGCCGGGCCGTGTTCAGCGCACCGCTGCGCAGCGCGGCCTCGACCAGCACGGTGCCGCGGCTCAGCGCCGCGATCACCCGGTTGCGGACCAGGAACCCGGGACGGGTTGGCGGCTTACCGGGTGGCCACTCGCTGACCAGGGCGCCGTGCGCGGCGATGGCCTGGAACAGGCCGTCATGACCGCGCGGGTAGGGCTCGTCCAGCCCGGACGGGAGCACCGCGACGGTGATCCCCTCGGCGGCGATCGCGCTGCGGTGCGCGCAGCCGTCGATGCCGAACGCGCCCCCGGACACCACGGCCCAGCCGCGCTCGGCGAGCGCGGCGGCCATTTCGGTGCACACGTGGATGCCGTACGCGGTGGCGGCCCGGGTGCCCACGATGGACACCGAGCGCAGGCAGGCGAACCGGAGGTCGGCCCGGCCGCGTACCCACAGCGCCCACGGCCGGGCGTCGCCCAGCAGGTCGAGCTGCCCGGGCCAGCCCGGATCGCCGGGGCAGAGCAGCTCGATCCCGGCGCGCTGCCAGGCATCCAGCGTGGCCTCGGTGGGCGCCCCGCCCAGCCGGGCCGACCAGCGGCGGAAGGCACGGTCCAGCCCGGGTATGCCCGCGCCGGGCACGCCAGCGGCCCGGCTGGGCGGGGCGCCCACCGGAAGGGTGCCCGCGGTAAGCGCGGCCACGATCGAGGCCGGGGAGCAGGTGCGCAGCAGGGCGCTTAGCTGCGGGTCGGCGGGCTCAGCGAGCCAGGTCAGCGCGGCCCGGGCCAGCCGGTCCTGGCCAGGGCTGGTATCGGTGTCGCGGCCGATCCTCATCCCGGCACCCCCAGCCACAGGCCAAGCGCGAAGCTGGTCTGGTCCACGGTCGGCCGGGGCACCTCGGCCAGGTCGGCCAGCGTCCAGGCCACGCGGATCACCCGGTGCACGCCGCGGGCGCTGATCTGGCCCAGGTCCATGGCCCGCTCCAGCGGAACGAGTGCGCCCGGCGCGGGCGGGTAGCAGCGGCGCAGTTCACTGCCGGGGATCTCCGCGTTGACCCGCCATGGTGTGCCCCGCAGCCGGGCGGCGCAGCGCTCCCGGGCGGCCGCCACCCGCTGCGCGACGACCGCGCTGGGCTCGGCGAAGGACCGGTCGCTGAGCAGCTCAGCCCGGCTCACCGGCAGGAACTCGACCTTCACGTCCACCCGGTCGAGCAGCGGCCCGGACAGCCGGGCCAGGTACCGGCGGCGCACCGCAGGCGTGCATTCGCAGGCGGCCCGCTGGCCAGGTCCCCGGGCGCAGGGGCACGGGTTGGCCGCCAGGATCAGCGTGAAGCGGGCCGGGAACCGGGCGGTCAGGCCGGACCGGGCCACCACGACTTCCCCGGACTCCAGCGGCTGGCGCAAGGCGTCCAGCACGTCCCGCCCGAATTCGGGCGCCTCGTCCAGGAACAGGCAGCCCCGGTGGGCCAGGGAGGCCGCACCCGGGCGGATCACCCCGCTGCCCCCGCCGACGATCGCCGCCTTGCTGGCCGTGTGGTGCGGCGCGCAGAACGGGGGCGCGGTCAGCAGCGGCCTGCCGTCCGGGAGCACACCGGCCACCGAATGGATCGAGGTCACTTCCAGGGCGGCTGCGGCACCGAGGCGGGGCAGCACGGTCGGGATCCGCTCAGCCAGCATGGTCTTGCCCGCCCCAGGCGGCCCGAGCAGGCACAGGTGGTGCCCGCCGGCGGCGCAGATCTCCGCGGCGCGCCGGGCCGCCGGCTGGCCCAGCACGTCGGCCAGGTCCAGCGCCGGGCCGGCGCGCCGGCTGGCGGGCCTGCTCACCGCCGGGGGCCGTGCCGCCCTCGATGACCTGCACCGGGCCGGCCGCCCCGGCCGCTGGCCCATCGCGCAGCCAGCCGAGCAGCGCGCCCAGCGTGCCGGCGCCGAGCACCTCCAGGCCGGGCACCAGCGCGGCCTCGGCGGCGTTGGCGCGCGGCACGGCCACCCGGCGGAACCCGCTGGCGGCCGCCGCGGCCACCGCGGGGAGCACGCCGCGGACCGGGCGGAGCTGGCCATCGAGCCCAAGCTCACCGAGGAACGCGACCCCGTCGATGGCGTCCGCCGGGACCGACCCGGCGGCGCTGAGAATGGCCACCGCGATGCCCAGGTCGAATCCGCTGCCACGCTTGGGCAGGCTGGCCGGGGACAGGCCGACCGTGATGCGGCGCAGCGGCCACTGCTCGCCGCTGTTGGTAATGGCCGCCCGGATCCGGTCCCTGGCCTCGCGCAGCGCCGTGTCGGGCAGGCCGACCAGGAGCAGCCCGGGCAGGCCGTTCTGGATGTCGGCCTCGATCTCGACGTCATGGCCGTGCACGCCGACCAGGGCGAACGAGTGGGCGCGGGCAATGGGCATTCAGCCCACCCCGCGCAGGTGCTCGATGGTGAACCGCCCGGACCGGTCCCGGACCAGGCCGATCAGATCGACGCGCACCTCGTCGAACAGCACGCCGTGCGCCACCACCCAGGCGATGGCCAGCCGCCGGAGGCGGGCCCGTTTGCGCTGGCTGATGGCCTCCAGCGGGCTGCCGTACCGCGTACCCGACCTGGTCTTGACCTCGCAGGCGACCAGCACCCGGCGTTCCACCGCGACGATGTCGAGCTCGCCTTGCGCACACCGCCAGTTGCGGTCGAGTATCCGCATCCCGGCCTGCTGCAGGTACTCGGCCGCTAACTGCTCGCCGCGCCGGCCCAGAGCATCCTTCTCCCGCACCGCGCACCACCTCCGGTGCTGACGCTGCCGGAGGGGGCCAGGCGGCGGCAGGGTGCGCTGGCGGGCTGTGGATGGGGCGGCGCAGAGATGGGGTCCACTGACCCCCGCGATGCGCGCCTTGTGGACGGCCGGGCCGGCCTGTCGCTGCCCTGTGGTTGAATCCGCCGGGGCTACCGCTGGCGCCGCGCCGGGTGCGCGGCGGAAACGGGTCAGGTGCGGGTCAACTGCGGGGCAGACGCTGGCGGGCTGGGGCGCGCAGCGGCTACTTGGTTTCCGGCACCTCGAGCTCGGAGGTGGCCAGCTCCTCGACGTTGACGTCCTTGAACGTGACGACCCGGACGTTCTTCACGAACCGGGCTGGGCGGTACATGTCCCACACCCAGGCGTCCTGCATGGTCACCTCGAAGTACACTTCGCCGTTCTCGGCGGTGCGGACGTTGAGGTCGACCTGGTTGGTCAGGTAGAACCGGCGCTCGGTCTCGACGACGTGGGTGAACAAACCCACGACGTCCCGGTACTCGCGGTAGAGCTGAAGCTCCATCTCGGTCTCGTACTTCTCGAGATCTTCTGCGCTCATGCTCTCCCCCTCCGATCAGACTGCGCCGGGAGGTCCGATCCGGTTGGGATCAACGATAGGTCAATTCTTCCCCGTGCAATTCGCCGGACCTCAACTCAGCGTCGTCCGGGCTGAGCGGCCCGTCAGCGGCGGGGGCGTCCTCCACCCAGCCGCCGGGTGGCTCGTCGATGTCCCGGGCCAGTCCCATGACGTTAGCGAACGATGCCCGGTGCTCCGGGCACGGCCCGTGCTCGGCGAGCGCCCGCATGTGGCTGCGGGTGGAATACCCCTTGTGCTGCTCGAAACCGTAGGCCGGGTACTGGTCGGCCAGGCCGGTCATGATGCGGTCCCGGGTGACCTTGGCCACGATCGAGGCGGCGGCTACGCACGCGGCCACCTCGTCGCCTTTCCACATGGCCAGGGCGGGGACGCCCAGCCCGCGCACCGGGAAGCCGTCGGTGAGCACGTATTCCGGCCGGCGGGCCAGCCCGGCCAGCGCCCGCCGCATCCCGGAGATGTTGCAGACATGCAGCCCGCAGGCATCGATCTCGGCCGCCGGGATGACCACCTGGTGCCAGCCCAGCGCGGTCCGGGTCACCTCGGCATACGCTTCCTCGCGGGCGGCCGGGGTCAGCGCCTTGGAATCGGCGATCGTGGCCAGCCCATTGCGGCGGCGCGGGTCCAGGATGACCGCAGCCACCACCAGCGGGCCCGCGCAGGCGCCCCGGCCGGCCTCATCGATCCCGGCCACCGGGGAGAACCCGGCCCGGGCCAGGGCACGCTCGTAACTCGTCAGTCCTGCCGCACGCCGGGGGGTATAGCCGGGATGCCGCCACCAAGGCACCGGCATGGCCTCACCTGCGCCTTAGCTGACGGCGCCGCCGGCGGCGGCGGTCCAGCCAGGTGACCGGCACCGCGAATCCGGCCGCGAGGGCCAGCGGCGCCGCCGGGGTGGTCAGCCCGCCCAGCGCGTGGCCCGCGTTGAGCTGGCTGAACGTGGCCGGGATGGGCAGCACCCGGAACCGGCTCGGTGGCCACAAGATCATGAACGCCCGGCCGACCACCTGGTTTTCCGGCACGGTCCCGTTGCCCGGGTCGGGCATGTGGCCACGCGAGTCATACGACACGTTCCGGTGATCACCCATCACCCACAGCCGCCCGGGCGGCACGGTGATTCTGAAGGGCTGCGTGGATGGCGGATTGCCCGGGTAGAGGTAGGACCGCTCGTTCAGCGGCACGCCATTGACGGTGACCCGGTGGGCCGCGTCACAGCAGACGACGTGGTCCCCGGGCACGCCGATGACCCGCTTGATGTAGTCGTGCACGCCGGGCGAGATGCCGAACAGGCCGACTACCGCGTGCCCGAACTGGCTGGCCCACCGGACGATCGGGTCGCTGGACGCGGGCGGGCTCGGCGGGTCCCACGAGCCTTCCCCGTTGAACACCACGATGTCGCCGCGCTCGATCGGGCGGAAGTGGTAGATGAGCTTGTTGACCAGGACCTTGTCCCCGATGTCCAGCGTGTTCTCCATGGACGAGGACGGGATGAAGAACGCCTGGATCATGTATGTCTTGATGACCAGCATGATCAGCAGCGCGAACACGAACAGCGCGAGCAGCTCGGTCCACCAGGAAATGCGCTTCCTGGTCCGCTTGCGGGCGGTGGATCGCACCCGGCCGGGCACCAGGCCGCGCTGCCCCGGGCGGGCCGTCCGGCGGGCTGGCCTGGCCATCCCCCTGCGCGGCCTGGGCGCGCCGGCTGCGCCGGCCTGGCCGTCCGCCATCCCGGCCTGGCCGTCACTCAGCGCAGCCGGGCCGTCGGCCGTGCCGGTCCCCCCCGGGAACTCCTGGTCGGCGCCGGCGGCGCTGTCCGCGTCATGGCCCTGCTGGCCAGCGCCTTGCGAGCCGGTCATCGCCCGATCGCTCCTGCCCCGGTCATCGTTCATTGAGTCTGAGCCTAGCGCCGGGTCGCCCCGGGGTGTGCGCGCGCAGCCGGCAATAGGTACCCGTGTGCAGCCGGCCCCGTGTCCCCGTACCCGCCACCGGGCGGGTAGCGGCCCGCCGCCCAGGCCACCTGCCGCGCAGCCGCTGCACCGGTCTGGTGCGGCAGGAATGTGGCTGGGATCGGCAGTTCCTTCAGCTGCGCGGGGGGCCAGATGACCAGGAAGGCCCGGCCGATCACGGCGCTTTCCGGGATCGTCCCGCCGCCCGGGCCGGCCCCGTGGTAGCGGGAATCCGCGGAATCCGCGCGATGGTCGCCCATCACCCACAGCCGGCCCGGCGGGACAGTGATGCTGAACCGCTGCGCCGACGGCTGGTCGCCGGGATACAGGTAAGACCGCTCATCCAGCGGCACCCCGTTGACGGTGATCCAGCCCGCCGCGTCGCAGCAGGACACCCGGTCCCCGGGCAGCCCGATGACCCGCTTGACGTAGTCGGTCCCGGCGGACTCCAGGCCCAGCAGTTGCAGTGCCCGGTGATAGGCGTCAGCCAGCGGGCCGCCGGGCCGCGCCGGGGTGGGCCGGTCCCAGGAACCGGCCCCGCTGAACACGACGACATCCCCCCGGTCGATCCCGCGCACGTGATACACGAGCCGGTTCACCAGGACCCGGTCACCGGCCGCCAGGGTGTTCTCCATCGAGCCGGACGGGATGCGGAACGCCTCCACGGCGAAGTCTTTGACCACGACGGTGAGCAGGGCAGCCAGCGCGACCAGAAGGAGTAATTCCCGCCAGAGCGGCACCCGGCGGGCGCGCTGGGCCGGGGCGGCGGCTGACGGCACGCCCGCGGTATCCAGCTCGGCGCCGGCCACCGGGAAAGGGCTAGCGCGCTGGCTCGCGGCGCTCCCGGATGCGCGCGGCCTTGCCGCGCAGGGAGCGGAGGTAGTACAGCTTGGCCCGGCGCACCTGGCCCCGGGTGACTACCTCGATCTTGTCCAGCGACGGGCTGTGCACCGGGAAGGTCCGCTCCACCCCGACGCCGTAGCTGATCTTGCGGACCGTGAATGTCTCCCGGGCTCCGCCGCCCTGGCGCCGGATGACCACGCCCTGGAAGACCTGGATCCTCGACCGGGTGCCTTCCGTGACCCGCACGTGGACTTTCAGCGTGTCCCCGGGGCGGAACTCGGGGATGTCTGAGCGGATCTGGGCCTGCTCCAGCTCGGCGATCGCGGTGTGCATGGCTAAGGTTCCTCGGTTGTCCGCACGCGCGCACAGGCCAGCGAACGCGTGGCATCGTCTATCGGTATCCCGGGCTCGGCGGGGGCACCAGGACGCACCCGCAAGGTCGGCCTCATGCGGGTGGCGGGTTTCAGTGTGCCATATCTTCGGCACTGATCGGAAAACCGGCGTCCAGAAGCACCTGCCGGTCCCGCTCGTCGAGTGCCTGGCTGCCCAGCTGGGCGGCCAGGTCGGGGCGCAACGCGGCGGTGCGGCGCAGCGCCTCATCGCGCCGCCAGCGAGCGATCGCGGCGTGGTCGCCGGACAGCAGCACCGGCGGCACCTCGCGGCCGCGCCAGCTGCGCGGCCTGGTGTAGGCGGGCCCTTCCAGCAGCCCGGCCATGGGCCCGGCGCCGGCCCCGAACGAGTCGTCAGCGGCCGAGCCCGCGTTGCCCAGGACACCGGGCAGCAGGCGGGCGATTGCGTCGATCATGACCAGTGCGGCGGGCTCCCCGCCGGACAGCACGTAGTCCCCCACGGACAGCTCGGCCACAGGCATCCGGGTCCGCGCGTCCTCCACGACCCGCGCGTCGATCCCCTCGTACCGCCCGCAGGCAAACACCAGCCAGGCGCAGCGAGACACCTCCGTAGCGGTCGCCTGCGTGAACGGCCTGCCCGAGGGGGTTGGTACCACGAGCGTGGCCCGGGCCGGATCATCTCCGGTCACCTCGTCCAGCGCCTCGCCCCAGGGCACCGGCGACATCACCATCCCCGGGCCGCCGCCGAACGGCGCGTCGTTGACGGTGCGGTGCACGTCGTGGGCCCAGCTCCGCAGGTCATGGACGTGCAGGTCGATGGCCCCGCGGGCGGCGGCCTTGCCCAGCAGCGAGACGTTCAGCGGGGCGAAGTACCCGGGGAAGATGGTGATGATGTCGATGCGCACCGGTCACCTCACTCCGGGCCTGGTTCCTCGGCCCCGAGTTCGAGCAGCCCGGGCGGCGGGTCGATGACCAGCCGCCCGCCCGCCACGTCGACCTCGGGCACGATCGCCGCCACGAACGGCACGAGGATCCCGTCCGGCTCGATCACCAGCA
Source organism: uncultured Actinomycetes bacterium (assembly GCA_963711705.1). GTDB lineage: Bacteria > Actinomycetota > Actinomycetes > Streptosporangiales > Streptosporangiaceae > RYN-230. Next base: position 548,528 of record CAVQFM010000019.1, read on the forward strand.
GGTCCTGCCCAAAATGGCGCACTTCGGACACCCGCCCGACCGGGTGCCCGGAGACGGTGACCACGTCGAGCCCGATCAGCTCGTGATCATTGAATTCGTCCGGGTCGTCGGGCGAGCCGGCGTCAGCCGAGTCCAGGGTGAGCCACACGCCGCGCAGCTTGTCGGCCTGGTCCCGGTCGCTGATCCCGGCGAACGAGATCAGCAGCCGGCCCGTGTGCCAGCGCACCGACTCCACGGTGAGCGGGCCCGCTGCCGCCGGGTCAGTGGCCAGCGCCGTGCCCACGGCGAACCGGCGGCCGGGGTCATCGGTGCGTACCTCCACCGATACCTCGCCGCGGACCCCGTGCGGCCGCGTGATCCGGCCCACGACCAGCTGCATGCCGGGCTAGGCCGGGTCCCGTGGAGTTTGGCCGTCGCGGGACATGGCCTAACGGACCTCATCCACGTCGAGCAGGTCCACCCGGACGTAGCGCCCGCCGGCCAGCGACCCGATGACGGTACGCAGCGCCTTGGCGGTCCGGCCACCCCGGCCGATGACCTTGCCGAGGTCCTCCGGATGCACCCGCACTTCGAGGACCCGGCCCCGGCGCAGCCCGTGGCTGTCCACCCGGACATCGTCTGGGTGCTCCACGATGCCCTTTACCAGGTGCTCAAGGGCCTCTTCCAGCATGTCAGGCTCCGTTGCCCTGCTCCGTAGCTGACGCCGCGGGCTCCTTGTCGCCTGCGGAGTCCTCAGCCTTCGCGGCCTGGCTGGCCTTGGCCCCGTCTGCCTTGGCGCTGTCCGCCTTGGCCTCCTCGGCCTTGCCCGCCTTGGCGCTGGCGGCCTTGGCCGGCTTGGCATCCGCAGCCTTCCCGGCCTTCTCGTCCGTGGCCGCCTCGGCCTTGGCCGGCTTGGCGTCCGCGGCCGTCTCGGCCTTAGCCGGCTTGGCGTCCGCAGCCTTCTCGCCCGCGGCCGCCTCAGCCTTCGCCGGCCTTGGCGTCCGCGGCCGTCTCGGCCTTGGCCGGCTTGGCGTCCGCGGCCGTCTCAGCCTTGGCCGGCTTGGCGTCCGCGGCCGTCTCGGCCTTGGCCGGCTTGGCGTCCGCAGCCTTCTCGCCCGCAGCCGTCTCGGCCTTGGCCGGCTTGGCGTCCGCGGCCGTCTCGGCCTTGGCCGGCTTGGCGTCCGCAGCCGTCTCGCCCGCAGCCGTCTCGGCCTTGGCTGGCTTGGCGTCCGCGGCCGTGTCGGCCTTGGCCTTGCTGCCCGCGGACTTGCCGGTGCTGCGTCCGCCACTCCTGGCCGGTGCGCTCTTCGCGGCCGCCGCGTCGCCGTCGGCCTGGTCGTCCGCGGCCTTGCCGGCCTGCTTGCCGCCGCTGCGGCCCTTGCCCTTGGCGCCGTCAGTACTGGTGCTGTGGGCCTCGGCGACCGCGGCCGCGTACGCGTCCTTCTTGTCGGCCTTGGCCGCGGGGGCCTTCAGCGTGCCCTCGGCACCCGGCAGGCCCTTGAACTTCTGCCAGTCGCCGGTGATCTCGAGGATCTTGCGGACCGGGTCGGTCGGCTGCGCGCCCACCGACAGCCAGTGCTGGGCCCGCTCGGAATCCACCTCGATGAACGAGGGCTCGTTCTTCGGGTGGTACTTGCCGATCTCCTCGATCGCGCGGCCGTCCCGCTTGGTGCGGGCGTCGGCCACGATGATCCGGTAAAAGGGCGCATGGATCTTGCCCATGCGCTTCAGTTTGATCTTGACAGCCACGGGTGTGGTCTCTCCCAGAAAGCTCGGATGCAGGCAGCGCCCGCGCCGGGTGGGGACCACCGCGTCGGCCTGCTCGGTCCCGGGCCAGCGAGCGTGAGAGGGCGTCGCCAGACCGGGGAGTGACGGTGACATTGTGCCAGAGACCTGGGGGCAGGGCGTAATCGCCGCGGATTCGCCCGCTTCCGCCCTGGCACGGCTGCCAGCCTACCCGCTCCCGCAGGCCACCCCGCCCAGGCGGCTGGCTACTTCTCGTCCTTCTTGTTCTGCCGGTTACGCCGGCCCAGCAGGCCGAACCCAGCCGGCAGGCCGCTCGGGCCGGAGTTGTCCCCGGACAGCCCCTCCGGCGGCGGGAGCTTGTCAGCGATCTTGCCCGCGGCGCGCAGCGCGGCCGGGTTCGAGGTCAGTGCCTCCAGGCTGGCGGCCAGTTCCTGCTGGCTGCCGGGCATCCCCGCGGGCAGCACGCCGCCTGGCATCCCGCCGGGCCCGGCCTGGCTGGCCCCGTTGGCCGCCCGCGGCGCCCCCGCGGGCTTGGCGCCGCCCTTGGCGGCGCCTCCCTTGGCGGCGGCTGGGTTCCCGCCCGGGCGGCCGCCCTTGGGCTTCTTCTTGTTGCCCTTCTTGCCCTTGGCGTTCTTCTGCGCCGCCCGGCGCATGCCGGGAATGGCCGGCATCCCGGGGATCCCGCCACCGCCCATCATCTGCCGCATCATCTTCTGGCCCTCGAGGAACCGGACCACGAGGTTGTTGACCTCGCCCACGGTGACCCCGGACCCGTTCGCGATCCGGGCCCGGCGCGACCCGTTGAGGATCTTGGGGTTGCGCCGCTCGGCCGGGGTCATCGAGTTGACGATGGCCGCCGCCCGGTCCAGGTCCCGGTCGTCGATCTGGCTGAGCATCTCCCGGTTCTGCGCCGCCCCGGGCAGCATGCCGAGCAGGTTGCCGATCGGCCCGAGCTTGCGGACCATCGCGAGCTGCTCGACGAAGTCCTCCAGGGTGAAGCCTTCGCCGGAGGCGAGCTTGCTGGCCATGGAGGCCGCCTGCTCGTCGTCGAAGGCCCGCTCGGCCTGCTCGATCAGGGTGAGCATGTCCCCCATGTCGAGGATGCGCGACGCCATCCGGTCGGGGTGGAAGACGTCGAAGTCCTCGAGCTTCTCCCCGGACGAGGCGAACATCACCGGGCGCCCGGTGAGCTGAACGATGGACAGTGCCGCGCCACCGCGGGCGTCGCCGTCCAGCTTGGTGAGCACGACCCCGTCGTAGCCCACCCCGTCCAGGAACGCCTGCGCGGTGACCACCGCGTCCTGGCCGATCATCGCGTCCACCACGAACAGGATCTCGTCCGGGTCGGTCGCGTCCCGGATGTCGGCGGCCTGGCGCATCAGCTCCTCGTCGATGCCCAGGCGGCCCGCGGTGTCGATGATGACCACGTTCTGCTGGCGGTGCCGCGCCTCGTCGATCGACTGCCGGGCCACCTGGACCGGGTCGCCGACGCCATTGCCGGGCTCGGGCGCGTAGACCGGGACGCCGGCCCGCTCCCCGACGATCTGCAGCTGCTGCACGGCGTTGGGGCGCTGCAAGTCGGCCGCGACCAGCATCGGCGTGTTGCCCTGGTCCTTCAGCCACAGCCCGAGCTTGGCCGCCAGCGTGGTCTTGCCTGAGCCCTGCAAGCCGGCCAGCAGGATCACCGTCGGCGGCACCTTGGCGAAGCGGATCCGGCGGGCCTCGCCGCCGAGGATCTCGATGAGCTCCTCATGGACGATCTTGATGACCTGCTGGGCCGGGTTGAGCGCCGAGGAGACTTCTTCCGACGACGCGCGCTCCTTGATGCGCGCGATGAACTCGCGCACCACGGGGAGGGCCACGTCCGCTTCGAGCAGCGCGATGCGGATCTCCCGCGCCGTGGCGTCAATATCGGCGGCGGACAGCCGCCCGCGCCCGCGCAGGTTGGAGAAGACCTGGGTCAGCCGGTCGGAGAGGGTCTCGAACACGCATCCCAGGCTATCCGGTCACGGGCACCGGGTCAGTGCCCCCAGCCTTAACCAGGCCCGGTGGATGGCGCCCCGCCCGCGGGCCGGTACAGCCCGAGCACCATGCCGTACCGGGGCTGGCCCGGTCCGTCCTCGGCCTGTTCCGACAGCTCGCGCAGGGTGGCGGCGAGTTCTTCGGCGCGCGCTGGGCTCAGCCGGATCGTGCGCAGCACGAGGAACGGGTCGGGCTCGGCCGCGGCGATCTCGGCGGCCAGCGCCCGGAAGGCCACTTCCGTCGTGGGGGCGTCGTCGAAACTCAGCTTCCGGGCGGCGCGCGAATAGTACTGCTCGGTCCCGCCGCGCACCTGGCGGGTGCCCGCGGACCGCACCAGCCCGGCGTCGGCCAGCACCTTCAGGTGGTGGGCGATGTTGCCCTTGTTGCTGCCCAGCGCCGCGGCCAGCTGGCTGATGGTGGCCGGCTCCTGACCGAGCGCGAACAGCAGCCGGTGGCGCATCGGGTGCCCGAGCGCCTTGAACTGCGCCGGGCTGCTGATCGGCATGCTGTCCTGGTCGGTCACCCAGAAAGCGTTAATAACTCTTGACGGCCTGTCAAGTGTTTGCTTTTCTTAACGGTATGTCCCAGGCCGATGTGCCACGCATCGTGGCTGACGTCCGCGCGCTGATCGAGGCGCATTACCTCGACCCGGCCACCGCCGCCGGGGCCGCCCGGGTGCTGGCCGACGGGCTCAGCGCCGGGCGCTACCCGGCCGAGGCGGCCGCGCTGGCCACGGCGATCACGGCCGATCTGCAGTCGGTGACCGGGGACCAGCACCTGCGGCTGCTCTACCACGCCGAGCCGCTCGCCCGGCGGGCTCCCGGCGATGACGCCGAGGAGTGGGCGGCCATGGCCAGGTGGGCGGCCCAGACCTGCGGCGGGGTGGCCTGCGCGCAGCGCCTGGCCGGGCACGTCGGCTACCTCGACGTGCAGCCAGTCCTGTTCCCGGCCGCACTGAGCGGGGAGGCGGTCGCCGCCGCGATGACGCTGCTGGCCGGCACCGGCGCGCTGCTCATCGACCTGCGGCAGTGCCGGGGCGGCGAGCCCGCCATGGTGACGTTCCTGGCCAGTTACCTGCACGGCCACCAGCCGGTCCAGCTCAGCGGGCTGCGCGAGGGACACCACGGGCGCCTTGCCCAGGCCTGGACGCTGCCCTACGTCCCGGGCCAGCGGTTCGGCCCGGACAAGCCGGTCTACGTGCTGACCAGCTCGGCCACGTTCTCCGGCGGTGAACAGCTCGCGTTCGACCTGCAGCAGCTGGGCCGGGCCAAAATCGTCGGTGAACGGACCCGCGGCGGCGCGCACGCCCGCGAGGGCTTCACGGTGCACCCGCACCTGGAAGTCACCATCTCGACCGCCGCCGCGGTCAGCCCGCGGGACGGCAGCAACTGGGAAGGCACCGGGGTCAGCCCGGACATCCCGACGGCCGCGGCCGACGCCCAGGACACCGCGTACCGGCTCGCCCTCCAGCAGGTCATCGCGGCCGGCGGCCCGGCCGCGGGCGAAGCCCGCACCGCGCTGGAGGCGGCATAGCCGGCCTGCGCCCACCCACCCCCGATCCGCATCAGCGCGGTGGGGTTTGCCCCACCGGTGCGGCACAACCCACCGCGCTCATGCGCTGGCGCGGCGAAATCATCAGCGCGGTACGTCGGGGGCGTCGTACCGCCCACAATGCACCGCGGGGGCAGAATGCACCGCGATGCGGTGCGGTCAGGTGCTGAGCGCGGCTAGGACCTGGGCGGCGATCTTGGCGCGGATCTGCGGGCCGGTCACTGGGCCGCCGGACGCGTCCACCACGTAGAACACGTCCACCGCCTCGGCGCCGAGCGTCTCCACCCGCGCAGCCCGCACGTCCAGGCCGCAGTCACCGAGCGCCCGGCCGATCCGCCACAGCAGGCCCGGCGCGTCGTGCGCGCGCACCTCGATCACGGTCGCGGTGCTCGACGCGTCGTCCAGCAGGGTGACCTTGGGCGGGGCCACCGGGACCGGGGGCGGCTGGTAGGCGCGCATCCGGCGGTCCAGCCGTTCCGCGACGTCCAGCCGCCCGTCCAGCGCCCGGCGCAGATCGCTGGTGACCAGGCCGGGCTCGGGCAGGTCGCCGTACTCCGGGGTCACGGTGAACGCGGTCACCGCCATCCGGCCGTGTGAGGCCGCGTTGGCGGACCGCACCGCCAGCCGGTGCGAGGCCAGCACGCCGGCCGCCTGCCACAGCAGCCCCGGGCGGTCCGGGGCGACGATGGTGACCTCGGAGCCGGTCAGCCGGGCGGCCGGGGCACCCGCCTCGGCCAGCGCCACCTGGTCCGGGCGCAACGGCAGCGGGCCGGGCGGGGACTGGCCGGCCAGCTGCGACTCGACCCGCCGCACCAGGTCACTGACCAGGCCTTCCTTCCAGTCGTTCCAGGCGGCCGGGCCCGTCGCCTGGCCATCCGCGATGGCCAGCGCGTGCAGCAGTTCGAGCAGCGGCCGGCCACCCACCACGGTGGCGACCTGAGCCACCGTGACCGGGTCATCCAGGTCACGCCGGGTCGCGGTCTGCGGCAGCAGCAGGTGGTGCCGGACCGCCCCGGCCACCAGTTCGGCATCGGCCGGGCCGAGCCCGACCCGCCGCGCCGCGTCACGGGCCACCACCTCGCCGGTGACCCGGTGGTCGCCCGGCCAGCCCTTGCCGATGTCGTGCAGCAGAGCGGAGAGCAGCAGCAGGTCGGGGCGGGCCACGCTGCGGGTGAGGGCGGCGGCCCGGGCCGCCGCCTCGACCAGGTGCCGGTCCACGGTGTAGGTGTGCAGTGGGTTGCGCTGCGGCCGGTTGCGCACCCGGTCCCAGTCCGGCAGCAGGCTGGCGATCAGGCCTTCCTGGTCGAGAGCCTCCCAGGCTGGAACGGCGGCCGGGCCGGCGCCGAGCAGTGTGATCAGCGCGTCGCGGGCGGCCGGTGGCCACGGCACGGGCAGCGCCGGGCACCCGGCCAGCCGGGCCAGCGTAGGCGGCGCCAGCGCCAGCCCGAACTGGGCGGCCGCGGCGGCCGCCCGCAATGGCAGCGCTGGGTCGGCGGCCGGGTCGGCCGCCCGGGCCAGCACCACCTCACCGTCCTGCTCGACGAGCCCATCGGCGAGTGGCCGGCGCTGCGGCTTGCCGCGCCGGCGGTTCCCCCGGCTCCGCTGGGCCTGGCGGAACGCCTGGTCCACGGAGTAGGCCACGGTGCGGCCGGCCCCGGCCAGGTGGCGCATGAGGGCATCCGCGTCCAGCAGCCCGAGCAGGCGGGCCACCTCGTCCTGCTCCTGCAGGACGAGCCGGTCGGTGGGCCGCCCGGTGATCTCGTGCAGCGCGTGCCGGGCATCCATGATCGACTCATAGGCGGCGCGCACCCTGGGCCCCGGCCCGGGCGCCACCCACGCGGCCGCGACGGCCTGCATGGCGTGCACATCACGGAGCCCGCCACGGGCCTCCTTGAGATCGGGTTCGAGCAGGAACGCGAGCTCACCGCTGCGCTGGGCCCGCTCTGCGTGCAGTGCCTGGAGCTCCGCCAGCCGGGCCGGCGCCGCGGCCCGCCAGTCTTCCAGGGCACCGGCGCGCAGCGCGCTGGTGAGGTCGGGGTCACCGGCCACGTGCCGTGCGTAAAGCAGCCCAAGGGCGACTTTGAGATCGGACCGGGCCACCTTGCGGGCCTCCGCCGGGGTGCGCACGGAGTGATCCAGGCGGGCACCGGAGTCCCAGATCGGGTACCAGATCCGGTCGGCCATGGCCGCGATGCCCTTGCGCCCCGCGTGCAGCAGGAGCACGTCGAGGTCGCTGCCGGGCAGCAGCTCCCGCCGCCCGTATCCGCCGACCGCGACCAGCGCCACGCCCACCTCGGCACCGAGCAGGGCGGCCAGCCAGCGGTCGGTTTCCGCGCTGCGCCGGGTACGGTCGGTGGCGAACGAGGTGAGCGGCGGCCCGCCGGCCTGCGGGCTAGAGCGCCCCGGAGCCACGCTCACCGGTACGGACCCGCGCTACCGTGTCGACCGGGATGGCCCAGACCTTCCCGTCGCCGATCCGGCCGGTCTGCGCCGCCTTCACGATCACGCCGATCAGGTCGTCGCTGTCCTCGTCCTCGCACAGCACTTCCAGCCGGACCTTGGGCACCAGGTCAACCCGGTATTCGGCCCCCCGGTAGACCTCGGTGTGGCCGCGCTGCCGGCCATAGCCACTGGCCTCGCTCACGGTCATGCCATGGACCCCGAACGCCTGCAGTGCAGCCTTGACCTCGTCCAGCTTGAATGGCTTGATCACCGCGGTGATGAGCTTCATGCGACCACCTTCTCCGGCACCCTGTCTGTGCCGACCCTCTGCCCAGGGCGTTTCACCCGCCAGCACAGAGTGTTTCGGGGGCGTGAAAGACGCGCGTCACATGTTACGCGGACGTTTCCCGGCTCAGCCGGGCGCGACGGCGGGCAGGTCACGCCGGTGACGGGCATAGCTGGGGCGCAGCCGGCCGACGTCCGTCCGGTGCTCGGGTGGACTGATGCTGCGGACGCCAGGAATCCGCTGTCCTGGCTCCAGGCACCGCCACATCCACGGGGCCGAAGAGGTGCCCGGCGGTGGGCCGCCCTGCCGCAGACCAGGAACCCGGCCGGGGGTTTCACGGGTTCGAGGCGCCCCCCGGAGCGCGACCGTGATTCCAGTACCAACCGGCAGGCGAAACCGCCCGGCTCCCGGTCCGCAGCCTGGAGCCGGCGGGTCGCCGCCACTGGAAGGAACCCATGGCCTCAGTCGGCCTTTTCCAATCCGACGGACGGGCTACGGGCACGAATGCCCGCTATCTGGATCAAATGATCAGCAAAAGGAGTAGGCAGATGACACAGCTCAGCACCTCCAGGATCCCCGGCGGGTTCACCGAGAAAACAGCGCGGGTGAACGGCGTCACGCTCAACTACGCGACAGGCGGCACGGGGCCGGCCGTGGTGCTGGTGCACGGTTACCCGCAGACCTGGTACATGTGGCGGAAGGTGATGCCCGCCCTCGCCGAGCAGTACACCGTGATCGCGCCGGACCTGCGCGGCTCGGGCGGGTCGGACGCGCCCGCAACCGGCTACGACAAAGCGAGCCTGGCCGAAGACATTCACCAGCTGCTGCTGGCGCTCGGCCATGCCGACGAGGTCAGCCTGGTCGGGCACGACATCGGGGGCACCGTGTCGTATGCCTACGCGGCTGCCCACAGGGACTCGATACGGCGGCTGGCTGTCATCGAGGCGCCCCAGATCGACGAGAGCCTCTACCAGTTCCCGTCGGTGACCCCGGCAGGTCCCGGCTTCTGGAACTTCGGCTTCTTCATGCTCGACAACGGGCTGCCCGAGCGCATGGTGAGCGGGCGCGAGGACACGTGGATCGCGGGTTTCGTGGACTGGCTTGAGGTCGTCAAGGGCGCGGTGGATCCCGACGCGGTAGCGGAGTACGCCGCGCACCTGCGCCGGCCCGGGCACCTGGGGGCGTCGTACGCCTACTTCCGGACCTTCCACGGCGACGCCGAGGCCACGATCCGCCACCGCGAAACGCCGCTGGCCATGCCGGTGCTGGCGATCGGCGGCGAGGGCGCTCTCGGCAAGGCCATCCCCGACCAGATGCAGCTGTACGCCGGCGACGTCACGGGCGCCGTGTTCCCCTGCGGTCACTGGGTCGCGGAGGAAAGCCCGGAACTGCTGCTCAAGCACCTGCTGCCGTTCCTCGGCTAGCCCAGCGATGGGTAAATTCTGGAAATACCCAGCTGAACAGGGCTGGCATTTACTGCCAATCCTGGCATAGCGCATGGCGGGCTGGCGACGGTGCGGGTCAGTCGCCGAGGACCGCGTCGACGAACGCCTCCGGCTCGAACGGGGCCAGGTCGTCCGGTCCCTCGCCCAGGCCGACCAGCTTGACCGGGACACCCAGCTCCCGCTGGACCGCGATGACGATGCCCCCCTTGGCCGTGCCGTCCAGCTTGGTCAGCACGATCCCGGTCACGTCCACGGCCTCGGCGAACACCCGCGCCTGGCGCAGGCCGTTCTGGCCGGTGGTGGCGTCCAGCACGAGCAGGACCTCGTCCACCGTGGCCCGCTTCTCGATGACCCGCTTGATCTTGCCCAGCTCGTCCATCAGGCCGGTCTTGGTGTGCAGCCGCCCGGCGGTGTCCACGATGACGCAGCCGATCCGCTGGTCGATGCCGGCCTGCACGGCCTCGAACGCCACGCTGGCCGGGTCGGCGCCCTCCCGGTCGGAGCGGACCACCTCGGCCCCGATCCGCTTGCCCCACGTCTCCAGCTGGTCGGCGGCGGCGGCGCGGAACGTGTCGGCCGCGCCGAGCAGCACGGTCTCGCCCTCACCCAGCAGCGCCCGGCCGAGCTTGCCGCACACCGTGGTCTTGCCGGTCCCGTTGACACCGACCACGAGAACCACCGCGGGACGGTCCCCGTGCGGAGCCGTGTGCAGCCTGCGGTCCATGTCCGCGCCGAGCTGATGGATCAGCTCGGCGCGCAGCATCGCGCGTACCTCGTCCGGGCTCCGGGTGCCGGCCACCTTCACCTGGGTCCGGAGTTCCTCGACGATCTGCCGGGACGGCGCGACCCCCATGTCCGCGGCGATCAGGGTGTCCTCGATGTCGTCCCACGCCTGGTCGTCCAGGGTGTCCCGGGACAGCAGGTTGAGCAGCACGGTCCCGAAGCCGCCGCGGGAGGCGGCCAGCCTGCCGCGCAGCCGCACCAGGCGGCCGCGCAGCGGGGCAGGCGGCGGCTCGGCCGGGGTGGGCTCGGCGGCCGGCGGAAGCACCTCGGCCGGCGGCGCGACCGTGGTTGTGTCCTCGGCCGGCGGGGCCGCGGTCTGTTCCGGGGCCGGCGCGGCGGGCGGGGCCGGCGGCGCGGCCACCCGGCGACGGCGGCGCGGGCGGACCAGCAGCGTGGTCCCGGCGCCCGCAACCAGCACGACGGCGATAACGATGAGAATGATCACAAGTTCCATAACGGCCCCAGTCTGGCAGACGCCGCCGCCTGCCCTGTCCCCGTCCGCTCTCGCCAGCCCCCTGCACCATCCCCGCCACCGGCCCGGCCACACCGCGGGCCGGGGTTCAATCCCACGGCCCGCCGAGCGGGCGGATTCGCCGTATCCGGCCCAAAAGTCTCCAGCCAGCCCGGCGGCACCGCAAGACGGAGGATTTAGCCGTATCCGGCCGAAAAGCCTCCAGCCAGCCCAGCGGCCGAACTGGCCGAAGAGTCTTGGTGTGGGGCGCGGAGTCCCGGCTGGGGCGGGCCGTGCGGGAGGGGTCAGGCGGGCTCGGGCTCGCGGAGACGCTGGCTGACCACGGTGGACACGCCGTCACCACGCATGCTGATCCCGTACAGGGCGTCGGCGATCTCCATCGTCCGCTTCTGGTGGGTGATGATGAGCAGCTGGGAACTGGCCCGCAGCTCCTCGAAGATGTGCAGCAGGCGCTGCATGTTCGTGTCGTCGAGGGCCGCTTCGACCTCGTCGAGCACGTAGAACGGGGATGGCCGGGCCTTGAAGATGGCCAGCAGGAAGGCGATCGCGGTCAGCGACCGCTCCCCGCCGGAGAGCAGGGACATCCGCTTGACCTTCTTGCCCGGCGGCCGGGCCTCGAAGTCGATCCCGGTGGCCAGGATGTCGTCCGGCTCGGTGAGGATCAGCCGGCCCTGCCCCCCGGGGAACAGCCGGCCGAAGATCTCCTCGAACTCGCGGGCCGTATCCTCGAAGGCCGACGCGAAGACCTCCTGTACCCGGTCGTCCACTTCCTTGACGACGGTCAGCAGGTCGCGGCGGGTCTTCTTGAGGTCCTCAAGCTGGGTGGCCAGGAAGGCGTGCCGTTCCTCCAGCGCCGCGAACTCCTCCAGCGCGAGCGGGTTCACCTTGCCCAGCTGGTCGAGCTGACGCTGCGCGACGGCGGCCCGGCGCTCCTGCTCGGCCCGGACGTAGGGAATGGTCAGTTCTTCGGTTCCGGCCAGCGCGGGCTGCTCGGCGGGCGCCCCGGGATCAGGCTGGGCTGAGCCAGGCTGGGCTGAGCCAGCCTGGGCTGAGCCAGGCTGGGCTGGCGGCTGGACGGGGCAGCCTGGACGGGGCCAGCCTGGACGGGACCAGGCTCGTCCGCAGCGGGCTGGGGGGCGGGATGGCTTCCGTTGCTATGGCCCTCAGCGGCTGCCTGCGGGCCCGGAACGCCGTCCGGGTGGTCACCGTTAGCGCTGAGGCCTGCGGCACCGTCAGCGGCAGTTGCGGGCGTGCTGGCCGGAACCTCCGGCGCGGCCAGCGGGACCGGCACATCCGGGCCGTACTCGGCGACCAGCGTTGCCTGGGTGACCCCGAACTCCTCGCCGGCCCGGTCCACCAGCTGGTCCAGGCGCATCCGGTGCTCGGCGCGGGCCATCTCGGTCCCATGCGCGGCGTCCACCACCCGGTCGAGCTCGGCGGCCAGGTCCCGGACGGAGGCCCGGACCTCTTTCAGCGCGGCCGCCCGGCCCCGGCTGGCCTGCTCGGCCGTCTGCCGCTGCTCGCTGGCCGCGGCCAGCGACTCGGTGAGCCGGGCCAGGGTCCGGGTGGCCCCCTCGGCCACGGCCCGGGCCACGGCCGCCTGCCGGGTCCGCTGCACCTGCCGGGCCGCCTCGGCCTGCGCGGCCTGGCGCTCGGCAGCCGCGGTGGCGACCAGCGCGTCGGCCCGCCCGGCGATGGCGCGCAGCCGCTCCTCCGCCGTCCGGACTTCCAGGCGGGCGTCCATCTCAGCGTTCCGGCCCGCGTCGACCTGGGCGGCCAGAGCGTCGCGGTCTGGTGCCGGGGCGGCCGCGGCCCCGTCGTCTCGGGCCGGGGCATCCCCGGGCAGGCCGTCCACGCGGTGCACAGCCGGGGCCCCGTCCCGGACCGCACCGGCCCCGCCAGCCTCGGCCAGGCCAGTCTCGGTCGGGCCAGCCTCGGTCAGGCCAGTCCCGGTCGGGCCAGCCTCGGTCAGGCCAGCCTCGGTCAGGCCAGTCTCGGTTCGGCCGGCGACGGACCGGCCGGGCTCGCTGTCACCGGACTCCGCGGCGGCCAGGCCGGCCTCAAGCTCGCTGACCGACGTCTCCCCGGCCTGTTCGGCCCGGCGGGCCTTGTCGATCGCGGCGGCCAGCCGTTCGGCTTCGTCGCGGGCGGCGCGGGCGGCGCCAGCCAGGCGGCCGAGCCGCCCGGAGACCTCCGCGGCGGCCGCGTCGACCTTGCGCAGCGCGGCCTGGGCCTGGGCCACGGCCTCGCGGGCCCGCTCCTCGTCGGCCAGCGCGGCGGCCAGGTCAGCCGCGGCCTGCGCACAGCGGCGCTCCATCCCGTCCATCCCGGCGGCCGCCTCATCCGCGGCGCTGCGCAGGGCCAGCACGCTCGGCGGGCGGGCCGAGCCACCCGCGGCCCAGTGCGCTCCGAGCACATCGCCCTGCCGGGTGACCGCGCGCACCGCGGGATGGTCCCGGACCAGGTCGCGAGCCTGGCCGAGGTCGGCGGTGACCACCACCCCGGACAGCAGGCTGGCCAGCGCGGGGGCCAGCTCGGCCGGGGCCTGCACCAGGTCGAGTGCGGGCCGGGCGCCAGCCGGCAGGCTGATGCCCGCGGGCAGGCCGCTGCCGGAGGCCGGGGGCCCGCCGCGGGCCGCGGCACCGGACGCGATCAGCAGGCCGGCGCTGCCGGTATCCCCGTCTTTGAGCGTCTCCAGGATGGCCACGGCGGCCTCCAGGCCGGCCACGGCCACCGCGTCGGCCGCGCTGCCCAGCGCGGCGGCGATCGCCTCCTGGGCCCCGTCATCCACGGTGACCAGGGCGGCCACCGCGCCCAGCACGCCACTGAACTGACCCGGCTCGGCCAGCAGGGCACCGGAGGCATCCTTGCCGCTGCGCAGGGCGTGCAGCCCTTCGCTGAGCGCCTGGACCCGGGCGCGCAGCGCGGCGCGCTGGGCGCTGGACTCCCGCTCGGCCGCGCGCAGCCGGGCCACCCGCTCCGAGACGTCGCTCAGCGCGGTACGGGCCTGCTCGTGCTCCCAGGTCAGCCCGGCCCGGTCGTCGTCCCGGCCGGCGCACTGCTCCTGCAGCTCCTCGTACTCCCGCTCAGCCTGGTCGGCCCGGGAGCGGGCCTGCTCGAAGGCGTCGGCCAGCCGTCCGGCCTCCTCGGCCGCGGCCGAGGCCTTGCTGCGCGCCGCACCGACCTGGGCGCGCAGCCGGGCCAGCCGTTCGGCCCGGGCGGCCTCGGCCCGGGCGCTGGCGGCCAGCCGCCGCTCTTCCCCGGCCAGCGCGGCCTCGGCCGCGGCGCGCTGGCTGGTCACCTCGGCGAGCCGCTCGCGGGCCGTCTCCAGCCGCTCACCGAGCACGGTTTCCTGTTCGCGCAGGGCTTCCGCTTCGAGTTCCAGGTCCGCGGGATCGCGCCCGGGCCGGGCCGCGGCGGGCTGGGCCACCAGGTGGGCGTGCCGCTCCTGGGCCAGGCTGGCCACCCCGCGCAGGCGCTCGGCCAGCGCGGACAGCGCGAACCAGGTCTCCTGGGCAGCGGCCAGCCGGGGCGCGTGCTGCTGCTCGTCACCGTCCAGCTCGGCCTCGCGCTGCCGGGCCAGGGCCAGGTTGTGCTCCAGGCCGGCCCGGCGCGCCTGGGCCGCGGCCTCGTCCGTCTCGTCCCGCTCCAGGGCGGCCGCGGCGGTCACGTAGTCATCGGCCACCAGCCGGAGCCGGGCGTCGCGCAGATCGGCCTGGATGACGGCGGCCTTGCGGGCGATCGCGGCCTGGCGGCCGAGCGGCTTGAGCCGGCGGCGCAGTTCCCCGGTGAGGTCGACCAGCCGGGTCAGGTTGACCTGCATGGCTTCGAGCTTGCGCAGCGCCTTTTCCTTGCGGCGGCGGTGCTTGAGCACGCCGGCCGCTTCCTCGATCAGCGCGCGCCGGGCCTCCGGGCCCGCGTGCAGCACCTGGTCCAGCTGGCCCTGGCCGACAATCACGTGCATCTCGCGGCCCAGGCCCGAGTCGGACAGCAGTTCCTGCACGTCGAGCAGGCGGCAGTGATCGCCGTTGATGGAGTACTCGCTCTGGCCGGACCGGAACAGCAGCCGGCTGATGGTGACCTCGGTGTACTCGATGGGCAGCGCGCCGTCGCTGTTGTCGATGGTCAGGGTGACCTCGGCGCGGCCCAGCGGGGGACGGCTGGCGGTCCCGGCGAAGACCACGTCTTCCATCTTGCCGCCGCGCAGGGTCTTGACCCCCTGCTCGCCCATCACCCAGGAGAAGGCGTCCACCACGTTGGACTTGCCCGACCCGTTCGGGCCGACGATGCAGGTGATCCCCGGTTCGAAGCGCAGCGTCGTGGCGGACGCGAACGACTTGAACCCACGCAGGGTGAGAGTCTTCAGGTACACCTGCAGGCTCCCCTTCCCCCTATGGGCATCAGCCGCTCCGGGCCCGGCGATGATGCGGCCGTCACCTACGCCAGCTTGTCGGCACCCTACCGCGAGACGCCGCCCAGTCCGGGCATTCGCGGCTTCTGGCAGGTCCCTGGGCGGGTCCCCGGGACACGTGCTTCCCCGCCGCCCGCTACGGAAAGCCATCATCAGTTCGAATTCTGCCTCTTGCTGAGCAGTAATGTCGAACTAATAATCGATAACCGGGAGATGGTCCAGCGCTGACGGGCTGCGGGATAGCGCCGGCCCGGCCGTAAACCTCAGCTGGAACATCAGCCACTGGGGCCGCACAGCGGATCAGAGGTAACAACGAACAGGGACGCCGAAGTGGCGTCCCTGGTTCGTGGTGGTGCTTCCAGCGCATCATGTGAGCGCCGGCTCACGCTCCCGATCAGTGACCAGCAGTTCGTGCCTGGCTTCCGCAGCTAGTGCATCGTTTTCATCCTGGAGCCGGACGAGCTGAGCTTCCAGGTCGCGTACTCGCTGCTGAAGGCGGCGCATCTCTGAGACCATGCGGGGATCGGGCCCGCCGACGTGGCCTAGTAGAGCCTTCGCCATTGTAATGGGTCCTCCACACTGAGTGACCAGAGTGGGCGCACACGCGAAGACTCGCATGAGTGCGCGCAGGTGACACTCCTAGGGTCCCACCCCGCGGGATTCCGGTCAAGTTGAGCGATCACGCAGGTCAGAATGACCGTATCGGGCCCGGGGCCGGGGCTGGCAGCGCGGGCAGCTGTAAGCGGACCGATTCATGAACGGATCGCGGCGGATCGGCGTCCCGCAGCGGGGGCAGGGCAGGCCCGCTCTTCCATATACGGACAGTGACCGCCCGAAGTAGCCACTCTCCCCGTTCACGTTGACATACAGGCTGTCGAACGAGGTGCCGCCGGACTCCAGCGCGTCGGCCAGGACCCCCCGTACCTCGTCCAGCGTGCGGAGGGCGGCCGGCCGGCTGAGCGTGTCGGTGGCCCGGGCCCAGTGCAGCCGGGCCCGCCACAGCGCCTCGTCCGCGTAGATGTTGCCGATCCCGCTGACCAGCGACTGATCCAGCAAGGCCCGCTTGAGCCCGGTGCGCCGCCGCCGCAGCCGGGCCAGGAACACCTCCGGGTCGAACGCGGCCTCCAGCGGGTCGGGGGCGATGTGCGCGATCAGCCCGGGCAGCACCGCGCCGCCCGCCGACCAGACCAGGTGGCCGAACGTGCGCTGGTCGCTGAACCGCAGATCAGGACCGCCGTCGGTGAACGTGAACCGGGCCCGGACATGGCTGGAGACCGGGCGCTGCGGGTCACCCACCAGCAGCTGCCCGCTCATGCCCAGGTGGGCCAGGAGCGCGTCATCGCCCAGCGGCAGCCAGAGGTACTTGCCCCGGCGGCGGGCACCGGTGACCGTGCGGCCGCGCAGCACCGCGGCGAAGTCGTCCGGGCCGGCCAGGTGGCGCCGGACGGCGCGCGGGTGCCGCACCTCGGCCTGGTCGATGGTCCGGCCCACCACATGCGCTTCGAGGCCGCGGCGGACGGTTTCCACCTCGGGAAGTTCTGGCACTGGTCAGCCCTGGGCCGGCCCGTCGCCGCCCGGCGGCCCGCCGGGCGGGGCGGGATTCCCCGGGCCAGCCGAGCCCGCGCCCGCGTCCCGGGCTGGGCCCGGGTCCCCGGCGGGGGCCGAGTCCGCGGCTGAGCCTGGGTCCCCGGCTGGCCGCGGCTGACCTGGCCCGGCGGCATCGGCCGCGCCAGCCGCATCGGCCGCGCCCGGCTGCCCGGGCGGCCCTGCGGCCCCAGCCGGGCCCTGGGCGCTGCCTGCGGTCCGCTGGACGTCACCCGCGGCGGGAATGCCGGGTTCGACCAGGTCGTGGCCGTTGCTGATGGCCTTCCAGGCGGCCTCGGCCGCCTGCTGCTCGGCTTCCTTCTTGGACCGGCCGGTCCCCGACCCGTAGGTGCGCCCGCCGACCCGGACCGAGGCCCGGAACGACTTCTGGTGGTCCGGGCCGCTCTCCTCGACGTGATACTCAGGCACACCGAGGAAGCCCTGGGCGGTCAGCTCCTGCAGCGAGGTCTTCCAGTCCAGCCCGGCGCCCAGCCCGGCCGACCGGCTGATCACCGGGTCGAACAGCCGGTGCACGAGGCTGTGCGCCTCACCCAGCCCGCACTCGAAGTACACCGCGCCGATCACGGCCTCCAGCGTGTCGGCCAGGATGGACGACTTGTCCCGCCCCCCGGTGCCCTCCTCGCCCCGGCCCAGCCGCACATAACTGCCCAGCTCCAGCCCGCGGGCCACCCCGGCCAGCGCCCGCATGTTCACCACCGCCGCCCGCAGCTTGGCCAGCTGCCCCTCGGGCAGGTCCGGGTACCGCCGGAACAAGGTGTCGGTGACAATGAGCCCGAGCACCGCGTCGCCGAGGAACTCCAGCCGCTCGTTGGTCGGCAGCCCACCGTTCTCGTACGCATATGAACGGTGAGTCAGGGCACGGTCAAGCAACTCCGGGCCCAGCCCGGTGCCGATCGTGGCGAGCAGCTGCGAGTCGTCAGACCCGCCGGTGCCGCCACTGACTGCCCCGCCTCTCACGCTGTGGCCCTTTCAGCGGATCAGCTGGGGGTGATCACCTGGCGGCGATTGTATGTCCCGCAGGTCGGGCAGGCCGTGTGCGGCAGCTTGCGGTCCCGGCACTGCGGGCAGCGCACCAGCACTGGCGCGGTGGTCTTCCACTGAGCCCGCCGCGACCTCGTATTGCTCCGCGACATCCGCCGCTTGGGAACAGCCACGTCATCTCTCCCTAGTCATCCGCAAAGTCCGTCAAAAGTCATCCGCAAGTCCGTCAAACGCTTCAGTCGTCTGCCCCGGCCGTGCTGCCCGGCGCCGATTCCCGGTGGCCATTTCTGTTCTGCCCGGCGGCACCGGTGTCAAGGTCACCCAGCCGGGTGGCGACCTCTTGCAGGCCGGCCCACCGCGGGTCCACGGCGGGGCCATGCCCATGGTCCGGGCCGGCCACCGCCAGCTGCACGCCGCACTCCACGCACAGCCCAGGGCAGTCCTCCCGGCACAGCGGGGACAGGGGCAGCGCGAGCACCAGCGCATCGTGCAGGACCGGCTCGAGGTCGAGCAGGTCCCCGTGCAGAGCGTACCCGTCGCCAGCGTCCACGCCGTCCGCGTCCGGATACTCGAACAGCTCCTGGAAGCTGACCTCCACCTGATGGTGGACCGGCTCCAGGCAGCGGGCGCACTCCCCGGTGACCGGCGCCTGCGCGGTGGCGGTGACCAGAACCCCCTCGGACACCGCCTCCATCTGCACCCGCAGCGCGATCTCCGCACCCTCGGGCACGCCAGCCAGCCCGGCGTGCACGTGCGCCGGGGCGGGAACGGTACGGGTCTGCGTGCGCACCGAGCCGGGGCTGCGGTCGAGGTCGACGGTGCTGAAGACCAGCGGCCTGCGGGGATCGAGGCGGGGCCCCGGGTTCTTTCGTGACTGTGGCATGGCAAGTACGGGGTTCGGCAAGGTGTGAATGGCTCAGACTACCCGCCGGCCCGCCGATTCCCAACTTCGCGCGGCGGGCGCGGGGCACCTGCGGGCGGTGGCCGGAATCCCCGCGTCCTGACTGATCAGACGGTCAACCGACGGCCAGCCGGGTGCGCAGCCGGTCCAGCACGAGCTCGGGCACGAGCGAGGACACGTCCCCGCCATACCGGCAGATCTCCTTGACCAGGCTGGAACGCAGGAAGCTGTACACCGGGTTGGCCGTCATGAACAGCGTCTCGACCTCGGCCAGACGGTAGTTCATCTGCGCCATTTCCAGCTCGTACTCGAAGTCGCTGACCGCGCGCAGCCCCTTCACGATCGCGGAGATATCGTTCGCCCGGCAGAAGTCCACCAGCAGCCCGCGGAACGTGCCGACCTCGACGTTCTTCAGGTCGGTGGTCACCTCGCGGAGCATCTCCACCCGCTCGTCCACGCTGAACAGGTTGTCTTTGGCCTGGTTAGCGCCGACGACCACGATCACCTCGTCGTGCAGCCGGGCGGCCCGCCCGATGATGTCGAGATGGCCGTTGGTCACCGGGTCGAACGAGCCTGGACAGGCGACACGACGCACTCGGTCACGCCCTTCCATCACCTCGGCGCTGCCCATCACAGCTGCTCAGCCGGCTGGTCAGCCGACTGGGCGCCTGCGGCGAGACCGTACCAGAACGTCGTGTCCCCGTAGCGGCGGGACCGGTCCGGGAGGTAACCCGGCGGCCAGCCGACCGGCCCGGACCGGGTGGCCCGCTCCACCGCGACCACGGCGCCGGGGGCCAGCCAGCCCCGGCTGGCCAGTCCGGCCAGCATCGCGGTGACCCCGGCCTCCGGCAGACTGTACGGCGGGTCGGCGACCACCAGGTCATAGCGGGCGGCACCGGGCCCGCGCTCCAGCAGCCGGTCCACCCGGTCGGTGACCAGTTCGCCGCCGGGCAGGCCGACCGCGCCGATGTTGTCCCTGATCACCTGGGCCGCCCGCCCGTCGGACTCGACGAACAGCACGTGCCCGGCCCCACGGGACAGCGCCTCCAGCCCCACCGCCCCCGACCCGGCGTACAGGTCGAGCACCCGCAACCCGCCAAATTCCCCGCACAACGCCGTCAAGGTGCCGAACAGGCCCTCCCGGGCCCGGTCACTCGTGGGGCGGGTGTGCCGGCCCGCCGGCACGCTGAGCCGGCGGCCGCGCGCGGTCCCGGCGATGACCCGGGTCACGTGGTGCTGGTCCGGGGGGACGACCCCCCGGACCCCCCGATCGCCCTCCGGCCGAACCGCGCCCGAGCGCGGCGGCGTGCGGACTGGGCCAGGCCCTGGCTAACCGCGGTCATGCCTTCTCCAGGAATTCCGCTTGTTCCTCGTCCAGCAGCGCGCTGATCGCTTCGGCCAGCGCCGGGTGGCCGTGCAGGTCCGGGTCGGCGTCCACCACCGCGGTCGCTTCCTGCCGGGCCTGGCCGATGAGCTCCTCGTCGGCCAGCAGGGTGAGCATCTTCAGGCTGGACCGGCGGCCGGCCTGCGCGGCCCCCAGCACGTTGCCCTCCCGGCGCTGCTCCAGGTCGAGCCGGGACAGCCGGAACCCGTCCAGGGTGCTGGCCACCGCGGCCAGCCGCTGCCGGGCCGGGCTGCCCTCCGGCGCGTCGGTGACCAGCAGGCACAGCCCGGGCTTGGCCCCCCGGCCGACCCGGCCGCGCAGCTGGTGCAGCTGGGACACGCCGAACCGGTCGGCGTCCAGGATCACCATGATCGTGGCGTTCGGCACGTCCACGCCGACCTCGACCACGGTGGTCGCCACCAGGACGTCCACCAGCCCGTCGGCGAAGCCGCGCATGCAGTCGTCCTTGTCGTCGGCGGGCATCCGGCCGTGCAGCACCCGCAGCGCCAGCCCGGCCAGCGGCCCCTCGCTGAGTTCCGCGGCCACGTCCAGCACGGAGCGGGGCGGCCGGGCCGCGCCGTCGTCGGGTTCGTACTCGCCCGCCGCGTCATCCGGGTCGGCGGGATCCAGCGGCCCGGATAGAGCCGTTTGGCTGGACGGGTCCTCGGGGGCGTCGTCCAGGCCGATGCGCGGGCACACGACGTAAGCCTGGCCGCCGCCGGCCACTTCCTCGCGCAGGCGTTCCCAGGTGCGCTCCAGGAAGCGCGGCTTTTCCGCGGCGGGCACCACGTGGCTGGTGATCGGCGTGCGGCCAGCCGGCAGCTCGCTGAGCGTGCACACATCCAGGTCGCCGTAGACGGTCATGGCCACCGTGCGCGGGATCGGGGTGGCCGTCATCACCAGCACGTGCGGGCGGCTGCCGTGGGCCCTCTCGCGCAGCGCGTCGCGCTGCTGCACGCCGAACCGGTGCTGCTCGTCGATCACCACCAGGCCGAGGTCCTTGAACGCCACCTGGTCCGCTGGCCGGGCTCGCTGATACAGCAGCGTGTGCGTGCCGATGACGATGCCGGCCGCGCCGGTGGCCACGTCGTCCAGGGCGGCCCGGCGCGCCCTGGCGCCCTGGGACCCGGTGAGCAGCGCCACCCGGGTGGCCTGCTCGGCGCTGTCCAGCTCGCCCGCCCGGCCCAGCGGGCCGAGCAGCTCGGTGAGCGACCGGTAGTGCTGCTGGGCCAGCACCTCGGTCGGGGCGAGCAGCACCGCCTGGCCGCCGTCGTCCACCACCTGGAGCATGGCCCGGACCGCGACCAGGGTCTTGCCCGAGCCGACCTCGCCCTGCAGCAGCCGGTGCATGGGGTGCTCGCGGCCCAGCGCGGTCATGATCTCCTCGCCCGCGGCGCGCTGCCCGGCGGTCAGCTCGAACGGGAGCTGGGCGTCGAACGCGGCCAGCAGCCCGTCCCGCCGGGGGACGCGCGGGGTCGCGGGCAGCGCGTCGGCCGCGCGCCGCCGCTGGGCCAGCACCGCCTGCAGCACGAACGCCTCGTCCCACTTGAGCCGGAGCCGGGCCGGGTCGATGTCGGAGTACTGGGCCGGCCGGTGGATGCCGTGCAGCGCGGCCACCTGGCTGAGCAGGCCGTGCTGGGCCCGGACCGGGCCGGGCAGCGGGTCGTCGCCGACGTCCAGGGTGTCCAGCACGGTGCGCACCGCCTTGGCGATCTTCCAGGACGGCAGTTCCCGGGTGGCCGGGTAGACCGGGATGATCTCGGCGGCGTGCTCGGCCGCCAGCTCGGTGGACGGGTCGTCCTCACCCAGCAGCTCGCAGTCGGGGTGGATGAGCTGCCGCTTGCGGCCGTAGCTGGACACCTGGCCGGCGAACAGCCCGTTCAGCCCGGGCTTCATGTCCTTTTCCCGCCACGGCTGGCGGAAGAAAGCCAGGGTGAGCGTGCCCCGGCCGTCGGTGACCGTCACCTCGGTCAGCTTGCCCCGCCGGTTGCGCATGGCCCGGGTGGTGACCTTGGAGATCTGGGCCAGCACGGTCACGTGCTCGCCGTCGCGCAGCGAGGCCAGGTCGGTCAGCTCGCCGCGCTGCTCGTACCGGCGCGGGTAGTGCCGCAGCAGCTCGCCCACGGTGCGCACGCCCAGCGAACTGGCCAGGACCTTGGCCGTCCGCGGGTCGAACTCCCGGTCGAGCGGGTCGTCAAGCCTCGCCATGGCCTCACAGGATAGGCGGCGCGTCCGACCGATTCGCGTTACCGGCGGCGGGTCGGATAATCTGGGTCGGCCGTCTGGAGGTGTGGCCGTGCGGTTGCTGCCGCCGCGCCCGGGCAGATCGGCCAGCACCGTCCGCCATCATGCAAGGGAGCGTCCCCGTGTCTGCTGTCTGCGAGATCTGCGGCAAGGGGCCGGGATTCGGCAACAACGTCTCCCACTCCCACCGCCGGACCCCGCGCCGCTGGAACCCCAACATCCAGGTGGTGCGCACCACCGCCGGGGGCACCAGCCGGCGGATCCGCGTCTGCACGTCGTGCATCAAGGCGGGCAAGGTCGTCCGCTGACACCGGCGCCGGCCGCTGGCCGGTTTAGCCCAGCGCCTTGGGCGCGGGCCGGGGGCCCTGGCTCAGGGCAGCCCGGGCGCGCTGAACGAGCAGGGCTGCCCGTCGAACACGCAACCCACCGGCTGCGTGGGCCGGCCGGCCACGATCACCGTCAGCCGCACCCCATCCCGCCCGCCGGGCCCGCCCGGCTCGCCCGGCCAGGCGGTATCCGGCCCGGCAGTGTTCTTGGCCACCCCCCAGTCCGTGCTGCCTGGCTGCCACCGCGCGCCCTGCACGCTGGTGATCCGGGCCCCGGGATAGCCGAAGGCCAGGGTCCAGGTGCGGTACTGCGGCCCGGCCATCCCGGTGATGATGATCTGATCCGCGAACCCGCCTGACCACTGCCGGGTCAGCTGGTAGCTGATCGTCACCTGGTGGCCGCCCGACCGGGGCAGCTGGGCGACGCCGCCCATCGCGCCCGGCCCGCGGTCGTCCGTCCCGGTGCCCGGGCTGGGGCCGGGCGCGATGGGCACCCCGGGGCGCGCCGAGGCCAGTGTGCCCGGGTGCGGCCGCGGCATCCCGCAGCCGCCGACCGGGCACTGCCGGCCCGGGAACGGCGAGCTGAAATGCAGCACGGTCTTGGACATGTTGGCCGCCAGGCCGGCCGCCACCACCACGCCGAGACCGGCCGCGAACGTGGGCGTGACCATCAGCCGGCGCAGCGCCGGGCCCAGCCGCCGCCAGCCGGCGGGCCGGGGCTGGGCCGCAGCGGCGAACCCGGCCCGTGACTGCCGGTACCGGGACCACCGGAACCGGGACCGCCGGGCCCGCGGCCTGCTGGCCGGTGGCTGCCCGTCCGGTGGCCCGCTGGCTCCTGCTTCCCCGGCCGGCGGCTCCCCGGCGGGCGAGTCCTTCCGCGGCGCGGCCGGGACGCGGGCAGCACCGGGCCGCGCCCGGTGCCGGGGCGCTGCTCTCCTGCCCGGTGATCGCATGTGGGGGTTTTATACCAACGCTGTGAGCGGGCTAACTAAGGTGACAGAGCTGTAATTTGGCAGATACGGAGTGTGACTGGCACTGAATTAACGGAAATGCTGCCATCCGGACCTCCCCCTTGCCTGCCGCGAGTCCACCCGTACACCGTGACCTGCACTCACCCGTCCCACCACCGACCAGCGTGCGGGCAGGGCCGCCCCCGGCGGAAAAGTTGCGGCCAGGGCATGATCCTCCCCGCCAGTGAGAATCCAGTCAAGCGGGTCCAGCTCACCAAGCGCATCTGCCGCGGCACGGAGCGCATCATCCCGGGGCAGCCGGGCTGATTCCAGGTCAATGCGCACGCCGCTCTGCCCGGCCACATGCCCGAGGTCCTGGACCAGCCCGTCGCTGACGTCGATCATCGCGGTCGCGCCGAGCGCCGCGGCTTCCGGCCCGGCCGCGTAGTCCGGGTGCGGCCAGCGGTGCTCGGCCAGCAGGCCGGCGGGCCCGGCGCGCCCGGCCCGGAGCAGGGCCAGGCCGGCCGCGGAGTGACCGAGCAGGCCGGCCACCGCGACCAGGTCACCCACCCGGGCGCCGGCCCGGGTGACCGGAGGCCGGCCGCCGAGGTCACCCAGGGCCGTGACGGCCACCATGATCAGCGGCGCGGCCGAGATGTCGCCGCCCGCCACCGTGGCACCGGCCCGGGAGCACTCCTGGGCCAGCCCGGTGGCCAGGTCCTCGGCCCAGGCCACCGGCAGGTCGCCGGGGGCCGCCAGGCCGACCAGCAGCGCGGTCGGCTGGGCCCCCATGGCGGCGATGTCGGACAGGTTCTGGGCCGCCGCCTTGCCCCCGGTCTCGGTGGCGGTCAACCAGTCCCGGCGGAAGTGCTGGTTCTCGACCAGCAGGTCCACGCTGGCGACCACGCGGGAGTCCGGGGCGGCCAGCACGGCGGCGTCATCGCCGATGCCCACCACCACGGCGGGGCCCTTCGGCAGGCGGGCCGCGAACGCGGCGATTAGCCCGAATTCACCCAGGTCTGCGACGGTGATGAGGCCCTCCAGGCTGCCGTGCTTGGTTTAGGGTAGCGTGGCCATTCCGGCCGAAGGCGATGAGGCCCCCGGGGAGGACGCATGGTTCAGGCATACATCCTCGTTCAGACTGAAGTGGGGAAGGCCGCAGAGGTCGCTCGCCGCATCGGTGAGATCAAGGGGGTGACCCAGGCCGAGGATGTCACCGGACCGTACGACGTGATCGTCCGGGCCGAGGCCCCGAACGTGGACGACCTCGGCCGCCTCGTGGTCGCGCAGATCCAGGGCGTCCCTGGCATCACAAGGACACTCACCTGCCCCATCGTGCACATCTAGCACCCGGCCGAGCACGGGCCCGGGCCGGACGGGCCCGGTAGGCGTGGATGGCCTGGGCACTATCTGGGTAGCTGACCAGCGCCGCCCCTGGGTAGGGGATATGGGAGGCGACCTTTGGAGGGGCAATGTTCCAGGCCGGTGATATCCGTGAGTGGCGCGGCCACGACGTGGTCAACGACGCTGGCCGCAAGATTGGCAGCCTGGAATCGGTCTATGTGGACACCGGCACCGACGACCCCGCGTTTGCCACCGTCACGGTGGGCATGGTCGGCCGGCACCGGCTGGTGTTCGTGCCGCTCACCGAGGCGACGGTAGGCCCCGGCTACCTGAAAGTCCGCTACCCCAAGAGCCAGGTGAAGGGCGCTCCGTCCATCGAGACCGATGGTGAGTTGCCGGCCAGCGACGAAGAGGCGGTTTTCCGGCACTACGAAATGGCATACCAACCCGGCGCGGGCGGCGAGCGCCGGCTCGCCCGCCGCTGAGTTACGGGTAGATCGGAGCGCTCGATGGCATTGTTCCTGCTGTTCATCATCGTGGCGATTGCGCTGGGGATCGCGGGGGCGGTGGTCAAGGGGCTGTTCTGGCTGCTGATCATCGGCGTCGTGGTGGTGATCGTTGACCTCGTCGTGCTGGGCGCCCGGCTCGGCCGCAAGCGGCGCGGCCCGGTCTCCCGCTGACCTGCGTCTCCCGCTGACCCGTCTCCCGCTGACCCGGCTCAGGCGAGCTGTGCGGCGAGGACCGCGGTCCGCGGGCCGAGCCCGAGGCTGGCCGCCTGGCGCAGGTCGTCCGGGGTGTCCACGTCCGAGCGCAGGCTGGGCACGTCGGCCAGCATGACTTCCACCGCCCCGCCGCGGCGGTACCGCCCGGCCGAACCCGCGCCGAACCGCGGGCGGAACGCGGCCGGAAGCCGCGCCGCATACAGCGTCGTCCCGGTGCCGGCCGCGTCGGCCACGAACGCTTCCGGCCACTGCCCGGCCGCGCGCAGCCCGCGGTCCAGCTCGTCCGGCCGCAGCGCGGGCAGGTCCGCGGCCAGCGCAGCCACCCCCCAGGCCGGCCACCGGGCCGCGGCCACCGCCGCCCCGTGCGCCAGCGCCGGGTTGAGCCCTGCGGCGGGCTCGTCGGGCACGATCACCGCGTGCAGCCCGCCGAGCACGCCCGCCGCCTCCCCGTCATCGGTGACCACGACGACCGCGCCAGCCGCCGGGCAGGCCAGGGCCGCGCTGACCGTGTCCGCCGCCATGGCCAGGGCGAGCGCCGACCGGGCCGGGCCGGCCAGGCCAGTGAGGCGGGATTTGGCGCGGGCAAGTACCTTGACGGGGATCACCAGCGACCAGGTGAGCGGGCTCTCGGTCACACCGGCGACCATACTGCCCGCGGCCCGCCCGCTGATCCAGCGCGTGCACCGCGCGGCCGAGCCAGCGGCGGCCGGAGCACCGGGCGCGGCCGGTCACTCCGCCGCCTCGACAGCACACCAGGCGGAACGGGAGACTGGCAGCGATGGCACACAGCCGGGGAGAGGCGGGAGGCCCGCACCGATGAGCAGGCAGCACTGATGGGCAGCAGGAAGGGCCGGACGTACTCGCCCGCCTGGCGCGCCGGGACCAAGGTGTTCTTCCCGACGCTGATCAAGTCGATCATGAAACGGGACTGGGCGGGTTACCAGCACTTCCCCCGTCAGGGCGGGATGATCGTGGCGGCCAATCACCTGTCCTACGCGGACTGGCCGGCCATGGCCCTGTTCTCCTACCGGGCGGGCCGCTACCCGGTGTTCTGGATCAAGTCCTCCGCGTTCAACGTGAAAGGGATCGGGGCGCTGCTGCGCGGCTGCGGCCAGCTGCCGGTGCACCGCGGCGAGGCCGACGCCGCGATGGTCATCAAGATCTCCGAGGAAGCGCTCGCGGCCGGCGACTGCGTGATCATCTACCCGGAGGGCACCGCCACCCGCGATCCCCAGGGGTGGCCGATGGTGGCCAAGACCGGCGTAGCCCGGCTCGCGCTGAGCACCGGCGTGCCGGTGGTGCCGGTCGCCGAGTGGGGCGCGCAGGACATCCTGCCCTACGGCTCGACCAAGCCCCACCTGGTGCCGCGCAAGATGGTCCGCATGCTGGCTGGCCCGCCGGTCGATCTGCGCGAGTTCGAGGGCAAGCCGCTGACCCGGGACGTGCTGCGCGGCGCCACCGACGCCATCATGGCCGACATCACCAAGCTGCTGGCTGAGCTGCGCGGCGAGCAGCCACCCGCCGCCCCGTACGACCCGGCGGCCGCGCGCCGGGCGGCCCGGGCCCAGGCCGCGGCCGCCCCGGACGCTCAGGAACCATCCAGCCAAACGGAATCCTCCTCCGGCACTGACCCGCGCGAGGCGACGCCGACGTGACCGCGGCGGTGATGGGGGCCGGCATGTGGGGCACCACGTTCGCGCAGGTGCTCTGGGATGCGGGTACCCCGGCGATGCTCTGGGGCCGCCGCCCGGACCTGGTGGCCTCGATCAACGAGCGGCACGAGAACCCGGACTACCTGCCCGGTATCTCGCTGCCCGCCGGGCTGACCGCCAGCGCCGAGCCAGACCGGGTGCTGATGGGCGCCGAGCTGGTCGTGCTGGCCGTCCCGGCCCAGACGCTGCGCCGCCACCTGACCGAGTGGCGGGACCTGCTGCCGCCGGACGCGGCGTTCGTCAGCCTGATGAAGGGCATCGAGCTGGGCACCCGCAGCCGGATGAGCCAGGTGATCGCCGACGTGACCGGGGCGGGCCCGGAGCGGATCGCGGTGATCTCCGGGCCCAACCTGGCCCGCGAGATAGCCGAACGCCAGCACGCCGCGACCGTCGTCGCGAGCCAGGACGACACGCTGGCCAAACGGCTCCAGCAGGACTGCCATGCGCCGTACTTCCGGCCGTACACCAACCCGGACGTGGTCGGCTGTGAGCTGGGCGGCGCGGTCAAGAACGTGATCGCCCTCGCCGTCGGCATCGCGGTCGGCATGGGCTGCGGGGACAACACCCGGGCCACGCTGATCACCCGGGGGCTGGCCGAGATCGCCCGGCTGGGCACGGCCCTCGGCGCGGACCAGCACACCCTGGCCGGGCTGGCCGGGCTCGGCGACCTGGTGGCCACCTGCAGCTCCCCGCTGTCCCGCAACCGGACGTTCGGCGAGATGATCGGCCGCGGCATGGCCGTGGCCGACGTGGCCGCGGTGACCACCCAGGTGGCCGAGGGCGCCAAATCGGCCGGCCCGGTGCTGGAACTGGCCCAGGCGCACGGGGTGGAGATGCCCATCACCGAGGTGGTGGTCGGCGTCATGCACGGCCGGATCGAGGTCAGCCAGGCCGCGATGCTGCTCACCTCCCGCTCGGCCAAGCCGGAGCGTTATGGGATCTGATCAGCAGCCGGAGCCGCCCTTCGGGGAAGGCACCCGGGCGGTGCACCTGCCGCCGACCCCGGTGCCCGCGCAGCAGCCGCTGGGCACGCCGGTCTACCGCACCACGGCGTTCAGGTTCTCCTCCAGCGCCGAGTACGCGGCCGTGCTGGGCGATCAGGTGGACGGCTACAGCTACAGCCGGATCGACAACCCGACCACGGACGGCTTCGCGATCTCGGTCGCCGCCCTGGAGGGCAGCGGGCTGACCGGCCCGGTCGCGGCGCAGGCCTTCGCCTCGGGGATGGCCGTGATCAGCGCGGTGTTCTGGACCTTCGCCGAAGCTGGCACGCATGTGGTGGCGCCCGCCGCGGTGTACGGCGGCACCTACAGCTTCCTGCGCCACGTGGCCGGGAAGTTCGGCGTGCAGACCGATTTCGTGGACGTGACCGACCTGGACCAGGTCCGCGCGGCGGTGCGGCCGCAGACCCGGATCGTGTACGCGGAGACGCTGGCCAACCCGACCGTGGCCGTGGCCGACCTGCCCGCGCTGGCCGGTATCGCGCACGACGCGGGCGCGCTGCTGGTGGTGGATTCCACGCTGGCCCCGCCGGCCATCTGCCGGCCGCTGGAGCACGGCGCGGACCTGGTGCTGCATTCGGCGACCAAGTACCTGGGCGGGCACTCGGACGTGACCGGCGGCGTGGTGTCCGGGCACCCCGACCTGATCAGCGCGGTCCGCGCGGTGCGTATCGACACCGGGGGCTCGCTCGCCCCGGACGAGGCGTTCCTGCTGCGCCGGGGGCTGGAGACGCTGCCGCTGCGGGTGCGCCGCCAGTGCTCGACCGCGCGGGAGTTCGCCGAGGCGGTGGCGGCGCACCCGGCCGTGCGCCGGGTGGACTATCCGGGGCTGGCCCGCCATCCGGGGCACGAGACCGCCCGCAAACTGTTCGACGCGGGTCCCGAGGGCACCCGGTTCGGCGCTATCGTCACGGTCACCCCACCGGGCGGAAGGGAGGGCGGATTCCGGTTCGCGGACCGGCTGCGGGTCGCGCAGGTGGCGACCTCGCTGGGCGGCACCCGGACGAAGGTCAGCCACGTGGCGTCAACCACGCACCGCCAGCTCGACGACGCCGCGCTGGCCGCGGCGGGGATCGATCCGGGCGCGGTGCGGTTCTCGATTGGCCTGGAGGACGCCGCCGACCTGGTGACCGATGCGTACCAGGCGCTGGATGCGCTTAGCTAGGCGATCCGGCGGGCGGCTAGGCGGGACCAGAAGGGAGCGAGCGTGAACGAGCAGGGCAAGATCCGGGTGGCGGTCGTGTTCGGCGGCCGGGGCCCCGAGCACGCGATCTCGTGCGCGAGCGGCGGGACCATGCTCGCGACCATCGACCGGGACCGGTACGAGGTCATCCCGATCGGCATCCTGCCGGACGGCCGGTGGGTGCTGACCGCCGATGAGCCCGAGCGGCTGGCCATCACCGGCGGCCAGCTGCCCTCGGTCGAGGCGGTGGCCGGGCCCGGCGGGCAGGTGCGGCCGTGGGGCGCCGGCGGCCAGGGCGCGCTGACCACGGCCGAGCCGGGCGCCATCCCCCGCGAGCTCGGCGAGGTGGATCTGGTGCTGCCGGTCCTGCACGGCCCGTACGGCGAGGACGGCACCCTGCAGGGCCTGCTGGAGATGGCCGGCATCCGCTACGTGGGCGCGGGCGTGCTGGCCAGCGCGGTCAGCATGGACAAGGAGTACATGAAGCTGATCTTCAAGGCGAAAGGGCTGCCGGTCGGCCCGTTCGTCGTGGTCCGCGACCAGGACTGGCAGCCCGCGGCGGACAGCGCCAGCGTGTCCCCCTCGGTGGCGGCCGAGCGCAAGCGGGTGCTGGACGCGATCGCCGAGCTCGGCTGGCCGGTCTTTGTCAAGCCCGCCCGCGGCGGCTCCAGCATCGGCACGTCCAAGGCGGCGGATGTGGGCGAGCTGCACGGGGCCATCGAGAACGCCCGCCAGTACGACCGCAAGGTGCTGGTCGAGCGGGCCATCCCCGGGCACGAGGTGGAGTGCGCCGTGCTGGAGGGGATCGACGGCGGGCCGCCGGACACCAGCCTGCCGGGCCAGCTCATGGTGGAAGGCGGCGAGGAATTCTTCGACTTCGAGGCCAAGTACCTGGATGACGCGAACCGGATGGAGATCCCCGCGCCGATCCCGGCCAGGCACCTGGAGGAGGTCCGCCGGCTGGCCGCGGCCGCGTTCGAGGCGGTGTCCGGTGAGGGCCTGGCCCGGGTGGACTTCTTCTACACCCCGGACGGCGAGATCCTGCTGAACGAGATCAACACGCTGCCCGGGATGACCGCCGCCTCGTACTTCCCGAAGATGTGGGCGGCCAGCGGGCTGCCGCTGGACGCCCTGGTCGAGCGGCTGATCACCACCGCGCTGCGCAAGCGCCCCGGCCTGCGCTGAGCAGGGTCATGCAGGGCACGGTCCGTGACTACGACGCGGATACCCGCGCGGGCAGCGTGTTCCTGGATGACGGGACCGTGCTCGGCTTCGGCCCGGCCGCGCTGGCTGGGTCGCCGCTGCGGCTGCTGCGCCCAGGCCAGCGGGTCCGGCTCGGCCTCGACGCGGCCGGCGCGGTCGTGGCGGTCACCCTGGCCACGTTCCCGCTGCCGCCAGCACCGGGGCCCCCGCCGTGAGCCCCGCACCGTGAGCGCACAGCCGTGATCATGGGATTGGTGCCGTTATAGCCGCACCAATCCCATGATCACGGGCTAATGGACCCAGCGCCCCCGGCTAGCGCTTCTTCGCGGGGATCTTCTTGTCGCCGTTCACCACGGCCTTGAAGTCCGCGCCGGGGCGGAACTTCGGCACCGACGACTTGGCCACCTTGATGGTGGCGCCGGTGGCCGGGTTGCGCGCGGTGCGCGCCGGGCGGACGGCCTTCTCGAACACGCCGAATCCAGTGATCGCGACCTTGTCTCCCTTGGCCACGGTGACCTGGATGGTGTCGAGGACAGCGTTCACGGCCTCGGTCGCCGTCTTCTTGTCCCCCAGCCGGCCGGCGATCGCATCGATCAGGTCACGCTTGTTCATGTATCACTCCTGCGGTTCCCCCATGGGAGGTCGCGCGGACAGGGAGCCGTGTTACCGCGACCTCTGACCTGCCCGAAATTAGGCGATGCAGCGCGCTGGCACAATCACCTGCACGTAAAATCACGGCGTGTCGCGCGCGCAGCGCCCGAATTTCCTGTCCTGCGGGGGCTTTTAGCGCACCGAACCGGCCGTGGGCAGCCAACTGGGCCGCTGCTGCTCGAAGGTGGCGATCTCATCTGCATAACGCAGGGTCAGCGAGATGTCATCCAGTCCTTCCATCAGCCGCCACCGTGTGTAGTCGTCGATATCGAATGGGCCAACCAGGGCCGGCCCGCCGTCCGGGGCCGTGGCCCGCACCTCACGGCCGACCAGGTCCACGGTGATCTCGGTGTCCGGGGCGGCGGCCACGGTGTCCTGCAAAGCCTCGGCGAATTGCGCATCGACCCGGGCCGGAAGCAGGCCGCCTTTTGTGGCGTTATTGCGGAAAATATCCCCGAACCGTGCCGATATAACGGCCCGGAAACCGTAATCATTGAGCGCCCAGACCGCATGTTCCCGGGATGACCCGATACCGAAATCCGGGCCGGCCACGAGTATCGTCGCGCCGTTTGTGTGCGGCTGGTTGAGGATGAATTCCGGGTCCGCCCGCCAGGCCGCGAACAGGCCGTCCGCGAACCCTTCCCGGCTGACCCGCTTCAGGTACTCGGCCGGGATGATCTGGTCGGTGTCCACGTTGCTGTGGCGCAGCGGCACGGCCCGGCCGGTGTGCGTGGTGAAGGGCTCCATCGTTCGTGTTCTCCCTGCTCAGAGGTGGGCGGGGGCGGTGAGCCGGCCGGTCACCGCGGTGGCCGCGGCGACCTGCGGTGACACCAGGTGGGTGCGGGACCCCTGGCCCTGGCGGCCCTCGAAGTTGCGGTTGGACGTGGACGCGCTGCGCTCCCCCGGGCCCATCGTGTCCGGGTTCATGCCCAGGCACATGGAGCAGCCCGCCGAGCGCCACTGGGCACCGGCGGCGGTGAAGACCTCGTCCAGGCCCTCCTGCTCAGCGGCCGCCTTGACCGCCATCGAGCCGGGCACGACCAGCATCCGGACGCCGTCGGCGACCTTGCGGCCGCGCAGTATCTCGGCCGCGGACCGCAGGTCCTCCAGCCGCCCGTTGGTGCACGAGCCGACGAACACCGTGTTCACCTGGATGTCGGTGAGCGGGGTGCCCGGCGCCAGGCCCATGTAGCGGAGCGCGCGCTGGGCCGAGGACCGGGCCCCGGCGTCGGCCATCGTCTCGGGGTCCGGCACCGACGAGGTGAGCGGGGCGGCCTGGCCGGGATTTGTGCCCCAGGTCACGAACGGCGTGAGGGCCGCCGCGTCCAGCGTCACTTCCTGGTCGAAGGACGCGCCCGCGTCGGTGGGCAGCGAGCGCCAGTAATCGAGGGCGCGCTCCCAGCCGGCCCCGCGCGGGGCGTGCGGGCGGCCCTCCAGGTAGCTGAACGTGGTGTCGTCC
Source organism: uncultured Actinomycetes bacterium (assembly GCA_963711705.1). GTDB lineage: Bacteria > Actinomycetota > Actinomycetes > Streptosporangiales > Streptosporangiaceae > RYN-230. The sequence continues at coordinate 581,331 of CAVQFM010000019.1, forward strand.
GGCGCGATGAGCCCGGCCCGGGCGCCGCCCTCGATGGACATGTTGCACACGGTCATCCGGCCTTCCATGGACAGGCCCCGGATCGCCGCCCCCCGGTACTCGATGACGTGGCCCACCCCGCCGCCGGTGCCGATCTGCGCGATCACGGCCAGGATCAGGTCCTTGGCCGTCACCCCGTAGGGCAGCTCGCCGGTCACGTTCACCGCCATCTGCCCGGGCTGCTGCTGCGGCAGCGTCTGGGTGGCCAGCACGTGCTCGACCTCGCTGGTGCCGATGCCGAAGGCGAGCGCGCCGAACGCACCGTGCGTGCTGGTGTGCGAGTCACCGCAGACGATGGTCATGCCGGGCTGGGTCAGCCCCTGCTGCGGGCTGATCACGTGCACGATGCCCTGCCCGGCGTCGCCCATCGGGTACAGGCTGATGCCGAACTCGGCACAGTTCTTGCGCAGCGCCTCGACCTGGACCCGGGACACCGGGTCGGTGACCGGGCTGCCCGGGCCGATCAGCGGCAGCCCGGGGCCGGTCACTCCCATGGTCGGGACGTTATGGTCCTCGGTGGCCACGGTCAGGTCGGGCCGGCGCACGGTACGGCCGGCCAGCCGGAGCCCGTCGAACGCCTGCGGGCTGGTCACCTCGTGGATCAGGTGGAGATCTATGTACAGCAGGTCGGGCTCGCCCTCGGCGTGGTGCACGACTCGGGAGTCCCAGATCTTCTGCGCGAGCGTACGTCCCATCCATGTACCCCTTTCCGCGGGCGCCTCGTCACGGGCCGCAGGAGACCCCTGGCGAGCGGCCTCCTAGCTGAAACCATGGCACCCCACGGGCGCCAGCAGCTGATTTGCGTCTCGCATCGCGAGACGGCAATATCGGACCATGGACAACTCTAGCGGAGTGGGCGTGCTGGACAAGACGGCGGCCGTGCTCGGGGCGCTCGAATCGGGCCCGGCCTCGCTGGCCCAGCTGGTCACGGCCACCGGCCTGGCCCGGCCGACCGCGCACCGGATCGCGGTGGCGCTGGAGCGGCACCGGCTGCTGGCCCGGGACTCCCAGGGCCGGTTCATCCTGGGCCCGCGGATCGCCGAGCTGGCGACCGCCGCGGGTGAGGACCGGCTGCTCGCCGTGGCCCAGCCGGTCCTGGTCACGCTGCGCGATCTGACCGGGGAGAGCGCGCAGCTCTACCGGCGGCAGGCGGACAGCCGGATCTGCGTGGCCGCCGCGGAACGCGCCACCGGCCTGCGGGACACCGTGCCGGTCGGCTCGGCCCTGCCGATGACCGCCGGGTCAGCCGCCCAGGTCCTGCTGGCCTGGGAGGAGCCCGAGCGGCTGCACCGCGGGCTGCGCGGAGCCAAATTCACCGCCGCGGCCCTGGCCCAGGTGCGCAGGCGGGGCTGGGCGGCCAGCGTGGCCGAGCGGGAGGCGGGGGTCGCCTCGGTGTCCGCACCGGTCCGCGGCCAGGGCGGGAAGATCATCGCCGCGGTGTCGGTGTCCGGGCCGATCGAGCGGCTCACCCGGTCACCGGGGCGGCTGCACGCCAACGCCGTGGTCACCGCGGGCGACCGGATCACCGCCGCGCTGCGCCGGGCCAGCTGACCCGACCGGGCTGGCCGGAGCCATCAGGTGAGCTGGCTAGTCTGGGCGTAAAGATTACGGGCCGGTGGTGCCGGTGTGAGCGAAGGTGATCTTGTGCGATCATGCCCCAAGGTCCCCCGTGCGGCGGGACGGTGGCCTCTCCCCGCCCAGTCGCATGCGGACGAGGCTGCCAGCCGGCCCACCGTTGACATCGTGAGGTCGCGCCGATGAAAGTAGCCGTCGTCAAGGAGAACGCGCCCGGCGAGCGACGGGTGGCGCTCGTCCCGGAGATGATCCCGCGGTTGCGCGGCGCCGGGCTCGACGTCCTGGTCGAGTCGGGTGCCGGGGCGGCCGCGTGGTTCGCGGACAGCGCCTACGCCGAGGCCGGGGCGAGCGTGGTCAGCCGCGCGGAGCTGCTGGCCGGCGCCGACCTGATCGTGACCGTGGGCAAGCCAGCTGGGCAGCTGGTCAGTGAGCTGCGGGCCGGCCAGGCTATCCTCGGCATGCTCAATCCGCTGGCCGACCCAGCGCTGGCCGCGGCCCTGGCCGCCCGCGGCGTGACCGCGATCAGCCTGGACGGGCTGCCGCGGACCCTGACCCGGACCCAGTCCATGGACGCGCTGAGCTCGCAGGCCAACGTGGCCGGGTACAAGTCAGTGCTGGTGGCGGCGGCGGCGTTCGGGCGGTTCTTCCCCATGCTGACCACGGCGGCGGGGACCGCGCGGCCGGCCAAGGTGCTCGTGCTGGGCACCGGGGTGGCCGGGCTGCAGGCCATCGGGACCGCGCGCCGGCTGGGCGCCGTGGTGTCCGCCTACGACGTGCGGCCGCAGACCAAGACCGAGGTGCAGTCGCTGGGCGGCACGTTCATCGAGCTCACCACGGTGGGCAGCGCGGCGGGTGAGGGCGGCTACGCACGTGCGCTCAGCGACGAGGAACGCCAGGCCCAGCAGGCCGAACTGACCGGGCACATCGCCCGGCACGACGTGATCATCACCACCGCGCAGGTGCCCGGGCGCAAGCCGCCGGTACTGGTCACCGAGGACGCGATCAAGGCCATGACCGCGGGCGCGGTCGTGGTGGACATGGCGGCCGGCCCGCTGGGCGGGAACGTGGCCGGGTCGGTGCCGGACGAGACCGTGGTCACCGGGAACGGGGTCACCATCATCGGCGCCGGGAACCTGGCCGCCACGGTCCCCGGGGCCTCCTCGGCCTTCCTGGCCCGCAACATCGCCACGCTGCTGCTGTACCTGGTGAAGGACGGCGCGCTGGCCATCGACCCCGGCGACGAGATCCAGGCCGGTGTCGTCATCACCCACGACGGGGCCGTTATTCATCCTGCTACCGCGGCCCTGCTCGGCGAGCCCGCGCCGGAAGCCGGCTCACCCGGAGGAGCGTCCTCGTGACCACGGAACTACTCACTGATATAACGATCTTCGTCCTCGCGATCCTGGTCGGGTTCGAGGTCATCAGCAAGGTGCCGGCCACGCTGCACACCCCGCTGATGTCGGCGGCCAACTCGATCCACGGCATCGTGCTGGCTGGCGCCATGCTCATCGCGGTGGTCGCGGACAACGCGCTCGGCTACATCCTGGCCTTCGTCGCCTGCGCGTTCGCCGCGGCGAACGTCGTGGGCGGCTACGTGGTGACCGGGCGGATGCTCAAGATGTTCAAGCGCTCGCGGGCCCCGGTGGCCGCGGCCGGCCCGGCCACGGTCAGCGCCAACGGCCACGCGCCCGCCACCAGCAAGAGCGGGAGCCAGCCGTGAGCGCATGGAGCTGGGTCACCCAGCTGCTCTACGTGGCCGCGGCCGTGTGCTTCGTGCTCGGCCTGCACCTGATGAACTCCCCGGCCTCCGCGCGGCGGGGCAACCAGGTGTCCACCGCGGGCATGGCGCTGGCCATCGCCACCACGTTCGCGCTGGTCGTGCACTCGGGCACGGTCAAGCCGATCGGCTGGGCGGTGATGATCGCCGGCACGCTGGTCGGGGCGGGGGCGGGCCTGTACGCGGCCCGGACGGTCGAGATGACCGCCATGCCCCAGCTGGTCAGCCTGTTCAACGCGGTCGGCGGCGGCGCGGCCGCCCTGGTCGCCATCAACGACTACGTCAGGCTGACCGGGGCCAGCGCCGGCGTGGGCGAGTCCACCACCATCTTCACCATCCTGGACGTGCTGATCGGCGCGGTCACCTTCTCCGGCTCGATCATCGCCGCCGGGAAGCTGCAGGGCCTGATCGACGGCGCGCCGATCACCTTCCCCGGTTCCCGCGCCGTCAACTTCGCCGCGGCGGCGGTCGGCATCGGCGGCGGCATCTACCTGATCGTCACCCCGAGCGTCCCGGTCATGATCGTCATCCTGCTGGCCGCGCTGGTGTTCGGCGTGACGATGGTGCTGCCGATCGGCGGCGCGGACATGCCCGTGGTCATCTCGCTGCTGAACGCGTTCACCGGCACCGCGGTGGCCATGGCCGGGTTCGTCATCGGCAACTGGGCGCTGATCATCGCCGGGGCGCTGGTCGGCGCGTCCGGGTCCATCCTGACCAAGCTGATGGCCGACGCCATGAACCGGTCGCTGGCCAACATCATGATCGGCGGCTTCGGTACGGGCGACACCGGCCCGGCGGTCGAGGGACCGGGCGGGGATGTGCAGTCCATCCAGGCCGACGACGCCGCCATCCAGCTGGCCTACGCGCAGAAGGTCATCATCGTGCCCGGCTACGGGCTGGCCGCCGCGCAGGCCCAGCACCAGGTGGCCGAGCTGGCCGCGGTGCTGGAAGAACGCGGGATCGAGGTCAGCTACGCCATCCACCCGGTGGCGGGCCGGATGCCCGGTCACATGAACGTCCTGCTGGCCGAGGCCAATGTGCCGTACCCGCAGCTCAAGGAGATGGACGAGATCAACCCCGAGTTCGCCCGGGCCGACGTGGCCCTGGTCATCGGGGCCAACGACGTCACCAACCCGGCCGCCCGGCGCCCGGGCAACCCGGTCTCCGGCATGCCGATCCTGGACGTGGACCACGCCAAGAGCATCATCGTGATCAAGCGGTCGATGGGACACGGCTACGCGGGCATCGACAACGAGCTGTACGTGAACCCGAAGACCAGCATGTTCTTTGCGGACGCGAAATCCGCGCTGACCGAGCTGACCGCCGCGGTCAAGACCCTGGTCGGCTGACTCCCCTGGGTGCCGGCGCACAATGAGCCATGAGCACCACCGACGCGGACGTCGAGATCCCGGGCGCGCCGGCCGCCCTGGGCGAGCCTGAACTCACCGCCGCCCGGGTGGCCCGGGTCGGGGACATGGAGGTCCGGCGGCTGATGCCGCTGCGCCGCCGCCGCAGCGTGGGCGCGTGGTGCTTCGTGGACCACTACGGGCCGATGTCGGTGGACGGTGCCGCGGGCATGCAGGTGCCGCCGCACCCGCACATCGGGCTGCAGACGGTGACCTGGCTGCTGGACGGGAACGTGCTGCACCGGGACAGCCTGGGCACCGCACAGCTGATCCGGCCCGGCCAGCTCAACCTGATGACCGCCGGACGCGGGATCGCGCATTCCGAGGAGTCCCCGGCCGGGCACGACCCGGGCTTGCACGGCGTCCAGCTGTGGCTGGCGCTGCCCGGCGCCGACCGCCAGGTAGCGCCGGGTTTCGAGCATCATGCCGAACTTCCGTCGTTCGGGCTGGCCGGGCTGGAGGTCACGGTCTTCGCCGGCCAGCTGGCGGGCCACCAGTCACCGGCCACGGTCTTCTCCCCGGTGGTCGGCGCTCAGCTGCGGGCCCGCCGGGACTCGGCCGGGGAGCTGGCGCTGGCCCCCGGGCACGAGCACATGATCTTCACCGCCGCCGGGCAGGCCCGGGTCGAAGGCCGCGACGTACGGCCCGGGAGCCAGCTCTACCTGGGCCCCGGCCGGGCCCAGGTCGGGGTGGCGGCGGCCGCGGGCAGCGTGCTGTTCCTGCTGGGCGGGCGGCCGCTCGGTGAGCCGCTGCTGATGTGGTGGAACTTCGTGGGCCGCCAGCCCGAGGACATCATCGCGGCCGCCCGGGACTGGGCTCAGGGCACCCGGTTCGGCCAGGTCGCCGGGTACCACGGCGCCCCGCTGGCCGCCCCGCCACTGGACGCGGTGCGGCTGGGCTCACCCCGGTGATCGCGTTCGATTACGCACTGTAGTAAGCAGCCCCGCCTTTCACTAACTCGCAGTGATGTCCAGATTCGTTATCCCACGTGGGTGAGAGCAGCCGGCTTTGGGTATTTGTACCTCCGCCAGCAGGACGCGGCCGGTGACCGCGTTGGATGCCGGCCCTCCCAGACGACCCGCATAAAGGGGGTGCCGAGCTGAACCAGGACCTGACGCTGCAACGCATCGTCGTAGGGGTGGATGGCTCGACGGGCTCGCTCGCCGCACTGCGCTGGGCCGAGCGGGAAGCCGGGTTGCGCGCGGCGACCTTGCACGTCGTGCGGGCGTGGGAGGACACCACCAAACGGGTGGCCCCGTACGCCGCGCACCCGCCGGACGGCGCGCAGGATCACCGCACCGCGGCAGGCCGGCTGACGGCCGACGTGGCCGCGGTGCTCGGCCCGGCCCCGCCGGTCAACGTGGACGTGCGGGTAGCGGAAGGGCTGGCCGCCCGGGTCCTGCTCGATCACGCCGCAGGTGCCGAGCTGCTGGTGCTGGGCAGCGCCACCCGCTGCGCGCCGGACGGCATCGGGCCGGTCGCCCGGGCCTGCCTGCGGCACGCGCCCTGCCCGGTCGTGGTGGTCAGCGTCGAGATGACCGGGATCCCCGTACCCGCCTGACCGCGGCTCAGCACGGGCTGGCCCACCGGGCGCGATGGCCTGCCAGTCCGGCGCCCAGGCGGCCAGCCGGCGCCGGTTCACGCTCACCGGCCCGCGCCGCGAGGTCCTGGCCGGCCGGGTGCTGCACCCGCAGATTAGGCTGCTGGCTGCCGACTGATCATCGGCTGCCCGGCCGCGTCCGCGCGGCGGCCAGCCGACCAACCCGATTGGGTGCCATGCTGCGCGACCTGCCCCTGGACGAGCTCCGCCGTTACCAGCCTGCCGTCGAGGAACCCGCCGACTTCGCCGAGTTCTGGGCGGCCGAACTGGCGTCCGCGGCCACCGCCGCGGACGGCGCGGAGCCGCTGTTCGCCCGGGTAGAAGACTCCGGCGTCCGGCACGCGGACGTATTCGACGTGACATTCCCCGGCTATGCCGGGGACCCCATCAGGGGCTGGCTGCTGCTGCCGCACGCGATGCCGCCGGACACCGCGTTCGTGGTCGAGTACATCGGCTACGGCGGCGGCCGCGGCGACCCGTTCGACTGGCTGACCTGGAGCTGCGCCGGCCATCCGCACCTGATCATGGACAGCCGGGGGCAGGGCGGCGGGTGGCTCGGCGCGGACACCCCCGACCCGAGCGACAACGGCGCGCCGAGCAGCCCCGGGTTCCTCACCCGCGGCATCGCCGACCCGCGCACGTACTACTACACGAGGCTGTTCGTGGACGCGGCGCGCGCGGTGGACGCGGCCCGCCGTCACCCGGCCAGCGCGGGCCGGCCGGTCGTCACCACCGGGGGGAGCCAGGGCGGCGGGCTGGCCATCGCCGCCGCCCACCTGGGCGACGGGGTGGCGGCCGCCCTGCCGGACGTGCCGTTCCTGGCCGCCTGGCGCCGGGCGGTGGAGGTGACCGAGGCCCACCCCTACGTGGAGCTGATCAACTACTGCAGCGTGCACAGCGACCAGGTGGACCAGGTGTTCCGCACGCTGTCCTACATCGACGTGGTCAACCACGCCAAGCGGGCCACCGCGCCGGCCCTGTTCGCCGTGGGCCTGGTCGACGAGATCACCCCGGCGTCCACCGTGTTCGCCGCGTACAACCACTACGCCGGCCCCAAGCAGATCGGGATCTACCAGTTCAACGGGCACGAAGGCGGCACGACCCGGCACTTCCGGGCCAAGCTGGACTTCCTCAGCAAGCTGCCCACCGCCCGGCCTCATGATTGAGCCGGCCCACCGCGCACGGCTCATGATCGTGGTCAGTCTGGGTTCGTAGCGAACACGGACTGACCAGGATCATGGTGCGGTCCGGGTCAGGTAACCGGCGGGGGGTTGCCCTCCGCGCTGGCCGCCAGGGCGGGGTCCCACGAGCAGGCCAGGCACGCCTGGCGAAACGCGGACCGGGCGAACTCCAGCGCCACGGCGTGCGGATCCGCGGCCGCGCGGACGTCGTCCCAGTCGAGGATGTACTCCCCCAGCGAGCCATCCCACCGGGCGGCCGGCGGGGACGGCTTGAGCTGCCCGAAGCCCTGCGGCGCCGGGTGCGCGTAGGCGTAGAACGCGGCCTTGGGGTACCGGGCATCCCCCGGCCACCAGCCGACCTCGATCAGCTGGGCGTTCCCGGCGTTGCGCATGATGAAATCGTCCGTGGGCGGATCGGCGGGCAGGCCGGAGAACAGCATCACGGCCAGGTCGAACGAGCCCCACCAGGCGTTGACCGGGGTGGACCGGCCGCGGTAGGGCGCGCGGAAGTCGGCCAGCACCAGGGCGGCCTGGGTCGCGGCCGCGAAGTAGTCGCCGACCGCGCCTACGTCATAGCTGTGGTGCTCGTCGTCCGCGTCGAGGGGGACGGTCCACGGGACCTCCTGCGGCGTGGGGTTGATCTGCACCGGGCCGGCCAGGTGGCGCACCGCCGCCAGCAGCTCGCGGGTGACCGCGCCGACCGGGCGGTCCGGGGTGAGCGCGACCCGCTCCACCCGCCCGTCGCTGTGCTCGGCGATCGCCTGATGGACGTGCAGGTCCAGGGTGACGACCAAAGACCCGCTGCCGTCCGGGGCGGGCAGCGGGGCGGTCTCCCAGCCCCGTGCGGTCAGCCGCAGCGCGGCGTGCTGCAGCTGCGGCTCGGGCGGAGCGAGCTTGACCGCGAGCTTGCCGAGCACCTGACTGTGCGCGTGCAGTGTGTCGCAGGTCGTCTGCCACTTTTCGTAGGAACACCCGGGCCACCGCGAGGACATGACAGCAACCCTAGTCGGGCGCGGTGACCAGGCCCAGCTTGGCCGCCTGGGACGCGGCCGCGCCCCGGGTCGGCGCGTCCAGCTTGGCCAGCACCGCGGACACGTGATGGTCTACGGTCTTGGCCGAGATGAACAGCCGCTCGGCGATCTCGGCGTTGGTCAGCCCGGCGTGGATCAGGTCCAGGACCTCACGCTCCCGCCGGGTCAGCCCGAGTGGATGCTCCCGGGTCGCGGTCCGCGGCCCGGCCGGGATGGACCGGATGCCAAGCTGGCGCATCTTCTGCCGGGTGAGCGCGGCCGTGGCCGTCGCCCCGAGATCGGTGAAGATCCGCAGGGCATCCCGCAGCGCGGGTTCCGCGCTCGCCCCGAACAGGGCCAGCCCAGCCTGGTAGGGGCAGCCCAGGTCGGCCCAGCGCCGCGCCGCGCCGGCCCAGTCACCCTCAATGTCCCGCTGGAAGGGATCCGCCACGGTGCCGCGCGGCGCGCGGGAGGAACCCGTGCGCCTGAGCCAGAGGGCGACATCGCCGCGTTCCCAGCTGTCGCAGGAGGCCGCGGCGTCATCGGCCAGCTCGGCCTCGCGCACGGCCTCGGCGGGCTGGCCTTCGAGCCAGAAAGCCTCGGCGCGAGCCAGCCGCACCGGCACGATCGACTGCGGCTCACCGGCCCCGTTGGCGTACCCGATGGCCTCGTCCAGGCACTCCCACACCCCGGCGTCACCCCGGCGGGCCCGGATCGTGCCAAGCCGTTCCAGCGGGCAGAGCCGGATGTTCGGCGACGGGCCTCCCCGGCGCAGCAGCTCGTCGCAGAGGGCCACGGCATCATCCCAGCGGCCGGTCTGCTCCAGTGCGCCGGTCCGCTCGCTGCGCAGGAAAATGGAGTATGTGGTGATGTCATGATCGTCGCAGTGGGCCATGCCCGCGGTGAAGTACTGCTCGCTGGCGGCGAAGTTGCGTTCGGAGACATGGAGCGAGTAGAGATTCACGTAGGCCCGGCCTATCTGGATCTCGTGCTGGCCGGCCAGCCCGGTGTCCAGGGCCCGGCGCATCGTGCCGGTCCACTCCCCGCCGGTCGCCTGAGCGGAGCAGGCCTCAGTGTTCAGCGCGTCGCTCAGCACGTCGGTCAGGCCCAGCGGCCCGGCGGCCGCCTGCGCCTGGCGGGCCAGGTCAATGGCTTCCGGGTGCCCGTTCCGGACCATCAGCATCGCGGCCAGGTTGGCGTAGGCCCAGGCCAGCTCCGCACTCGGGCCCAGCGGCTCGAGAAGGTCGATGGCCGCCTGGGCGGCGGCGATCCCCTCAGCGCCCCGGCTGAGCGAGCATAGTGCGTGCCCAATATTGCGCAGGGCATCGCCCTCGCGCCGCCGGTCGCCCAGCTGACGCCACAAGGCCAGCGCCTGTTCCCAGCCTTCGGCCGCATCCTGCCAGCGGTCCAGCACGGCCACCTCGCGCGCGAGCCCGTCATACAGCCCGGCGACCTCTGCGATGCCTGCTAGGCCGGAGAACCGGAGGGCCCGCTCGTACTGTGCGGCCGCCTCACGGTGCGAGGCCAGCTCCACGGCCCGGTGGGCGGCAGCGGACGCATAGCGCAGCGTGGCCGGGCCGTCCCCCGCAGCCTCGGCATGAAAGGCCAGCTGCGCGTCGTCGGCACAGCCACCGTCCTGCAGGGCAGCCAGGATCCGCGCGTGGATCAGCCCGCAGCGGTGCGCGGGCACTCCCCCTTCCACCGCGAGACGGACTATTTCGTGCCGGAACTTCAGCCCGGCGCCGTCCCCAGTGAGCAGCCCGGACGCGAGCAGCTCATCCAGCACGGCCGGCGGGCACCCAGTCACCGACGCCAGCAGCGGACAGGTCGATGCGGGCGCCGATCAGCGCTGCCGCCTCCAGGACCTCGCGAGCGCCAGCGCTCAGCCGGGCCACCCGGGCCAGCACCGCATCGCGGGCCGACGACGGCACCTCACCCATCCCGGACTGCACGACCTCGGTCACGTAGAACGGGTTGCCGCCGGTCAGCTCGTACAGCGCGGCGGCTTCCAGCCCGCAATCACCCGCCAGCACCGCCGTCGCCTCAACCGTCAACGGCGCCAGGCTGACACGCCGCACCGACCGCTGGGTGGCCAGATCGCCGAGCGCCACCCGGAGCGGATGTGCCGGGGCCAGGCCGTCATCCCGGTAGGTCGCCAGCAGCAGCACCGGCTCATCCCGGAGCCGCCGGCCAAGGAACCGCAGCAGGTCGATCGTGGCCTCATCAGCCCAGTGCACATCCTCCACGACCAGCACGTGCAGCTGGCCAGGCTCACTGATCTGCCGCAGCAGCGCCCTGAACAGGCTCTCCCGCGGCGCATCGGCCCGGCACAGGTCCAGCAGCTCACCGCCCAGCTTGGCCGCGATATCGAACAGCGGCCCGAGCGGCTGCGGAGTGAACAGGCCATCACACGCCCCCCAGTACCAGCGGGCGTCGGGCAGATCCTGCTGCAGCTGCTCGACCAGCGCTGACTTGCCGGCGCCCGCCTCCCCGGCGACGAGCACCAGCCGGCCGTCACCGCCAGCGGCGTCGGCCGCGTACTCGGCCAGCGACGCCAGCTGCGCTTCACGCTCCAACAGCGGCACCAAGCCAGTCTCCATGACGCCGGCGGCGAACGCTACCAGGCAAGACGTCATTGGGGGGACCGCAGCGAAATCTGGGGAACGCCGCGGCAAAACTAGGGAACCGCTCCCGATCCGGGGATAGGGCCGGCCGCCATACGTTCGGGATGACTCAGACAACCGGATCGAGGAGGCACTAATGCCGCTCTACATGGACGTCCACACGATCGATGGTGGCGTCAGCGCCGACGACGTAGCCAAGGCGCACATCGCCGACCTGCAGACGCAGGGCGAGCACGAGGTTCGTTACCTGCGCTACTGGGTGAACGAGCCGCAGGGCAAGGTGTTCTGCCTGGTGGAGGCGCCGTCCGCGGCGGCCGCCGAGGACGTGCACCGCGAGGCCCACGGCCTGGTGGCCGACGAGATTTTCCAGGTCCAGGAAGGCTCCTGACCGCTTCCGTCCGAAATGCAGTTACCACTTAAGGGGACAATCACCATGAACATCATCCGACACATCCTCCGTCCGGCCGGGTTCCTCGGCCGTGCCGCCACGATCGTGCTGGGCGGCATGCTGGCCCTGACCGCGGCCTCGCCCGCCGCGTTCGCGATGAACGAACCGATGCCGGGTGGCGGCGGCACACCGGCGGGGAACGTGCCGCCCGTGGTCCACACGGTCACCGTCGGCGGCACCCCGGGCTGGCAGATCGCGCTGCTGGCGGTCGGGGCGGCCATCGTGGCCGCGTTCATCGCGATCCTGCTGGACCGGGCGCGCAGCGCGCGGCGCCAGCAGCTGAGCACAGACGCCCACTGACCGCACGGGCGGCGAGGGTGACCCGGCTATGGGCCGGCCAACGCCGGCCCAGCGGGACGAATCTGGCCCGGGGGCAGAGCCCGGCCGCTGAGACGGCGGCCGGGCTCTGCGCATTCCTGCGGCCCGGCACGCTCGCTGGCGACCGGGCCGCGGCCGCACCTTCAGGCGCTGTAGGCAGCGAGGAAGACCCGCGTTCCCGCGTCGGCCAGCGCGGTCAATTCCACCGAAGTGAAGCCACTGCCCGGCCCGCAGAACAGGCTGCGGTCCAAGGGCCGGCCCAGGATCAGGAACGCGAAGTGGCTGGCGGCCAGCAGCGGGTCGGGCGCGTCGAGCAGGCCACGCCCGGACAGGTGACCGAAGCAGCCGGCCAGCGCGGCGATCGTGCGCTCGGGGGCCCGCTGGTAGTACGCCTCGGCCAGCGCGGGCAGCCGCCCGGCCTCACCGATGACCAGCCGGCGCAACTGGAGGACCCGGGGCTGCATGACCGTGCCGAGGTACTGCCGGGCCAGGTCGCGCAGGTCACCGGGCAGGTCGCTGGTGTGCCGCAACTGCTCGACCTGCTCCCGGAACGGCTCCCCGGCCTGGTCCAGGGTGCCTAGCACGATCTCGGTGAACAGCCCCTCCTTGTCCGGGAAGTTCTTGTAGACGGTCTGCTTGGACACTCCGGCCCGCGCGGCGATCTCGTCCATGCTGGTGCCCTGGTAGCCGTGCCGCAGGAACAGCGTGCCCGCCGCGTCGATGATCGCCCGCCGCTTGCGGGCCGACCGCCCCTCCCCGGACGCGGCTGCCTGCTCCGCCGCGGCGCTGCCGAGGCTGCCCCTCCGGGTGTCTGCTGGCATGGCGGCCTCCTCTGTCCCGTCCGGATAGTACTGGACCGCTCAGTACTGACAGCCGTAGCGTAGATGAGAATTACAGTACTGGACCGTCTAGTACTTAAGCGCCCAGGAGCGGCACCAGACGGGAAGAGAGAATCCAGATGAAATTCCACGGCCGAGTCGAACTGAACGGCAAGACAGCGACCGGCATCGAGGTGCCCGCCGAGGTGGTCACCGGGCTCGGCGCGGGCAAGCGGCCCGCGGTCCGGGCGACGGTCAACGGGTTCACCTACCGCACCAGCGTTGGAGCGATGGGCGGCCGGTTCCTGCTCCCGGTCAGCGCGCAGATCCGGGCGGGCGCGGGCGTCGCGGCCGGCGACGAGGTGGACGTGGACCTGGAAGTGGACACCGAGCCCCGGACCGTGAGCGTGCCCGCCGACCTGGCCGTGGCCCTGGATACCGACCCCGCGGTCCGGCGCGCCTTCGACGCGCTGTCCTACAGCCAGCAACTGCGCTACGTGCAGCCGGTCGAGGACGCCAAGGCCGCGGCCACCCGGCAGCGCCGCATCGACAAGGTGCTCAGCGACCTGCGGGCCGGCTGATCAGCCCGCCCGGGTGCCCATCGGGTCCCGGTCCGCGTCGGTCGCGTCGTCCCGGTCGGTGGACACCGACAGGTCGTGCCAGGCCGCGTCGGACGCGGCGCGGTCCTGGGCCGCCGCGGTGGCGTAGGCGTAGGCCTCGCTGCCCAGGATGAGCCGCAGCGGCGGCTGGTCCATGTCAGCGATCTTGAGCACGACCTGGGCCACCTTGGCCGGGTCCCCCAGGACCGGCGGGCTGTCCGTGTCGTGGTGCAGCCGGGCCATCGCGCCGACCGTGGCCTGGTAGGGCTGGCTGACCGGCGGGACCCGCATGGACGGCCCGGCCCAGTCGGTCTGCATGCCGCCCGGCTCCAGGATGGTGACCTTGATGCCCAGCGGGGCGACCTCCTTGGCCAGCACCTCGGAGAAGCCGCCGACTGCCCACTTGGCGGCCTGGTAGGCGGACAGGCCCGGGGTGGCCAGCCGCCCGCCGATCGAGGAGACCTGGATGATGTGCCCGCCACCCTGACGGCGCAGCACCGGCAGGGCCGCCTTGGTCACGTTGACCACGCCGAGCAGGTTGGTGTCGATCTGTTCCCGGAAGTCGGCCAGCGTGATGTCCTCGACCGCGACCAGGTTGGCGTACCCGGCGTTGTTGACCACGACGTCGATCCGCCCGAACGCCGCGAGGCCCTGGGCCACCGCCGCCTCAGCCGCGGCCGCGTCGGTGACGTCGAGAGCCAGCGGCAGGATCTGCTCGCCGTAGCGCCCGGCCAGGCCGGCCAGGGACCGCGGGTTGCGGGCGGTGGCCACCAGGCGGTGGCCGGCGGCCAGGGTGGCCTCGGCGATCTGGCGGCCGAGGCCGCGGGAGCTGCCGGTCAGCAGGAAGACCTGTGACATGAGACTGCGTGTCCTTCCGTGGTGTGTTCCGGACTATGCAATCAAGCTAACACAACAGCGTTTCGCTAACAACACAACGGTGTTGCGTTAGGTATGCTGAGGGTGTGACCAGCGCAGCAACCTTCCAGCGGGCCCGCAGGCCGGAGCAGAAGCAGCAGCGGCAGGAGGCGATCCTCGACGCCGCCCGGCAGCTGGCGCTGCGCGACGGTGTGCGCAACGTGAGCCTGACCGGCATCGCCGGGCACATCGGCGTCCACAAGTCCGCGCTGCTGCGCTACTTCGAGACCCGTGAGCAGATCTTCCTGGAGCTGACCGCACGGTCCTGGCTCGACTGGGCCCAGGGGGTTCAGGCCAGCCTGGCTGGTGTCTCCCCCGGCCCGCCGGGGCCGGCTGGCCCGGCCAGCGTGGTCGCTGACGTGCTGGCCCGCAGCTTCGCCGACCGGCCGCTGCTCTGCGACCTCATCCCGCACACCGCGCTCAACCTGGAGCGGCACGTCTCGGTCGAGGCGGTGCGCCGCTACAAGCTGACCTCGCTCGGCGCCATCGGCGACGCGGTCCGCGCGGTGCACCGGGTGCTGCCCGGCCTGGCCGAGACGGAATGCACCGAGTTCGTCAGTGCTATGGCCACGCTGGCGGGCGCCCTGTGGCAGATTGCCAACCCACCGCAGCCCCTGGCCCAGCTTTACGCTACCGACCCGGAACTGGCCCACGCCTGTGTCGACCTTGCGCCGCGACTGAAGCGGACGGCGTCCATCTTGCTGGCCGGGCTGGTCCCGAGCCGGAACATGGGCCCGGCCGGGTCCGGTTAAGGCGGCGGCTGCCGATCCAGCAGCGCGCGCCAGCCCTCCGGGGTGAGCGAGTAGTGGCGGACGCTGCCGCCGACGAACCTGTGCCAGGCCGACGGCTGGATCATCAGGGCGGTCAGCGCCAGGGCCAGCGGCGTCGCGGACCGCAGGTCGCCGCGGAGCGGGGTGAGTTCCTCGGCGCTGCCCCGGTAGTCCCCGGTGTGCCGCGCGGCGGCCAGCACCTCGGCCAGCACCGCGCGCCGCCGCCCGGTGTGCTGGGCCGCGCCGAGTACAGCCAGCAGCAGCTGATGGGTGCGTACCCCGGCCTGGCCGGGCGGCTGCGGCCGTGGCGCCCAGCCGCAGGCCAGCTCGAGCAGCGGGGTGACCAGGTCGACGCCGGACCGGCGGGCGTTGGCCGGCTCGACCAGGCGCGGGTTGAGGTCGATGTAGCGCGGGCCGGTGCTGGTCAGGATCGCGTCGGCCGACAGCGCGCCGTGCCAGCCGAGGCGGCGGCCCAGCGCCGCCACCTGCTCGCGGGCCTCGCCCAGGGCCAGGCTGCGCTTGTGGCAGGCGCCACCGCCGGCGCCCTCGCGAACCCGGAGGTTGGCGTGCCAGGCGGCCAGCTCGCCGTGGTCGAACACAGACTGGGTCATCACCAGCGGCCCGGCGGCGGGCAGCTGGGCCAGCACCCCGCCGGCCCGGAACGCGCCGGCCGCGTGCGCGCCGGCGATCACCCCCGGCAGCTGCCCGGGCCCGGTGACCCGGCGCACACCGCTGGCTGCCGTGCCGATCGGCAGCTTCAGGAACACCGGGAACCGGTCCCAGGCCGCAACCTGCCCGGGCGTGGCCAGCACCGCGCCTTCCGGCTGGGGCAGCCCGGCGGCGGTCAGCGTGCTGAACGCGGACACCTTGTCCTGCACCTGGGCCAGCGCCGCGAACGGCGGCACTATGGTGCGCACCCCGGCCGCGTGCACCAGGTCGTGGCCGGCCGACAGCACAGCGACCTGCTCCTGGGTGGGCAGCAGCACATCCATGGCCCCGGCCCGGTAGACGTCGAGCGCGGCGTCCAGCCAGCGCAGCGGGTCCGGGCCGTAACGCGGCACCCGGTGGACACGGTGCACCCGGCGGGTGAACCGGACCAGGCTCAGCGGGTCGGCGGACAGCGCGTCGACCGTGTGACCGCCGTCCGCGAGCTGCGCCGCCGCCTGCCGGGCGGTGAGGCCGGACCCATCACTAAGCAGAACCCGCATGCGCAGAGAACCTATCCGGCCGCGCGCATGCGGTGACCCGCCCGCCGGCCCTTACGCGGGTGACCCGCCCGCCGGCCCTTACGCGGTAACCCGCCCAGCCGGCCCGCACGCGGTGACCGCCCGCGGCCCTTATGCGGTGACCCGCCCGGCGGCCCGCACGCGGTAACCCGCCCGGCGGCTGGCGCGCTGGCCGCCCGCCCCGGCCAGCCGGCCAGGATGGGGCGGTGCGGATCGAGCAAGTCGGCTACGACCACCCGGACGCGGCTGCGCTGATCGCCGAGGTGCAGCAGGAGTACGCGGCCCGGTACGGCAGCGAGGACGCCTCCCCGGCCGACCCGGCCGAGTTCGCCGCGCCGTGGGGCCGGTTTCTCGTCGGCTACCTGGCCGGGACGCCGGTCGCCTGCGGCGGCTGGCACGCTCTGGGGACCGACGCCGAGATCAGGCGGATGTACGTGTCGCGGGCCGCCCGCCGCCGCGGTTTCGCCCGGGCCATCCTGGCCGAGCTGGAGCGCACCGCGCTGGCCGCCGGGCACCGCCGGATGATCCTGGAGACCGGCACCGTGCTGCCCGAGGCGGTAGCCCTGTACCGGTCGGCGGGCTACACCGACATCGCGCCGTTCGGGTACTACGCGGATGCCTGCCTCAGCGTCTACCTGGGCAAGCCCCTCGGCCCGGGCTGACCCCGGCGGTCCCCGGCGAACGGCCATGGCCGCGGCCCTCGCGGGCCGCGGCCATGGGCGCTGTGGTGCGGGGTTACGCGTCGCCGCGCCGCATCCGCATCGCGGCGAGAACCAGCAGGACGGCCGCGTAGCCGCAGAACACCGCGAACCCGGGCCACGGCGCCAGTGATGAGACGGGATCCGGGTGCACCGTGGTGACCGCCTGGCCCGCCGACGCGGGCAGGTACTTGCCGATGTCCGTGGCCCAGCTGCCGGGCAGGAAGCCGGCCACCAGCGGGACCGCGAACAACAGGCCGAACAGCGCCGCGATCCCGCCGGCCGTGCTGCGCAGCACGGCCCCGAGGCCCAGGCCGATCAGCCCGGCCACGGCCAGGTACAGCGCGCTGCCGGCCACCGCGCGGGCCACGCCCGGCTGGCTGAGCGTCACCGACAGGTGCTGGCGGCCCAGGATGGACTGCCCGGCCAGGAAGGCCGCAAGCGCACCCGGCAGGCTCACCGCGAGGGTGGCCGCGACCAGCATCCCGGCCTTGCCCCACAGCACCGGCAGCCGCCGTGGCACCGCCGCCAGGCTGGTGCGGATCAGCCCGGTCGCATACTCGCTGGTGATCAGCAGGACGCCGAGTACCCCGACGGCGATCTGAGCCAGCTGCACCCCGGACAGGCTGACCGCGGCGGGGTCGAAGGACTGGACCGCCGCGGCGCCGTGTGGTGGCCGGGCTTCCCGGAGCAGGCTGTACAGGATGCCGAACGCGACGGTCAGGATGACCATGGACAGCAGCGCCCACAGTGCGGACGGCTGGGTGCGCAGCTTGGTCCACTCCGACCGGAGCACCCGGGCCTGGGTGACTCGCTGCGGCCGGGCATAGCCGGGCAGGGCCGCCGGGACTGGCCCCGGGTTCGGCGTGGCGGTGGTCATTGCTCCTCCTCGAAGGCAGCCCCGGCGGCGGGCCGGGGGGTGGCGCGGAATTCGACCGCGTCCTGGGTCAGGTCAACGAACGCGTCTTCCAGCGATGTCGGCTCGGTGGCCAGTTCGAGCACGGTGATCCCAGCGGCGGCAGCGGCCGCGCCGATCTCCGCGGCGGACAGCCCGGACACCGTGAGCGCGCCGTCCTCGGCGTGGGTGACGGTCACCGTGGGCGACCGGAGCAGCGCGGCCAGCGTGGGCTGGTCCGAGCTGCGGACCCGCACGGCCGGGGGCGCGGCCGAGGCGATGAACTCGGCCACGCTGGTGTCGGCGATGAGGCGGCCCCGGCCGATGACGATCAGGTGCGTGGCGGTCTGCGCGATCTCGCTCATCAGGTGCGACGAGACGAAGACCGTCTTCCCCTGCGCCGCCAGGTCGTGCAGCAGGGTGCGGATCCACCGGATGCCCTCCACGTCCAGGCCGTTCACTGGCTCGTCCAGCACCACGGTGGCCGGATCGCCCAGCAGCGCCGCGGCGATGCCCAGCCGCTGGCTCATGCCGAGGGAGAATTTGCCCGCCCGCCGGCCTGCCACCGCGTGCAGGCCGACCGCGTCGATGACCTCGTCGACCCGGGACCGCCGGATGCCGGAGGTCTGGGCCAGGGCGAGCAGATGGTGGTAGGCGCTGCGCGAGGGGAGCACGGCCCGCGGGTCCAGCATCCCGCCGATCTCGCGCAGCGGGGCGGCGTGAGCCCGCGGTGGGCGCCCGTTGACCAGGACCGAGCCGCTGGTCGGCTCGTCCAGGCCGAGGATCATCCGCATGGTGGTGGACTTCCCGGCGCCGTTCGGCCCGAGGAAGCCGGTGACCGCGCCGGGCCGGACGGTGAACGTCAGGCCCGAGACAGCGGTCGTGGCTGCGTAGCGTTTCGTCAGGGCGTCGATCTCAATCATGGAACTGACGCTGCCGGACGCAGGCCGCGGTGTCGCTGGGGCGCCCAGCCGGTGCGCGGTGGGGATTTCCCCACCCGGCACGCAGGCCAGCCGGATGGTGACGGACCGGGTGCCTTTGTACGGTGACGTCATGACCTCGGCCGATGTGACCTCCCGCCGGGTCAGGGCGGCGGTTACCGCGCTCTGGTCGGCAGCCGCCTGGCGGGCTACCCGCAGCGCACTGGCCGCCTGCTTCGTCGCGCTGCTAGGTGGTGTCCTGCTCGGCGGGCTCGCGCTGATCTGGGGGGCCGCGGTCGTCAGCCTGGCCGAGTGGCCGGTCGGCGGCTGGGGGCACGCCGTGCTGTATATCGCGGTGGTCGCCGCGGGCCCGGTGCTGGCCCTGTGGGTGGTGCAGGGGCTGACCGCGGTGCAGCGGGCGCGGCTGCACGCCACGCTCGGCGTGACCATCCCGGCGGGCCCGCGCGCGGAGCGCAGGCCGTGGCCGGTCGGCCCGTGGCTGGCCGCCGCGACCTGGCGGCAGCTCGGGTTCCACCTGCTGGCGCTGGTCACCGGGGTGGGTGGTGGCGGCCTGGTGGCCGCCTGCTGGCTGGCGCCGCTGGCCGCGGTCGGCTACCTGGCCGCGGGCCACCCCCCGGCCGCCGCCGCGGCCGCGGCATGCCTGGCCGCGGCTGGGCTGCTGCTGGCGGCGCCGCGGCTGGCCCAGCTCGTGTCCGGCGTGGACGAGGCGTCGGCCCGGGCACTGCTCGGGCCCAGCCCCCGCGACGAGCTCACGCAGCGGGTCGAGTCACTGGCCCGCAGCCGGTCCGATCTGGTCGCCGCCGCCGACGCGGAGCGCCGCCGGATCGAGCGCGACCTGCACGACGGCGCGCAGCAGCGGCTGGTCTCGCTGGCCATGAACCTCGGCCTGACCCGGGAACGCTTCGCCAGCGCCCCGGAACCGGTCCGCCAGGCGATCGCCGAGGCGCACGATGAGGCCGTGCTGGCCCTGACCGAGCTGCGCGAGTTCATCCGCGGCCTGCACCCGGCCGTGCTCAACGACCGGGGCCTGAACGCGGCGCTGTCCGGGCTCGCGGCGCGGGCCCCGCTGCCGGTCGCGCTGCACGTGGACCTGGCCCGGCCGGCGTCGCCCAGCGTCGAGGCGGTCGCCTACTTCATCGTCTCCGAGGCGCTCACCAACGTGGTGAAGCATGCGCAGGCGACCCGGGCCGAGGTGACGGCCACCCGCCGTGGTGATCTGCTGCGCATCACGGTCACCGACGACGGGCGCGGCGGCGCCGCGGCCGCCGCGGATGACGGCGGCACCGCCGGCAGCGGGCTCCGGGGCCTGGCCCAGCGGGCCGCCGCCGTGGATGGCACGCTGGCCATCGACAGCCCGCCGGGCGGGCCGACCGTCATCACCGCGGAGCTGCCATGCGAATCGTGATCGCCGAGGACTCGGTGCTGCTCCGGGACGGGCTGACCAGGATGCTCACCGACGGCGGCGGCTTCGAGGTGGTGGCGGCCGTGCCCGACGCTCCCCAGCTGCTCCGGGCGGTGGCTGAGCACCAGCCGGACCTGGCCGTCATCGACGTCCGGATGCCGCCCACGCACACCGATGAGGGCATCCGGGCCGCGCTGGTCATCCGCCGCCAGTACCCGGAGGTGGCGCTGCTGGTCCTGTCCCAGTACGTGGAGGAAAGCTACGCCACCGATCTGCTCTCCGTCGCCACCAGCTCGGTCGGGTACCTGCTCAAGGACCGCGTCGCGCAGGTAGGTGACTTCCTGGACGCGGTACGCCGGGTGGCGGGCGGCGGCACGGCCCTGGACCCGGAGGTCGTGGCGCAGCTGCTGGTCCGCCGGCGGGACGACCCGATGAGCCGCCTCACCCCCCGGGAGCTCCAGGTGCTCCAGTTGATGGCCGAGGGCCGGTCCAACAGCGGGATCGTCACGGCGCTCAAGGTCAGCCCGAGCGCGGTGGAGAAGTACGTCACGAACATCTTCGCCAAGCTCGACCTGCCACCGACCGGCACCGACCACCGCCGTGTCCTGGCCGTGCTGAAGTACCTCGGCACCTGAGCCGGCTGGGGCGGCGGCTCCGGCGGCGCGCGGCCCCGGCGGCGGGCGGGCCCCGGCGGCGGGCGGGCCCCGGCGGCGGGCGGACCCTGGCGGCGGCCGGCCAGCGGCGTATGCGACAGAATGCGAACATGGTGACCCCTGAAGTCCTGGTCATCGGGGGCGGGCCGGCCGGGCTGACCGCCGCCGCCCGGCTGGCCGGCCACTACCACCACGAGGTCCTGGTCGTGGACCGGGAGGACCAGGCCGGCGGGATCCCGCGGCACAGTGACCACACCGGCTACGGCCTGCGGGACCTGGGACGGTTCCTGCGCGGGCCGGCCTATGCGCGGCGGCTGGTGACCGCGGCACAGCGGGCGGGCGCCACCATCTGGCCCGGGGCCATGGTCACCGGCTGGGACGCGGACGGCGGTGCGCTGGTCACCAGCCCGCAGGGGCGCCTGGCCGTGCGGGCCGAGGCGGTCGTGCTGGCCACCGGGGCCCGGGAGCGCCCGCGGGCCGCCCGGCTGATCCCCGGCGACCGCCCGGCCGGGGTGTACACGACCGGGCAGCTGCAGAACCTCGTGCACCTGCACCACCGGGCGCCGGGCCGCCGGGCGGTGGTGGTCGGCGGCGAACCGGTGAGCTGGTCGGCGGTGCTCACCCTCCGGGAAGCCGGCGTGCGGACCGTGCTGATGACCACGCAGTACCGGTCGCCCGAGTCGTACGCCGCGTTCAACCTCCCGGGCCAGCTCGGGCTGCGGGTACCCGTGGCCACGCGCACCCGGGTGGCAGCGATCACCGGCCGGACGCGGGTCGAGGCGGTCGAGATCGAGAACCTCGATGACGGCGCCCGCCGCAGCGTCGGGTGCGACGCCGTGGTGTTCACCGGCGACTGGATCCCCGACCATGAACTGGCCCGGCTGGCCGGGGTCGAGCTCGACCCCGGCACCCGGGGACCGCTGGTGGATACCGCGCTGCGCACCAGCAGGCCGGGAGTGTTCGCGGCCGGGAACCTGGTGCACCCGGCCGACACCGCGGACGTCGCCGCGCTGGACGGCCGGCACGCCGCTGACCAGGTCGCGGCCTGGCTGTCGGGCCAGCGCCCCGACCCGCACCAGGTGCGCATCCGCCCGTCACAGCCGCTGCGCTGGGCCGCCCCGGGGCTGCTGCGGCCCGGCGACCCGGCCCCGGCCCGGCGGCGGCTGCTGTTGTGGACCGACGAACTCGTCCGGGTGCCAGCCGTGACGGTGACCCAGGGCGGCCGGGCCGTCGCCCGGCAGCGGCTGCCCTGGCCCGCCTCCCCGGGCCGGGTCTTCCGCGTCCCGTGGTCCGTGCTGAGCCGGGTCGATCCGCACGGCGGTGACGTCACCATCGGGGTGCGGGCGCGCTGAGCGGGGCACGGCGGGACGGCCTCAGCCGGCCTGTGGCGCTGGCCCGGCCGCCTGATAGGTCGCGATCACCACGCCGGTGGTCGTGGTCACGCTGCCGGTCAGCCGCAGGGCGGCGGCCGTGCCCGCGGGGAACAGCCGGTGCCCAGATCCCAGCACCAGCGGGTAAATGAGCAGCACGAACTCGTCGATCAGCTGGTGCGGCAGGAGTGACCGGATCAGCGCGCCGCTGCCCATGATCATCAGGTCCAGGTCCGGCTCCTGCTTGAGCTGGGCTACCGCCTCGGCGGCGTCCCCGGTGAGCAGCGTCGAGTTCTGCCACGGCAGCGGCTCGGCCAGGGTGCTGGACGCCACGTATTTCTGGGTGCTGTTGAGCACCTCGGTGTAAGGGTTGCCGGCCCGGCTGGGCCAGACGCGGTAGAAGTCCTGGTAGGTCCGGCGGCCCAGCAGCAGTCCGCCTGCCCGTGCCCGGCCCCGGGCCATGCCCTGGGCCATCTGCTCGGCGATGACGGCGTCCTGGTAGGGCCGGGCCCAGCCGCCGTAACTGAAGCCGTCGCGGCGATCCTCGTCCGGGCGGGCCGGCGCCTGCATCACGCCGTCCAGGGTTACGTTGTTGAGCACCGTCAGCTTGCCCATCAGGCTCTCCTTTCCGGGGCTTCGTCACCAGCTACACGAACGGCCTGCCCGCGGATCGACAGTCGCCTGCAACCCGGATGGGGTCACCGGGTGATGAGGGGATGAGCGCACTCCGGGGCCGCTCCCCGGGGCGCGGGGGCGGTCCTCACTCCGGCTTGCGCCCGTGCGTGGCGGTGAAGGCGATGGTCTGGGTCCACCAGGCCGGGTCGGTGCACTGGGCCAGGAAACTGTCGATGGACCGGCTGTCCAGCTGGCCGGAGCCCAGCAGCCGGGGGCGCAGCTCGATGATCGTCTCCCGCCAGTATTCGGCCCACGCAGAGCCGCCGTTGTAGACCTCGGTCTGGGCCGTGGCCCCGATATCCCCGACACCCAGCCCGGACAGCATGGCCGGCAGCCGGCGGCCGATGAAGTAGTCGATACCCTGCGCCCGCGACCAGGCCAGCCAGCCCTGCCAGAACGCGTGGACCGGGGCGGGCTCGGCGATGCTGACCGGCAGGAAATCCGGCTCGATCAGCAGGATCGTCCCGCCCGGCCGCGCGCTGGCCACCAGGTTGGCTACCGCGGTCCCGGCATCACCGACATGGTGCAGCACCGCACGGGCGGTGACCAGGTCGAAGCCGCCCGGCTCGACCGGCCCGGCCAGGATGTCGGCCTGGCGGAACTCCAGCCCGGGCGCGGCCGGGCCGACCAGGGACAGGTCCAGGTCCACCGCCACCGCGTGCCCGCCCGGCACCGTCTGCTGGGCCAGCCACGCGGAGATGGACCCGTTACCGCAGCCGGCTTCGAGGGTGCGATCTCCCGGGCCGACGCCCAGCTGCTCCAGGTAGCGGCGGTGCATGGGATCGAGCAGCCGCGACATCAGGGCCAGCCGGCGGCCCTCACCGCGCTGGTGATGATCGAGAACGTACTCTGGCATGCCCGCCAGCCCCCCGGCGCCCGGTCAGTCCAGCCGGTCTCAGCTGCTGGAATCACCAGCTTACGCAGGCAGCGCCCGGGCGGGCGCCGGCCCGTGCCGGGGCAGCGGCCGCCGTTACCCGGCCGGGCTGGCCGCCAGCGCGGGCCCGGGGAGGACGTCGATGGAATCGGCGTGCATCGGTGCGCCGCAGTGCGTGCAGCGCAGCTCGGCGGTGGTGACCTGGCCGCAGGTGTGGTGCCGGTAGAGCACCGGGGGCCCGGCCGGGCCGGCCAGCCAGCGGTCGCCGAACCGGACCATGACCATGAGCAGGTCGCACAGGTCCGTGCCCTGGCTGGTCAGCACGTACTCATAGCGGGGCGGCCGGGTGGAGTACTGATGGCGCTCCAGCACGCCGCAGTCGACCAGCCACTTCAGCCGCTCGGTGAGCACCTTGCGGGAGATACCGAGGTCGGCCTGGATCTGGCCGAAGCGGCGGATGCCCACCATCACATCACGCAGGATCAGCGGCGACCACGGCTCGCCAATCAGGTCGAGGGTGCGTGCGATCGAGCAGGTCATATCGCCGAACCGGGTCCGCTGCATGGCATCAGCTTACCTCAAAGGGTTCCTTTAAGGAACTCACTGTGTTAGCGTCAGAGCGTTCCCTCAAGGAACCTACCCCGGGAGGCGACGATGAGCACCGTACCCACCGACCGCCACGGCCTGCGCCAGGGCGACCTGGCGCTGCTGGACACCGAGCTGGCGCAGCGGCTGCTGGCCGCGCCCATCCCGGCCCGGCTGGCCTTCATCGCACTCGACGGCACGCCGCGCGTGGTGCCGACCTGGTTCCACTGGACCGGCCAGGACCTGGTGATGCCGACCTACACCGCGGGCCCGAACATCGGCGTCCGGCATCCGGCGGCCCGGCTCGCCGCGCTGCGCGCCCGGCCCGACGTCGCGGTCACCATCGACACCGACACATTCCCCCCGCAGTCGCTGAGCCTGCGCGGGCAGGTGGAGATCACCGAGGTGGACGGGCTCGCGCCGGAGTATGCCGCGGCGGCGCGGCGCTACCTTGGTGCGGACGCGGCCGGGGCCATGCTGGCCGGCCTGGACCAGCCGGGCACCGCGCAGGCCCGGATCGTGCTGCGCCCGTCCTGGGCCGGGCTGATCGACTTCGACAGCAGGCGGCCCAGCGCGCTGGGTGGGGTGCGCTGAGGCTCCGCGGACCGGGGTTCAGCTGGCCAGCAGCCGGTCCAGCACGGCGGGATCACCACCGGCCACGTCGATGACCTTGGTGCGGGTGGCCGCCCCGGAGACCAGGGTGACCGCGTGCCGCCGGACGCCGAACGCCCCGGCGATCGCGGCCAGGGCGGCCGCCGTGGCCTTGCCGTGCACCGCACGCTGGCTGACCCGGACCACGAGCGCGTCACCGTACGCGCCGCCCACGCCGGGATGGGCTGACCCCGGGCGGACCCGGACGGTGATACGCACCGGCCCAGTGTGCCCCGGCCCGCCCACCCACCGGGCCGCGTTGCGGTTTCGCCGCCGCCGCGAGCCCACGGGCTCACCACACCCCGGGCACCAGGCGCTTGCGGCTGGCCGCGAACTGCCCGTATTCAGTGCCCAGCGCCTGTTCCAGCTGCCGTTCCTCGGCGTGGATGCGCACCCCCAGGCCGACCCCGCCGAGCACGGCCACGGCCAGCAGGCTCCACACATCGTCGCAGGCCAGCGCGATCCCGATCAGGATGAGCGCGATCCCGGTGTAGGACGGGTGGCGGACATACCGGTAGGGCCCGCCGGTCACCACGTGATGCCCGGACTGGACCCGGATCTGGTACTGGAAGAACCGGCCCAGGGTGGCGATCGACCAGGCCCGCAGGCCGATGCCGGCCAGGATCAGCACCAGGCCCACGACGAGCGGCCAGACCTGGCCCCCCGGCCACGGCAGCCCGCCGCGGCGGCCGAGGATTTCCGCCGCGATGACCGAGGCCACCAGGGACGGGATCAGGATGACCGCGCTGGGATCAGGGCTCGCCGGGCCCTGGGCCTTCATCCGCTGGCGCACCCGCATCACGAACTCGAAGACCAGCCAGGCCACCACCACGACGGTGAACACCGCCTCGGCGGCGCCATGCTGGAAGACCAGTGGCGTGGCCACCCGCCCAGTACACCAGCCGGGTGGGCCAGGACGCATCCGGTATGCGGCCGCCCGCCGGCCACCGGTTACTTACCCGGGCGGCGCGCAACCCGGGCCGCGGCCCGGCCGTGCGCGCCGCCCGCGCACGCCCCCGGGGCGCCGGTCAGTCACCGTCCAGGGAATGCCGCTGCGGGGCGGTGCCCGCGAAGCTGGCCGGGGTGAGCGGCATCGGGTGCAGGTGCCGGGCGTGGATGACCGCGAGCAGCTTGGTCAGCTGATGGCCCAGCCCGGGTACCCAGTGCAGCAGCACGATCTCGCCGGGCTCCAGCGGCTTGCCGTCCCAGGTCGTGATGCGGCCATGGCCCACGCTGGCGCTCCAGCCGACCAGGACCTGCAGCCCGCCGCGGTAGGCGGCCGCCTCCACGGTCTGGTCGAACGCGCCATACGGCGGGCGGCCCATGTCCGGGGTCTGGCCCAGCCACCGGCCGAGGTCCCGCCGGGCCTGCCCCCACTGAACCGTGGCCGGGCCGAGGGCCAGCTTGGTGAGGTTGGGATGGGAGACGCTGTGGTCCCCGATCGTCCCGCCATCGTGGACGAACTCCCGCCAGTACGGCAGATCCCGCTGCGCCGCCTGGGCGATGAGGAACGCGGTGACCGGCAGATGGGTGCGGCGCATGATGGCCAGCACCCGCGCGCTCGGCGTCCAGCCGTCGTCCACCGTGATGTAGATCGCCCGGCCGGCCGGGCGGGCGAACGCGTACAGCGGAATCTGGGGCAGCCCGGGCAGCGTCACCGGCAGCGTGGCCTGCTCACCGTTGCGCGCGGTGACGGTCAGCGGGGCCCGGCAGGCGTCCGTGCTCTTGGTCACCGCCACCTGGTCCGGCGCCGGGAAGCTGATCTTGTCCCGGCCGCACAGCGTCTGGTGTGGCTGCTGGCGCACCGGGCTGGACACCGAGACCAGCCAGCCACTGGCCACCGGCCGGGACGAGGTGACCCGCAGCGCGGGCGGCGCCGTGACGGTCAGCGTGCGGCGCAGCGGCCGCGGGCCGGTCACCTGGACCAGCAGCCCGGTCCGGTGTCCGGGTGGCACCGGCACCCGGACCCGGCCGGTGCCCGGCGACGTGCGGGTCAGCTGCCCGTCCCCGGCCACGGACACGGTCAGGCGGCTGCGTACCAGCACCTGCCCGGCCGGCCCGCCGCCGGGGGTCAGCCGCACGGTCACCGTGTTCGAGGCCGGGTGCAGCACCCAGGCCACCCCGGGGGTGCCCGCGGCCGACGCCACGGCGCCCTGGCCTATCCAGGCCACGGCCAGGCCGATCAGGATGAGCGCTCCCGCCCCGGCCAGCAGGAGCCGGGGCGGCAATGGCCGGCCGCGGCCCAGCGGGCGGCTGATGCGGGCCGGCCCCCCGCTCCCGTCCGGCCCGGCGGTCATCCCGGGATCCGGCGGCCGGGGCAGGGGACGGCCGCGCCACGGCCGGCGAAGACCCGAGCATTCCAGCTCACGGCAACCCAGAATCGCACATTCTGCCGGGAAACCGCGCCCGCCGCGCCGTGCCTTTTAGCAGCTCACGGAGTTCTTCCGGGAGTGCGGCCAGCCAATGAGAAAGGGCTCAGCCGTGGTAGCCAGCCGCGCTCAGCATCCGGCGCAGATCAAGCACAGTCTGCTCGTCGATGTCTTTGCCGGCCGGGGGGTCGATGAACGCGCTCTCCGACCCGATGGTGACGGCGGCCTTCCCATCGTGGTGCCGCTGCACCGTGCCGACCGCGTCCAGCAGCGAGACCACGGCACGCCACTCAATGTTGTGGCTGACCGGGTGCTGGAACAGCTCACGCAATGTGTTGCGGTGATGATTGCTGAGGTGCGCTGGCTCTGCCATCGGCTCAGCGTACGCGAGTCACCGGGACCGGAAACACCTGGCCGCCGGCAACGGGGGAGCCGCCGGTCAGCCGTAGCTGGCGCGGCCACCGGGCTCCGGCGGCGGCTCCCGCGGTGCGGCCAGGCCGTGCCGGTAGGCGTAGCCGACCGCCTGGGCCCGGTCCCGCACGCCGGTCTTGGCCAGCAGGTGATTGACGTGACTCTTCACCGTCGCCTCGCTGACCACGAGCCGGGCGGCTATCTCCGTGTTGGACAGCCCGTCGGCGATCAGCGTGAGCACCTCCGCCTCCCGGGGCGTCAGCCCGCCGGGCAGCGGCCCGGCGCCGGGATCCGGCCCGGCTGGCCCGGTGGGCGGGGCCGGCTCGCCGGCGATCGCCTCGACCAGGTGACGCTGGACCGCCGGGTCGATGGCCGCCTGGCCGCTCGCCACCCGCGTCAGGGCCTGGCCGATCTCGGCCGCGCCCGCGTCCTTGGTCAGGTACCCGCGGGCACCGGCCCGCAGCGCGTCGATGACCGAGCGGTCGTCGGCGTACGTGGTGAGCACGACCACGGCCACGCCCGGGGCCCGGTCCCGCATCAGCCGGGTGGCCTCGACGCCGTTGCACCGGGGCATCCGCAGGTCCATCAGGACGATGTCCGGGTGCAGCCGGGCCGCCTGGGCCAGCGCTTCTTCCCCGTCCGCGGCCATGCCCGCGACCTCCACCCCGGGGAGCAGCCCGAGCAGCATGGCCAGCCCTTCGCGCACCACCCGCTGGTCGTCGGCCACCAGCACGCGGATCACGCCGCGCGGCCCGGCCGGCTCCGCCGGCCCGGTCACGCCGGCACCCACATCGCCACCCGGAAACCGCCCCCCGTACGGGCGGCCCGCAACGTGCCACCGAGCAGTTCGGCCCGTTCCGCCATGCCGGTCAGCCCGTACCCGGAGGCCGGCCCGCCCTCGCCGCCAGCAGCAGGGGCGGCAGGACCGCCCGGCCCCGCGAAATCCTCGATGGTCAGTTCCACCCCGTCCGGCTGGAAACCGAGCACCACCTCAACCCGCTCCGCCTTCGCGTGCTTGCGCACGTTGGTCAGTGCTTCCTGGGTCACCCGCAGCAGCGCCAGCCGGCTGCCAGCCACCAGCGGGCGCTCCTCCCCCGTCACCGTGAACCGGCTGGCCACGCCGCTGTCCTGGCCGAAGTCCGCGACCAGCGCGGCCAGCCGTTCCGGCCCGGGAAGCTCGTCGTCGCGGAGCATCCCGATGGCCCAGCGGGCCTCCTGCACCCCGGTCCGGGCCAGGTTATGGGCCCGTTCCAGCAGCCCGCCCAGCCGGGGATCGGCCGGGTCGGTATCTGCGAGCAGCCGCGCCCCCTCCAGTTGCAGCGCCAGCCCGGACAGCGAATGCGCGAGCACGTCGTGCATCTCCCGGGCCAGCCGCTGCCGCTCGGCCAGCGCCGCCGCCCGGACCTCAGCCCCCCGGGTCTGCTCCAGTTCCACCAGCAGCCGCTCGGTCTGGATGTTCCCCGCGCCGATCCGGCGGGCCAGCAGCCCTACCCCGTAGATGGCGACCAGGCCGATCTCGCTCAGCAGCACCGCGGACACCGGATGGCGCGCCGGGTCCGCCACCGCGCTCGCGGCGATGACGGCCAGGGTCGCCGCGACCGGGAGCACGCTCAGCCGGAACGGCAGCCAGCGGGTCATCACGCCCACCGCCACCAGCGCGCCGAACAGGCCGGCCCCGCCTGGCTGGAGCCAGAACAGGGCGGCCGAGCCAGCCAGGAACAGCGCGCAGCAGGCCAGCTGGATCCGGCCGGGCACCCGGTAGGTGGCCAGCACACCGGCCGCGCCCACGGCGATCGCGGCCAGCGCGACCGACACCCCCAGCCCGGCCCCGTGCCCGGACGGCGCCGGGGTGCCGCGGAAGGCCCGTGCGATCACGAGCAGCGCGACGACCAGGCTGAGCGGGCGCAGCCAGCGCGCCGCCGCCTCCTGCCGGGCCCGGGCGCGGCGCAGCGCGGCCAGCGTCGGAGTGGTCGGGTAGTCCACGCTCACATCGCCACTGTAGGACGGCTCCCCGCGGCACGACGCCGGCCCGGAGTTCGACTCCGCGCAGGTTCCCGTCCACCCCCGGGTGGCCCGGCGGCCATCTCGCGGGTGCACCGCGCGGCGTCGCCTGGTTCAACCCCGGCGCCGATGCGCCGGCGTCCCTGTGACCTGCACTCTTACCTGGAAAGCCGAGAAGGAACACGGAAGCGGAGGAAGACCCATGACCACTCTGTTCGGACGTAACCCAACCCTGATGGCCGTCATCGGCGCGGTACTGCTCATCGCCGGGCTGGTCATCCACGCGGTGCTCATGCCCTGGATCGGCGGAGCACTGCTGGTCATCGGCGGCATCAAGGCCGTGGCCGGCCGCGCGGCCCGCGCCGACCCGGGACCGGGACCAGGACGGGTCATGGTAATGCCCGCCGTCACCGTGCAGCACCTGGTGAAGCGGTACGGCCGCTTCACCGCCGTGCAGGACGTCAGCTTCGACGTCCCGCCCGGGCAGGTCACCGCGCTGCTCGGGCCGAACGGCGCGGGCAAGAGCACGATCATCGAGGTGCTGACCGGGCTCCTCGCGCCGAGTTCCGGCCGGGTGCAGGTGCTCGGCACCGATCCCCGCCCCGCGGCCCGGCCGGGCCGGGCCTGGCGGGCGCGGATCGGCCTGGTACTCCAGTCCGCCAGCCTGGACGCGCAGCTCACGGTGGCCGAGGCGCTGCGGCTGTTCGCCCAGCTGTACCCACGGCCGCTGCCGGTGCCCGACGTGCTGGCCGCGATCGGCCTGGCCGGCGACGCAGCCACCCGGATCGGCGTGCTGTCCGGCGGCCAGCGCCGCCGGGTGGACCTGGGCATCGGCATCATCGGCCGGCCCGACCTGCTGTTCCTCGACGAGCCGACCACCGGCCTGGACCCGCAGGCCCGGCGGCAGCTGTGGGCGGTGATCGGGAAGCTGACCGCGGGCGGCACCACCGTGCTGCTCACCACGCACTACCTGGACGAGGCCGAGCAGCTGGCCAGCCGCCTGGTCGTGCTGGCCGGCGGGCGGGTGGTGGCCGACGCCACCCCCGGCCAGCTGCGCGGGTCCGGCGCGCTGCCGAGCATCCGGCTGCCGCTGGGCGGCGGCGAGCCCCTCGGCGACCTGCCGGGCCGGCTGGCCCGGCACGCCGATCCGGGCCGGGGCGAACTGCTGGTCCGCACCGCGGACGTCCCCGCCGATCTCGACGTGCTCATCCGCTGGGCGCGCTGTCACCGGCTCGATCTCACTGGCCTGGAGGTCGGGCCGCCCAGCCTGGAAGAGGCCTACCTGGCGCTGACCGGCAAGCCGGCCGCCACCCCGAAGGAGGCACCGTCTCATGTCTGATTCGCTGGCCGCCCCGGCCCCAGCGGCCGCCCCGGGCCGGCTCCCCGGCATCGGCCTCATGCTGGCCGGCCAGGTCGGCTACCAGCTGCGGCTGCTGGCCCGCACGCCCCGCGCCCTGTGGTTCGGGGTGCTCGCGCCCGCCGCGGTGCTGGCGCTGCGGCTCGGCCGGGTCAGCCACCCCGGCGGCCACACCGCGGTCAGCCCGGCCGTGGCCACCCTGGTAGCCGGGCTGGCCGTGTTCGCCGTGCTGAACACCGCGTACCTGACCCACGCGTCTGGCCTGGTCTCCGCGCGGCAGGACGGCGCGCTGCGCCGCTGGCGGCTCAGCCCGCTGCCCGCCGGCGGCTACTTCGCGGGCCGGATCGCCGCTACCGTGCTGCTGGCCGACGCGGCCGGGGTGGTCGTGGTGCTGATCGGGGTGGCCATGGCCGGCCTGCCGGTGACCGCGGGCACGTTCGCGGCCGTGCTGGCCGCGCTGACCCTCGGCGCGCTGGCCTGGGCCGCGCTGGGCACGGCGGCCAGCATCGTGGTGCCCACCGCGGAGGCCACGTTCCCGGTGATCGGACTCACCTACCTGCCGGTGATCCTGCTGTCCGGGGTGTTCGGCACGATCCCCGGCGAGCCCGGCTGGCTGACCACCGCCGTGCACTACCTGCCCGCCTACCCGCTCATCGAGGCGGTCAGCGGCGCGCTGGCGCCCACCGGATCCGGCCTGGCCAGCCTGCCCGCCGCCGGCCTGGCCGTGCTGGCCGGCTGGGGCGTGGCCGGGCTGCTGGTCTCGCTCCGGTTCTTCCGGTGGAGCCCGCAGCGCCCGGCCCGCGGCCCGGCCCGCCGAGGGGGTGAGCGCGGCGCGGCCCGCACCCTGGTGCCGGTGGTGGCCAGGTCGGCCGGGCAGCCTCAGCCCCGGAACCGGCTGGGCCGGTAGGGCGCCAGCCCGGCCGGGGGTGTCCCGGTGCCCAGTTCGTCAGAGATCAGCCGGGCCAGGTGCGCGCCCAGGGTGACACCGCTGTGCGTCACCGCCAGGTAGAGCCCGGCCGCCCCAGGCAGCCAGCCGACGATGGACTGCCCGTCGGCGGGCATCGGCCGCACGCACACCCGGTAGCCGGCCACCCCGGCGCCCGCCAGCCCGGGGATCACCTGGCGGGCCCGGCGCAGCAGTTCCGCCGCCCAGCGCCGCAGCTCCGCATCGGGCGTATGCAGGTCCACGGCCGCGTCCGGGGCTTCCATGTGCACCCGGCCAGCGGTGTGCGGCCGCAGGTCGATCCCGGGCGCGTGCACCATCCGGGCCAGGCCCGGGCCGGCCACCGGCCCGGCCTGCACCACCAGCCCGGGCGCGGTGTCCCCCGGCCCGGCCCACGGGACCAGCGGCACCGGGCTGGCCGCCGCGGCCAGCCCGGCCAGCCCTGGAGTCCACCGCCCGGCGCAGCAGACCACGGCGTCCGCGCGGATCAGCTGGCCCGCGGCGGTCCGCACGCCGCGGACCACCCCGCGTGCCATGTCGAACCCGGTCACCTGCCCGGCCCGGCCGGTGAGCACCCTGGCCCCATCCCGGGCCGCCGCCGCAACCAGCTCGCCCGTCATGGCCTCGGTGAGCAGGTAGCCCTCGCCAGGGAACCACGCCACCTGGGGCGGCGGGCTGGGCAGCCGGAGGGCCGGCTCCAGCCCGGCCGCGGCTGAAGCACTGATCAGCTCCGCCGGGTAGCCCCACCCGGCGAGCCGGTCAACCCGCGCGGCCAGCTGGGCCTGGCCCGCCGGGTCAGCCGCCCACTCCAGGTTCCCGGCCGGCCGGTACCAGGCCGGCTGGCCCAGGCTGGTGGCCAGCTCGGCCCAGGCTCGCAGCCCGGCGTGATTGAGCTCGTGGTAGGCCCGGGGCACCTTGTCGTTGGAGTTCAGCCAGGCGAAACTGGACCGGGTCGCGCCGCGGCCGGGCCCGGCCGCGTCCAGCAGGGTCACCGCCGCGCCGGCCTGGGCCAGCCGGGCGGCCAGGCAGACGCCGAGCACCCCCGCGCCGATCACCAGGTAGCTGCGCGCCGCCAGTGTGCTGTCCGCAGGCATCTGATCGCCTTCCAGCCGGCCGTCCCGCCAGCAATCTAAGCGCATCCCGGGGACACGCCCGGACCCGGCCGTTCGCCGGACGGCACTGGACTGCCGGGCGGCAGGGGACGGGCGGTGCGTAATGCAATGCGCGTGACGGGCGGTAAGCCGGGTGGCAGGGCCCTTAAGGCGACGGGGGCCCGGCTGCCCGCTCCCGGGGGTCCCTCGTGTCCGCCGGGCCGCGGCGAGCGGCCCGCCCGGACGGCACGCGGGGCCGGTAACGTGTGGGCCGTTATGTCATCTCCTGGCTTGCTCCTCGTGCGCCGGTACCGGCTGGACAGCCGGATCGCGTTCGGCGGGGTGGGCGAGGTGTGGCGGGCGACCGACCTGGTACTGGGCCGGCCGGTCGCGGTGAAGCTGCTGCAGGAACGGTACGCCGGGCATGCCGAGACGCTGGCCCGGTTCCGGGCCGAGGCCCGGCATGCCGGGGCGCTGTCGCACCCGGGCATCGCCCAGGTCTACGACTACGGGGAGGCGGGCCTGGACGGGCCGCCGTACCTGGTGCTGGAGCTGGTGGACGGGCCGTCGCTGGCCGGGGTGCTGGCCGACGGCCCGCTGGAGCCGGCCGTGGCCCTGGACGTGGTGGCCCAGACGGCCGCCGGGCTGGCCGCCGCGCACGCGGCGGGCCTGGTGCACCGCGACATCAAGCCGGCCAACCTGCTGATGGCGCCGGGGGGCGGCGTGAAGATCACCGACTTCGGGATCGCTCACGCGGCCGGGTCGGCGCAGCTCACCCGGACCGGGATGCTGGTCGGCACGCCTGCCTACCTGGCCCCGGAGCGGGCCGCGGGCGAACGGGCCAGCCCAGCCAGCGACCTGTACTCGCTCGGCATCGTGGCCTATGAGTGCCTGGCCGCCGTGCCGCCGTTCCGCGGCACCCCGCTGGAGATCGCGGCCGCCATCACGCGCCAGCCGATTCCGCCGCTGCCCGCCTCGGTGCCCAGGCCAGTGGCCGCGCTGGTGGCCGAGCTGACCGCGCGGGATCCGGCGGCCCGGCCGGCCAGCGCCAGCCAGGTCGCCGCGCGGGCCGCCGGGCTGCGGGACGCACTGCGCGATGTCGCGTCCGGGCGGCTGGCCTCCCGGACGCCCGCTGGCCAGCCGGTGACCCGCGCGGGCGGGCCGCCGGACGCTGCGGCGGCCGCACCGTTGGTCACCCGCGCGGACTCGCCACCGGCCCCCGCCGCGGACGAACTCCCCGCCGCCCGGGCTAATGGGCCGGACGGCACCCTGGTCGGCTCGACGGCGACGCTCACCGGCGTGGGCGGGCCCACTCCCACCGCCCGGCGCTGGCCGTGGCCGGACCGGGCCGGGTGGTACCGGTTGCGCGGGGATTGGGCCTGGCTGGACCGGTGGTGGCCGGACGGGTCGTGGCGCCGGTGGGCCGTGGGGCTGACGGCGGCGGTCGCCGGGGTGGCGGCCCTGGTCGGCTGGCTGCTGGCCGGGGGCAGCTCATCGTCGCAGCCCGCCCGGTCAGCCACCCGGCCCGCGGCCACTCAGAGTCACTCACCCGCCCAGCGGGTAGAGGTGAATCCGGCTGCCCTGGCCCGCCAGCCCGCCCGCCTGGTCAGCCAGCGGCTCGCCCAGCTCGGCCTGCGGCCGCACGTGGTGGGCGCGGTCACCGGCCGCCAGCCGCCGGGCACGGTCGTGTCGATCCGGCCCAGTGGCCAGCTCACCATGGGCAGCGTGGTCACCGTGATCGCGGCCGTCGGGCCCCCCGGTCACGGCAATGGCAACGGGAACGGGGACGACGGGAACGGGAACGGCGGGGACAACGGGAACGGGAACGGCGGGGACTGACCGGCCCGCCCGGTCCGGCGTAGACTCCAGCCGTGCGTTCTCACCGTGAACTCCTGGCCTGGCTGGGCGCGTTGTTTCTGGCGCTCTTTGCATTCCTGACTGCTATTGCTATTGCGTACTTCCTGAAAGAACCGGGTTACGCGCTGTTCGGGAACCCCTGGATGGTGTGCGCCCTGATCTCATTCGTGGCCGCGTTCGCCTGTTTCTTTGGCGTGGCCACCGGCTGGCACCCGCCGGCGGCGCGGCGGCTGGCGTTCCCCGGCATCCGGATGGAAATCAGCGGGACCGGGTCCATCGAGACCGAACGGGAGACCGACACCGGCCTTGATGTCCCGGCTCACCTGCGGTCCTTCAATGTGCGCTGGGCCAATGAGACGCAGCAGGAAGCGGTCCTCACCGTATTGCTCTACGTGAAGCTGGTACCGGGTTCCTGGGGACGGGTGGCCGAGGCCATCTGCCCGCCGCCCGGCTGGGCGCTGCCGCCGTCGCTGAACCTCAGCCCGATCAGCCAGCCTTTCGCGCTGGCCCCGGGAGCGGCCGTCACCGGGCAGCTGGTCTTCGAGATACCGCGGTACTACCTGGACAGCCTGGCCAATCCGCCGGAGGCACGGCTGGAAATAGCCGACGAGGTGTCCGGGAAGAAAATGAGCGCCCCGGCGGAGCTGGGCCAGTACGACAAGGACACGATGACCGCCGCTGCGGGCGGCGTGACCATGCTCGGGCCCGAATACGAAGCCGCGCCCGCGCCGCAGCCGGACGCGGGCGCCACCTCCGCTTGAGGTGTGTCCGGGACTAACGCCTCCGGTCCAGGCCGCCGCGCCGGACCCGGACCCCGCCGACCAGTGAAACCGCGGACGGGGACGTCGGCGCGGCCAGCTCGGCCGGCTCGGTCCAGCCGGGTGCCGCCGACCAGGCTGAGCACGATCTCGTGCCGGGCCATCCGCCACGGCCCGGACACACTGAGGCCGCCGATCGGCGAGACATGCCAGGAGGCCGGCGCGGCCGCGCCCGCCCGGCCACGGTGCCCGCCACGGCCGGCCCGGCGGGCAGGTCAGCCACGAGCCCGTCCAGCTCAGCCCGGGTCCGCGCGGTCGTGGCCCGGTCCATCCGCTGGCTGAACTCCTCCAGCGTCAGCCGCCCGTCCCCGGTGGCCGCGCTCAGCCGCTCGACCGTCGCATCCCGCTCCGCGTCCGATGCCCGGATGTCGCCGGGTGGCTCGCTGCCCCCGCGCCGCCGGTCACCT
Source organism: uncultured Actinomycetes bacterium (assembly GCA_963711705.1). Lineage (GTDB taxonomy): Bacteria > Actinomycetota > Actinomycetes > Streptosporangiales > Streptosporangiaceae > RYN-230. The sequence goes on from CAVQFM010000019.1 coordinate 617,635, forward strand.
GGTGCAGGCGCCGGTGTAGAACCGGGGGCCATCCAGGCCGGGCCCGGTGATGTGCGGGCGGTTCGCGCCGCCGCCGTGCGGATAGGCCGTGTCGAACCACTGGGTGAAGAACCGGCTCAGCCGCTGCTGGCAGGCGGCGCTGTGGCTGGGCAGCCAGTGGTGGAACGCGGCCTCCCACTGCGGCTCGGTGATCGAGCCGCCACCGTACTGCTGCTGGACCTGGACCAGGGCGCGGGTGAAGTTGGCCGGCCCGAGGATCTGCCGCAGCGCGATGTAGGCGATGCCCGGCCGCTCGTAGGTGGACGACCCGCTGAACAGCCCCCACGGCGTCGGGTTGGACGGCGCCACCGTCCAGAACCCGTCCTTGGTCCCGTAGATGAAGTTGAACGTGCCGACCAGGCTGCGCTGGAACGCCCGGCGGCCGGCCGCGGTCCCCGGGCCGCCCGCCTTGCCCTGCGCCTGGCGCGCCGCGAACAGGAACTCGGCCAGGGTGGCCATGCCCTCCTTGTAGAAGGTCATCTGGTAGCCGCCCTCGGTGACGTGGTCACCCCACCACTGGTGCATGTTCTCGTGGTACAGCGTGTCGGTGTCGATCTCGCCGCCCGCGAAGGTGATCATCGTCTGCATCTCCTCCTCGAAGGAGGCCGATGGCCGGCCGACGACCACGCCGTCCGAGGTGAACGGGAACGGCCCGGTGAACTTGCTCTCGAACTTGGTGATGTCCGGCTGCTTGTTCATGATCACGCGGTTCTTGGCCTTCCGCGCCGCGCTCAGCGAGCTGGCCTGGGCCTGGTAGAACTTGATCCCGCCGACCATCCGCTGGGTCAGGTCGAAGTGCCCGACGCTGTTCTCGACCAGGTAGCTGGCTACCGGCGCGGCCGAGTGCCAGTGCCAGGTCACCGAGCCGTGCGGGAACTGCGCGCTGGCCGGGTGCGGCTGCCTGCTTTCCAGCATGCCGTTGGCCAGCACGGTCTTGCCCGCGTTAACGGTGTCGTAGAAGTCGTAGGTGGGCTTGGCGGTCGGGTAGTCGTTGAGCGGCATCCAGTCCTCGGTGCCGACCGGCTCGGTGGTGACGAACCCGCCGTCACCCTTGGGCTGGTTGGACCGGAACCAGCCCTCGGTGGTGCCGTCCCCGTCGTTGTGCACGCCAGGCCGGCCGGTGTAGGCGACGGTCACCCGGAACGTGCTGCCCGTCCCGATCGGTGCCTGCGGGGTGATGACCATCTTGTTGGCCGGGCACTGGGTGCCGTTCTTGGACGACTTCTTGGCCGGGTTGGTCGAGGTCAGCTCGGGCGAGCAGGCGGGCGGCAGCGGGTTGTGGTGCGGCCCGCCGACCGGGTTGACCTGGGACGCCTCATGGGCCAGCGGGTTCGGGTCGTCCTGCCCCTTCGGGTCCCCCGGGTAGGTGGGCTGGACGAACCGCAGCGACGCCGGGTGACCGTTGACCCAGACCGACCTGACGGTCAGGTCCGGGCCGGCCGTGGCGTTCACCGACCTGCGCTCGAAGTCCAGGCTGAAGCTGGTCAGGCACTGGGTGGCCTGGTCGGTCAGCGTGACGTGGTTGCCGGCCAGGAACCGGTTGCTGGCCGCGTCGTAGACCATGTGCACGTCAGTGTGCAGGCTGGTGTACCCGCCGTTCCCGGTGTCCGGGTACAGGTGCGAGCCGTGCGGCGCCAGGGTGTGCGCGCCCGCGGAGCACCCGGTGCGGTGCCCGGCGGCGGGCCCCGCCGGTTTAGCCGTCCCGGCCAGCGCGGGCACGCCCGCGCCCACGCCCAGCAGCAGCAATGCGAGGCTTGTCATTCCGGCAACCGCCCAGCGCTGACTGGCCATCCTGGATACTCCTCCACCTGGCATACCTGGCATCAGGGGATGCACCTGATCTACCCCGCCACAGCATGCACCATCTGGGCGGCCAGGGGAATGGCGATCTTCTCCGGGCCTGCGGCGCGGTGGCCGAACTCGCCGTCTACTGCACCGGCGACTGGGACGAGGCGCGCCAGCGGGAGCACGCGCGCACCGTCACGCTGCTGCGTCCCTTAGCGGACACGCCTTAGCGGCCGTGCGCCTGCCGCCGGGCCTCGTAGGGCAGCGGGCGGCCGGGGTGCTCGGGGTCGATGAGGTGGGCGTAGCCGGGGTGGTCCGCGATGAACTGGTCGATGAAGCCGCAGTAGCTGGTCAGGGTCAGGCCGCTGGCCGCCACATCGTCCAGCGCGGCCTGGATCAGGGTGGTGCCCACCCCGTGCTCGCGGAACTCGGGCTCCACCACGGTGTACCGGAAGATGGCCCGGTTACCACGGCGTTCGTACACGATCGTGCCGACGGCGCGGTCGCCCAGCATCGCGTCGTAGGTCTCGGACTCGGTGTTGTGCCGGACCGTGACGTCTGCGTCCATCTGGTACCAGCTCCTGCCCGTGCCGGCGGTGACCTCCTGGACAACACCCGCCCGGGCGGGCCTATTTCGGCGGGCCGCCCGCAGGCGGCCCGGCCCGGCCGGTGGCAGCACGGGGAACGGGCCGTTCAGCCGATGGATGCCGGTTGGCGGCACGACGGTGCTGGTCCCGGGTCAGCTGGCCCGCTTGGGCTTCCTGGCCTTCCTGGCCTTCGGGGGGAGCGTGCTGACGTGGGACAGGGCCCGTTCCACCCAGCCCGCGGCCAGGCCGGGCGAGGCGCGCCAGGCTGCGGGCAGGCTCAGGTAGCCGCCCATCGGCCGCTCCGCCGGGCCGAACGGGCCCGACCCGTCGATGACGGCCAGCTCTTTGCTGGCCGCCTCGTCGAGCCGGACGCCGACCGCGGGCCCGAACAGCCCGGCGAACATGTTTCCGTGCACGAACGCGCCCAGGTTGCCGAACATCGGCTTGACCTCGACCGCCGGGTCGTCCGGGATAAGCGACCGGAAGAACTCCTTGTCTGCCTCGGTCGGCTTGGGTATCTCCATCACCTGCGCTCCTGACTCGCCCGGCCGGGTCTAGGCGGGCGGCGGGGCGGGCTTCATGATGCTGAACACGGCGCCCTGCGGGTCCTGGGCCACGCCCATCCGGCCCACCGGGGTGTCGAACGGCCCGGCCAGCATCTTGCCGCCCAGCTCGGCGACCCTGGCCGCGGTGGCGTCCGCGTCATCAACCGCGAAGTACACATGCCAGTGACTCGGCGCGCCCGGCTGCTGCGGGGCGACCGTGCCGCCCACCTGCTGGCCGTCCACCTCGAACAGCGTGTACGGCCCGATCCCCATGTCCAGGGTGGAGGTGGTGACGCCGAGCAGTTGCTCGTAGAACCGGGCCACCGACGGGTCGCTGGTGACGAGCTCGTTCCAGGTGACCGTGCCCGGCTCGTTGACCAGCGTGGCGCCGATGTGCTGGCCGGCCTGCCACAGGGCCACCGCGGCCCCGCTGGGGTCGATGATGAACGCCATCCGGCCCGCGTCCACCACGTCGAACGGCGCCATCGCGACCTGCCCGCCGGCCGCTTCGACGCGGGCCGCCGTGTCATCGACCGAATCCACGGCCAGGTAGGTGTTCCACATCGGCGGCGCGCCCGCGGCGGCCAGTTCTGGTGATTGCGGTGCGATCGCGGCGACGGACTCGCCGCCGAGCAGGGCCATGGAATAAGGGCCGCCCTGCGGCATCGGCTGATCGTCGTAGACCCAGCCGAAAAGCTGGCCGTAGAACGCCTTGGCACCGGCCGTGTCAGTAGTCTGCAGGTCCACCCAGTTCGGCGTGCCCTGGGCATATGACGTACGTTTCGGCATTGCTCCCCCTGTGTGCGTGCCTCCGACCAGCTCATCGTACGCGCTGGCCGGGCCGCCTACAGGCGGAGCCATTCAGTCAGCACCACGACCCCGCCGGCGGCCTGGCAGCGTAGCCGGAATGGCCTGCCGGGTATTGGCTGAATAGTAAAAAGGCCCATTGTGTTGACGCTGGTTTCCGCACCTTTTCCCGGGCCGGACTGGATCTCGACCAGCCCGGTCTGCACCGGGACGAGCTGGCCGAGAATGGCCTCCGCGGAGGCTTCCAGCTCGATGGTCAGGTGTGCGGAGCTGAGGGTGAGCGTGCGGACGGGCGGGTCGGCGGCCCGCTGGCCCGGCCCCGGCCAGGGTGTCGTGGGCGGAGTCGTAGGTCAGCTCGGCCAGTTCCGCGTCGATGTTGCGCCAGGTGTACAGGGCCTGGCCCGCCTCGACGAACTCGGGCGGCACCGCCTGCCCGGCCTGCGGATCGTGCGCCGGTGGCCCGGGCCGCCCGTGCAGTGCCTCGCGCAACGCCGCCAGCAGTTCCTCGTCCTGGTCCCACCCGTTGGACACGCGCCCGCCTCCCGTCGTCCGCACCGTCACCTGATTCTGCCCGGCCGCTCTCAGCGGGCGGGGCCCGCCGGCCGGATGTCGGACTGCGGCTGGCCCGGGGCCGCGCTGAGCAGCTGGGCCGCCGCTTCCTGGGCGGTGATGCCGGACCGGGTCATCCGCCGGGCGATCTCACCGGTGACCATGCCTGCAGCGTACGAGGTCCCGCTGCACTTGGCCCAGCCGCCGAACTCGACGTCCCTGGCGTCGCGGAACGTGCCGTCCTCGGCCGCTACCAGCACGTCGCCGGACAGGTAGGCCACGGTGAGGTCCACGCCAGGGGCCATCAGCCGGATCCACGGCGCGTCCTTCGGCGAGAACGGCGCGGGCTTGGCATCCTCGAGCGCCCCGACGGCCAGCACACCGGGCAGCGCGGCCGGATAGGACGGGGATTTCTCCGTCAGGCCTGCGGGAACCTGCTTAGCAGGCCGGGACGCCACGTTCCCGTGATTGCCCGCCGCGGCCACGATCACGCTGCGCGCGCTCAGCAGCTGCACCGCGGTGCTGATCACCAGCGGCGGCTGCCCGTCGTCGGTGAAGTACTCCCCGAAGGACAGGTTGACGACGTCGAACCCGGCCTCGGCGACCTCGGCCATGGCGGTGGCCACCGCCCAGGAATCGCCGGTGGCGTTGTCGCCCAGGACGCGGCGCAGATGAACTTCGGCCCCCGGGGCCCGCTCGAGAATGCGGCTGGCCACCGACGTGGCGTGCGCCTGCGTGGACCGGTACGGATGCTGCGGGCCGAGCAGGTCACCGGGGCGGGCCAGGTAGCCACCGGCCAGCCACTCGTGCGCGAACATGCGCGTGTCCAGCAGGCCGACCCGCACGCTGCGCCGCTGATCCGGGGGTGTCGCCCGGGGCGCGAGAAAGGCGTCGGTCTTCTTGGGCGGCCCGACGCCGCCCCCGCCCACATGCGGTGACCCGGCGATTTTGCTGATCGTCCGGTTCTTGCCGAACGTCGGCAGCCAGTTGTCATAGTTTCTGGCAAAGCGCAGCCGGAGGCCCTTGAGCAGCTCGTCGAGCGGGGTTAGCTGCCCGCCAGCTCGTGCTTCCCGGGCACCGCTGTCGGCGGTCAGTTTCTCCGCAATGTCGTGGTCACGCCGGAGTTCGCCGACGCCCGCCGTGATGGACTTACCATCCAGCGGCAAGCGGGCCAGGCCCAGCCGCCGGTGCCGGTCGGGCTCTTTCATGTGGACATGAAGGGTGTCGAGTTCCCGGGCGACGACCGCCAGATCGGCCAGGGCTACGACGATCTGGTCATCGCGGAACGACTCGAGCCGGGCTTTCGCGGCCATCACGGACCCCTCTTCTTCCTCGTGCGCTGCCCGCGCGCAGTTCGATAGCTGCTCGCGCGCTGCTGTCGCGGTGCCGTCCCAGCACTGCTAATGACAAGGAGGAAGGCCAGCCATCCCCTGATACACCGGCCCGCAGTATTCCTGGTTGACACGGACCTGCCCCCTTGTGCTTAGCATCGTTCGTGGGAGGGATTCTGCAAGACCGGGCACGGGAAGCGCTTCGGCTGGCAGAGGCGCATCCGCGTGAATCCGTGGTGCTGGCCGGGGCGATAGCCGCGCAGGCCCGGGCGGAAAAAGATTTCTCCTCGCTCTCGGCCGCGGAGCGGGCGCTGGGCCTGGCCGCCCTGCATCTGTCCGACCCCGATACCGCGCTGCGGCATTTGCGGACCGCTATCCGGGTCGGCGGCCGCGCCGGATCGGCAGAACTGGAGAACGAAGCGCGGATGTCGCTGGCGTTCGCGCTGAACGTCCGGGGCCGGGCGGCGCAGGCGCTGCTGGAGATCGGGACGGCCGTGGCCGGCCTGCACGGCGTGGCCCGGGCCCGGGCCCAGGCGCAGCGCGGCGCGATCTTGACCCAGGCTGGCCGGCACGACGAGGCGCTGCCCTGCTACCGGGCGGCGCTGCCGGTGCTGCGCCGGGCCGGCGACGACGTATGGGTCCAGCGGGCGCTGTCCAACCGGGCCGTGTCGCACGGCTACCGGCAGGAGTACACCGCCGCGCAGGCCGACCTGCGCGAGGCCGCCCTGCTGTGCATCCGCCTCGACCTGGACCTCTCGCTGGCTTTCGTGCGGCAGAACCTGGGCTGGATCGAGGGCCTGCGCGGCAACGCGCCGGCCGCGCTGCACAACCTCGACATGGCCGAGGCCAGTTTCCGCGCGCACGGGTCACCCGTGGGTGAGCTGCTCATCGACCGGTGCCAGCTGCTGCTGTCGGTGCGGCTGATACCAGAGGCCCGGCAGGCGGCCGAGGAGGCGGTGCGGGAGTTCACCCGCGAGCACCGCGAGACCGGGCTGCCCGAGGCGCGGGTGCTGCTGGCCCAGGCCGCGCTCCTGGACCAGCAGCCCGGCCTGGCGCTGGACCAGGCCACCCGGGCGGTCCGGGAATTCGCCGGGCAGGAGCGTCTGCGGTGGGCCACGCTGGCCCGGTACCTCGTGCTCCAGTCGCGGCTGGCCGCCAGCGGCGCTGGGGCGTCCCTGCCCCAGCTGGAACGGGTGGCCGCCGAACTGGCCGCGGCCACCTGGCCGGTGATGGCGGTCGAGGCCCGGATGCTGGCCGCGCAGCTGGCCCTGGACCGTGGCTGGCCCACCCGGGCCAGCCAGCAGCTGGAGCAGGTGGCCAGGCACCGGCGGCGCGGGCCGGCCCTGCTCCGGGCGCGCGGCTGGCACGCAGAAGCGCTGGCCCGGCACGCCCAGGGGAACGACCGCGGCGCGACCGCCGCAGCCCGTACCGCGCTGCGGGTGCTGGACGATCACCGGGCCGGGCTCGGCGCCACCGACCTGCGGGCGTTCTCTTCTGGCCACCGCACCGAGGTGGCCCAGTTCGGCCTGCGCATCGCGATGCGCAGCGGCCAGGCCAGCCAGGTGCTCGACTGGGCTGAGCAGGGCCGGGCCAGCCATCTGCTGATCCGCCCGGCCCGGCCACCCGCCGACCCCGTGCTGGCCCAGACCCTGGCCGAGCTGCGCGCCACGGCCAGCGAGATCTTCCGGCGGCGCGGCGCGGGGGCGAGTACCAGCGGGCTGGAGCGGCGCCAGGTGGCGCTGGAACGCGAGATCCGCGACCGAACCCGGCACCGGCCGGGGAACCTGTCCTCGCGGGCGGCCCGCCCGGTGCCCGCCAGCGATCTCGCGCAGGTGCTGGGCGCGGCGGCGCTGCTGGAATTCGTCGATCTCGACGGAACACTGCACGCCGTTGTCATCGCCGGCGGCCGGGTCCGGCTCCGCACCCTGGGGGACACGACCCAGGCGCGCGACCTGATCAACCGGGCCCGGTTCGCCATGCACCGGCTCACCCGGCGCAGCACCAGCCACGCCAGCGGGGTAGCAGCGCAGGCGCTGCTCACCGGGGTGGCCTCACGGCTGGATGAGCTGCTGCTCGGGCCGCTGGCCAGCATGGCCGGTGACCGGCCGCTGGTAGTGGTGCCGACTGGGCCGCTGCAAGCGCTGCCCTGGTCCATCCTGCCGTCGTGCCACGGACGGCCGGTCACTGTCGCCCCGTCCGCCACCCTGTGGTACACCGGGCGGCCCGCCGGGGGGACCGCGGGCCAGGCCGTCGTGGCGGCCGGGCCGGGACTGCCCGGCGCGGAGGCCGAGGCGGTCGCCGTGGCCGCCATCCACCGGGTGACCGAGACGACCGGCCCGGCGGCCACGGTCAAGGCGGTGACCGCGGCCCTGGACGGGGCGAAACTGGCCCACCTGTCCGCCCACGGGCGCATCCACCCGCAGAACCCGCTGTTTTCCTCGCTGATGCTGGCCGACGGCCCGCTGACCGTCTACGACCTCGAGCACCTGCGCCGCGCGCCGGAAATGGTCGTGCTCGCGGCGTGCGACGTCGGCCGCCCGTCCGTCAGCGCCGGCGATGAGCTGCTCGGGCTCGGCGCGACGTTGCTGGCCCTGGGCACCCGCCAGGTCACGGCGTCGGTGCTGCCGGTGGCCGATACCGAGACCACCCCGGTCATGCAGGCTTTCCACCGGCTGCTCGCGGACGGCCAGCCCGCCGAGCAGGCCCTGGCCTGTGCCCAGCTGGAACTCGGCCGCGGTGAGCCTGCGGTGATGGCCTCTGCGGCCGGTTTCGTGAGCATCGGCGCGCGGTTCGCCCCGGCGGTCGCGGCCTGATCCGCCCGGCCCGGCCCGGGCTGGGCGCGGCCCGGGGCTGGGCGCGGCCCTGGGGCGTCGCCGGCCGCGGCTGCGGGGCGTCGCGTGCGGCGGGCCGCCGGACGCTGCTTGACTGGAGCGGATAGCGCGGACAAGGAGCAGACCATGGCCGACGCAGCTGATTCCCGCCGGAGGTGGGACACCGACGACCGCTTCACCGGCGTGGCCGATGCGGGGGTCTTCGCGGACAGCGTCCAGGAACTGGCCCAGCTGGCCCGCCGCCCCGGCTGGGTTGCCGAGGAACCCGAGGCCCACCTGGTACCGCACCTGCAGAGCGCCAGCGTGCCCGGGCTGACGGTGCTCACCTGCCGGGCCGGCGAGGATGGCGTGCTGGACGTCGCGGCGGAGCACAGCCCCGGTGACCGCCGTCGCGATATCCGCCGGCGGGCCTGGGCACTGCTCGGGCATATAGCCGAACCCCTGGCCAGCGTGCACGAGCATGCGGCGGAGGATGCGGTCATGTTCGACGTGATCACCGGCGGGCCCGGCGCCGGCGGGTCAGCACAGTTCGCGACCCACGGCCACACAATCCGGCTCACCCTCCGCCCGGCGGCTCCAGCAGCGGGGTGAGCGGGTCCCGCGCGGTCAGGCGGGCTCAGCCGATGCGCTCGGTGATGAACACGAACTCCCGGCCTGGCCGGTCGGGGGCTTCTCGTACGTCTTTTACCCGGAAGCCGTGGCCGGCCAGGCTCGATTCGACCTCATCGCGAGTGCGGAACCGCAGGGTGGAGTCTGAAATGATGACGGCGCCGTCGGCCAGGAAGACCTGGGCCACGTTCCCGGTCATCACCGCCAGGTCGGCACTGGCCCTGGGTGCCCTGGTGGCGTCGCCATGGATCCAGGTGATGGCTGCGGTGGTGAGCAGCTGACACACTGAGCGCATGACCCGTGAGCATGCTGGGAAGCCCGCGGCCCAGCCGCGCTGACATGAAGGGCGGCGCGCCAGACAGGCTGCAGGCTGACTGCGGACGCTGCTTCGGCCTGTGCTGCGTCGCGCCCGGGTTCTCGGCGTCGGCGGATTTCGCGATCGACAAGCCTGCCGGGCAGCCCTGCCCGAATCTGCTGCCGGACTTTCGCTGTGGCATCCATCAGCGTCTCAGGCAGCAGGGTTTTCGCGGCTGCGCCGCTTACGACTGCTTTGGCGCGGGCCAGTGGGTGTCACAGGTCACCTTTGGTGGCGTGGACTGGCGGCAGGCCCCGGACACCGCACGGCCGATGTTCGAGGCGTTCGCGATCAGCCGGCAACTCCACGAGCTGCTGTGGTACCTCTCCCAGGCGCTGGCCGCCCGGGCCGCCCGCCCGCTGCACGGTGACCTGCGACGCGCCTTGGAGGAGACTGAGCGCCTGACCCACAGCCCGGCTGACGTGCTGGTGGACCTGGACCTGCGGGCCCTTCGAGGCGAGGTTAACGACCTGTTGCGGCGAGCCAGCGAGCTGATGCGGGCCAGCGTCCCGGGACGGAAACGGAACCACGCGGGAGCTGACTTCATCGGGGCCAGGCTGACGGGCACGAATCTTGCCGGGGCCAGCCTGCGCGGAGCCTGCCTGATAGGCGCCGATCTGACCGGCGCTGACCTGCGGGCCGCCGACCTGACCGGAGCCGATTTGCGGGATGCTGATCTCAGCGGCGCGGATCTCACCGGCAGTCTCTTCCTCACCCAGTCACAGGTCGATGCGGCCAAGGGTGACGCGGGCACAAGGCTGCCGCGGTTGCTGGCCCGCCCCGCACACTGGCCGGCCCCGGCGGCCTAACCTGGGCTGGTGATCACGCGCCGGGCGGAGGGCATCCTGCTCACCGGGGTCTTCGGAGCGGGCAAGAGCTCGGTCGCCGCGGAGATCGCCTACCTGCTCGAGCAGCGGGGCGAACCGTACGCGCTTCTCGACCTGGACTATCTGAGCTGGGCGGGCACTGGCACCGAGGACCGCGCCGCCGAATTCGCGCTGCTGCTGCAGAACCTGGCCGCGGTGGCCGCGAACTACCGGCGGGCTGGGATCCGGCTGTTCGTGCTCGCCTACTTCGTCCGTACCCCCGGCGAGGTACGCGGGGTACGGGACGCGCTGGACCTGCCGCTGCGGGTCGCCCGCCTGACGGTTCCGCTGCCGGTCATCGAGGCCCGGCTGGCCAGCGACGTCACCAGCGGGCGGAGCGACGATCTGCGCGAGGCAGCGTCCTCGGTCGCGGCCGCGGCGGGCGCCGGCCTCGAGGACGTGACCATCAGCAACGACCGCCCCATCGGGACGGTCGCACGGGAGGTGCTGACCTACCTCGGCTGGCTCTAGCCAGCCGCATCACCCTGGCGTAACCACGGACGGCCGTCAGTCTCCGGTGACCCCGTCGATCCGTTCCCTGATGAGATCGGCATGGCCGTTGTGGCGTGCGTACTCCTCGATCATGTGCAGGTAGATCCAGCGGATATCGCGGCCGCGCTCCGGATGGTGGCCGTGGCTGGGCACGACGTCGTCCAGCTGCTGGCCGGCCACGGCGGCGCGGGCCTGCGTTATTTCCTGCTTGAACGCCTCGATGTTGGCGGCCGCGTCCGCGTCATCGAGCGCCTCGAAGTCCTGGTCGGTCGCGTCCGGGTCGTATGGGAAGGGCAGGTCGGTGTTGCCCCCGTGGATGCGGAACCACCAGCGCTCCACCTCGGTCATGTGCCGCACCAGGCCGAGCAGGGATAGCCGCGACGGCGGAACCGCCCGCTCTTTCAGCTGGCCAGCGGTCAGGCCGGCGCACTTGTGCAGCAGTGTGTCGCGATGGAAGTCCAGCCAGGCCTCAAGCGCCAGGCGCTCACCCAGGATGAGCCCGGGGTCGGTGCGCTCCACCGGCGGAGCGGTCCACTCTTCGGTCATGACCGCCACCGTAGTGGGCCGCTCCGCCCGCCGGAGCAGCATCGCCCACCGGAGCCACGTCGCCCGCCGCGAGCCGCCGGAACGGGCCCAGCCCCCCGGTCACTGCAGCGGCCCGAAGAAAGCCCGCAGGTCCATGGCCAGCTGGGCTGGAGCCTCCATGGCCGGGAAATGCTGGCCGCGCTGGAACTCGGACCAGTGTGCGGTCGCTGGCGCTGGGACCAGCTTGCGGACCGTCTCGTCGGCACCGAAAACCGCGAAGCCCTGCGGCACCGCTGGCGGGGCGCCCCATTCCGGCGAGTGAGCCTGCTCGTACAGGGTCTGCGCAGCGGAGGCTCCAGAGCCGGTGAACCAGTACAGGCTGACCGTGGTGAGCAGCTGATCGCGGCCGACCGGCAGGTCCGTCCACTCGTGGACCTTCTCCGCGACCCACGCGAGCTGCAGCAGCGGCGAGTCGGCCAGGCCGTAGCCGATGGTCTGCGGCCGGCTGTTCTGGATCGCCAGGTAGCCGGAGCCATCTTTCCGGAATGCGTCCATCCGGCTCAGGATCAGCTTGTCGGCTGGATCACTCTCGTCGAGCCGGCTGGCCATGCCGGGGATGAAGGTAGCGGTGGCCGCGGCGGTCAGCGGATCGGTGACCACGTGCATTCCGGTCACATGGTCGTGGTCGAGGCCGGCCACCAGGCCGGACACGCCGCCGCCGATGTCGCCGCCGTGCACCCCGTACCGCCGGTAGCCGAGCCGGCGCATCAGCTCAGCCCAGGCGCGTGCGGTGCGGCCCATCGTCCAGCCGGTGGCGGTCAGCGGGGTCGAGAACGCATACCCGGGCAGAGACGGAGCGACGACGTGGAACGCCTGGCCCTCGCCCGGGCTGACCAGCGGCCCGATCAGGTGCAGGAACTCGGCCACCGAACTCGGGAAACCGTGCGTGACCAGCAGCGGCTTGGCGCCGGGCTGGCCGGACCGGACGTGCAGGAAGTGGATCCGCTGGCCGTCGATCTCGGTCGTGAACTGCGGGTAACGGTTGAGCTGCGCCTCCTGGGCGCGCCAGTCGTAGCCCGTGCGCCAGTACCCGGCCAGCTCCTGCAGGTAGCCCAGCGGTATGCCGCGGGCCCACCCAACGCCGGGCAGTTCGCCGGGCCAGCGGGCCCGGGCCAGACGCTCGTGCAGGTAATCGACGTCAGCCTGGGGGATCTCGATGCGGAAGGGCTGGATGCTGTCGCTCATCGCGCTGCTCCTTGTGAACGGCTCCTTGTGGTGACGCGATGAGGCTAGGAACAATAGCGGAAAGGATCGTTCCTAGATTGTGGGTCAGGATCGGGGAATGCTGGAAACCTCTGCGCGGCTGCTGCGGCTGCTGTCGCTGCTGCAGGCCCGGCGCGACTGGACCAGCGCCGAGCTGGCGGCCCGGCTCGGCGTCACCACCCGGACCATCCGTAACGACGTGGACCGGTTGCGCGGGCTCGGCTACCCGGTCGAGGCACGGCCCGGGGTGGCTGGCGGGTACCGGCTCGGCACCGGCGGTGCCCTGCCGCCGCTGCTGCTCGACGACGAGGAAGCGGTAGCCGTCGCCATCGGCCTGCGCAGCGCCGCGAATGGGTCGATCACCGGGATCGGGGAAACCTCGGTTCGCGCCCTGGCCAAGCTCCAGCAGGTGCTTCCCGCACGCCTGCGCCGCCGGGTCGGTGCTTTGCACGCGCACGCGCTGCCGATGCCGGCCCGCGGCCCGACAGTTGACCCAGACGTGCTCACCGCGATTGCCTGCGCGTGCCGGGACCATGACCGGCTCCGGTTCGACTACCGGGCGCATTCCGGGGTGGCTAGCCGGCGCTCAGTGGAGCCCTACCGCCTGGTGAACGACCGGCAGCGCTGGTACCTGATGGCCTGGGACACCGACCGGGACGCGTGGCGTACCTTCCGGGCCGACCGGATCGAACTGCGGCCCCCGCCGGGACCGCGGTTCGCCCCGCGTGCCCTGCCGTCCGACCAGGAGATCGCGGCCCAGGTGGCCCGCGGAGTCGGCGAGGCAACCTGGCGGTACCGGGCCCGGGTGATCGTGCACGCGCCCGCCGCGCACGTCCGGGACCGGCTGCCCATCCCGGTCGAGGTGGAACCGCTGGCCGGGGACCAGTGCGTGTTCGAGCCAGGCTCGGACCATCCGGAGATGCTCGCCCTCTACCTGGGCCTGCTGGACGCGGACTTCACCGTCCTGGGCTCACCGGAACTGGTGGCCGCGCTGGGCCAGCTGGCCGGCCGCTTTCAGCGGGCGATCGACGCCAGCGGAGGCAGCTGAGCCTGGACCGCTCGAGAGTCGCCGCGTGCCCGAGTCGAAGCGTTCTGGCCGTGGCCGGGCTATCCAGTCCCATCTGCTGACCGCGCCGCGCTCCGGGGCCTGGATCAGAGCGCTGAGCTGACGGTCAGGGCAAGTACGATCCCGGCCGCGCCCGCGCCCAGCAGGGTGAGGACGACTCCGCGGCGGAGCAGCAGAAGCAGGATCAGCGCACCGGCCAGGACGGCGTATTGCCAGCCGTGGCTGAGCGCGCGGGTGAGCGGGATGGCCGACCCGAAGATGGCACCGATCGCGGCGGGCCCGGCGCCATCGAGAAAGGCCCGGGCGCGGCGGTCGCCGCGGATCACATCGAACCGGTACCCGCCGAGCAGGATGAACGCAAACGATGGGCTGAACGCGACGGCCGAGGCCAGGATTCCCCCGGCCAGGCCAGCCGCGGCGTAGCCGACGACGGCGACAGTCTGGACCACTGGGCCGGGGGTGATCTGGCCGAGGGCCACCGCGTTGAGGAACTGGGCCCCGGTCATCCAGTGGTAGTGGCTGACCGCATCGGACTGCATGAGCGGGATGATGACGAACCCGCCACCGTAGGACAGGGCCCCGACCTTGAAGGCCACCCAGGCCACCGAAAGCAGTACCCCGCCGCTCACCGCTCCCGCGGCGAGCACCGGCGCTGCCGCCAGGCCCCGGATCTTGCCACGATCGCGAAGCCAGGCGCGGATCTGCACGGCCAGTTCGGCGGCTCCGCAGCCCAGGAGCACCAGCACCAGCCACGCACCGAGCGTGGCCGCGGCGGCGGCCCCGGCGGCCAGGTAACACAGCCAGCGCACCGTGTTCTCGCGGCGCTGCCAGCTTGCTCCCGTCAGGCTGGTGCCGGCCTGCACGGCCACAGCCGGGACCGCGGCCCCGGCCCCGGCCCCCGCGCCCAGCACCCAGCGGGGCGGTGCGGTGCTCAGGAACAGGGCAGCGAGCGCCAGGATGACGATCAGCCCGGGGATGATGAACGCGGCCCCACCTATCAGCGCGCCCGGACGGCCGCGCAGCCGCCAGGCGCAGAAGATCGCCAGCTGGGTGGAAGCGGGGCCGGGCAGCAGGTTGCAGGCGGCGATCGCGTCCTCGAATTCCCGCGCATCCAGCCAGCTGCGCCGCTCCACGCACAGCTCACGCAGCAGCTTGATGTGCGTCGGCGGGCCGCCGAACCCGATGCAGCCGATGCGGCCCCACTCGCGCAGGATCGTGGCCAGGGACACCCGCGCCAGGGGTCCGCCTGGGCCTTGCGGCTCGCGGGCCGGTGGGCCAGCCCCGCCGCCGGGACCGGCCGCCCGGGGCGGCGAGCCGTCGTCCCCAGGAGCGGCTGGGCTCACCGGCGGGACGGCGAGCCGGGCGCGGGCTCGGACAGCTCAATCATGAGACGGACCTTGACCATCTGCTCTGGGCTGCTCATCGCACCTCCTGGTCGGCTGCTGGGACTGGGGCCGCGCTGAGGGCCGCCAGCAGAAAGCCGATGCGCTTCTCCAGCTCGGCGGCCATGCGTTTGAAGGCCGGGTAGGTGTCCTGGTCAGTGCCACCCGGCGCGGCCGGATCGGGAATGCTCCAGTGCACCTTCCCGGCGGTGCCGGGAAATTCCGGGCACACCTCGCGCACCCGGTCACACAGCGTGATGACGTAGTCGAACCGCTCACCCTCGAAAGCGCCCAGATGCTGTGGCGACCGCCCGGCCAGCTCGATTCCGTACTCCCTGAGCACCCGCACCGTATTGGGGTGCAACGCCTTGGGGTGGCTGCCTGCGCTCGCCACCTCGATCTGCCCGGCCCGCTGCCGCAGCAGCGCCTCCGCGACGGGAGAGCGGGCGCTGTTGCCAGTGCACAGGAACAGCACCCGGTACCGGCGGGCCGGCGCGGCCGCCGGCCCGGGCGCCATCCGCAACCCCGGATGCAGCGCCAGCCCAGCTGCCGCGAGCGCATCCGCGCAGCTCACCAGGTCCAGGTGATAGTACGCATCGCGGGCATCGAACGTGCTGCGCCGCACACCCACCAGCCGGGCCGCCCGGAGCCTGCCCAGGTGGTAGGAGACCAGGTTCTGCGGCTGATCGGTCAACCGCACCAGTTCCCGGACACGCAGATCGCTGCGCCCCAGCTCGCCCAGCAACTGCCACCGCAGTGGGTGCCCAGCCAGCCGCACGAACGGCGGCGGGGCCGGCCGGGTCGATGACGCCACGTCAGCAATGTACATCAATAGAGTTTGATGGAATTTACCGGGGCGACTGCCATCGGTCAGGACCAGCCGTGGCCTGATTGGCGTTCCTGCGGGCGCGGTGGGTGCGGATAGTCCGGTGAGCGGTGCTGGAAGGACAGGATCCGTGGATTGCGGATGACCCCGTCGCGGATTTCAATGGCCCGCCGGATTGTCTCGTTCGCGTCCCAGCCCTGGGGGCCGGTGAGCACCGGGCGCAGGTGCGGGAGCACGGCCTCGCTAATCTCCCAGGTAGCGGAGTTCCACAGGTACGACGGGCTGTGGTCCACGGCGTAATAGCCGACGCCATTGCCGACCGTGACCATGGGCTCAGCGAAGCTTGTCGGCCGCGCCCAGCCAAATCCCATGCCCTCGTCGCAGGACACGTCCACGATGAGACTGCCAGGCGCGAAGGAGCCCAGCTCGCCGGTGGTGACGAACATCAGCGGTGCGTCGGTGTCCTGCAGCACGCAGTTGACAACGATGTCGTGCTCGGCGAGGAAGGCCGCCAGTGGTACCTGGCCGGTTCCACGCAGCACGTGGCAGCGGCTGGGGTCGCCGGTGTCCTGCTCGAAGTGCACCATGCGCGTGGAGTGGATCGGGGAGGCGACGGCATTGATGTCACGGTGGGTCAGGACGTCAACGTCGTTCACGCCGTGCGCGTTGAGGGCCGTCACGGCGCCCCGGGCGGTTGCCCCGAAGCTGATGACGGCGGCGCGGAGCCGGCGGCCATACTCACCCGTCGTCCCGATGAGTTCCAGGGCGTGCAGGACGGAGCAGTACCCGGCCAGTTCGTTGTTCTTGTGAAAGACATGCAAGCCGAACGAACCGTCGGCGTTCCAGTAGTTCATCGCCTCAAAGGCGATCAGGGTCAGCCGCCGCTCGATGCTCAGCTGGGTGATCTCCTCGTCCTGCACGCAATGCGGCCAGCCCCACAGGACCTGCCCGTCCCGCATCTGCGCGAGGTCCTGGGGCTGCGGCTTGGGCAGCAGGATGACATCACATTCCGCGAGGAGTTCTTCACGGGAGCGGAGCCCGGCCACGCACGATGCCAGCTGGTCATCGGGCACGCCGAACCGCTCGCCGTAGCCCCGCTCGAGAAAGACACGTTCCCGCAGATCAGCATCAATCCGGCCAACGTGCAGCGGATGAATCGCGAGCCGCCGCTCGTTCTCCTTCCGTGACCGCGATATCACTCCGAGGCTGAGCTGATCCACGCGCCCGCTCCCTTGCTCAAGGCCGACCCCCACGAATCGTCCGCGGCTCCCGCGAGCCAGGATTTCCGAGAAGCTGATGCGCGGAGTCTGTCACTGAACCCAGCCAGCCACGGGCTTTCCGGTCGCTGCGGTATCCGCGTTCGCGGCGGTTCGAGCCGCTGGCTGAGCTGTCTCGCGTCGGTCATTGACGAGCAGCTCTTCGGGCGCTGGCGCGGGCGAACCTACAAGCCAGCCCCACCTTGCGCTGCAGTGGCTGACCGGCTGCAGCATCACGTCGCGGACAGGTCCCGCTGACCCGCGGGCATTACGAATCAGCCGTCGGCGGGCCGAGCAGGACCAGTATGTCCCCGTTCTCGGCTGCCGGGGTCCTGGTCCGCGTGACCGGCGCCAGGGTGCCGTCCGTCCGCACGAGGAACAGCAGGTCGCTGCCGGCCGGGACCCCGCCGTGCGCGGGCCCGCTGGAGATTGTGACCCCGGCGGCATGACGGCGGCTGACTTCGTAGCGGGTCAGGCGGGCGGCGAACAGGATCTCGCCGCCGGTGTAGGGCGCCACCACACCGTGGCTGGGCAGCCGGGCCCCGAGCCGGTACACCGGGCCCTCGATGCTGCCCGCCAGTTCAGCGCAGGCGAGGGCGTTGAAGTCGTCCTCTTCGGTGAGCAGGAGCACCGCGGTGATGCCTTCCAGCTGGGCACCGCGGGCGGTGGCAGCGGCCAGCAGCTCCCCGGGGGCAAGTTCCAGGCCCGCCTGCCTGATCCGCTCGCGCTGCTGCTCGAACCCGGCCCACATGAGCACGTCCAGCCCCGCGGAGCGCAGTGCCTGCGTGAGGTCGATGACCCACCCTTCCCCGCCGACCAGCAGCGGCCGGGTGTGGGCTGGCCGGGTGACGCCGACCCGCCGCGCCACCGGCACCGCGGTCAGGCCGTACACGGCGACCGTGGCCACGATCACCAAGAAGGTGACCGGCACGATCTTCGACGCGCCGCCGATGTGGTCCGCGACGAGCTTGGCTGAGAACGTCGACGCGGTGGCCGCCGCGACGATGCCACGCGGAGCCATCCACCCGGTGAACTGGCGTTCCCCCCTCGTCAGGTTCGTCCGGACAGTGGCCAGCCAGGCCACCAGCGGGCGGGTGACCAGCACCAGTACGGCTACCAGCCCCAGGGCCGGCAGCACCAGGTGACTCAGGGACGCCGGGGTGACCGTGGCTGAAATGGACACGAACAGCACGCCGATGATCAACTGCACCAGGGTCTCGAAAAACAGCCGCCGGGCGGGGGCATCGAAGCCACGCACGTTCGCCACCGCCAGCCCCATCACGACCGCGGCCAGCAGCCCAGCGTCCTCCCGGGCGATGTCGCATCCGGCCGCAACGGCGACACGCGGCAACTGGGCGGACGTGCCGAGCACCTCACCGAGCCGGAGTTTGCGCAACAGGAACCACAACAATGCGACGCCTATGACCGCCCCGGCCAGGCCGATCCCGACAGTGACCAGGAACTGGCCCACCTGATAGGCCAGCCCCTGATGGGCACCCGCCAGCACCGCACTGAACACCACCGCCCCGAGGATGCCGCCGACCGGGTCGATCAGCGATCCCTCCCAGGCCAGCACGCGCTGCAGCCGTTCGGTGGGCCGGACGAAGCGCAGCAGCGGTCCGACCACGGTCGGTCCCGACACGACCAGGATCGCCCCGGTCATCAATGCGGCCCCGCTGGACATGCCCAGCAGCAGAGCCGCGAACACCGCGCCAAACGCCCAGGTCACCGTGACTCCGAGGGTGATCAGCCTGGTCACCACGCGGCGGGTGTGCCCGCGCAGCTTCCGCAGATCCAGCCCCAGGCCGGCGTCGTACAGGATGACCGCCACCGACAGCGACACCAGCGGCTGGAAGGCCGCGCCCAGCAGCAGCTGCGGGTTGACATCCGTGGTGAGCGCCCCGGCGATGAAGCGGGCCGGCAGCAGGACGATGATCGCAGGCATTCGCAGCCTGCTGGCGAGGACCTGCGAACCCACCGCCAGCACGAGGATCAGGCCCACCCCGAGCAAGACCCGGTCTGTCGTCACGCAAACCCGCCATCCAGTGCAGCGCCGAAGGGCGTTAACCCGCCACGGCCACCTTGACAGCGCTACCCGGCGACAGCGAAGCCTCCCTCGGGCTCGGATGCGATGAGCAGGGAGACGGCCTCGATGAGGGCCAGGTGGGTGAATGCCTGCGGGAAGTTGCCCATGTGCTCACCGGTGCTGGTGTCGATTTCCTCGGCGTACAGCTGCAGCGGCCCGGCGAACGACAGCAGCTTCTGGCACAGGGCGTGGGCGCGTTCGGTTTCGCCGATCATGGCCAGCGCGGTCACCAGCCAGAAGGAGCAGATGGTGAAGGTTCCTTCTTTGCCCTCGAACCCGGTGTCGGTGCCCTCGACCTTGTAGCGCAGGACCAGGCTGTCCTCGGTCAGTTCGTCGGCGATGGCCAGCACGGTGGCTTTGATGCGCTTGTCGGTGGGGGGCAGGAAGCCCATGATGGGCAGCAGCAGGAGCGAGGCGTCGAGGTCGTCGGTCTCGTAGTGCTGGCGGAACACGCCCCGCTTGGAGAGGCCCTTGTCCAGGATCTCGGCCTTGATCTCATCAGCGCCGGCCCGCCACCGCTGGGCGCGTTCGTCATCGCCGCGCTCCGTCGCGAGATCGGCGCCGCGCGAGGCCGCGACCCAGCACATCGCCTTCGATGCGGTGAAGTGCTTGGGGTCGCCACGGACTTCCCAGATGCCCTGGTCGGGCTCATGGTAATGCGCCAGGGCGTCGTCCACGAACCCGGAGAGCCCTTCCCATACCGGCGCCCCGATCTGGGTGGCGCCCCGGTGGAACTGGACGTCAAGTGCGTCGAGGATCATCCCCCAGACGTCGTGCTGCTGCTGGTTCCAGGCACCGTTGCCGACCCGGACCGGGCGGGCGCCCCGGTACCCGGACAGGTGATCGAGGGTCTTCTCGGTCAGGTCGCGTTCCCCGCCGATGCCGTACATGATCTGCAGCTCGAATTTCCGGTTCAGGTCACCCCCGCTGACCGCATCCAGGACGAAGCCCCAGTACTCGATCGCTTCCCAGGCGAAGCCCAGGCGGTACAGCGAGCGGAGCATGAACGCCGAGTCCCTGATCCAGGTGAACCGGTAATCCCAGTTGCGGGCCCCACCCCAGGTTTCCGGCAGCGAGGTCGTCGAGGCGGCCATGATGGCGCCCGTGGGGGCGTAGCTGAGCCCCTTCAGGGTCAGCGCGCTGCGGTCCAGGTAGGTCTTCCATGGGTGGTCGGGGATCTTGGCCGAGCTCAGCCAGTCCCGCCAGAAATCGACCGTGGTGTCCAGCGCGCTGAGCGCTTCCTCCTGGCTGCCCGGAACGCTGCCCTGCCCCCACGACAGGGCCACGAACGCCGACTGGCCCTGGGTGAGCGTCGTGCGCCCATAACAGCGCGCACCCAGCACGCCGAGCGGGATACTGCCCGCCAGCTCGAGCTGCAGATCACCCTCCCCCGGGGTGATCGTCATAGCGTCGTACCCGTCGCCCTGGTAACTCCATGTCCCGCCGGTAGCCCCGTAATTGAACAGCGGGCCGCAGTTCACCACGGCCTCGACCCGGCCGCTGATGCACGTCGCGACCCGGACCAGCGCGCCGACCGCGCCGAATTCAGCCGGAGCCCGGTGGTAATCTGGCCGCCGCCCCTCGCGCTGGACCGGGCCCATGGCCAGGAAGTCCTGAACGATCATCCATCCGGTCGGCGTCTGCCAGGTCGTCTCCAGCACCATCGTTCCCGGCACATACCTGCGATGCTGGGGCACCTGGATATTGCCGGGACCGAACCGGAACGAGCCAGCGGCCCGGTCCAGCAGCGCCCCGAACACACTCGGGGAGTCGGGCCGTGGCAGGCACAGCCACTCGACCGACCCGTCCGGCGCCACCAGGCAGCTCTGCTCACAATTGGACAGGAACCCGTAGTCGGCGATAGGCGGAAACATGCTCACCGGTGTTTCAGCTTTGGTAGTCAAGGCTAACCCCCTGTCTGTTAGACGATGGCATCGTAACGACCCCATCTGCGCTGCGCCGTCACCCGAACGAGGTGACTTTGACGGCCAAATACCACAGAGCCCGAGATGGTTCCGAATCGCGGCGGGAATCACCCAGCCCAGGTGGCTCTGCAGCTGGCCGCCCACCACACTCATCGACAAAGGTGCGCATCATGGGTGCTCAAGTTGGGCCAGATCCGGTGGTGCTGCGGGGGTCCGGCGGGCCGCTCGCCGCCAGAGGGCCCGCTGGACTGGGAGTCCCGCGATAGCAACGACAGCGAGGACCGTGACGTTGAGCAGGAGCTGGAGGGCGGAGCCCCAGGCCTCGCTCCCGGAGCCGAATGCCAGTGACACGCCAATATCAGATGCCGCCGGAATGGTCGTGACCGAGATGAACACGCCGATCAGGGTGGCTGACCGTGCTTCGGTGAGCGACACCACGCCGACCACACCGGCCAGGACCGCGACGATGAACGAGAACCAGTTAGGGGTGTTGATCAGGTTGGAGACCGGGCGGATCCCCAGAGCGTAGGCCCTGGGCTCGAGCCCATCGGCCCGGATCACCAGGGACAGCAGGAGCGCAGCGATCACCGCGAAAGTGAATCCGGTGATCAGCGCGGCCGCGCTGCGCCGCACCCGCGGCCAGTCACGGCGGGTCACGCCGAACGCGAGGCTGATGATGGCGCCGTATTCCGGGCCGACCACCATCGCGCCGACGATCAGGATCTGGGAATTGGTGAGGATCCCGACAGCGCCGATAAGCCCGGCGATGACCAGCAGCGCGTACCAGCTGGGCGGGAAGGTTCCCTCCAGCGCGATCCTGGCTTCGACTTCAGCCCAGACGGGCGTGAATTGCTGGAACCGCCCCCGGCGGGCTGTCACGCGGTCGGCGTACGCGGATATCGCGGTGTCGACGTTCTCCAGCACGATCGATCCGCGCTGCTCCACCCCGAGGTCGCGCAGCCGCCCAATCACCTCGTTCGCCGCCCCGTGCAGCACGTCGAAGTGCACCGCATCCCGTCGGGGCCCCGGACCGCCCCGGGGTGCACGGTCAGGTTCATGACGACAGGCTCGTTGTCGAGCACGGGCATGAGGGTAGAAGTAACATCGGGCGGGCTGACCACACGCAGATGAATCATCAGCGCCTGCCTGCGGCTTATCCGGTCGTTGTCCGGGGCTCCCCGTCCGGCTGGCTGCCGCCGGGCGGGGCAGGGGAGGATGGCTCATCAGCCGCCACGGCCTGTGGCACTGCGGCGGACTCCATCGGGCCAGGGGGACGCGTATAGACGTCTCCCAGCGTCTCGATCTGCTGGGTGGTGAAGGTCCGCTCGCGGCGGATGTCGCGCGTGAAGGCGAACCACCAGGTGAACAGGGCGCCGACGCGGTTGCGGTAGCCGGTCAGGAACGCGATGTGGATGAGCAGCCAGATCACCCAGCCCACAAAGCCGCCGACCTTGAGGGGCCCGGCTGAGACGACGGCACGGCCGCGGGAGAGGTAGGCCATCTGCAGTGCCGCGACCCATCCCTCGCTTCGCTGATGAAGGAGGGCGAGCTCAGCGTCGGCGATCCGCACGCCGAAGTTCTCAAGCAGAGCGCCGCTCTCGGCCAGCGAGAGATACAGCTCGTGGTCGCGCAGCTCGCACAGCTCACCGACAGGCGCAGCCGGTGCAGCCGCGCGGGCGGGTCGATACGGCCTGCTAGCACCAGCTGAGCGGTCCCAGCTGGCCACCGCTCGACAAGGTCGGTCATGGCCCGGCCGGCCATGGCTGCCGCAGCGTGGAAGTCATCAACGATGATGGCTGACCCGGCCGGCAGCCTCGCGGCGTCGTTCGCGATCGAGGCAGTAACGTCGGCGGACATCGCACCCTCCAGCGCGAGCAGCTCAGCCGCATCGGCGCCAAATCCTGGCGCCACCGCCTGGGGAGCCGTGATGAACCCCGTCCAGAAACGAACCGGGTCCGCGTCGGCGTCGTCACACGAAAGCCAGGAGGTCACGCCGGCCTCCCGGGCGGCCACCCAGCTCGACAGCAGCACGCTTTTGCCAGCACCGGCCGAACCCACCACGACCGTCAGGCGCTTGCCTTCCCCCACCTCCAGCCGTCCATGCAGCGCCGGCCTGGTAAGCAGCGTGGTCGGCAGCGTCGTCGGGCGGAACTTCGCCAGCGCGAACCGCACGTTACGGGAAGCGTCCCGTCTGGCGGCCGGGCGCAGTGGCGCGGTGTCCCCCGCCGTCCCGTCCATGGCCGGCGCGGAAGCAATCGGGAGGACCGTCCGGGCATCCCCGGTCCCAGGGTTCGGGCGCGCGTCGCGGTCAGCACGCAGCGGGACAACGCTCGGAAGGTCAGCCGATTGGCGGCCGGCCCCACCCTGCCGGTCTTTACGGCTCACTCACACCCCTGGCCAGTAGTTCCAGCCGCCGGGGTCCAGAGCGACATAGAGACGTCCAGTCTCCCAGCCCAATCCGTGGTGAGGCAAGTCCGCCCGCTGGTCACCCCGGAAAGGGGGTGACGCAGACCCGGCTACCGCGCAAACTCACAGCACGCGTGAAACGGGAGCAGACTTCGAGGCGAACACCGTGCAACCACGAACATTCGAGATCACTTTCGCTGGCCAGGCGGGTCGCATAGTGCGCGCGGAGTTCGACGACTGCGAGATCAGCGTGGGTCCCGACACGACCACGCTCCGTGCCGAGCGACTGGATCAGGGCGCCCTTCAGGAACTGATGCAGCGGGTCACCGGACTGGGGCTCGAGCTCATCGAAGTACGCGCCGTGGCACCACGACCCGCGGACTGACCCCCGGCCCCGGCCGGTCACGACGGCAGAGCGCCGCCCTCGGCGGCCTCGGTCTCCTCTTTGACCGGCACGCCGCGGACCAGGATGATGATCACCACCGCGATGGCCGCGCCGATCAGGTCACCGAAGACGTACACCCACCAGCCGGTGAGGTCGGCGCCCACAATGCCGGGCCCCAGAGTGCGGGCCGGATTCATCGACGCTCCGCTGATCGGGCTGGCGAACAGCCCGAGCAGCGCCACCGTCGAGCCCACCGCGATCGCGGCGTTGTGGCCGATGCTGCGGCCTCCGGTCGCCGTGTGCAGGATCACGCCGACCAGGATCGTGGTCAGGACGATTTCCATGACGAATGCCCGCCAGTCACCGCCCGGCTTGGCGATGGGATAGTTGCCGCCCGCACTGACATCACCGAACAGGGCCTGCAAGAACACGGCCGCACCGATCGCCCCGGCGAACTGGGGACACCCAGTAAGGCAGCACCCAGCGCACCGGGAACACCCGCCGGGCGGTGAACGCGAACGTGACCGCGGGGTTGATGTGCAGCCCGGACAGCGGCCCCCAGGCGTAGATCAGCGCCATCACCAGGGCGCCCGGCGCGATCACCGCGGCCGTCCGGCTGATCGGGCCACCCCCAGCGTAATGATTGATCACGCCAGCCCCGGCCGCGACCGTCACCAGCAGCCAGGGGTAACTGGATCACCCATTGGGGGGACTGGCCGCCGACCATCCCCGATGGGTGATCCGCTGAGCCTGCGGAGCTGCGACTGTGGACCTGCCTGGACCGGCGGCCGTTTCCCGTCCCGGCGCGCAGCGAAAGGACTCTGGTCATGAATGTGCCAGCCAAAGCCGCCGTCGAGGATGCCACGAGCCAGGCCCTGGCCAGGATCGTGGCCGCGGCACCAGAGCTGATGGTGGCCCTCGGCCTGGCCCTGCCCCGCGAGCCGTAGGCGACGGCCTGCCCCTTACCCCAACCCGCAATGTAAGGAGAGCGTCATGTTCCGACGACGGCGCCCGCTGCTGCGCGCAGCGGCAGTAGGAGGCGGCGCATATATCGCCGGCAAGAAGGTCGCCCAGCGATCCGCCGAGCAGGGGCAGCAGGAGGACGAGCAGAACGAGCGGATTGGCGACCTTGAGCAGCAGCAAGCGCCGCCCGAACCGGACCAGCCAGCGCCCGCGCCGGACCAGCCCGCGCCCTCGATGCTCGATCAGCTGAACCAGCTCACGGCCCTGCATGAGCAGGGTGCCCTGACCGACGACGAGTTCAGCTCGGCCAAAGCCAAGCTGCTCGGTTAGGCGCAAGCGGCCGGTGAACGCCGGCCCCAAGGTCCTATCAAGGGGTGCAGGATGAGCGAGCCGTTCAAGGGAACGATCAACGTTGATATCCGTGACTCGGTCCCGGACTGGTCGACGTTCGAGCCGCCCAAGGCCCCGGACGGGGCACCGAACGTGGTGTACATCGTGCTGGACGATGTCGGGTTCTCGGCCATGTCCTGTTACGGCGGGCCGATCGGGACGCCGAACATCGAGCGGGTCGCGGCGGACGGGATCCGTTACACACAGTGGCACACCGCGGCGCTCTGCTCGCCGACCCGCTCCTGCCTGCTGACGGGCCGCAACCACACCCGCAACTCGATGGCGTGTATCACCGAGGCGGCGGTCGGGTTCCCGAACGCCAGCGGGACGATCCCGCCCGAGAACGGCATGCTCCCCGAGATCCTGGGCGAGCGGGGCTGGAACACCTACATGGTGGGCAAGTGGCACCTGTGCCCAACGGTGGAAATGAACGTCGCCTCGACACGGCGGAACTGGCCGTCGGGCCGGGGGTTCGAGCGCTGGTACGGCTTCCTCGGCGCCGAGACCAACCAGTGGTACCCAGACCTGGTCTACGACAATCACCCGGTCGACCAGCCGAAGTCCCCGGCCGAGGGATATCACCTGACCGAGGACCTGACCGATAAGGCGCTCGAGTTCATCAAGGACGCGAAGACGATTGCGCCGGACAAGCCGTTCTTCCTGTATTACGCGCCCGGGGCGGCTCACGCACCGCATCATGTCCCGAAGGAATGGGCGGACAAGTTCAAGGGCCACTTCGACATGGGGTACGAGGCGATCCGCGAGCAGACGCTGGCCCGGCAGAAGGATCTGGGCATCGTCCCGGACGGCACCGAGCTCCCGCCCATCAACCCGATCGGTACCCCCGAGACCCGCACGGGGCCCAAGGGCCAGCCGTTCCCGCCGCTGGACTTCACCAGGCCGTGGGACTCCCTGTCAGCCGAGGAGAAGCAGCTGTTCTGCCGGATGGCGGAGGTGTA
The DNA here is from genome assembly GCA_963711705.1 of uncultured Actinomycetes bacterium. Lineage (GTDB taxonomy): Bacteria > Actinomycetota > Actinomycetes > Streptosporangiales > Streptosporangiaceae > RYN-230. The sequence continues at coordinate 643,863 of CAVQFM010000019.1, forward strand.
CGCCGGGTTCCTGGCGCACGCTGACCACCACATCGGGCGGCTCCTTGACTACCTGGAAGAGTCCGGGCAGCGGAAGAACACCATGGTCATCGTGGTGTCCGACAACGGGGCCAGTGGCGAGGGCGGCCCCAACGGGTCAGTCAACGAGATGATGTTCGCCAACGGCATCCCCGACGACATGAAGGCCAACCTGGCGATGCTCGACGAGCTCGGCGGGACGAAAACTTACAACCACTATCCCAACGGCTGGGCGATGGCGTTCAACACGCCGTTCAAGATGTGGAAGCGGTATGAGTTCAACGGCGGCACCGCGGACCCGTGCATCATCTCCTGGCCCACGGCGACGGGGGCAGGCTCGGCGGGCAACGGCGAGTTGCGCCACCAGTACCACCACGCGATCGATATCGTGCCGACCATCCTGGACACCCTGGGCGTTGAGCCACCCGAGACGATCAAGGGACATGTGCAGAGCCGGTTCGACGGGGTGAGCATGCGCTACACCGCTGAGATGGCCTCGGCACCCTCGGCCCGCAAGACCCAGTTCTACTCGATGCTTGGCTCGCGCGGGATCTGGCACGACGGCTGGAAAGCCATCACCACCCATCCGACCCTCAGTGGGTGGAGCGACTTCAACGACGACACCTGGGAGCTGTATCACACCGATACTGACCGTGCGGAGCTGCACAACCTCGCTGCTGAGCAGCCGGGCAAGCTCCGTGAGCTGGTCAACCTGTGGTTCGCCGAGGCCGGCAACAACGCAGCGTTCCCGCTCGACGACCGGTCAGCAGTGGAGATCATCACGACGCCGAGGCCGCAGCTGGCCTCCTCGCGTGACCGGTATATCTACTTCCCCGGTACCGCGGAGGTGCCCGAAGCGCAGGCGGTGAACGTCCGTAACCGTTCGTACACGATCGGCGCCCAGGTCGATATTCCTGCGCCCGGTGCGCAGGGCGTCCTGTTCGCGCACGGGTCGCGGTTCGGCGGGCACGCGCTCTACATCAAGGACAGCCGGCTGCACTTACGTCTACAACTTCGTCGGCATGGGCGAGCAGAAGATCGACGGCGACCAGGACGTCCCGGCCGGGGAGAACCTGATCCTTTCGGCCTCCTTTGCCAAGGACGGAGAGGATCCGCCCGGTGTTTCCACCGGAATCCTCTCTCTGTACCACGGGGACAAGAAGGTCGGCGAAGGCCGGATCAGAACCCAGCCCGGGCTGTTCTCGCTCGCGGGCGAGGGCCTGTGCATCGGCCGCGACAGCGGTGAACCGGTGACGGACGACTACCCAGGTGATCACCCACACGCTTTCACTGGCGGCACGATCAAGCGGGTCGCGGTCAACGTCAGCGGCGACCCCTACCTCAACCTCGAGCGCGAGGCCCAGGCGATGCTGGCGCGGGAATAGGGGGAGGCCCCGCCGCCTGATGCGATCACGAACCATCCGCCCGGGAACAGCAGGTACTGGGATGGCAGCGCGCCGTGTTAACCGCGGGGCCCGGGGCCTGGCGCCGAAGACGTCAGCAGGCAGCCCTCGCCAGCCTGACAGCAGCAGCGAGCCCCGTGGTGGACCAGGCAGCGAGTGGAATGCTGCACCTCCTGGTCAAGAGGCACGGCGGATGAGCCGGCGCGCAGGCAGCGGCGGCACTTCGGTGTCATCAGGCCCGCCTGCCGGGATGGCCAGACGCGGCCCGTAGCGTTGTGCGAGCGGATTGGCGGTCAGGCCATGCGCGACCACGCTGAGCAAGACCGTGAAAGCGATCACTGAAACCGCCGGCTCGGCGGGCTGGCCTAGATCCTCGAGCGCCAGCAAGGCAAATACCACGGACGCCAGGCCGCGGGGGCCAAACCAGCCCACGAAGGCAACGGCCGCACGGCCGAGCCGTCGGCCCGCCAGCGCCAGCGCCACTGGCACCATCCGGATCAGGGTCAGGCTGAGCGCCGCGTACAGCACCCGCTGCCACGTCAGGCCCTCGAACGCCGGCACGACCGCGATAGCGCCGAACGCCAGCCAGACCAGCAGCGACACCAGGGCACCCGTCTCCTCGACGTACGGCACCAGCGGCTCACCGCGCTTCCCGCTGGTGGCGCCGTAGGCCAGGCCGCCGGTGAACGCGGCGATGAAGCCATTTCCGTGCAGCGCCAGAGCGCACGCGTAGGCGCAGACCGCCAGGGCCAGCACCGCGGAGCCAGCGAAACCGGCTTCGACCCACCCACGGCGGCGCGCCACATGCACGACATAGCCGCCCGCACCGCCAGTACACACGCCGACGAGCACGCCCAGCGCGAGTTCCGCCGCGGCCGCGCCTGCACCGACGCTGGCCGCGTGCTCGGCGGTCGCGGCTCCAGCTATGGCGACCACGACGACTGGCGTGGCGATCCCGTCGTTGAGCCCGCTCTCGACGTTGAGCAGCCGGCGGATCCTGGCCGGGACCGCCGGGTTCACCATCACGCCCGCACCCAGGGCCGCGTCTGTCGGTGCCAGGGCCGCGCCGACCAGCAGGGCGAGCCAGATACTCATGCCGTGGAAGAGCGCAAGCGCCAGCAGGATCCCCAAGCCGATAGTCAGGGGCAGCCCGATCCCCAGCAGCCGGACGCACAGGCCCATGTCGGAGCGCAGGTCCCGCAACCTGACCCGGGACGCGTCGGAGAACAGGACCAGGACCAGGGTGATTTCGGCCAGCGCCTTCACCAGCTCAGGGGAAGGCGCGTATCCCAGCACTGCCAGCGGGCCGTGGGTCAGCACCAGGCCAGCGAGCACGAAGATGATCGGCGCGGTCACGTCGAACCGCTCCAGCCGCGCGGACAGCGTCCCCCACGCGAAGACGACCGCCGCCACAATCGCCAGATCGGAAGCGCTCATCGAGTCCTGCCTCGGGTCCTGGTGCTCACCGGGGCGGCGCGGCGGGAGTGCCAGGTGGCGGGCCAGTATCGGCCAGCTGGCCTGGGGCCGCCTGCCCGTCGCCGGGCGGGCCGGCCGCGGTCCACTGGGCGCCGGTTTCGTCACGGAAAGCCGCGATAGCGGCGGCGATCGTCGGGAAGAAGTGCTGCGGGTCGATCGTGCGGGTCAGCCCGTAGCGTTCGATCTTGTGCCGTACCGGGTCCTTGAGCTCGGCGAAGACCAGGCTGATGCCCTCGGCGTTCAGCGTCTCGTCGAGGTCCTCGAGCACGTCGGAGGCGGTGGTGTCCACGTCAGTCACTGGCTCCGCCGCGATGAGAATCCAGGTGGGTTTCGGGTCAGCATTGGCCAGCCGCCTGATCTCGTCGCGGAACGTGGTGGCGTTGGCGAAGAACAGCGGGCCGTCGAACCGGTAGATCACCAGGCCGGGCAGGTGCTCGGCATCGGGGTAGGAGTGGACGTCGTGGTAGCCCTCGACCCCGGCCACGCGCCCGAGCACCGTGGCATAGGGCCACCAGGCCCGCCGGAAAACGTTGAGGATGGACAACGCGACCGCGATCGCGATCCCGGGCAGCACGCCGAGCAGGGCGACGCCGAGGAACGCGGCGATCGAGAGCAGGAACTCGGCTTTGCGCTGCCGCCACAGCCGCACTGTGGCGGGTATGTCGGCCAGCGACAGTGCTGCGGTGATCACCACCGCGGCCAGGGCCGGCTGGGGCAGGTTGCGGAACAGTCCCGGGACCAGCACGATCATCAGGATGATCAGGGCCGCCCCGGTGACCCCGGTCAGCTGCGTTTTCGCACCGGACCGTTCCGCCACGGCCGTCCGCGACCCGCTGGTGCTGACCGGGAACCCCTGGAACAGGCCGGCGGCCAGGTTCGCCGCGCCGATACCGATCATCTCGCCGTTACCATGCACCTCCTGCCCGCTGCGGGCCGCGAACGCTGACGCGGTGGAGATCGTGTCGGCCAGGGAGACCAGGGCGATGCCCAGTGCGCCAGCGAACAGTGGCCCGAGGTCGGACAGCCGGACAGACGGAATCGTGAGTGGCGGGAACCCCTTGGGGAGCACCCCGACCAGGCTGACACCGTGGTCAGCCAGGCTGAAGATCGTGGTCGCCGCGATCGCGAGAACGACCGCTATCAGCACGGCCGGGACTTTCGGCAGCCAGCGCTGCAGGACCAGGATCACCACGATGCCCGCGAGCCCGACCGCGGCCGCGGCCGGAACGGCTTCGCCGTTCGCCAGTCCTTTGGCGAACCCGGTGATCTCACCGATCAGGTCATCAGCGCTGACCTTGAACCCGAACAGCTTCGGCAGCTGCCCGATCAGGATGGTCAGCGCCAGGCCGTTCAGGTACCCGATCATCGTCGGCTTGGAGATCAGGTCGGCGATGAAGCCGAGCTTGGCCACGGCGGCCAGGATCATGATCGCCGCGACCATGATCGCGAGGATCGATGCGAGCGCGACCGCGCGCTTGGCGTCGCCGTTGGCCGCCATCAGCGGCAGGATCGTCGCCGCGATCATCGGTCCCAGCGAGGAATCCGGGCCCAGCACCAGGATCCGCGACGGGCCGAACACCGCATACCCGAGCAGGCACAAGATGGACGTGTACAAACCGGTGATCGGCGGCAGACCGGCCAGTTCCGCGTACGCCATGCCCTGCGGGACCAGCAGAGTCGTGAGCACAACCCCGGCAATGACGTCCTTGACCAGCCACCGGCGGCGGTAGGACGAAATGACCTGCAGCCCGGGCACCCACTGGAACATGGACACCCCCAGGCCCCGGTTATTTTGCGTCAGTCCAATTCCGCCCGCCCTGACAGACCGGCACATCACCCGGCCCGGGTGAGGGCCCCCGTGCCGGAGCAGGCGATCCTGGCCGAAGGACTCCCCGCGGCTGCTCCAGTGGTGCGCGTCACACTCGCCGGAGGTAATCGACGTGGCCAAGAAGAAGAAGGCGCAGAAGGACCGCGGCCCGGAGGCCCGCGCGTCGCGGGCGGAGGCTGAAGCAGGGCCGCTGCCGAAGATGAAGCGCAAGGAGTACGAGCGGGAGATGCGGGTCCTGCACGGTGAGCTGGTGGCCATGCAGGAGTGGGTCAAGTCCTCGGGGGCGAAGATTTGCGTCGTGTTCGAGGGCCGGGACACCGCTGGGAAGGGGGGCACGATCAAGCGGATCACCGAGCGGGTCAGCCCGCGGGTGTTCCGGGTCGTGGCGCTGCCCGCGCCGACCGAACGTGAGAAGTCCCAGATGTACATCCAGCGGTATCTGCCGCACTTCCCCGCGGCCGGCGAGGTGGTGATCTTTGACCGCAGCTGGTACAACCGGGCCGGGGTCGAGCCGGTGATGGGGTTTTGCACGCCCGCGGACACCGAGCGGTTCCTGGGCCTGGTGCCCGGCGTCGAGAAGGCCATGACCGAGGACGGGATACTGCTGCTGAAGTACTGGCTGGAGGTCAGCGCGGGTGAGCAGACCCGGCGGCTGGAGAGCCGGATCAACGACCCGCGGAAGATCTGGAAGCTCTCCGACATGGACCTGAAGTCCTACCGCCGCTGGTATGACTACTCCCGGGCCCGCGACGCCATGTTCGCCGCCACCGACACCGCCTGGGGCCCCTGGTACATCGCGCACACCGACAACAAAAGGCGCGGCCAGGCTCAACATCATCACCCACCTGCTCAGCCAGGTCCCCTACAAACCACTCGCCCACCGCGACATCACGCTGCCCAAACGGCAACGGCCGGGCGGCTACGTCGAGCCAGACCTGCCATTGCGGCACATCCCGGAACCGTTCTAGACAGTCAAGCGAGGGGGGAGGACACATATGGCGCACAAGGCCGACCGCGTGCCCGCGCCGGGCGGTGGCCCGCCGGGCGGAGTGGGTGCCGACCCTGGGACACCGGCCCGTGTCACCCGCAGCCAGCGCTGGCTGGCCCGGCTGGCGTTGGCGGCCGCGCTGGCCGCGGTGGTGGTGCTGGTGGTGTCTGGTGCGCTGAAGAGTGTGACCGCGCTGCTGGTGGGCCTGGCCGGGCTGGCCGTCATCTGCGCGGCGGCGTGGTGGTTCCTGGCTCACCGCGGCGTGGTGCGCTGGCTGGCGGCGGTGGTCCTGGTCGCCGCGCCAGTGGCCGTGATTGTGGTGTACATCGTGGCCGGGCTGTTGTGGGAGATCGTGCTGGCCGCGGTGCTGGCGGTGGCGGCAGTGGCCGCTGGGCGAGCGGCGCTGGCCGGTGGCCCGCGGCCGGCCAAACCGCGCGAGACCGTGGCGCCGCCGCCGCGGCAACCGTTTGTGATCATGAACCCCAGGTCGGGCGGGGGGAAGGTCGGGAAGTTCGGGCTCGACGGCAAGGCCGCCGGGCTGGGCGCCCGGGTGGCCCTGCTGGAGGGCCCCGGGGTGGTGGACGTGGCGGCCATGGCACGCCAGGCCGTCAACGACGGCGCCGACCTGCTCGGGGTGGCCGGCGGCGACGGCACCCAGGCTCTGGTCGCGGGCATCGCCGCCAGCCGCGACGTCCCGCTGATGGTGATCTCGGCGGGCACCCGCAATCACTTCGCCCTCGATCTCGGGCTGGACCGCGACGACCCGGCCAGCTGCCTGGATGCGCTCACCGACGGCGTGGAGCTGCGCATCGACCTGGGGCTGATCGGCGGCCGCACGTTCGTCAACAACGCCTCTTTCGGCGCCTACGCCCAGGTCGTGCAGAGCCCCGCCTACCGCGACGACAAATCCGGCACCGCGCTGGCCCTGCTCCCTGACCTGCTGACCGGCCACCAGGGAGCGCACCTGGTGGTCCGGGCCGGTGGGCAGGTCATCCTCGACGGGCCGCAAGCCGTGCTGGTCAGCAACAACCCCTACCAGACCGGCGACATTGCCGGCCTGGGCCGCCGCACCCGGCTCGACCAGGGCGTGCTCGGCGTCGTCGGCGTGAAGATCGAAAGCGCAGCCCAGGCGGCCGGACTGCTGCGCCGGGCCCAGCGTTCACGCAACGTCACCCTGCTCACCGCCCGTGAGATCATCATCGACGCCGACCAGCCGCAGATCCCCGTCGGCATCGACGGCGAATCAGTACTCATGCCCACCCCCGTGCGCTGCACCATCCACCCGCTAGCACTGCGGGTACGCGTTCCGCGGGACCGGCCCGGCGTCCCCGACCCTCGCCCACCCCTGGACTGGACACAACTGCGCCACCAGGCACTCACGTTCACCCGGGCCTAGGACGGCGGCTCCGGGACACAAGAGGAGTCCTCACCCGGGACGGGTGATGCCGGTGGGAGGAGTCAACTATGTGCTGGGATCACTGGGCGACTTGAGCATTACATGACCTCTACGTGACCTGCGGAGAGCGGGGGGAATGAAGCCGGAAGCACCCAGGAGATGGCTCGCGAGGTACAGCGGCGTGTTGCCGATCCCTGACCAGCCCAGCTTTGGCCTGGTGACCTATGACGCCAGAGATCCGGATACCAAGTTCCCGCCGATCGAGCCGCTGCGGCCGCCCGAGGGGGCACCTAACGTCCTGGTTATCTTGCTCGATGACGTGGGGTTCGGGGCATCGAGCGCGTTCGGCGGCCCGTGCCGCACGCCCACCGCAGAGAAGCTGGCCGCCGGCGGGCTGAAGTACACCCGGCTCCACTCGACGGCGTTGTGCGCGCCGTCCGCAAGGCGCTGCTGACGGGCCGCAACCATCATTCGGTGGCCATGGGGAGCATCACCGAGACCGCTACCTCGGCGCCCGGCCAGAGTTCGCTGACCTCGAACACCAAGGCGCCGCTGGCCCTGACGCTCAAGCTGAACGGTTACTCCACGGGACGAGGCCGGCGTCCGGCTCCTTCGCCGGGCCATCGGCTCGCTAACCGGTGACCAGCCGATCCCGGATGACGTCCTAGCGATCTTCATGGTCGTCTGCTTCGCTGCCTTGGCGCTCTATGACGACGTGGCCTGGCACGATCTCAATCGCCGGTGGGTGGCGCAGGCGCGCGAGCGGGGGGTGGTCACGACCCTGCTGCTGGCCCTCACGTTCCGCGCGTTCGACGACGTGGCCGAAGGCCGCCTCGAGGACGCTGAGGCCGCCGTGACGGAAGGACGGACGCTGGGCGTGGCGACTGGTGACCGTGTGCAGCTCAACGCCCTCGCCGACGCCGAACTGCAGGTTCTCGCCTGGCGCGGGCGGAAGCAGCGGCACGTGCGCTCGGCGCCTAGGTCCTGCGCGGCTGCGCCGACAAGGGCGACGCGCTCACGATGCGCGTGGTTCACAGCGCGCTGGCCGTGCTGGAACTCAGCCTGGGCAACTACGAGCCAGCGCTTCGCCACGGGCTGGGGGCCTTCGCGGACGAGCCGGTAGCGACCAGGGGTTCCGAAGTGGACTTGGTCGAGGCGGCGGTCCGCTGCGGAGACCGGGAGGCCGCGGGCCAGGTACTGCAAGCATTCTCGTCCCGCGTGCGGGCCAGCGGGACTGACTACGCCCTCGGTGAGCTAGCCCGCTGCCGCGCCCTGCTTGCCGCGGACGACCGCGCCGAGCCCGAGTACCTGCTGGCCATCGAACACCTGCAGCGCTGCCGGGTCACTCCGCAGCTGGCCCGGACGCAGCTACTCTACGGCGAGTGGCTACGCTGCCAGCGCCGCCGCCGTGACGGCCGCGAACAGCTCCGCACCGCCTTCGGCATGTTCGACGCGATGGGCATGGACGCGTTCGCCGACCGGGCCAGGTCCGAACTGCGCGCCACCGGCGAACGTGTGCACAAGCGAACCCTGGGCTCCCACGACGTGCTCACCGCGCAAGAGGCCCAGATCGCACGGCTGGCCAGCGAAGGCGCCCCGAACAAGGAGATAGCCGCCCAGCTCTTCCTCAGCACGCACACGGTCGAGTATCACCTGGTGAAGGTGTTCCGCAAGCTGGACATCACCAACCGTGCCCAGCTTGTCCGCGCCCTGGCCCGGCAGGACGGATCAGGTCTTGTCACCTACGCCGTCCCTTCACCCTCATGAGGTTGCCGCTCGCCGGGGTGGGTATCCGGGGAGGGGAGGACGTGCTGATGGCGAAGCACCAGGGTGGCGCGGGGAGATCCGGACCCGCAGCGCGGCGGGCAGGATAGCGAACCGCAGCGGCGGGCTGAGGTCCACCGCCTCCCCATCGACACCGGCGTGCACTGTTGCCGGGACGCTGACCTCCAGCTGTGGCGCGGTCCAGGCTCGCCCGGGCGTGAACCGACCATCGGCGGGTGCGTCGAGGACGATGATCCCGAGGTGGCCTCCGCTGAGCGTCGGGCGGGTGCCGCGGAACAACGGGCGGTCGACCGCGTAGGGGTTGTTGGACACGAGCACGACAGCGGGATGGCGATGCTCGCGCTCCAGGTCGTCCACCAGGCTCAGCGCGGGCGCCTCCGCGCTCGGGCCCATCACCTCAGCCGTGGTCTCCAGGAGCGTGCGTACTTTGGCATCGCGATAGGACGGGCTGCGGACCGCGTCACCGTAGATCCCGAGTGAGACGTTGTTGAGGAATGTGCGGCCATTCACCTCTGCCAGGTCGATCCGGCGTTCGACCCCGTCGGTGAACGCATCCAGAGCGCCGGTCACATCGTGCCGGTCCACGCCCACGTCGAGCGCGAAGTGGTTGCGCGTCCCAGCCGGAATGCACACAAATGGAATGCCGTGCGCGGCCGCCGCTGCGGCCACGACCGCCAGCGACCCGTCGCCCCCGGCCATCCCGACCGCGTCCGCGCCGGCTGCAATGGCCTCACGGGCCAGCGCCGCCAGGTCCTGGCCCGGGGTGAGGATGACAACCTCGATCCCGCTCGCCCGCGCCCGGTCGGCAATCCCGCCGTGGGCGGCCTTGCCGCCGCCCGACCGGGGGTTGACGAACAACACCGGCCTGCGCGGCGGCTCTGCGGGCTGCCAGCCATAACGCGACAGCTGTCGCTTGGCGGGATTCATCGCCCCAACTACCAGGCGTCAGTGGGGGGGAGGGGCAGGACGGCGAGGCGGGCGGCTTCGGGTGCGGGGACCCCGAGCAGGCGCAGCAGGGCCTCGGCAAGCTGGTCGACGGAGGCCTCCTTGTCGACGCGCTCGGGGTGCCGCTGGCGCATCCGCAACAGCCCGAGCAGGCCACCGGCCACGGCACTGAGCGCGATCTCAGCATCCGCAACAGTGAACCGGCCCGCAGCCTGCCCAGCCTGGATATCACGCAGGGCGCGCGGTGCCAGTCCGCCCGGGACGTCCAGGGCGTCCAGGCCGGCGCCAGTGAGGAACCCGGCGATGTCAGGATGGGTCCAGCCGAGCCGCCCCGAGATCCTTATCCCCACGGCGAACAGCTCCGCCGGGTCGCTGATGCCGGCGACGGCACGGTCGATCATCTGCCCCCAGCGTTCCAGCGCCTCTTCGGAGGCGGTCTGGAACAACTGCTCTTTGCTGTCGAAGTGGTTATAGAACGATCCGAAGCCGATATCGGCTGTCTCGGTGATCTCCTGGATGCTCGCCCGGTCCCCGCGGCCATCGGCGATCAGCCGCACCGCAGCGTCGATGAGGGCCTGCCGAGTGCGGGCCTTACGCCGGTCCAGCCGCGACGCCTTCGGGTTGGTCACTGCCGATACCGTCTCTGCCATCACCGCTCCTCCCACCGTTCCACGTAACCCGCTAGCAGCCAGGTTCCCTGGTGACAGCCAGCGCGGCCGATGCTCGCCGAGCGAGCCCAGTATGCACCTCTACTGCATGTCATCATCTCTGATATCTCATGCCAAACCTGATTGTACCTGATGAAGATCCTCCTCATCGGATGGCCAGGTTCCTCATCGAGAACACCTGGCCGGGGCGGAACGTGGCCGCACTGCCCGCCGACCGCTGATGATGGTCGTTCCTGCCGGCGCAATGCGACGTAGTTGGCGACACTGCGGTGGCCTAGCAGACAGTAGTTCTCCAGCAGCATCGTGCTGGAGAACTACCGGACGGCGAACCTGGCCGGTGGCCAGGCTTGGTTCAGGCCGCGTGCGGCTCTCGCACGGCGCTTTCCAGGGTGTGGTGGGTGTGGCGCAGCTCGATGCCCTGTGCGAGCGCCCAGACGCCGTAGATCAGGTTGAACAGGCCGAACAGCAGCGCGAGGGTGACTGCGCCGACGCCGGGGCGGGCGATCAGCACGACGCCGAACGCAATGGAGATCAGGCCGCCCAGGATGAACAGGGCTCGCGTCCCGGCCGGCTCGCCGCGGCGGAAAGCGGCGACGATCTCGAACCCGCCGGCGACGACCGCCCAACTGGCGACGATCAGCACCAGGACGAGCGCGGTGGGCCCCGGCCAGGCCAGAGCGATCACGCCGGCCCCCAGGTCCACCAGCCCGAGCAGCAGATGCCCGAACACCGGCCCGGCGGTGCGGCTGCTGAATGCCCGCATGGCCTCCAGCCCGGCCGCGATGAACGCGTACACCGCGAACAGGATGACCAGCGCCAGGACCGTGACCTGCGGCCAGGCCAGCGCAATGATCCCGACGGCGACGGCGAGCACGCCACGCACGATCAGGGACGTACTGAGTGACTTGAACATGACAGCGTTCCTTTCGCTAGCTCAGCTGCTCTAGACAACAGCGGGTGCTTGCCTGGGCCCTGGACCCCAGCGCGTTAACGACTGCGCCTGCCCGGCATCCGAGGCCGGCAGCCGCGTCTGAAGGTCCCAAGGCGTCGGACCGCCGGCGTCACGGCAGCTATTAACTTTTGATCGAGTATCACAAAACTGATGATTCATGTCAAGAGTGACGTCGAAGGTTCCAGCGGCTGGCGGGAAGGCGAGCGTGGGACGCGGCCGTCTGCCTCGTGCCCGTCTTAATACGCCACCAGGATCTGGTCATCGACCTCGGTGACCCCCGGGGCAGACCAGGCGGTGGCCACGGCCTCGTCGTGCTCGGCCCACGAGCTCACCGTGCCCACAAGGGCCACCCCTCCGGAGGACGTGGTATCGACGGAAAGGCGGTCCCCGTCGAGCTTGGCGTTGCGCCGGAATGCCTCACTTATGGCCTTCTTGACGCCGCCTGGGCCCGGCGCGGACGTCAGCCTGATGTCGTTGTGGAGCGCGTGGACGCCCGGGACGCTGGCCGCAAGGAACTCGGCTTCGTCGCGCTGATATTGCCAATCCGCCGTTCCGTTCAGGGTGACGGAGCCGTTCCGCGCCCTGGCCTCGACGGTCGTCGGGATCAGGCTGTCCAGCATCAGCGCCTGAAGAACGTCGCCGCGTAGCTCCGCGTCGTCGCGCTTGCTGTCGATCAGCAGCCGTACGTCCAGCTCGTTGTGGACTCCGATGACCCCATACACCCGGCTGGCGGCCTTTCCCGCCTCGCGCTTCGCACGGAAACTGTCCACGGTGCCGCGCAGTGTGACGGTGCCAGCGTCCGCAGATACGGCAATCGCCTCGCTGCCGACCTTCGGGTCCCAGGCGAGCTCGGCGACCACGTCCGCCTGCAGCTGTTCATCGGTCATCGGTACCTCCTTTGCCTATCGCCTCCGCCCGGCTTGGAGGACGGGCCATGCCATCACGACACGCTATGGATGGGTCGGTTCGCATCGCATCCATGAATCACCTAGTCCGGCCCGGCGCGTACGCCTGGGCGGTGACAGCGGCAGTCTTCTCAGCCATGCGCAGGCCGAGAGCCTGCGTTAATCCCGCGGTCAAGAGCCCTGCCGGGGAAGGTGAACACCTGCTGGCCATGGTGTCGGTCCCGGACAGCCACCAGCTGCTACGTGGCCCACGGAGTGCCCGTAAGGCTAGGCAATCCATGGATTCGATCGGGCCGCCTGCCCCGGCAGGATGCCCAGGGAAGAGCCGCCCAGGGAAAGGATCACGCAGTGAACAAGACCAAGGACGTCCGCACGGCCGTCGAAAAGGAGCTGAGCTTCGACCCGCGGGTCAACTCCTCGGATATCAGAGTCGTGACTATCGGCGGACACATAAACCTCACCGGCACGGTGCCGAGCTTCCCGCAATACCTGCAGGCGTCGGCCGCCGCGCGGCGGGTCGCCGGGGTAACCACCGTGGACAATAACCTGGAGGTGGCGCTGCCGGACAGCAACTACCGCGATGACGTGAAGCTGACCACCGCGGCGAACAACGCGCTCGCCGCGAACGTCACCGTGCCGGACAGCGTGGAGGCGATCGTCGAGGACGGCAACGTCACCCTGACCGGCACCGTGTCCTACGGCACGGAGCGGGCCGCCGCCGCGGAGGCGGTGGCCGGGCTGACCGGCGTCCGCAACGTCTGGAACGAGATCGTGATCAGCTACGGCCTCGATCCGGTGGACGTCAACTTGCACGTGCAGGAGGCGCTGGACCGCTCGGCGCTGGTCCCGGACGGCAGCGACGTCAAAGCGGAGACCAAGGACAACGCCATCACGCTGACCGGCCATGTCCGCACGTGGGCCGAACACGACGCAGTGCTCGGAGCCGCGTGGATGGCTTATGGGGTCGTTGAGGTTCGCGACGAACTCCAGGTCACCGGCTGACCGGCAGGAGCACCTTCCTACGTAACTGGCACCCTCGAGCGAACACCATCAGCGCGCCCGGGCCGGGTGGCCACTAGGGCTAGGCCGCCGCCCGGCCCGGGCCGCTGAGCGCGGGTGGCCGCGCCAAACGAACCGCTGCCCAGCGGGTATCCGATCTCGTCACCACTTCTTGACAAACGTAGAATCATAACTGATTATATGTTTCATAACTGATGAGTCATGACAGAATGACAGGCGAAGGAGTCAGCAGTGATGGCACAGGACAGCCGGACGGAGGCCTCGGGCCGCGCGGCCGAGGCCGGGGATCCGCATCGTTCGCTGCATAGCGAGGCTGGGGTGCTGCCGGGAGAGCTCCCGGGGCGGTCGCGCAATCCGCTGATCAAGGTGGCGGGGCTGGCGTGGCTGGAGTTCGAGAAGCCGGACCTGGAGGCGGCCGAGCGGTTCCTGGCCGACTTCGGCTTCACCGTGGCCGACCGGATGCCCGACCTGCTGGTGCTGCGCGGCCGCCAGGCGGGCACGCCCTGCCTGGCTGTGCACCGCGGTCCGCGGCCCCGGTTCACCGGGGCCGCCTTCCAGGCCGCGGCCCGGGATGACCTGGACCGGCTGGCCCGCGGCACCGGCGGGACGGTCACCGCGCACTGGGGCGGGCACGCCGTCGCCCTGCGCGACCCGAGCGGGATCCCGGTGCGGGTCGTGCACGGCGTCCCCGACCTGCCGGCGCTGTCTGGGCGGGCCCCGCTCCCGCTGAACTTCGGGCCGCAGCCGACGCGGGTCAACGCCACGCAGCGGCCGGCCCAGCGGCCCGCGGAGATCGAGCGGCTGGGGCACGTGGTGCTCGGCACCACCCGGTTCAGCGCCGCGCTGGACTGGTACCTGGAGATGCTCGGGCTGATCGTCAGCGACTTCCTGTACCTGGACGGGCAGCGCGAGCGCGGCCCGGTGATGGCGTTCATCCGCTGCGATCAGGGCGCCGTGCCGACCGACCACCACACCCTGGCCATGCTGCTGGGGCCGCACACCGGCTACGTGCACTCGGCCTACCAGCTCACCGACCTGGACGAGGTCGCTGCGAGCGGCGAGTACCTGCGCGAGCGGGGCTACCGGCACGCCTGGGGCATCGGCCGGCACATCCAGGGCAGCCAGATCTTCGACTACTGGCGTGACACCGACCGGCTCATGTTCGAGCACTACGCCGACGGGGACGTGTTCGACTCTTCCGTGCCGCCAGGCTGGGCCGCCCTGTCGGCCAGCGGGCTGGCCCAGTGGGGCCCGCGGGCGACCGCCGAGTTCACCGGCGCCCACGACCCCGCCACCTTGCTGGCCGCGGTAAAGGCGCTGCGCGAGAAGGGCAACGAGATCGACCTCGCCGCCCTGCGCGGCCTGGTCAAGGCGATGAGCTCATGAGCGCCCGCCTGGGCCGCACCGCCGACGGCTGGTGGCTGGTCACCCCAGCCGGCCTGATCCCGCTCGGCCTCACCGCGCCGACCACCGCCGCCCTGCTGGCCAGCCGGGCCGCCCTGGATACCGCGGTCGAAACGGCGCGGCTGGCAGCGGCCGCCGACCCCCACGAGGCGATCCCGGCCGGGTCCCTGGACCTGCTCAGCCCGGTGACTGCGCCCGCCCGGATCGTGGCGCAGGCGGTGAACTACCGCTCCCACGCGATCGACTCGGGCATGAACCCGGATACGGTGCCGCCGGCGTTCTTCCGCAAGACCTCCCACTCCCTGACCGGCCCGACCGGGGACATCATCCGCCCGGACGGCGTCTCGTTCCTCGACTACGAAGTAGAGCTGGGCCTGGTCATCGGTGCCGACCTCCCGGTCGGCACCACGGTGACCGAAGCCACCCTGGCCGATTACGTGGCCGCCCTGGTGGTCGCCAACGACGTCAGCGCCCGGCAGATCCAGCTCACCAAGACCCAGTTCTACGAGGCCAAGTCCTACCCCACGTTCACCCCGGCCGGCCCGTGGCTGACCCTGGTCGACGCCGCCGACCTGGCCCGCCTGACCTCACTGCGGCTCACCTTGTCGGTCAACGGCGAGGTGCGGCAGGACGCCACCGCCGCCGACATGATCGTCCGGCCCGCCCGAGCGCTGAGCCTGCTGTCCCGGTTCCAGCCGCTGACCCCCGGGGATCTGCTGCTCACCGGCACGCCCGGCGGCACCGCCCTCAAGGCACCCGCCAAGGCGATGGAGAAGCTGGCCGGCCTGCTGCCGCCTGCCACCAAGTGGCGGCTGTTCTTCCGCCGGCAAGCAGCCAACCGACGCTACCTGCAAGACGGTGACCTGATCACCGCCACCATCGCCACCGCTGACGGGGAGCTCGACCTGGGCACCCAGCGCAACACCGTTGTCGGGAAGACGCCATGACCACCACGCCACAGGTCCTGCCGCGGCCGGAGTTGACGTACCAGCTGCTGCTGGATGCCGCACGGACCTGGCCGGAGGGCATTGCCACCCAGTGGATCCCGGATCCGGCCGCCTACACCTCCTGCCTGGCCTGGACCTTTGCCGATCTGGCCAGCATCGTGACGCAGATCGCCAACGGCCTGGCGAGCCTGGGGGTACGACGGCCGGACGCGGTCACCCTCTGCGGCCCCAATACCTCGATGTTCTTCGCTGCGACCCTGGCCGCACAGGCGGCTGGGATCGCCGCCCCGGTCAACCCGGCCCTGGCCGGCGAGCGGATCGCCGAGCTGATCCGCCGGACCGGGTCACGGGTCCTCGTCGCGGCCGGGCCGGAGCTGGACCCGCAGCTCTGGGAGCGGCTCGTCGTCGTGGCCCGCGAGGCGAGGATGAACGCCATCCTCGCGGTCCGGCCTGATGGTGCCACCGGCCGCCCGCCCAGCCTGCCCGACGGTGGTGGCGTGCCCGCCGCTTACCTGGATGACCTGATCGCCGGACAGCCGGGCGCTGGCCTCACCGGGACGAGCCCACCCGCGGCGGAGGATCTGGCCGCGTTTGTGCATACCGGGGGGACCACCGGGGCGCCGAAGATCGCCGCGCACACCCACGCCAACCAGCTGGCCTGCGGCTGGGGGATCGCCGAGAGCAGCGGCCTGGGATCTGGCGAGGCCATGCTGGGCGGGCTGCCGCTGTTCCACGTCAACGCCCTGATCGTCACCGGCATCGCGCCGCTGTTCGGCGGGGCCCGCGTGCTCTGGCCCGGCCCGGCCGGTTACCGCGACCCGGCCCTGTACGAGCACTTCTGGAAGATCATCCAGCACTACCAGATCGCCGCAATGTCCGCCGTCCCCACCGTCTACGGCGCCCTGGCCCGGCTCCCAGTGAACGCCGACATCGGCTCACTGCGGATGCCCATCGTGGGAGCGTCCCCGCTGCCTACAACGGTGCGCGAGGCCTTCGCCCGGCACACCGGGGTGCGCCTGCTAGAGGGTTACGGGCTGACCGAGGCGACCTGCGCCAGTACCTGGACCCGGCCTGGCGAGGAGCGGACCAGATCCGTGGGCCGGGCCCTGCCCGGTCAGCAGGTGAAGGCCGATCCGGATCAGTGCCGACGGGTCGTGGGCGGACTGCGCCCCGGGCGAGACCGGCGTGCTGGCCATCGGCGGGCCCGCCGTGTTCGCCGGGTACCTCACCGATCCCGGGCTCGGCGGCCCGCGGGTCAGCCGCGGCGGCGCCGTCCGGGACGGCTGGCTGGACACCGGGGATCTCGGTTACGTCGACGCCGACGGTTTCGTCTACCTCACCGGCCGGGCCAAGGACCTCATCATCCGCGGCGGGCACAACATCGACCCCCGAGTGATCGAGGAAGCCCTGCTGCGCCACTCCGCCGTCACCGCCGCCGCGGCGGTCGGCTCCCCGGACCGGCACTCGGGTGAAGTGCCGGTCGCCTACGTCGTCCCCGCCGACCCCGGCCAGTTCGACGAGGCGGAACTGCTGGCCTGGGCCGGTACCGCCATCGATGAGCGCGCCGCCCGGCCGAAACGGATCTACCCCATCCCGGCCATTCCTCTCACCCCGGTCGGCAAGTACTACAAGCCCGCCCTGGCCGCCGACGCTGCGGCGCGCGCCGCCGCCGAGGCCCTGGCCAGCGCCGGCCTCGACGCCGGCCTCAAGGTCACGGCGGAGCACGAGAACGGCCGGCTGGTCGTCACCGTGACCGGTGGCGATTCCGGACAGGTGCAGGCAGCCCTGGCCGAGTTCGCCTTCGCCGTCCGCACCGCGGCCGTAGCGACCGCGGGCCGTCCCCGGCGCCCAACGAGAAAGCGACCATCGCCATGAAGGACCATCACTCCGCCGCCGCGGCGCCCCCGGGCGCTGCCCAGCCCGTCATCGTGGTCGGCGCCGGCCCGGTCGGCGCGGCCGCCGCCCTGCTGCTCGCCGACGCCGGCATCCCGGTCACCCTGCTGGAACGGCACCTCCAGCCCCACCCGCTGCCCCGCGCGGTGCACCTGGACGATGAGGTGGCCCGGATCCTGTACCGGGCCGGCGTCAGCGAAGGGTTCCTGGCCCGGTCCCGGCTGTGCAGCGGGCTGCGCCTGCTGGATGCCCGGCACCGGGTGATGGCCGAATTCGGCCGGGAGCAGACGGGCGTGCACGGCTACCCGCAGGCCAACATGTTCCACCAGCCCGACCTGGAAGAGCTCCTGCTGGCCCGGGTGACGCAGCATCCGCTGATCAGCTCACACCGTGGGGCCGAGATCTTTGAACTTAACGCCCCGCCCGGGCCGCTGACCGCAGCCCCGGTCCAGGTGGCCGCGCGGCTGACGCCAGACGACGCGGTGCGCACGTTCACCGGACGCCTGGTACTCGGCTGCGACGGCGCCGGCAGCACGATCCGGGATCTGGCCGGGATCACCATGGACGATCTCGGGTTCACCGAACGGTGGCTGGTCATCGACATCCGGGTCCCGGCCGGCCTGGACACCTGGGACGGCGTGGAGCAGGTCTGCGACCCGGCCCGGGCCGCCACGTTCATGCAGGTCACCGGCGACCGGTACCGCTGGGAGTTTCAGCTGCGCGACGGCGAGGACGAGACAAGCCTGATCACCCCGCAGGCCCTCGGCGGGCTGCTGCGGCCGTGGACCGGGCGCAGCGACCTCGCGGGCCTGGAGGTCATTCGCAGCGCCAGCTACACCTTCCGTGCCCGGCTGGCCACGCGCTTCCAGGCCGGGCGTGTGTTCCTGCTCGGCGACGCCGCCCACCTCACCCCGCCGTTCATCGGCCAGGGCCTGGCAGCCGGGCTGCGCGACGCCGACAACCTCGCCTGGAAGATCGCACATGTGCTCACCGGCCAGGCCGGCGAGGACCTGCTGGCCACGTACGACGCCGAGCGCCGCCCGCACGCCCGCGCCATGATCAAGAAGGCCGTCCGGGTCGGCTGGGCGATGACCGGCGGCCAGGACCGGGCGGCCGCCGTCCGCCGGGTCGCCCTGGCCGCCGCCGTGCGCAGCGCCCGCCTCCGCGACGCCATGGCCGCCACCGCGACGCCACGGCTGAAGACCGGCGCCCTGCAGCACACCTCGCGGCGTTCGCTCCTTGCCGGCGTCCCCGCTGCGCTACGGCCTGGCGGGCTTATCCGCAACTCGCTCGTCACCACAGGTGACGGAACTCCGGTCCGGCTGGACGCCATCCTGGCCGGCCGGTCTGCCGTGCTGACCGGGCGGCCGGCCGACGCCGAACTGAGCCGGCTTCTGCCACCGGCACGGCCTTGTCCTCGTGCAGATCAGCAACACAACACCCACCACCACGATCCCTCGGCAACCCGCTGCCGACCCAGATACCGACCGCATCGGCATCCGCCTCGTAGCCGACCGGCAGGCTGCTGATCTGCAGGTCTTGGCGGCCAACCCGGCGCTGACGGTCATCGTGCGCCCTGACCGCGTGATCGCGGCGGTGGAACGCTGGCACCGGCTGCCCCGTCTGCCCTGGCTCATCCCGGACCCGGTCCTACGCACGCGCCCGGCACGGGCTCACCCACCAGCTCAGACCGATCCCGCCGGTCCGTTCCCGGCCGCCCCCTAGGAGGTTCTCGTGTTCGTCACTGTCTCGCTGCTGCTGGCCGCGGTCTATCTCCTCCCGGCGGCCGGCAAGATACTGGGCCACCCGAAGATGCGGCAATCCGCCGCGCGTTTCGGGATCTCCTGGCCCAGGTACCGGCTCATCGGGGTAGCCGAGCTCGCCGCCGCCGCGGGCGTCTTGATCGGCCTCTGGTGGCATCCCCTCGGCCTGGCCGCGGCGGCCGGGATGGCCCTGCTGCTCCTCGGCGCGGTGATCACCCACCGGCGGGCAGCGGACAGCGGGAAGGAGATGGCACCAGCCCTGCTCGCCCTCGCCATCACACTCGCCTACCTGGCCATCGCCCTCAGCAGCTGAGAGTCACCAGCCCTTCGGGGGCAGCGTCCCGCGGGATCTGGCCGGTTAACGGAACAGCCCAGAGATGAGGTTGACCGAGCCTCCAACGATAACCACGCCGAACACATAGGACAGGATGGCGTGGGTAAGTACCGTGCGCCGGATCTGGGGGTCGAGCAGCGCGGTGTCCGACACCTGGTATGTCATGCCGATGGTGAAGGCGACATAAGCGAAGTCGCGGTAGCCGGGATGCTGCTGGCCGTCTTCGGTGCCGAACGCGATGCCGCCCGGCTTCGACCGGAAGTGCTGGTCGGCGTAGCGCAGCGTCTACACGGTGTTGATCACGGCCCACGACAGGACGACGGTCAGCACAGCGGCGCCGATCAGGAGCATCCGCGGCGGGCCGCTCTGCTGCCCCGCGAGGTGAAGGGCGTAACCCGCCCCCAGCAGGCTGGCCACGCTGGCCCCGACGAGCAGTACCCTGGCGGATCCTTCGGTCTGGTCTTCCCGGGTAGCGAACTGCGGCGCGCGTGAGCTGTCGGCCCGGGCAATGAATGGCCACACGGCCAGGAGGAAAGCGAGCGCGGCGGCGTTCCAGCCCCCGGCCACAGCCAGCCCGCCACGTCGTGAACGGCAGGAGGACAACAGCGACGATCAGCCCAGCGATGAGTACCGTGATTGCCCGCCGCATGGCCGGAGCGTGCCAGCCGAGCCATCGGTGGTACAGGGTGGGTGCCGGGACGCCGGTCATCGTCTGAGTGTCGCCTGTTGCTCCCGCCGTGTCATTAGCGAGCAGGAGAACCCCGACGATAGCCTGACAGGCTGCCGCCCGAACACGCTGCTAGGTCACCTCAGCCTCACTGGGGCTGGCCTGCGAGGCGGCGGCGCCGGCAGGCGGGGCAGCGGCGCGGGCGGCGTGGATCGCGTCCCTACCCGCTCGCCGCTGAGGACCCTGGCGGCGCTGATGAGCGCGAGATGGGTGAATGCCTGCGGGAAGTTCCCGACTTGCCGGCCGCGAGCGACGTCGTACTCCTCGGCGTACAGGCCGAGGTCGTTGCGCAGGGCGAGCAGCCGCTCGAACAGCTCTCGCGCCTCGGCGTCGCGGCCGTTGAGCGCGAGCGCCTCGACCAGCCAGAACGAGCAGGCCAGGAACTGGCCCTCGCTGCCCGCCAGGCCGTCGTCGGTGGCGTCGGTCGAGTAGCGGGAGATGAAACCGTCGTGGCCCAGCTCGCGGCGGACCGCGTCGATGGTACCCGTGAAACGGTCGTCGGTCGGTTCCAGCAGGCCGACCAGCCCGACCGTCAGTACGCCGGCGTCCAGCGCTGTAGAGCCATAAGATTGCGTGAAGGTGTGGCGCTGCGGGTCGTAGGCCCGCTCGAGGATCTCATCGCGGATCTGAGCCCTGACCTGCTCCCAGCGCTGCGCCGGCCCACCCAGCTTGAAGCGCTTGCTCAGCGCGATGGCGCGGTCGAAGGCGAGCCAGGCCATCACTTTCGACTGGGTGTAGTGCCGCCGCGGCCCGCGGGCCTCCCACATTCCGTCGTCGGGTTCCTGCCAGGCGCTTTCCAGGTAGTCCATGAGCTCGCGAAGCTGCCGCCAGGTTCGCTCGGAGAACTGCCCCACCGCTGTCGCCACCGCCCAGCCGACGCCGACGACCTCGCCGTACACGTCGAGCTGGAACTGGCCCGCAGCCGCGTTGCCGACCCTGACCGGCTTGGAGCCCTCGTAGCCGGGCAGCCAGTCAAGCTTGTACTCCTCCAGCCGCCGCTCACCGGCAAGGCCGTACATGATCTGCGCCTGATCGGGCTGCCCGGCGGTGGCCCGGAACACAACGTCGCTGAACGCCAGCGCCTCGTCGGTGTAACCGCCGGCCAGCAGCGCGTTCAGCGTCAGCACCGAGTCGCGCAGCCAGGTATAGCGGTAGTCCCAGTTGCGCTCACCGCCGAGATCCTCTGGCAGGGAAGTCGTGGGCGCCGCCACGATCCCGCCGGTGACCTGATCGGTGAGAGCCTTGAGGACGATCAGCGAGGTCAGGACCTCATCGCGGTATTCACCGCGGTAGGTGCACCGGCCCGACCACTCCCGCCACCACGCCTGGGTCCGGGCCAGCGCCGCATGAGCGTCCTCGGTGCGGCCTGGGCTCTCGTAGGACGGGAACCAGCTGAGGACGAACCGTTCGCTGGCGCCCTGCTGGACGGTGAACTCCGCCACCGTGGTGAGATTCTCACCGTGCAGCCCCATCGGGGTGCTCAGGTGCACCGCGTCGGGCCCCGCCTGGGCGACCAGACCGTCGGGCACGCGCTCTACCCAGGGCACGTTCAGGCCGTACCCGAAGCGAATGATCAGCTGCATGCGCATCGGGACTCGTCCACGCAGTCCCTGCACGATGCGCACGAGCTGCGGGGCGCCGCCCTCACGGGGCGGCATGAAGTCGATGACCCGCGCCGTGCCGTCGGCGGTCTCGAAGTCGGTCTCCAGGACTAGCGTCCCCTCGCGGTAGCGGCGCGACACGCTGCGGACCTCCCCAGCGGGGGCGATCAGCCAGCGGCCATGCTTTTCCTCTCCCAGCAGCGCGGTGAAGCATGATGCGGAGTCGAAGCGGGGCAGGCACAACCAGTCCACCGAGCCATTTCGGCCGACCAGGGCGGATGTCTCCAGGTCACCGATCAGCGCGTAATCCTCGATCCTCACGGGAATCCCTCCTGGTATGCAGCCGACTCCACCCCGGCGGCGTTCGGCGGGACGGTAGCGCCGCGATAGCTAGATGCATCCCATGTGGGAGCCTGCTAAGGACTTTGCCCGGATGCGGGCCGGGTCACGCTGGTTGGCTCACACGGCAGGCAATCCGGCACCAGGTCACGGATGTCGACGCTAATCGCGCCCTTGAACGGCCCGCTCGCCGCGCACCGCCGCCATGATCCAGGCCGGGCCCGCTGCGCGCTGACTGGGCTGCGGGCCCAAGGTCCCTACAAGGCCAGCCCTGAGGTCGTTACGGTGAGGTGGTGGGACAGGCCTGGCGCTGGCTGTGCGCAGCCGGGCCCGGGCCGGAGAACGAGATCGGGGGAAGAAATGAACGTTCATGAGCCTGACCGGGTGCAGGAGTACGTTGACACCCTGCAGGAGCAGGTCACCCACCTGAAGGCTGCCATGGATCTGGCGCGCAAGGAAACCAGCGAGCAGGTCAGGACGCGCATCCAGCAGGTCAAGGCAGATATGGCTGCCCAGGAGTCGGCCAGCGAAAAGGCCGGGCAGGCCGCCGACCGGGCACAAAACCGGTGGCAGTCAATAAAGGCCGATGCCGCCACGAGAGCGCAGGACCTGCATGACCGCATGGACCGCAAGCGTGATGAGCTCGACGTCAAGAGCGCGCAAGAGGACGCCGAGGGCGCCGAGGAGGACGCCCTCGATGCGCTGGAGCTTCGCCCGGTGGGCGGTCGGGCAGGCCGAGGTGGCCGTTCTTGATGCCATAGACAACCGTGCCTGGGCTGACGAACGGGCGGCAGCATCGCACACAAGCTGACCGGGGCCACCGCGCCCCGGCGCCGGAGTTGACCGAGGCCGACGGATTCCTGGCCCTGTGGGTACCGAAGATCATGGCCTCCTCGGCCTTCCGGGACGGCAGCCGCGTCGTAATCACCTTCGACGAGGGCAGCGACTCGGTCGCCTTCTGCGGCGAGACGTCCAGCCAGCCTCAGCCCCGCGGGCCTGTGTACCGGCCCGATCTGGTGCGAGGCCGCAGGCTGCGGTGCATCCACGCAGGCGGGGCCGCGTGCGGTGCGTCTATGCGGCCGGGTGAAACGATCGTGACGTGACGGCACCGCAGCCCGGCGAGATCGAGGTCGAGGATCAGCTCGAGCGCCGCATCCGCAAGCCGGTCGACCTGCTGCGCTGTGTCTTGTCCTGTTTCGGGATCGTCGCGCTGGCGGTGGCCGGCGTCGCGGCCAGCGCCACCACGTCCGGCGCGCAGACCGACCTCGTGAGCGCGAGCCACCGGCTGCCGCACGCGCTGGTCGTCGTGGCCAGTCCGGTGGCGTTGTTCGCCCTGCTCATCCTGCCCGTGGCCATGGCCGTCCAGTTGCTCGTCCGGCGCCAGTTCCGGCGGCTGGGCGAGGCGGTGGCCACCGGCGTCCTGGCCGCCGCCGTGACCGCGGTGGTCAATGACCTGCTCACGCGGCCCGCCGCCAGCCGGCTCTACTACGCGATCATCATGGCCCGTCCGGGCACGAGCCACGCCGCGGCGCTCGATCCTTACCTGGCGGGCCTGGTCGCCTACGCGACCATGGTCGGCCTGGCCGGCCGGCCGTACTGGCGGAATGCCCTGTGGGCGGCGATCGCCGGGTATGCGATCGTGCACGTGGGAGCGTCGCACACCTCCGTCCTGACGCTGCTGATCACGGTGATCGCCGGCCGCGCGATCGGCCTGGCCGTCAGGTACGTCGCGGGCTCCGCGTCGCAGCGGCCAGGCGCCCTGGACATCGCCGGCGCGCTGGGCGCCGCTGGCCTGCCGGTGACCGCGATACGGCGGGTCCGCCGCCACAGATCCCGCCAGGGAAACCCATCGCGCCACTACGCGGTCACGACCAGGGGAGA
The DNA here is from genome assembly GCA_963711705.1 of uncultured Actinomycetes bacterium. Lineage (GTDB taxonomy): Bacteria > Actinomycetota > Actinomycetes > Streptosporangiales > Streptosporangiaceae > RYN-230. The sequence continues at coordinate 668,136 of CAVQFM010000019.1, forward strand.
CGGCTGCAGGCTGGACGCCGTCGTGTACGACCGGGACCAGCAGGCGGCCGGCGCCGTCTACCGGCTGTACCGGAGGGTGCGGGTGCTCGGGCAGGTGTCACGCAGCGCCCCGCTGTCGATGGACCGCGCGGTCGGGCGCCGGGCCCTGCTGTCCTACGCGGCCGAGGATGCGGGCGCGCCCACGCCGCGGCTGCGCGCCCTGGTCCGGGTCGGTCCCGAAGCCTCCGTGCTGGCCTACGAGCACCACGAGGGGAGGACGCTGGCCCAGCGGGATACCGGCTGCAGCGACGCCGAGCTCAGCCAGATATGGGAGGCGGTCGGCCGGCTGCATGCCCACAAGGTCACGCACCGGGGCCTGACCGCGGATCGCATCCTGCTCACCGGCGACGGCCAGGCCATGCTGCTCGACCCGGGCGATGGCGACGTGGCAGCCAGCGACCTGCAGATCCACCTGGACGTGGCCCAGCTCATCGCCGAGCTCGCCCTTGCCGTCGGCCCGGACCGCGCCGCCGGCCTGGCGGTGGAGAAGATGAGCGCGGACGACCTGGTGGCGGTGGTGTCGGTGCTGCAGCCGGTCGCGCTGGCCCGCCCGACCCGCAAAGCGCTGCGCCGCCGCCGCGACGTGCTGCCCGCGCTGCGCACCCGGCTGCTGGCGGCGGTGCCGGGCGGCGAGGTCACCCCGGCTCGGCTGGAACGCATCCGGCCGCGCACCCTGCTGACGCTGGTCGCCAGCGTCGCCGCCGTCTACCTGCTGGCCGGCGAGCTGGGGCGGGCCAGCCTCCAGAGCGTGCTGCGTGAGGCGGACTGGCGCTGGACCATCGCCGCGCTGGCCCTGTCGGCGGCCACCTACGTCGGCGCCGCGGAGGCGCTGATCGGGTTCGTCGCCGGGCGGCTGAGCTTCCGCCGCACCCTGCTCGCCCAGCTGGCCAGCTCCTTCGTCACGCTGGTGACCCCCGGCGCCGTCGGCGGGGCCACGCTGAACATCAGGTACCTGCAGCGCCAGAAGATCCCCGCGGCGGTCGCGGCGGCCAGCGTGGGCGTGGCCCAGGTGGTGGCGTTCGTCCTGCACGTCCTGCTGATCCTCGTGTTCGCCGCGATCGCCGGCAGCTCGGGCAGCGAACCGATCCAGGCGCCGCCGATGTGGGCCTGGTTCGTGCTGGCCGGCCTCGTCCTCATCGCGCTCGTGGTGCTGGCCATCCCCGCCGGGCGGCGGATGCTGCGCGCCCGCCTGTCGCCGATGCTGGGCCAGGTGCTGCCGCGGCTGCTCGAGGTCGCGCAGCAGCCCGGCAAGCTCGCCCGCGGCATCGGTGGCACGCTGCTGCTCAGCTTCTGTTACATCTTCTGCCTCGCCGCCTGCGTGGCGGCGTTCAGCCGGTCGGTGCCGATCGCGAAAATCGGCCTGGTGTACCTGACCGGCAGCGCCATCGGGTCGATCATCCCCACCCCCGGCGGCATCGGCGCGGTGGAAGCGGCGCTGACCGCCGGGCTCACGGCCGCGGGCGTGCCGGGCGCAGTCGCGGCCAGCGCGGTGCTGCTGTTCCGGCTGCTGACATTCTGGCTTCCCATCCCGTTCGGCTGGGGCGCCCTGAAGTATCTGGAGCACGAGCAGGCCCTGTGAGTTCCGGTCACGACCCTGGCCGGGTTCAGATGCCCTCTTGCGCTTGCACGCGCCCGGAGGCAACGGCGTCGGCCAGTGCCGCGTGATCGCGTTCGTTCTGATCGGCATAGGTCTCGGCGAATCCGGCCACGGCCTGGTCGAACTTGTCTGATCCGCCAAGGTAGGCGGCGATCGCGATCCGGTCCCCGGTGCGGGCGTGGGCGCGGGCGAGAGTCCAGCCGCACATGCGGCCGTAGCTGGTCATCGCCGCAGCGTTCATGTCTTCGATGTCGGCGGAGTATTTCCAGTCGCGCAGCTGGCGGAAGTAGTAGTCGGCAGAGCGGCGGCCGGGAGGGGCGGCGCTCTGCCAGCCGAGGAAGATGTCGCTGACAGCTTGCATCAGATGCTCGCCCGCGACGACCCGCTCGCCCTGGTTACGGTATTCGCTCTGGCCGGCGTAGCCGGCCAGCACCGAGCGCTGGGCCTGCTTGGCCTGCAGCAGCAGCGGCTCGACGCCGTCGTCGGGTTCCATCAGCAAGATCCACGTCTCGGTGCCGACGCTGCCGACGCCGACGACCTTGCGGGCCACGCCGGCCAGGGTGAATCGCTCTGCCAGCCGGCGCCGGTAGGCCGGCAGGGTCTGCGTGTACCCGGTGAAGAGGCGGCGGAGGAACCCGTAGACCGCGTCGACGTTAAGGTGCCCGGCCAGCTCTTCGAGCGGGACGATCAGCGGCGGGTCGCTGATGATCTGGCGCCGGCCGTCCTTGACGGTCGTCAGTTTCGCCAGCGCCTGGGTGCTGTCGCGGGTGCGGGCCTTCGCCATCTGCTTCTTGGCCCGGCGCACCGCTTTCTTGGGCATCTCAGATTTGAGCCGGGCAAGGGCGTCTTCGACGTCGAAGTGGGCGTACCAGACGTCCAGGATCGACATGGCGGCGAATTCCCGCATCGCGGTGCGGTACGACGCCGCGGCCGCCAGCGCAACCCGGCGCCGTTTCTTGGTGCCCAGACCGTTGTCGCGGCCGGCCACGGCCAGGCTCGCTACCAGCCGCTTGACGTCCCACTCGAACGGACCGGGCAGCGTCTCGTCGAAGTCGTTGAGATCGAAGACCAGCCGCCGTTCAGGGGAGGCGAAGGCACCGAAGTTCGACAGGTGAGCATCACCGCACAGCTGCACCCGCAGCCCGGAGGACCCCGTAGCGGCCAGGTCGGCGGCCATCGGCAGCGCAGCACCCCGGAAGTAGGCGAACGGCGACACCAGCATCCGGCCGTGGCGCACCGGCACCAGCTCCGGCACCCGGGATTTGGCCTGGCCCAGGAGCAGCCCCACCGGGTCCCTGGACGCCGCGGCAGAAAAGTCCCGGTGGGATGCCAGCGGGGCCAGCTGGCGGGCTGCCTTGCCCGCTGCCACGCTCTGCTCACGATCCGGGTGTGCGCCGAGACCGGGTGTCTCGCGCCCGCCGGGCGTCACGTTCAGGCCGTACCGCGGTCAGGTGCCAGCCGGGGCTGTGCGCCCTTGAGCTCGAACGCGAGCACGATCTCGGTGAAGCCGCGGAACAGGGCCAGCAGCCCGACCCAGATGATCAGCAGCACCCCGCGGGCGGGAAGCGCCTGCTGGGAGGCCCAGAAGCCGACGAAGATCTCCAGGATGCCCGCGAGCATGCCGAGCCACCAGGCGCCGTTGATGACCCGGGACTCGATCGAGGTGATAAGGACGAAGCCCCCCTCCAGGATCAGCAGCAGCCCGATGACCGAGGCCAGGGACCAGAACGCGTTGTACGGATGCACGAAGGCCCAGATCGCCCCGCCGAGGAACAGGATGCCCAGCAGGACATGCGCCCACCCCCAGCGCCGCCGCACCGCAGCGATCAGGAATTCGTTCGCCATCGCGGCCAGGAAGACCGCTCCCATCAAAACCCCGATGGTGGCGACCGACGTCATCCTGAACCGCAGCACGATCACCGAAATGATCAGCCACGCGATCCCGGTCAGCAGCGGCACCCACCACGGGCCCCCCAGCTGCCACCGGCCGGCCCAGGCCCCGGGACCGCTCACCCTCTGGTCCCGCCGATCTTGCTGATCTTGCTGATTGATGCTCATTGCGCTCCCCCTGAACTCACCCAAGGGGCACCCGCGGGCCCGGCGGCCGCAACACCATGGCCATCCCACCAGCGTGCGGCCGGCCCCGTTTTCCTTTCGGCCCAGGCCCAGCAACTGCCACCGGCGCCCCGTTCACCCGGGGCTTTCTCGCATGCTGGCACCCGGCTGCGCTCCTTGCGCAGGGCCAAACGTCACATTCGGGCAAGGGCCCAGGTCACCCTGCCCGCCAGGCCGCCCGCCCAGGCGCGGGCGTCTACCGCGGCGAGGACGGCCAGCACCGCCTGCCCGACCGCCACCAGGCAAAGCCCAGCACATCCACGCCCACTTCCCCGGCGGCCCCCGCGTCGTGCTCCGCGGCCTTGACGCCAAGCTCGCCGCCCATGCGGCCGATGCGGTCCCGCAGGTCGCATCTTCGCCTGGGCATCGGCCTTCATCGATCGCCACCGGCTGAGCGGATGCTCGGCGGCCTCCCCGGTGTGCTGGTGGGCCAACTGCGAGTCACCAGGGCAACCGCTGTGCCTGCCGCCACATCCTTCTTGCTGGGGAAGGTGCCGGCCCTTCCGGGAACTGGATCACCACCTCATGTTCACCCCTGTCCACGACCCGGGCCCCGGACTGGGTTGATGATCACCGCCTGATGACGGCTGCTACTGCCCTGGGACGCCAAGACACGATGACAAACCGATGACAAATGATCAAGGCCCGGCTTCCCTGGAGCGGGAACCGGGCCTGTGACCTGCTACTTCTCTCAGTAGCCCCGACCGGATTTGAACCGGCGCTACCGCCTTGAGAGGGCGGATAATCCATTCATATTTGTTTTGAACGTAATGGCACTTCCCCGCTAAGCTGCACGTCAGAGGCGCTATTTTGGTGCCAGGCAGTTCCGGGTAATGCCGGGCTCTGACGAGGAGTTTGCCCACAAGTTGCCCACAAACGATCATGCATAGGGTGCGCCATGGGATGGGTCGAGACACGGGCCGGACGGGACGGCAAGCCCAGATACATCGCCAAGTACCGGGATGCTCGCGGGCGCAAGCAGTCGGCGGGCACTTTTGCCGGCAAGCGCGACGCCAACGCCGCGTGGCAGAAGGCAGAGGTCCGGATGGCCGAAGGCCAACTCGCCGACCCGCGCCGGGGTCGGCAGACCTTCCAGCGGTACGTCCAGGAGAAGTGGCTGCCGCATCACGTGATCGAGCCGACCACCAGGGAGAAGTACACCTATTACCTGGAGGCGCACATCATGCCGGAGTTCGGCCCCATGCGGATGGCCGACATCCTCCCCGAGCACGTGCGCGAGTGGATCACCAAAATGCAAGCCAAAGGCGCCTCGGCGTGGACGATCCAGTACTGCAAATACTCGATCCTCAACTCGATCTTCAGCACGGCGGTACAGGAAGACCGGGTGATCACTTTCCATCCCAGCCGGGGCGTGCGGACGCCGACGGTTCCCAGCAAGCCGCGGCAGATCATCACCCCGGAGCAGTTCGACGCCATCTACCAAGCGCTGCCGGACGCGGACGTCCAGCTACTCGTCGAAACGGCGGTCGAGAGCGGGCTGCGCTGGGGTGAGCTGACCGAACTCCGCGCTAAGGACCTTGCGTTCGCGACCCGGGGGCTGACCGTGAGCCGCAAGGTGATCGAGGTCAACCCGAAGTTCCAGCCGGATGGCAAGCGCTTCGCGGTGAAGCAGTACCCCAAGGACAAGGAGTATCGACGGCTGAAGCTCAGCGCGCAGCTCGTGCAGAAGATCGAGGCCCATATACGTGCGGAGGGGCTGGGCCCCGGTGATCTGCTGTTCGCGCGCAGCGCTCGCCGTCCTTCAGCGGCGCAGCTGCGCGCGGTGCCCGATCCGGCCACTCTCGGGCTGACCGAGCCGAACGAGAAGGGCCGCCAGTACCGGCATGCCACCCTCAGTGCCTACACGGCGGGCAGGTGCCGCTGCGAGCACTGCCGGGCCGCATTCGCCGCCTACCGTGCCAAGCGCCGCGCCCAAGGCAGCGGCCACCCGCGCACTCCGCGCGTGGCCGACATTGATGAGCACATCTCCCGCAACTGGTTCCGCCGCAGCATCTGGGCACCGGCCTGCGAAGCGGCCAACCTTAGATTCAAGCCGCGCGTGCACGACCTGCGTCATGCTCATGCATCGTGGCTGCTGGCCGGGCGCGCCGACCTCCAGGTAGTCAAGGAGAGGCTGGGCCATGCGTCGATCATGACCACCCAGAAGTACCTGCACACCCTCCCCAACGCGGACGACACCGCACTGGACGCCTTCACCAGAATCCGCAGCCGCACCCGCGGGCAATCAGCCTGAGCCCGGCGGCAGGCATCCCGTCAGGCAACACCCATGCGCAGGGCCAGTTCGACGAGGTCGTTCATGCGGCAGGCCCGGAGCAGGTAGCTGACGACTTCCCGGGCAGCCGGATTGATCCTGGTCTTATGTGGCGCGATCCGCTCTGTCTGCAGGATAGAGCTGCTAGGGCGTGGCGATGGCGCATTCCGGGTCGAGAGCGACGCACCTTGCTCGCGCTCAAGG